>NZ_JAESNB010000020.1:0-51307 GCF_017893435.1 Staphylococcus sp. GDB9P120P
AAATGTGTTATTTTTAATACTTTTTGTTAAATAATACCATATGAAAAACCCCTCACATTAGCTCGGTGGCGTGTGAGGGGGTGTATATACTAGTTGTAACTCATTTGTACATTTATATTAACATAATGGCTTTAAAAATTAAATCTTCCTGTCGTTTTAATAAGGTGGGGCTTAACTCTGCTTGAGTGCTGCGATTTCTCTAGCTTTTAATTACTTAGGAGGTATATGGTAGTGTATTAGTAGCATTTGTAATAATGGTACACTTATACAACCCACACCGAATAAGAATCCTATTTTAGCAAACGATTTATAGTTTGAAAACAACTCACTTATACTTAATAGTTTTTCTGAAACATTATATTTAACTTCATACTGACCCTCTATTTCTGTTGGGATTAGTGTTTTGCTTTTTCGTTTTTTTACATTTAATATGATTTCTAAAATGATAGACGTTAAAATAATTACAAATGCACTTACGATTATTATTGTTCCTATGGTTATCATCACTATATTCATTATACTCATTTTAACTCTCCTTTAAGTAAATACCACTTACTAGTCTTCTATTACTTCATATTCAAAGAATGTAATAGCATCAGTCTTTACATAGAAGTATATTTCCCCTGTTTCGTTTGTTAGGTATATATAATCTCCACCATTTACAATTCCATTCAATTGCTTATACATATCATCAAAATATTTCTTGCCAGCTATTGATTCTTTAATTAAAAATGCTGTATCTCTCTTTTCTACGCCTATCGTCAATACTTTATCCATATTCATGCTCCTAGTTATATTATTCAAAATATGAAGCTATTTTGTCTTTTATTTCATCTAGTTTATCGTTCACTTTACCTAATTCTTCTTTAACTTTACTATCATCACCATTATCTTTGGCTTGTTTGGCTTCATCAAGATTGTTTACAGTGTCTTCATACTCATTTGCTACTTTATCTGTTTTTTGGTCGTTTGAATTATCTTTCAAGTTACTGATTTCATCTTTCAACTGTTGAAGTTTTGAATCTGTATTCTCGTTTGAATTTTCAATACTATCTTTTGTATCTTTGATTTGACTTTGAATTTCTTCATCTTTTTGTTGTACATATTGATCGTTGTTATTTGGCTGTTGCTGTTGCTCCTGTGTTTGATTATCTGTTGCTTCTTGATTCACATCTTCATTGCTATTAGTACAAGATTTGAATACGAATATAGCTATAATGATAAGTAGGATAATTAATCCAAACCCTAACCATTTATTTCGCTTTTTATTCTTTTTGTTTTCTTCTTCTAACTTTTTATGGTTGTAGAACTCTTCAAGCCTTTTATTCTTATCATCATTTTGTGCATTGTAATTTTGTTCTTGCTCATATTGTGAACGGTGGTTACGCTCTTCACGTCTATCTTGTTCGTAATACTGTTTGTTTTTTTCAGTTCTTTTCATCGTTTAACACCCTTTCATTTTTTTATATTACCCGTTATAACCATAATAATTAAAAATATTATGATTGCCCCAAGTACTGCTGGTGTTTGTATAGCTAGAAACACATAATTTATGATTGCTTGTATTATATTTTGAAACCAGTCAATTACATTCATCGCTATATCCCCTTATATTTCAATTTGAAAGTGAACCTTTTAATTTACGAAGTGATTTTACTTAAAACAATATATTAACAATATAGCAAAGCATACGATACTTACCAATAGACCTATAGCACTTAATAAAAAATCTATTTTAGTGTTATTCATTTATATCAACGCCCCTATTCATTTTTAAATAGTAAGGGGGGTAGCCCCCCTTTTTTTATAATCTTGCGATGATTGTGAGAAGAATGTTAATGAAAGTAAGTACTGCTGTGAGTAGTTGGAAAATGGAAGTTAGTAGTTTCATTTCTTCTTCTCTGTCTGGCTTTTTTTGGTGCTTATCACTTCGTTTCAAAAAGTTCACCTCCCTTTTGTTGATAAACCTAGTATATCGTACATTTATGTACGCGTCAACACTTTTTATATTATTTTTGATATTTTTTGTAAATTGTTTTGAAATATAATTACAATAATATTTCTTAATATTATGCTTAAATGTAGGTTTTTATTGCCTACATGTTTGTTATAACCCTTATATATTATTACAGTCTTACATTTCAAAAAAAATGACCTATTAGCATATCGCCAAATAGATCAATTTTTAATGTTATAAGGTTAATGTTAAGCAATGACTGGCAATTATTATATTAATAATAATTAATGTGTATAGTTTCCAATCTCCCCATTTCGATAAAACAATGACTTTCTTTTTCGTATTAGTATTTTGCTTGTTAATTTCCTCTGTCATTAATTTACCGATTAGCTCTCTACATTGTTTAAATTTCATTAAAACGTAAATCCCTATTATGATAGTCAAAAACCAAATACTCGCACTTAAAATAACGCTTTGGGCTATATAAGTCGTTAATCCATATAATAATAGTCCTAAAATAAGGTTTAGTGTCGGTAGCTTAAAATATTTTCTTCTTTGCTTATATACTAACCTAATCTTATACAAATTAGGATTTTCTGTTACATCTTCTAAAGTACCCTTTGCCATGCACTCACACCTACCGTTCTTTGTCTATCATTTGTTTTACATTTTTATAATCATATACATCTTTTACTTTTTTTCCATTTATATAAAGTGTAGGTACTTGCTTAATATGATATTTATCCTTTAACACTCTATCTTTTGAAGCGGATTTCCAAGACTCATTACGACTTGTTTTATAGTCTTTTTCTATTTTATAATTTTTTCATTATTCATTGCCATTTGATAGAATTTATCAAATATATCACTTTCTCTAACTTCGATAAATTCATTTTCATCTTTTAAAAACTCGACAATAAAAGGATTGTGCTTAATAGGAGCATAATAAACAATAACTCTATACTTATTATATTCAATTCCTAATAATGATGTTAATTCAATGACAAATTGAGTGTTCACCACACTCATAATTGAGGTAGAGGTATGTCTTAAATCATCAAATAAGTGTATAATCGCTCGCTCTTCATCAACATATAAATTACTTTCTGTTCTTCCTGTACCAGCTAATGCTCCATTGCAACTTACTATTAACAAATTATCTTTTTTTGCTTTAGATACTTGTATGTCCCCACATTCTATTAATTTATTTGTCATTAACCTTAACCCCTTTTAAACAAATTATTATTGTACGTTTGTAAGTATTCTTCTACGAGGTCTATCAAAGCTTTTACATTCATATATTGTTCATCAGTCATTGTTAAATATACTTTTCTCAAATTGCTTTCATATCTGTTTTTAGTAATATAATCTCTTTTTTGTAACTCTTTAATTTGTCTATTTAATATACTAGTATTCGTTCTCATTTTTTCTTCGATTTCACTTAAATCAATCTTTTTTTCTGCTGACACATATACATAGTACAATATAGTGATATGCGAATGTGTTAATTCTAACATTTCGTATATTTCTTTATTTATGTTCTTAAATTGTACATTTATTTCTACATATTCTTTAATTTCCATTTACGTGCCACCTCTTAAGTTACTTCATCTGTTAGTGAACCTTAATTAATTATATTATTTTCAATTACTTTTGTAAATATTAATTAAAATAAAAAAGGCTATTTTTCATTTATTTTAGCCTTTTTTATAATTTTTGTTTGAAGCGGATAATCTATATACATATATTGCACTTGTACTAATAAGTGGAATTACAAAACCAGCAAATAAACCTGCTATATGTGAAATTACATTAACATTATCAGCAATTAGTGTGTAAATAACACTTATACAGACGGTCATTAACACCCCAAATACAAGCTTAATGTCTTGCTCTATAGTAATATTCCTATTTGTTATTAAAAGCGCTGAAAACGCCCCTAAAAAGCCATATATAGAACCAGAAGCACCAAATACTACAACACTATGGTTTATTAATATTGTAAATACATTACCTAACAATCCACTGAATATAAATATAATTACAAATAATATTTTCCCGTACTCATTACTCACTATGTTTCCAAGTATGATTAGTAATACAATGTTCATAAGCAAATGACCTATTGATCCATGTACAAATAGCGAACTAAGTAGCTTCCATTTGTTTGATGATTCAGTCAACGCCCCAACTTCTAACATTTGATGTGGTGTTGCTCCCGTTATTGCGTCTAATCCATTAATCAGTAAATTATATAAATAGAAAAATAAAATAACTGCTACAAATCCATAAGTTAAATACTTGGTATTTTGATTTTGTACTCTACTTTTCATTTTTATCAACTCATTTATCTTTAGCGTAATTTTCTATAACATCTTCTAATTCCTGCATAGTTTCAATAACAACTTTAACTATCCATTCTTCTTCATTATGTTTGTTTGCAATCTCTTTTATGTCTTTTTTATTTTGATATTCCCCAAACATATCAATGTTTTCTAAAAACATAGCTTCTTGTGATTCTGATGTTGCATGTAATAAAGGTTTATTTTCTTCCATTTCTCTTTTAATTCCATAAACAGTAGCTGTATTCAGCTTATATTTTTTGGCAATTTGATACCCTGTTATTTCACCTAATTTTAATTGCTCTCTCGTTTTATATCGTTTATACCAACTTAACAAAACATTTTTTGAAACAAATTGATAGTCTGTTAATTCAAAACCATTAATTCTTAATCTATTACTTAATCGTATTTTTTGCTTATATTGTGGTACTGCTTCATATTTATTATTTTTTCCAAAAATTTGCCCTACATCAAATTCTAAGTTTTCAAAAGGAATACATCTTTTGATTTGCCTTTCAATATCTTGCATTACTTTATTTCTATTCTCTTTTCTAATTTTCGGAATATCTGGATTAATATCTTCAATAGCTGTATAAAATACATATCTATCTAAACCTGTTTCTTTAGTAATATCTTTTACATTTAAATATCCTAATATATATTCATTAATTTTCGCTCTATTATCCTTTGTTAAATACATAATCATTTGTTGTTTATAGTCTTTAGCCATAGATTTCCCTCGCTTTTTACATTCATATATAGATTCATTATATTTCGTTTAATATTCTTTGTAAACATAACAGATAATAAAACCCCTAAAAAGGGGCTTTATTACAGATTATTTGAATATATTTGAAAAGAAATCTAGTATGTTTTGAATGAGATTACTTAATGCATCAAAAATTCCTTTGATAAAGTCCAAAGCGCTCTCTACTAAGTTTTTGTCATTATCATTATTTAATTCTCCAGCTTTTTCTTTTGCTTGATCTAGTTTTTCACCAGCATAACCTTGTATATCTTTAGTTACACTTTTAGCATTTTTATAATAGTCTTTAGGATTATCATTAAGCGCTTTTGAATTTGCTACATTCACCATGTTTTTAATTATTACTTGCTTTTGGTTGTCACTTAACGTCTTATTTAGTCCTCTTTCATCTAACACTTTATTAACTGCATCTTCCACTTGATCTTGTGACAGTTGTTCATCTTGTTTTTTTCGTATATCAGCGAGTTCTTTTTTAATATCAGCAATACTCGCATTTAAAGCTTCATCTGAATATCCATCTTTGCCTTTATTTTCTTCTGATATATTAGAAATGTCTTCTAGTTCTTCATTTGCACTTTGAATGTCTTTATTATCTAAACTATTACCTTTTTCCTCATATGCTTTATATATACCAGCTAAAGCACCTTCACCTGTTACTTTTTCTACAGATGCTATGTGAATATCAGCTTTCTGTATACCAGCGGTTAATGCTGCATTACGATATTGTTCTGTAGTCACTTTAGTAATATTTTCGGGTGTGTCTATTGTTACATCTACCCCATTTCTAAAGCTTTTTTTCTCTATAGTAGCACTTGAATAGATATAACTAAGATTACTACTAGATGGCAAATAGTTACTAACATCGTCTACACCAACTTTAAATGTTTCATAGTCATCTTTAACGTTCAACTTTTTCTCAGTTTCGTCTAAGCTTTCGCCTTCTAAGTCTTCGCCTTGTATAAAAATAGGTTTATCCCAATCTTGGTTACTACTTTCGGTATTACTTTCTGCATGAGCGACACCACCAACCAACATAGTACTAACAATTAGACCTGTCACAAACTTTCTCATATCATTTCTCCCCTTACTGTTTTTGACTATAACCATACAAATTGTGACTTATCATGAAACGATTCATCGGCTATTAAGTTATGTTTTTCATCCCAAATAGTAGCGTTCCATATAGCTGTTTGATCTGCTTGTCTACGAATATCTACAAACCATAAAATAGGTTCCTTGCTGTTTACATTAGTCACATATTCCTCTAACGTTTTTAAACTGCCTTTATTTATCTTGCCATGAAATCCAACTAACAGTCGTTCATCATTTTCTGAGCCATGAAATCCAATAGGTATCATGTGAGTTTTGTCTTCTACCTTTTTATTTTTCAAATAGACTAATGGTTTTAATTTTTTCCTTTTTCCTTCGTTTCTTTCGTGATATAGCCACCCAGAATTAGTATTGAATTTAACTGCTAATTGGTGACTATCACTATCATGATGGAAATAGCCAATACTATAGTCACTTCTATCTAAAGTCTTTAAAGCATCTGTTTTATTTAACTGTTTACTAACAGTAACAATTTCTATACCTATTTCACCACGACTCAAAAATTCTTTTTTAGCTTTTTCGTCTTGCTCACTCATTTTTGGTTTTATCTTGCCTTTAAAATTTTGTTTTTCACGTTTTTTCTTGGTCGTAAATTCTTTCACTTCTTCTTCTTCAAATGCATAGCGATAAGGATGTAACCATCTTTCAATTTTTTCAAAAATACTCATTGTTATAACCCCAATAAGTCCGATGTACTTTTGCCCGAATCTTTATTAGGTTTACTAGGTTCTTCATCGGCTTTTTTATCATCTTTATCACTATCTTTCACAAATTGCATAGGATCAATTGATATTGATTTAGTTTTATTTTTCGCTTTTCGCTTCTGTTTGCGTTCTTCATTCCTCTTCATAGCAATTGCTACAATATCTTGTTCATCTTTCGTCATACTATCTTTTGATTTACGCTTATTCTCACTTTGAGTTGGTTCTTCATTAAAACCGTCTCTACTGCTTTGTAACGAACTCATTGCTGCAAATTGTGGATTATCACCTTCATCGTAAGTTTCACCCTTTTCTTCAGCTTCTGCTCTTTCCACTATTGCGTGATAGTTTGGATATATAGGTTTTTCAAATTTATCATTTAAAATATCAAATATTTGATTCAATTGATCTCTTGTAATATTAGCCCCTTGCGCTCTTGTTGGTTTCGACCCTTGAGGTGCAAATAACATATCACCTTTCCCTTTTAATGTTTCTGCACCTGTCTCGTCTAAAATAATTCGGCTATCTACTTCTGAGCCTACACTAAGTGCTAATCTTGTTGGTAAGTTAGATTTAATTAAACCAGTAACTACTTCTCTTGAAGGTCTTTGCGTTGATAATATCAAGTGTATGCCAGACGCACGTCCTTTTTGTCCTAATCTCTGAATAGGTTCTTCTATTTCTTTTTGCACTTGGTTCATTAAATCTGCTACTTCATCAATAAATACAACGATATAAGGCATTTTCTCATTTCCATTTTTTTCCGCCCATTCATTATATTCTTTGATGTTCTCAGTTCCGCCAGCTTCATTTTTAAACTTTTTAAATCTCTCTTCCATTTGTATTACCAAATATTTTAGAAATGGCACTGCATCATTTTTAATATCTGTAATAACATCATTTAAGTTATATGGTGACTTTTCAAAAGGTACAAAATCAACATATTTCGGGTCTACAATTTGTATTCTTAATTCTTTTGGTGTTGCTTTAGCCATCATTGAAATTAACATAAATTTACTTAATACAGATTTACCAGAACCAGTTGTACCACCTATTAAAGTATGTGGTGCTTCACTGAAAGCGAAATGAAGCGGGTCATTATCTACTCCTTGACCTAAAATCGCATGAGTAGGGTCTTCTATTTCTTCATCAAATACTTTTCTGATTAGATTTTCTCCATCTACTGGTATACGTTTTTTCTCTGGTAGTGGAACGTTAATAATCATATTATTAGCTCTTGAATAGACAGTTACACCATCAATTTTTAAAGCTTTTTCTAATGCTTCTTTAATTGTATCTAAAGATTTAGTAGCTGTACTAAAGCGTGTGCCATACACATATTCTATAGCTCCATTTCCTACTTTAGGGTTTTTTGCTTCTACCTGCATATCCATAGAAGCCAGTTGAGTATCAATAATACCTTGATTATCTTCTGCGAATTTTTCAGCTTTTTTAGTTTGCTTTTCAATTTTATTTTGATCTGCCGCTAATATATCTAATGGGAACGTATAAATGTCACCTGTTCCATTATTAACTACATTATCTTTACCTTTTTCTTCAACAAGTTTCTCACGTTTTTTAATAACACTTCGAGCCTCTTTTAATTGTTTTTCTTGACTACCTTCGTATATAAAGTACCTTCTATTTGTCTCTGTTTTCATTTGGTCGAAACTAATACCATTAGTCATATCTGTTAGTTCAGTGTGTAAATCTTTAATTTTACTCAATAGTTTGTTGTTAATCGCTGTAGTTCTACCTCTTCTAATTCTTATATGATATTTTTTAACTGGCATTGGATAGCCATTCGGAATGGAAGTATGGATACTGACTTTTAGTCTTCTTCTAATATGCCTTTTAGTTTTTTTATCAATTTTGTTGTACTTTTTCTTCTGCTCACCACTTCTATTTATATAACCCGCATCAACTTTACGAATTATTTTACGTCTTAATTTACTACTTTCAATATCATTCACCATAGGCGCCATTTCACCTTTATGATGTCTCATAATAATAGTAAACAAATAGGCTATAGCAAGTAATACAACACATATAATTAGAAACTTTAAAATTCCTATCCCACTATTTTGTGTTGCTTCTGCAAATGAGCTACTTAGTTTATCCGTATGAGGAACCCATGAAGCATCTGGTGTCCATGTAGAACTAAATACTGTAGCAAAAATACCGCCTAATGCATCTGCAATCCAATTGATGCTTCTATATAAGTAATCTCCATCAAATAATATTTCTATTATTTTTAATACAAGCTTTTTCAAAACTATAAATATTAAAAATGCTGCAATTGTTAAAATCGAAAATATCCATAATGCTTTATAAATTATTTTTGAGATAAGTGCAAAAGGATAAGAATTTTTATTTGAGTTGCTCATTTTTGCCATCCTTTCAACCCTTTAGGGCATATATTAACTTACATTAATTATATATATCTTAAAACTTTTTGTAAACTTATTTTAGTAAAAAACGAGCTTTTGCCCGTTTTTTACTGTGCTGTTTCTAATTCTTCTTTATCTGTTTTTATATACATTTTTATATCAAATAAATCTATGAAATCCATGAACATATCATACATATCCTCTTTCACAAATTGCTTCACATTCTCTATATCAAACATCGCTTTACCAAGCTCAGCCCAATCTTCAAACGTATAATTTGTGACTATGTGAATCGTATATTTAACATCTGCAAGTTTGACCCATTCTGGATAGCCTTCTTCGTTTAATACTTCATCACCAATATCATTCAATATCTCATGGTCTGCTTCAATCAAGCGTTGTGCTAACTTCTCTTCAACATAATAAGACGCCATATCTGACGCTAATTGTTTTAGGTTCATTTTAACACCTACTCTTCTCCATATTCTTCTGGATCAGTTGTAATTCTAATTGTACATTCATAATTCCTTCCATCTGCCAACAGTCTATAAAAGTCTCTTCTGAGAAATGATTGAACAGTATTTCCATCATCAAAATGACCTTCATCTAAATACAATTCTGCATAGTAATCAAATGAATCAGCTACTTTCAATCCTTCCACTTTATAATCTAGTTTATCTAAATCAACATCAGCATCGAACCCTTCTTCTTCTGCTGCTTCTGCCAAATCTTCTTTAAATTCATCAGTTTCTTTCAAAACTACTTCAAATTCTATTGGATTAAAGTATTTTTCCATTTCTTTAGATAAATAGCTTTCAGTTGGATTTCGCTCTAAATATTCACTTGGATCTTCTCTAATTTCAAAAGCCATATTTGTTTCGTTTAGGTTTTTCAAAATAATTTCACTAAAAAATTCAGCGTCATTTCTAACTGCTTCAAACTCTTCGTCACTTTCAATTTCATCAGTTTCTTCAACGTAATCTACAAATACATCAGTGCCATTTTTAGGTGTTATTTTAACGCCAAAGTTCCCCTTATTGACATCTACATATTTGGGAAATCCCTGTTCTTGCAAAATTTCTTCTGCCATTTTTTTATATGCTTCATTATATTCTGTTTTAAATTTATCTTCTAATTCCGGTGAGTTAAAACTTTCTTGAAATTTTTGGTTAAGGACTTCTCTTTGTATTTTAGTGAGTTTCATTTCTATCAAAAACCTTTCGTTTATTGTTTGCTGTCACTATCTTTATTCTCTAATTCTACCGCATAATCGTATAAAGCGAAAAATGTAGATACCGATAAATTTTCTAATTTAGATTGGTTATTTTTCAATTTGGATATAGTAACTGCATGTACACCCGTTGCTTTACTTATTTTATAACCTGTGACTTCTTTGTAATTTTCATCTTTAATAAGTCTTAGTAACTTCTCAACTTTTTCATATAGTTCTGATGAATTAGACATTATCCACCAACCTCTCCAGACTAATTAATATATATTTATTATATTATCCTCAAATATTTTTGTAAAGGTATTTTGCTTTATATAATAAAAGACATACGGTTTTTTCCATATGTCTTGTAAATCTTTTATATATTATTATTCTGCTATTATTATTTTAGCTTCTTTATATTCCAATATATGCTTAATCACTTCTTTAGCACCTTCAAAAAACACCTGCTCTGTTGTAACTACTATATTTTCAACTTCATCGTCTAAGACTTGTTCCATTATTCCTTTAATCTCACTGTTTGTATAACTTTTATGCATTTCTTGTATACATTCTGTTTTCATGCCCCTATTATGCAAATATTTAGTTATAACTTCCTTTTGTTCTTTCGCTGAATTATTTGGAATATCCCTAACATAGGCTACTAAGTTTAACATATCGTATTTATACGCTTTTTTTCTCAAGCGTTTATTATACTCATAAACTTGTTCTTCAGTATAATATCTATGGTTTGTCTCTGGATCAACATATTCCGGAACTAATTTACCAGATTTATGCCAATTTCTTATGGTATGCGGCGTCACACCTAAGCGTTCAGCTATTTCTCCAGTTGATAGTTTATTCACGCTCTTCACCTCGCTCAAAATTACTATTGTTGTATAACTATAATTCATTTGTTAATTATTTACCATTGTCAACTATACATTGTTTTGTTTTTATATGTAAAATATTTATTAGCTAACCGGCACTTCACACCCATTAGCTAATAAATTACTTAGATTATTTTTTCGTAAGATTCAAATTGAGTGATGTCATACTTACCATCTTTATTATTTGATACTTTGAACCATAATTTTTCTGTAGCTTTACTATCATAACTTTTAGATTGTTTGATTAGTTCACTTACTTCATTTTTATTTTCAGTTACAAATGCATCACTTTCATAAGTACTCTCTGGCGCTGTCCCTGTTCCTACATCTTTTCCATCAATTACAACATTTTTATTATCTTCTAAATTAGGAAATGTATTTCTTAAATATTTCATGTTGTCTGAATATGTTTTCCATGAATCCCAAACAAAAAATTTATCATTAAATTCCGTTGTATTGTTCATAGCGGTATCAATTTGAAGAACTTTCTCTTGTTCCTTTTCTTTATTATCAACATCTTTGTTATGCTTTTTGACATCCTCATTTTTGCTTTGCAATGTTTGAATATCTTTTTTGATTTTGTCGTCTTCCTTGTATTTATTGAATAAATTTATCCCCATTATAATAACGACTATTGCTAATAAACTTATGATTACTCCTAATACCGTTGTCATCTTCACATTATTATTTTGCATATAAACTACCTCCTTTGAGGTTATCTTCTTCATCAAAAGTTAGTGACATTAAATCATTATTTTCGTTGATGGTTTTACCATCATATTGGGTCTCTATATTGAACATTACTTTTACATCATCGTCTTGTCTCTCGGCTGAGAAATTGCTTATTTTATATTCAAAAGGCTTATAATATTTTATGAAATCTTTTTCTGGTGATTTGTTCGTTAATACGATTTTATGACTTGGAACAGTAAATAATGCTCTGATTGCGTTATATGCAGACCCTTCATCGTCTGGGCTATCGTCTCCATATTTATGCTTCAAGAATAAATCTAATTTTTTCTCCGTTTTATCCTTATAATCGCTAACCTCGTCTTGTGTGATATTTTTTGTGAAGGATTTTTCTTTTACCTGTTCTATATTAGACTTCTCTGACTTCAAGTCATCTATAACCTTATTTTGCTTTGCTACTAATACGCTTATTACAACAATAGCTATTACCAAAAACCCGATAATAGTAAGTTGAACAACTTTTTTCCCTTTGTCCATAATAACCCTCCTACATATTATTTTTTAGGTTTGTTTCCAATGCCGCTAAAGAAGTGTACATTACCATCTGTACCATCAACGACTGAATAATATAGCGTTCTTGATGGCGCTGGTTTTGGTGGTACATTGTAATTTGCCATAATCCATTTACCGTCATCCATTACACCTACGACTACACCTGTATGTCCAACTGATGGATCAGCAGCCTGTGCATATGGTGGGTCAGATGAAAAACCATAACCAACCGTTGGTTTTTCGGTCATTTTTGCTTTTTTATCTTTATATGCTTTATATATATCTTTTCCATCACCATTTTTTAAATTATCGTCATTTGTAGGTTGTTTTCCCTTCCATAATTGATTCATATAAGCCCATGTTAATTCAGTACACTGACCCTTATTACCAGTACTCGGAAATAGATTTCCGGGTTTATCTAAATAACTTTTATCAAATTTTGGTAACTTAACATGCTTTTTATATTTGCTTGGCAAGTCGTCCCATTCATAGTTTTTACCAATTATTTTTGCTTTTTTGCCATTTACTTTTGTGCTGTCGCCTATCTTACTTCCGTCTCCGCTACCTGAACTTCCTTCACCTTTATCTCCATCAGCACATGGATCAGTTTTTGTCTCTTTTTCTTTGTCTGTATCTGATGCTGATGCGCCACTAGAACCTTTAGAATCTTTACCAATTTTTTTAATTTTTGATTCGTCTTTTTTTCCGTCCATGCCATTATCTTTCATATAGCTTAAGATTTTTTTGGCATTTCCTCCACGTTCATCTCTAATTTTGGACTCTGAATCTGCTGATCTTTCCCAATCATTATGGAAATTGACAGCTTCTTGGACGGGGTCATCTTTAGCATCTAAGGCAAGATCTTTTAATATGTCTACAAACATATCGTCACCATTTACCATATAATCCATTTGATGCTCTATTTCCCACCAATTTCCATCTTTCTTTTTAGCCCAATCTACTAGCGCTTTATGTCGTTCAAAACTCCACTGTCCGAACCCAATACCTAATTCACCATCTGTGGCTTTTTTAGCTGTGTCTTTACCAAATTGCCCCGGTTCATTAGCTGTTGGGTCTAGTTGTGCTTCTGTCCACCAATTCGACAAAATCCCTGCTATAAATTCTGCTGAAAAACCATGTTTTCCATGTAGAACATCATATATCTTCTTTATGTTCTCCTTATTAGGAATTTCATCATATTTATCTGAGCCTTTATCTTCACTATCCTTGCTATCGGATTCACCAGAATCACTGTTTTCATCATTATCACCGCCATCAGAAGATGTTGAACACCCTCTTTGAGCATCATAAATAACATTAGATTCTGCTTTGGCAGTGTCATTTGGTGAATAATCTTGTAAAATTAAAGTACTAAACAAAAAAACAAATAGTATTTTTAATATTGTGAAGCGAAATAAAGACCTCCACGTTTTTTTATTCATTTATATGCACAACCTTATAAAATATTATGTTTTATGGTATAATTATACCATAAATAGTTGTAAATTAGAAAGGACGAAAAGTATGGAAAATAACATATTACTAGATAGAAATAATGAAGTTAAAACAGCACACGAAAATGTTTTTGACATAAATAAACATTATGATTCCGTTAATGAATTAGCCCAACTTATTGATGCTTTTTCAGATAAACTGGAAATTCTAAACAACACTTTCTATGAACTTAAAGAAGGAAAATTAAGTAATAAGTTGACTGCATCCCGACGAGATGAATTATTAAATCAACTTTCATCTGAAAAAGACTTGCTTGATAATCTATACAATGGCTTTTCAGATTCATTAGAGAAAGATATTCGTAAACTAGATAAATTGAGAATTAATAGTAATGTTAATACAGATATATTTAAAGATTATTTAGAAACAAATAATGACGAAGAAACAATGAATACATCACAAATGTTTTATAAAATGCACAAATAAAAAAGGCGGGTGAATTATCACTCGCCTTTTTGTTCGTCCCATAATTGCTTTAGAGGTAAACTATCAATGTCTATATGACTCATATCTATATCATCTTCAAAGTAATCAGATGCATATCTGCTGAATACATTTACTGTTGATCTAGTAATGTATCTATTTAGTTCTTTTATAGTTTCTTGCTTTTCATATATTTTGCGCTTAATACGTTTTAACATAAGTATTAACTCAAGTTCTACATCTTCCAAAAGAAGCCTTTTATTAACATCAACACTTTTATTGTAACTTGATTTGCCTATAAGTATATATTCTTTTAGCAACTTGATTTCTTCTAAATCAAAGTTACTCATATAATTCCTTAGGTCTTCTGGGAATTGCTCTAATATCACTAGTTTTATATCATCGCTGTTATTATTCATTCGTTCAGCTTCTCTAAGTCTCATATATTCTTTAAAATCTATTGAAACCATATTTGTATCACTATGGTTTGCATTGTTTGAATGGTTTGCTGCATTATCCCCATTCACTTCATGCATTTCATTATTATCTTCTCTTATATTTGTTATATCTTCATTTGTTATATCTTTCATTTGTTTTATATTAGTTCTGGGTTTTGAGGTCTGGGATTTGAGGTCTTGGTTTTGAGGTCTGGAAAACCTCAAGCTCAAATCTTCTTGTTCTGACAACGATTTTCTAGGATTAGTGAAGGTTTTAACTGCTTTTGCACCTTCATTTTTTTCAATCTCTTTTATATCTTCTTTGGTGAATGGATAAACTGTAACGTAATAAATGTATTTATTTTTATTACCTTCTCTTATTTTCAATTGTACGATATACTCATTTTCTACTAATTCATCCCAAGCTCTTTTTACAGAAGCTTCTTTATTTTTAGCGTATCTTTTATATAACTCAGTTTTATGCAAATCCCATGATTCAGCATAACTTCTTAAATTACATAATAGCCCAATGGCTTGTAAAGATAGCCCTTTATTGTGCTTACTGTTAGTATCACAAGCTTGTAACAATTCACGAGGAATCTGTTCAAAGGGTACATCTTTTCTAAAATTTTTTATATTGCCGTTACCCGTACTCATAATAACGCCTCACTTAAATTCTTTTATGTTAATTTGTAATAGGTTCATTATAAATGAGCGTATTACAAATTAACATATTAATATAATATAAAACCCCTAGTTTTAATACTAGGGGTTATTGTCTATAATACAAAGTTCCCCCAAACAAAGTTTGATGTGAAATCTTCTGGTCTTCTTACTTGGAATTGATCTCTTTCTTTAGTTGCTGTCATAATATTTCTTAATTCTGACGGGAGCGTCTGTTTGATTAAATGCTCATATTTATATAAATCATTTTTTGACATTGTTCCCAAAATTGTATAATCAAATTCGTTTTCTATATCTTCGTAAAAAATACCGTTTGTGTTAAAAATATCACAGTATTCTATATTATTAATACCTTCATGTTTCTTCTCTGCTTCTTTATCTCGTTGCTTTCTACCAATTAAATCAAATAAAAATGCTGTTCTAACACCTTTTTTCTCCATCTTTTCTAAAGTCCGTTTAATATATCGTGCTGTCTCAGTTGATAGTTGGTCTACACCATGAATCATTATAATATCATTCTCTTGAGCTGCATAAGCTATATAGTCGAAAGCATTTAAAAATTGTGCTTCTTTTATATCGCCTTCCAATTCATTTAGTTGGTAATAATATTGATATATATCTGGGTCATCTGGGTCTGGTAATGTGGTATATGTGCTAACTGTATTGTAATGTGTATCTAATATTGTTTCTAATGATGTTACCATGTCCTCAGCATCTTGTACCTTATGGCTGCCCATATCTGCTGTTTCATCAGCGTAATTTGAAAGTGAAAATAAGAATTGGTCGAACGTTGGGTATGAGTCTGCTCTTTTACCTAATATTCTTATTCTACCCGGATATTTATAAGCATTATTATTCCAAATACCTTTGGTTTCATAGAAGTTATTCAGTTCTTTTCGTAAGTTAGGTATCATTTTATTATTCATTGTTCTATTCGTGTATAAATAAAATTGATAAACGAGTTTATCTAAATGGCTATGATAAATTTGTATTTGGTCTTTTGGATCACCGAATAATTGTAATGGATTGAGTCCTCCATTAGCTAAGTTTATTTTTTTAAGTACATTATTCATAATTGGTTCTGCTGAAAATGTCTTCTTTTTACCCGGAATATTAGCTTCACCAAAATAATCAAAATCATTTAACACTATATGAAAAGTTTTATGACCGTATGCCATAGCATGATTTGCTACTTTTTGCCCCCACATTGATGAAGCCGATAGCTTTTCATCAAATTTATATATGTGTGATGTTTTTGTCGCTCCAACTAATATTTTACTTTTGAATGAACCATTTAAATCCATCATAGCTGAACCATTTGTTAATGAAGCGGTTAGTTCTCCTATTGCAACGCCTCTATCATCGTTCAACCCTCTTCGTACTGCATGGTCGAAACCAGCATATTCTGCACTCATCATTGTTTCTTCATAGATATTCCCCGATGGAGGTGTTAATAATTCTTTGAATAAATTTTCTTGGTCTCCTGCATCTGACTCAAGCTTAAGTCCTGCGTGGTCTTCTTGATAGTAGTCATTTAAAGCTTTTAATTGCTCCGAAATATTATCGGGATTTTTAGACACAAGTAATAAATGTTTTTTGCTATCTATAGCTTTATCTTGTCTACGATGAAATTTGTTTGCTTGATGTATATCATGCTTGTGTAAATCATTGATTTCTCTTTGCCCCGCATTACCTTTTGTAGGTTGATTATCTTCATCTAAGGCTTCTAAGGTAGAATCTGATTTACTCATAATCTTTTTTTGGTCTGCATCAGTCATTGGTTTGCTCACTTCAATAAAATAACCCTTAACATCATCTACGTTAATTTCTGGAAGTATATTAACAAACCAACCATAAGTTTGATTTCTATTTTGTCCAAAGTGATTTGTTAGTTTAGTAATAGTTGCAAATTGATTATTTGCTCGTGCAAATGATGGGGTGTAACTATATCCTGTTGATGGGTACAATTTGGGGTCTTTATGGTCTTTTAATATTGTTTTAGTTTCCTTACCTTTGTTTTTATCGAAAATTTTCAAAAGCTTCACATTGAGTCACCTCTTATAAAGAAGCGACACCATATAGATGCCGCCATTGGATTATTTAAATTTGAGCATGTTACCTAGAAGTCTATGAACATCTTCTTTATTATCTAGTGGTATTACACTATTGTAGTAACCTTGTGCTTCAAATCTATATAGTTTTTGAATAGAATCTTTTAAATCAGACTGTCGTTTATCCATATAAATTTGATGCTGTACTGCTGTTGGCATTTTATTATCTATATTATCTCTTAAATGCGCTTCTTCTTGTCGCATCATAGCTATTATAGCCTTATTTGTATTTGACCTTTGTAAGTTGACTGCTGTTAATATCTGATTCTCTGCATTTTGCTTTTGTGATGATGTAATTTGAATTATTGTTGTTGTTCTCAATCTCGAATGATGGAATCTTTTCGCTTTTTGTTCTTGTATAGCTATCTCTGATGGAAAGGCTGTCGCACTAGTAGAACCATCAATTGCAAATGCTCTTCCAATTTGACCGTTAGAGAAAATAATAGTTCCATCATTATGCACTGTGTGAACACCATTTTCTATATCTCTTTCTGCATTTCCAAGTAGTACTAATATCCTTTTAAAAGTCTGCGTTAATACAATATGAGTCGATTTTAGTAACGATCCATTATAAGAATTAACAAGAGAATATAGAATCAAATAACCTACAATTGATAAACTAATTAATAGCAATGGTGGTAATAAATATTTGAGTTTTAACATATCACCTTGCAAATAAAATATAACTGCTAAGGGTATCAAAACTACCATAGTTACAAATATAATTACTCTTTTTGTAGTAACAGTGGGTAAATTCAATTTTTCTAAGAATTGGAAATACCATGGCAAGTCTCTTACGTTTTGTCTAGGATTTGCTTTATAACCATAGTATTCACCTATTTTGGTTTTATCTTCAAATTCTTGATTTTCCACTTTACCACCTCCACCTATTATCTATCATTTGTCTTTATCCTTGTCTTTTGAATCTTTTTTGCTTTCATTATCTTTCTTCTGTTGATCTAGTTTTTTCTGCTGTTCTTGTTGCTGCTTCTCTTTTTCTTCTAATTCCGACGCTTTTTTATCTTGTTCTTCTTGCTGACTCTTAACTTCTTCTTGTTGTTTTTGTATTTGATTTTGTTGACTGCTTGAATCTGCATCATTACTTGAAACAATAGTAGCTGCTATTAACACACCAATTGCTATTATAATACTTGCTACTGTAGCTATAATTAATTTTTCAAATTTATCATACCAACTTTTTGCTACTTCTTTTGTCTTTCCTACTTTTGTGGTAGGCGTATGGTTAAATGGATAGCCTATATAACTGTTAGAAGAACTTAACTGTCTAATTTTGGCGTTCTTCTCTTCCCTTTCTTGCTCAAGTTCTGCTATATACGCTTCCTTTTTATCCATTCGTTTTAATAACTCTTGTCTTTCAGTAGCGGCACTATCAAGTGTATAATCTTTTTGAGTACTGCTCTCTTTAGCATTTCTCAAATTTGCTTGAAGCATATGAATTTGGTTATCTTTTTCTTCTAATTTTTGTTGCATACCCTCATAGGCTTGTGTGCGTTTTGAAACTTCGGCGTCAATTGTGCTTCTTTGACTATTTGCGGCTTTAGTTCTAACTTCTTCAATTTCTTTTAATTGTTCTTTGTATTTTTGCCAATCTCTTTGGTTTTGCTCTGCTATTTTTTCTAGTTGATTATTCAAATCACTATTTAATGTTTCTATTGCCGAATCAAGTTGTGGTTTATACTCGTTAATGACATTATCAACTAATCTCTCAATACGTTCTGTAACTGTACTTTCAACGTCATCTTCAAGTTGATCTATTTGTGAATTATACTTATTGTAAATATCACTCTTAGATTCTTCTTTATACGATTCAACTTCTTCGGTTATTTTTGGTAAATTTTCCTCGTCATATTTAATAGACTCTTTTTTTAGTAAATTATTCAAATATGACTCTTTATTTTTTTCATGTTTTTGCTTTTTAATTTGCTCTTGTTCATCAGCTTGTACTTCCACATTTTTTAAAGCTTCATTTAGATTATTTTCCAATGTTTCATAAATAGTGTTAAATTCACTTCCACTATCTGTGTATTTATATAAAGCTTCAATATCAAAATATCTTTTCACTACTTCGCTGATTAAGGGTCTATATAAATTATTAATAGACTTTTCCCTTTCTAAAGCAATTTTTTTATTAGCTCTATCTACTTGGTCGTTTATACCTTTGGCTGTCATTGCATAGAGCTTCTGATATTCTTTGTCCTCTAATTCTGGGACTTCTCCATCAAAATCTAAATCTTTTAAATTGTAATGTGGGAAATAGCTTTGTAAATTTGAATATAAATTTTGTTTAAGCGAATTTAACGTATATTCACTTTCACCACTTTCAATCTCTTCCAAATCATCATCTGGCAAATCATAAACTTCGCTTTCTTCACCTTCTGATTCATTTTTCTGTCCTGTTTCAGATTCACCATCTACCTCAATTGGTGTAGATTCTGCCGAATCGTCATCAGTAACAGATTCTGTGTTATCTTCATTTACGTTTGTATTTTCTACTTCGCTATTTTCTTCATCTTCTACACCAATATTTTCTGTAGCTGACACGAAGTTATTCTCTTTACTTTGATTTTCCTTTATTTCTTCTTCTTCCTTTTTACTCTCGTAATCTTCTCGCTTCTCGTCACTGATTGACTCAAAACGTTTAGTTTCTGCTAAGCTAGATATATACTTGAAAGTTTCTTCTACATTTTCTTCAACCTCTGAAAACTCTAATCCATTACTAATATTTTTCTCTTTGCCCTTCTCTTGCATTGTAGAATCAACTGGAAGAAGTCTATTATTGTTTTGTAATATGCGAATCCCAAAATCTAAATTTTTTTCTTGCTTTGGTTCAATTTTCCCAAATGATGCTACATCAATTGCAAAAACATGTTCTTTATTTTTGAAAGGGTCATCATCTGGAAGTTCTAAATCTCCTACTGCTTGATATTCATCTGTTTTTTTCTCTTTTGTTCCACCAAAACTTTTATAAAACACGTCCCACAATCGCTTGGTCTTACGCTCGGATTTACCTTCTAAATATTCATCATTTAAGGTTATTAAAATTGGTAGTGAGATAAACGTTTTATCTGGAAGTTCTATTTTATCTAAATTCAAATCTTCAAAATTACTCATTTATCTTGCTCCCCTTTTCTCACTTTTTTAAATGCTTCATGTTCTTGGTACAATTTTTCAAATTTCAACAAGGTCTCTAATTGCGCATCTTTTAAGCTTCGCTTACCACTTTTGTAACCATAAATTTGCTGAACATGAATACCCACCTCTTTCGATAGTTCAACACCAGTAAATTTTTTACTTTTCAGCACAATTTTTGAATGTTTAATGAGTTTGTTTCTGTTGATAATGCACCCGTTATTTTCGTTATTATTCATACTTAAATTATACCATAAAATAGCCTACAATAAAACTTGAAGTTTCATATTTCAATTAAATAAAAAGGGCGATGTGACGCCCTTAAATCACTTCTATGCTGTTATACATTGTGTTTCTATTTCACTATTTCTGTTTAAATTTATTGTAACTTTTATACGCACCATAGGCGGCTACTGTTGTAAATATACCAATCATATTTACACTGTTTTCAATATCTTCACCTGTACCAGAACCTATAGCTTTTAAAATTGCGTAACCAGAACCCATTAGAATAGCAATGAATAAGAAACTAGCCATCCAAACAGTTGCTTGCTTAAATTTACCAGTAAATCCTTTAACGATTGCCATAACTAATGTAACGAATAATCCAATAAGTCCTATAAATGTAACTACTTTTAATCCTGTGTCATTACCTGCATCTGTCAACCACTCTATAAACGAATTAATTTGATCCATACAATTCAACCCTTTCTCACTTTATCTGTGATACCTTAATATTAACATAAACTAATCATATTATAAATAATATTTTTTGTAAATGTTTTTATCGTCCTCTGAAAATTTTTATAAGTTTTTGTATACCTGATGCTATACTGCCTTCTTCAACTTTTGCCGCTGATCTTAAGTTTTCAGCATTTTTTCTATTAACTCTTTTTGCAAGATGTACTGATTTTCCCATAACACCACCTTTGATGTGATAATAGATTTCTTCTGCCCCTTGATAGAAGGATTCATGAACCAGATAATCATCATCAGAAATATAATTTTTTTCATCTTCATCTTTATTTTCGTAAATTTCAGCTATTACTTCTTTGTACAAAGCCATGTTAATCGACCCATCTTTATTTAAAAAATGTGTGTCTCTTAATATTTTTTTTGCTGATTCTGTATTTAATGCATACTCTAAACCGTTATTAATATCTGTAATTCTATTATTGAAATCTTCTATCGACTTTGCTTCCGACAAGTACTTATAATCATCTTCACTGATTATTGGTTCATCCTTCATGAAAACCCTCCTTTGTTAAAGTAATAGTGGAATATCACTATTACTTTAACGTTTTCTATTTTTTCTTAGAACTTCATTGTAACTATATTCATTTGTTTCATTTTGACTAGTTCTTGTTCGTCTTTCTACTTTTTTTGTGTTTTGCTTTTTGGTACTATTTTTTCGACCTTGTGTGTTTGTTGCTTTTTTTCGAGTTGGTTGTTTTTTCTGAACTGTTTGTTTGCTCGATGATTTTTTTCGAGTTGGTTGTTTTTTCTCCACTGTCTGTTTACTACTTTGTTGTTTAGGTTGTGAATTGGTTTTACCCTTACTCTTCTTCAACTTATCATTATATGTTGACTTGCTTTGAGTTGTACTATTATTTTTCGTTGGTTGTTTGTTTGTAGCTTGATTTATCTGTTTTGCTTGTTGTCTTTGTTTTACAGCCTTTTTAGATGCTGCTGGTTTGCGTTTTTCTACAGCATTTGTCTTATTATTGGCATTGCTTGTGCTTCCATTTCTGCTATTTCTTCTAGGTACACTACCTGTTGCGTTATTGGCATTGCTTGTGCTTCCATTTCTGCTATTTCTTCTAGGTACACTACCTGCTGCGTTATTGGCATTGCTTGTGCTTCCATTTCTGCTATTTCTTCTAGGTACACTACCTACTGCGTTATTGGAACTGTCTATTTGTTTTCCAGAACCTTCTGTTTTAGTTTCGCTTGTTTCTACTTCTGTATTAGCACTTGTCTTGCGTTGAGAAGATTTACTTACAGTATCGTCTTTACCATTTGGATTAAATCCAGTACTTCTACCTTCTTCTCCGACTACAGAACTTGAACTTGCTCCACTACCTTTATTACTATTGCCAGCCAACTCTTCTGTTCCTCTGTTATGTGCTTTTTGAAGGACGTCAGCTTTATTTTGAAGTTCTTCTGAACGATTTTCTGGGCTAGTTCTAGCTATTTCTTCTTGAGCTTGTTTGATTGCTGCAATATCAGCTACACCACTTTCATTTACAAACTCAGTTCCTCCTAATGCTTCTACTGCACTATCAGTTAAAAATGCTTTAGAGTCATCTTTTGCACTTTCACCTAGTCTACTTCTGTAATCTTCTGAACTATCTGTACTATTCGGTGAATTTAGATCATTAGATTTGAAGTCCTTATTGTCATTCATATTTGGTTTATGTGCTATAGATTGATTACGTTCTTTAGAAGGAGCAACGCTGTTTTCTTCTGGATTTGTTGTATTATTGCCATTTTCTGCTGCCATTACTTGTTCTATTTCTTCATCTGTATAGCCAAGCTCTTTTAATTCGTCTCTTCTCAATTTATCTTGTTTGCCCGCTTGTCTCTCAGCGTTTAAGTCTTTAAATGCTTTTCTACCACCATTATTATATGCATTTTCTGACGCTGATCTATTTCCTTTATGAGCATTAATTGCAGTTTCTTTAGCACTTGCAATACCATGTTTCCCAAGATGTCCGCCTTTACCTCTACGTCTTGATTTACCGTATCTAGCACCTAAATAACCGCCTGCTGTTCCTGCTGCAAAACTTGATGTCGCACGTCCTGTTTCTTGTCCTAAATCTTTTGTACCTTCTACAGATTCTCTAGCTGTATCTCCAACTGCTCTAAATCCTGCTTTACCACGATTTTTCATGTTTCCGCTCATTTGTTTAACTTTATCATCATATTTAAAGGCTATACCTGTCAAAGGGAACCCTACAAATGATTTTAAAGGAGGGTAAGCACCCTTAGTTGGTTTTCTTAAAGCGAAAATGTAAGCAAAGAATATCATCGCAAGAGATTTCGTTATATCTATAAATCCAGAAGGTATATGTCCTAATGTCATTTTATCAACTATTGCTGCTAATTCATTCGCTAATGCTATAAACACACCAGTAGCCATACCAGCAATTAACAGACTTACTACAAACATTAATGAAATTATTAGTAATGATAAAAATGCGAATGGATCACCATAAGCTTCCATTTTAACTAAATTCATACCTATACGTTTAAATGCTTCAAAGAAATTTAATGTTAATAGTGCTAAAAATACGCCTAATCCTATAATGATAACTACTAGTGCGTGAGCGCCTAAACTGATATATGAACCAGCTACACCTATGCCACCATCACCCGGTAGCGTTACTTCTTTCCATTCTGTTTTTACTGTTGATACATTTTTTAAATCTGCTTGTAATCCAGTCGGCCCAAGATTATAAGCGTAGAATGAAGCTCCTTTACTATCAAAACTTGATTGAAGCATTAATACTACTGATTGTGTACTAAAGCTGTCTTGTTGTCTTACACCAGTTGTTGACTCAGGTTTGAAGTATTTACTATCTACTTTTCTTAATTCATCATCATAGTTTTGTGTTGCTGACCACATGCTATATTCTATGTTTCCATTGTCCCAATTTTCCACATTTTTACCACCAAAATCTTCTTTATAGTTATCAAATGCTGGTAATTGAGAGTCACCATTTTTTAAATTTCCTCTTCTTATATCTCCTATATAAGTATTAACGTTAAAGTTTTCATTCGACATCCAACGATTTAATAAGTCAAATCCGGATGATTCACCATCCATACCATATAAAGTGTTGTAAGTTGTTTCATTTATATTACTTATTAAATCTCTTGAACGAAGCGGGTCAAAGTCTTTATCAATATGTCCAGAGTCTGCTTTAGCATTTGGAAATTCATTTCCTTGCAAACCATTTGGCGATAGGTTAGAAGATGCCGCCCATCCCCTTGTATTAAACAAATGCTTCATTACAAGATTATCATCAATATTCGTATCTTCATAAATACTTTTTACTTGCTTTGCCATTGCAGAAGAGAAGAATAGTACTATTGTTGCAGCTGCAACAATACCGAATACTCTTACTGCCCATTCTTTGACAGATCGTAAAGCTTCGCTTCTTTGTCCTTTCATTAAAAACCACATTACTGAAATTAAAAATACCAATGTAACTGCTGTCAAACCAAAATCTGCTAAAGTATCCCAAAATTTAGAATCTAATCCAATATTCTTGAAGAAATTATGCAACGCTTTTGAAATAGGGTTATCATCAACTATTGTTGAATCTCCAAATCCCATTAACGCTAACGGATTGGCAGATATTAAAGCTTCTATCAACCATTGTAATGCTGTATTTATCGCAGAATATATAACTAATGCAAAAGATATAAAACCACCGAATATTGCTCTTCCAACACCACCGCCAGCATCTTTTGTATTTGCTACTGCTGTCTGACCGCTCATGGTGTCTATATAACCATAATGACTGTATGTTGATAGGAATGAAGCCATTTGCGTCCCTGCACTATCTTTTTCATCCGATTCTTTTTGTCCACGTATATCATTCGCTAGCTTATACATTTTATTGTAGGGAAGGTCTAAGGTTACTGCGCCTTTACCTATAATCCCAGAAATAGCACCATCGTATGCTTTATGAACTTTCTTTTCTAAATAACCTTTTTGTTCTTCTTTATCTTTCTTTTTCTTTTTTTCATCTGCTTTTGTAGTCATAATAAATTGTGCATACATTGTCCAAACAGAATTATCTTCTAAAAGAACATTTTTATCAGACTCATTTTCATCTTTTTTGCTTTCACCAGTTACACTTTCTGTATCAACTATAGATTCTTTAGGTTCTACAATTTCTGTATCATTATTTGATTCTTCATCTTTTTTGTCATCATCTGCTGCTAATACATTACTACTTGCTTGTGGTATTAATAATAGTAATGCAACCACTATTGTCATTGCAGATATTCCTAAAAGCCTTAAAATATTATTCATTACATCACCTCATTTCTTAATACATAAATGGTGTTACTAAAATTTGTCCTTCTGATTGAGCAGAATCTCCGTCTTCAAAAACACAATTACCATCAGTCATTAAGTTGAATTTTTTAACCCCCGGATATTCGTATATAGCGTCTAATATTTCGCCTTCTATTTCTTCTAAAATAATAGAACGTATATTTCTTGCCCCTAATCCACCAGCATCTTTTTTGTTTATCATACGTTCAATAGCAACATACATTGCTATTTCAGTTGCATTATAAGGATATTTATCATCACCCCAATATTCTGGAGGGTTTCTACGAATGTCGTAACCTTTAGACAAGAAATATTTAACCATGTCGTCTATTTGCTTTTCAGCTATATCAATTAATACTCGTTCTCCTAATGTGGCAAATGGAATTATACTGCTAAATCTTTGTAACAATTCCGGTCTAAAATCGTCTCTTTCTAATGCTCTTCTAATTTCCGGTTTCAATTGTCTATTCATTAATTGAATATCTTTAGTTAATTTGTCTATATCTTGTTCTTGATTTTCAGCAACTTGTTTTGCATAGTTATTAATTTTTCCAAATATAGCCGCACCTTTATTTGATGTTCCGAAGATAATAGTGTTTTTTAAAGATACAGTGTAAGGTTGTTCATAACCATCTTGTCCGCTATCAAAGAAAGTTACTAATCCTTCATCTAATATTGGTAAAAGTGATAGTTGCACAGTTGAATGTGCTTTTTCAACTTCATCAAATAAAATTACAGAGGAACTATTATGTCTTATATGAGACCCTAAATGTCTTCTAAACCTTTCAGCAGATTCTGCTGTATTAAAATTTGTCATACTGATTATTAATAAATCTTTTTCTGTTCCTTCTGCTGTTGCCTTTGCTGTTTCAGTTTTACCAACACCACTTGTCCCTACACTTAAAATAGTTGCCATAGGTCTGTCACCTCGACGTTCGTCAAATTCCATGACTTTTAACGTTCTATCCATAGCTTTCAATACAAGTGGTTGTCCTCTAACACGTTTTTTCAAAACTTCATTTGCCTTAATAACATCTATATTTATGTTTAAATCAACATTTGTTGCTGCTTTAAAAACCCTATTTAAAAGTTCTTCATCTATAGGTATATTTTCATCTATAGAGTAAGCATGTAACGATTCTAAGGTGTCTATAGATTTAGCTGGTTCTGCTAATTCAGTATTATGTCTTCTGTTTTCTTCTACAATTTTGTACAATATCGTATCATCCACATTCTCTGTGAATACAGTTTGCGTATGATTATCAAGCCAACTTCTCAGTATCTGTACGGTTATATCTTGATCTACTTCATTAATAATCATATTCTTAAATCTTCTTACTAACGCTCCATCTGGCGCTATATATTTGTTGTACTCATTTAATGTCGTAGCTGCGATGACACCAACGTATTTACCAGCTCTAGCTAAATAGGGTTTTAATAAGTCTGAACCTTCCTTTGAACCTTTACCGAAAGTACTGACTATATGATGTGCTTCATCTATAAACAAAACAACTCGTGCAGATTCATTAAATTGTTTTAAAAAGTTCTCATATTCTTTTAATTTTGGTAAAAGCGTACTAATACGTTTTTTTAAATCTGCTCCTTCACCTAATCCGCCGATATTTACTGTAATCAAATGCACATCAATGCCCTTTTGTG
This sequence comes from Staphylococcus sp. GDB9P120P, assembly GCF_017893435.1. Taxonomy (NCBI): domain Bacteria; kingdom Bacillati; phylum Bacillota; class Bacilli; order Caryophanales; family Staphylococcaceae; genus Staphylococcus; species Staphylococcus sp. GDB9P120P. Next base: position 27,659 of record NZ_JAESNB010000020.1, read on the forward strand.
CTTTGATATGTCCCCAACTTTCCACTGTTGCTGTTTTACCAGCTCCGGGAAGACCAATTATCATAGCGACTGGTGTATCTTCCCTAGTTAAATATTTATTTAATTGATCTATTTGTTCATCTTTTCCTGTAATAGGAGGAGAACTTATATCTAAATATTCTAATGCGTAACCAAAATACTCATTTAGTTCTTTGAATTTATTTTCAATCAATTCTTGCTGGTTTGATTCACTCATTTTACCCCTCCTAGTTTTAGTCAAGATCCATAAATTTCATTTTCTCTTGCATTGCACCAAAATCAGACTTATTGAAATCTGATTCTTCATATACTCTTTTAGACTCTTTTAAATCCTTAATAGTTTTTTCTTCATCTTCAATAGATTTTTTTACATCTTCAACTGATTTTTTAGCGTCTTTATCTTTTTTATTTTTCTTAACACGTTTTTCATATTCTTCTTTACTGACTTCATATGTTTTCAGTTTATCTTCTGCCTGTTTAATTTGCTTATCTATTTTATTAATTGCAGCATCTACAGATGTTTTACTAACTACTTTACCGTAGTCTATACTTCCATCATTTTTAAGGAAAGTACCGTTGTAAACATTCGTAGATTTCGAGTAACCGTTCACTCTAAAGTTTATATTGTCGAATTTTGGTTCAGATTTTTTGCCTGTGAATTTGTTGAACAATACACCTTTATCATCAGCTTCTTCAAATGAAGCTTTGGATAGTTCTTTTTCCATTGAGTCATCACTGATTTCTGTATTTTGTGAACTACTACTTGATTCTGGAGAACCACTTGATAGTTTTAATTGGTTAGCGATTACTAGTTGATATGCTTCTTTATCAATATCTCCTTTTAAAAACAAATAGCCATCGCCTTCAGTTCCAAGCATTCCGTAGCTACCACTCAATTTCGGTGTTTTTCCATTATTAGTTAAAAGTGTTAAGTTATAGTTTTCACCATCTGTCGGCAAAGACTTTCTAGCTCCATTAGTGTAGCCGATTTTAACAACTAATACGTCCCGTTTTTTGTCTGTCCAAACGTCTTTGATATTAACTTTAGCTTCACTTTTTGAAAATTCTAATTGCGTACCTATAGGCGTTGTATTGTTTTTGATTTCATAATTCATCGCTGATTTACCTTGAAAGAACCAAAATATACCAATAACTAAACCTGCTCCACATAAAAGTCTAAATACAACCCACCAAATTGCGGATCTTGTACGTTTATCCTTATCGCCTAATAGACCTCCAATGATTTTATAATTATTTTTTTTGGCTTTGTTTTTCTTCTGAGGCTTATCATTCACTTTTTTCTTACGTTTAAACGGGTTTCTCAACACTAGTACACCTCCAATTTTCGACTAACCTTGCATATTTAACTAGTGTATTTAAATAATATGGTTGCCCTTCTTCGTTGTTTTTCATTCTTTTTAATGTCTCTCTTGAAATTCCTAAATCTACTAGTTTTTTAGTTTTTAACACATCAATATTCTTATTAACAAAGTCCTCTAATAAATAATTTAATTTATATAAGTAAGAAAACGTATTATCACTTAATTCATCAATACGTTTACATATCTTCCTTAATGTATCTGTCGATATTGATAATATATCTTTCTCCCTTTGCGTAAATCTTCTTATAGTAGTTATTTTTATTCCGCCGCTTATAAAATCATATATAGAGTACTTTTTAGCTATTTCAATAATATTATCGACAGTGTCTTCTAAATTCTTTATATCATTATCTAATTCGCTCATATAAGCACCTTCAATCATTATTTGAGTATTCTTTTAAATATACATATATTATAACATATAGTAATTATACGCTCAATATATACAAATGATTATATACACAAGTTTACAAACTATATTATTTTATACATATTTTAAAGAGGTAGTTATTTACAAAATGGTTTAAAATTGATATATTATATGTACACTATGGACACAAAAGATACAAAGTGTTCTAATTATAGACGCATATTACAATGATATAGTAATTTTTTATTAAATTGTAGGTAGTTTATTAAAAAAGGAGGAATTAATGTGAAAACCATTACTATAGCGAATTACAAAGGCGGAGTGGGGAAATCAACCTTGACTGAAATACTTTCATTTTTACTTGCCACTAAGTATGACAAGAAAGTATTAGTTATAGATATTGACCCTCAATCTGACGCATCTAAAAAATTAAAACGTACTTTCGGCAAAAAGGTTAAACCTAGCAGAAATATAATGGATAGTATCTTAGCAATGGATTTGAAACCAAGTATTGTAAGTCTCCACGAAAACTTAGATTTAGTTCATGGAGATTGGGATATGGAAAACTTTACTGAACATGTAATCTCAGAATTTGATAAAAAAGGTAGATATTATTTATTGCTCAATCTGATAAAACCACTTGAAAATGATTATGACTATATCATATTCGATACAAGACCAAGCACAGACATAGCAACTAAAAACGCTATTTGCTGTTCTGACTATGTTTTAATTACTACAAAAACAGAAGAGTCTAGCGCAGAAGGTGCTAGAAAAACATATAACTATGTAGGTTCTTTAGTTGAGTTTAATCCAAAAGTAAAACTATTAGGTGTATTGCCTTATTTAGATAAGCCTAATTCATCAACTAGTAATCGTGTAAAACAAGAAATTATAGATCAATTTCAAGAAAATGTTTTCAACAATATAATCAAAGCATCTGATCGTGTTGTAACTTGGGGTAAATTTGGAATAACAACAGACCAACCTCATGACAAAAATACTTTAAGTATGTATATAGATGTTGTCGAAGAAATGTTTGAACGAATTAAAATTATGGAGGGATAAATATGGCAGATAAAAAAATGGGTGGTTTTGATACACATATTGAAACGGAAGAAGATGTGCCAACTGTTACAAGAAAAAAAGGCAAATCCGAAGATGATAGACAAACACAAAAAATTTATAATTCAGACAAAGATATAATAACGGAAATTATTGACGATAGACGATCAAGAACGTATATAGGTGAAATTAGTAATGCTATTGAAATTTATAAAATGATTCACGACCATGTGGGTGGAGATGGAGAAGCAAAAAAACAATTTATCAAAGACCTATTAAAATAAAAAATTCTACTTAAAGAGGGAGGGGATAATATGAAAAGCAAAAGTTTATTACTTTTTCTAACTAAATTAATCATTGCTTTAATAGGCTTTGTATTGATTATTAAATTTTCTAACTCATTTGTTGCTGATGCAGCAAATGGAGGTTCAAAGAATTTTAAGTACTTTCTATATATAGTAATAACACTTTTTATTGCTTTCATATTATCTCCTATACTTCTAAATGTTGTATTTAAAAATACAAATAGTAATTCATTATCTATGTACTTTTTAAAGTCTATAGGAACGGGGACAAAAGAAGTAACTAAAGATACTTTGAATTTAAATGACACAAGTAAACACAACAAAAAGGAAAAGAAAAATAATAACATAGATGATCTAATAGTAGATTACTTTCTATATGCTAAAAATATAAATCACATTAAAGATGAAAAAACTCAATTAAATTATAGAGTCTCAAATTTAGTGAGTGATATAGATGGTATTATGTTAGACGCACCAAAACTTATAAAAGAAGCAAAGGCTTTTGATAACAGTGAGAGTTCAAATAAGTTATTTACATCTAGTTCAAGTGTACATGGTACCAAAGTAACATATATAAGCAAAAACAAAGTAGAAATAGAAACGGGTTATATAACTATAATTGCACCATTACAAATATGTGAAAGATTTACTGATTTTAATAAATTAAGCCCTTACCTTAGACCGTATTTAAAACCAAAAAATCATACACTTTAAGACCCTTGTACGAATAATTATTTCATACAAGGGTCTTAAAAATTTTATTCTTCCTTTTTATCTAATTCCTCTTCTGACGATTCATCATCAATATGACCTTCTAGTTGATGTACACCGTTTGCTTCTTTTCCACTACCTTTATCAGATTCGTCATTTCCATACCCCTTATTGAGTCTTAAAAATGTTTTTACATGTTTTCGTCATCTTTTTTGTCATCTGTGCTTTGAACATCATCTTCTGGTTTGTGTACACCATTTTCTTCTTTTCCATTATCTTTATCAGATTCGTCATTTCCACACCCTGCTAGAGGTACTGTTAGTAATGTAATAGCAAACAACGAAAAGATTGCTCTTTTGATTTTTTCCATTTCTATACCCCCTTGTACTAATTTTTTATTATGATTAATTTCAGAATATCGTATCTATATATTAATTAAAAGTCGTTGTGTAAGTTCTTTATAATTTTATAGTAATAATTATAATTAATATTTACAAAGAGTATAGCATATAATATAATAAATATAAAGTAACTACCAATGTATTAACGAAAGGATGATTAAATGTCTAATATTGAAGCGGTATATATTATGTTAAATGCCCTTATAATTATACCAATAGCTTTCTCAATATACTTTGCAGTTTCTTATATTTTAAAAACTATTAAATTACACAAATTCAAAGAGTGGTATACAAAACAAGATTTATACAAAAGTATTATCAAGCTTGTTTTATTAGGATTAGCGTTTTTATTTGTATTAGATATACATGGGACTGGCACAGCGCCTAGCAAAGCTAATGACTTAGCTCAAGAAGCTTTCGCTGCAATGTCTACAAGTATAATGATATATCGTACAGCATTTATGTATTTAGTCATTACACCAGTATTTATAACTAGCTTATATCATTTATACAAAACAGTACTTATAGTTATCAAACTTCAAAAACAAAAACGAAGTACAAGCGAACTCAAATTGCTAAAAGCTTTAAAAACTGAAAATAGCTTATCTATAAGTAATAAGTTTGAAACGTACATTAACGATCAAGACAACAATGAAACAACACGATTGTCATATGAAGATGATGCATTTATCTTGAAATGCTTAAATAAAAATAATAAGCACAATTTAGCTTTCAAAATGGCAAACATTATTGAAAATAAACAGAAACATCACAAATATCAAATGAAAATCAATCGTCAATACATGGGTGATAAAATTTAATTAAACATTTAAAACAGATCTTTCGAGGTCTGTTTTTTAGTTTTTAATATTTTCTCTTACATGCTTAATATACTGTTTCAAAATAATCATTCTATATGGTTTATCGACACCCTCTTTAGCTGTAGGTTCCGCTTCGATTAATATATCAAATTGGTAATGATGTAATAATTTGCCTTTCCTAGCAGTACCATCATGAAATGTAACAATAATATCTTTACCTACAAATAAATCATAAGAGTGTTTAGGGTATTCATTCGTATTCTTATCTTTAGCCATATAAAGCAGCTCCTTTGGTTATATTTTAGTTTTATTCCTTTTATTGCTTAACTACCACATAGAAAGCTCTACAAACGTCTCTCAGCGTTCTAAAGCAATATCAATCGGGATCATAAACGTATGTACGCAATGGCTCCCTCAAAGTAGCTCCCTTAACTTGATAAATTAAATTTGCATTTACTAATTTAGATTTAGCAGTATGTAGCGTAGGGAAGCTGATGTTTAACTGTCTTTTCAGCGTTTCTAAATATACACTACAAAATGTATTGTTATCTTCATCAATAAATTCACTGTTTGGGAATTTGAGATTATTTACATATTCATATCTAAACAGCGCATACATTATAATACTCAATCTGCTTAGTGACTTATACTTGTCATCTGTGAATAATATTTTGGGTATAGGCATATAGGGCTCTTCTGATATTCCATCATAAATAATTGTGATTTCATTAGAATCAAAGTCTTGTGTTTTATGGTTTACCCTCACATCATTAACAAGCTGTGCTACTTTTAGTTCATGTAAACTCTTCTCCATATAGCCTTTACTACATAGCAAATCCTTTTCCATGTCTTTGCGTTTATAAGTAAAGTGCTTAGTTTCCCTATCCCTAGTTTGCTCTTCTCTATCTACAAGTAAAGCAAACAATAATTTAGCGCCATACGATAAGTCTTTATATTTATCATCTGTAAACAAAAAATTAAATAATTTGTAGTAGCTTTGCCCCATGTATATATCCGCTTTATTCATATTATCCTCCTATACCCAATTGATAAGTACCGCTAGATCACAGAATTATCATGTATTATCCCCAACGTGCTTCTAAATGTTCTAAAAATGCTTTTCTATCTTCATCTGTGTATGGGTCTTCAACATCGTTAGATTCTGTATAATCTGGGTTGTGTAACCATTTAGGTGTCATTTCTTTGCTATTAGTTTCTGTTGTTGCTTTATCTTCGTGATTTCCAAATACATTAAGTAAATGATTTCTGAAATTTTCTTTGGTTTCTTGATCTTTGAATACTATTTCATCTTCTTGTTCAATATATTCTTTGTTGTAATTATCAAACACATTAAATACACAAGTCATAATAAATGGCGCTAAGTCAGCAATACTTTCGTTTTGTTTAACACGCTTCATATGCACTCGTTTAAGCATTTTCACTAACTCATGTTCAACATCTTCCAAAGTAATATTTAAATCATAGCAATTATTATAATTAGCCTTCCCTTTAAGAATAACAGCTTTTACTTCTTGTAATTCATTATAGCTAAAGTTGTTAAGAAAACTTCCTAAGCGTTTAGGTAAGTTACTAGTTAGTACCTCTTTATACGAATTATCAAAAGGAATTACATTAGAATTTTGTGTTTGATAATGTGATTGATTTGTTAAAGATTTACTATACTCTTTATACATATCATACATATCATTAGAACTAGTATTACTAAAAGAAGTGTTACTAGAACTAGTATTATTAGGTTTAAGATTTTGACCCTTGCCGACTAAATTTTTTGACCCTTTAGACTTATAAAAAAGACCCCTAGAGAAATATTTATTCGATCTAGTCGTAATTACATATTTAGATTTGCGTTTTGGTTCTTCAATATTTTGTGTAACTTCTGGCAGACTTTGAGGTTCATATAGATATAAACGATTCGTTTTATTAATACCTAATGATTCTTGTCTAAGTAACCCTATAGCAATCAGTTCATTTTTACATTTGATTAAAGTAGGTATAGAAATATTAAGGATAGCCGCTAATTGTTCATTATTAAACACACAGTAAACTTTATTTCTATCATCAACATAGTTCTTAGATGTATTACTCTTTTCTAAAGATAAGCTGAATCTATCTCTTAAAACTGTGTAAAGGAAGATAGAATTATTACTTAAATTTCTATAATAGTCATGATTTAAAATAAATTTAGGTAATTTAGCAAAAGCTAATTTAACTGTATTACCTTTTTTGTATGTTGAACTAACGTTATCAATATTTGGAGGTAAAACAAATAAACGATTTGGTTTATTCCCTTTCACTTGTACCTCTTCTATTAATCCTGCTTCTTTTAATTCGTCTTTTAATTTAACTACTTTGTTTTTGCTGCATTTCATATCAGCAATCATATCAGCACGTTTATAGACAATGTAACGTCTACCCTGTTCATCTACATAATCTTTTTTCGTTTTTCTATCTCTAGCTTGCTTATTTGCTACTTGGCTAAACAGCAATTTAGCATCGCTAGTTAAGTCTTTATATTCCGCTTCACATAGTAAAAATTTATATATTTTTAGATAAGAATCGCAAGTTACATTAGTTGCGACTTTGTTTTGTACTTCTTTTGGCATAAGAAAAAGCTCCCTTCAAAGAAACCTGTTCTTGAAAGAAAGCTATAGTAATATAGAGAAATAAGTCTAAAGTCTTAAATGTAAACGTTCTTAAAGACTTGCAAGAAAATCTCTATCACTGTATAATAATGTATATACAAAAGTAATAACATTTTGTGATTACGATTTCTTAGCGGGGATCTAATTACTATATAAAAAAGCTTTCTTGGCTTTCTTTCAATGAACTCAACTATTTGCCGTAGTTGGGTTTCTTTTTATGTTTTTATATTTAAATCAATAATAACAGATTTTCTGTTAGAATTGCGTGAAAATTTCTTGGACTAAGTATAACATAATAAAATTCCAATGTGTAGTAATAATTTTAATACTAAGTGCAATAAATTCGCATTGAGAATTATAGCGCCTAGTTATAAGTATTGTGCAGATATTACTATCCATATTATGATACAATAAAAAAAGCACATTGGGGTGCAAAACCATTACCTCTTTCTTTGTGTAGTGACTTGAATAGTGTAATGGTGAACCTTCTTATCTGTTATAGGTAAGAAGGTGTTTTTTGATTCGTGAGATTTTACGGGATCATATGATATACTCTTTGATAATAAGCCAGTTAATGAGTTAATGGAGAACTTACAAATAAGGAAGTGATGCTATGAAGTGTCATTCAAATTATTTTGAAAGGAATCCTATATGATTTCAGCAGCTACATTATTGCAATTCGGATTGTTCTTGATTGCGTTATTAATGCTAGTAATTAAAATAGCTGAATTAGCGCAAAAAAAATAAACCTCGCAATACTTTTGGCGGTAATGGAGGTTTAGATTAATTAACTATCAACCCATTATCTTGTTAATAGGCTTATTAGGCAACATGTGACAGCATGTTGCTTTTTTTATTTGTGCATATGCGCATATAATATCATGATATTACACAAACGTCTATAATATAGACGAGTATATTCAAGCTTTTGATTCACTTGGGTCTAGCTGAAATATATAGTCTGATCTCGGAATAGCAAACGTTTTGTTAAGTAATCGTTTTTTATCTTCATCCTTTAAATCCAAGTTATTTACAAATTCATTTTGCACAGATTCTTGAAATTTTCTATTGGAGCGAGGTTGTGTATTTATTTCCTCTTTTTCCTCATCAGTTAAATGTTTGTTTATAATCAAATATTTATTGTGGCTAATAACTTGGTTAGCTATCTTTTCCCACCATATTTTATCCGTAACCCCCATAGACATACCATAAATAACAAAAATATTTGTGCGACCAATCTGTTTGTTTATTCTATCAACGATGGTTGAATCGTCGTACGATTGCATTTCTGGTTTAATAATATCTCTTATATCATTGGCTTCAAATATATCTGGATTAGCTATTTGACTAACGTCATTAACCCCAAGTAAAGTACCAGTCTTTAATGTTCTATGGACATGAATTGGTACTTTCGCTATATATTTTCCACTATTAGAATCATCAATTGTGGTAGTTTGCTTTATTATTTTACTTAAAGTATTGGTATAGTTGAAATTAATAAAGTTGAAATTGTAAGTTGGATTATGAGTTTGTCTCAAAAATTCACGTATTGTATTTTCGTCTTGTTTTCTAATTCCTTTATAAAAATTAAAACTTAGATTTTTGAACATTGCTCTTGCTGATTCTTTATCTATCTCAAATTTAGCTTCTTGCATAGCAATATAATTTATAAAAGCCTTCCTAAATTCTTGTAGATCATCTAAATAACGTTCTCCGTCAGTTGTATCTTTTAATTTTTCTGTATAAGCACCTAAAGCTTGTTCAAAATCAGACCAGTCAATATTCTTATCATCGTTGTCTGGTATCTCAATTTTGCTATTTTCCTCCATGAATTTTTTGATTTCTTTAAGAAAAAGATTGTCATCACTTAAAGTGTTATTTTTTTCGTCATCTGATGTTAATTCATCATCTGCTGTTAAGTAATCATAAAAGTCCTTATAACGTGTTTCTAGTCCGAATGATAGATCAAAACCATTCCCGATAAAAAATGTTATTTCCATGTTATTTCCGCTACCTTTCAAGCAATTTTAATAATTTATAGTATAGCATACAACGAAGGTTGAATGTATATACAAATGTATATACATTTGATATTCTAATAATGAGGTGTTGAACATGAGTAAGATTAACTCAAAGATATTTAAGTATGGTAATAGCCAAGCAATAAGCTTAAGCAAAGAAGCTTTACATGAAGCCGGTCTTGAAATTGGAGATGTATTAGAATATTACATTGAGGAAGATAATAAAATTTTATTTAAAAAGGTAGAAGAACGAGCGTATAAGGATTTCATTAAAGAATATTATAAGCATGGTGGAAGATATATGGATGAAAAAATTAACCCAGAAGCGGATGAAGGTAAATAGTTATGGTGAAACAATTTGATGTAATAAAAGTTAATAGCCCAGATGAATCTAAAATTAAATTATATGTAGTAGTGAGTAATGACTATGTGAATGACAATAGTCCTTATATTTGGACATTTCCAGTCTTTCAACGAAATAAGATTTATTTAACAGATATTGAATTAGGTGCAAAAAATCATAATTATGATGGTGTTATAGACAGCGGAATAATAGATCATATTAATTTAAATAAACAAACGATTGAAGTCATGGATAAATTACAACCTAGAATACAAAATAAGTTAATAGAATCTATTCAAGCACATATTGAAACAATCTAAGAGCTATAAGGAGCAATGCAATATGAGTAACGATGAAGAAAACCTAAATAGGACTGATGACAACCAAGAAGACAAAAGCAAAAAGAAGAAAACTATAATTATAGTAGGCGTTTTGGTAGTGGTTTTAATCTTACTAGGACTTATTATTTACTACTTTGTAAATCAAAAAGATGCTAATGGACAAATTGATGATTTTAAAGCGGCAGTGGAAGACCGTAATTATAGTGAAATATCTAAATTATTATCAACCAACAGTCAAAAGATAAGTAAAAAGGATGCTAAACATTTTGTGGATTATATAAATACAGATAATAATAAGCGTAATTTTGAACAAGATATTGAGCAAACAAAGGAAAATTTAGATAAAGGTCAACACGACTCAGAAATAGGAGAAATAAAAGACAAAAACGATAGACCTTTTATAAAAATAGTGAAAAATGGTAAACAATTTTTCTTTATAGATAAAATAGACTTCGAGCCACAAATGTATGATGTATATGTTAAAGAAGGTAATAACACAGCCAGCTATAGATTCCAAAATAACAATAATAAAGAGCAGCAAGTAATAGCTAATAAAAACAAAACAACAAAATTAGGAAGCTTCTTTGTAGGAGATTATCGTATAGATGCAACGAAAGACTTTGAAGAAGATGAATCAATAATAGAAGGTAGCGTAGATGGATCATTAGATATAAACACAGATGATTTAGGTAATAATAAACGAATTATTGCTAAAGATGATTTCGAGCAAGCATGGTTCAAAGTTAATTTAAAAAATACTGAAAAGCTAGATAAAGTTAAGAAGATATATATAGACGATAAAGAAGCGGATTACAAAAAAGGAGAAATCTACGGTAAGTTTCCGGCTGAGTCCCCTATTAAGGTTCACGCAATTGGAAATATTGAAGATGATGAAGTTAAAACTAAACCAGTGGAAGTAGAAGCTAATACGAACAACAAATCTCAATCAATAGATTTAATTTTTAATCAAAAAACGATAGACGATCACATTAAGAAGAATAAAAAAATAGAAGATAAAGCTAAATCATACATGAGTGATTATACGGAAGATTTAAATAAGGCTTATAAAACATCATCATTTAGATATGTGAAAAAGTACTTTGAAAAAGATTCAGAATTGGCAAATCATATCAAAGGACAAGTAGAAAGCAAGAAAAAATCTAAATACAGTGATCTAAATATCAGTAAGTCTAAAAAAGATGGTAATCAAGTAGAATTAATATTAAGCAAAAAAAATGAAGATAAAGTTAAAATTCAATCTCGATATATATTGAAATATGATAAAGACAAAGATGATTTTATTATCAAAGAATATACTGATATTTAAAACAACATGAAATAAGGAGTGAATCTACATGAGTGGATTAATAGATAGAGCGGAACCAACAGATAAAGCAGCTATCAATTACTTGAAGAATGAAAAAGGATTTACTGATATTAATATTTCAGCATGGTACGCAAGAATACTATTTGAAATGGGTTATATTAGCGATAAACATAATTTTGTTTGTCCGACTGCTGGTTGCAACGCTCCTATTACATGCCATGCAATTGAGAAGAAAAGTAAAAACAGTCCATCACCATCATTTAGAAATCATAGTAGAAGTGAGAATTTGCATATCAGTACTTGTAACAAAGACCCGCTTTCACTAGAAAAAGCATTTACTGGAACAAGTGAAAGCAAAAATAAACATGAAAATATAAACACCGGAGATTATGTATCAAAATTTAAAAATAAAATGTTTACCAGCGCTCCCCAACCTAAAAAACAACAAAAAAGTACACATGGTACTGAATCACAGAGTTCATCAACTCATGCATCTAGTCAAAATAATAGTTCAGATGAACAAATTAAAAAAAGGAAAAACAACAGTAACTTGAGGACGTTGCAACAATATGTAGATTTGTATAGAGAAAATAAAGAAGAAATCATATTCAGTGAAGAATCTCAAAGATATATACCTATCAAATTTATGTTCAAAGTTATTTATAACAACAGGCTGTCTAAAGATATTTCGCCAAACGACTATAGTAATATCTATTATGGCAGAGTGAAGATTAAAGAAACTCAGTATGAAGGCAAATTGAAACTAGAATTTCTATATTTTAAGATAATAGATGATGTTAAGTATCATCCTTCATTTAGAATAGATAGTAGCTATTTAGAAAATAAGTATAATCATATTTACAAAGCATATATGAATGGAAAAAGAGAATTTGAGGTTTATACTACTTTCCCTTTCATACTACAAAAGAGTAAATCAAATGGACAGTTATATTTGAATTTTGATTCATTCGGGGAAAATGAAGAACTTAATTGTGATTCGGAAGAATTTGATAATAATTTTATAATCAGATGAAAAAGGCGCCCAAAAACGGGGCGCTTTTTATATTACTGATAATATATGATTTAGTGGAAAACTGAATTGTTGAGAGCCATTGAAGTGAATTTTGTTATTTAGGGTATCTACTTTGAGAATATACCCTTCATAGTTATTAACATAACCATCTTCCCAAATAGTTAATATAGCTAATTCATTATATTCGAGTTTTTGGGCTACAGTAGTATTAATAGCTTCCAATTGATCGTCGCTTAATTGTGGTAATGCAATTTTATTTTGAGATTCTATATGTTCTTCCAGCATTTCATATTGGAGAGCCATTGTTTTGAATGGCGCCCACTTAACGATTCCTCGACCTTGAGGAATGTTTGGATTTAAATTTTCTCTAGGAATTTTTCTATAATCAGTTTCGTTTTTATATTCGTCTGGCATATCTGGATTAACAACCATAATTCCCCTCCTAATTTTTGTAAAGAAATTTATAGGTAAAATTATTTAAAACAGTAAAGCATTTGTTATAATATAAGTGACTTATATTAGTGGCATAAGTCATGCTATAGTTGAATTATCACATTAATTAACTTCAACGAAACCTACAATTAATCCTCAGTTAAATAATTAGCTGAGGATTTTTTATGCTATAAGTGTTACAAAAAAAGTTATAAATAATATAATAATAGTTGACAACGTACACAAAAGTACGATAAACTTTATTCATAGTAAGAAATGCTTTATTAGATTTAGACAAAAAAAGAGAAGAAAATAAACTTCCATTTTCCAACTACTCACGTATAGGTTGTTTAAATCTTCTCAAGTAACAGATACTGTTACTAATTAATTTGTATCAATAATTATAACATGGAAGGCGGTAATTAGCATGAATAAAACTAAATTAGCGTATTATCTTAGTCTAGCCGCTTTAATCATAAGCGTGATTACATTAGTCATTACCATAACGAATATTTTCTTATAAACAATATAAAACAAAGGAGAGATTTTTATGAAAGAGACAGTACAGAAATTATTAGATAGTAAAATTTCAGCAGCAGAGATCAGCAGACAAACAGGAGTTTCAGATGCTATGGTAAAAAGACTGAGATTAGGCAGTCAAAATTTAGAGGGAATTTATTATAGTAATATGGAAAAACTGTATAATTATCAAGTGGAAATTGAAAAAGATCAAAAACATATTAACGAAGATTATGATAAACATTTAGAAGAAATGAAACATGTATATAATTTACAAGACTATAATGAGTTGTTAAGAATGAACGGAAATATTTACATGATGCTTAGAAGACAATTAAGAAATATGGGCTTTGAAGAAGACTCTGATGATGAAGCAGTACAACAATTATATGATTATATAGATTTATTGAGTAAAGCAAGAATTGAACGAAAATAATAATGTACAATCATGTCAATGTTTATGCTATATTAGTTATAGTATCTAAAGTTTAAGACGTTAATCGTTTTAAAGCTATACATTAAGCATTGATTGTTTGTAGCGAGCAGTCGATGCTTTTTCTATATCGACTATTATATAAAGACCGCTTCAAGTGGTTTTTATTTTCAGTATAAAATTACAAAGAATATTAAAAATAACATAATTAGAGGGGTATATATGAAAAAGATACTTAGTACAATCGTCACAGTAGTAGTACTCATTGGTGCATTTTTATTAATTAATGAGGATAATGGCAATAATGAATTTGATGTTAAAGGTATTATTAATAAATTAACGACTGGATCAATTGAAAACACCAAAGAAGATAAAGAACTAATTGGTGAAAAGACTAACCGAGAAAATTATATATACATTAATAACAATAAAACATCATTAAGTGATAATGATAAAGACCTAATACAAAAAAATGGAGATAGTGAGTTTTGGGCTGATTATCCTAAATTAGATAAATATGGACGTGCTGGTAAAGTTACAGCATTGGTAACATACGATAGTGTTATGAGTCATTCATCAAAAGCGCAAGAGAGACCTTCATTTTCATCTAGTGTACACGTCGCAGGTGAATATAAAGATGGGAAATTTGATGCGAGCGATCAAACATGGAGAGGTAATATATCCAACAATAAAATTTTACAGTTAGATGGTTATAGAGGTTACATTTACAATAAATCACATTCATTAGCATGGTCTCTAGGTGGAGATATGGAAACTCACAATCTTACATTAGGGACAAGAAGTCAAAATGTAGGTACTAATAAGGACTCTAACGGTGGCGGCATGGGCTATTCGGAAACACAAGTTAGAAATGCAATCTATAATAATAAAGAAGCAAAGATTTTTTATGAAGTTACCCCCGTATATAAAGATAAAGAGTTAGTGCCACGAGGAAGTCATGTTAGAGCCTATTCGATTAATGATGATGGGAAAACAATTAATTTAAACGTGTGGGTATCTAATACTGAGAACGGAATAAATATTAATTATAGCAATGGGACGTATAGCCAAGAATAACCACCCCTACCCGCTTCTAATTTTAGAAGTGGGTTTTTGTTTACAAAAAATATTTAAAGTAACATGTTTTCATTGACGCGTACATAAACGTACGGTATAATTAACTTAAATTAACTATAGGAGTGATTGAAATGTACATTAACAAATTTTCAGATAACGGTTATACAGTAATTGAAAAAAGTAACGTAGAAAGTGTATATGGCGATAACTTTGAAGATATTAATAAAGTAATGAAGACGTGTTTACCGGAAGAAATAGAAGTTATACATTATTACAAAGAACCTATCTATGATGTGTATTTAAATGGAGAATTACGAAAAAGTAATTTAAAGGAAAAAGAAATGCATATGTATATAGATTTAATGAATTTATTAAATAAGGAAAAAGTAGCTCTTTAATTTACAAAAAGTATTTAAAATAATATAAAAGGTGGAATTTATTATGAATACACTAGCGACAATAGAATTTATATCAAAAGATTACTCAGCAAATATTATAGGTTATTTGGAAGTACCAGATAATGTTAGTACGCAGACGAAACATGAAGTATTTATAGAACGTGGAGAGTTCGTTGTTAGGTATTACGACGATAATAAGAAAATGATTGATTATATAGACGAAGAAGATTATAGAAAGCTGATGTGTACCTATAGTCTAAATGATTGGGACATAGATATGTTTTATTCAGTGATTGAGTTGAAAAATTGGGAGCGAGTTTTATTGTAGATCACTAAAAATCTTAAGGAAGTGGTTAGTATGGTAATTTTAGCAACAATAACTTTCAGACCAGAAGAAAAAGAGATTAGTGGAATATTAGAATACGGTACAGGAGATATAGTAGGAGAAAAATTTACGTTATTAGTATATGAGAATAATACATTAGATAGCAGATATAAGGTAAAATATAAGCATAAGACAATCAATTTGAACGAATATGTACATGAAACGGACTTAATTAGAATTGAACGAATGTATGAGAGAACTAAAGAAAACAGACACTTAACATGTTTCACTGCCTTTATTCACAATTGGGATTTAGCCCCAGTTTGAAAATAAGATAATAAGGAGATTCAAAATGACTGAAATTATTACAGTAGCAAGCTATAAAGGTGGAAATGGAAAGACTAATTTAATTATAGAGACAATTAAAGAACTAATAAAAAATGGTAAAAAGATTTTAGCAATCGACACAGATGTACAAAATGGTTTGTTTCAATGGGCAGAAAAAGAATATCAACTTGAAACAGAAAATGTAGTAGTTGAAGTAAATGAAAATTTAACAATGGTGTCATGGAGTCTATTAGAATTAGATAGATTGAATCAATTTAATACACAAGTCTATGACTATATATTAAGGTTCATCACCAAAAGTTGTACTTGCACCTGTCATGAAAGTATGTTAGCTGTTTCTAGCCGAACCCGCAATGCAAAACGCTGGATATTTCTGTATCCGTATCCCCGACGTTTCATCAGCTTGATCTTGTTATTTGTTCCCTCCATTTTCCCATTTGAATAAGGGGATAAAATGCACGATATGATTTCGTCTGTTCGTTTGACGAGTGATTTTGCGATGGCGCGAACAGCAGAACAAGGACAAAACAAATACCGATGAACCCAGGCGTTCAAACGACGTTTCGCTTGTCGCTCGTTTTGGCTTTTGGATACATAACGAAAATGTTGAAGGGATTGATAGACAGCCTGCAAGGAATCGCTCTCTTTCTGCCACTCCCGCACCGTTTGGCGTTCCTCCTCGGTGAGCTTCTCGGGGCGCTGGGTCAATAAGCGGCAAACATACCGGACATGCCCATGTTTCTTGTTCCCTTTTCCGAAGGATTTGCGGCATCGATCCAACGCTTCCGTAAACAATTGAATCACATGAAAATAATCGACCACATGCTTCGCTTCCGGACACGCCCCTTGAATCGCTTTTTTCATCGCTGGAGCCAAATCGCTCACGACATACTGAACAGAATCAGACACAGGAGCCAACACACGTCCAATGGCTTCCTCGTTCTTTCCTGCTTCAACGGCATACACTTCTCCCGTTTCGGCATCCATGATCGCCACTCCGTAATCATGCCCTTTTCGAAACGCAAACTCATCGACACAAACTGCCTTTGGTTGGATGTCATTCGATAGGAAGGAAGGGGCATGGGTATAAAACCAACGTTCCACGGTCGTGTAAGGAAGCTTGAGCATACGAGCCACCGCCTGAATGGATGTTCCGATGCAAGATTGCGCCACCCATTGCTGAAACGCATCCGTCGCTACACTTCGAGGGGAAATTCCGGGATAAGACGTGCTGAATGTCATGCCACATGTACCACAACGTCTACGCTCCACAGGGAGTTCCACCCAAAAGATGCCGATCCGTTGAGCATACCCATGCATCCATTGCTTCTTTTTGCCTGTCAT
The DNA here is from genome assembly GCF_017893435.1 of Staphylococcus sp. GDB9P120P. Classification (NCBI taxonomy): domain Bacteria; kingdom Bacillati; phylum Bacillota; class Bacilli; order Caryophanales; family Staphylococcaceae; genus Staphylococcus; species Staphylococcus sp. GDB9P120P. The sequence continues at coordinate 45,336 of NZ_JAESNB010000020.1, forward strand.
TTTGATTATACGCTTCAAGCAGACAGGACATAATGGGCATTGTTCGGGTAGAGAAAGTTCGAAAATCCAACGTTCTTCTTCTTTTCGCACCTTTTGAATCAAAACATCTGGTAAATCGATGAGTTCTTTGATAAACTGAGCGTACATGCGAATTTTCCTCCAATGGTTTGGTTTGGTCACCTTTACCATACAGGAAAATTCGCATTTTTTGTATCCTCTATTTTCCCTATGCATACCTATCTTAAAATCTCAAGTACAACTTGTGGTGAAGAGCCTTTTTATTTGGTCGGGAAGTAAGGAACATACACATATCTTTTTTGTCGTCTATTATTCCTTCGATGTTTTCAATGACTGATTTCATAGGTTCTGCATTTTTAAAAATAGAACCGTCATCAAACAAACGTGAAGGAACAGGTGATGGATATATGTCGGTTCTGTATCCTTTATCTTTAAGTGCTTTGTTAACATTGGCAATGCAATTGTCTATATCAACAATCACTATTCTTGACATATATTTTTCCCCTTTCTACCAACTACTTTTGTAAAAGATGATATACTCTCGTTTCGTTTTTAAATCCGCCAACGTGATCAAAAGAAATAAAACAGCCTGAGTCCTTATGTAATTTTAGGTCTCAGGCTGTTAATGTCTGTCTGCGTGACAGGGCTTATTTTCGAACTAAGATAAAGCAGGTCACGAGTTTGCAGTCATTGGATGTTCTGTTTTTTCATTTTATGTCATTTGGTCAATTCTTACATTTTCAGGGCTTGTTTTACGGTTTCCTTCAGAGGGGTCAAGGATCCGATCAGTTTTTGCAGATCATCTGATGTTTTGGACGCTTCTCCTTTGGAAATCGCGTCATAGATCGCTGCCGTAATTTCAGCAAACGGCTCAGGGACACCAGCGTTTACGAGGAAATTTTTCTCTTCTTCGAATGAGACAGGCTGATGCACGACTTTTTTGCCGGAAACCTCGGAGAGAATTTGGGCAAGTTCATCAAAGGTCCACGGTTGATTGGAAACAAGGTTATACGTTTTGTTTTCATGCCCTTCCTCTGTAAGAACCGTTGCGGCAGCCAAAGCAAGTTCATTGCGTGTTACTGAATTAACGATCCCGCTTCCCGCATTCGTAACAATTGCTCCAGACTCTATGGATGCGCGCAGCCCCTCATTTACAAAAAAGTCCGTATATAAGGCATTACGCAGGAAAGTATACGGGATATTGGTCGTACGGATGGCATATTCCGTTGCTAAATGTACGTGTGCAAGGGGAATTATTGATTCCTCAGCAAAGGCATATCCTGTGTAAGCAATATGTTTGACTCCCGCATCTCTGGCAGCTTTTACGACATTTGCATGTTGAACGATAAGAAGCGTATTATCATAATGCGGACCTGAGATAAAGAGCAGCTTGGAGACACCTGCAAAAGCCTTTTGAAGAGATTCCGGTTGATTATAGTCGCCATGGCGAACTTCCACGCCTTGATCGGCAAGAGTAGAGGCTTTTTCAACATTACGCACGATGGCAATGATTTGACTGGCGGGAACTTTTTTGAGCAAATGTTGAATCACAAGCCCACCGAGTGGACCAGTAGCACCTGTAACCGCAATTGACATAATAATTTCTCCTTTTTTTCTAAAAATTTTTTGAATAAATAACATCATCTAGGTGGCGGAAGCCAAAAATAAACGAAGGCGGCCGCAATTGAAGACTGGATTGAGGAATGACTGTTTATTATGTATTTCGGCCATTCTTGCCCACCATTATAATTGCATCAGAAATGTAAATCAAATCTTATGCCTGTGCTGCTAAACAAGGTGAATGCCTCCTATCATTTTGTCGCGCCTATCATAGATAAGGCCGTGCAATCAAAATTTTTACAAGTCAACTCCTCTTTTTAGCTTTTTAATAGTTTGCCGCTGTTGTTCAACTCATGAAAAAGTTATTTTCTCTTTCCCTAAACTAGATAAACCTATGATGCTTCGTGTTTTTTATATATGATAGAGATTTTTTGTGTGAGCGTCAAGTACAATTGAACAAATTTCGCCAAATAATTTTGAGCACCTAGTCATTTCCAAATATGGTTTTCCTGTATTTCAAACGATAACTGTCACCGGTGAGATGAATCACCTCGCTTTTATGGAGTAGCCGGTCCAGAATGGCTGTGGTAATGGCCGGATCACCCAATAACTCTCCCCAATCTTCCGGTCCTTTGTTGGAGGTGATGATCACAGATGATTGGCCATAGAGTTTGTTGATGAGTTGAAAGAAAAGATTGGCTTCATGCCGGTTGATGGCCATAAACATCAAATCATCAATGATGACAAGATCTGACTGAGTGATTCTTTTCAATTTTGTTTGGGCGCTTCTTGTTACTTCTTGGGTACGCAGCAACTGGATTAAATGATCCATGGTCACAAAGCTGACTTTGTACCCTTGCTGAACGGCTTCTACTCCTAAGCCAATGGCCAGGTGAGTTTTACCCACCCCTGGCGGGCCCAATAAGATGAGGTTATAAACTTGTTCAATCCATAAGAGTTCACGCAACTGTTGAAATTGCTGCCGGCTTAGGGCAGGCTGGGCGCTAATGTCGAACTCATCGAGGGATTGGTGGACAGGAAAGTCTGCCCACTTGAGCCGTTTGGCCAATTGTTTTTCTTCCCGCTTGCGTATTTCGTATCCCAACAGTTTCGTCAGAAACTGTTGATAACTGAATCCATTTGTTTCGGCTTCCATCAGTTGTTCCTCAATCACTTCGGCGATGGAGGCCAATTTGAGTGTTTTCAAGCTGTGTTTCAATTGCACTAAGCTTTCTGACATAGGCTCTCTCCCTCCAGGATACGAATGTAAACTTGAGGATCTCGAATTTCTGCTTTCACTTGCGAGTGTGATTGATGTCCGAGCACGGTGGGTTTGATCTCAGGTTGATGTTCATGCTGGTGTGCTTGTTGTCTCTGTGCTTGTTGCATAAAATGTTGCACTGCATCGCTGAAGGCTGCTGCACTGTACAGTTGGTATGTCAGACAGTAGGCTAAAGCTTGTCCAATCACTCCAGAATGAGGGTTGGCTTTGTTCATGACTTCCTGTATCTTTTGCAATTGATCTCTCATATAACGCTGCTTCCGCTGATAGATTTCTTTCAAAAAGAGGGTGGCTTGATCCGGTTCTGGAAAACGCCCGGCCACTTGTTGCATTAACGCTTGAATCCCTTTGCTGCTTCCATGGCATACACTTCTCCCGTTTCGGCATCCATGATCGCCACTCCATAGTCGTGCCCTTTTCGAAAAGCAAACTCATCGACACAAACCGCCTTTGGTTGGACGTCATTCGATAGGAAGGAAGGGGCATGGGTATAAAACCATCGTTCAACGGTCGTGTAAGGAAGCTTGAGCATACGAGCCACCGCCTGAATGGATGTTCCGATGCAAGATTGCGCGACCCATCGCTGAAAAGCATCCGTCGCCACACTTCGAGGAGAGATGGCTGGATACGACGTGCTGAACGTCACGCCACACGTGCTACAACGTCTGCGCTCGACAGGAAGTTCGATCCAAAAAATTCCGATTCGCTGAGCATAGCCATGCATCCATTGCTTCTTTTTGTCTGTCATTTTGATCGTGCGCTTCAAGCAGACAGGACATAACGGGCATTGTTCGGGTAGAGAAAGTTCGAAAATCCAACGTTCCCCTTCTTTTCGCACCTTTTGAATCAAAACATCTGGTAAATCGATGAGTTCTTTGATAAACTGAGAGTACATGCGAATTTCCCTCCATGGTTTGGTTTGGTCACCTTTACCATACAGGAAAATTCGCATTTTTTGTACCCTCTATTTCCTCTATGCACACCTACCTTAAATGATCAAGTACAACTTGTGGTGAAGAGCCTATATTAATTGATACAGCGCCAGATACAGCCACATTTGGAAATAAAGCTATAGAATTATCTGATAAAGTCATTATACCAGTAGAAAAAAGTAATCCATCTACAATAATGCCTTTAAAAAAATATATAGTTAAACTAAAAGAATTATGTCGAAAAATAAAAATAGTAACTTATGAAAGTGAACGAAATTTTATAGATGATGAAATATTAAAACAACCAAATGTTACAGTTCTAAGCAATGAAATTATTTGGGATAACCTAGTAGAAAGAATACCATTTATAACAAACGAAAATACTGTTAATGAACTTGAATTTGAAGTAGAAAATTTTGAAGAAAGAAAAAATGAATTTTTTAAATCATATAAAAAGGTCATAAACGAGTTATTTTAAAAATTAAGCAACAAAGAAGGTGTCATATGGACATAAATATAGATGGTTTGACCGCTTCTTATTCTCCTAGCAAAGAAGTAATTAACAAAGTAGAAGTGATAAGCAAGAAGCGATCAATTATGGTGAAATTTATATGTACTATGTTTGTTTTGAATTTTATAGTATTACAATTACAGGCGTGGACAGATACGAATACAGTAGCTTTAGGAGCGATAATAATTGCTATCAATTTGATTGTTGTTGTAATTCATCTGTCATTAAACGAACTATGTAAAAAGACGATAAAACAAGATTTGATTGAATCTGAACGTATGAAAGAAGCAAGACGATTACGTGTTAAATACAATAAAGACGATGCAATAATTATGATTATGTGTTTTATCCAAGTAGCGATACAAATAATATATTAAAAACGTAATTAAATAGCAGAAAGAAGGCACTGACTTATATAAAGTTAGTGCCTTCTAAAATAAAAAGCTACTTTTAAAATGATTGAAATTATTAATTCTAATATAAACGTTGCCCTAATGTATATGCAGCAGTTGCCCAAGTCTATATTATGGCATTTAAAAATAGAGTCAAACAAGCCCCTTAATTTGTTTTATAGCCCCACCTTATTTAGTAACTTCATTGTTTTGGCATGTATATTTGTTAAGTAGAATTATAGTGTCATTCATCAATATAAATTTGTCTTTTGCTTTATATTGAAAAATCGAATGATTATTTGATTCCCAATGATGCTTTAAAACATATCTACATAGTATTCTAAAATTTTCAGGATTTTTACAAATAAATACATCATTATTCTTACAATCTTTCGTCTTGATGAATTGATCGTTAGTTTCACAAAACTTAATGATAAATGCAGTCATATAATCAAATGGTTGTAGTGACTTGTCTTTTTTGTTTTTAAACTTTTCAAAATCATTAAAGAAAAGCGGTGATAAATTTTCTGTTTTAGCTTTGTATCGCATAGTTGAACGAAGAAATAAGTAATCTTCATCAACGATGTTATTCTTTGCAGAAGCTTCAAATAGTTTTTTTCTATACTCTGATTTACTATCCATAGAATCGAGCATATTTCTTCTCGTATTATTGAAACTGATTACTACAGCTAATAAAGATATAAATAAAGAAATGATGTTAGTCCCCCCTTCGTTTGACCCTTGTTTATCTAAAAAGATTGAATTTCCTATAAGTACATCTAATAAAAATATAAAAAAAACAAAAGCGGTTTTTCAAAAGATGTTAAACATATTCATAAATACCTCCAAAGAAAAAATTTACTATTTAAAAGTATATCAAAAGATGAAGTGCTATATTATAGATGTATCAAATAAAATAAGATAAGAAAGTTGGAAAATTAATGAGTAACGTAAAAAAAGATTTAGCGGAGCAAGAATTGAAAAAACGTAGTAAAGAAAAAGCTTTAGTTGCTAAAGGTGTATGGAAAGAGTGTCCATGTGGGACAATATTTGAGCCAGAAAATGAAAGTCAATATTTATGTAATCATTGCCAAGAAAAATATGATAAAGCCTAGATAATATAAATGCCCCGCCCCTTTGGAAACAGAGGGGTTTTTCATATGGTATTATTTAACAAAAAGTATTAAAAATAACACATTTAGACTTGAAACGTACATAAATGTACGATATAATAAAGGTAACAAATCAAACAAAGGAGTTATTGCTATGGAAAACCA
>NZ_JAESNB010000021.1:0-442 GCF_017893435.1 Staphylococcus sp. GDB9P120P
CTAACTTCTCAAAAATCTCTCTAATAACTTTAATAACATTAAGCGCATTATCAAGGTGTTTTTTGAGGTCTTTTATAAACTCATTTGCTCTTGCTAAAGTTTCAGACATATCCTTGTTTTCTTCTCTAAGCTTACTATTTTCGTTTTTTAGGTCATTCAGAGCTTTATCTGACTTAATATACTCATAATCTTCTGTAATCGTTTGTGCTGCTTGTATTTGTTTCTGAAAGTTATTAAATTCTTCTTGGCTTATTACAACATTCCCTGTTTCTTGTATTTCTTTGTTGAACAATCCACCTACTTTTTCAGTTTCATGTTCATATTGGACGTTTAAAGGCTTTTTAAGCGTTTCTAATGATTTTTGGTATTGTTCTATCAACTCACTGCTTTTTTGTTGTATATGGCTTAATTTTTGGCTCTCACGCTCATATTCTTGCTTATG
>NZ_JAESNB010000021.1:605-1039 GCF_017893435.1 Staphylococcus sp. GDB9P120P
ATATAATAAATTATCTTTACCGTATTCTTGTTCTAAAAACTCTTTAGCATATTCAAAAAACTGCTTTGTATCTTCTGGCGTTTGATTATCAAAGAAATCATTGTCTGATGTAATTAAACCATCAATGTGTTTAATCGCGTCTGTTCTAATTTTTCGTTTACCTGTATAATTCTGTTCAATTTTTTCATCAATCAAGTTATTAAAATTCTGTTTATTAGCATTTACCAAATCATAATTTAAGTAAGTTTTACTATGGTCTATATCTTCATTTTCATAATTATTATTTTCTCTTTGAACATGTTTTTGTATGCCTGTTGTATTTGTTCCTGTTTTAACTTTTGAAACTCTAATAATTGAATACGACATATATAATTCACTCCTCAACAATAAGGTTAGTTAAGTAATTTAATACTTTAAGTCTAACATACTAGACT
>NZ_JAESNB010000022.1:0-3869 GCF_017893435.1 Staphylococcus sp. GDB9P120P
ACGATTAAATAACTCTCATCAGCTATACTTTCAAAAACAACTTTGCGTATTATATCCGTACTTATGTTGTAAGGTATATTACCAAATATTTTATAGGATTGGTTTTTAGGAAATTTAAACTGCAATATATCCTTGTTTAAAACTTGAAAATTATCGTGATTAACAAGTTTATTTTCTGTAGTCTTGCATAATTTATGGTCTATTTCAATAGCAGTTACGAAATTACACCTTTGTACTAATTCAAGGGTAAAATGCCCTTTTCCTGAGCCAATTTCAAAGATATTATCATGTTCATTTAAGCTTATATTTGTCATTATTTTATCTATATTACGTTTCGAAGTAATAAAGTTTTGACTGTCTTTTATATTTTTTTTGTTCATTATAATCCTCTTTCTTATAAACTTAAAATAATTATAGCACAAGCTCTGATAAATAAGAACATGATGAACGACCGTTAAATTTGTACTGCAATCGGGCGCGATTGTTGAATAAAAGATACGAGAGACCTCTCTTGTATCTTTTTATTTTTGAGTGGTTTTGTCCGTTACACTAGAAAACCGAAAGACAATAAAAATTTTATTTTTGCTGAGTCTGGCTTTCGGTAAGCTAAACAAAACGGACAAAATAAAAATTGGCAAGGGTTTAAAGGTGGAGATTTTTTGAGTGATCTTCTCAAAAAATACTACCTGTCCCTTGCTGATTTTTAAACGAGCACGAGAGCAAAACCCCCCTTTGCTGAGGTGGCAGAGGGCAGGTTTTTTTGTTTCTTTTTTCTCGTAAAAAAAAGAAAGGTCTTAAAGGTTTTATGGTTTTGGTCGGCACTGCCGACAGCCTCGCAGAGCACACACTTTATGAATATAAAGTATAGTGTGTTATACTTTACTTGGAAGTGGTTGCCGGAAAGAGCGAAAATGCCTCACATTTGTGCCACCTAAAAAGGAGCGATTTACATATGAGTTATGCAGTTTGTAGAATGCAAAAAGTGAAATCAGCTGGACTAAAAGGCATGCAATTTCATAATCAAAGAGAGCGAAAAAGTAGAACGAATGATGATATTGACCATGAGCGAACACGTGAAAATTATGATTTGAAAAATGATAAAAATATTGATTACAACGAACGTGTCAAAGAAATTATTGAATCATAAAAAACAGGTACAAGAAAAACGAGGAAAGATGCTGTTCTTGTAAATGAGTTGCTAGTAACATCTGACCGAGATTTTTTTGAGCAACTGGATCCAGGAGAACAAAAACGATTTTTTGAGGAAAGTTATAAATTATTTTCCGAACGATATGGCAAGCAAAATATTGCTTATGCAACAGTTCATAATGATGAGCAAACCCCTCACATGCATTTAGGTGTTGTGCCTATGCGTGATGGAAAACTGCAAGGAAAAAATGTGTTTAATCGTCAAGAACTGTTATGGCTACAAGATAAATTCCCCGAGCATATGAAAAAACAGGGTTTTGAGTTGAAGCGTGGTGAACGTGGCTCTGACCGTAAACATATTGAGACAGCTAAATTTAAAAAACAAACTTTGGAAAAAGAGATTGATTTTCTAGAAAAAAATTTAGCAGTTAAAAAAGATGAATGGACTGCTTATAGCGATAAAGTTAAATCAGATTTAGAAGTACCAGCGAAACGACACATGAAAAGTGTTGAAGTGCCAACGGGTGAAAAGTCCATGTTTGGTTTGGGAAAAGAAATAATGAAAACAGAAAAGAAACCAACCAAAAATGTTGTTATATCGGAGCGTGATTATAAAAACTTAGTGACTGCTGCGAGAGATAACGATAGGTTAAAACAGCATGTTAGAAATCTCATGAGTACTGATATGGCGAGAGAATATAAAAAATTAAGTAAAGAACATGGGCAAGTTAAAGAAAAATATAGTGGTCTTGTAGAGCGATTTAATGAAAATGTAAATGATTATAATGAGTTGCTTGAAGAAAACAAGTCTTTAAAGTCTAAAATAAGCGATTTAAAGCGTGATGTGAGTTTAATCTATGAAAGCACTAAGGAATTCCTTAAGGAACGTACAGACGGCTTAAAAGCCTTTAAAAACGTTTTTAAGGGGTTTGTAGACAAGGTAAAGGATAAAACAGCACAATTCCAAGAAAAACACGATTTAGAACCTAAAAAGAACGAATTTGAACTAACTCATAACCGAGAGGTAAAAAAAGAACGAAGTCGAGATCAGGGAATGAGTTTATAAAATAAAAAAAGCACCTGAAAAGGTGTCTTTTTTTGATGGTTTTGAACTTGTTCTTTCTTATCTTGATACATATAGAAACAACAAGTTTTTATTTTTATAGTTTACATCGCGTTTAAAGTGTTGGTGTGATTGGCTTTATAAGGTTAATGAACCTTTAAAAATCCTTGCACAGAAAAATACCCTATGTTATTGTTTAAGTTACCACACAAAAACAAATTTACATAGGGGGTTTCTGTATTAATTATGTGCAATAATAATAGCATTAATTCAGATGAAAAATCAAGTGTACTAATCGACAAAACAAAAAGTGGAAAAATAAGACCTTGGCGAGAAAAGAAAATGGCAAATGTAGATTATTTTGAACTCTTGCATATTCTTGAATTTAAAAAGGCTGAACGTGTAAAAGATTGTGCAGAGGTACTTGAATATAAAGTGAGTTATGAAACGGGAGAAAAAACGTTATATCGTGTGTGGTTTTGTAAATCTCGATTATGTCCAATGTGCAACTGGAGGAGAGCAATGAAGCATGGTATTCAGTCACAAAAGGTTGTTGCAGAAGTTATCAAACAAAAACCAACAGTTCGTTGGCTTTTCCTTACGTTGACCGTTAGAAATGTTTATGATGGTACTGAATTAAATAAAAGTTTATCGGATATGTCAAAAGGTTTTAATCGTATGATGAAATATAAGAAAATTAATAAAAACTTAGTTGGTTTTATGCGAGCGACAGAAGTAACTGTAAATAATATAGATAATTCTTATAACCAACACATGCATGTGTTGGTTTGTGTAGAAAGCACTTATTTTTATAACACTGAAAACTATGTGAATCAAAAGCAATGGATTCAATTTTGGAAAAGAGCTATGAAATTAGATTATGATCCAAACGTTAAAGTCCAAATGATTCGACCAAAAAATAAACATAAATCTGATATAAAATCAGCCATTGATGAAACTGCAAAATATCCAGTAAAAGATACAGATTTTATGACTGATGACGAAGAAAGAAATTTGCAGCGTTTAGCTGATTTGGAGGAAGGACTTTATCGAAAAAGATTAATTTCATATGGTGGTTTATTAAAGGAAATTCATAAGGAATTAAATCTTGATGACGCAGAAGATGGCGATTTAATACATACAGATGATGAAGAAAAAGCAGATGAAGATGGCTTTTCTATTATTGCAATGTGGAATTGGGAACGGAAAAATTATTTTATTAAAGAGTAATTCAACAAAAGGGCCAAGATTGTTTAAGCAAAACAAGACAAGTTAAGGGGTGCAGTTTACGCACCCCTTAACTTACTTATTAAATAATTTATAGCTATTGAAAAGAGACAAGAATTGCTCAAAGCTAATATTGTTTAAATCGTCAATTCCCGCATGTTTTAAGGATTTGTTAAATTGATTCTTTGTAAATATTTTCTTGTATTCTTTGTTAACCCATTTCATAACGAAATAATTATACTTCTGTTTATCTTTGTACGATATTCTTGATTTTTTTCTATTTAATCTGATAAGCGAGCTATTCACTTTAGGTTTAGGATGAAAATATTCTCTTGGAACCATACTTAATATAGAAATATCAACTTCTGCCATTAAAAGTAACGCCAATGAGCGCTTTGTATTCAATAACCTTTTAGCAAACCCGTATTCC
>NZ_JAESNB010000023.1:0-2615 GCF_017893435.1 Staphylococcus sp. GDB9P120P
TTGGTTTGATCGCTTTAATATTTGCTACGGGTCGATAATTTACTTGTAATGCTTTTTGCCATAAATCGACCCATTCCGTCTGCGTAATATAGTTTTCCTTTTTTCTAAAATACGCGTTTTCAACACATAACAAAACATGCATATGTTGGTTGTAACTACCGTCAATTTTATTAACTGTTACTTCAGTTGAACGTAAAAAACCTACCAAATTCTTTTTAACTTTTGTATACATCTTTAATTTATTAAAAGCCTTAGACATATGCTTTAAACTTTGTTCCAAGTGGTCACCATCTATTGCATTTTTTGTCGACAAAGTAAGAAATAACCACCGAGCAGTTGGCTTTTCTTTAACAACTTCTTCAATCACTCTTTGAGCTTGATAACTATTTTTCATAGCACGCCTCCAATTACAAACTGGACATAATTTTGACTTACAAAACCATGTCTTATGTAATTTCAAATAACCTTCATCAGTTGGCTTGAACTCTAAGACGTTACCACATTGTTTTACGTTAAAAGCCTTTTTAATTTTTAAGATTTCCAGTATATCTGCATAACTTACATTATCTATTTTCTTTTCTCTCCATGGGCGTTGTTTCCCACTTTTCGTCATATCTTTTAATGTTTTATTATCTTGATTTTCGTCTATATATTTTGTATGATTGTCTTGCATATAAAAAGCCCTCCAGTATTGATTAATGAGTAGATGCTTTAATCTTATTACTGGAGCTTTTTTATGTCAAATTTTCCTTTCACGCACAAAAACAACCAAAAATACTGTTATATCAACATTCAAATGACTTTTTATATCTTTGAGTTATTTCTATATAGTATCAAGACAAGAAGAAACTCGTTTTCAACTCGTTTTAAAACCACCAACCAAAACCTTAAAACTCATCGTAATTTCACTTAAGTTTTTCTTAATTATTCCTTCTTTTTCTACGTCACTTAAATTCCACGTTAAAGGCGTCATATCAAGTAATTTATTCAATTCTTCTTTATTTAATTTAACCTTATAACTAATGTCTATCATTTCAATTTTATTAAAATTAGCTTCAAATAAATCTATAACCTCAGAATTATCATAATCCTTATTTTTATGATTACTAAAGACTATATTCCTTATTTCTTTTAAATAATCACTATTAGGAATTATTTTTATCAATTTCCCCTCTTTATCTAGAACTCTTTTAAACTCATCATAATTAGAAGGGCTAAGCACATTAATTAAAAAGTCTACATTCCCATTCATAACTGGTATATCAGCTAGATCAGCAACCAACCAATTTATATTTTTATATGATTTTGCTGCTTTTTTTACACCTTCTTTTGCAATGTCTATACCTAAGAATTCATTTTCACCAAGAAATGTTTTACTAATTTCATTTAAAATATAACCCTCACCAGTACCAACATCTATCACATTATTTTTAGTTTTAATCTCATATTTTTTAATAATTTCTATGATTTTTGAAATTAATATCGAATACAAATTGCTACTATCATTCAATTCTCTTCTAGCAATAAACAATTTTTTATCGTATTTACTTTTTTTATGCCCTGAAATTAAATTCGAATAACCCTCTTTTGCAATATCAAAAGTATGGTTATTCTCACATGCTAAAGTTTTATAACCTCTCTTTAATTTTTCATCACATATAGAACACTTAAAAAACATATTCACACCTCCAATCAAATAATTATAAATAACAAAGTTGCTTTATTCCAATTGCTTTATTGACGTTGAGCCTCGGAACCCTTAACAATCCCAAAACTTGTCGAATGGTCGGCTTAATAGCTCACGCTATGCCGACATTCGTCTGCAAGTTTAGTTAAGGGTTCTTCTCAACATCAATAAATTTTCTCGGCATAAATGCGTGTTCTTGTTATAATTAATTTAAGAAATCAAATAGTCGGTCAACTATATTGAGAATTGCTAATGCATTTTGTAAGTCGCCAAAATTTTAAATGGTGGCTTTTTTGTTTTGTTGAATTTTAAATGGCTTTATTTTGAATTTTAAGGGGTCATTTTAAAGATTTAGGGGTAATTCATATAGTTTTATACCTAAAAACTTATATAAGCTCTTAAAACGCAAATATGAGCCAAATAAATATATGCTATTTTCAAAAACAAAAATTTGAGCAAAACCAGTGTTGAATTTTTTAGACACTGCCCATTTACGCACAAAATTATTTTTGTGCATGTAAACTGGTCAACCATGCCGGTTGAACGCTATAGTTCCCGCAGGGGCAAAAAAGCATAAAAAAACGCTAGCTTTTAAGCTAACGTTTCAAATCTTTTAAGTAATAATTTTGTTTTTCAAAATTCCAAATTGCCGTAATTGAATGTGCTTTTTCTTCTTCGTCTGTTGTTTTATCTTCGTCACTTGTATTAATCAAATTACCATCTTCGGCATCGTCTAAATTTAAAATTTTATGTTTTTGTTTTAGCAAACCACCATAACTCAACATACGTTTTCGATATAAACCTTTTTCTAAATCATTCACGATTTCAGAATCTTTTTCACTGTCCCCAGTTAAATATTCTGATGATTTAACCGAATATTTCGAGGTCTCTTTAATTGCTGCTTGGATATCTTTATCACCTTTTTGAT
>NZ_JAESNB010000024.1:0-1254 GCF_017893435.1 Staphylococcus sp. GDB9P120P
CTTAAATGCACATTATCTAGTATGTAATTAACGATTTTAAGTTTTTTACCACCAATCATATCTAACATACTTATTAATTGAACCATATAAGCCTTTACGAAGTTTCCAGACGTTTGTTTACGGTATAACTTATCTACCTCTATAACTTCTCCTGTTTGTTCGTCTATGAGCTTCTGAGAGCCTTTATATACTGTTCCATATCTTTCATTCATTTTAATTTACCTCCTTTGTTTAAAATTTTAACATTGTAGTGAAAAAATCACAACATATGTAGTGAGAAATCACTACAAATTATGTGAAAAATCACTACAAACAAAATCCTTATAAAAACTGTAATATCAACCTGTATTAAGAATTTAAGTAGTTCAATCTTCTTTTCTATATAAAGCGTCGGAGCATATCAGGGGATTTTCTAACATAAATGCTACCCTTCGGCTCGCTTTCGCTCGGCATTTACGTCAGATACTGCATCCCCTGAAACCCCATGCTCCAACAGCAAAAAGGAAGCTTTTTGCTGCTATTCCGACGCTTATTCACTTCGTTCATATTTATATAGAAAAGAAGTGAATGCGTTTATGCTTACGTTTATTTTTTGATATATGGCTAGCATTTTGTAGGGGGCTTTGGGGGCTTGCCCCCAACAAGCAGGCAAGCAGTCACGAATGAGCGATAGCGATTGAGTGGCTAGCAAAGCCAGTGCTTGCCAAACCTTAATGTAGCATTTATGCCGAGAAAACATTTTGAGAAAGAAAGGCGAATATGATAGCCACTTCAGTGGCGATTGGTGCCGGTTTTAAGTTGGATTAATTCCAACTTAACAACCAATCCAAATCATATGAGTAAAGTTTCTGCTCAAAATGGAAATTGGAATAAAGCGAAATTACGGTGGGTTGTTTTTGCTTTTATGTATAGTTTTTCTGCAAGTGTAACGAGCAGATCAAAAACTATACATATAAAAAAGGACTAGAGTTAGCTAGTCCTTTTACCTTTATGCTATACTATTCTTTGAAAGAATAATAATCTGATAAAGCATTTTCTTGTTTTTCATTTGCCTCTTGCTCAAAGTTCCCAAATTCGAGTAAGAGGTATTTTTGTTTTTGGTCATCGCCTCTCATAAGCAGTTCTGGGTTTAGCATTAATGCACCAGTCTTTCTTTTAATAATATTTCCTTCTTCTAAGATTTTTAATGTTTTTGATACTGTCTGTGTGCTTGTTCCGGTATCTTTAGCGATTTCTCTTGTATTAGCTTAAATG
>NZ_JAESNB010000003.1:0-56583 GCF_017893435.1 Staphylococcus sp. GDB9P120P
TTTTAATAATTTTGTAATATTAGATCACAAACTAAAAAGCGCATTCCATATCGATATGGAATGCGCTTTTTAGTTTGTGAGAAATACTTCAATATAAGATAATACATAATCTACCAATTCATCTTGCGTCATATCATCAGCATGTTCGCCCCAAAAGGTAATATTTTCGCCATTTATATTTGTCCCTACGTACTTAGTAAAATCACTATTTAAATCGCTAAAGTCATTTAAATTTGCCTTATTAATATTCCTTTTATTTATATTAAAATCTTGTAACCCTTCGTTTAAAGAAGGAAAAAGATAATAACTATAACTATTATAATTTTCGATACTATAATCTTGTTTTAAAAAATCATCTACAGATGCTAAGTCAGAGCTTTTTCTCTGCCAAAACATTATTATTACATTGTTATTTAAGGTTTTTAAACCATTAGTAGTTATTGAATCGTTCCACAATTTTACAGTGTAATTTCCCTCTAGAGCTACTTTTGTTATTTCATTCATAAAGTTAATAAAATCATCTTGCTGCCTAATACTTCCAGGAACTTCATCACCTCCCAAAACAATCTTTTGTTCGTTTTTAAACTTGGGCTGTTCAAACATCACTAATATTTCTTTTATTAGTTTGCGAGATACTAATAATGATGCTTTATTGTTATGATAGTCTACCATTTCATTACTATAATTAGATACCACATTCCTATATAGATCCTCGTCTTTCTTCCTTAACAGAGTTAGCCATCCTTTAGAATGGCTTGGTAAATCTATATCTGGGATAACTTGAATATTTTTTTTATTAGCAAATTTTATTAATTCTTCTAATTCTGATTTAGTCAAAAAATATTTGTTTTTCTTATTAGCGGTTTGATCTAAATAATTTGAGTTAATAGTATAGTTTTCATTATCAGAAAAATGAAGTTGTAAATAACTTCCATTGTATTCACTAATTTGTTGTACTATTTTCTTCAAACTATCTTTAGAATAATATTTTCTAGCGATATCTATTGTTACACCCTTTTCTATTTTAGCGTGGCTTAATTGTTCCGGTAAGACAGTACATAAAACAGTACTTATTATGATAATACTTATAAATTTTTTTATCATTTTTCCCCCATAATTTTACGTTATTAGTTCATATATAATAACATAATTAAGGCTTATAGATAGTGAATTTGTATAGGTCATACATTTTTAAAAGATAACTTCATACCTTTCCAAACCTGCTTAATATAACTTTAACAATTGTTTTTGATATTATATTAGATTTCTCATTTCCATTGAGATACTACTAATAGTAATAAGAAAGCATAAAACGTTATTTTTCACTACCATTTAGCAGTTGAAAACAACCACTTATACAATGTATATATTAATATTCTGGTTCTGTTGCAAAGTTGAATTTATAGTATAATTTTAACAAAAAGGAGTCTTCTGTATGAACTATTTCAGATATAAACAATTTAACAAGGATGTTATCACTGTAGCCGTTAGCTACTATCTAAGATATGCATTGAGTTATCGTGATATATCTGAAATATTAAGGGAACGTGGTGTAAACGTTCATCATTCAACGGTCTACCGTTGGGTTCAAGAATATGCCCCAATTTTATATCAAATTTGGAAGAAAAAGCATCAAAAAGCTTATTACAAATGGCGTATTGATGAGACGTATATCAAAATAAAAGGAAAATGGAGCTATTTATATCGTGCCATTGATGCAGAGGGACATACATTAGATATTTGGTTGCGTAAGCAACGAGATAATCATTCAGCATATGCGTTTATCAAACGTCTCATTAAACAATTTGGTAAACCTCAAAAGGTAATTACAGATCAGGCACCTTCAACGAAGGTAGCAATGGCTAAAGTAATTAAAGCTTTTAAACTTAAACCTGACTGTCATTGTACATCGAAATATCTGAATAACCTCATTGAGCAAGATCACCGTCATATTAAAGTAAGAAAGACAAGATATCAAAGTATCAATACGGCAAAGAATACTTTAAAAGGTATTGAATGTATTTACGCTCTATATAAAAAGAACCGCAGGTCTCTTCAGATCTACGGATTTTCCCCATGCCACGAAATTAGCATCATGCTAGCAAGTTAAGCGAACACTGACATGATAAATTAGTGGTTAGCTATATTTTTTACTTTGCAACAGAACCAGAATAAGCATATATATTTAGGGTATATATAAGTAATAGACATCTAAATAATAAGTAATAGGAGGCTGGTGTAGATGTTCAAAAATATATTATTACCCTATGATTTCGAAAATGATTTTAGTGCTATCCCTGACTATTTAGAAAAAGTCACCGATGAAGATTCAGTTGTTGTAATTTATCACGTTGTAACAGAAAATGATCTTGCAATTAGTGTCAAATATTATAATAAGCATAAAGAAGATATTATTAGAGAAAAAGAAAAAAAACTCACTCCATTTTTACGTGAATTAGAAAAAAGAGATATTCAATATAAAATAGATGTAGATTTTGGGCATATTAAAGATACAATCTTAGAAAAAATTACTTCTGGAGATATAAATAATGGTGAATTTGATTTAGTAATTATGAGTAATCATAGAGTCGATTTGAATATTAAACATGTTTTAGGAGATGTTACACATAAGATTGCTAAAAGAAGTTCTGTCCCAGTACTAATTGTTAAATAAACATAAGAAGTAAGAAATTTATTAATTCAAAAAGCCTAAATACTTTCTCACAAATCGAGAGAGTATTTAGGCTTTTTTATTTTTTTAATTTTGGTTTGTGATTTTTTAGATTATTTTTTGATTAGTCGTTCTAAAAAAGATTAGACACGCATTTATGCCGAGAAAATTTATTGAAGTTGAGAAGAACCCTTAACTAAACTTGTAGACGAATGTCGGCATAGCGTGAGCTATTAAGCCGACCATTCGACAAGTTTTGGGATTGTTAAGGGTTCCGAGGCTCAACGTCAATAAAGCAATTGGAATAAAGCACCTATGATTATTTAAAAATATTAGTTATAATACATTCAAAAATATTTTTGAATGAGGTGTATGTATGATTCAAACGGTTGTCACTGCTGCTGTTCTTTATATTGCTACAGCAGTTGATTTATTAGTAATTTTATTAATATTTTTTGCTAGAGCAAAGACTAGAAAAGAATATAGAGATATTTATGTTGGTCAATATTTAGGGTCTATTATTTTAATATTAGTTAGTTTGTTTTTAGCTTTTGTATTAAATTATGTTCCAGAGAAGTGGATATTAGGTTTATTGGGTTTAATACCAATTTATCTTGGAATTAAAGTAGCTATTTATGATGATTGTGAAGGAGAAAAGAGAGCTAAAAAAGAATTGAATGAAAAAGGATTGTCTAAATTAGTTGGTACGGTTGCAATTGTTACGATAGCAAGTTGTGGTGCTGATAATATTGGTTTATTTGTTCCGTATTTTGTGACATTAAGTGTTACTGATTTATTAATTACTTTGTTTGTCTTTTTAATTTTAATTTTCTTCTTGGTATTTACTGCACAAAAATTAGCTAATATTCCAGGAGTTGGAGAAATTGTTGAGAAATTTAGTCGTTGGATTATGGCTGTTATTTACATAGCTTTAGGTTTATTTATTATTATTGAAAATGACACTATTGGAACAATTTTAGGATTTATATTTTAATTTAGGGTGTGATTTTATATGAGCTATGAAAATGCTTGTGATGTGATCTGTGTACATGAGGATAAAGTTAACAATGCTTTAAGTTTTTTAGAAGATGATAAATCTAAGAAATTACTTAACATTTTAGAAAAAATTTGTGATGAGAAAAAATTGAAAATCATATTATCTTTGATTAAAGAAGATGAGTTGTGTGTTTGTGATATTTCTTTGATATTGAAAATGAGTATTGCTTCAACTTCACATCATTTAAGACTTTTATATAAAAATGAGGTGCTTGATTTTTATAAAGATGGAAAGATGGCATATTATTTTATTAAAGACGATGAAATAAGAGAGTTTTTCTCTAAAAATCAGAAGGGTTTTTGAAACGAGTGAAACGAGTTTCTTCTTGTCTTGATACTATAAAAATAAGCAAAGATATAACATAAAATGACTTATCGGAAGTCATCTGTAACTCAATTATTAGAAATGATATAATACAAAGGTCGTCGTTCACTTCTGTGCTGTATTTAGCATGGAAGGAGGTGACATCATGTTCAGTACACTATTTGTAACTATTATAGCTCCTATCATAGTAGGAGTTATACTCACGTTATTTTCTCATTGGCTGAATAATTGTGAAAAGTAATTTAGCGGCGACATATAGCTAATACACCAAAAGAGCCCGATAACTATTCGCAGTAGTTATCGGGCTCGGTGTTTATCATGTTAGTACACTATTTGTTAATTAAATTATAACACTGGCTGGTAGAGGAATGCAAAACCATGTATTCAGACTAATCACACTAAAGTAAATTTCTAAATACTTCGTATTGTTCGCTATAAAGAGGATCATTTCTTAAAGAATTTTCGAAATGAATTCCTTTTAACTTTAGTAATTTTAATAAATCCTTATTATTTTTAACTAATTCATAGTTATTATAATAAGTGTTTATTTGATTTTCATTAATTCCATAAATATATGGGTTATAAGGCAAGACATTTTCATAGAGATTTTCAAATATATCTTTTTCTCTCGATATATAATTAAATTTTTCTGTTTCATGAGTCCGGGACATAAAGTTTCTGGACTCTTTTTATATATCTATCTGTTTAAGCCTAAATATTATTCGCTATATTTATTAGATAAGATTGATATGGGTCAAGTTTATATTTCTTAAAAACGAATACACTATGATTAAACTAAAGTGTAGGAGAGGTTTATATGCAACAGACTATTTTGAAACATAAAAATCATATTACTGTTATTAGTGGTTTACTTATTATTATAGGTTTTATTGCACATTTCATCTTTAGCAATATGGTTGTCTTTAATAGTGCTTTTATAATTGCTTCCATATTGGGTGTTATACCAATTGCAATACAGGCTTATCAGGCTATGAAAGTAAAAGTAGTGAGTATTGATGTTTTAGTAACGATAGCGGTTATTGGTGCTTTCTTTATTCAAAATTACGAAGAGTCAGCTATTGTTACTTTTTTATTTTTATTTGGATCATATTTAGAACAGCGTACACTTAAGCAAACACGGTCTGCTATTAAAGAGTTGACGGAAATGGCTCCAGAGACTGCTTTTAAGCAATTTCACGAGGGACAATTTGAAGAAGTAGATATTGATAAAGTAGAGGAAGGAGATATTCTCTTAGTAAAAACTGGGGCTAAGATTCCAGTAGATGGTAGGGTAACTACTGGGAAAGGACATGTAAATGAGGCTAATATCACCGGTGAATCTTTACCTCTAAAGAAAAAGAAAGGTGATGAAGTATTTGCCGGTACCATTATGGATAATGGGACTATTCAAATAGTTGCTGATAGAATTGGGGAAGATTCTACATTTGGTCGAATTATTGAGTTAGTAGAAGAAGCACAAGATTCTAAATCGGAAGCTGAACGATTTATTGACCAGTTCTCTCGTTGGTATACACCTGTAGTACTTATCATTGGGCTATTAGTTTGGGTATTAACTAAAGATACAGCACTTGCAGTTACTGTATTAGTACTTGGTTGCCCAGGGGCCTTGGTCATTGGTGTACCTGTTTCAAATGTCGCGGGTATAGGAAATGGTGCAAAGAATGGTATTTTGTTTAAAGGTTCTGAAGTGATTAGTCATTTTGCGAATGTAGATACAGTCCTATTTGATAAAACAGGTACCTTAACTGAAGGAAAGCCTGAAGTTAGCGAATTCGTTTACTATGGAAATAATCAAGAGGAGGATTTATCTTTATTATACTCGATTGAAAGGGAATCTGACCATCCCTTAGCTGTCGCTATTACAAATAAATTAGCGCAATATAAACTAAGACCTGTAGAGAGTACACAGGTTATAAAAGGTGGGGGTATAATTGCTCACGTTGACGGACACATTGTTGCAGTAGGGAATAAAACCTTAATGGAACAAGAAAGTATTCCACTATCTAATGATGTTCTTAAAGAATTAGATAAATTAGAAAGAGCCGGTAGTTCAATTGTATTAACGGCAGTTGATCGTCAGTTAATCATTTTAATGGAAATCCGTGACCAAGTTCGACCAAGCGTTAAACAAGACCTACAAAAATTAAAATCACTTGGTGTTAAAAATCTCATTGTATTATCAGGGGATAATCAAGGTACAGTTAATTTAGTTAAAAAGGAGCTAGGATTAACCGAGGCCCATGGCGATATGCTACCAGAGGACAAGCAAGCATTTTTAAAAGAAAGACAGTCTACTGGTGAAATTGTTGCTTTTATTGGTGATGGTGTGAATGATAGCCCTTCTCTAGCTATTGCAGAAGTAGGGATAGCTATGGGAAATGGGACAGATGTGGCTATTGAAAGTTCAGATATTGTTCTAATGAATTCCAATTTTAATCGTCTCCCCCATGCTTTAGGTTTAGCTAAAGGGACATACGCGAATATGCAACAAAATATTCTCATTGCTGTTGGTGTGGTGATAATATTATTGGGTAGTTTAATATTTAGTGAATGGATGTCTATGTCAATTGGTATGTTAGTTCATGAGGCAAGTATTTTGGTCGTTATTTTAAATGCAATGAGATTAAGAAGTTATCAATTAAGATAATTGATCCGTGTCAATTATTTTTAAAAAAATACCTTATATAATTTATTTAAAGGAGTGATAGATATGACTAAAGCAACATTAAAATTAGAAACATTAACTTGTCCATCATGTTTACAAAAAATTGAAAGTGGTTTAAAACAGACTGCTGGTGTAGAAAAAGATTCTGTAAAAGTGCTGTTCAATGCAAGTAAGGTAAAAGTGGATTTTGATGAAGAACAAGTCAATTTGAATACAATTGAAAAAGCTATTGAAAACTTAGGATATTCCGTTATTAGTTCAAAAGTAAAGGAAGGTGTATAAAATGACAACAGTAAATGAAAGACAAGAAAAATTAGCTGCTGAACAAGCCTATAAAGAACACATTCATCATACTAAGATTAATGCAGCAGCTGTTACAGATCATGTACTGGCTAATATTCATACCTTGCATGTAAAATTACACCAATATCATTGGTATGTAAAAGGCACAAATTTTTATTCATTGCATGAGGTATTTGAAAAACTATATAATGAAAATGAAACATGGTTTGATAAAATTGCAGAACGTTTACTAGCTTCAGGATTTAAGCCAGCATCAACAACTACCGAATTCCAAAAATTTACAACGATTTCTGAAGATTTGTCTGAAAAATATTATTCTGCTGAAGAAATGGTCTTACAGTTAGTAGAGGATTTTAGATCTAACCGTGAATTTACCATTCGTGCAATGCGTTTAGCCCAAGAAGAAGCAGATGATGCGTTAGAGGATTTACTAATTAGTTATAAAGATTATTTAGATGTAAATATTTGGCAACTTCAAGCCTTTGTTAACAAGGATGCGCTAGAAGACGATGACTATATAGATAATGATTAATTAGGAGGAAAGTTGTATGGCACACCATCATCACCATAGTCATGTAGATTGTATACGTTTAGTTCCGATTTTTAATCACCTAAATGAAGAACAAATGAGTTTAATTGCACAATCAGCGCATGAAGTACATTATGAAAAGAATGCGTTGTTATTTGGAAGTGGTGATAAAGATGACACACTATATATCGTAAATAATGGGCGTGTACGTATTTATAACTTAAATGAATCCGGTCGTGAACAAACTGTACGCATACTAAATCCTGGTGATTTTATGGGAGAAGTGGCTATTTTTCAAACTGAAAGTTACCATTCTAATTATGCTGAAGCAATATCAGAAGTAAGTATATGTAGAATTCATAAAAAGGATATGAATGACTATTTAGATGCTTACCCAGAAATTATGAGAAGAATCCTATCAGACGTTACGAAACGTTTACAGGTATCAGAAAAGCAAACGATGCAGGTTGGTATGGAGCAAGTAGAGTCTCGTATTATTGATTTTCTATCAGAATACGTTGAGAATGAAGAAAATCATACTTATGTGACCTTACCAATGTCAAAGAAGGATCTAGCTTCTTATTTGGGTACAACTCCTGAAACAATAAGTCG
Source organism: Staphylococcus sp. GDB9P120P (assembly GCF_017893435.1). Taxonomy (NCBI): domain Bacteria; kingdom Bacillati; phylum Bacillota; class Bacilli; order Caryophanales; family Staphylococcaceae; genus Staphylococcus; species Staphylococcus sp. GDB9P120P. The sequence goes on from NZ_JAESNB010000003.1 coordinate 8,183, forward strand.
AAAGTTTTCAGCATTGGAAGAAAAAGGTTTAATTAAACAACATACGCATAAATATATTGAGATATTTGATTTAGATGAATTATTATTTTCATCAAGTTAAAGTGCCGAAAAAACCGTAAGAGGATAATACTCTCACGGTTTTTTGGGTATACAAAAAGGCCATGAAATCCTAAAATAAAGTAAATTACCACAATATACTTGAAAGCAGGAAACATTATAGAGGATTGAAAACAGCAGTCGTTAATTCGGTATTTCCATCGCTATTCTAAAGAAGCACGAGCTGCAGTAAAGACGATTTCAATGAACTTATATTCTCCATATATAAGTGTTGTTAAGGCTTTTTTCCCTAATGCAAAAATTGTTATTGATCGTTTTCATATCGTACAATTACTAAATAATACAATTAACTCAATGTGGATTGCAGTCATGAATGAAATCAAAAAAAGTCGCCCTACAGATTATCGAAAACTAAAAAATCAATAGAGATTGATATTAAAAAATGCTGATTATCTCGATTTTTCAAACTATTATTATCATCGCCTATACCATGAAAAGATGACTGAGCAACGTATGGTAGATTATTTATTAAGTCTTTCTCCGAAATTACAACAAGCTTACCAAGTGATGAATGACCTTAAATTTGCGACAGAAACTAGAGACTACAGTTACTTATTAGCCACTTTACAAGATTTAAAGAAAGTCAGATTAAATAAAAAGGTAAGAAAAACGATTAATACACTGGAAAGATTCTTACCATATGTCGAAAATGCTTTAATTTATCGTGTTTCTAACGGTCCTACCGAAGGTATGAATAACAAGATTAAGTTAATCAAACGTACAGGATATGGCTACGCAAGCTTTAGAAATTTCAGAGCCAGAATTCTATTACAATTTAAACTGATCTTTAAACCATCTAATCCACTACCTGCGACTTTCCAACCAGTTGCAGCTTAAATATTAGACGATGACACTTGTTAGCTTTCATTATTAATTATCCAACTCTTGATCCGACTTTCTCGCCTAAGGGCGAGAAAAGGGTCATGCTTATCTTGAAAATAAACATGGCCTTTCAGTTATTAAAAATTTCATTTAAATCTTAACTGTGATTATTTACTTTTGGTTCCCAACACTATTTGACACAGAACCTTTCTAATTAATTATCATTTCCGGTTTTAATTTCAACAATATCAGATAAAATTTGTATTCTATCTTCTTGCGTTAATACATTCATTATCTATCCCACCTTTAATAAAATTCCCCTATAACGGCCTTATAAAAATATTATTATATTAAAAAATAAAATAATATTTTATTACTATTTTATATACTTATAAACCTTTAAATTTTACAATGTAAAATTTAAGTTTGGTCAGCTTGCTGGTGAATATTCCCAATTCCTTTAGGATTTTTTCTAAAGAAAAAATAGAGACTTAATAAAATTTGGATCAATTATAAGAGAACATAGAATGAATTTATCTTTAAAAAAAGATACAAGGAGTTATTTCTTAGATGATCGAGTAAGACAAGGATTAATAGAATATGAAGATCTATCTGTAAAGACTTTAACTAATATTGAAAATGGATATAATTTACCTAGTTTATCAACTTTGAAAATATTATCAACTGCTCTAGAAATTGACTTCTTTCAACTATTAGCAGAGGTGTATGACTATATTCCAAGGCAATGAAATGTGATTATACTCAATTATATTTCATTGCCTTTCTATTTTTTTGATTTCATTTGTTTTTGAATGAAGGGATCATAAAGATAAAAGCTATTAATGGACTCTACTTTATCGTATAGAAAATAAATATATTAACTTCGAGAAGTTTATCTATTTAAGGTACGCCCTAATCAGTCAGTAATGAATGTTTGTGACTTTACCTGCTAATTTAGAATAACTTTTCTTGATAAATGATAAAGCTCAATACATTCACTATTCCATTTTTTATATTTTTCGAAATTCCATTGATAAATTATAAAAGATCCCCTCATTTTCATTAAAATCATTTAATTTTTCTAAACAAATGGCCACTCTCATTATTGTGGATATGAGAGTGGCCATAAATTTTATTTGTTTACTTGTCTATTTAACAAAGGGGATTCTCATTGCATTTGTGAATAACTAACTAAATACTTTAAAGCTTTAAAATGATAGACATTAACGAGATTTTAGTTCGTCAGTTGTCATCCATTTATGATTTTTAACCATCTCATCGTTTTCTGTTGATTTATAATCCACCATATAAACGGTTGTTTTTTCTACATCATCAATTTGAGCTTCTGCACCTTTCATACCAGGCATATGGTCAGCTTCTAATTTAACTGTATCACCTTTCTTGAATCCATTTTCAGGGGCATCTGCAACTTCCTCATTAACGACCCATTTGTGATTATTAACTTTTTCATCACCATTTGTAGGTGTGTAACTCACGACATAAGCATAGGTTTTGTAAGCACCTTTAACTGTACCTTTAGCATTTTTCATACCAGGCATATGATCAGCTGTAATTGTTATTTTATCGTCCTTTTTATATTTACTGTCATCTGTACTTTTCATATTATCTGGGGCTTTACTTTCACTCTTATGATTCATATGTTTTTCTTGTTTTTGATCTTTAGAATTTTCTTCTTCTTCGTTACCAGTTGAACAAGCTGATAATACTAATCCTGAAGCTACTATAATTGAGCTCAATTTTTTCATCATATTGAATTCTCCTTATAAATTATTTTGTTACTTTTATTTGTCCCATCATTCCATTATCTTCATGCTCAAGTATGTGACAATGGAACATGTATGTCCCAGTATTTTTAAAAACCACTTCTATTTTGGCTTTTTGTCCAGGTTCCAGAGATATAACGTCTTTTTTGCCTCTCATATCTTCTGAAGGTTTCTTCCCATCCACTGATAAAACTTTAAATTGCGTTCCGTGGATATGGAACGGGTGCTTCATACCACCCATTTTATCTTTGACGTTTTCAATTTCCCAAGTTTCTTTCCGGTTTACCTTTTGTGTGAAATCTATTCTGTTAGGATCGAATTTTTTGCCATTAATAGTAACATTATCGTCCATACCTTCTAATTTGATTTTTTTATCTACTTTTGGAGTAGTGTCTTTGTTAGTACTTTTTTCTTTGTTAATAATTGGTAAAATTACTGTTTCATCATTATCAACAAGATTGACTTTTTCTTCTTTCATTTTAGATAAATCTATTACTATTTCTTTTCTTGCTGAAGGAGCTAAATTAATTTCTTTTAACTTTTTAGTCTTTTCTAAATGGCCGCCTTCTGAAGCAATATATTCAAAACTTTGATTATTACTTAGCTTAAGATTTAAATCCCGAGCATTGGAGCCATTTAAAAGTCTCAAACGTATTTTTCCTTCTTTTGTTGTTAATTTAGGATCTACTTTCCCATTCACAAGGACTGTATCACCTTGAGTACCATCTTCATCTTTCGTTTTTGTATAATTTAATTTTTTAGATACAAATGTTTTATCTTGGATTATTATAGGCAAATCATTTTTCCCATAATTGCTAGGATAATTATTCTTTTTGTCATCCTCTATATATAATAACCCTGATAAACCATTATAAACTTGTTTAGCTGTATTTGGGGAGGGGTGGGGATGATACCATAATGTAGCAGCCTCTTGTTTAACCTCAAATTTTATTGTTTTTTCTTTTCCTGGTTTTATAACTTGAGAAGGGCCTCCATCCACTTTTCCATCTATTTCTAACCCATGCCAATGAAATGTTGTATTTTCATCTAAGTTGTTGACTAACTTAATTTTAACCTTATCTCCTTTTTTTAATTTTAAAGTTGGCCCAAGTAAATTTCCATTGTATCCTAAAGTGTTAGAGAAATTACCTTTGTAAAATTCTGTCTTTCCTTTCTGCGCTTTTAATGTATAACTTTTATAACCATTGTTATCTTTTTTAGGATCTAAAACTTTGGGAAATGTTATTTCATTTTTTCCTTGTGAAGAATTCAAATTTTTTCTTTCGTCATGACTTTTCATATCCATCATATCATTTCGCTTTTGATCATTTTCTTTCATGTCCATCATGTTGTGCTTACCTTCTGCAAAAGTATCATTAGGAACCATAAACATTATAGAAAATAACGTAATTAAAATTGTGAACATTTTTTTATACATTATATTTACCTCTTTTATTTTAATTTTAATGTAAATGCATTAATTGCTACGATGATCGTACTTAAAGACATAAGTATTGCACCCACAGCAGGTGATAATATTAAACCAATAGAAGCTAATATACCAGCTGCAAGAGGAACTGCAATCACGTTATATCCTGCGCCCCACCATAAATTTTGAACCATTTTTTTCATCGTATTTTTTGAAAGGGACAAAAAATTGATAATATCAGAAGGATTACTTTTAACGAGTATGACATCCCCCGATTCAACAGCTACATCTGTCCCTGCGCCAATTGCCATACCAATATCTGCTCTAATAAGGCTTGGCGCATCATTGATACCATCACCAACCATCATGATTTTGCTACCATTGCTTTGATAATCTTGGATAATACTTTCTTTATCTTCGGGCATCAATTGCGCGTGGACATCACTAATACCTAATTCTTCAGCCACTGTTTGTGCCACTTCTTTATTATCGCCTGTAAGCATGACTGGCGTAATGTTTCTCGATAATAAATCCGAAACCATTTGTTTTGAACTTTCTTTAATTTTATCGCCTTGTGCGATAATACCAATAACTTGTCGGTCATGAATTAGATAACTAATAGAATTCCCTTGTTGAGCGAGATTCGTAAATTGTTCTTTATTATAATCAAAATTGCTTTTATCGAGATAAGAAACATTCACTATTTTGAGTTTTTTATTATCAACTGTGCCTTCTAAGCCTACACCTGGAATATTATTAACTTCTTGAGGAGTAGCATATGAAATATTTTTGCCTTTAGCAAAATCAACAATACCAGTGGCAAGTGGATGATTAGAGTTACTTTCTAATGAAGTAAATAGACTCAATATTTCTTCATTATTTAGCTCGTTCGTAAAACTTTCATAGTGATTCACTGAAAAGTTACCTTCAGTAAGTGTCCCAGTTTTATCCATCATGATGTAATCAATGTGTTGTGCGATTTCTACAGATTCTCTGTTTTTTATGATTAAACCATTATGTGCGCCTATAGAAGTAGAACGTGCTGTAACTAAAGGTATTGCCAATCCCAATGCATGAGGACAAGCAATAACTAATACGGTTACAAGTCGTTCGAGTGCGAAATCAACGTTATTTTGAATAAGCATCCATACAATAAATGAAATCAGCCCAATTCCTACGGCAAAGTAAAACAAATAACCTGCGACTTTATCCGAGAGGAGTTCAGCTTTTGACTTATCGTTTTGCGCTTGGTTAACAAGACCCATAACTTGAGATAGGTAGCCGTTTTCACCCGTAGCTGTCACTTTAACTTGTACTGTGCCTGAACCATTAATTGAACCCCCAATAACATCATCATTATGAGTTTTATGAACTTTTTTTGATTCGCCAGTAACTAATGATTCATCAATTGATGTTTCTCCTTGAACAATGATTCCGTCTGTGGGTATACTTTCGCCTGCTCTGACTTCCACAATATCGTCAATATAAATATCTGATATTTTAACTTCTTCTCGTTGATTATTATCAATCAGTTTCACTGCAGTATTAGGTAAAAGTTCTGCCATTTTCTTCAGTGCATTGCCTGCATTACCTACTGCGTTCATTTCAATCCAATGACCTAATAACATGATTAAAATTAAAGTCGCTAATTCCCAGAAAAAGTCCATTGTATGTGTGGATGAACCACTGAAATTATTCATATAAAAGGCGTATAAACTATAAATATAAGCAACTGAAATACCTAGAGCAACAAGCGTCATCATTCCAGGTTTTTTAGTTGAAATTTCATCTTTAGCCCCTGATAAAAATGGCTTTCCTCCATAAAAGAATAAAATAGTAGCAAGAATTAATACAATCCAATCTGACCCTGTAAATGAAAATTGAAACGGTAATTTAACCCCCATCATGGGTGATAAAATAATAATCGGTATCGCAAAAATCAAAGAAATAAAGAATTTACTTTTAAAATTCCCATGATGATGTGCATGATCGCCATGACTAGCGTGATTCTCATGTTCTTGATGGCTATGATTCTCATGATTTTGATGTTTTTCATTATTCGGCAAAATAAAACCTCCTAATTTTATATTTTTAGAGATAGTAATAAGATAATGTGAGTATAACATATACCCCCTGGACGTATATATTATTTAGTATTTTTTATTTTTCAGCGTTCAGAAAATTTGATAGCCATTTAAATAGAAACTTTAGTCTTGGTTTGTCCATCGCCAAAGAAATTGTGGCATTGCATGGGGGAATATTGAAGTTGAGAGCAAACTAGGCAAAGGCGCTGGTTTTATACTTGATATCCTGATTATCATTATGACTGTGGTAAACCGACGTCCAAGAGGTATATTCATATTGCTGGGTTAAATTGCTGTGTTTCCAGGCACATACTTATTTTATATTCGTTTCTTTAGTTGCAAGAAATAAAAACGTGGCACATGGGGGCTTTATCTCCAATGTGCCACTCCTTATATTATTTGGTTTTGTTTACGCGATTTCTTTACAAGCTTCTACACATTTAAAGCACGTCTCTGCACAATTTTGACAATGGTCATGGTTATGCTTCTGACATTCATTACCACATGCTCCGCATACTTTGGCGCATATTGTCGCCAAATCAGAAGCAAATGGTGAATTTCTTGTTAGCGATTGTTCTAAAAATGCACAGATGTCTGCGCATTCACGATCCAGACGGATGCACTCTGCCATCATTGTCATGTCTTTTTCCTTCAAACAGGCATCGTAACAATGATTACACGCTTCCATACATTCATGTAGCGTTTGAACCAGATTGTAATATTGTTTATCAGTCATTTGATACACCTCCAATGAAATCTAAATCTCTTAAATTAATTCCCATTCTATTTAGTAAATAAACCGATAATTGCTGAACTCCATAGAAACTGCGCAGGATTTTAATATCAAATGTACTTCTCTTAATATTTTCTTTCTTTTTTAATTCTGTATATAGTTTGCCTTGTTATACCGACTTTTTTAGCTATCTTACTAATTGACATTTCTTTATTCAGTAGTTCAACAATACGATAATAAACAAGTCTTTTTTGAGGGTCTTTAGCATCGGGAGAATACAGAACAGGTCTTCCTTTATAAATACCTTTTTCTTTGACTACTTTAATACCTTGAGCTTGTCGACGTTTACTTTCATTTCTTTCTTGTTCTGAAATCATTGCCAATATTTGAATGATTAAATCTTTCATAAACTTATCTAGTAATGGATTACCAATCACTTCATTCATCATGGGTAAACTCGTTATCATTAATTGAACTTCTTTATCTTTTAAATAATTAACTGTTTGGATTATTTCATCGTAATTTCTTCCTAGTCTATCAATAGACTCAATAATTAAACGATCTCCCATTCTTAAAAAATTTAATACTTCTTGAAATACAGGTCGATTTTCTATAGATTTCCCTGATTGTTTTTCAGTGAAGATTTTCTCAGCACCAAAAGATTGCAAATTTTCAATTTGTCTATCCAAATTTTGATCAACGGTAGAAACTCTTGCATATCCAACTATCATTTTTAACACCCTTTCTCATACACCCTAATCATACAAACGAATGTAGCATGTCAATTTACTTGCTATATGAGAATTTTTTAACTTTATAAATAAGAAAGAGAAGTACAAATATTAGTTGTACTTCTCTTTCTTATTTATAAAACAATTTGAATAATCGCAATAATAATTAAAATACTGATGATCCACTTTTGTACAAAACTAGGGACTTTTTTACCTAATTTTAAACCTAACGGAGCGAAAATAATACTCCCTATTATTAAAAATAACGCATCTTCTAAAGGAATGTAACCTTGTATAAGTTTAATGATAAAGGCGCCAATTGAAGATATAAAAGCAATTACTATACTATTAGCAACCACCGTATTCATTGGTAATTTGAATAAAACTAATAATATAGGAATAATAATAAAGGCGCCGCCTGCTCCAACTATACCCGAAATGATGCCAACGAAAAGACCCACAATAACCAATAAAGGCTTATTAAAGGAAGATTGGTCTGAACTAGGTTTTACGTTAATAAACATTAATATTAATGCAAGTAAAGCAATGATAATATACACCATATTTACAAATGTAGCATCAAATAAATTTGCTAGCAAAGCCCCTAACATGCTCCCTATAATCATACCTCCTCCCATATAAAGGACCAACTGGGGTGAGAATTCTGGTTTTTTTCTTGCTTTCAAAGAGCCACTTAAGGTACTGAAAAAGACTTGGCTAGAAGTAAGTCCTGATGCGATATACGCGCTATATGCAGGAGCCCCAAATAGTGGCGGTAACAATAAAATGGCTGGGTAAATAATAATAGCGCCACCTATACCTACTAGACCAGATATAAATCCTCCGAACACTCCGATGAGCAACATAATGATAATATTTATAATATCCATTATTTACTTTTCACCAATAAGTTAACAGCTTCATTAATGATTTCTTGTGAATCTTCATTGTTGTCATCAGCTGAATTGACGCATTCAATTAAATTTTCGCTAATAATAATCCCCATTAATCTTTGTAATGAACTTTTTGAAGCACTAAGTTGCGTAATCACATCTTTACAATGCTTTTCTTCTTCCATCATTTTTACAACGCCATTTAATTGCCCTTGTACTCTATTAATACGATTGATCATGTTTTTATCATAATTCATAGTAATTTCCTCCACTTTTAATTGAATACAGTCATAATAGTAAATTAAAACAAGTTTGTCAAATACGTGCGGGGGTATTTGACAAAAAGAGTTATATCTTTTAACATACCCTTATAGGTATTTAATAGGAGGTTATTATGAAACAATATAATGAAAAACATATTAATGATTTAAGTAAATCAGAATTAGAAAAATTAACTTCTCAAGGTCAATTGATTGATGTAAGAACACAAGAAGAATATGAATTGGGGCACATCAATGGTTCCACACTGCATCCTGTAGATGAGATTGAGTCGTTCAATAAAGACAAAAATAAAACCTATTATGTACACTGTAAAAGTGGTAACAGAAGTGCTAAAGCTAGTAAATATTTAGCTGAACAAGGTTATGACGTTGTAAATTTAGACGGCGGCTATAAAGCTTATGAAGAAAAAAACGTCAGCGATGATACAAAAGAAGAAAACACAAATGTAGAAATTAAAGCAGAGCGTAAACAATTAAACTATAGTGGTCTTCAATGTCCAGGCCCTATTGTAAATATCAGTAAAGAAGTAAAAAATATTCAAGAAGGTGACCAAATTGAGGTTACAGTCACAGATCCAGGATTCGCAAGTGATATTAAAAGCTGGGCGAAACAAACGGGACACACATTAGTAAAACTTGATGGGGGTGACAATGAAATTAAAGCGATTATTCAAAAAGAACAACCCAAAGATTTAGAAGTGAGTCATACGTCTAAAGGCACTACAATTGTACTATTTAGTGGAGAATTAGATAAAGCAGTGGCAGCAATGATTATTGCGAATGGTGCTAAAGCTGCAGGAAGAGATGTAACCATCTTTTTCACTTTCTGGGGACTTAACGCGTTGAAAAAAGCGCAAACAGCTAACGTTAAAAAGAAAGGTATCGCAAAAATGTTTGATTTTATGTTGCCAAAAACACCCTTGAAAATGCCACTCTCTAAAATGAATATGTTCGGTTTAGGTAATATCATGATGCGCTACGTAATGAAAAAGAAAAATGTTGATTCATTACCATCACTTATCGACCAAGCAATCGACCAAGATATCAAATTAATCGCATGTACGATGAGCATGGATGTCATGGGCATTAAGAAAGAAGAATTAAGAGACGAAGTTGAGTACGGCGGTGTAGGCACTTATATAGGTGATACTGAAAACGCGAGTCATAATTTATTTATTTAATTAAATCTATTAAAATAAGGAGTTCTTTATATGTTTTTTAAACAATTTTACGATAACAATTTATCTCAAGCATCTTATTTAGTTGGCTGTCAACGCACAGGAGAGGCAATAATAATTGACCCTGTACGTGACTTAACAAAATATATGGAAGTTGCAGATAGCGAAGGTTTTACAATTACACAAGCTGCAGAAACCCATATCCACGCTGATTTTGCTTCAGGCATTAGAGATGTGGCAGAACAATTAAATGCAAACGTATATGTATCTGGCGAAGGTGACGATGAATTAAGTTATCGTAATATGCCAGAACAAACACATTTTGTTAAACATCAAGATATTATTCATGTAGGTAACATTAAATTAGAAGTATTGCATACACCTGGTCATACCCCAGAGAGTATTAGTTTCTTACTCACGGATGAAGGTGGCGGCTCAAGTGTTCCAATGGGTTTATTTAGTGGTGACTTTATTTTTGTTGGTGATATCGGTAGACCCGATTTACTAGAAAAATCAGTTCAAGTCGAAGGTTCTACAGAAGTTAGTGCGAAACAAATGTATCAATCTATAGAAAGTGTTAAAGATTTACCAGATTATATTCAAATTTGGCCAGGCCACGGTGCTGGAAGTCCTTGTGGTAAAGCATTAGGCGCCGTACCAATGTCTACGCTAGGTTATGAAAAAATAAATAACTGGGCATTTAGTGAAACTGATGAAATTAAATTCATTGAAACATTAACATCAAATCAACCAGCGCCACCACATCATTTTACACAAATGAAAAAAATTAACCAATTTGGTATGGAATTATATCAACCATACAATGTTTATCCTAGTTTAAGCAATGAAAGAATAGCATTTGATCTTCGTAGCAAAGAAGCCTTTCATGGTGGTCATACTAAAGGGACAATCAATATTCCTTACAACAAAAACTTTATTAACCAAATCGGTTGGTATTTAGACTATGAAAATAGTATAGATTTAATTGGTGATAAATCTACCGTTGAACAAGCAGCGCATACTTTACAATTAATTGGATTTGATAATGTAGCAGGTTATCGTTTACCAAAATCAGAAATTTTAACCCAATCCATCCATAGCGTTGATATGACTGGTAAAGAAGAATATATACTTGACGTACGTAATGAAGAAGAGTGGAATAATGGGCACTTAGATCAAGCAGTCAATATTCCGCATGGTAAATTATTAAATGAAAATATTCCATTTAATAAAGAGGATAAAATATACGTACATTGTCAGTCAGGTGTTAGAAGTTCAATCGCCGTGGGTATCTTAGAAAACAAAGGATTTGAAAATGTCGTAAATATTAGAGAAGGCTATCAAGATTTTCCAGAATCATTAAAATAATTTAAGAGTGTACAGAAAATAACTGTTTTCTGTACACTCTTTCTTCATAATCCAAAATCTATGAATATCAGTATATAATATGTTCAAAAACTCAACATAAAATCAATGTTCATAAAATGATTTAGATACACCTATAAGAGCCTTAAGTAATATATTTTTTCATAGAGTTTAATCTTTAAGCATCCTATATACTGTAGAACGACTTACACCTGTTTGTTTAGCAATTTCTTCTCCTGTAAGTTTTTGCTCATCGTATAGAAACTTAATTTCTCTTTTCTTATGGTCAGGTAATGAAGGCCTCCCGCCTTTTCGCCCTCTTGCTCGTGCTGCTTCTAATCCTTTTTTCGTACGTTCACTTAATAAGTTAGCTTCAAGTTCAGCGAATGCACTCATCATAGTAAAGAACATCTTGCCCATCGCATCTTTCGTTGATACATTCATATCAATAATATGTAAATCAATGCTGTTTTCATCGAACCATTGGGATAACTCAATTAATTGTTTCGTTGTACGTCCAAGACGATCTAGTTTATAGATAACTAGAATATCTCCTTCCCGTAAATAATCCAAACACTTATCAAGTTCCGTTCTTTTCGTTTTGCGACCACTCGCTTTCTCGCTAAAGATACGTTCACAACCATATTCCTCAAGTGTATCAATCTGTCCATCAAGACTTTGATCTTGTGTTGATACACGTGCATAACCAATTTTAGCCATTTGAATACCACCTCTTTTAATCGTTTTATGAGTACTTACTAATGAAATCTAGTTCTCGATGCAAATAAACGCGTCTCTCATCGTCTAAAAACTCATGATTTTTGATATTTATGATACATTGATTATAACACAAGTTTATAGACTTAAATATCCAAGAAAAACCTCTTAATATTAAGTTAAGAGGTTTTGTGTCAAAAACGAACCATTATTAGTAGTCGATTTTTCTTTTACTTTTTAAAATACAAAGCAGATATTCTATCACAAACACTTTCTAAAAATTCATTATAAATTGGGTTTATAGGTAAATTTTCTTCTTCTTTCAAGCGACTAATTACTCTCCATTTAAATTGTTCTTCTTCTTCCTTTTCAAAAATTTTACCTTTATTATGTAATATAGCTTTTAGACCATTTGTAAATTTCTTTTTGCCCATTCTTTTTTTGTCATATGAATTGTTCAATCCAAATTGTTCATCCACGACTTTGAAAATAAAATCTTTTTCAAAGATATCTTCAATTTCACTTTCATTTTTATTGAATGTAGGAACTAAAAAATAATTTGATTTGTCTAAGTTAATTTTAGTTTTATTTGATTTAACTGCTTCATCATTATCTAACAACGCAACGACGTTGCAAAGTCCTGACTCATAAACAGAAATTTTTTGATCAATTTTTGAAACACCTCTGACAGAATCTATAATAAAAATTCCTTCTTCTAATAAATTTTGTAAATCCGTTCTTTTATTTTTAATATACATTTCTATTATTGATTTGTCCGTTTCACCTTCTACCAATAGTACTATTTCTGCACTCAATAAATTCTCTCCAAGTGAAACACCTAATTCTTGTCTGATTTTCCTAATATCTATTTTTTCATTTATTTTCCCTCCGTTAAGTAACTTATTATTTTTAATTGTGTTTCTATCTACAAAAATTTGATGATGTGAACATATTAATGTCTGGTGGTTTAATGTATCGCTCATAATTTTACTCTTAAGTTCTCTTATCGCCCCAGAATGCAAATGAGATTCAGGTTCATCGATCATTAATAACCTATTATTTGATTCACTAGTTTGTAGAATTGAGAGAGCAATTAAACTTTTTATCCCATCTCCTTTATTTTTAATACTAGTTAGTCTACCATCGTTAATATTGATATCAATATCATTTGAATATCCATACCTAATTAATGGCCTATCGCTTCTAAGAGAAACTACTTCTACTGATTTTATATTTTTTAAATACCTTTTTAAATCAGGTTCAATTTGTGAAGCTATTTTTTTTAATTCCTGATCTTGTAATTGATTTATTAAATTGATTGCTTCATTGTATTCATCTCTTAACGTTAGGTCTTTCAGCCTCTCTTTAACTGCATTTTGGACAATTTCAGTAGCTGTTTCTTCTGTTCTAATTGAAGGGATATAATCAATATCAAATTTTTTTTGTATAAAAATAATGCTGGCAAGTATGTTTTTGGGTGAACTTAAAAAGTTCCCATTACTATTTAGCTTAACTCTGCATTTATAAAATAAAGAATCATCATATTGAATTTCTACATAAATTTTTTTGGTAATTTTAGTCTTACTATTCATAGATTTATTAATTTCTATATATTCTTCATCACTTAAATCAAAATAGTAACCAATTTGGATTAAATTATTTTTATCGTCCGAGTCTTTGGTTATATCATCTTCTACTTCTTTACTAGTATTTGAAATTAAATTTCCTCTAGTTCTTATTTTAAAACCATTTTTATTATGTCTTAAACGAACAGCATTGTGATTATGATTAGAAAAATCTTCAAGTAAAGTCCAACCTCTATAAATAGCTCTCATAATGTTAGATTTACCCTCATTGTTTTTTCCAAAAATCACACTATAATTTGATAACTCTAATTTAACTTCATTAATACTTCTAAAATTTTTAATATACACTTTACTTATAATCATAAAAGTCTCCTTTCTAATTCTTATTTTATTTACAGTGTTGAAGCTTCATCTTAACGTTATTAGATTAATAATTAGGACATTTTTTATAGAGTGAATTAAACACGATTAGTTCACTTTCTCAAATTCGTTAGTTAGCGTCTTACGACGTATATTTCTTTTTTACAGAGAAGTAATTGATGATTGATAATATTAACGCTACTACGAGATAGATCGCTTCAGGAAATTCATTAATTAAATCTCCGCCTCCACTATCACCATAAAAATTAAAAAAGATAAAGAATATGAGAATCTAGGCGACAACAAAAATTGAAAATCTATCCTAAACCAGCAAGTATGTTGTTTCAAACAGATAATGATAATAAAACTCAAAAATTAAATTTCAGAATGAAAGAAAAATGTCTATAAAATCAAAAAGATATAGATCAATCTGATGATCCAGAACCGTATATGCTTTATATTAAAGCTAAAAAAGGTAGTGAAGAATATTTGTTAATAAAGTGATTATATGAATTTAAAACAAGATATTGTTATTAGATCAAAAATCGATTACAAAAAAATATAGTATCATGCTGCCTCCCTCAAATATTGAGAAATTGGTATTTGAGTTGAAGTAGTTAACATAATAGGACATTATCAGAATCAAACAAACATTTTCTGTAATAATCCTTCTTTACGTTTTTTTAGTAATTCTACTTTTTTGTTTTGATTATCTATAACTTCACTAAAGACATTCAAAAAATTAGAAATTACTTGTTGTTCTTCTAAACAAGGGAATTTTAATTTAATCATCGCCATAACGTTATTCATTAATTTAGGGTTACCAACCTTAGATACATATTTGAAAGCTATATTATTAAGCATTTCTGCCATACACACATTTGAATTTCCTAATTCATTTAATAAAACTCCACAAACATTTGTACAATAGAATTTTCCTTGTCTAAAACTTACACTCCCTGCATTTGCACCATCTGTTGTCCAAGTTATGGCATCTTGATATAAGTAATCTGAATAATAACCCATCAATCCATTATTACTTGTTTGAGATGAATATACTGGGTATTTGTTAATACTGTTTGGGTTATCACTCATTAATTTTCTTGCTAAGACATAACCTCTAGTTACTTTATAAACATCTTTAATAGTCTTCTCTTCCCACTCTGGATATTCATTTCCATTCTCATCTTTAAATCGAAGTTGTTGTGAGAATATTTGTTGCATATATCCCTTTTTCTGTTCTTCTAATTTCGCTAACTTTTGTTCTTCGAGTTCAATTTGGCGGTCGAGTTTGCAGAAAAAACTTCCTAACTTTTTTTGTTCATTTATATTAGGCAAAGGGAAATTCAATAATTTTAATTCTTTAACTGGGATTAAATTTGTAATCGCTGATCCAGGGTTTGATTCGAGTATTTTCTTTTGCATATATTGACTTCTCATATATATTAAAAAATAAGTGTTTAATATAGTATTATTTGTTCTAAAACGTATTAATGCTTGATTAATAATTCCAATCTTAGCATCCTCTGGTATTAATGATAGTTTTCCTATAGTACCAGAACAACTCATAATTATATCGCCTTGCTTAACTGCAAAGCCTATCATTTCATTATATTTTTCTTCGTCTATAAAATACCTAAAATGTTGATTATCATAGATTGCATTTTTTTGCTCATAAATTGCAAAACCACTATTTTTAAAAATTTCTTTTTTAAGTGCTCCGCCAAAAGGACCTCTCTTAATACCTTCTCCTTTAGACTTTAAAATATCAAAAAACTTTTTTTTCTCCCAAGTATTTTCAAACCCAGGAAACCTTAAATCAGGTACATTCTTCACTTCCTTAGTCATGCTTTAACACTCCTAATTCTTTTAGGTAATTATTAATTTCTTGTTCTACTTCGATAATTTCATCATCTATTTGATTTAAGTCTTTTTGAACTTGTTCTAAATCAATAGGTTCTTCTTCTTCAAATGTATCGACATATCTTGGGATATTAAGGTTATAATCATTTTCTGCAATTTCTTCTAAACTTGCCGCATAACTATATTTATCTAATGTTTCTCGATTTTTATAAGTTTCAACAATTTTTTCAACATCTTCAGTTGTTAAATGGTTTTGATTTTTACCTTTTTCAAATGATTGCGATGCATCAATAAACAATACATTGTTATCTTCTTCACGACATTTTTTAAATACTAATATGCTTGTTGGTATCGATGTCCCAAAAAATAAGTTGGACGGTAACCCAATCACTGCGTCTAAATAATTTTTTTCTTTAATTAAGTATTCGCGAATGACACCTTCAGCTGCGCCACGGAATAATACACCATGTGGTAAAACGACAGCCATTGTGCCATTGTCATCTAGGTGATAGATCATATGTTGAATAAATGCAAAATCTGCTTTTGATTTAGGAGCTAGTTTGCCATAATTACTAAAACGTGGGTCTTCTAAGAATTGTGGATCTGAACTCCATTTCGCACTATAAGGCGGATTCGCCACTACTGCCTCAAAACGTTCGTCTGAAATGGCCGGATCTTCTATCGTATCTCCATTTTCAATCTTAAAATTCGCGTAGTTTACATCATGTAACAACATGTTCATACGTGCTAAGTTGTATGTTGTACTATTGTACTCTTGACCGTAATATTGACGTACATTGGCTTCACGACCGACACGAAGGAGTAATGATCCCGATCCACATGTAGGGTCATAAACACTCTTAATATCTTTTTTATTGGCTGTTACGATTTTAGCTAAAATCGTTGAAACTTGTTGGGGTGTATAGAATTCGCCTGCCTTTTTACCTGAACTTGCTGCGAATTGACCAATTAAGTACTCGTAAGCATCACCTAACATATCAATCTCCATATCGCTATGAACAAAAGGTAATGTAGATATCTTCATCATTACTTTTGAAATCAATTTTGTACGTGCAGCATTAGAGTTACCCAAACGTGAAGAATTAAGGTCTAAATCATCAAATAGATGAATAAAGTCATCTTCACTATCATGACCCCGTGTAGAATTTTCTATGTTTTTAATCGCATTACTCAGGTCTTCCATTTCAAAAACTTGTTTCTCAATTTTTTTAACTAAGTGACTAAATAGATATTGTGGTTCAATCACATAGCCGATACGTGAAATAAATTCTTGTTCTAAGACGGGTCTATAATCTTCATCTGCCATCGCAGTTTCATAATCTATATTGTCTTCAGCTAAGAGTATTTGTGCTTGTTCTTCAATTTTTTCACTTAAGAAACGATAAAAAATCATACCTAAGATATAGTTTTTAAACTCGTTGGCATCCATATTGCCACGTAAGTCATCAGCGATAGACCATAGATTTTTTTGTAATTCAGCTTGTTGTTGGCGTTGTTTTTCCGTAATAGACATTTAATTGTCCTCCTTGAATAAAGTGTTAGATAAGAATTGCTTTTTTAATCGACTTTGTCTTTGTTTTAATACGTTTAATTGTTTTTCTTTAATACCAATTTGCCCAATCAACCGTTGTCGTTCAATTGAAGGTAAGGTAATATAGAGTGATTTTAACTGTTGATGTGTTAGTTTTTTTATTGTTGAGCCACCCTGCATATATTGCTTATATTGTGATTGTACTTCTGGGGCTAGTTGAAACCAATAGACTAAAAAAGCAGGTTCCAATAAGTCTGAAGTAACTTCAATTTTTGTATAGTTATAAGGTAAAATTGAACCATCGTGTCTTGAGCTCACTAAGGTGCACTCACCTGTCATCATACTTATGACAATATCATCTTTACGTACAACGGTTGCTCTTGATGTATCTTTTAATTTGATGACTCTAGGTTGATATGTATCATCTATGGTTAACCCTAAATCTATATCTAACATATTTTGATCATATACCATATAACGATTCCCCAGGTCACTCTCATCAACTTCTAAGCGCTGTATTAATGTGCCACTTTGATAATTAACATAATCTTTTAACATACCAAACCTCCTGTAGTTGTGTTTTTCTACAAAACAAATATAGCATGACTTTAAAATAAAAACAAGTGTAGTTTTAAAAAACTACACTTGTTTTACGTTAAACACTATATTTTTTAACCATGTCTTTGATAAATGATTTCACACGTTTTATTTTTTTAGTACGTATTAAAAGACCGCCAGAGACGCCTTCTTCAATTAAGTTATTATTTAAATGACCACTAAATTCAAATTCCTTAACTAACGATTTCAATAATTCTAGCGGATAATCTGTTTCCTCAGAAAATTGTTCTAGCTCTCCAACCTTCACTTTAGATTCATAATTATAATAAGCATCATCAATTGAATCACCTTCATTTAAGTTCGGTACGACTTTATCTAAGAATGTTCGAATTAAATCGGATTTCAATCTCAATTGGTCATCATCAGCTTTATCAAGCACTTTACGAATCTCTTTAATGTCTTTTTCTTGTTGTTCTGTATCACTTAAATCAATTTGATTTAATAAATCTAAAATATACTGAACATTAATCAAATCATTTCGTAAAATCTCAATATTAAAATCAATATTGTCTAATATAGATTCTCCCTCTACAATTTCTTTATCAGGTCGCATCACTTTATCATAGATATCTAAATATTTACCTTTATAATCTTCATATGTTTGTTCATCAATACCTAACGTTTCCTTATCAAATGCAAATTCATCAAACGTTTTTAACTTTTGCATATGCTTCGCTAACTCGCGATATGCAATAACAAAGTCACGCTGATCTTCTTCCCTTTCTAATTGGTCTACGGCTTGAGGTGTTTCAGCTAATTCAAATAGTTCGATCAGAGCCTGTTTGAATTTCGTTAAGTACGCTTGGAACGATAAGCTCAATACCGTATCTGTATTGTCTGTTTTAGAGAAAAGCTCAATAGCCTCATCCGTTTTTTCTTTTAAGTTTCTATAAGCAACAATATTTCCATAGGGTTTCGTTGGCTCTTCCACACGATTGGTACGTGAGTATGCTTGAATAAGCGTATGATGCTGTAAATTACGATCAACATATAACGTATTCAATTTTTTACTATCAAAGCCTGTTAAGAACATATCGACAACGATAAGAATATCTAATTTTTGATCGGGTAATCCTTTTTTGACACGATTTGATACATCATTGAAGTAACCATCAAACGTATCCGTTGAGAAATTTTTATCAAAGGTCTCGTTATACGTTTGAATAATACCTTCTAATATATCTCTTCTTGTTTGTTCATCCATCGTATCATCTATGGCTTCATTATCTTGATAACTGAATATTGTCGTGATATTAAAGTTATGTACACCTTGTTTCTTCAATTTTTGGAAAACACGATAATATTGAATCGCCATTGGAATACTTTGAACGGTCAACATCCCTGTGTACATTTGATCACGTGTTTTTTTATTATGATTCGCAATAATATGTTCTGCTACTTTTTGAACACGTTCGTCTGCCATCCATATTTCAGCTTCATTAATTTTATTAACATAACCATCTTCGGTAATTTTTTCACTACGGTCAAACGTATTCATATATTCAACAGAAAAACCTAGCACGTTACCATCTCTAATCGCATCTTTGATTAGATAATGGTGTAGACATTCTCCAAAAATATCCGCAGTCGCGCGTCCATCTTGACTCGCATTCTCTTCAAATCTAGGTGTTCCCGTAAAACCAAAGTATTGGGCGTTTCCGAAATGTTGTCTGATGATACGGTGCATTGAACCAAATTGTGTTCGATGGCATTCGTCAATAATGAAAACGACTTTATCTTCTTTATAACGTTCCATGGCTGGATGTCCTGATTTAATCGCATTATCCATTTTTTGAATCGTCGTAACAATTAGTTTCCGTGTAGGATCATCCATTTGTTTGAGTAACTTTTTAGTATTGAACGTCCTATCAACAGAATCTGACTCAAACTTATTAAATTCCCCTAAAGTTTGACCATCTAGGTCTTTGCGATCGACTAAGAATATCACTTTCTTAATATCTGGTTCTTGCGCTAATATTTGACTCGCTTTAAACGATGTGAGGGTTTTACCACTCCCTGTCGTATGCCAAATATAACCATTGTTATTTGTTTCTATAGCACGATTTAATAAAGCTTCTACTGCATAGACTTGATACGGTCTCAAGGCCATTAATATTTTATCTGTTTCATTAATAATCATATAACGGCTAATCATTTTAGCAATATGGCACGGTTCTAAGAAAGATTCAATAAAATCTTTAAGCACATTAATGCGCTCATTTTTTTCATCGCTCCAGTAGAACATATGACTTTTCATGATTTTTTGATCGCTATTCGCGTAGTAGCGCGTTTCCATTTTATTACTCACTACAAACATTTGTATGAATCTAAATAGCCCCGTATAGTTTTGACGACGATAGCGTTCAATTTGATTAAAAGCTTCTGTAATCGCAACGCCACTACGTTTAAGTTCAATTTGAACCAAAGGTAATCCGTTAATTAAAACGGTTACATCATAACGACTCTTGTGTGTATCATTTACGCTCACCTGATTTGTGACTTGAAATGTATTTTGACACCACTTTTTTATATTCATTAAGCTAAGGTAAACTTTTGTTTCGTCATCACGTTCTAGTACATATTTATCTCTTAATATTTGTGCACTTTCAAATACACTTTTATCACTGATATCAATCATGATACGTTTGAATTCACTATCTGATATAGGTGTTCCTTCTAATTTATCTGCATTTCTTTCATTTAAAATATTTCTAAAATTCTCTTTCAATTGTGCTTCATTGCGCAATGATACACGCTCATACCCCAAATCTTCTAGCTGTTTAACCACATTTTCTTCTAAACCATATTCACTTTGGTATCCCAATTTAATCGCTCCACCTTATCAATCTTTAATATAACTAAATAATAACATATAAGAAAGCCTATATATGGTGAGTAATGATGCTCAACACCATAATTGCTATTATTTTTTATAAGATATATATAATTGTTTATCTTATACGAATCATTTACATAATCGATGATTATCAGAATTTCTAGCATAAAAAAGCACTACAAGTTCATGAGCTTGTAGCGCTTTTTATTGTGTTAATTACCAAACAACCGACTCCAGAAACCTTTTTTAGGTGGTTTTTCTTCCTTATCTTCGTATTCATTATCTATTTCTTCGAATTGTTTATCGTCTATTGTGGATGGTTCTTCATTGAGGTTTTCATTCTCTTTCTCTTCAGGTATATCTTTATGCTGCACCTCTGTAGGCTGTTCCCATTCTTGTTGTTGATCAGTATCTTTAGACTCTCCAGTAAATGTTGCTTCTTGTACATTAACATTTTGTCTCTCATTAACAGACGTATCAAAAGAATAATTAAGTCGTCTTTCTTCCTCTAATTGATCTTCTAATTTTTTAATCTTTTTATTACTTTCTAATGCTAATACTTGTTGATTTTCAAGCAATTTCGACCTTTCTTGCAACTCTTTTCTGTAAAATTCAATTGTTGTTTCATGACGACTTTCTTGCTTTTCAATTTGATTATTCAAAGTATCAATCTGGTTTTTAAGAATCTCCACTATTTGAGCATCAGTTTTAGATTCAACGTCAATATTATCTGGGTCTTTTTTTTGTTTACTTTCAGCAACATTTACAAATCCATATTTCTTCTTATTTTCATTTACTCTTTGAACTATTTTTTCTATGTCGCTATCTTCTTTAATAAACGAAGTGTTTTCCTGTTTTATTGTTTCTATATTCAATCTTTTAATATTATTAAAAATTGTTTGCTTACTAACTTCTAATTCTTCACTCAAAGCTTTCACGCTTCTCATATCATCAACCCTTTATAAAATGTTTATCAACCCTTTATAAAACAGTATAAACTCATAAAGCTTGATAATAAAGTAATTACAATATTAAAAACGGTTCCTGTCAATCGTTTCATCAAAGGTTCATAAAGGGTTGATGATTTTTATCAAAGGTTTATGAACCCTTTATAAACCTTTGATAAGCCTGCATTTTCCCTTTTATAAGGTTGTTCAAAGTGATATAATAACCTTAACATGACAAAACCCCAACTACTGGTAATAGTCGGGGTTTGGTGATAAAACGTTGCAGCACGTTTATAAATCTTTTGATATCTGTATTATATACAACTATATCATCAAAGTGCAAGCAGAAAATTTATGTGTTCTTGTAATGTTTTATTACCTCTATCCAAAACTTTAATAGGAAAGGGGTTTTTATTATGCCTAGAAAAAATATAAAAAATCAAGCCAATCAAAATTTCTATATGCTGCATAAAGTTTTATTTATCAACGAAAAATATAAAAAGCTAAGTGATAGTGCTAAAGTTACCTATGCAATTCTTAATGATAGAGTTAGTTTATCTATTAAAAATAATTGGATAGATCAAAATGGAGATATATACTTTATTTTTACTAATGAAAATCTTCAAGAAGTGTTAGATAAAAGTAAAAATACAATAACTAAAATAAAAAAAGAGTTACAAGAGGTTGGTTTACTGGAACAAGTTAAAACCGGGTTTAATCGACCGAACAAACTATATCTTCATGAAATAGAAACGAATATAACTATTGAAAAAGAAATACAAAATAGTACTTCGAACGATGACGAACCGAGTGATATCATGGACTCCCAAATAATGGGACTCCAGAATCCCAAACAATGGGACTCCAGAATCCCAAATGATGGGACTCCAGAATCCCAAAACTTAGACCCTAATGATACTGAATTTAGTAATACTGATTATATAGAGACTGAGAACAATGATACGAATGATTTGAATGATACATCTAACAATATTTCTACAAACATTCATTCAAATCATACAAATCATCAACAAACTGAATTTAATAATGATGCCTTAAAATTCCAAGTGCTTGAAGAATTGCCACAACAAATCAAAGATTACTTAAGTAATTTTGAAATTAGAGAAATTCGTATTATTAAAAGTGTTTTACTTAAAGGAAAAAAATCATTTAATAATGCTCATGATACATATTACCGTTTAGAAGACGTGGAGTTCGAACTTGTCAGTGTCTTAAAACGATTTAAAGCGATGCTGCTACAAAAAAATGAAACGGTTGAAACTATGCAAGGGTATCTAATGCAATCAATTAAAGCTGAACTTGAAGAAACTCATGCACTGTATATGCGACGTCAAAACATTAAAAAACATAATATCTTTAATCAATAATTCAAATGATCTTTCAGCAATCAAAGAGACTTCATAATACTCGGTTAAGTCATCTGATTTTTTAACTGATGATGACGAAAAAAAATCAAGAAATCGTAAATGATTTAGAAAAAGGTTTAGACCGAAAACGTATGTTGAGTTATGGTGGATTGCTTAAACAAAAACATAAAATTTTAAATTTAGATGATGCTGAAGATGGCAATTTGATTAATACAAGTGACGAAGATAAAACAACAGACGAAGAAGAAAAAGCACATTCAATTACGGCAATTTGGCATTTTGAAAAACAAAATTATTACTTGAAAAATTTGAAACGTTAGCTTAAAAGCTAGCGTTTTTTTATGATTTTTTGCCCCTGCGGGAACTATAGCGTTCAACCAGCATGGTTGCCCAGTTTTTACGCAAAAAATAATTTTGTGCGTAAATGGGCAGTGTCTAAAAAATTAGTCACTGGTTTTGCTCAAATTTTTATTTGTGAAATGAGAATGTATTTATTTGGCTCATATTTGCGTTTTAAGAGCTTATATACGTTTTTAGGCATAAAACTATATGATTTACCCCTAAATCTTTAAAACGGCCCCTTAAAATACAAAATAAAGGTATTTAAAATTTAAATCGTTCTTGTGATAAAGTTTGTTTAAAAAGGAGTGTTTTTATCTTACTATTTTGGAGAGAAGAAAAATAAATAGACCACGCATTTATGCAGAAAAAATTTATTGATGTCGAGAAGAACCCTTAACTAAACTTGTAGACGAATGTCGGCATAGCGTGAGCTATTACGCCGACCATTTGACAAGTTTTGGGATTGTTAAGGGTTCCGTGGCTCAACGTCAATAAAGCAATTGAAATAAAGCAAAAATTATTGACCAACTTTGACCTTTATGTTATATATATAGTGAAAATAGTTATATGCTTTGTAGGGAGGGGTTGATATGAATTTAGATAAAAATTCAAAAAAACTAATTCCTTTTAAGAATATGTCTAATTTTGATGGTGTATTTGAATTTAGCCCTTTTGTTGAATTCGAATTCAACAGTAATTGGGAAGCGTATTTAAATGATTTGGATTATGTCAAAAATATGAATCAAAAAATAGGTTAAATATTATAAGGAGTGATCGTTATGACTTATGATTTAAAACCATTTGGAAGAGATTATTTTGATATGACACCTAGTGAATTGTTTAGAGATTTTGGAAGACAATTTTTTAGTAATTTTCCTGATGAACAAGGTATAAAAACTGATATTAGTGAAAAAGACGATAGATATGAAT
Source organism: Staphylococcus sp. GDB9P120P (assembly GCF_017893435.1). Lineage (NCBI taxonomy): Bacteria > Bacillati > Bacillota > Bacilli > Caryophanales > Staphylococcaceae > Staphylococcus > Staphylococcus sp. GDB9P120P. Next base: position 32,739 of record NZ_JAESNB010000003.1, read on the forward strand.
TAAAAGCAGAGCTTCCAGGATTTTCAAAAGACCAAATAGATATTTCTTATGAAAATGGTACGCTAATAATTTCTGCTGAAAATAATCAGGTAAATGAAGAAAAAGATGATGAAGGTAAAGTCATTCAAAAAGAAAGATCTTATAGTAATGTGAAGAGAATGTATTCACTTAATAATATAGATGAAGATAATATTGAGGCTAAATTTGAAGATGGTATTTTATCTGTAGATTTACCAAAAACAGAAAATAGTCAAAGAAAAGTCATAGATATCAATTAATATAAAAAAGAGATGTGAAAATATTTTCACATCTCTTTTTTAGGGTTTTAAGCAACGAGTTAAAAACGAATTTCTTCTTGTCTCGATAATGGGGAGATTGATTTAATCCATTTTAATATTCTAGCATGGAATCTAAATACTTTTATGACAAAAAGAATGCGTCTCAACGATCTATACCATATTTTATAGAATCGATGTGTTAAACACATTAATAAAATTGATAGAATGATATCTAATATTGATAATAGAACTTATTGTTTCATTATTTCAGTCAACCGTAATAGTTTTAAAGGTAGTAAAATGTTATAATATAGATGTATTGAAAGAGGAGTGGAGACTCCTCCTAAAAAGTTAATTTAGTTTATTAACGCTTTAATTAGTGATGTAATAGCTCTTAACAGATTGATTAATGCTGTTAGGAGCTTTATTTTTTTACCCTTTTAGACATTCATCATTATACCTCTTTTAACAAATATGATTGTAACCTAACCATACTTTTGCTATATCCTCATTTCATTAACGATATGTTCACCTACTACTATATTATCCATTGAATCATTTTGAGTTTATAATTCACTTTCTCTAAGTCTTTTTTAATTCTATAAATTTCATTTTATTAATGAATGTTTATTTAACTGTTACATTAATACCAAACTAAGACTTACGCATTGTATCGTGTAAATTATTTTAATCGTTTGTTAAATTTACAGGGAATCTAAAAGGAATCCCGGACAACAGGATAAGGAGAAACAATGCCATGGCCATGGCACCCAGCATAGCTGGGGTTCTCTAAACTTATCCTTAAAAGATATAAATGCTGATATTACGGTATTTATGAATCATATTTAATGACGGACACAAAGGAATCCATGAAATTTTACATGGCATTTTCTTTGGAAAATAGCAATTCTTCTATCCTTTGGGGCGCAAGGGATTTCACAACAGGGAATCTTTGGAATCCCTAAAGAATCCCTAAAGGATTCCTTATGTTCATCCAAAATCAATCAATATTTCAATATATAATTGATTAGTAATTACTAAGCTAATAACTTGTTAAAATAGATGAGTATTTGCTTAGTTTATTTTTTGTAAAAATATTGAGTGATTACTAACCATATTATCGGATGAACAAATGAGTAATTAATTAGTTTCAGAGGGGTTAAAAATGACCAATAAAAGTCATAGAAAAGCTAAAACAATCAATATTAATTTAACTGAAGAAGAATATAAAAAGGTAAAAGCATTAGCAGAAGATAGAGATTTAAATCTAACAGCTTATACGCGGCTTGCAGCATTAGGCAATCGTATCAAACCTACGGTTGTCTATAACACAGATGAATATACTGAACAGCTAAAAAAGAAAAACAAACACTTGAAATGGCTTTAGAGATAAGCGTACCAAAAGAAGATGTTGAACTTTTAGAAGCACAATGTGAAAGTTATAAAACTTATATTGATACGTTTAAGAAGTTCTTACAGTATGTACAAGAAGATGCGGAATATATTAATTTGAATGGATATAAGAGAGATGAACAATTAAAAGAAGAGATGAAAGATGCTATTAAATCCTTTTTTGAAAACTGATTTAATTTTTCAAAGATATAAAATATACGAATATAATTTATATTACATTTTGAAATTTTCGTTCTCATTCACACGATTAAAACCGAGGGCTTTCTCACTCGATAAATTCTATAATCAAATTGATATTTTAGTTCAACATTTATTATCTAACAAGTCTTATGAAGAAATTGGCGTATACGCATAAAATTTAAATTAAGGTGGTAGTTTTATTGTTAATTATGTGAGATGGTTTTGCGAAGAGTTTTTAGGTGAAGATTATGATAATAAAACTTTGTTGAGTATTTGGATGATAATGAAGAAAAATAGCTCAACATCTGAATTAAATTATCAATCATTTAAAATAACTCAAAAGCAACAACAACTTACAATTTTTGATATTTAAGTAATTAAAAAGGATGATTAATGTGAAAGAAAAAATAGAAAATATATTTTTAGTATTGATTTCAATACCAACATTTTACATTCTATACAAAATGAGTGTTTATAGTGTAAACAATACAGTTGAAATGATAAAGGAAAAACTTGTTAATAGTAATATTTCTGACCCAATTGTAATATGGATAAATTCAACAGCTTTTATTGTCATAGTGGTAGCACTATTATTGAGGATTTTGCCTGACAGATATTTCGGATTTATTTCCAAATTCAGAAGTTTTCTAGCAACTTTTGCTAGTCTGTATTTAATATATATTGGACCTATCATACTATTACTATTGTTGTTTCTTTTCAATGCTTCTATTATGCATATTACCTTAGTTATATCAGTAATTAGTTTTATTGGACTTACATTTAAAAATGGAAAAAAACTTTATTTAAAATATACGATAAAATAAGTGGGATTTTTTAAGGCTTTCATTAAGAAGGCCTTTTTAATTTATATTAAAACATTTTAATGTATATGAAGTTACTTTGTAACAACATATACATTTAGATTCAAATAAAAGAAGTGTTGATTATGGATAAAGTAAATGTAAATCTATTAAGGTTTTTAGCACACTACGATTATTTAGATTTTGATTCACATGATTTAAAAGATGGTGAGCAAGAATTAAATAATACAAACATACAATTAAAATTGAGAGCTTTCTCACTCGACAAATTCTGTCATCTTCACTCGTTATACATTCGCTTATTTTAGATGAAGATGACGAAAAAAGAGCTAGTAATTCTATTTCAATGACTGATTTAGATAACGCACCAAGTGAAAGTACAGACATTTCAAATACTGATATTGAAAATATAAGAAACGATACTGTAGATGTGTAAAATTATATAGTGAAATAGAATAAGAAAATGATATTCAAGAAGGACTAAAAGCTCAGCAAAAACAACTTAATCATTTTAGTACTGACAAAATTTATGAATTAACCTCAATAAATAGTAAGACTGGAATCAGATCAAACGACAAACCAAAATAGGAAGGATCACTTTATTATGGTAGCGCCTAGAAAAATTAAACAAATAGAAGATATATAAAAGAAACTAAATCAGTTATATAAAAACATTAACTTTGAAGAATTGAATTATGGAGAAGTTAAAATTGATAAAAACTCAAACTTTATATTAGATAAAGAAGATTATCTATCACAAAAAACTACTGAGAAAATGCTCAATTCATAAAACAATTAATCAATGAAGATGATACAAACAAATCAATAACTAATGACAATAACAATAAAGATAATCAAATAAATGAAGATATAAATACATTTCAGTAATAATACAAGTCAGATAAATTAAAATTTCTTTTATCCCGTTCTTAGCCTTCGATCAAATTATTATCGAACAAGAAGGAAAAGGTTTAAAATTAAGAAGTCTAGCTGAAACTGATTCTGACTATGTAAATGCTGCTTTTAAACTACAAAATTTAGAGGGTGGAACTGCTAAAAATATGATATAAAAGTTTATTTAAATGAAAAAGAAGTTATACGAGAAAATACATTAATGTTTTACCTAATGATAAATATTATTTAATGCCAATTAATAAAAAAAGCGTTTGAAGAATTTAAAGACACAATCAAAATAATAACAGGTATTGAGTTAATATTGGGAGGATTCATTAATTTAGATGATAAAGATTTATATGAACTGACGTTTGAAACTATTAATAATTAAATAAAGGAATTTTTAAAAACTTGGTTTTCAGACGCTGAGAGACATGTTTATTTGCATCGAGAATTAGATTTCTTTAATGTTTACCCGAAAAAGTTTAAAAAGGTGGTATTAAAATAGCAAAAATTGGTTATTGCACATGTGTCAATACAAGATCAAAGCCTTGATGTGTAAATTGATATACTTAAAAAATATGGTTGTGAACGTATCTTTAGCGAGAAAGCAAGTAATCGTAAAATGATAAGAATCGAACTTGATAAGTGTTTGGATTATTTATGAGAAGGAGATGTTCTAATTCTCTATAAGTTAGATCGTCTTGGACGTACAACAAAGCAATTAATTGAGTTATCTCAATGATTCGCTAAAAACAGTATTGACTTACATATTATAGGTATGAATGTATTCACGAAAGATGCGATGGGCAAGATGTTCTTTAACACGATGAGTACATTCGTTGAACTCAAAGCTAATTTGCTAAGTGAAAGTACTAAAAAAGAATTAGAAACTTCACGAGCAAGAAGCCACAAAGGTGGAAGGGCTTCATTACCTGATTACAAGAAAAGAGAAAGCAAATTTATACATGATTAACAAAACTTACAGGCGAAGAGATTTGCTGTACAGACAGATGTTAGTCGTTCACCGATATAGAGAATAATAAAAAAGGAGGAAATTTATTGGAACTTAAACATATGCAGTATTTTGTAGAAGTTGTAAAACAAAAAAGTATGACCAAAGCAGCATCTAATCTTTTTATCACACAACCCACAATTAGTAATACAATTAAATTATTAGAAGAAGAATTAGATGTAAATTTATTTAATAGGTATAAAAACCAAATATACTTAACTGACGCAGGAGAAGCTTTCTTTTTCCAATGTAAAGAAATGCTTAAAATGTATGATAATATCCCTAATGAGTTAAGTAATTTATTAGAATTAAAAAAGGGACATTTGAAAATTGGAATCCCTACTATTATTAATATAAGAATATTAATTAACTTAATTTCGCAATTTCATGAAATGTATCCTAATATAACTTTTCAACTTTTTGAAAATGGTAGTAAAAAAATTGAAAACGATGTATATTATGGCGATTTGGACATGGGAATTACTGTACTTCCTACAAATAATAAAAACTTTGATATATTCTCTTTTTCAGAAGAAAAATTAAAACTGGTCGTTCATAAAAATCATGCATTATCTAAAAAAACAAAGATTGATATTGAAGATTTACAAGAACAAGAATTTATTTTATTCAATTCTGATTTCTATTTAAACGATAAAATCAAAAATACATGTAGAAATTATGGCTTTAATCCTAATATAATTTTTGAAACCACCCAATGGAGCTTCATAGAAGAAATGTTATTAAATAATCTAGGGATATGTATATTACCCGAAGGAATACTAGGCTTATTAGATAATAATTTACAAGCCATCGATATTAATGAACCTTCCATGAAATGGGAACTTGGTATTATTTGGAGAAAAGATATTATAGTTGATTCTTTAACAAAAAATTGGATTAAATTTCTCCAAGAAAACTTCTTAATTAACTATTAAATATAAAAGTATTTGAGAAATTTATAGCTATATAAAAAAAGGATATTTTATATTTATACACTCTCGCTCTATAATTAGAACATAAACATTATAGAAACGGGAGTTTTTTATGGAAAATTATAAATTTCCTAGTGACAGTAAAATTGTCAGTACGGATCAAGTATTAATTAATGATTTAAACAATTATAATACCCTATTTGGGGGGGTGTTGATGAAAAAAATTGATAATAACGCAACGCTATCAGCTAGAAGACATGCAAGAGTTAAAGAATGTGTTACAGCTTCTACAGATTCAGTAGAATTTTTATATCCAATCACCCAATCTGATTCAGTTTGTATAGAATCTTATGTAGTTTATACTGGAGAAAAATCTATGGAAATATTTTGTAAAGTCATTTCAGAAGATATGATTACTGCAGAAAGAAAAATTGCTGCTGTAGCTTTTCTTACTTTTGTAGCTTTGGATGAAAATAAAAAACCAATTAAAATACCCAAAATCTCTCCTCAGTCCAAAGAAGAAAAATTATTATTTATGGATGGCGAAGAAAGAGCTAAAATGCGAAAAATTAAACGATCACAAACTAAAAATATAATTGACTCTCTTGATATCAATAAGCCATGGGAATTGGAGTAGTGATAAAATGATTAATGAAATGGAAGAATTAAACCAAATTAAGTTAGATTTGAAAAAACTAAGAAACGAATTTCCTAGTATGTATGAAAAGTTAGAATATATAGCTAGTTTGACAAGACAATTAAGTATCCATTATAAATATTTAGGAGTACTTATGTTTTCAGATAACCGTGAAAATATTCAAAATGAGAGACCAACTTTAATAAGAGAATCTGTTTTAAAATTATATGAACAAGAAGTTGCAAAAGTTAAAAAAGATACTAATTTTGTGTTTTTTAAAGATATGATATTAAAATTCCAAAATGTGGACTACTCACAAATATTTCTTATCATTTTAGGTGCCGAACCTGGTTTTGTATTTAATAATACAATTATTAAATAATAAATAATAAATTCATTAAGAATGCTTAGACTAACAAATTATAAAAATTCACAAATTATTTGACTAAATGAAACTATATTTTAGCTAATAAAAGAGCCACTCTGATTTAGAGTGACTCTTTTATTAGCTTTTATAACTTAACGAGAATTTTTGCTTGTGATTTATCGTTTACAAGTTGTTTAAATCCTGACTCCACAATATCATCTAACTCAATTTCATCGGTAACAACGTCTTTGACTTTTAAATTACCTTCGTTAATTAAGTCTATTGTTTGTTGAAATGTAGTGGGGGTGTAAGCAATCGTTGAAGTAAGTTTTACACCTGTATTAGTTAATTGCATTGGATTCCATTCAATAGGATGACCGAATATAGAAACTATAACGACAATACCTCTTGCTTTAGTAACATCTATTGCAGATTTAAGTGTTGGCGCTACACCAGCTACCTCAAATGCTACATCAACGCCATTATCAGTGTATTTACTAATAATATCACTTGGGTTTGATTCACCAGAATTTATCGTATGAGTAGCACCTACTGATTTAGCTTTATTAAGTCGTTCTTCCGATAAATCGAAAACAAATATTTTGCTAGCACCAGCTGCTTTGGCTGCTATTACTGTTAATAAACCGATTGGCCCTGCACCAAAAATAGCAACTGTATCTCCAAATAGAACTTCACCTTCTTTAATTGCTTGAACTGCAACAGCGGTTGGCTCTACAAGGGCGCCTTCTTTATCAGAAACGTTATCTGGTAACTTATAAACGTTCTCTTCTGGGGCATTCGTAAATTCTGCAAATCCACCATCAGAACCTAAGCCTATAAATGAATAACCATCATAAAGATCAATATTTTCTTCTTTTTTACGATTTGAAACTGTAGGATTAATGACAACACGATCGCCTTTATTAAACTGTGTAACCTTAGAACCAATATCATCCACTACGCCCGCAAATTCATGGCCTAATGTAACAGGCGCTTTTTGACCAAGAAAAGGGTCTGGTTTATCTGTTGAAATAAATATGGGTCCCTCTAAGTATTCATGTAAGTCTGTACCACAAATGCCAGCCCAAGACACTTTAACTTTCACTTCGTTCTCTTGTAACTCTTTAGATTCCCGGTCTTCAACTCGTACATCTTTTTGGCTATACCAAACTGCTGCTTTCATTGATAAAACCTCCTTGATTTAGTTAATTTAATAGTATTCCTTTTAAAAGCTGTTTTCAAATAAATTAATCTTTTAATATATTGTTTCTAAATTATTATATGAATAAAGTGTACTTAAAATTAAAAATATCTAAATACATATTAATATATTTATCGTTTCACTAAAAATAAATAAAAAAGAAAAGAAAACGATTATTAGTAATCCTATAATACTCTTTTTATTATTTTATCCTACTATATAGATCTTAATTTTGCATTCCTCTGCACTATGATGTTATAATACAAATAACGAATAGAAAGTCCATAGATATACACCGAGCCCCAACCTATTGCCGTAGGTTGGGGCTCTTTATGTGATATGGATAGTCGCCTATTTATTGCGTTGGTTTAACCAATAGGTAAACCAAGCTAAAATACATCCAGTTATCACAGGTGCAATAACCGTTACGAATAAAAAGTCCACAGATGCTCACCTCCTTCCGCCGAATATACCGCCGGAAGTTAAGGCGACTCCACTATTATACCACCTGTAGCTTTTGAAGCATATGCACTTCCGATAAGTTGAATTATGTCAGCTCAATGATAAAATAAATATACTTATTTTAGTAAAAATAAGTTTTCACTTTTCCCCACATACTACTCTATTATCACTCCATCCCTTTTCAATTCTTTTCTTTTTCATAGATTTTCCTAATTTAAAATACTACAAGTAGAAAATAGAAGTGTATATTAAATATCTTTAAAATTAGAAAGGATGTTGAAATTATATATTATTAAAAAATCTATCATGTTTTTACATGCTCTTAGGATAAATTGTAGCGTTAATAGAACAAAACTAGTCTGATAAAAGTAATCTCTTGAATATTTATAATCAATATGAGTATATTATTAAAAAACTTGCAAATATTTGAAAGGAATGGATTGAAAATGCCGAAAGAAAAAAATAACTAGAGAAGAACTTGGAAAGCAAATGATGGAAACTACTATAATAAAATCAAATATAAAAAAGTAAAAAGCCCTTCGAATGATCAATATGAAAGTCTTAGATCAAGAACATCTATTAAAATACATAGAGATTTCAAACCATTATTTGATGAATTAGTAGCAGAAGAACGTGAAAATAAAAAAGACTAGGACATAAATATATGTCCTAGTTTCAAAGTAATATCTTAATTATACTTTTTCAGTTTGTGCTTGTGCTTTTTCATTGTTTGACGCATGTGAAGCACCGATTGCTTCGATTTCTTCTAGTGTACGTCCTCTAGATTCTGGAACGAATTTTTTCACAAACAGTACGCCGAGTATACAAATGATGCCGAATATCGCAAATACGATTTGTTGTGGGAAATACACTGTCATAATTGGGAATAGTAATCCAACTAAGAAAGAACCAATCCAATTTAATGAAGATGCTGCACCTGAAGCAAATCCTCTAATTGCTAATGGGAATATTTCTCCAACGATAACCCATGTTAACGGCGCCCATGTAAATGAATAGAACGCTACATAAATACTTAAAAATATAACAATGAGTATTGGATTCGCATTTGGTAATATCAAATTAATGACTGCTGGTAATATGAATGATAATCCCATCACAGTACCACCTAACATAAGTAATGTTCTTCTGTTAAATTTATCCGCTATCCAAATGAAGAGTAATGATCCTAATACTAAAATCACACCTTGAATAATTGGCCACATTAAAGCTGTACTTGCTGAGTTACCTGTAGCTTGTTCAACAATTAATGGAATATAGTAGAATATTGCATTTGCCCCTTGGAATTGTTGGAACGCAGCTACACCCAATCCAGCGATAACTAAATATTTATATTTGCCACTAAATAATGTTGCTAATGATTGGTTTACTTTATTCTTACTTTCTATTTGAATAGTCTTGTTTATTTCTTCAAATTCTTTATCTACGTTTTGGTTATTTCTAAGGTTGCTTAAGACTATTTTAGCTTCTTTAAATTTATTATTTTTAATTAAAAATCTTGGAGACTCTGGTAATTTTAATACGCCCCAGAATAAAATGACTGCTGGAACTGCTGCTGCACCTAACATTAATCTCCAACCCATTTCAACTGGCAAACCTCTTAAGAAATAGTCTACGATGTATGATAACAACATCCCAGATACAATCATTGTTTGATTCATACCAGACAATTGACCACGGTACTTGGCTGGAGCCATTTCTGACATGTAAGCTGGTACTAATGCTGATGCAGCACCAACTGCTAATCCAAGAATTAACCTTGATATAATTAAGAAATAACTACCATCATGTGGTGCGATGCCTGACAAAACAGAACCAATTACGAAAATGATTGCAGAAATTAAAATCATTTTCCTTCTACCAAGCGTATCAGATAATTTACCTGCTAAAATACCACCAAATATTGCGCCTAGCATTACTGACGAAGTAATTAACCCAATTATAAATCCACTATTAATATTCCAGTCTTCTCTTAAAAATGGTAACGCTCCGGTCATAACACCTATGTCATAACCAAAAAGTATCCCACCAAAAGCACCGAAGAAATAGATAAAGCGATTCGAAACTTTACTGTTTATTTTCATCCCATTCACCCTTTTTTAAAACAAAATATGCCTTACATTACGTTATTTGATTAACGACAAATCTACTGTAATTTAATTTATTAATGTATATTCTGAATCAAACATGTTTAATAATATTTCTATTTGCGATGTATTCAATTTAAGTGACAGTACTGTGTGATGACCACCGCCTTCTTCAATCCAACGTTTCACGCCTTGTTCTAATGATGGTTTAACATCCCATAACACTCTAGCTACTGGTAAGTTAGGTGCAGGTTCATCTAATTGTTTAGCAGTAATTTCATTCACAATAAACTTGAAGTGTGTGCCAAGATCCATCATTGTGACCACTACGCCGTCGCCAGCTTTTCCATCGAATACTAATCTTGCTGGATCTTCTTTATCGCCTATACCTAAGGGATTTACAACGATTTTAGGTTTCGTGTCTGCTAATGTTGGATCAACTTCCAACATATGTGCGCCTAGTATATGTGATTGGTGACTTCTTAAGTCGTACGTATAATCTTCCATGAACCCTGTTGCTTCATTTTCTGCAGCAATTTTAAGTAAGCGGTCTAAAGCAGCAGTCTTCCAATCACCTTCACCTGCAAATCCGTAACCTTGTTCGTTAAGTCTTTGTACTGCTAAACCTGGTAATTGTTTCATGCCATGTAAATCTTCAAAGTTAGAAGTGAAAGCAGTATATCCACCCTCATCTAAAAAGCGTTTAATCGCAATTTCATATTTTATTTGTTCTTTAACAGAAGCATTAAATGCGTCTTTACTGTACGCTCTGTAATCAAAGTCATATAAATCTTCATATGATTTAAATAATTGATCTACTTCTGAATCTGTTACTTGATTCACATATTCTACTAAATCACCTATACCAAAATAATCCACAGTCCAACCGTATTGGATTTGTGCTTCGATTTTATCCCCTTCAGTAACAGCTACATTACGCATGTTGTCACCAAATCTTGCAACTTTTAAGTTGAAGCTTTCATTATAAGCATTAGCTACAACCATCCATTCTCTTAATTGCTTTTGTACATTTTCATCTTTCCAATGTCCAAAAATAATTTCATTTTTCTTATTAAGACGGCGGTTAATATAACCGTATTCTCTATCTCCATGTGCTGATTGATGTAAATTCATATAATCCATATCAATGTTTTCCCATGAAATATCATTGTTGTATTGAGTTGCTAAATGTAATAATGGTTTTTGTAATAATTTAGTACCTCTAATCCACATTTTCGCTGGTGAAAATGTATGCATCCATGTAATCACACCTAAAATATCATCACGATAATTCGCTTCTTTCATAATATCTGTAATAACATCTGCAGAAATTGCTAATTTCGTTTGTAATTCAATTTCAAACGGTAATTGTGCCTGCGCGTTTAACTCGTCCGTAATATTTTGTGCATTTTGTTTAACTTGTGCGAGTGCATCATCACCATAGAGTTCTTGTGATCCAATCACAAACCAGAATTTTTTTGTTGTAGTCATTTTGTTTCCTCCTTAGTTTTGTCCGTAATAGGCATTTGCGCCGTGTTTTCTTTCAAAGTGTTTATCAAGTACTGCTTTAGGTAATGTTTCTGCGAATGGATTTAATTGTCTTGTGAAGATATTCATCTTACATACTTCTTCTAACACTACTGCGTTCATCACAGCTTTTTCACAATTATCTCCCCAAATAAATGGTGCGTGACCATGCAATAATACTGCAGGTACTTCATGTGGGTTGATACCTTTTTCTTTAAATGTTTCAACAATGACATTGCCTGTTTCATACTCATAATCTTTATTGATTTCTTCAGTCGTTAAAAATCTAGCACACGGAATTTCGCCGTAGAATGTATCTGCATGTGTTGTTCCCATAGCTGGCACGTTCAATCCTGATTGCGCCCACGTTGTTGCCCATGGTGAATGCGTATGTACGACACTGCCAATATCACCAAATTCTTTATAAAGAACAGCATGCGTTGGCATATCTGAAGAAGGTTTTAAATCTCCTTCAACCACTTCACAATCTAAATTACAAACCACCATATCTTCTGGTTTCATGACATCGTAATCTACGCCACTCGGCTTGATAACAAATAATTGCGATTCTGCATCAAAGGCACTCACATTACCCCATGTGTATTTAATCAATCCTCGGTTTGGCAATTCTAAATTTGCCTTAAAAACTTCAGCTTTTAACGTTTCTAACATGTTATTTGCCTCCTAAATATTTAGCTATCGATTGTTCTATAGGTAAACCTTTTTTAACTTTTTCTACATAGTTATTAAAGTTAATCACTTCTTGTTCTACTGGTTCCGTAGTTACTTCTTCCGTGTTTAAAAATACAACTTCATTTAAAAATGTAGCTAAAGATTGTTGAGATTCTTGTGCGGTATAGTAAGCTAAAACACTGACACCCCATGCGCCACCTTCACTTGCCGTATCCATTACGGTAATCTTATTTTCAAGTGCTGATGATAATACTTGCTGTGCGACACCTTTGGTTTTAAAAATACCGCCATGTGCTATCAATTTATCTATGTTAATCGATTCATTATTTTTCAATAAATCCAATCCAATTTTCAAAGTACTGAATGCACTATATAAATGCATTTTCATAAAATTAGCTAAATTGAAATTATAGTTTGGTTCACGTACAAATAATGGATAACCTGTCTCTACGTCTGTAATGTTTTCTCCTGAAACATAGTTGTATGAAAGTAAGCCACCAATGTTGTCATCACTTTCCAATGAACGCTCGAATATCTGTCCGTACAACTTATCCGATGAAAAATCAACACCCATGACGCTTAATACTTCGCCAAATATGTTCATCCAATCATTAATATCAGAAGTACAGTTATTGGTGTGAATCATTGCTACTTCACTACCATCGGGCGTTGTTACTACATCAATTTCTGGGTACATGCCTTTTAATGCATCAGATAATACAACCATTGCAAATGCACTAGTACCGGCTGATATATTACCTGTATTCTGCGCTACTGTGTTCGTTGCTACCATACCAGTACCAGCATCGCCTTCAGGCGGACACATAATGCTACCAGCTTCGAGATTACCTGAAGGATCTAATAATGTTGCACCATCACTTGTAAGACGACCGCCACTTTCACCTGCCAATTTAATTTCAGGTAATATAGCTGATACTGACTTTTCAAATCCTTTTCCTTTAAATAAGTCATTAGCTGTATTTAATAAATCTGATCTATAAGCTTTTTTGTTAACATCTATTGGGAACATGCCTGAAGCCTCGCCAATACCGACAACTTTTTCTCCAGTTAAGTACCAGTGCACATACCCAGCTAACGTTGTTAAATATTCAATTTGATTCACATGGACTTCTTTATCTAATATGGCTTGATATACATGCGCAATACTCCAACGTTCTGGAATATTAAATTGAAATGCTTCGCTAAGTAACGTAGCTGCCTTTGCTGTATTACCATTTCTCCAAGTTCTAAATGGTACAAGTAAATCTTCATTATGATCAAACGCTAGATAACCATGCATCATACCGCTGATACCAATCGACTTCACTTGTTTTAATGTTAAATTATGTTTTTCTTTCATTTCTGTTGTCATTGCACTATAACTTTTCTGTAACCCGACCCAGATATCATTAATAGAATATGTCCAATATCCATCTACGAATTGGTTTTCCCATTCAAAATGTCCAGATGCAACTGTATTTAAATGCTGATCAATTGCTACGGTTTTAATTCTTGTAGAACCAAGTTCAATACCAATCGATATATCTTCACTACTTAATGCTTTCTTCAAACCATCCATTTCAAACACTCCTATTGAAACCGTTTTCAAATATACCTTATAATATTTGTCCGTACATGTCAATGTTTATTATTTTATGTCCGTACATGTTTTGAATTATAAAAAAGCTCAAACCAATAGCGTGATTGATTTGAGCCTGTCTTTTATATTTTTTTTACAGAATTTCGTTCGATAATATATGTATCTATAAGTTGTGACGTTTGTTTTTTATCTGTATTTATCGCGGTAATCATCCATTCTGCTGCTTTTCTACCAAGTAATTCTTGAGGATGTGACGTTGTAGTCAAATCCATCTCACTCAATTTACTTAGCACTGAATTATCTTCGCCAACCACAGATAAATCGCTTGGTATCTGCACATTTCGCTGTTTTAATCTTTGGATGATCTCGTAAGCAATTTCATCGTTATAACAAACTAAGCCAGTGATATTAATCTTTTTCTCACAAATATGCTGAACAATTTGTTCGATGACTTGTGGCTTACTTTCGGTATCAAATGTATAAATATGTTCGCCTTTAAAAAGAATATGATTACTTTCAAAAGCATTAAAATAACCTTTCATTCTTAATTTACCTTGGTTATCGTCTATTTTAGTAATTAAAGCAATATTTTCATGTCCTTGATCTACTAAATATTTTGTTGCTAAATAGCCAGATTTCACATCATCAATTGCTATATAAGGCAATTTCAACTCATCATACTTAGCATTAATCATTAAAATCGGAATATCTCGCTGTTTGAATAATGAATAATAGGACAAATTCGGGTTATAGACATTACTCTTAGTAGGTTCTATAATAAGTCCCGTCACACCTTGATTCAGTATCATCTCTAAACATTTACGTTCTTCCTCATGATTGTTATTCGTACTTGCTAATATTAAAGAATAGCCATTCTTTTTTAATACATTCTCAATACCTCGAATAATACTCGGGAAAATATAATCCGATAAGTAAGTCACGATTACGCCTATTTTTTTAGTTTCATTGTTCTGATTTGTATTTAAATAATTGTAACTCACATATGATCCAGAACCTTTTTTCTTTTTAATGTATCCTTCTTTGACTAATAAATCCATTGCTTGTCTGATTGTATAGCGACTTAAATTATACCTATCCTGAAATTGCTTTTCTGTAGGTAAGAGCATTCCAACTTGATAGCTTTTGTTAATTATTTTTTCTTTAATTTCGTCCGCTACAATTTGATATTTCGGCTTATTCATAATTGAAAATCTCCTAGTCTCACCAATTTGTCTTAATACCGCATATTATAGCATACGTCATATTTATTCAATGAATCAAATTTTAAGAAAAATTGAATTTATACGTTGAATTCATCATATAATATAAAGTAATTACGTACTTAGTTTAAACGTCGTTCTTTGTACTGCCTTCCCTCTTGAAAGACTACTGTTAAGCCATTGAAACGTCACTCATTAAAATCTTTTGACTTATGAATTGAACTGTTGTTATATTAAAATTAAGAAGGAGATATGCGTGAACATACCTCCCTCACAGACCCGTTAAAAAGACGGTGGCTAGACAAAGTGAAAATAACGTTTCAACATTTATCTGCCTAAAGTTGGAACGTTATTTTTTTGGCTATTACAAATTAATATGAGACCAATGATTGTTAACATAACCATTAAGATTTCATAATCAGTCATTTTCTATCCTTTCTTGGAGTAGAGACCAAAATCATAGGCATCACCCCATTTTCAATGAGATTAGCCACCTTTATTCCAACTTGCCTGTAAAAATATTTTACTACATGAACTGCGTCACTCCTACCTTTTCTTCACTTTTTGAAAAATTTAACTATCCCTATATGAATCATTTTATTGAATTCTTATAACGTCTCTATGTACGCTTTTAAAAATATAATAAAATCTTTTGACTTATGAATTAACCGTTGTTATATTAAAATTAAGAAGGAGATATGCGTGAACATACCTCCCTCACAGACCCGTTAAAAAGACGGTGGCTAGACAAAGTGAAAATAACGTTTCAACATTTATCTGCCTAAAGTTGGAACGTTATTTTTTTGGCTATTACAAACTAAAATGAGTCCAATGATTGTTAACACAACCATCAAGATTTCATAATCCGTCATTTTCTATCCTTTCTTGGAGTAGAGACCAAAATCATAGGCATCACCCCATTTTCAATGAGATTAGCCACCTTTATTCCAACTTGTCTGTAAAAATATTTTACTACATGAACTGCGTGACTCCTATCTTTTCTTCACTTTTAAAAAAACTCACCCCCAAAATATAAAACGTTTTCATTTTATTAATAAGAAATGGATACATTTTACTTTGTACATGGTACGCTATAATTAATAAAAATATTACTTATTATATTAAATGGATAGATTGTATAAGGAGTGAACTTGGATGAAAAAAGTTTCTATCAAAGATGTAGCTAAAGAAGCAGACGTGTCTTTGACTACGGTTTCGCAAATTTTAAATAAAAAAAGCAACCGTTTTTCAGAGGAAACAGTAAACAAAGTCATTGCTGCTAAAGAGCGATTAGGCTACTTCCCTAATAAAAATGCACAACAATTACGTGGTAGCCAAACAAAATTAATCGGTGTGCTATTACCAAATTTAACTAATCCATTCTTTTCCACGATGATGCAAACTATGGACGATCACAAACCAGATGATGTCGATTTATTCTTCTTAACAACAAAGGAAGATAAAATCGAAGAAGGGATTATGCATCTTGTCGAACGAGGCATGAATGGTCTGATTATTGCGCAGATGATTAAGAACCCGTCTCGTTTAAATCAATATTTATTAAATCATAATATACCCTATATCGTACTAGATCAAAGTGATGACCATGGATTTACTGATATCGTAAAAACAAATGAACGCAATGGTGGTGAACTGGCAGCCGCACATCTTATTGATTACGGCCACACGCACATTTCAATCATTCAACCTTATAATTTAACGAGTAATATGAAAGCAAGAACAGATGGTTTCATCAAATATTGTGAAATGCATGAGATACCATCTCCTATAATTATCGAAACCCCTTTAAATAAAGAAGGTGGATTTGCAGTCATTGATGATATTATAAAGTCCAAATCTAGTGCTATTTTTGCAACAAATGATGAGATGGCTATTGGTATTATGCGTGGCCTCGCTGATAAAGGATTTCACGTACCAAACGATATTTCAGTTATTGGCTTTGATAATATAGACATTGCAAAATATCTTGTCCCTTCCCTCACCACAGTTGCACAACCTATTAAAGAAATAGGCGAGGCTGCATTAGCTTTAATCACTCATAAGCTGAATCAAAATGATGCAACTTTACATAACGTTGCATTACATAATGAGTTAATTATCAGAGAAACAACGCAACATTTTTAAAAATAAAACACACATAATATAAGTCTTAAAGATATGTCATTGATTGCTTGACTCGAGTTAGCAGTTATCAATTTTCAGCTTATCTTCTAGGTCTTATATTTTTTTGTAAAAAATGAAAGCGTGTACAAATATAGAAATTGATGTTATTATGACTTAGTAAAACGTTTTACTAAATCGTTTTACCTAAAAATAATCAGGTTCTGTTGCAAAGCTGAATTTATAGTATAATTTTAACAAAAAGGAGTCTTCTGTATGAACTATTTCAGATATAAACAATTTAACAAGGATGTTATCACTGTAGCCGTTGGCTACTATCTAAGATATGCATTGAGTTATCGTGATATATCTGAAATATTAAAGGAACGTGGTGTAAACGTTCATCATTCAACGGTCTACCGTTGGGTTCAAGAATATGCCCCAATTTTATATCAAATTTGGAAGAAAAGCATACAAAAGCTTACTACAAATGGCGTATTGATGAGACGTACATCAAAATAAAAGGAAAATGGAGCTATTTATATCGTGCCATTGATGCAGAGGGACATACATTAGATATTTGGTTGCGTAAGCAACGAGATAATCATTCAGCATATGCGTTTATCAAACGTCTCATTAAACAATTTGGTAAACCTCAAAAGGTAATTACAAATCAGGCACCTTCAACGAAGGTAGCAATGGTTAAAGTAATTAAAGCTTTTAAACTTAAACCTGACTGTCATTGTACATCGAAATATCTGAATAATCTCATTGAGCAAGGTCACCGTCATATTAAGTAAGAAAGACAAGATATCAAAGTATCAATACGGCAAAGAATACTTTAAAAGGTATTGATTGTATTTACGCTCTATATAAAAAGAACCGCAGGTCTCTTCAGATCTACGGATTTTCGCCATGCCACGAAATTAGCCTCATGCTAGCAAGTTAAGCGAACACTGACATGATAAATTAGTGGTTAGCTATATTTTTTTACTTTGCAACAGAACCTCAGTATCTATAGTACGAGTTCAGAAAATCAAACTCAGTTCACTTTTGGGGACTGTTATGTTATCATATAATTAACAAATGAGTTACAACTTAGTATATACAGAAAGCCCCCACACGCCGGCAAGCTAATGTGGGGGCTTTTATTTTATCCCTTAAGTTGATCAAATATATAGTTCGCAACTATACCGGCAACAACTGACGAGATAAAACCTAAGACAAATGAGATTACAACAAGCATATACAGCACCCCCTTTCTGCACAGGAAGTGCTTTTCTAGTATAACAAAAATGTATAAGTTAATACGACACTTTAAGAATTTGAATAAAAATACAAAAACAATACTGATGAAAACACATGAAAACGTGTTAAATCAGAGATGTATAAACCATGTATAAAGGATCACAAATGATAAAAGCCCAAAACACTGATTTAACAGTGTTTTGGGCTTTTGGTTTGGTTAACATAATTACTTAATTATAGGAACTGAAAAGGTATACGCTATACAGTGGAAGTTTCTGCTAATAAATACTTTTACTTTCAATAGCATTTAAGTTATATTTAAATTAAATAAAACTTAAATATAGGTGGTCTACATTAAAATTATTTTCTCAACTTCAACTTTACTTTCATATCTTTTTTTATTCAACTCTTTTTCTGTCCATGCTCAAGATTTTCAAAAGGGAATCAATGTTGATATAGCTAGAAAAGATTATTCCTTGAAATCACTCAAAAAGATTGTTGATACAATTCATGAAAATAATGGGGATTACTTACAACTTCATTTTTCTGATAATGAAAACTATGCAATTGAATCTCAATTTTTTAAACACGAAAATATAGCTTCACAAAATTATTTAAGTCAACAAGAGTTAAAGAACCTTATTCATTATAGTAATAAGTTAAATATAATGGTTGTTCCAGAATTTGATTTACCTTCTCATTCAAAAGCTTGGTTATTGTTATTAAAAAATGAAAATTCAAACTTACACGAAAATATCGTAAGCGATTATAGCGATGAAACAATTGATTTTTTTTCTAATCAAAAAGCATTAGAGATTAGCAAAAGGCAAATCAAAGAAATTTTAGATCTCTTTCATCAACCAAATTTTCAAAAAGAACAAAGAATAGTATTGGGCGGTGATGAGGTTCCTGGTGGAAAATCATACCAAAATGACTTCATTAATTTTATGAATGAAATTGGTGAATATGCTTATCAAAATGGATATGAACCACAAATATGGAATGATTCTATTACTAAAAATGGTTTGAAATTATTAAAAAATTACTTTTCAGTAATTTATTGGAAACAAAGTAATAATGAAAATAATGAACCAGGGATCACTGTCGAAGATTTTTTAGACTATAATTTTAAAGTTTACAATTATAATTTTTATTCACTATATTTTTTACCTTCTAAAAACTATAGCCCAACTGATATAGAAGAACAAACTAGCTATATCAGTTGGGCATATAATCACAATAGTTTTTACTATTTAAAGAATCCATATTATGAAGTAGATTCTTTAAATATCCAAGGTTCTGCTTTAAGCTTTTGGGGCGAGCATGCTACAGGCATGAGAGAGGAAGAAGTTCTCAACCAAGAACTACCACTTATACGCACATATTTAAATAAATAATACTTTTAAACTTTGCTTTATTTTAAATCTAGTTTTAAGCTATAGGGCTGTTTACCAATAACAAATCTAAAAATATAAAATTCTCTTAGTATAATGCCCACACCTATGCATAGACCTAATATAAATAATAATGACACTGCCAAGAAAATAAAGGTATGGTCAATATATACTGAAGTATTTTCATAAAGAGCATCTATAACAATAGGATGCAATAAATATACAAAGAACGAAAAAGTATTAACTAAATTTATAGAATAAAACATAAATTCCTTAAAATGAAGGGTTGCACCGAGTAATAATAAAAACATGAAAGAATGATAAAAAATTAATGCTTCTGTATAACTAGTAACATTCCAATAATCATGAGAGAACATAATGATAAACAAAACAAAAGATAAAATTGCTAAAACCAAAATTATAAATAAATAATTCCTTAAAAAAGCAGTTATATTATTGTAGTTCTTCCCAATATAACCACCTAAAAAAAAGAAAAATATCCAACCTAAAATGAAGGTATTGTCACTTAAAGGATAAATAGCATGGAAATTTTCAGCAAATTCATTATTATTGTGTAGTAAATGTAAAAAAGTTATTTGAATTATTAAAGAAATTAATAGTATTACCTTGCTTTCAAAAATCTTACTTGAAATTTTATATATAAAATAACTTAGTATAAAATATTGTAAAATAACTATAATAAAATAACCATACCAATATCCTAAAACAACGTTTTCATAAAATTGATGTAAAAATGGACTATTTAATTTAAGCGATTCTGTATAACAGTAAAATAACCCGATGGTTAAATAAGGAATAAAGATATATTTAAATCTAGACCATAAATATTTAAATGTTATTTTCTCATAATTCAAAGTTGTTAATAATTGAGATAAGATAATAAAACTCGGTGTACCAAAGATAACAATATTTTGAACATAATAAAGAAGTTTTAATTGGTTTATTTCAGTATCATCAATATCGTTCATCATTTGAGTTAACAAATGAGTTACTATAATAAGTATACAAATAAACGCACGTAAATATATTAACTCAGTCTTTTTTTTATTCATTTTTAAATCCATCCCACTTCTGAATTATTTGATGAAATGCATCATCACTTACAAGTATTCGTGGAATGTAATAATTATCATCACCAGGTTCCACAGGCCTTTCCTCTAACACATAACCATATTTTATACCTGCTTTTTTCAAATTTTTCTCTTTTTCTTGATCTATTTGGCCATAAGGATATGCTAATGACTCATTATCGTAATTGAAATGTTTTTTTAAATATTCATTACTTTTACTAATATCATCTACAAAGTTTTTATTTGAAGTTTTCACCATCATAGATTTGTTTTTACTTAATTTATGTAAATTATTAGTATGAGAACTAAAAGTCCATAAACCTGATTTTTTCATTTTTTTCAATTCTTTTAGAGTTATCAAGTTTAAGTTATTAAAATTTTCAGCTCCAACATTCCCAGTAATAACAAAACCCGTAGCCGGGATATTATATTTTTCTAATACGGGGTGTGCATTTTTATAAATTGATTGATCCATATCGTCAAAATTTATCCAAACACTTCTTTTAGGAAATTTCCCAATTTTCTTATATTTAATAAACTCTTCCTCAGTTAAAAAATGGGCATGCTGTTCTTTTAACCATTTAATTTGCTTTTCAAATTCCTCTTTAGTAATACTGTAGGTTGAAAGTTCTTTACTATTTGAAAATATAGATAAAAAGTCATCGAAAAAGTTATCGTTTCTAATGCGATGATAGTTTAAAGCAAGTGCGCTATTTTCTTTGTATTTTATTTCCTTTTCTTTAGATTGAACTTTTTGGTTGTTCATTAGTAAGTTTGAACTTATAATAATAAGCAATATCAAAGTAAATAATAGTAATCGTCTACTCATAGATTTCCTTTACTTCCTTTCAATTTTTGTGTGATAAGAGATAATGTTAGCAATGAGAAAGTAATTACTGCAAAAATTGCTATGAGTTTAAAAAGATAGTTTATATCATCAACTTCAATATTAAGTACTGTTCTTATCATTAGAACTGTTTCCACATTAATATGTAACAATGAACCACCAATCACTATAATCGCAGTACAACAATATAACCAGAACATAGCAGTGAAAAGAAGAACACATACTTCTCGTATTACATTTAAACTCGATTTTACCGTTTGATGTTTCCCCTGTCTGGACTTGACCAAGTTGCATACACCCCTTTCTGCCTTTTTAAAGCTTTTGGAAAGGCAACAATTGCTACTAAAGCATTAAGAACCCAATACACAGTTGGGTACCAACTTAGAAAAACAACTATAAATACATTTACTTTTTCATATTTGCTATCAATAATAAGAGAAATAATAAATTGAACTGTATTAATGAAAGTTAAAACAAATGCAGAAAGAATAATAATAGTGAATTGATATTCTAGATAATATATGTCTAAAAAATTTGCATTAATAATTGTCAAACCTAGTAATAGGACAACGCAATAAACCCAAATAAGCGAAAAAATTTGTTCGAAAAGTAAAAAGTACAAAGGAAAATTAAAAGACTTAATTCCCTTTTTGAAATCCCTGATCAACACCTCTTGGCCACCTTGCGCCCATCTTACTCGCTGTTTCCAAAGACCTCCAATAGATTCAGGAACAAGCATCCAGCACAATGCTCGTGGCTCATATTTAATCTGAAATTTGTTAATATGAAACTTCCACGATATAGCGATATCTTCAGTTATCATATCTATATCCCATTTCCCAACCTTTTCAACTGCTTCTTTTTTAAACAATGTAAAAACACCTGAAATTGTATTTATTTTTCCAGCGATGGATTGTGTTCTTTTAATACTACCTACCATACTTGCATATTCTATTGTTTGAATTTTACCTAATATAGAACTTTTATTTCTAATCCTAGGGTTGCCTGTTACGGCTGCAAGATTAGAATTTTTTTTGAAGTTTTCTATCATGAAATATGGTGCTTTTTCGTCAATGATTGTATCGGCATCGATACCCATAACATAGTCATATGTCGCATACTTTATTCCTTCATTAAGGGCGTTAGCCTTGCCGTTATTTTCTTCTAAATTCACAAATACAAAATCTAATTTTTCTTTCAATTTTGACACAATTTTTTCAGAATCATCAGAACTTCCGTCATTAATTACAATAATCTGTTTGTTCGGAAACTCTAAATTTAATACATTTTTAATCGTATCTTCAATTGTTTCTTCTTCGTTGTAGCAAGGTATTAAGAATGATATACCTTCTCCATATGTCTTATATGTAGGTTCATTTTTGTTTTTAATTTCCCTTAGTAATACGTAATATAGTGTCCCAATAATCCAATAAACCGACATAAACAGTGGGTATAACAATAGTAAATTGTATAGTTTCATTTAATCTCCCCTAACTAACTATCAATCATCATAATACACCCAATAAAATTTTTCAAAACTTTATTTATTATAGTTTTATTACTGCGTAATTGCATTGTAACAAAACTATATTGTTAAACAACAATATATAATAAGTAAACGCTAACATGCTATTTTTTATAATAATCTTCTTTAATTTGTAATAATTTTGTAATATTAGATCACAAACTAAAAAGCGCATTCCATATCGATATGGAATGCGCTTTTTAGTTTGTGAGAAATACTTCAATATAAGATAATACATAATCTACCAATTCATCTTGCGTCATATCATCAGCAT
>NZ_JAESNB010000004.1:0-11683 GCF_017893435.1 Staphylococcus sp. GDB9P120P
GAGGGGTTTTTCATATGGTATTATTTAACAAAAAGTATTAAAAATAACACATTTAGACTTGAAACGTACATAAATGTACGATATAATAAAGGTAACAAATCAAACAAAGGAGTTATTGCTATGGAAAACCAAAACTACAAACAAATCTTAGAGGTATTACAACAAAACGATGTTCGTGAGGTCGTTAAAGCTATCTTTAGTTATGAAACAGGTATTACAGATGAAGCGGATTTAGATAAGTTAAACCATTATTACTTTGAAGAATTAGATACACCGAATTTCTTAGATGAAGATGTTTACTTTAAGAGTATGGAATACAGAGGGCTATAAACAGCCCTCTTATTTACAAAAAGTATTAAAAATAACAATTACGTGGAGGGCTTGAAATGACTTTAAACAACGATAGCAAAAATAAGAAAATCGGTAAGATAAATTTAAACTTATATGATATTCATGAACAAATTCTTTCATATCTCGCAGCAGGCAAAGATATTAAGCAAATAGATGTAGTGATAGAGGTAGATAACCAAGCAACTGATTGTTTGTATATAGATCAATCAGAAATACAAGATGACTTATTAATATTAAGGAACTAGGTGGTAAACATGGACTTAAAAACAAGTTTAAAAGCAGGTATTGATATTATCGAAAATAATGAAGTGCAGAAAAGGTATAAATTTGGATTAGGTAAAGCAGATGTAGATGAAGCGGAAGACCTTTTACAAGCATTAAATATGTGTAGTGCAGAAGCAATGGAAGACCTCTATTATGATGAACAACCAACGTATGATGTAAGTTATTGCGATAATGAAATATTGTTTTGTATCAGCATATCTGAACTAGAAAACTTTATTCATAAGCTAGTGATTAAAGAAGCATTTGGAACGATTAAAGTATCACGTAAAGCAGTATATTCATATATAACTAAGGAGGGCTAACAATAAGCACGGATTACAGCTAACTAAAGGGCTATTTCTAGCCCTTTAACTTACAAAAAGTATTGATAATAATATAACGATATTAGGAGGTCATACAATGAAGCACATGGAAGCGGTAGATGTGAGACACACGTATTACATGATTAACTTTTTGCATGAACGGACAACGACACAATTTAAGATGATGGCAGATAACACACGTAGAAAAGTGAAGCACAATCAACGAATAGCAGAAGCGGATTTATGCAGATACATCGACGAGGTTAAAGAGAATATAGATAACTTACCTAAAGTATGGCAACAGACGTATGAAGCTCACAAAGGCGCAGACAACAAGACTTTAGCAAAATTATTCATTGAACAATGCAGACCGTATTAAACAAGCAGACCCGCTTCAAGTGATTGAGTTCCCTCGCTTACAAGGTGCGTCGTGAACTCAATCAACGGGCGGGAACTTGCTCGCTTACAATGGGCGTCGCAAATTCCCGCCCTCAACCCTAATAAGTAATCCTAACGAAAAGGAGCAAATATAAATGAACAGTGCAGTTAAACAAAGAACAATTCAGTGGTTAGAACAATCACAGGCACAGGGTAGTTTTGATGGATTTGATGAAGAAAATAAGCATTTCAGACAATGTACCGATGATGAAATTGAATGGTATTTTGTCGAATGGTTTTTCACAGACGGGTTAAGGGACGATTTAACCGAAGCAGAACTCAAAGAAAACTACTCAAATGAATTGCTGGAACTCGAAAGAATTAACCGAAGCGGATAGATACAGTAAGTATGTAGATTAAGGAGGAACACAGAAATGGAAATGACAGCCCAATTTGAACATGAACTTAAAGCAGTACTACAAGAAGAATCACATTATCAGCAATGGGACGATGTAGCGGTAAAAGAGGTATTAGACCTTATCAGTCCTTACTGGCATAAAGAAGATACAAATATAGAAGATTATGTAGCATTTGAAATGCAATTTTTCTTGAACGATACGGATTTTTTATGCTGGTATTTTGAAGATGAAACAGCACAAGAAGTTATTAAGCACATTATGGAATATGAAAGTAATGAAGCGGTGCTAACAAGTTGTATGAATGACGGAACAGAGAAGTTAAGTAATGGCGTGATTGTCAGATGTACAATTTAACGAATACCCGCTTCAAATGATTGAGTTCCCTCGCTTCATGGGGCGTCGTGAACTCAATCAACGGGCGGGAACTTGCTCGCTTACATGGGGCGTCGCAAATTCCCGCCCTCAAATCAAAAAAGAGCAATGCACATGAATTACATGGAGGTATTAACGATGGCAACAAACTTTAAAAAGAAGCTATTTAAAGATTATTTAAAAGAAAGATGTAATGAACATATAGAAGCGATTGAATCAAACGTATATACAGGAGCTTACACCGTAGAAGAAGCTAAACCGTTATTAAAACAGGAACAAATAGCATATAGCATGTATCAGCAATATAAACTATCTCAAGTATTAGGTGGCGTGAAGATAGGTAAAAGCTTATTTATACGCAATAAAGATTTGAAATTTGTAACGTATGACTATCTACATGACGAAATAGAAGCGGTTATTGATGAAATTGATCTACAAGAAATAATGCGTGACCTAAAGGAATTAGTCTTATGACTATAAAGGAGGATATACAAATGATGAATGAAGAAATAGAATGGTTATGTGATTTTTTACAAATACCCTACAGCGACAAACCAACGTTAGAGCAATGGCAAACAGCAGTTAGTAGTTACATGCAGCGTGACATAGGAAGCGTTAATTATAGTATTTCAGATTCACATGAACAGCTAACAATATTTGATTATGAACTAATGGAAGCAGTAGCTATGTAATTGATTATTATCTGTTAGTATAAAAGAAATGGGCATTGAACGATAGATTAGATAGAAGATAGGTAGAGGTGTTTTCATGAATAAATCAGCAAAAATAACAGAATTTGACCTTTTAAAATATGAGCAATTATATTTAAACAGCCAAGACAGTACTGAATACAAAGATATTATAGAAAATATCCAATATGACCCAAGTTTTACAAAAGATACTATAGAAGCGGTGCATTGTTTATTTTGCAATTGCTATGAATTTAATAAGGGCATGTTGTGTAGATTGTTAAATGAAATAAAACAAGCACCAACACATGACGACGTGAAGTTATTTATTAATACACTATATAATTTTGATAAGGGCAAACAAAGCACTGAAAATATTGCCTATTTAACACCGACTGATAAATTAGTCAGAGAATATGAAAATGGGTTTCCGCCACAAGTATTTATATTCTTTAAAGCTATATTAGAAACGCCACAAAAAATGAACAGGTTCGATGTTGTAGCGATATTAGGAATTATTCATGAAACAAAAATATCCGCAAATTTGAATGGTTTTATCTCACAACTCATAGACTTTAATCAAGTAAGTGATGAAGCGGAAGCTAAACAGCTTTTAAACGACAACGATTTGTATGAAACAAGCCTTTTTAAACAGCATATTAAGTCTGGGTAATTTGACCTTTTGAAATTAGAAAAATTTAAAAATAAGGAGAGTTCAAAGTGAGCAAACCCGTTATAAAAAATTTGGAAAACAAACTAGCTGTGGCATTGTTACTCATTATATATGCAGGCTTTATGCTGGGGGCATATATCGTGCTTGATTACATCATACAAGGGAAATTCAGAAAACTAGCAATGGGTGTAGATAAAGCGTTAGTATACCTTAATAATGCAAGTACAGTTGTTATGGTAATTGTGATTATTTTTGTAATTATCGTAAATACATTTATTGTTCTATTGGTAATAAATGGAATAAAAGATTGGAAAAGAAAGCGTAACAAAGAGAATCAGTAAAATAGTGATAAAGTCATATGATATATATAGGTATTTGATAATGACAATGATTGTCTACCTTAAAGCGACTTAATGCAACTAATGATGAAGCGGTCAGATATATGATTAGAATTGCTATAGACGTCTAGGAAGCGGATATTAGGCAATGGAATAAAAAGTGTATGAAAGAGAGGGTTTTTATGAAAAAAACGTATGCATGGATTTTATTAATTCTATTAGTGATTTTTGTAATTGGTTTTCTAAGTTTTTTCATGTATTCATCAATGCAAGTAGGTTATTACTTTGCAAACGAAAATAATATACCTATGTGGCAATATAGTGTTATAGGTATAGCAGGCATTATATTATTAGCATTTGGACTTAAAATGTATTTTCATAAATCATAGTAAAAGTATGACCCGCTTCAAGTGATTGAGTTCCCTCGCTTCATGGGGCGTCGTGAACTCAATCAACGGGCGGGAACTTGCTCGCTTACAATGGGCGTCGCAAATTCCCGCCCTCAATCCTTATAAGAGCGTCTAATACAATAAGTAATCGTAGTTTATTAAACTCAATAAGAGCAAAAACCACCCACCCTAGCCAATGTGTTAGGGTTTTTTAATTTGTCCTAAATTACAAAAAGTTTTAAAAATAACACATTTATACTTGAAACGTACATCAATGTACGTTATACTGTGTATATAATCAAAACAAGGCAAAACAACATGATCTAAAGGTACTTCCAATGTATAGGAAGCGGATAATTTACCGCTTCAATTTACAAAAAGTATCAAAAATAATATAAGAGGTGTTGAATTATGAACGGGCAAACAGTATATACGTTAATCCTCAAGCCAGTATTTACAGATATTCAATTGATTGGGGTTTATGACAGTAAAGTACAAGTAGAATTTGCTAGAGCTAATCATATGAGAGAGCGACAACAAAACAATGAATTAGATGTAGAAGATGAAGCGGATTTTCAAGAAGCACAAGCCGAATACATGATACTAAAAACGCAATTAGGTAAAGGCGATATATTAGGCATTGTAGAATAAGTACTCATTAAAGGAGAGGTTCAGAATGAAAAACAACACAGTATATACGTTGATATGGAGCGAAACATATGGAGAGGTCATGCATTTAGGTGTATTCCCTACTAAATCAGAAGCGGAAGCAGAAATAGAAAACAATTTATCTACTAGGGATATAGATGAAGACTTTATAGAAGAAAGCAAAGCCGATGAATACATGATACTAGAAACACAGATAAATGAAGCGGATATAACGAAAATAATTTAAATGCGGAGGTAGTTATATATGAACACAAAACAGTTATTAGATTACTTAACTTATATTGGACTAAACGTGCAGGAAGTGGGAGCTGGTATATATAAAGGTCATTCGTGCAACGTTAAGCAGTGGCACAGCTTTAGGATATGGATTAATAAGAGCGGGAAAGTAACGATTAAATCACATGGGGTACAGCGTAGCTTTAAATTACAGCAGATGAATGAATTAGAACGTGAATTAAGAGGATTTGAAATTATTTAGGAGGTTTTATATATGGAAATTATTAAGCGTAAAGGAAGCTATCAACTCATTAAATTTAGCGCTTCATTTTTAATATTGGATTACAGTAATAAAGATGTTGGCATAGCAGTTAAAACGTATATTTCTGAACAACAAGCGATTAAAGAGTTTGAAATATTATTGAAGCATTTAAAGAGCGATACATTGATTAAACAATCAGAACTAGACTGTTTAATTAACGGTGTATATTAAATCATATTTAAATAATAAGGAGTGAAGTAATATGAAACGTTTAGCAGGTATTACATTTACAGATAAAGGAGCAACAGGTAACACAGTAGGCTATATGGAGTATGTGACGGGTGTTGTTAAAGTAGCACGTTATGTTGTGGGTTATTGTGCAAATAGACAGGTACATGACCGCTTCATAATTGAATTTGAAGGACATGATCTAAATTTAAGTGACTATGTAAGCAAAGAAGATATTGAACGTATGCAACAAGCATATATGGATAAAAGACTTACAGATAAAGACATAGAGTTTTTAACAATACAGCTTAATGAATGGACAGACCACCCTACTCATATATATTAATAACTACAAGGTATCTAAAGTGTTCACTAGATACCTTGTATCTATGGAATAGTATTAAGAAGCGGTTATTTGAAATAAAGTAATATGAGGTGTTGTTATATGAACCAAATTGAAGCAATTAACAAATTTTATGCTAATCAGTATGTGAGGTTAGATGCATATGAACATGATTACGATGATATTAATTCTGAAATACCTAATGATATAGAAGATAATAAGTTATTTGATACGTTATACAGCGCAATTATTAAACCGATTGAATATGAGTTAGAAAAAAACAATTTCTATTTTTGTGCATTTGAACGTGGAGAAGATGTTAATCGAGTACGTTTATATTTTGGTTATCCAGTAAGCGACAGTATGGAAAGTATCGACAGTAGCCAAGAAATAATAAACCATTTAATTCAATTAGATAATAAACTTTAATACGGTTCAAAGGGGTGTGTATTATGGAAATGCAATTAACAGATAGAGAAGATTTTTTAATAAGCATGACAGCATATTTATTATATAGCGGAGATTTACCAATTGATGAAAAATATATGAGATCAGAAGCGGAAATAAGAGCTATATTAAACAACCCTCATGAGTTTATTAACATAGATGTTCTTAAAGATGAATTAAGCTATTTTGGATTAGATAGAAATAATTTCAAGTGGACAAAGGAGGTTCATGTATGAGGCATTTAAATATTGTTCTTAAAGATGATGAAAAATCAAATGGTGGTGTTGCATTTGCTGGAGAAACTTTATTAGACTTCATGAACGATCTAAAGCCAAATGAAAGACAATCACTAGATGATGTTAATGCAGCACTTATTGAATGTGGTATAAAGCCGATAAATGTTATTAACTATCCAGAAATAAAAGAACTTAAATCCTTTGATATAGTAACTAGAGAATTAAGAAGATTAGATGAACAATAAAACCGCTTCAAGTGGTAACGCAAATTACGTCCCCCCTATTCATAAGTAAATGTAGTTTAATTTAGATACTATATATACATGGTATTCATAGAATACAAAGTATTCAATAGATACTATGTGTCCAAAGTGTCTTGAAGATACGCAGTATCGTTATATTAGCTACATAAAATACTAGGTAGTCTTAAGATACTAAGTATCTAATAATGATAAATCCAGAAGCGGTTATTTACAAAATGTATTAAGAATAACATTTAATTGACACGTACAATAATGTACGATATAATTAATTTAAAGTTATTAAATGAGGTGTAAAGAATATGGATATATTAATAGATGTAACTACAGCTTTAGTATTTATGGTAGCTGGTATAACAATATATATACCCATCAAATTGAAATTAGATAATAGAAAAAATGCGAAGAACGAATAAATTTTATTTTTGCATTATATTTACAAAAGGTATTAAAAATAATATATAGAGGTGTTTTTATATGGTACATGGTTCAGTAGATAAATATTTTAAAGAAATTCAAAAAGGAAGAGACAGACAAAATAATTTGAGTAAAGAACTTAGAAATAAAGCAAAATCATATGTCATAACATTAGATCAGCATAAACAACTACAAGAGTTAAAAGAAAGACAGAATAACTATAGCATATATCCAACGGTACAAAGTGATAATTATTTTATTGAATATACCGACCCTAAAGAAAATGAGTTCAATATAATTATTCATGATATTAAAAACAGCAGAAATTTCAGAACAAAGTTTAGCCAACATATAGGGCTACCATTAATGCTTTACCACAACGGAACAATGTTTTATGAAAGCGGCGTTATTCGATAATCAGTATATATAGTATTCGTTGTGTTCTAAGTGTTTTGTGTGTCCAAAGTGTCCAAAGTATCTAAAATATATAAATGAGGTGGAGTTATGAATGTAAAAGGAATGGTTAATATTGATAGTTTGAATGTAACAGCTAAACCATTTGGCAAATTAAAAATATTGAACAATCACAGCGATAATGAAATATATTCAATGTTTTGGGAAAAGGCTCATAATGATAATTTCATATTAAAATTTAGTAGTAATAAATATAACGGTAATTTAGAAAAATATATATCTGATACAGATTTATTTATCATAGTATCAATATTTTTATTGGGTAACATGGAAACTCAAGAATGGTTAATTGATCTGTATAATTGGGAACCACCATAAACACAATAGCTACAAAAGATACAAAAGATACAAAGTATCTATAATACTGGAGGGATTAGAAATGTATAATAACAATGATGTATATAATATAGCCGATCAGCTAAATTCAGATTGTAAAAATGAAATGCTAATACTGTTTGATGAAGTAGAATATAAAGAAGAAGAGGACGTAGAGACAAACATTGAAATTAATAAAATACTACATTAAGAAATAAAGCCTTTTGTTATATATCGAGATATATCAAAAGGCTTTTTGTTGTTCTGAGAAATTGAATATATTGCAGCGAAATATTAAAGGCTGGATAAGTGTAGGTAAGAGTTGCCAGAAATCCAAATCTCAGAAATAAAAAAAGAAAGGAAATATTTATTGACACGTACAAAGATGTACGATATACTAAAGGTAGTTAATAAGTGATAGGGACTAACCACATCATAGATTTACAAAAAGTATTAAAAATAATATAAAGGGGTTTTTGATTATGACAATATTAGACTTAAAGGAAAAAGCTAAATTATTAAGAAAAGACTTAAAAAACAATCTAGGATATACAGCAAAACAAGTAAGCGTTAGAATGTCAGCAGGTTCAGCACTATATGTAACAATAAAAGATTATAAAGTTGATGTAGAAGCAGTAGAAAAAGAAGCAAGAAAATATGAAGAAATATCATATGATGAAGTAAGTAGAGAAATATTAGCAGGTGGTAATGATTTTGTTTTTGTAGATAACGAGGCTATTAATCCTCACTATCAAGAATTTGCAAATAGAATATATGATGAACTTGAAACAACAGAAAAAGAAGAATACAGTGTAGCACTTCCAAACGAAGCAGTAGCAATACATTTTATAGAATTAAATCATAGTGTACCAAAATTTAAAGTACAAATTGGAAGCAAGAAATCAAGTTTTCAAGATTTATATACAGCAGATCAAATAGCAGAAGTAATGACCTTATTAAAATAATAAGGTCATTATTTTATTATAAAATTAAACGATAATATATAAATTAAATTTGTAAAAATACATAAAAATATAAAGGTTTCAAAAAAGGAACCAACATGTTATAATAAATCCATAAATATTAATAGTTTCAAAAGTGAAACATTAATTTATATTAATTAGTTTATGATTAACATAAATAACTGTTCTAAAGGCTAGTAATTAACGTGTTTTATGATATTAAATGAATAATAATCATAGTAATATAATTTCTAGTAATAAAGTAAAAATAGGTTCAAATATTAGTGAATATAGAGTGTTTAAAGTGTGCTGAACACACAGGGTGTCCATAGTGTCATTTAAACACTATGGAAACTAAAGATACAAATAAAACTAATGCTTATTAATAAAAAGGGAGCGTATTATTATGGCAAATACAAAAACGCAAAAGAAATTAACTATTGCAAAAAAGAAAAGTGAGTTCATTTTAGATTGGTTTGTTAATGAAGTCCCGTTAAAAAAATTAAATGAAAAAATAAACTTAAGTAAAACTACAAATTTTAGATATAAAAAACAATTGATCGAATTAGAAAAAGAATACGGGGCATTTTATGCTTTGTCGGAAGTCTTTACTTTAAACCAGATAAACGCCCTCATAGAGCTATATAATGACTTTGTAGAACACCCAGAAAAATATGAAAAACGTAAAAAAACTAAGGGCATAGATATGGAAAATCAAGCAAAAATCGTTAATAAGCATTTATCAGATATGAATATGCATTATTCAGAAGATAATAATAGAGAAGAAAAACCCTTGCCAGAGAATTTAAAAGATAAAATGTAGGAGGGTTATTATGGCTAACGAATGGAGCTATACAATTGATATAAACCCAGTAGCAACGCCCCGCCCAGAATTTAGAAAGACGAAAGACGGTAAAACTATAACCTACTATCCCCAGAAATACGCTAATTATTTAGAAGAAGTACAACAAATGCTTGAACGAGATCAAGCTATAAATGAAAACTTTTATAACGTTATGAGGGCGCCATTAGGGGTTAAAGCAGAAGTTTATTTTTATGTGCAAGCACCTAAAAAACAAAAGAAGATCAATAATATAATGAAAACCACAGCCCCAGACATAGATAACCTAGTAAAAGCGGCATTTGATAGCATATTTAAAGGGTTGAAAGTGAAAGACAGTCGCATAGTTATGGTGTCTATGGCGAAGTTTCAAACTTTAACTAATCCTAGAACAGAAATAACATTGCGAGGTGTTGAGTAATGGTTAGTAATTTAGATAAATTTAAGCGAATAGAAAGCATTATGACCGAAGTGCAAGGCGAAATGGAAGCCTATTTAAAAGTATTGTTAGAACGTCATGAATATATGAATACTTACAGAAAAGAATATAAAAAGTTAAAACGTACTGTAAGTGATATAAGAAGCGAATTGAAAAGCAATGAAAGTGCCAACGAAGAAATAAATGCACTAGTGAAAAGTGCAAGAAACAAGGTAGAGCGTAATATAGAAGAGCTAAAAAAAGATCGTGAGATTGATCTTGAGGGCGGCTATGATATAGCTATTAAATCTATGACTGATGTAAGCGTATTGCTAGAGGGAAGCCCTAAATTAGATAAAATAGAAGACGCTAAACTGTTGTTGCAAAAAAACAACGTAGAGGTACCCGAAATAAATGTATTGTTAGAAGATTACGCAAACGAATTGCGTAGCAGCAATAAAGAAGATGTTAAAAATAGCGTTATAAAACTGTTAGATAATGCAGATAGTGAGTATTTAGATAGCTTTAAAGGTTATAGAGAAGCTTGTGAAGAAAGCGAAGACGTATACGAAAGTTTCAGTGATATTGTTGATGTATTGCTAGAATTAGGGTTTTTAAGCGAAGCAGAAGAGCTAACAGAAGCATTGCCAGATATAGAAGAAACTAGGAGAACGAGACCAAACCCGGAGCCGCTTCTAAATATGCTAGTACCCGTTAAAAGCGCAGGTTTGCAGTACTTCTCAAGTAGAAACCGGCAATCAGATTCTTACGATCTGAACGTAGCATTTGCTAAAGAAGTAGCGTATGCAAGGCGTGCATTGCTGGAAGACAGGGAATATATAGGGACTAAAAACGCATTTGATCGAGTAAATAAAGCTTTTGAAGATTTATCATCTTACATGTATGAACGATTTTATCAATTAGGAGGAACACCTAAAAATTATCATGGACACGATGACAGATAATAGCAGCCTTTAGAGGTTGCTATTTTTTTGCCTTTAAAAAGCTATAGAGGGCAATGAGAAGCTCATATAAAGCCATTTATAGAAGTCGGCTAGGAAAACTAACAAAGGTAATAAAAGGCTTAAATTTAGCCTATAAGAGTTAAAGAAAAAGGTTCCAAAAACGAAACTTATATATATAACGATCTAGCACCAACCATGAAAAATAGTAATATTTAAGTATATCACAAAACATAAAAAATAAGCAAATAATAAGTTTATACAAATAGAAATTATTAGAAAATTAATCCGAAGGATTATAAGGATTTAAAATAAAATAAATTAGATTTTCAAAAGCAGAAAACGAAATAAAAAGAAGTTCCGAAAATGAAACCGAAAAGGAACGGGAATAAAGGGAGGTTCCAAAAATGAAACCGGAGAGCAAGTGCTATGGGCTA
>NZ_JAESNB010000005.1:0-3302 GCF_017893435.1 Staphylococcus sp. GDB9P120P
TTAGCAATA
The DNA here is from genome assembly GCF_017893435.1 of Staphylococcus sp. GDB9P120P. Classification (NCBI taxonomy): domain Bacteria; kingdom Bacillati; phylum Bacillota; class Bacilli; order Caryophanales; family Staphylococcaceae; genus Staphylococcus; species Staphylococcus sp. GDB9P120P. The sequence goes on from NZ_JAESNB010000005.1 coordinate 10, forward strand.
GCAAATGAGTTTATAAAAGACCTCAAAAAACACCTTGATAATGCGCTTAATGTTATTAAAGTTATTAGAGAGATTTTTGAGAAGTTAGAGCAAGCTATTGGTAGAAATAAATATAGGAATTTAATGAATGATGTGAGTAAAGATAATGGTCGCATGATACAAGTAATACGAACGTTAGATAAACAAATACATCCTGAAGAACATCAAGAACAAAAAGATAATCAGAAACGTGGTAGAGGTATGAGCAGATAATAAAAGCCCTTATCAGAATAGATAAAGGCTTAAGTAAATACAATGTGGTATTGGTTGTACTCTCATGTATTATAACACGCATTTATGCCGAGAAAATCTATTTGTCGATGAGAGCCCTTAATTAGACTTAAAGCGCCAGCGGTCAATAGCGTCAGCTATTAAATCGACCGATGGACAGCTTTAGGATTATTAAGGAGCGCAGAATCGTCGGCAAATAGAGGAATTGGAATAATGCAATAAAGATATTAAACTAGATCAGTTTTTAACTGGTCTTTTTATTTTGTTTTTTTATGGTTTTGAATTACAAATTTTGGAGGAAAAAGGGGGCTACTACGACCCCCCTTTTAAGTGCCGAGTGCCAAATCAGAGATTGTGAAGTGTTTAGACCTTTAATATCAAGGGTTATAGCGATTTTTCACAAAGCTACAAATAGGCTACATTTTAGGGACTTTATAAGTTGTTTTATAGAAATCTCTAGACATGTATGTATAAATGGAATAAAATAAACTTATTAATTGTTAGAAATGGGGAGTAAAAATGGTTCGTACAAAAGTAGGTATAACTTTAACTGAAGATACTTTGAAAAGACTTGAAGAAATTGCAGAACAAATGGGCTTAAGTAAGTCCCAGGCTATTTCTATGTTGATTAATAACGAATATTTAAGTAAGTATCAAAGCGAAGATAAAATATTTAAGGCATAAAAAAAGTCTTAATCAATTAGACCAAGACATTTGATAGTGTTATATTAATAAGCAAATAAAAAGAAGTCGCTCACGCCCCTACCAAAGTTTGTGAATGCGACTTACCCAAAGAAAAAACACTAAGTTGTTTTTTTATATTTTGTATATCTAGATATTAAACGATATAAGTTTATTCTTCAAGATATATATTCGGGTGAGCGACTTCTTAAACAAAATTAAGGAGTCGATTTTTTATGTATAAAAATAATCATGCAAATCATTCAAATCATTTGGAAAATCACGATTTAGACAATTTTTCTAAAACCGGCTACTCTAATAGCCGGTTAAGTGGTAATTTTTTTACCACCCCTCAACCAGAATTAAGTTTTGATGCTATGACAATCGTTGGGAATTTGAACAAAGCCAATGCTAAAAAGCTGTCTGATTTTATGAGTATTGAGCCACAAATAAGACTTTGGGATATACTTCAAACAAAGTTTAAAGCTAAAGCACTTAACGAAAAAGTTTATATCGAATATGACAAAGTAAAAGCAGATAGTTGGGATAGACGTAATATGCGTGTTGAATTTAATCCTAATAAACTCACACATGAAGAAATGCTTTGGTTAAAACAAAACATTATCGACTACATGGAAGATGACGGTTTTACAAGATTAGATTTAGCTTTTGATTTTGAAGATGATTTGAGCGACTATTACGCAATGACTGATAAAGCAGTTAAGAAAACTATATTTTATGGTCGTAATGGTAAACCAGAAACAAAATACTTTGGGGTACGTGATAGCGATAGATTTATTAGAATTTATAATAAAAAACAGGAACGTAAGGATAATGCAGATATTGAAGTTATTTCAGAACATCTATGGCGTATAGAAATTGAATTGAAACGAGACATGGTTGATTATTGGAATGATTGTTTTAATGATTTACATATTTTAAAACCTGATTGGACAACACCAGAAAAAGTAAAAGAGCAAGCAATGATTTATTTGTTACTGAATGAAGAAGGCACATGGGGAAAACTTGAAAGGCATGCTAAATATAAATACAAGCAATTAATTAAAGAAATATCTCCAATTGATTTAACTGAATTAATGAAATCGACTTTAAAAGCTAACGAAAAACAATTGCAAAAGCAGATTGATTTTTGGCAACGTGAATTTAGATTTTGGAAATAATATTTAAAGATGAGAGGAGTCAATAATGGAGGAACCAAATAAGCAAATTGATAATGTTTTAATAGAATTGAAACGATTGTTTTCAAAAGATTTATTAGGAGTCTATTTATATGGTTCTTATGTTAAAGGGGGTTTAAAAAAAGATAGTGATGTTGATTTTCTAGTGATAATAAATAGAGATATGACTAAAGAAGAAAAAAGAATATTAATTTCGAAAATTATGCCTATCTCTAAAGAAATTGGTGAAGATACAAGTTTAAAATATATAGAATTAACTGTGCTTAATTATCATGAAAATGAAAATTGGTCTTATCCACCTATTGAAGAGTTTATCTATGGGGAATGGCTTAGAGGAGATTATTTAAATTATTTTATTCCAGAAAAGAATAATAACATTGATTTAACAATATTATTATATCAAGCCAAGCTTTCTTCAATATCAATTTATGGCGAAAATAATATTAATAACTTAATTCCTGATGTTCCATTTATTGATTTACAAAAAGCTATAAAGGAAAGTTCTAAAGAATTGATAAAAGATTTTTATGGTGATGAAACAAATGTTATTTTAACCCTTTGTCGTATGATCGTAACTTATGAAACAGGTAAGTTTTATTCAAAAGATTTAGCTGGCAGTATGATAATAGAAAATTTAGCAATTGAAGAAAATAATTTAATAAGTTTAGCTATTTCTAGTTATAAAAATGGTAATAGCGTTGATTGGGAACTTTTTCCTGTTAAGAGTGTCATTAAAAAACTTTATGCTTATTTGAATTATAAATTATGATAATAGCTTTTGTAATATTTACAATATCCAGTATTCCTTAAATTTTGAAAAAGAAAGTAAGTAGTTGAATATGTTGTTTTAGTTTTGATCTTTATGTTTAACAACCACTATTTTTGGTTGCTGATGTTTTGATTTTGAATTTGGTTTTGAACTTATGGACTGATTTATTCAGTCCATTTTTTGTGCAGGCAAAAAAACATGTTTTAGCCTCGCAGAGCATACGGTTTAACGACTTATTGAAAAATAAGTCTAGTATGTTAGACTTAAAGTATTAAATTACTTAACTAACCTTATTGTTGAGGAGTGAATTATATATGTCGTATTCAATTATTAGAGTTTCAAAAGTTAAAACAGGAACAAATACAACAGGCATA
>NZ_JAESNB010000005.1:3487-3885 GCF_017893435.1 Staphylococcus sp. GDB9P120P
TAAAGATAATTTATTATATGCGACAGTTCACATGGACGAAAAAACTCCACATATGCATTATGGTGTTGTTCCTATCACTGATGACGGTAGATTAAGTGCGAAAGAAGTTGTAGGGAATAAAAAGGCGTTAACAGCGTTTCAAGATAGATTTAACGAATATGTTAATCAACGTGGGTATGATTTGGACCGAGGACAATCAAGACAAGTTACAAATGCTAAACATGATCAGGTAAGCCGATATAAGCAAAAAACAGAATACCATAAGCAAGAATATGAGCGTGAGAGCCAAAAATTAAGCCATATACAACAAAAAAGCAGTGAGTTGATAGAACAATACCAAAAATCATTAGAAACGCTTAAAAAGCCTTTAAACGTCCAATATGAACATGAAACTGAAA
>NZ_JAESNB010000006.1:0-3924 GCF_017893435.1 Staphylococcus sp. GDB9P120P
TCAAAAAACACCTTGATAATGCGCTTAATGTTATTAAAGTTATTAGAGAGATTTTTGAGAAGTTAGAGCAAGTTCTTGGTAGAAATAAATACCAGCATTTGATGAATGATGTAAGTAGAGATAATGGTCGTATGATAAAGGCGATACAAATATTAGATAAACAAATACATCCTGAAGAATATCAAGAAGAAAAGAATACGCAAAAACGTGATAGGGGTAGAGGTAGATAAATAAAAACGCCACTCTAAAAATAGAATGGCGTTCAAAACCTTTAAAGAATTGTTTTAAGTATATCTAATTTAATTATACCCACATTTATGCCGAGAAAACTTTTTGGTTGGAATAATGAAATGTGATAGCTAACTTGTTAGCGAGTTGGTTGGGCTTGAATTGGGATTAATCCCAAGAAAGTACCAACTCAACATCACATGGAATTGTTGGTTCCGACCAAAAAGGAAATTGGAATAAAAAATAAATTGAGTTAATGGTTTAGGTTTTAGGGCTAACTTCACGAAGTGATCTGTTAGCCCTGTTTTTGTATTTTGCTTTAGAATTTATCAAATTTAGTTGGAAAAAGGGGGACTACTACGACCCCCCCTTTTAAGTGCCGAGTGCCAAATCAGAGATTGTGAAGTGTTTAGACCTTTAATATCAAGGGTTATAGCGATTTTTCACAAAGCTACAAATAGGCTACATTTTAGGGACTTTATGAGTTATTGTATAGAAATCTCTAGACATGTATGTATAAATGGAATAAAATAAACTTATTAATAGTTAGAAATGGGGAGTAAAAATGGTTCGTACAAAAGTAGGTATAACTTTAACTGAAGATACTTTGAAAAGACTTGAAGAAATTGCAGAACAAATGGGCTTAAGTAAGTCCCAGGCTATTTCTATGTTGATTAATAACGAGTATTTAAGTAAGTATCAAAGCGAAGATAAAATATTTAAGGCATAAAAAAAGTCTTAATCAATTAGACCAAGACATTTGATAGTGTTATATTAATAAGCAAATAAAAAGAAGTCGCTCACTCCCTCGCCAAAGTTTGTGATAGCGACTTACCTTAAAGAAAAACAGTTGATGTTTTTGTTCTTAATTTGTATATCTAGATATTAAACGATATTAGTTTATTCTTCAAGATATATATTCGGGTGAGCGACTTCTTAAATTAAATTAAGGAGTCGATTTTTTATGAGTAAAAATAATTATACAAATCATTCAAATCACTTAGAAAATCACGATTCAGACAATTTTTCTAAAACCGGCTACTCTAATAGCCGGTTGGACGCACATACTGTGTGCATATCTGATCCAAAATTAAGTTTTGATGCAATGACGATCGTTGGAAATCTCAACCGAGACAACGCTCAAGCCCTTTCTAAATTTATGAGTGTAGAGCCCCAAATAAGACTTTGGGATATTCTTCAAACAAAGTTTAAAGCTAAAGCACTTCAAGAAAAAGTTTATATTGAATATGACAAAGTGAAAGCAGATAGTTGGGATAGACGTAATATGCGTATTGAATTTAATCCAAACAAACTTACACGAGATGAAATGATTTGGTTAAAACAAAATATAATAAGCTACATGGAAGATGACGGTTTTACAAGATTAGATTTAGCCTTTGATTTTGAAGATGATTTGAGTGACTACTATGCAATGTCTGATAAAGCAGTTAAGAAAACTATTTTTTATGGTCGTAATGGTAAGCCAGAAACAAAATATTTTGGCGTGAGAGATAGTAATAGATTTATTAGAATTTATAATAAAAAGCAAGAACGTAAAGATAATGCAGATGCTGAAGTTATGTCTGAACATTTATGGCGTGTAGAAATCGAACTTAAAAGAGATATGGTGGATTACTGGAATGATTGCTTTAGTGATTTACATATCTTGCAACCAGATTGGAAAACTATCCAACGCACTGCGGATAGAGCAATAGTTTTTATGTTATTGAGTGATGAAGAAGAATGGGGAAAGCTTCACAGAAATTCTAGAACAAAATATAAGAATTTGATAAAAGAAATTTCGCCAGTCGATTTAACGGACTTAATGAAATCGACTTTAAAAGCGAACGAAAAACAATTGCAAAAACAAATCGATTTTTGGCAACATGAATTTAAATTTTGGAAATAGTGTACATATTAATATTACTGAACAAAAATGATATATTTAAACTATTCTAATTTAGGAGGATTTTTTTATGAAGTGTCTATTTAAAAATTTGGGGAATTTATATGAGGTGAAAGAATAATTTACCCCTATAAACTTTAGTCACCTCAAGTAAAGAGGTAAAATTGTTTAGTTTATATAAAAAATTTAAAGGTTTGTTTTATAGCGTTTTATTTTGGCTTTGTATTCTTTCATTTTTTAGTGTATTAAATGAAATGGTTTTAAATGTTTCTTTACCTGATATTGCAAATCATTTTAATACTACTCCTGGAATTACAAACTGGGTAAACACTGCATATATGTTAACTTTTTCGATAGGAACAGCAGTATATGGAAAATTATCTGATTATATAAATATAAAAAAATTGTTAATTATTGGTATTAGTTTGAGCTGTCTTGGTTCATTGATTGCTTTTATTGGTCACAATCACTTTTTTATTTTGATTTTTGGTAGGTTAGTACAAGGAGTAGGATCTGCTGCATTCCCTTCACTGATTATGGTGGTTGTAGCTAGAAATATTACAAGAAAAAAACAAGGCAAAGCCTTTGGTTTTATAGGATCAATTGTAGCTTTAGGTGAAGGGTTAGGTCCTTCAATAGGGGGAATAATAGCACATTATATTCATTGGTCTTACCTACTTATACTTCCTATGATTACAATAGTAACTATACCTTTTCTTATTAAAGTAATGGTACCTGGTAAATCAACAAAAAATACATTAGATATCGTAGGTATTGTTTTAATGTCTATAAGTATTATATGTTTTATGTTATTTACGACAAATTATAATTGGACTTTTTTAATACTCTTCACAATCTTTTTTGTGATTTTTATTAAACATATTTCAAGAGTTTCTAACCCTTTTATTAATCCTAAACTAGGGAAAAACATTCCGTTTATGCTTGGTTTGTTTTCTGGTGGGCTAATATTTTCTATAGTAGCTGGTTTTATATCAATGGTGCCTTATATGATGAAAACTATTTATCATGTAAATGTAGCGACAATAGGTAATAGTGTTATTTTTCCTGGAACCATGAGTGTTATTGTTTTTGGTTATTTTGGTGGTTTTTTAGTGGATAGAAAAGGATCATTATTTGTTTTTATTTTAGGATCATTGTCTATCTCTATAAGTTTTTTAACTATTGCATTTTTTGTTGAGTTTAGTATGTGGTTGACTACTTTTATGTTTATATTTGTTATGGGCGGATTATCTTTTACTAAAACAGTTATATCAAAAATAGTATCAAGTAGTCTTTCTGAAGAAGAAGTTGCTTCTGGAATGAGTTTGCTAAATTTCACAAGTTTTTTATCAGAGGGAACAGGTATAGCAATTGTAGGAGGTTTATTGTCACTACAATTGATTAATCGTAAACTAGTTCTGGAATTTATAAATTATTCTTCTGGAGTGTATAGTAATATTCTTGTAGCCATGGCTATCCTTATTATTTTATGTTGTCTTTTGACGATTATTGTATTTAAACGTTCTGAAAAGCAGTTTGAATAGTTATATTATATTTTGGTTTAGAACTATGAGTGGCTAGCATTTTGCCACTCATTTTTTGCGTTAGCAAAAACAGGTTTAAGCCTCGCAGAGCACACGTATTAACGACTTATTGTAAAATAAGTCTAGTGTGTTAGACTTAAAGTATTAAATACCTATAAAACCTTAGTGCTGAGGAGTGATTTTTATATGTCGTATTCTATTATTAGAGTTTCAAAAGTTAAAACTGGAACAAATACAACAGGCATA
>NZ_JAESNB010000006.1:4107-4387 GCF_017893435.1 Staphylococcus sp. GDB9P120P
TAAAGATAATTTATTATATGCAACAGTTCACATGGACGAAAAAACCCCACATATGCATTATGGTGTTGTCCCTATCACTGATGACGGTAGATTAAGTGCAAAAGAAGTTGTAGGGAATAAAAAGGCGTTAACAGAGTTTCAAGATAGATTTAACGAATATGTTAATCAACGTGGGTATGATTTGGACCGAGGACAATCAAGACAAGTTACAAATGCTAAACATGATCAGGTAAACCGATATAAGCAAAAAACAGAATATCATAAGCAAGAATATGAGCGT
>NZ_JAESNB010000007.1:0-107651 GCF_017893435.1 Staphylococcus sp. GDB9P120P
TGAACTATCACAGATTGTGTGACTGGTATATTAACCGACCTCATAGCGTTAATGACCTTCAATATCGAAATATATGCGATATAGCTAAAGGGATTACTGCTGTATATAATGATTCTTCTTTATTAAAGCAACAAGTTATCAAGTTGACGTGGTGGGACAAGGAAAACTTATCAGATGACGTTATTTGCGACATCATCGGTATTAAACAAAGGGCATTGTTGCGTGCTAGAACGTCTATATTAGATCGATTGGCGAGTGAAATCGGCTATGTATGATAAAAAGACGATTAAACAGTTTATATTGAGTTGTCACGAGCATATTAACGATGATTATGAAGATAAACCCATTGAAACAGATGATTTCTTTGAGTTAGGTGCTGAAGTTGGCCATAAGCGTATAGATCAAATGAATACAGAAGATGCGATATTTTTAAACGAGCTAGAATTGGCCGCCGAAACAGTAGGAACATTCAAAGAGTTTAATTTGTTTTTACTGATGGTAGAGGGGAAAACTTACAAAGATATGGCTCGTATATTCGAAGTAGGCGAGCAGAGAGTTAAGCAGATGTTAGACAAGTTAATAGTTAAAATGATTAAATATTTGCAATATAACTAAAATTGTATATAATAGGTAATGGACTCACTTATCACTTTCAAACGAATACACACTAGACGACTTTTAAAGTCGTCTTTTTTATTTGGTTATTATACAACTAAATTTTTTCTTTTAATCACATTAGAGTGAGTATAAAATAGGCTTATTCTGATATTTAATGCTATAGTAAACTTACATACAGCTATATATATTATTTTATAATTATTAATTTTTGCTCATACCAATTGCCAAAGTATGTTACGGGGCGGTTATTTGCTTGATAGTTCAATGTCATGTTAAAATGTATTTATCAGTTTTTAGCATTATAACTCTTAATTTATAAGGCAGACGGTCTAGTCTGTCTTTTTTTTATTTACAATAACGAACATAAGTTCTATTATATTTATTGAGGTGATACTATGATGCCAGATAAATATAAAAATGAAACAGACTATCGTAAAATACCACGTGAATATCTTAATCCACGCATACCACAAGGACGTGGCATGGTTAAATGGCAACCTTTCAAGACAATGCCTGAGCAATACGAAAGATTAGAGCAATACATACTAGACCAAAATAAAATTGAGAGACCTATATTAAGTGAAGATCAATTAAACGAGTTAAATGATACATTAGTATATAAGATGTTTCATGATCCATCGATTATTGTAAGTTATTATAAAAATGGATATATTGAAAATGTAAAGGGTATCATTCACAAGGTGGGTGACTTAGAGGAATGCTTATACATCCATGTAGAAGATGAGTTAAGTAAAATTAGCTTGATGGATATTGTAGACATAAAATAACCTGCACTAAATAAAGTGCAGGCTGTAGGGAAAATATCAATATACAAAATTAATGTAAAAGAATTGACGCTTTGCCTAATTAATATATAACCATAATGAACCATCTTAAACATCATTTTAACAAATTTTATAAATTATTTTCGACCCTAAGAGATAAAATATATAGGGCGCGGTAAGGCGCCCAAGTAATTAGTTTTTGTATTGATCATATTTTCCTGATTCAATTTCAGCTTCGCGTTCTTCTATTTTATTATAAACTTCATCAGCATCATCTCCATCATAATAACCTTGCTCAATTGCTGTTTTAGTTTGTAATTCTCCAGAAGATAAACCACCATTATATTTTTTGCGTAAAGCCTCTACCTGTTCATCTTCCGTTTCAGCAGAATTTATTTCAGCATTGACATCATCTGTTTCATCATATTGTTCTTCATTGTCTTGTTCTGCATCCATTCTTTCTTGTTGAGCAGGTGTTACACATCCACCAACTGTGCATTGTGTGCCATCGGGTTTGGTATAACCAACAACATCGCCATTGCCAGGTGCTTGATACCACGTATCACCATCAGCATCTACCATGCCATTAACATTAACGCCATTTTTCATTTGTTGAGATATTTCTTCTTTAGTTAACGCTCTGTTTTGTGATTCGTTTTCACTAGTTGTTTGTTCTTCATTCTCATTTGTTTGTTTATTTTGCACATTGTCTGCTTCTTTTGCTTTATCAGAGCCGTTAGACGTATCATCTGATTTATCTTTTTCTTTATCTGATTCTTTATCATCATCAGACTTCTTATCATCTTTCTTGCTTTCTTTGCTAGATGATTTTGTTTCTTTGTTATCTTCCAACTTACTTTCTTCTTTGTTCCCACATGCAGCTAATACTAAAAAACTTGCTAATAATAAAAATAAAACCTTTTTCATTTAATAGTCTCCCTTAAAAATAAATTATTAACTTAATTGTACTACATTTAAAAATAAATAGTGATAACAAAAAGTTATGATTAAAGATATTAAGTTATAAAACACTTATAATTCGATGGAAATTATAGGAGATTATGGAACATTTTACGAACAACTATACATTAATTCATTTCTCGATGCAGCACAGAGCGAATGTCAGAGTTGTGATGGGCAATCGTAGTTATAACAACACATTTGAGATAGTGATTAATGAAATAAGACCTCAAAAAAAGAGTATGTACTAATGAAAAAACTCAAGTTTTAATATTGTTTATGTATCTATATATATATGAAGTTATGTTTAGTAATATAAAAATGGTAATAAATAAAATGTAATAATAAGTTTGTAAATTCCATACCTCTCTATTTTATAAAAGGTAGGGATATATTTCACGTTCTGAGAGAAGGTCTGTGTTGCGTTGAGAAGTTATAAGATGGATAATTATATTTACCATACTTATATAGGATTAATATTGTGAGTATAAAGAAAACATTTGGAAAATTGATGAAAGTTTTAGCTTTAAAACAGTTTGATAAAAGCAATTAAAAAGCATGATTACTTTTGTTTAAAAGATAGTTGCAAGTATACTAATGTTAGTAACATAATTTCGTTTTAAATTGAAATGGCAGAAAAATGATTAACTTGAAATTAAAATTTCGCAAAAATTTCGCAAAGATGCGAAATAATATGAATGTTCATAGACTTTCAAAACAAAAATGTATGTTTGTAAATGCTGAAATGTCAGGGTTTTGAGCGTTGGTGGTAACTTATGGAATGGTGATATGTTAAAGAAGAACAATAATAGATATTGTATCTGAAAACCCCGTAGGCATATACCTACGGGGTTATTTTTGTGGATTTTTATTTGTGAAAAGGGCACTTTTTACTTTTTCTTTTAAATATAAGTAATATAGATAATGTGATAATACTACCTAGATACATAGTTAAGAATAAACCAATTAATAACATACTACCTGTAAAAGATTCATTGAATACTATGATAGGATTATTTTGTTGGTTGAAAACGTATCTCGTTAGTTCTAAGCAAATTAAATGGAATAGTACACTAGGCCAGATCGAGTTTGAATATTCTCTGTATAATTGTAATGTTATTCCAAAAATATATAACTGTATTGATAATACCAAAGGAGGGAATGTTAAGTTCCCTGTGGTAATAAGTGTACCAATTAAGTGACTTAGAAATCCAATTATTGTAAATATAAAAGGTAATAAAAATAATGTGGAGAAAAAAGAAAGCTTTTTTCGTAACTCGCTAAATATAACGCCTCGCATTAGTAACTCTTCTGGGAAAGCTTCATATAAAAAAGCTACTAAAATATTTAAAAGAAAAGCATACCAAGCACTGCCATCGGAACTCAAAGATAAGTTATGTAATGTTCCGGTTGCAAAACCTAAAAGGATTGATAGCATGAATAAGATTATCGGTAATACTAAAGTAATAATTAATGGTCTATTAGCTTTTTTTAATAAACCTATATCAGTTATGATATTCTTATTTGTTTGCTTGTAGATAAATAGAATAAAACTAATGGTAAGTAATGTGAACAATAAACCGCTAAATAATTGTGGTATGTCATTAGGTAAATTCGTTTTGTCTAGTAACTGAGGAGTGTTAGTTGAAATGATAAAAATAAGACAAGTTATAATAATGTAAAATATAAGATTGGTAAATTTAAAGTTCTTAGTGTTCACTATATATACATCCTTTCTAATATGTTCATCATATCTTTAGCCACTTGATCTGTAAGATGGGTGTATATTTCTAGTGTGATTTTATAATCACTGTGACCAACTCTATCTTGTATAGCTTTTAGGTTTATTCCTAATTGAGCAAGTGTAGATATATGCGTATGACGTAGTGTGTGTTGTGACACGCATACTAATTGAACTAACTTAATTATATTGTTCACCTTGTTTAAGTCAAAAGGATTACAAGCAGTGTTGGTAAATATATAACCTATCTATATACTTATCATCTAACTTGTTCTCTATACGGTCATTTAAGAGCAATGAGATTCTTTATGCGAATGTTCTTCATTTTATTTAGACAACCGATTACACGTTCCCATTTGTCTGTGTATGGGTCTTTGTTCTTCTCATAGAACCGATATTGAGTTTGATTATACTTATTAGTGAATTTGCTCATGCCATATGTTATCTTTTCTTGTCGGATTCAGTATTATTTTCTCTATAGTGCTTTAAGTGGTCATAGTTTTTCATAGTAATACTGTAATTGTATGTATAGAAAAATTGTATTGATAATATAAGTATTATAAAGGCATAGATAAGGATAATCATAGGATCTTTGCCAGCAAGTGAAAGTATAAAGATTAAAAAACCATTTATAAGACTACCTAAAAAAATAAAAATTAAAATAATATATCTATAAAGGATTGTGATTTTTAAACGCGAGTATTGTTTTGTTTTAGGATAACGTTTTTCAATCATTTTTCTATAAAAATTAAATTTGAAATTTGAAAGCAACTTTTTATTGCTGACCCTAGAAAAAACTTTAAGTTCAGTTTTTCTTTTTTGTTTATTATGAGCATATAGGTGTTTTTGATATTCAGTCATGTCATAGGATATCAAAGAGGTCCTTAATTTTGATTGAAATCCTAAGAGGAAATAAATTATAAACCAAATAACGAAAATTCCTAAATTAACATATAAATAAAAATAAGGTTTTATTGAAAATTCATTAAAAAATGATACAGCTAATGCGTTTAATACAACAATCATAATAGTTGTTATTATGATGAGGGCAATTGGAAACATCGCAGGCTTGATATTTTTTATGATTTTTACGTCTACAGAAGAATCCATAGGTGAAAGCTTTTTAATAGTGACAATTAGAGTTGCTATAAATGAAAGCATAGAACCCCAGTTGATATAATTAATCAGCCCGCTTAAAGATTCAGAAAAGTGTTGAATTGCTTGTTCATCCATCTAAAAACCCCTTTGTTATATTATTCATCTTTTTCTAATCCTAAAATAACCATTAACACAGCTGAAATGAGCATGAATGGTACAAAAATAGATGTTATTAAAAAACTACCAATCATGATTAGATAAAACTCATCAATTTTATATTTGCCAAATTTCATCATATCACTCCTCATAAAGTTATATTACTTCTTGTTATAGTCATCTATCGTAACGCCATCTTTTTTAACTTTTTTCGTACTTGCTCGTATTAATAAAATTGCATTAGCCATAAAAAATACTGCTAATATTAATGAAGTGGTAAATCCACCAATATTTGTATAATTAAAAATAATGAGTGTTATCATTAAAATGATATTAATTGTATGGTGTATAGCCATTTTCTTATTCATTTTCTCCACTCCTCAAATATTAATCCTCTGCTTTTTAACATTTGGAATCAAAAATATGTAATTAACTATCTAGCATTATTGTATTTTGTCTCGAAATCCATTAATGCAATTGTATAATTCTTCCATCATGAATCCTTTTCGTAATATTCTAAAAGTACTTTTAATTCCAAAATACTATATGTAACTGTACAATCTGAAAATATCAAAGGATAAGAAAGTGTATGTCCTTCATACCAAAAGCCCATATCAACAATTAATCTATTCAAATTATGTCAACTCCTAGAATGATTTGGATGGATACAACATATATTTTATAAAAAGTATGTTAGCATGGAAATATTATTATAACAAAAAGGGGTATTTATATGTGGAATAATATGGAGATAGTTGTTTCATTTATTATATTTGTAGGTGCGCTCATATTTGCTGTTTATTCATTTTACATTAATTCTATTACAGCAGGTATTGGTGCTTTAATTGTGACTACAGGAAATATCTATTACATGGTTCAAGCATTGAGAGACAAAAGAAAAGAAAGAGAAGATAATTACTAAGTGTAGGTATTGTATTAAATAATTATACAGACATCTGGATAATTCAGCACATTATTAATAAATTAAATTAATATATAAGTTTATGTAAATATGAGTGAGGTATTTTTCTAAAAATATTAGTTCAACAGGAGTGAGAAATTTGAAAAATAATATGGATACGAGTTTTATAATTGCTAATTTTATGAATGTAATTTTAGTACTATTATTTGCTTTTGGAGCGTTTAATCACCTTAATAGTTTTATTACAGTGATTTTTGCAATAATAACTGTTTTAAATGCAGGCTTTTTACTTTATAAAAGTATCGAAATTTCAAAGAAAAATAACCATTAAAAGCCTTAACTAAAGTATTTTCTACACTATATAATCCACTAACAGAAATTTAAAAAACATAAATATTAATCTTAAGTATTTTAAAATGAATATTCATATAGCATTTTGGAGGAATTTTATGAATCATGAAAATAATAAGAAAAAATATCAGAAAATAGAAGTTATAGCAAACACATTAGGCATAGCAGCTTTGATATTAGTATTTGCCTCATTGATTCTAGCTTTGATCTTTGAATGGAAATTTCTAGACTATGTTGTTAACGGGTCTGGCGTACTTATTATACTAAGCTTAATCATAGGTGCGATACCGCACGTTATGGAAAAAAATATCAAGATAATCCTTTTTGATATTCTCTTTATCGTAATAATAGCGATTATATTTTATAATTTATAAGGGGTTATGCATGAAATTTATCACTAAAATTGTAAGATGAAATCAAGTAAGTGTTAAAATATACAAATTTAAGATTTACATTAGCGTCACGTAGTTTTATAATTAGTTTTGCATGCCCACGGGTGTGCGAAAATGAGGAGATGGGTTTTCTGTGTGCCCTTGGGCATGCAGAAGATTCATAACTCCCGTTATAAGGCCCCTTTTATTAGGGGTCTTTTTGTATTTAAAAATATTAATTACTATTTACGTAAATAAAGTAATTGTGGTATTGTATTTTCATGTTGGTTATCGTAATATTCATGTGTTTGAAAATATACAAATAAAAAGGAGTTTATGCATATGAGTTTTATAATAATGATCATTGTAGGTGGCCTAATCGGTTGGATTGCAGGCGCTATCGTAGGTAAAGATATCCCAGGAGGTATCATTGGTAATATTGTTGCAGGTCTAGTTGGTTCTGCGATTGGTAGTAGATTGCTAGGTACTTGGGGCCCAGTATGGGGCGGCGTACCAATTTTCCCAGCATTGATTGGCTCAATTGTACTAATATTTATCGTTTCTCTTATCATTAAGTTACTTAGAAAAAAATAATTAAGTTAAATCGACTTACAAAAAGTTAGAAAAAATTTTTATTATAACGGGTAGAAATTATGATCTTTTTTGTAAAAATATTACGATAATCAACAACCATCTCTCAATGATAATATAAAGGTGGTTTAGTATGATAAACATTATTTCAGCTATTGGTTCTATCGGAACTTTTATAATGGCGCTATTTTATTTTGTTTCAGTTTCAATACAACTGTACCAAATGAAAATAAGTTTTATTCCTGCGCTCGGATTTAATCAAATTTTACTTTCTTTAGACAAAGATAATCAATTACAAATGATTAATACAAGTTCTGATTCTGTTGAACATCAAGATTATTTAAAATTGTTTAATCTAGGTGGCGGGGCAGCAAAAGATATTGAGATTGAAATTATTCTTAATGAAGATAACGTAATTCAAAAGAAATATGTAAGTATATTACCAAGTAAAGAAGGTTATTTATTACCAATTAATAAAGACGTTTTTGATGAATTGCAAAGTACAATTCAAAATAATGGTTATGAATCTAATTTAAATATTAGAATTAATTATTACCATAACGTTAGTAGAAAAGTAAAAACAATTATGCTCAATGGTAAATTAGATAGATTTAATACGTATGATGAAAAAGAACTTTATGAATTACAATTTATTAATAAATAATACACTTTGTGCTTTGTGCATATATATAAACATTTTATGAAAAACACTCATTTGATAACTTAAAGGTTATGGTGAGTGTTTTTGTTATGTTTTATGACATAGATTTGCTGAAGATTTGCTTTAAATATACAATGAACCTGAGGTGAAGCGATATGATCAGACAAGCACGACAATCAGACTTACAATCGATTTTAACTATATATAATTATGCAATATTAAATACGACTGCAGTTTATACATATGAGCCAGTAACTATTGAAGAAAGAGAAACTTGGTTTCATAAAAAATTAGCGCAAGACGAACCCATTTTTGTATATTTAAAAGATGGCAAAGTTGTTGGATTTGCAACGTATGGCTCGTTTAGAAATTGGCCAGCGTATCAACACACTGTAGAACATTCGATTTATGTTGATCCAGAAACGAGAAATGAAGGTATAGCTTCACAACTGTTACTTAAATTAATTGAAGATATCAAAAACAGCAATTATAAGACGATTATTGCAGGTATTGACGCATCAAATACCGCTAGTATTAAATTACATGAAAAATATGGCTTTGAATTTTGTGGAAATATAAAAAGTGTCGGTTACAAATTTGGCAGATGGTTGGACTTAGCTTTTTATCAATTGATATTGAAATAATTATGTTTAAAGCCAAACGATGGTATTTTAAAATAAGTTAATAATTTATTATAGAAATAGAACCAAAACCAAAGTTTCGAATGGAAAAATAAGTGGTTGTTAGTTTAATGTATAGAAAGGGTATGGATAAATAAATTATATTACCTTTTCATAAGAGATTTATATTTTTATGTAATGATACGCTTTGAAAATCTTATTAATATGACTTGGGGTGATTGTGATGGCTGTGTTTGCGTTGTTATTTCATTTAGTCTGTTTAATTATTGTTTTAATCGCAGGTTTTAAAGCATTAAAAGAGTTCAGAAAACCTATGAATCAACGTAATCAAAGAAAAATAGATTCCATCTTAGTACTTGTGTTAGTGGTGGCTTTGATTGCGATACTGTCTAGTGTTTTTACAGATATTTAATAAAATGTCGTTGCTCAAATGAGTGACGACATTTTAATTTTGGTTTGGAAAGGTAAAGCATCATTAATATGAAGTATAAAATAATATTTCATTTTGTAATTAATTCAATATTAATATAGAATGAATTAAAGAAGTTTTGTAAGTGAAATTTTTGGTTACCTAATATTAACCGTATTAATATTTTATTTAAGGAGATGTCGTTATGAAGTTTAGATTTAGTGTTTCATTGTTATTAGTATCGAGCTTGCTACTGTCACAAACTGCAATTGCAGCACAAGAAAATAAAAACACGCAAGATACGAAGAAAAATGATACACAAAACAAAGAAAATACGAGCAAAGCCATTGATTATGAAAAAGCTCAAAAAATGAGTCCACAGCAATTGAAAAATGCATTAACACCAGGAGATTTAAAGTTACATAATAAAGATGGTGAACGTCAAAATACTGAAATGAGAAGTTTTTCGGCAAATCGAGCGTATCAAGATGTAAATACATACATAGCAAATAATAATATAAAACCAGCTAAAATCGTACAAGATTCCAGAATGAATAACTTACCAAAGTATAATTATAAATCTGGTAAATATATTGGTGTAGTAATACATGAAACTGCAAATCCGAACAGTACAATCGATGGTGAAGTAAATTACATGTACAACAATTATAATAGTGCGTTTGTGCATGCGTATGCGGGTAGTGATAAAATTGTTCAAACTGCGCCAAGTCAATATTTAGCTTGGGGCGCAGGTGCTAATGCCAATCCATATTTTTATCAAATTGAATTAACAAGATCTAACACATTTGATGGGTTCGCCAGATCTGTTAATAACCAAGCATATTTAACTGCAAAAATGTTGAAAGCCAATGGGCTACAACCTTCGCTTGCTGACAATAATCAAGGAACAGGAACAATTATAAGTCACAATGCGGTAAGCCAATATTGGGGTGGTTCAGATCATTCAGATCCGGTTGGCTATTTCGGACAATGGGGTTATAACATGAACCAGTTTTACAGTTTAGTACAGAAACACTATAAATCTCTATCAGGTGGAGGTAGTGACGGAGCAATTACTGGCAGCACATATAAAGTATCAAAAGGTGATACGCTGTATAGCATTTCGAGAAGAAGTGGCGTTTCAATAGATAATATTAAGAAATGGAATAAATTAACGAGCAACACGCTTTCTGTAGGGCAAGTACTAAAGTTGAAAAATCCAAGCACACCAAGTGATTCCATTACTGGCGATTCGCACAAAGTGGTTGAAGGAGACACACTATATAATATTTCAAAACGAAGTAAAGTTAGTGTGGCAAACATAAAAAAATGGAACCATTTAAAGTCGGATAATATTAGTAAAGGACAAATCTTATATCTAGTTAAGACATATACGGTTAAAAAAGGTGATACATTATACAGCATCGCTAAAAATCAAGGTACCACTGTAGATAAAATTAAAAAAGATAACAAGTTGAGTTCTAATAGTTTAAAAGTTGGGCAAATTCTAAAAATAAAATAGAAGTGTTGCATAGAACGAGCATCGTCTAATTAGACGGCGCTCGTTTTTTTAATAAATCAAAAATTGTTTTTTATTAATATAATTGTGAACGTCATAATTTCGTGTTACTTTAATAATATAAAATTATGGGTGGGTATAGATAATGAAAAAGTTCAGTTTAATACTGTCATTATTATTTTTATCAGTGATTCTGACAGCATGCGGGAACAATGAAGAAAGCAACAATGACATTGAACAAAGCAGTGATACAAACAAACAGGATGAAGATAATAATCAACGTGAGGAACGTCAATCTACAGAACAAAGTGAAGTGAAAACGGATCAATCATTACATAAAGATTCATCGGCTGAAAATGACAAGGGTAAAGACCCAACGTCTAAAAACGATAATGCTTTAAAAATGAAAAATAATGATAATAGTAAAAGTTATTTAAATGGTTTAAGTGCTTCAAAAATCGAATACGCACGTATTTGGCATCAACTAGGTATGGTTAAAGATGTCAAAAATATTTATGTCAAAAAATATCCAAAAGGAACGCCCGTTAATAAAAATGCGGAAAAGAGTGCAATGTATCCTGAGGATGTCGTTAAATTAGAAGCGCCAATGAAAGTGGGTGGTTCAATCACTTATAGTAGTAATGGGGATGGAACTATTAATGTTTATGAAAAAATACCTTATAGATGGGAATCAAGCGCATCTTCGAACCCTGAGGATATTTATCAAGTCACTAAAAATGCAGTTGAACAAGATATAGAAACGGTTGAAATTAATGCAACAGACAACGCACAAATTAAAAGGTTGGCCCAAAGTATACAATTGGTTAATGATTGATTAGTTGAGTCTTAAAATAACAACAATTTTGAAATATTTTAATCATGACTTATATGGGATTAACAATTCTAAATATTTTATGATTATATATAGTGTGATACATTATATGTAATCGAAATTAGTGAATTGTTAATGTGTTATATAGAAAGTTCGTAAAAGTTGAGGTGATACAGATGTTAACTAAAGGTATTAAATATCCATATGTTAAATTTTTATTTGATGTGATTGGTATTTTATGTGTAATAAGTGTATTAGTGCTTGTGTTTGTTAACGGTTTTATCAATAATCAATCTGGGAACTTTAGCATAGGATTCGATGTATCTGGTACACATATGGTAATTATGACTACCTTGGTATTAATGACTATTATTTGTGCGACAACATCTACAATTTTAAGAAAAGTGAAATAATGTTATTAAGATTTGATTAGACGATACTGAAACGAATATTTATGTGAAATAGTAATAGACCAGAAATTAAAAGCTAATTTCTGGTCTATTTTTATTTCTTTATAGATGCACATTTTCTTTAGCATAATGAAATTTTTGGTTTTTTTCAGTAATAAATAATTGGAGAAATGTAAGTATACCAATTTTACCAATTAACATTGTTAGCACAATAACTATTTTCGTAGGGTTATCATAAAATGTCGTGAAGTTCATCGATAGTCCAACAGTGCCGAAAGCAGAAATTACTTCGAATAATACTTTAGTATAAGATATTGCTGAATTTAAATAGCTTACTATAAATGAGACGATTATAACAAATGCTCCGGCAGAAAATGTAATGACCACAGCAGTTTTTAGTGTATGGTTATTTATAGATTTTTTGAAAATAGAAGGGTGCTGTTCGTTTCTTAATGTACTTTTTATAAATAATAACGTTAAGACTAAAGTTGTTACTTTAATACCACCTGCAGCGCTGATAGGAGCACCACCAATAAACATTAATAGCATTAATAATACTGAAGTGGGTGGTGTGATTAGACCGATATCGACGCTGTTAAAAACAGCAGTTCGCGTAGTAACAGACTGAAAGAATGAAGCGCCAAGTTTTTCTAAAAATGATAAATGTGTCATAGAATTGTTATATTCTAAAAAGTAAAATACAATCCAACCAATGAATATCAGTATGACCGATGTCGTTAATACAATTTTTGAGTGTACGGTTAATTTAGTTAACTTCCTAGTTGTAGCGATATCTAAAAAGACAAGCGGTCCAATGCCACCCATGATTATAAGGATTGGGACGATAATAGTTATTATAGGGTCATTAACAGTGCCCATCATATTGTCATTAAATAATGAAAAACCAGCATTGTTAAAAGCAGAAATTGAAGTGAACACACTTAAAAATATTCCTTTACCAATGCCATATTTTGGAATAAATGATAGTGCGATACATATTGCCCCAATGAATTCTGTAAAGATACTATAAACGACAAATTGTAGAATCAATTTGATGACGCCACCAGGTGTCTCAATGTTCCATGTTGTCATAATCAAATAGCGGTTTCTTAAACTGATTTTTCGATGCATTAGAATAAGTGTTAAAAGTGTTACAGTGACTATTCCTAATCCACCAATTTGAATAAGTAATAAAATAATCGTATCGCCTAACCAATTAAATTGGCTAGATATATCTATAGTGGCTAGGCCAGTAACTGTGAAGGCACTGGCAGAAATAAAAAATGCGTCTATAAAGTTTAAAGGTTTTACACCTGTGACCGGTAAATATAACAATAAGGTTCCAACGATTGTGGTTAATGAAAACAACATTAAATACATATATAACGGCTTGTTTAATAGTCTCATTATTAAAGTCCTTCGTATTTTAATAATCAGTATTTTATACTCATTATTAAAAAAATCAAGTCCATTGATACAAGTAAACTGATAAAAATAAAATTTTATGTTTGTGAATGAATCCCTTTAGTGACAGCTTCTGCGAAATCATAAATTGAATCTCGGTATTTATTCGTATTTTCTCTCGTTTTTCTGTTTAAGTTGTCCTTTTTGAAAAATGATTTTCTAATAGATGTAGATATTTCCAGTTGAACACCTGAACCTGAGTCGTTTTCATTAATGAAATTTTTAGAAGAACGGCCATTAATATTATTTGGACTTTTTTCTACATTAAATCCTTCTTTTTCTAATTCTTTTTTTATGGATTGCGCCATTTTTTTATCTTGACCACCAATATAAACGGTATCTTTATCGCCTTGAAATCCGTGTATAGAAATAGATTCTTGTGAACGATTAGTCATTTCGTTCAATTTAGGATCGTCAAAATTGGTAGATGTAATATGCAATTGTTTGTTATTTGATTTTAATAATCCTTCAAAACTATATAAATTAAAGTCGCCTTTTTTAGAAATGATTTTAGCTAATTCTGAGGTGCCTGGTTCTATACCACCACCATGAATGGCAGTGATGAGTATATCTTTATTGTTTGTTTTTTTAATATTTCTTTGCCAATCACGCTGTTTCACTGTGTCTGATTTTAATTGAGCGAAATTTTGATATTTATCCTGATTTGATGACTGGTTATTGTTCCATATATATGTAAAATATAGACTAATCAGTATTATGCCAACAATAACAAGCATAATTAAATAATATACGTAAGTACTTAGAATATTTTTCATAATTAGCTCCTGAACAAAAATATTTACTAACTAGTAAAGTATAACAAATTTATTAATACTATATAGATTATATGTTATTTACAATTATGTTAATAGCAGTGTAATGAAATTTACATTTTGGGGTATGAAATATAGAGCAAGTAGATAGAAAATGAAATGTATATTTGTCGAGTTTTTATGATACACATGTTAATAATTTCTGGTTTTCTTTATCATGTAAGGTTAAGTCTTTTTCTGTTCAGTTAATAATCGCTGAATCTCTTAAGACAATATAATTATATGTTCTTATTATTAGATGATTATAAAATGTTTAACTTTAAAAGAAAGGTTGTGGGCATTTTGGATATAGTAACTAAAATGCAAGTAAATGTATCTAGTGATCAAGTATTTGAAGCTTTTGTCAATCCAGAATATATCGGAGGATTTTGGTTTTCTTCTAGTTCTAAACGTTGGGAAGAAGGTAAAACGATTACTTTACGATACGAAGAGTATAATGCTGAAATCGATATTTTAATAGAAAGTATTGTTGAAAATGAATCAATTCATTTCAAGTGGGGCAATAATCATGTGACTATTGAATTGGATGGTGATGATAACCATACAATTGTAACTACTACAGAAAAAGATATTGAAGAAAACGATGTAGAACGTCTATTAGGTCAAAAAGAAGGCTGGGTATATATGCTTAGTTGTCTGAAATCATATTTAGAATATGGCAATAAAATAAGAGGTGCATTAATGTAACTGTCCAATAAGGATTGAAAGTGTGGCCAATGTTTAACATTGAACGCTCTTTCAATCTTTTTTAATACACATTGCAAATATCAAAACAAAACTTTTGCACAATATAGTTTAATGTGTTTAAATGTAACTATAAAAGTTTCAATTAAAAATAAAAGGTGATTTCTATGAATTTAGAATTCAATATAGCAGTTCATTTACTGACTTTTTTGCTAAAGCACTATGATGAGCGTTTTAGCAGCAATGAATTAGCAGAACGTATTTGTATTAACCCGGTTCAATTACGCAGGGTAACACGTAAGTTAAACCAACATCATTATTTAGAAACTTCAAGAGGTAAATTTGGAGGATATCAAGCTAATGATATGACAGCAAATGTTAATTTGTCTGAGTTATTTGTGATGTTTAAAGAAGACCGTTCGGAAGGGCGCTTATTTACTGGTGATGCAGGCAGTGACTGTGAAGTTTCAAGAGAAATAGGCAACACGATGTTTAAATTTCATCAAAAAGAAGAAGAGTTATTAATTCATTATTATCAAAATGTAACGATTAAAGATGTCTTAAATGAAACGATTAAGGAGGACAATTATGAAAAAATATGATTTATTAATTATTGGATTTGGTAAAGGTGGTAAAACTTTAGCGAAATTTGCGTCTGGCCAAGGAAAAAGTGTAGCTATAGTTGAAAAATCTCAAAAAATGTATGGTGGTACTTGCATTAATATAGGTTGTATTCCTTCAAAAACACTTGTACATGAAGGTTTAGCGCACGGGTCATTTGAACAAGCTTTTTCTAGAAAATACGATGTAGTAAATGCGCTAAACAATAAGAATTATCATAATTTAGCAGATGATGATAATATCAGCGTATTAGATTATACTGCAGCATTTAAGTCTAATAATGAAGTAGAATTATTAGATGAAAGTGGTGAGGTGCAAGAAACAATTACTGCCGAAGATATAGTGATTAATACAGGCGCACAACCAATTATTCCATCTATTGAAGGTATAGAAACATCACAACATTTATATGATTCTACTGGCATTATGGAATTGGCAACGCAACCTAAGCGTTTAGTTATTGTGGGTGGAGGTTATATTGCTCTAGAATTTGCTTCTATGTTTGCGAACTTTGATACACAAGTAACAGTTTTAGAGAAACATGATGATATTATGCCTAAAGAAGATAAAGATGTTGTGGCAGAAGTTAAAAAAGATCTTGAAAATAAAGGTGTTAATCTGGTATTCAATGCTGATACAGAGCGTTTTGAAGATAATGCATCTGGTACGACAGTACACACAACGAAAGGTAGCTATGAAGCGGACGCGGTATTGCTAGCCACTGGTCGTAAACCTAATACAGACTTAGGTTTAGAAAATACGGATGTTGAAATTGGCGAACGTGGAGAAATCAAAGTAAACCAAAACTTACAAACGAATGTGCCAAATATTTATGCATTAGGTGATGTTAAAGGTGGCATGCAATTCACGTATATTTCATTGGATGACTTCAGAATTGTAAAAGATCAATTATTTGGTAATAGCGAACGTACTACTGAAAATCGCGGTGCTGTGCCATACACTGTATTTATTGATCCGCCATTATCACGTGTAGGTTTAACAGCAGAAGAAGCCAAAGCGCAAGGTTATCAAATTTTAGAAAATGCAGTACCTGTAAACACAATTCCGCGTCATAAAATAAACAATGATACAAGAGGTTTGTTTAAAGCAGTAGTTAATAAAGAAACAAATGAAATATTAGGAGTTACTTTATACGGCTTACAATCTGAGGAAATTATTAACTTAGTAAAATTAGCAATTGACCAACACTTATCATATGAAGTATTAAAAGAAAATATTTATACACATCCTACAATGGTTGAATCATTTAATGACTTATTTAATATGTAAAGCAAATAGTTTTAACACTTATTAAAAAATGTCGAATCAAAAAGAGCAGGGTTAAGAAATCTGGTTTAATTGGATTTCTACCCTGCTCTTTTTTATATTATATGTTATATGATTGATCTAATAATCTGACCTATAAATCCGAAAATACCAATGATTAAACAAACAACGCCAAAGCTTACTAAACTTTGTTTTTTGCCGACACCTTCACTTTTTGGTGTGCGGTTATTTATGATGAGCAACACAATACCAACGATAATGAGTAATATTGAAACAATCCACATTTTGCGTCCCTCCTTACATTTATCGATAAAATAATAACACTTTTACTATATATTTACCCTGTTAACTACTAAAATTAACGCATTCCTTATTCTTTACACATAATATGTGATGTGACATCAAAAAACTATTTAAATATATTATAAATGATTATGTAATGTACGGGTATAGAAAGCTATGAAATAGATTGATAAACATAAATTTGAGGATGTAATATGAGGAGAATTGATCATACTTATGTATTGGATACAAATAAACTAGGAGACTTTATGAAAATGTTTCACTCAAATGGTTGGATTGGGCATAATAAGGATAAGATTAAAGCAGTTATGAATGCTGAACACATATAGTGATAGCAAAATATAATGGTAGTGTCGTAGAATCGGTTCGATATTTATCAGGCGGTGCTTTTAACGCGTCAATTTATGACAGTGTTCGTAGAATGATTATACAATTAGGTCGGTGTCGTGTGTACATTTAATTTCAACACATGGTGTAGAAAGGCTATATCAAAAATTAGGCTTTCAAAATTAAAAAGAAGTATGGCTATTTATACGAATCAAAAATTAAAAGATGAGTATACTGATTAATGTCTATCAGTTATACTCACCTTTTTGGTCGAGAATCTAGATTATAAAATATTGTGGCTCACATCCTCATGTGAATAGTTTTTCAATAAAGAACAACCTAGTGGATGATGACCATTGTCAACGTAATGGTTGATTTCTTCAAGTACATCTAAAATTTCATATTCTGGAGTATTTACATCAAACGTATATTTGAATACTTGTTTCTTGTCAGATAATACAGTAGCAACGAGTTCATTTTTTTGCATTTTGTAATTTAACAATTTCATAATAATCCCTCACTTTTATCAATATTTTGGTCTAGCTAACGGAAGTACTCAATTGAGAATAAGTTTCATTAACGACGCTATTACATTATAATTATTATAATGTAATCCTTATTATACATTAAAATACATAAAAAGTAGAGCGTTTTGGCCTAAAAATTAATTTAAAACGCTTTCTTTATAAGAATTAATATAATGTATTATAAAATGAAGCATCTGAACTTGAAGTTCTAAGTGTAATTTGATATGATCTCAATAATTGAATAAACCTTTCTAGGGTTCCACAACGATGGTGTTGGTTCGGTCCGAGAGAAAGGCACATATTTATATGTGACACGGAAGGATAAAAGCCTGGGAGATAGTATAGATAACTATCTCCCAGGCTTTTTTTAATTTTAAAGGAGGATTTTGATATGAATTGGTTGAAAATTGTTATTGCAGCCATCTTTGAAGTGGGCTGGGTGATTGGTTTAACTCATGCTTCATCAGTATTTGAATGGATTTTGACAGTTATTGCTATGTTTTTAAGTTTTTATCTTCTTATTGAAGCATCAAAAGTATTGCCAGTGGGTACCTCTTATGCAGTTTTTGTAGGACTTGGTACAACCGGCGTTACGTTATTTGATTTTATTTTCTTTGGTCAACCATTTAATCCAGGGAAAATAGTATTAATCATAACATTGTTGCTAGGTGTAATTAGTCTGAAATTAGTAACAACAAATGAAGGAGGGCGTTCATAATGGCTTGGATTTTATTGATTTGTGCAGGTGTATTTGAAATGCTTGGTATCACATTTTTGAATGCTTATGTACATAGTCGCAAATATAAATCGCTCGGTTGGATGTTAACATTCTTTGCAATTAGTTTTTTAACATTATCTATTGCTATGCAACAGTTGTCGATGAGTACTGCATATGCTGTATGGACCGGTATTGGTGCTGTTGGAGGAGCAGTTTTAGGTATGGTTTTTTATAAAGAATCAACGGATATTAAACGGATTATTTGTATTCTTGTTATATTGGGTAGCACGATTGGTTTGAAATTATTAAGCTAAAAACGAATTGATTTGAATCACAACAATTCATTTTCTGTTCCAAGCTTTTCAAATATTGACCAATGATCCAAATTTAAATTTAGTTCATCTATTATTTTCACTTTATAACAAACGGATGGTAAAAGATTTATTTCGTGTGTTGCGATACCGTGCGCATCTTGATAACATAATTAAGGTGGAGGTGCAGAAAATGGAAGGATTAGCCGCATTTATAACAATTACATTAATGATTATTATCGTTCCAGGACCTGATTTTTTCGTCGTGATGAAAAATTCGATCACTTCTGGTAAAGGTAATGGCGCAATGGCAGCATTGGGCATAACGACAGGCCATGTTGTTACTCTCTACTAGCGGTATTTGGTATTATTTTTATTTTGGCTAATATGTATTATGTGTTTTTATTGATTAAAATACTGGGCGCTTGCTATCTTATATATTTAGGTATCAAAAGTATTATTAGCGCACGTCAAAGTATGAATTTTTCAACCACACAAATGAAAGCACAACAAATAAGTTATTTAAGCTCATATAGACAAGGTTTCTTTAGTACCATTTTAAATCCAAAAGCATTACTCTATTACATAAGTATCTTGCCGCAATTTTTAAGTGCGGGCGATGGTGTTACAACACAAATAGCTGTGTTATCTGCGATTGTAACAACGGTTATTTTATTATGGTTTATTTTCTGTGTATATATTTTTCAATACATTAAATTACTTTTTGCAAACAGAAAGATTAAAGCTATTTTTGACTATACGGTAGGAGCAGTATTAATTGGTCTGTCGCTTAATTTATTATTTAGCAAAAGTAGTTAATCTAGATTTAACTAAAAACAGCTTGAGGAAGTCAAAACTTCCCAAGCTGTTTTTTAGCATATTTTCATGGCTATCTAATATTCAAAAACAAACGATTTATCTTAGGGGTTAAAATAAGCATTTTCAGAAATTAATACTTTGATGCCACGATAAACATTTTTAATCGTATACCAAATCGTGAGTATAATTAAAATCACTGCAAAAATAATCGTTATCACCATAATTGTTTGATGTTGTTGATTGATTAGCATACCACCTAAACTTGCAATGATAATAATAAATATTGGCCCTAAATATGTGATGATATGATAGAATATCGATTTAGCAGCATGTGTTGATGCTGGTTTGTCAGCAAAAATCCAAATGATGATGGGTAATATGATTGGTGCGAAAAATATACTAAAATAACTTACAGAAGCTAAGACACGTCCGGCTTGTGTATCTGATTTTAAAGGTTGTTCATTCATTTTGATCACCTCACATTTAAAGTAACAAAAATAAATCTTGTTTTATAGAAGTTATACCTCATCTAACAAAAATGTTACCTTATTTAAAAATGCAAAGGAGTACAAACATATGAAGTTATACTTAATTCGCCATGGTGAATCAAAATCAAATTATGATAAAAAAGAAGGAAATCATTATTTTTGTGGTCAATTAGACGTTCCATTAACTGAAAAAGGCGCTCGAGACGCACAATTATTACAACACCATTTTAATAAATTAAAAATTGATCATATCTATATGTCTGATTTAACAAGAACGAGACAGACTTATAATGCAATTTTTGATAAAGATATTCCGGCAAGTGTGACGACATTATTGAGAGAACGTTCTTTAGGTAAGTTTGAGGGCGGAAAAGTGAGTGAAATTGAACAAGATACTCAATTTGCAACATATTTTAACGGCGGTCCAAACAGTTCGTTTAGACACAGTTTTACTCAAAAAGCACCAGCAGGGGAAAGTTATGAAGATGTGTTACAACGTGTAGAATCATTCTTTAAACAAGAACTAGATACATCTTTAGATACGGTTGTAATCATTGCTCACCAAGTTGTAATTAGGTGTTGTTTCGTTTATTTAGGTTATGAAAATAAAATATCTGTGATAGATAAGAAAATAGAAAATTGTGTACCTTATGAAATTGAGCTATAGTATCAATAAAATCATGTATTAAAAAAACCTGAACTGTTTATCTACTCAGTTCAGGTTAATATTTTTTTGCTGCTGTTAAGCTATCGTGAAATCCTTGGAATACAGTGTTGATATTGTCTAAGAAACTACCAACAATAACTGCGAGTATGACGTAAGTAATACTTAAAGCAATAGATTTATATGAAATTACGCCATAAGTTTCTTTTTTCTCAAAGAGATTAAAAGCTATGAAGACAGCAGCCATAGCACCTAGTAAAATCGTAATTACCATAGTGCGACCTCCTTAAAAAAGTTTTCGGCTGTGCTCCTACGTTTACTATGTTCAATCTTATAACATAGGATAACAAATACTTCTCTGAGAAAAAAAGGCATATTATATTAAAAAACCTTACAATCGTGTAAGGTTTTTTACAAACATAAGTCAATATGAATCATATAATCTTAAGTAAGCGCTTAAAAGGCTTTATATTGCTGGAAATAGGTGATGTCATCATTTTGTAATGCATCATGTTTATTTTGATATCAATTTAAAGTGGATTTGATGATTATTCAAAAAATGTTCACAAATTCAAGTAGTTCCATAAAACTGTATTTTACTTATCTATTGCATCACTTTTAATACCCTTATCTTTAAGGAATTTTTTGATTTTTTCTTGTTTTTTACCATTTACGTTACCTGCATTTTCTGCGGGTACGTCTACTACGTTTAGCTTATTTTGAGGTTGATAGTTTACTTCTTCAATTTGTTTATCAGCATCTTTAATAGTGGTATTTAACGCTGTGAAATAGTTTATGATTCGATCAACATCGTCTTTATAACCTTTAGGTAGATGATTGTCTTTGACAAATTTTTTGAAACGTACGTCATTTTTAACCGCATTGTGTGATAAATTAGATAATCTTTTTGCTTGTGCATCAGTAATTTTAGTATCTGTACCGGTTTGTTTATCTAATTTATATTGTAATAAATATTTATTGTCGAGGATATCTGAATTAACATCCAGATATTTTTTAATCGCTTTGTTCATTTCCGCCTCGCTTATATTTTCTCCCTTTTTGTTAGTATCAAAGATATCATTTTCTGTAACTTTTTTTACATTTGAAGGGGCGTGTCTCTCACTGTGTTGCTTATCACCATTTGAATCGCCATTAGCACATGCTGTGAGTATCATAGTTAGCATGAGTACTAATGTTATAAGTATACTTTTTTTCATAAAACGTATTGCTCCTTTAATAATAGTCCGATTTATATATTAATTTATCTGCTTTTGAAATTATAACCTAAGACTATCATTTCAAGCTATTGATTGATATAGATGTCGTAAAGTTAAACGCACAATCTTTTGAACAAAATTTGAAAATTCGAGTCTATACGTTTCATACCAGTGAAAAAAGTCTCTACTATCACATAGAAGCTAAAACAACAAAAATAAAAAGGAGAACCAATTTGGTCCTCCTTTATAATCTATTTGAATAGGGAAGTGATTAGTGTCGAATAATATAATCAAATGCATTTAGTGCAGCATTTGCACCTGCGCCCATTGAAATAATGATTTGTTTATTACGATCGTCTGTGACATCACCTGCAGCAAATACTCCAGGGATGCTTGTAGCATTTTTACGATCAATGATTATTTCATTTGCTTGGTTTAATTCAACGTAATTTTCTAACCATTCTGTATTTGGAAGTAGTCCGATTTGTACGAATATGCCTTCCAATTCTATCGTGTGATCTTCACCAGTTGCTTTGTCTTGATATTTAAGACCAGTAACTGAAGTTTCACCTAATACTTCGGTTGTTTGTGCGTTTTTAATAATTGTAACGTTTGGTAAAGAGCTTAAACGTTCTTGTAATACGTTGTCTGCTCTAAGCGTAGCGTTACGCTCAAGTAGGGTAACATGTTCTACAATACCTGCTAAATCTATTGCAGCTTCAACACCTGAGTTGCCGCCACCAACAACAGCAACGTTTTTATTTTCAAATAGAGGTCCGTCACAGTGCGGGCAGAATGCCACCCCTTTATTAATAAGGGCTTCTTCACCAGGTACTTCTAACTTACGCCAGCGTGCACCTGTAGCAATAATAACAGTTTTACTTTGTAATTTAGCATCATTATCTAAAGTGATAACAATACCATTGTCTGTTTTTTCAATATCACTTGCTCTGACACCTGTCATGATATCCACATTATATTGTTTTACATGATCTTCAAGTGCAGATGAGAATTTAGGACCGTCTGTTTCTTTGACAGTAATAAAGTTTTCGATTGTTGCAGTATCATTGACTTGACCACCAATGCGATCAGCAACAATACCAGTGCGCAATCCTTTACGTGCAGTATAGATAGCGGCACTACCACTCGCAGGGCCACCACCAACGATTAACACGTCATAAGGATCTTTATCGTTGAATTCTGAAGGGTCTGCTTTACTACCTAGTTCAGATAATATATCTTGTACTGTCATGCGTCCATTGCCAAATTCTTCACCATCTAAATAGATAGCTGGCACTGCCATGATATCTTCAGATTCTTCTCTGAAAATAGCACCATCAATCATTGTATGAGTAATATTTGGGTTTAATAAACTCATTAAGTTCAATGCTTGAACGACATCAGGGCATTTTTGACAAGTTAAACTAATATAAGTTTCAAAATTGAGTGGGCGATCTAAAGCTTTAATTTGATCTATTACAGATTGTTCTTCTTTAGGTGCGCGACCACTTACTTGTAATAAAGCTAATACAAGTGAATTAAATTCATGACCCATAGGTAAACCAGCGAATGTAATACCTGTATCTTCGTCAGGTTTATCCACTGTAAAACTTGGGGTGCGTTTTAAGTCTTTCTCTTCAATTGTGATATGGGATGATGCTGCAGCAACTTCATCTAGCAACTCTTTTAGTTCTTTTGATTTATCATCTGTACCAAGACTTGCGCTTAGTACAACATCACTTTCCATTAATTGAAGTAATTGTTGTAATTGTGATTTTAGCTGATCATTAAGCATTCAAATCAATGCCTCCTTAGATTTTACCTACTAAGTCAAGACCAGGTTGTAATGTTTCTGAACCTTCTTCCCATTTTGCTGGGCAAACTTCACCTGGGTGTTGACGTACATATTGCGCTGCTTTAATTTTGTGTACTAATGTACTTGCATCACGGCCAATACCGTCTGCATTAACTTCAGCTGCTTGAACTACACCATCAGGGTCAACGATAAATGTACCACGTTGAGCTAGGCCAAGTTCTTCATCTAATACGTCAAAATTACGAGTGATTGTTTGTGAAGGGTCACCAATCATTGTATATTGAATTTTGTTAATCGCTTCAGAATGATCATGCCAAGCTTTGTGCACGAAGTGTGTATCAGTTGAAACTGAATATACGTTTACACCTAATTCTTGTAATTTATCATATTGATTTTGTAAATCTTCTAATTCAGTAGGGCATACGAATGAGAAGTCTGCTGGGTAGAAGCAAACGACACTCCAAGAACCTTTTAAGTTTTCATCAGAAACTTCGAAAAACTCATCTTTCTTTGGATCGTAAGCATTAGCTGTAAATGGTAAAATTTCCTTGTTGATTAAAGACATGTGAAACATCCTCCTATTTAATAACTTAGTGTTAGTTTAAGTATTATTGAATTAGATTATCATAATTTCTTAATTATAATAATTCTAATCTTTCGTTTACTATTATTGCATGTAGCTATCGTTTCGTCAACATTAGAACCTTCAAAGCACAATAGTTATAAATCGTGCTCGTTATTTGCATTGGAAGACAATAAAGTTGATTCAACTACATTCAAAAATGAAAGCATATACATTATTTGTATTTTCTTTCACACTCAATAAATAGCCTTCCTATTCTCAACTAAACATAAGAATTGAGAAGGGAGGCTATGAAAGTTTGATATGATGGGCTTATAAAAATTGTCACAAATTTGTGAATGCAATTACTGCTTTCGGAATTTGTAATGATAAGTGAATATTACATCATTCTTAATGATAATTCATAGATTTATTGTTCAACACTGTCATCGCATTTTTACATTTATTCAACGGTTTCATACTAAAAATAGATAACTGTATTTATTGAATGATTAAATTGCATAGAGTAATTATTTTAATTTTTGGAAGCATTGGTTTTTATAATCAAACAAACGACTGTACCATCCACCAAATAATAAACGCTACAGGGAAGAATAACCACCAATAGTTGGATAAAAATTCCCAACCATTCATAGGTCGATCTTTCTGATTAGAAACAGGTTGTTGATAGGTTTCAATAATCGTCTTTTTTAATGCTTTATCTCCTTTAATGAGTTCATCTAAAGACACGTCGAATAAATCGCTCATTTTAATGAGCATGTCAATACTAGGATAGACTTTGTTTAGTTCCCATTTTGAAATGCTTTGGCGTGAAATATTTAATATTTCTGCAAGTTCGTCTTGTGACCAATTTTTGAGTTCACGTTGTTCTTTGATTTGTGTTCCAATTTCCATAGTTATCACTCCTTTTATTTGAAATTAACTGTATAAACATGTAATGTCACGCACTTAATCGTTTCTTAGTGTGCAACTAGTGGTTGCGATTGCATATTTGGAGGTATTTTGGAATGAATAGAGCTTAAAATTAAATCTTTAAATATTTAGTATGTATTTACCCATATATACATAAAAAAGACGAGAAAGAAATTAAATTACAATGAAAAATTTCTTTCTCGCCCTTTTGTATAATTAAATATATCATTTAATGGACAAATGATTTTAATTTTATAAGTTTATCTGTCCCAATATCTTGCGCGTTCAAATGCTTGAACAATTGTTTGAGCATCATCTGAAATAAATACACCAGGTGCGTCCAAGTCTAGTTTTGCACTTGATAGTTTTTCTGATGCGGCTTGATTAACTACTAACGGTTTGTTGTGTTTGTAAGTGAGTTCAGCAAATGCCTCTGCATCAGGTGATAATTGTGTACCATCTGAAATTACAAATACACTATCAAATAATGTAGGGTGTGCAGTATCATACGTCTCAGTTATGCCGAAATCTTTAGTGATATCCTTGGGTTGCTTACCTACAAAAGCGTAGTTGAGTTTGTTGTCGACAAATGTTTTTGCGTATGATTTTAATGTTTCCTCATTTATTTCACCATTCACTAGTACTGCTACAGAATGTCCAGGTAACGGTATATCGAATTTTTCCATTGTTAACTTACTATCTTTTGCATCAGTTTGTACTTCTTCATTTTCTTCTGGAACTTCGACACCTACATTTGCTGCGACACGCTCTGCCAAAGTACGATCAACTTTGTTCAATTGATTTACTGCATTTTGTTTAACCATAGCTGATTTACATTTACCAATTTCAAATGAAAATCCGTCTACGGTATGGTCAAATTCAGGCTCTGTTAAACTGTTTAAATAAAGTTTAGCTTGACTGTAATAGTCTTTAAAGCTTTCACTACGTTTTTGTATTTTACGGCCTTCAACTTTTTCTTGATAATGTTCATAGCCGCCTTCTTCTTTAGGTGTTGTGTGAGGATCGTTATTGTTTAAAGCATTGTTGTGGTATGCTGTTTGTCCTTTGTGGATATTCATTTGATGCATAGCGTCTCTTTGATTGTTGTGTACTTCGTTAACTGGTCGATTAATTGGGATTTGATTAAAGTTTGGTCCGCCTAATCTTGATATTTGCGTATCTGTATATGAGAATAAACGTCCCTGTAATAGAGGATCGTTAGAAAAATCAATGCCAGGTACGATGTGACCAGGATGGAATGCGGCTTGCTCTGTTTCGTCAAAAACATTAGATACATTTTGATTCAACGTCATTTTGCCAACAATTTCAACTGGAACCTCATCTTCGGGCCATATTTTTGTTGGGTCTAAAATATCAAAATCAAAATCAAATTCTTGTTCTGGTCGTATGACTTGGAGACCTAATTCCCACTCAGGGTAGTCTCCCTTTTCAATTGCTTCATATAAATCTTTACGGTGGAAATCAATATCTTTACCAGATAAGATTTGTGCCTCATCCCATACCAATGATTCTAAACCTTGAACTGGCTTCCAATGGAATTTAACAAAATAGGATTGACCTTTACTATTAACTAAACGGAAAGTATGAACGCCAAAGCCTTCAATTTGTCTGAAATTTTTAGGGATTCCTCTGTCACTCATAGCCCAAACAGCCGTGTGCATTGTTTCTGGGTTTTGTGCGAAAAAGTCCCAAAATGTATCGTGTGCAGTGCCACCTTGAGGCATTTCATTGTGCGGTTCAGGTTTAACAGCGTGAATTAAATCTGGAAATTTAATAGCGTCCTGTATAAAGAAAACAGGTATGTCATTACCTACTAAATCAAAAATACCTTCATCTGTATAGAATTTTGTAGCAAAACCACGCACGTCTCTTACTGTGTCTGGAGAACCTTTTGACCCTTGGACAGTAGAGAATCTGACAAACACTGGGGTAGTCTTTTCAGGATGTGTTAAAAAGTCTGCAGAAGTGTATTCAGATAAGTCTTTGTAAACTTGGAATTCACCGTGAGCGCCAAAACCACGTGCATGTACGATTCTTTCAGGAATACGTTCATGGTCAAAGTGCATAATTTTTTCTCTAAAATGAAAATCTTCTAGTAAGCTAGGACCACGTTCACCAACAGTTAAGGTGTTTTCATCCTCGCTAACTTTAACACCATTATTCGTCGTCATTGCTTTATCGTCATTGTTTTTTTCTACATTTTTTAATTGTTCCTGTTTTTTGTTACTCAAATGAATTACCCCCTTATTACTATCGTTCCACATTAATGATTTTAAAAACATTTCAATTTTTGAATTAATTTTGAACATTATTATTTTTTTAACGAGGTATTTTACAAAACGCAAAAATGTTTGTGCTTATGCGAAGTCTGAGAGAAAAATTTTTAGAAGTATGTGTTGTATATTCATTTATGACATATGTGTGTTAAGATGACTTATTTTTTGAGTCACATAAACGTTACATTAGAGCTTTATTTTGTTCATATATTTTATGAATACCTAATATTTAATAGGGGATTAACATTTAATTAGAGTGAAAAAAGGGTAAACAAATAACAAGCAATTCATTACGAGCTTTGTTAACATTTAAATACTATAAACATTTACATAAAAGAGGAGCGGATAATACATGTCTGATTATGTATACAACTTATTGAAAAAACACCATTCAGTCAGAAGCTTTAAGGATGAACCTATTTCAGAAGAACATATTAAAAAATTAATTGAGGCGGGTCAAAGCGCTTCAACGTCAAGTATTTACAAGCTTATTCAATTATAGGCATAGATGATCCTGAAATTAAAGAAGACTTGAAAGAAGTCTCAGGTCAACCTTATGTGGTAGAAAACGGTTATTTATTTGTTTTTGTCATGGATTATTACAGACATGCAATTGTAAATGAAAATACTAAAAAAGATATGGCGACATCATTTGAATCAGCAGAAGGTTTATTGGTCGGCACGATTGATGCGACATTAGTTGCTCAAAATATTGCTGCTGCAGCTGAAGATATGGGATATGGCATGGTTTATTTAGGATCACTTAGAAATGATGTTGAACGTGTGCGTGAAGTTTTAGACTTACCTAAGCATACTTTCCCATTATTTGGTATGGCATTAGGTCTGCCAGCAGATGATGAAAATGGAAATCCTAAGCCACGCTTACCACTTGAAAATATCTTCCATCACAATAAATACGACAGCGATAAAGAAACGCAACGTAAAACATTGGTAGATTACGATGAAACCGTAAGTAAATATTATGCATCTCGTACAAATGGCGAACGTAATGAAACATGGTCGGAACAAATTTCTAATTTTATGAGTGCTAAGCAGAGACTAGATATGTTAGAACAATTGAATAAATCAGGTTTTATTAAAAAATAATTCACTGACAACTTCTGTTGCGTGTCATTTATGATGGATAGGCCATATCTAAGAAAGGGGTTGGTTATGTTGAGCATGTTTGATAAATTTTTTGGTAAGAAAACGCATGGAAATCATAAAGCTAATGAGCAATATATTTATTCTTCTAGCAGTAAACTAACCCCTCAAGAAGCTCAAGCTTATTGGGTGAAAATGGCCCAAAAGTTAGTTGTCGGAGCAATTAATTCCGTTGATCACACAGCAGAACGTATATTTATTCTTATTTCATTTAACGAAGATGATTCTACGATAGATATATTCTTCCAAATGGACGGCCAGTTAAGAATGTGGAATGATTTAGATAATCAAACGCATAAAAAAACCATATCTAATAGTTTAATTTCACAAGCACCGAATCTCGTGAAACATGTGAACTGTTTATATGATAGTGTTGATTTAACTCGGCTCGCATATTCACAGATTCAATATGAATTTGAAAGCAAGGCATGGTATTTACACGATATTAGTGAAGATAGTGCCGAAGCGCATCTAGACAAAAACCCTGCATTTTTAAAGTGGTTTGATGATGTATCGAATACGATTGACACCATTCCGTTAGATGGCAAACAGAAAATCACTTGGGGCCCCTTCAAACCAAGATAGCAAATATTAAAAAGTGACGATAAAATCATCTTTAATGAAATTATAGAAGAGACGTCGTTAAGAAAAATAATTAAGCATGAAACATTTTCATATTAAATAGAGTTATTAAGTTGATTAACTCAATATTGTCAATGCTTTAAGCGTTTGTAATTTCAACAGTTTGGCTTAAACAGTAAACGTCAATTTCTATTGTAACAATATAGAAATTGGCGTTTTTTTATGGAATTTTTGAGTTTGTTGCGCAATGACAGTGCTTAATATTTTATGATAATAAAGAAAATTCAAGTGTTTGTATAACTTTTAATAGCTTTTGAACGTATATCCAGGTTTAATGATTATTCGTTTTCATAAATCCATTAACTTAATATAATAATCAATTTGTTAAATTGTTTATTATATTATATAAAATTCTCTATTTTGTGAATTTATTCACAAATATTTCATAAAAGTCTGTTTTTTGCCATTGTAAGTGCTTTCACAAAGTTTTATGATGTGGTTGGAAATAAAAAAGTGATAGATATCAATGAAAATAGAAAGAGGTTTGAGGAAATGGATATTATTTTAGGTGTAGGAACGCTACTCATTGTTTTGTTAGCTATGACGCTATTTTTAAACTTTGCACCTTATGGTAAGAAAGGACTACAAGCATTATCGGGCGCTGCCTGTGCAACCTTCTTACCGCAAGCATTTTTAAGTTATGCCATTGGCGGTGTCTTTGACATTAAATTTTTGCAAGAGATTGGTGACTTAGCCGGTAGTTTAAGTGGTGTGGCAGTCGGCTTTCTTACTTGTTTAAAATTAGGTGTCTCGCCAGTTTTTGCCGTAATCGTTGGTTTAGTACTTCATGATTTTAAATTACTACCTGCTTTTTTAGCTGCTTATTTAGTTTTTTTTGCTATTAAATTTTTAGAAAAGAAAGTCCCTGAAGGCTTAGATTTAATTACTGTAATTTTATTTGCTCCTGCTGTTTCATTCCTTCTTGCAAGTATTATGAGCCCGGGTGTTATCGCATTATTAAAACAAATTGGTAGTGCCGTGACAGCTGTTGGTGATAACAATCCCTATGTCTTAGCAATTATTTTAGGTCTCATTATTCCTGTTACAGGTATGACACCACTTAGTTCTATGGTATTAACAAGTTTATTAGGACTAACTGGTTTGCCAATGGCAATTGGTGCACTGACATGTACGGGTAGCTCATTTGTCAATTTCATTATGTTTAAACAATTAAAAATAGGTAACGCTTCTAAAGCTTTTGCTGTTGCAGTTGAACCATTAACCCAAATAGATATTATTGCGAAGTATCCTTTACAACTCTATGGTACAAATGCGCTTATTGGTGTTGTAAACGCATGTATCGTCACATTTAGTGGATTAGTAATCAATGTGACAGGTATGGCGACGCCAATTGCCGGTGCTATTGTATTGTTTGGATTCAATGATCCAATTAGGTCTGTAATAACGATTGTTACAGTATCAATTACTAGTATTTTATTAAGTCTAGTTATAGGAAAAATGATTAATAAATTTAATATGACAAGCTTAAATTTCAATCTACCTAGAATGAAAAAACAGACAAATTAAGGAGAGAGAAGAATGGCA
Source organism: Staphylococcus sp. GDB9P120P (assembly GCF_017893435.1). NCBI lineage: Bacteria > Bacillati > Bacillota > Bacilli > Caryophanales > Staphylococcaceae > Staphylococcus > Staphylococcus sp. GDB9P120P. The sequence goes on from NZ_JAESNB010000007.1 coordinate 31,288, forward strand.
AGAAAACAAGATTATCAAAGTGCTTTTGATGTGATTGGTCCAATTATGATGGGGCCTTCTAGTTCTCACACGGCAGGTGCAGTAAAAATAGGTAATGCTGCACGCACAGTACTACAATGTGAACCTCAAAAAATTGTAATTCATTATTATGAATCATTTGCCTCCACGCACAAGGGGCATGGAACAGATTTAGCAATTATAGGTGGATCATTGGGTTTCAGTACATTTGATGAACGTATTAAAGACGCTATTTCATTTGCTGAAGCTCAAAATATTGATATAGAAATTATAGAAGAAACAAGTGCTAGCTTAGGTGAGCATCCTAACTGCGCATTAATTAAATTAGATGGCAACGAACGACATGTGGAAATTAATGGTATTTCAATCGGTGGAGGTACAATCAAGATTAAAAGTATTCACGTGGACGGTCTTTGTATCCTTATGCATCACGCATTACCTATTTTGGTTGTAGATGGAGCAGCCAATATTTCATTAATTAACCATTTGATTAATGACTTGATTGAGTATGAAGTAGATATTAATGAAGAGATAAAAACAATTAATGATGACAAGTGTTTATTGGCATTACACTTAAATAAAGCTTTAAATATAGATAGTTTAAGTAGGTTACGCGAGAAATATAAAGAATTAAATTTTTCATATATCTGTTAGAGGAGTGGCAATATGTATCATTCAATGCGAGAAATTATAGATTATGCAATGACGCACAACACAACATTTGCTGAAATGATGATTCGTGAGGAGATGGATTTAAAAGGGATTTCAAGGGATGAAGTTCGTGCATTAATGAAACAAAACCTTGATGTTATGAGAGAAGCTTTAGAAAAGGGACTTTCTGGAGAAGGCGTAAAAAGTGTTACGGGCTATACAGGACAAGATGCCGTGAAACTAGATCGATATAATGAGCATTACCATGCTTTATCTGGACATGATATGGTAGAAGCTTTAAAAGGCGCAATATCGACAAATGAAGTAAATGCTGCGATGGGAATCATTTGTGCAACGCCAACTGCTGGTTCATCAGGTACAATACCAGGAATACTATTCAAGTTAGAAAAGACACATGGATTAACACAAGCACAGATGATCGACTTTTTATTTGCAGCCGCACTATGTGGCAAAATCATCGCAAACAATGCAAGTGTTGCGGGTGCCATTGGTGGCTGTCAGGCAGAGGTGGGATCAGCATCCGCAATTGCAGCAGCGGCAGCAGTTGAGATATTTAGTGGAACACCTGAAGAAAGTGGTCATGCGATGGCTTTAGCTATCAGTAATTTATTAGGATTGGTTTGTGATCCTGTGGCAGGGTTGGTTGAAATACCGTGTGTTATGCGTAATGCTATAGGTTCAGGTAACGGACTAATTTCAGCTGATTTAGCATTAGCGGGAATAAAAAGCAGAATACCAGTTGATGAAGTGATAGAGGCGATGGATAGAGTAGGACGTAACTTGCCAGCATCGTTAAGAGAAACTGGATTGGGAGGTCTAGCTGGAACGCCTACTGGAGAAGCGATAAAGAAAAAGATATTTGGAGAAACAAGTGTTGAAACTTAAATAACTAAGGACATATAAATTACTAGCATAAAAAATTGAATTGAAAAAATACATGTTTCCCACTAAACTGAATTAAAAGAGGTGGGAGACATGTTACTGAAGCTAGGGCTTATTTTTATTGTGTTTGTTATAAATAGTATCGTAACGTATTACTTAACTACAGACGGTACATGGGTCAACCTATTGTTGAAATCATTGTCGCTAAGTTTGATTATTGTCTTTATTTATAATTACGTAAAACTAATGATAACGATAAAACGACAAAAATAGTAATATGATTAAAATAGAATTGAAAATATATTGAAAGTATAGAAATGAAAAAAGGTTGGAACGACAAGCGTTCCAACCTTTAATTACATTTATAAAAGATATCCAAAGTTCATAGTATGTGTTGTCTTGTTATTATGAACTTGTGATTTCACCGTATTCTTTTGAATGATAAGTGTCAGTATCTAAGTTGTTTGTCAATTTAGCTGTACCTGTACCAGCAAGCATAGAGTCGTTAACATTTAATGCAGTACGGCCCATATCGATAAGTGGTTCTACTGAAATCAGCACACCAGCTAATGCAACAGGTAAATTTAAAGTAGATAATACAATGATAGAGGCGAATGTTGCGCCACCACCAACACCAGCAACACCAAATGAACTAATCACGACAATGCCGATGACAGATAATATAAATTGTAAATTAACTTCAACACCAGCTGCTGGTGCTACCATTATTGCTAACATTGCTGGATAAATACCAGCACAGCCGTTTTGACCAATAGAAAGACCAAACGAAGCTGAGAAGTTTGCAATACCATCCGGTACACCTAAACGATTTTTTTGAGTTTGGACATTGAGTGGTAATGAACCAGCACTTGAACGAGAAGTAAATGCAAATAACAATACTTCAGATGTTTTCTTAACAAATGTAACAGGGTTTAGTCCCATACCAGTTACAATGAGTAAGTGAATGATATACATTACAATTAATGCCGCATAAGATGCGATAACAAATTTACCTAACGTCCATATTGCACCAAAATCACTAGTCGCGATTGTATTCGCCATTATAGCTAAAATACCATATGGTGTTAGACGTAGTACAAATGTCACAATCGCCATAACGATATTATAAATTGCATCGATACCACGTTTAAGTAAATGACCGCTTTCTGGTTGTTTACGCATAACGCGTAAGAATGCAAAGCCAACAAACGCAGCAAAGATTACAACAGCGATTGTTGATGTTGTACGTTGACCAGTGAAATCTAAGAATGGGTTACTTGGTAATAATTCTAAGATTTGTTGTGGTAGCGTGTTCGCTGTCATATCCTTAGCTTGACTTGCGAGTTCACTACCTCTTGAGCTTTCGGCACTACCTAAATCAATTGTAGATGCGTCTAAACCAAAGACAAGTGCTGAGATAATACCGATAATTGCTGCAATTGCTACAGTCCCAATTAAGAAAATGAAGATATAGATGCCAATTTTAGCAAATTTTTCTCCAATATTAATTTTAGTAAATGCTGAAACGATTGAAATAAAGATTAAAGGTATAACAATCATTTGTAAGAATGAAATATAGCCATCTCCAACTATACTAAACCAATCTGTGGTTTGTTTAGTGACCTTTGAGTCCACACCGTATATTAAATGAATAGCAATTCCAAAGACAATCCCCATGCCTAATGCTGTAAAGACACGTTTAGGAAATGAAACATGTCTTCTTGCCATTACATATAATCCGATAAGGAAGGCCGCAAAAATAATGATGTTTAAAATTGTTAGTAACATAAAAACAAGACCTACACTTTCTATTATTTAATTTATTTTGTTAAATCCGATACGCATACTAAGGATAGTAGCAAAACGAATAATATTCAAGTCAATTACTCAAAAAAATTATGAAATTTACATGACTTTATTTTTGAAACAGAATTGGAGAAGCTATAAACCTAGGTAGGGTGTGGTGTCAAGGCGTTTGTGGCTAAATTAATTAGCAATACAGCTAAGATGAAATTAAGGGGAATTTTGATTTAGAAATGCTGGTGGCCATTCTTAGAAGGGATTCGATTCGAGCAATATGATAGTTAAACGAGGATTTAATAAGTCGTAGTAGCCCTGAATATTAGGAAAATAGTTACACAACAAGCTACGAGATTTCATGCAAAACAAAGAAACGTCAATTTCTATACTATTTCAATAGAAATTGACGTTTCTTTTTAACCAAAAGCTTTTATGCCTTGGAATCATCTGTCACTTATAAATTAAAGAGGCGTGCGAAAAATCCTTTACGTTCTTCTTTGTGCTCTTCTTTAGCAAGTGGCGAAGCGTATGAAGTAGCCTCTTGAGATGCATTTGATTGCTGTGAATCTGACTCATTTGTAGTAGATGACGCTGATGCGTCTTCTTTATTATTATCTGTTTGTTGCTCAACTTCAGAAGTTTCTTTGTGAGTACCTGATTCAACAGGGGCATCTGATTTATCAGCCGTGTTTGCTTTGGAAGTTTGTTTTTCAGCTTCTGAATTTGCTGATTGTGCTGTAGGTTGTTCACTAATTTGTGTGATTTCTTCATCAACAGTTTCTGCTGATACATTTTCAGAAACTTCATTTGTATGAGGATCTGTTGTGTCAGCCATTTTTTCAGGTGTTACTTTAGTATTAGCTTGTTCAGTTGTATTTTCAGTGAACGCATTTGCGTCGTTATCTGTTGAACTTTGATTTGTATACACATGCTCAGATTCGACATTAGATTTCACAAGTTCAGTTTGTTCTTTTTGAGAATCTTGAATGACACTTTGTGTAGATTTAATTTCGTCTGTAGATGATTGAATTGCTTTAAGTGATTCTGTATTTTCTTCTAATTTAGAAGTAATCTGATTTTGCATTTTATGCAATTCTTGCTGTTGTTGGTGTACTTGATTAATCATTTGTCCTAGCATTTGGCGCTCGTCACGCATATTTTGAATTTCAGTACGTAAGTCCTCTACGAGTAGAGATACATTTTGGTCTGAAGGTAGATTGTTGTCATCTTCTTTGACTAACACCTGTAGAAAATCTTTTTCCTTTTCGAGTTCTTCAAAAGCTAAATCATAGCTATTTGTCTGTTTAACTTTTTCAGCAATATCTTGGAAGAGTTCAATATCCTCTTCTTGGAAATCTGTAGCTTCGCGGCCACGATATTCAGTTTTACTAAGTTGATAACCGCGTTCTTCTAAATGTTGAACGATTTTACGGACTTGCTTTTCACTTAGCTCAACACGTTGTGCAAATTCTTTAGTTAACATAGAAATGAGTCCTTTCATAAATGATTTTATGTATACGGACGTTTGTCTTCGGTTAGTGAAACGTCAGTCTTACCTCTATGTTAGTCTAAACTGTTTTAACAGTGATTTCAAGTGGTGTACACTATGATTTACGTAAATCCATTTCTTCTAACAGTGGGTAAATAATACTTCTAGAAATTCTATTTGCAAATACATACTTTAATATATAGTTTGATTTAATACATGGTCCATATATGTCTTTTGTCAGTTCTATATTAGATTTGATAAATAAATCTTTCGGTGATCCCTCTGAATATCCATTTAAATTTGGGGCTAGATAATCTAAATCATATTGCTTTTCAAAGCCATGACTAAATAAAAATTCACGTCTATTACTGAGCACTTGTTGCTCATCTTCTGAAACAAGTTCTGGTTCTTTCGGTACCTCTAGCATAATAAAGTTTACATCGTGTTCATGTAATTGATTGGATAAATAATTAATTTCCTTTTCAATACGTGCCAAAGTATTTGTAATTAATTCATCGTGATCCGGTTGATCATTTGCAATCAGATAGATTAAAAATGCAGAATTTGTCGTCGCTTCATAATGTGCAGTTGCTAAACTAACAACTTTATCTGACTGTAAGCCTACTAAAAAGATATAGTCATCTTTGGTATGTTCATTTTTTAAAGATTGTTTAAATATTTGTTCATCTTCAGATAAATCAATGTCAAATTGTCCATCGTATAGTTTTAATGCTGCTTTAAATAATGGATCATCAATTGATTTGATAGTCTTAAAATCCATGAATAGATGCACCCCCAATAATAATGCGTTTATTATAACATAGTAAATTAATGGAAATCAGTGAAAATATTGTATGTATCATTTGTAATAGAAATAAAATAGGAGCGAGACAGAAACCACAAAATACATAGTGATTTTCTGTGTTCGCTCCTGATAAAGGTTGTCTATATGTTAAGCAATAATTTGAAAGTATGTTGTGACCATTTTTAAATAATTACATTAAATCACAATTTGATTAAGCGAAGATTAGGATTTTGGTCCGTTTGTTTCTTCTGCGTAATGCTTATCTTCAACAGTATTACGTGCATATGCAGCGTTTGCTTCTTGAACTTCTTCATGAGAAGAGTTATCTCTAGTTGCAACAACTAGAAAGTTATTATCAAGAAGTTCTTTTTTATAACGTTCTTTGTCATAATCATTAATATCGTAATAAGCTAAAACAGTTTCTTCACCGTCTTCTCCAGTTAAAATTTTTGCCATTTTGTCACTGAATGAACCACTCGTTGCTGTTAGGTTTACTTCAGAATCATGTAACTCATCAAAATGAAGTTTTGTCTTACTTAATACTGAAATTTCAGATTCAACATATCCTTCTGACAATTTTTGTTGGATAGTTGGTAGTATTTCATCTTTGCTTTGTACAATTGTAAAATCAGCCATTGTCTTGTCCCTCCGTCCACTTTTCTATTGTTTATCTAATACTTTCCCTATTAACCACTAGGTAAAACGAATATATTTTTATTATATAATGAAGTGACGTATCTGACAATCTTGATTTTAAAGTAAAGAAAACGGTTACTAGAAGCGTTGGTTATTATTAAATCTCTTTATTTAAAGCGCTTACTTATAATGTTCGTATTGAAAATCATGCTGAAATTTGCTATCATCAGTTAATAATTTATCTAACTCATATAATCTAGAGGATATGGCTCTAGAAGTTTCTACCATGTTGCCATTAACGACATGACTATGGGTAACCAATACAATACAAAAAGCATTCAACTCCAATCGTTTTAAAGCTTTATTAGGGAAATGAAGTTATACATATAATCTTCTAAAACAATTGTAGTGTTTTCAATTTTTACATAATTAGGGAAATGAATGTTGAAGACTTAATTTGCAACGTACATGTTGTAAGTTAAACATCAGTTCTTTATAGTATTGCACGTTCACTCATAGATCCTGAAACTAAGTTAGTTTAGGATTTTTTTTGTATAAAAAATGAGGAGGTTTTTTGAGTGGATTTGTTAAAACGGAAAGTTGAGGCAGACGGTGTCGTCATTGATGAGAAAATTTTGAAAGTAGATGGGTTTTTAAATCATCAAATAGACGCAAAGCTGATGCACGACGTAGGACTAACGTTTTATAATCAATTTAAAGATGAAGGGATTACTAAAGTATTAACGATTGAGGCATCTGGTATTGCACCAGCAATCATGGCAGCAATGCACTTTGATGTGCCGTGTTTATTTGCTAAAAAAGCAAAGCCTAGCACGTTAACGAAAAATACTTATCAAGCTGATATCCATTCATTCACTAAAAATACGACGAGTACTGTAGTGGTTTCAGATGAATTTTTAGACGAAAATGATCGCGTATTAATCGTCGATGATTTCTTAGCAAATGGTGATGCATCATTAGGTTTAAATGAAATTGTTCAACAAGCCAATGCTGAAACTGTTGGCATAGGTATTGTAGTTGAAAAGAGTTTCCAACCAGGCAGAGAACGTTTAGAAACAGCAGGATTGAAAGTATCGTCTTTATGTAAAGTTGCTTCTCTAAGTGGTAACAAAGTGACATTTTTAGAGGAACAATCATGAAGGCATTCATCTTAAGTTTACAACATCTATTGGCGATGTATGCAGGCGCTATACTCGTACCAATTATTGTAGGGACAAGCCTAGATTTTACTCCAGAACAAATTGCCTTCTTAGTCACTGTTGATATTTTCATGTGTGGTGTAGCCACATTTTTACAAGTTTGGAAAGGTACAGGCACTGGGTTGCCCATTGTCTTAGGCTGTACATTTACAGCCGTTGCACCGATGATTTTAATCGGGCAAACTAAAGGTATCGGTGATTTATACGGTTCCCTTTTCTTATCAGGTATATTAGTTGTCATCATTGCTCCATTTTTTTCATATTTAGTTAAATTCTTTCCACCAGTTGTGACAGGCAGTGTCGTTACAATTATAGGTATCAATTTGATGCCAGTAGCGATGAATTATTTAGCAGGTGGAGAAGGTGCTAAAAATTTTGGTGATGCCAAAAACATTTTACTTGGTGTAATTACATTAATAGTCATATTAATTGTGCAACGTTTTACAACAGGTTTCTTAAAATCAATTGCCATATTGATTGGCTTAATTGTAGGTACTGTATTAGCGTCAATATTTGGCATTGTTGATGTGAAACAAGTTGGTGAAGCACATTGGTTTTCATTACCACAACCATTCAGATTTTCAACATTCAGCTTTGATTTTGGTGCAACTTTAGTATTCTTTATTGTTGCATTAGTCAGTCTGATAGAATCAACAGGTGTTTACCATGCATTAAGTGAAATTACAGGTAAGAAATTGGAGAGAAAAGATTTTCGTAAAGGTTATACTGCTGAAGGTATCGCGATTATCTTAGGATCCATTTTTAATGCGTTCCCGTATACCGCTTATTCTCAAAATGTGGGATTAGTATCTTTATCTGGTGCTAAAAAGAACAAAGTTATCTATGGCATGGTTATCTTGCTTATTATTTGTGGATGTATCCCTAAATTGGGTGCCTTAGCAAATATGATTCCATTACCAGTATTAGGTGGTGCGATGATAGCAATGTTTGGCATGGTTATGGCATATGGTGTTAGTATATTAGGTAATATTAATTTCAAAAATCAAAATAATTTGTTGGTAATCGCGGTATCAGTTGGACTAGGAACGGGTATAAGTGCAGTACCTCAAGCGTTTCAAGCTTTAGGAGACCAATTCGCATGGCTAACTCAAAATGGTATTGTACTCGGTGCTATTTCAGCAATTGTTTTGAATTTCTTTTTTAACGGCATTAAGAATCAACAAAACATAGAAACTATGGAATAATGGAGCTATAAAACAAATATTAGGAGGCTGTATTCATATGTGGGAAAATAAGTTTGAAAAAGAATCTTTAACTTTTGATGATGTGTTATTGTTACCAGCAGAATCAGATGTATTGCCGAAAGAAGTAGACTTAAGTGTTCAATTATCAGAAGGTATTAAATTAAATATCCCTGTTATTTCAGCAGGTATGGATACTGTAACTGAATCCAAAATGGCGATCTCAATGGCTAGACAAGGTGGTCTAGGTGTTATTCATAAAAATATGAATATTGAAGATCAAGCAGATGAAGTTCAAAAAGTTAAACGTTCAGAAAACGGTGTTATTTCAAACCCATTCTTCTTAACGCCAGAAGAAAGTGTGTATGAAGCGGAAGCATTGATGGGTAAATATCGTATTTCAGGTGTACCTATTGTAAACAATGAAGAAGAGAGAACATTAGTCGGTATTTTAACAAACCGTGATTTACGTTTTATTGAAGATTTCTCTATTAAGATTTCAGATGTTATGACTAAAGAAAACTTAATTACAGCACCTGTAGGCACTACTTTAGATGAAGCTGAAGAACTATTACAGCAACATAAAATAGAAAAATTACCGTTAGTTAAAGATGGTAAATTAGAAGGTTTAATCACAATCAAAGACATTGAAAAAGTACTTGAATTCCCCAATTCTGCTAAAGACAAACTTGGCAGATTGCTAGTAGGTGCAGCAATTGGTATCGCAAAAGATACGGATATTCGCGCTGAAAAATTAGTTGAAGCGGGTGTAGATGCCTTAGTTATTGATACAGCTCATGGACATTCTAAAGGCGTTTTAGAACAAGTTAAACACATTAAAGAAAAATTCCCACAAGTAACATTAGTTGCCGGAAACGTGGCAACTGCTGCAGGCACTAAAGCTTTATATGAAGCAGGTGCAGATGTTGTCAAAGTAGGTATCGGACCTGGCTCAATTTGTACGACTCGTGTTGTTGCTGGTGTAGGTGTACCACAAATTACAGCTGTATATGACTGTGCAACAGAAGCACGTAAGCAAGGAAAGTCTATTATTGCTGATGGTGGTATTAAATTCTCAGGAGACATTATCAAAGCGTTAGCTGCAGGTGGACATGCTGTGATGTTAGGTAGCTTACTTGCAGGTACTGAAGAAAGTCCTGGTGCTACAGAAGTATTCCAAGGTAGACAATATAAAGTATATAGAGGTATGGGCTCATTAGGTGCAATGGAAAGTGGTTCTAACGACCGTTATTTCCAAGAAGATAAAGCTCCTAAAAAATTCGTCCCTGAAGGTATTGAAGGTCGTATTGCTTACAAAGGTCCATTACAAGATACGATTTACCAACTTATGGGCGGTGTGAGATCAGGCATGGGCTACACTGGTTCAAGAAACTTAGAAGCATTAAGAGAAGAAGCACAATTTACACGTATGGGACCTGCTGGTTTAGCAGAAAGTCACCCACATGATGTGCAAATTACAAAAGAATCACCAAATTATTCATTCTAAGTTAAAGGAGATTTAAAGTTATGGAAATGGCGAAAGAGCAAGAGCTCATACTTGTTTTAGATTTTGGTAGCCAATATAACCAATTAATTACACGTCGTATACGTGAAATGGGTGTGTATAGTGAACTGCACGACCATGAAATCAGCATTGAAGAAATTAAACGCATGAATCCGAAAGGGATTATCCTTTCAGGAGGACCAAATTCAGTATATGAAGAGAACTCTTTTACGATTGACCCAGAAATTTACAATTTAGGTATTCCTATTCTAGGTATTTGTTATGGCATGCAATTAACAACTAAATTGTTAGGCGGGAAAGTTGAACGTGCCAATGAAAGAGAATACGGTAAAGCCGTGATTAATGCGAAAACTGACGAATTATTCTTCGGATTACCTGAAGAACAAAATGTTTGGATGAGTCATTCAGATAAAGTTATTGAAATCCCAGAAGGTTTTGAAGTGATTGCAGACAGTCCAAGTACGAACTATGCAGCAATTGAAGATAAATCACGCCGTATCTACGGTGTTCAATTCCATCCTGAAGTACGTCACACTGAATTTGGTAACGACTTATTACGTAACTTTGTACGTCGCGTGTGTGAATGTACTGGCGAATGGTCAATGGAAAACTTTATAGATATCGAAGTTGAAAAAATTCGCGAACTAGTTGGTGATCGCAGGGTGCTATGTGCAATGAGCGGTGGTGTAGACTCATCTGTAGTTGCAGTATTATTACACAAAGCGATCGGCGACCAATTAACATGTATCTTCGTAGACCACGGCTTACTACGTAAAGGTGAAGGCGACATGGTCATGGAACAATTTGGTGAAGGTTTCAACATGAACATCATTCGTGTCGATGCTCAAGAACGTTTTATGAATAAACTGCAAGGTGTGTCAGATCCGGAACAAAAACGTAAAATCATTGGTAATGAATTCGTTTATGTCTTTGATGATGAAGCATCTAAGCTAAAAGGTGTTGATTTCTTAGCGCAGGGCACATTGTATACAGACGTTATTGAATCAGGTACAAAAACAGCACAAACGATTAAATCACACCATAATGTAGGCGGATTACCTGAAGATATGGAATTCCAATTAATTGAGCCTATTAATACATTATTCAAAGATGAGGTGCGTGAATTAGGTATCGAATTAGGTATTCCAGAACACTTAGTATGGAGACAGCCTTTCCCAGGTCCAGGTTTAGGTATTCGTGTGCTGGGTGAAATTACAGAAGATAAACTTGAAATCGTACGTGAATCAGATGCGATTTTAAGACAAGTCATTCGTGAAGAAGGTCTTGAACGTGATATATGGCAGTATTTCACAGTGTTACCTGGTATTCAATCCGTAGGTGTCATGGGAGACTACCGGACATATGACCACACTGTAGGTATTCGCGCAGTGACATCTATTGATGGTATGACAAGTGACTTTGCACGTATTGATTGGGAAGTCTTACAAAAAATTTCAAGCAGAATTGTTAATGAAGTAGACCACGTGAACCGTGTTGTTTATGATATTACATCTAAGCCCCCAAGTACCATAGAGTGGGAATAATAGAATAGAATGATGAACACCCCCTTGAGCATAGGCTTAAGGGGGTGTTTTGTGGGTTTGAGAATTTGAGGGAATGGCTAAACTGGCAGTCTTACGGGTGAGTTAAATGAATAAAATAAATTATACGTTAAATTAATTGAAAGTATTTTAGCCAAATAGGACATTTACTTATGTACTTGTCCTATTTTTTTATGAGTAGACATAAATGACAATTTAACACTTATGATTTTAAATATCTAAAAACTAATGATAAAATACAATTAGATTAAGCTTAATTTGATATGTAAAATGATTAATTAATCATTATTATTGAATTTCAAAAATTATTGGAGTGATTTTCATGGCAAAACCATTATTTGAAACAACTGTAATAAGTAATGGCGGAAGAGATGGAAAAGTTTTTAGTGAAGATAATACATTTTATCAAGACTTAGCTGTTCCAAAAGAAATGGGTGGCAACGGCGTTACTGAGTCAAACCCTGAACAGTTATTTGCAGCTGGTTACAGCGCTTGTTTTAACAATGCACTAATGCATATTTTGAAAGGTGCAGACAAGGGTATGATTGAGCCAGAAGTCCGTGCGACTGCTTACTTATTGCCAGATAAATCTGATGGCGGTGTAAAATTGGCTGCTGAATTAGATGTAACACTTAAAGATCTCAGCCAAGAAGAAGCGGAGATGTTCGTTGAAAAAGCGCATAATTATTGCCCGTACTCGAAAGCACTTAAACACAGTATTGATATTGAAATTACTGTTAACGTTAATTAAAGTGATGCAAAAAGCTAAATAGAATTTTTTGGAATTTTATCAAGCAGTCATATATCTATATAACCGTATCTTAATTAGTGCGGTTATTTTTTATAAAACAATATACTCCAACTAAATGTATAAGTACTTTCATTAAGAAAAAAGTATCAATTTGATCATAAACACATTGGTATAAATCAGAAAATATTTTATGGAATTTAGTGCTGTATTTTTAGTGATGGTGATATTGTTACATCATTAAATAATGGGCCACCCTCAGTGGAAGCATCAACATTTGTAACTATAACTTTATAAATTGGAGTACTTAATATGCCTAAATCACAACAAGTATTGGTTGGTATATGGCTAATATTATTTATTTTTAATTTCATTGCACCTATTATTGGAACAATGATGCATATTGAAATATTAGAATTTAGCTCACCTTTAATTAAAGCAGTACAATTCGCATTTGTCATAATTTTTGGTATTTTTACATATAGACAAATTAAACGTAAAGGTTTCTAGCAGTGCAAGAAAAAAACTATACGATCGGAGTTTTAATATGTCTATGTCAAACATAGTCATGCTGATACTTACTATAATAATGCTGTTATTTGTATTTGTTTTTGGTCTATTACTTGATAAACCAGTTATATACATGTTTATTGCATTGTTTGCTCATTCAACGTTTTTATTCATCATTCGTTACTTCTGGCAAGATAAAGAATTTGGAGAAGCTTTTACACATTCTTTTGATTTCATTACCATAACAATAGTTATTATATTTACAATTTTGAAAGTTCAAAAAGCAAAATCAGGTGAATAATACGTTTGAATATACGTATACCTACTATTGATAAAACGAAGAGTGGAACTTTTGTTTAAAAAAACAATTGGAATATACTAATAAAATTTGAAAATCAATGTTATGAAAAATTATAAACACCTGAAATGACATTTTAAAATAATATCGAATAATATTTAATCATATAAAAAGAGCTGGAAACATTGCTAAGGTGCAGTTTCCAGCTCTTTTTATTTTGATTTTTACATTTTGACAGAATCGATATTACCGATATTTAAATTTAAAACTTGCATATTATTACTATTTTCTAGTTATATTTTTACTTAATTGGAAATATTCCTCTAATACACGACTAAATGCAATAATATAGTGATTAGTAATGAATCCATAAATATTCGTTATTAATTTATAAAATATATTGTATACATACAACAGATAACTTCTTGGTAGTTAAGGAAAATTTTATATTACGAAAATTCACTTTAACAGTAAAAGTGAGTGAGATATTAATATTACAATAACTCCATTAGAAAGGAAGTTTCGAAATGAAAAAGTTACTATTATCTACAGCTTTATTAATGACAATTGTACAATTTAGCAGTCAAGAGGTAAATGGTGAAGAGATTCCTCATGGTATTTTGCATAAGGATGGAAGCTTTACAGAACCAAATGTGTTTCCGCACAAAGATATAGCAGAGGTTGAAAAACCGATAGAGTTAAAGGATGGTACGAAGAAAATTCCTCATGGTATTTTGCATAAGGATGGAAGTTTTACAGAACCAAATGTGTTTCCGCACAAGGATATAGCAGAGGTTGAAGAGCCGAAAGAATTAGAAGATGCTACGAAAGAATTTAATCATAAATCTAATAGTGAGACGTCATTGCACAATAATGCAGTAAATGAAAAATTAAAAGATGAAGGTGTTTTAAACTCTAGAAACTCAGGAGGAGAAAGTGATCGATTTAATAAAAATCAGAACTTAGATGCTTCAAAATATAATGATTTCTCAAAAGTTGAGACTGAAGTAAAAAATTCAAAAAATAGCGTGAAGCACAATGCAATAAAAGAATTACCTGATACAGGCATGATTTCAGATAATAGAACACTAACCATTTTTTTAGCGAGTATCTCATTGATTGTGGGTAGTTTATTATTATGTAAACGTGTTAATTTTAAAGTTTTTCAAAAATAAGACATTTTAGGTATTGCTATTGTCGTAATCTTACAGTGATGTCATTCTGAATAACATTAACAAAAATTTAAATATTATGATGTGGATGAAGTCACAAGCATTTACTTTCCATAAGATATTCAAAGCTGAAACATTATTATGTTTCAGCTTTTGTTTTTATTACAAGTATAGTTGAATTGGGATATTTTCAATTACAATAAGTTGGATTATTTACAAACAATTCACGTTTTAAAATGTATGATATTATAAAAATATAAGTCGAAGTATCTTTTGAACTTGAGCGAATAATAATAAGTTATACAGTACATTTTAGGAGAGGTAAAATGAAAACGGTTGGCATTATTTTAGGGATTTTAGTTATTCTTTCTTGGCTATTTGTAATGAAAGAATACAAAAATGGAAATCAGGGCACTCATAAAGCTCAAAATGTTATGTTATTAGCTTGTTTGTTAACTATAATTACGACCGTTTTACAATTATTTTATTAGTCATTCGTGAATTAAGTTTGTAAATGAACAAATAAGTAATGTTATATAGAAGTCTCAACATATTTCCTTTGATTTTAAACTTAGGACTGAGACTTAACTTTATTGTAAAGAATACCTACGCCACAGTTGCTATATCCTAATTGGTAATCAAATTTAATGATTTCGATATAAGGATTTTCTTCTAAGAATTCATTAACTTTCTTGTTTAAGCCTTTTTCTGTCATAGCTGTTAAATTTACAAATTTCATATGATGACTCCTTTACTATTTTTATTATATTATACAGTATTTTAGAAACATACTTTTTACAGTTCGAGTTTTAATTCAACTATATCATTTCTCATTTATGGTAAAAAGTCACCTTATTTTAAAATGTTTTAGTTGAGATGAATTTTATGTCACTTTTTAATATTAATGAGGATAAAAGAAAGTAGGAAATTGAACGATGGAAATTATATTAAAAAAAGATTATGAAAAATGGGAAGCGCAATTTGTTAAAGAAAAAGATCTATTGTTAAAAGTAGTTGGTAAAGAAATCATAGAAATGCATCACATTGGCAGTACAGCTATAAAAGATATTTATGCTAAGCCTGTTATTGATATCATGGTAGTCGTAAAAAATATAATGTTTATGGATCGTTACAATAATGCGATGCGACAATTAGGCTATGAACCTCAAGGAGAAAATGGTATCAGTGGTAGAAGGTTTTATATAAAAGGTGCGGATACTAGAACTTATCATGTCCATATATTTCAATTTGATAACTATGAAAATATTGACAGACATTTAGCGTTTAGAGATTATTTAAATGCTAATAAAGCTATTGCGAAAGAATATGAAAATTTAAAAATCACACTCGCTAACAAGTATTCAAATAATAGAAGTGCGTATTCAAATGGCAAATCGCCTTTTATCAAACGCATAGAGAGTCAAGCATTAAAGTGGTATCAAAAGAATCAGGATGGATAGGCTACCTACTGTCTTATTTACATAATAATTAAATCTTTCATCTTATTTTGATTATTACTCAATTCAAATTTATTAAAACAAATTTGAATTGAGTAATAATAGATAAAAGCCTGTTGCCATAACTGCAAACAAACACCACATAAAGTGGCATTGTTTACCATTCATTGTTGCCGTGCCCTCATTTTCAGCCCGTTTAATAAGCTTGATATGTAAAAGTATTGTTGAATTTGAAGCATATACAAAAACAAAAATAATACCCAAAAGTGTAAGTAAAAATAGTTGCACATTACCCCTCCAACTTTATGATATTTAATCCATAAAATTTTTAAAAAATAACCATGTACAATGTTAATTATAAAATAACACACATGTTTTTAGTTTGTAATAAAAATTAAAATTTATTTCAATATTTATTCTTTAAAAAACTTGTGGTACGATGTGGAATAAATCAGATGATATCTTGGAGGGCGAACCATGGCTATTATATTGTTAAGCATTGTTTTGATCGTTAATTTTGTTGAAGCGTTGTATTTAGGAGTCAAATTTATTCGGTTGAAAATGCGTAATGCACCAGATCAAGCGTATAAAGATTTAGTGAGTTCTCCGTTTTGGTTAATGTCACTCATTATTTCGATTATATTATTTGTGATTGCATACATATTGAGTTGAAAAACAATAAGATGTGCTTAAGTGGAATTTTCCATATTTTATAAATAAAAAGTTATTGTATTTGTGACGCCAAATTTTTTAAAACTCTACAACAGACTGTCTTTATTTCTTTTTAAATGAATTTCAGTATAGGAATAATGTAAATTAATATAGCGAAAAGGGAGCAATCCAATGAAACTTTCATCTATATTAATCAGTATTATAACTGGTTTACTTATGTTTTTAGTAACGTTTTATACTAGTAATCATGCTTTGATACCGTCATTAGTTATGGGTGTTGTCGGTTTAGTAACAAATATATGGATTGGCATCGAAGCAAAAAAGCGATTATGAGCGTTAAAATGATAGAAAATATTAGAAGTATTAAAGACTGAGGCAAATGTTGTCTCAGTCTTTACTTTATCATTCAGCGATTTTTATATTTATGGATGCTATTGTTGTGATATTGCTCTCAAAACTTATGAATCTGTTTCATGCATAGTCAATTCAATATGAAATAATGAACTGTTAGTCAATATCATCTTATATCCAAAGAATATAATGCATTATAATAGTATAAAATAATGAAATGTTTTGAAAAATTTTTAAAAGGATAGATATAAAAGAGATTCATTATAAGGGGATGAGGTATATGGTTTCGGTGTTTTTAGAGGCGATATAGAAAATCGGTGTCATATTATCGATTTTCTATATCGTTTTATTAAATTATAAGTATAAATAAGAATTATCTAAATCAAAGTTTAAAATATAATTTCAGGGTATAGATGTAATATATAACTTTTGGAGTAATTTTATTTTATTGTAGGTGGTACGACTTGATTTATTGTATTAAGTTTAGTGTCAAAAAGTTAACTTGTTAGCATGTAGTCTTAATTTGAGATGGATTTGGTGAATGAAATGGGGGATCAGAATGGTTAATAATTACAATAAAGATATAAAAATAGATAGAACTGATGAAATGCGTTCAGATGAAATTTCTAAAATGATTGAAGAGGGTGGACTTGGTGCTGACCAGTATTATGTTATAGATAAGTATCAGCCCAACCATAAGAGATTAGTAGAAAATATTGATCAATTTCGACAAGAATTAGTTCAAATGAATAATGATGATTTAGTAGACATTTTGATTATTAACACTCAAGAAAATACAAGTTCTAAGTACAGCCAAGCATTAATGATTATTAAGCATGAAATAGTCAAAAGAATGAATAACTAAGTCGTAGTTGCTGAATCATTACAAACAAAGCGCGCAAGTTAGAAAGTTATATTTTGCAAATAAATATTTCTAACTTGCGCGTTTATTATATTATTAGCACATTAAAATAACATTGTTATTAAGTGGATTATTTTAAATAATCAGGTGATTATTGAAGTTGATTTAATGCTTTTTTGGGCACTTTATTTTTAGCTACTTCTTCATAACTTTGGACATGACCAAGTTCGGTATCTAATTTTAAGAAATGATCTGTTTTTAAGGGTTTTTCACCAAAACCATTGAAATCTAAGTGTTTTTTTTCACCTTTTTTATTATATCCATCTTGCTTATAATTATATGTGACAAAGACTTCTCCATTATCATCTTTATTGTGCTCAACTTTTGTTGGCTTTTGAGTTTTTACGTAATATGTTTCATTAGTAATGAGTGGGTTTAATTTGGCAAAACTAACGATATCAGTATTGTCTGAGTTTTTTTCTGCGTAAACTTTCCAGCCAAAAAGGCCGATAAGAACAATGATAATGATAATAAAGATGCTTAGAAGTACTTTTATTAATCTGTTCATATTTATTACCTCCTTAAAGTAACTATCTATAATGTAAAAGTTATTTGATTCGTTTGCTATATTTTTAAGTTACAAAAAAGCATTTTAATATAACGATTTTGTCATTTTTTCAAATGTGATTAAATGATATATATTCACCAATGGATTATATTACTAAAAATAAAGTGCAAAATATATTTTTTTGAAAATAGGGGTATACAAAAGTCGGATTATTCGTTATACTAGGTATTAAGTAATTTAGTTCGTGAAATTGATTTGTAGTTTTATTCTTTTGAATTTACTCCTTTTGATTTTTTAGACAGATTACAAATTTTTGTGCAAAAGCACTTGGAGGATTTTTATTATGAATAACGGTACAGTTAAATGGTTTAACTCAGAAAAAGGTTTTGGTTTTATCGAAGTAGAAGGCGGAAACGATGTATTCGTACACTTCTCAGCAATTAACCAAGACGGCTACAAATCATTAGAAGAAGGACAAGCTGTTGAATTCGAAATCGTTGAAGGCGACCGCGGACCTCAAGCAGCTAACGTTATTAAATTATAATAACGCATAAAAAAAGACGAGCAACGCTCGTCTTTTTTTATTTGTCTTAAAATCAATAATTGAAATTATATGTGTGTATTCACTTTTAAAGGTGCAAATTCAAAGTCAGCTTGCTAGTTATGACTCGGGATTTGCACCTATTTTTTTGTTTTTTATTACCAATAAAATATTAACGACCTGCGAAAGGTTGTTTAGCATTAATACATCATTTGAAGCTAAACTTATAAAAGAATGGTAATAGCCACTAACAGCAACATAAAAATTAATTTTGGGTGTATGCATGTAGAATAATTTTTAACATCATTTTGGGTTGAAATAGAGCCTTGTTTTAAAGTGCTTCAATGAGAAATTACATATGAATACGTTGTATTTTGGCGAGACGCTTGAGGGAATAGGACAAGCTGAAGACTATAGGCTGAAGCTGTCCCCAAAGAAAGTGAGCCAACAATACGAAATATTGAATAATAAAATAGCTATGAAAAAATCTATCGTCATAGATTTCTTCATAGCTAATCTTAGTATGTTTTTTCACCGTTCAAGTTGTTGAAACGTTGCTACTTTCACTTAAATAGATTTAATATTATACTTCACGCGTATTTTCCGCTTTATTTTTTGTTTTTATCAGTAGTGTTAATATAAAACCAATAATTAATAAAAGTGTAGTGAATGCAAATGCTGCGTCAACACCTTGTACGGTCGCTTGTTGTGCAATGTCTGTTTTAGATTGATTTTCACTTGGAACATAATTTGTACGAATAATTGCCATAATTGTAATCATAATGGCGGTACCAATCGCACCTGCAATAATTCTTAAAGAGTTAATAATCGCAGTACCGTGTGAAATATTTTTGCTTTCTAATGCGTTAATACCAATTGTATTCAGTGGCATTATAATCAATGCTACAGCAAACATTCTTATTGCGTAAATGATGACAATATACCAATAAGGCGTCTCTGATGTTAAGAAACAATGTAGTATTGTCATAAAAATTAACAGTACAAATCCAGGAATCGCCAATACTTTCAAGCCATATTTATCATATATTTTCCCTGTATAGACGGACATGAATGCGTTGACTACTGCACCTGGTAAGATAACAAGACCTGACAGAATTGCAGATAGACCTAAGCCTGATTGGACATAAATTGGAATCAATAATGCTGGGCCTACAATTCCGATAAATAATACCATAGATGCAAATGCAGATAGTGAAAATGTACGATTTGTAAATACGCGCATATTTAATAGCGGATTATCGATTCTAATTTGTCTTGTTACGAAAATGGTAACAATTAAGATTCCCACAATAAGTGAAATAATAACGATTGGTGATGTGAAACCTAAGTTGCCTGCGCTACTAAAGCCGTAAAGCATTAAACCAAAGCCTAATGTTGAATATATAACAGAGGTTTTGTCTAATTGTGTATGTTTGGTTTCGTTATTACTTTCTACAAATATCGCACCTACAATAAATGCGATAATCGCAATAAAAGCTACCACAATAAATGGTGCTCGCCAGCTAAATGTATCAATTAAAAACCCAGTTAAGGTTGGTCCGATTGCTGGTGCTGATTGTGCTACTATACCGGTAAGTCCCATTGCAAATCCACGTTTCTCAGAAGGGAACAGTGTGAAAACAGTGAATTGCATAAGCGGTAAGAGTATACCTGCGCCAATAGCTTGAATCACACGTGCAAACATGAGTAAGCCAAATGTAGGCGAAAGTGCTGCGATGATCGAACCAATTAGGAACGCACTCATAGAAAAAATATAGAGTGGTCTTGTATGAAATCGATCCATGAGAAAGGCTGTTAGTGGAATCATGATGCCATTCACTAACATAAAACCTGTAATTAACCATTGAGCAGTTGTATCAGTTATTTCTAATCCCGTAATAATTGCTGGTAGTGCGGTATTAAGCAATGTTTGATTTAGCATTGCTACAAAAGCACTACTTAGCATAACTAATATAATCGTATTTCTTTTTTTGTTAGATATAACATTCTCCGACATTATAAACGCATCTCCTTTTTATAACATCCCATCGATAAATTTTAATTATTTTAAGTTAGCAAAGCAAACCATTCGGTTTAAAAAATTAATATTTTTTACAAAGGATTTCTAGAAAAAAATAATGGATAGATGATATAGGTCGGAATACATCGTTTTAAAGGTGGCACAAGTCAGTGTTGTTCAATTAATGAAAAAGCTACGCTGCTTGCACAACCATGCAAACAACGTAGCTTTTTGAAATAGATTGAGCACTTAATCGAAACTAATCATTTCAGATACATATAAAGCAATACGTATATTTAAAGAATGAACAGGATCTTCAATATTTGTGCCAATCATATTACTACATTTATTGATTCTATATTTCACTGTATTTCTGTGTATAAATATTTTATCTGCCGTTTTAGTTATATCGCATTGATTATCCATGTACACTTTTAAAGTTTGTTTTAATTCTAAATCTTTTTTTTGTTTTGGATAACTCAGCGGGCCCAAAGTATGTTTAACGAAAGGTAATAACTTTTCTTGAGGGATAAGCTGTAATAATTCTTGGATATCTTTGGAATGATATTGTGAGATAAATGCTTTTGCGTTATTTAACAATTCATTTTCAAAGGCTTCATTTGCTTCAAAAAAGGAAGATGGTAACTGTGTGAATTCTGTTACTTCATTTCCAATGCCAAATGAAATCGTATCATCAAAGTACTCGCTATAACTTTGCTGTATTTTTTTAAGGTATTCAAAGTAATATTCGTGACGATTTTGAATGAGTATCGCAAAACGATTGTTACTAGGTAATTTATAAATACTTATATAAGAATCAATATCAGTTAATTTATGCTTTAACCAAAGGAATGTGAGATGGTGCCGTTCATTTAGGTAATAACTATTTTCTAAATTATTTTTAGTATCAATACCGCAAATGATAATTTGATAATAGTCAGAAGGATAAATATAATATTGTCTTAATAAATCAGCATGCTTTTTAATCGAAAGGGTTTGATCATTTTGATTATTGACCAATGATTCGAAAAATCGATTAATATCATTTTCTTCGGCCTCTTGTATTTTGGTGTTTTTGTATAAGGCGAAACTCAACACACTGACTACTTGTTCCAGTGTTAATAAGCTAAATGGATAGGAAAGCTTATTAACTTGAGAAACCATTAAATAGTAAGGGAAGTATGTGTAGCCTAATACTTTGAAGATTACATGGTCTTTATTTTCAAAGACGAGGTTATTTTTATCATATGTTAGCGCATCTTGATAATGGTTCATGAAATATTTGGTGTGTTCAGTCATTAAGGCATTACCTTGTCTATAATGACGACTGTATGCTTCAGGTGCCTTGAATGGGTCAAATAGGATGATAGGTACGCCTAGTAATTTGCTCATGCGATCAATCATTGTATCAATACTGAAACCTTTGATTAATAATTGGTTTAATTCTTGTTGTACTTGTAATGCGTAATTTAGCTTTCCTGTTTCAGAATCTGAAATAAATGAAGAAATCTCATGTGTAATTTCACCTAGATTCCAACTTTCTGGTATTTCAATTAAAGGGAATTCAATAGCATCCGCAAAATCAATGACATCTTGATTGATTTCATGTAAAAATCTTGAAACTTTGATGCCAAGTCCAGCAGTGTGTATATCATTCAAATCTTTAATTAACTTTTTCAAGTTATCTTGATTATCTTGAAATAAGACACCAGTTGTTAAGATAAATGAATTATTTGAAGTGAAATGCTTAATATCATTATTCTCAGTAATGTCCAAATTTGTCACTTCTGCTGATAAATCTCCGTTGCTGTTTAACAATTTTAAGCCTTTAAATTGGGGAACGGATAAAATTTCGTTTAGAGTAGTCATAATTATGTCCTCCGCTTCTAATTTACACAATCACTCGTTATGAAAATGCATAAAAAATATATAATAATAAATTCTATTTGTCTGTATTTATCTTAAAAAGTAGTGTTTTTGTCGATTTGTGATAACGATTGTTCAAAGTGCTCAAAAAATTTAATGTATATCGTTAATTATACACTTATTTTGTCCGATTCCTATAATTTTATCGTATAGAAATGTCATTAATAACAAAGAAAAACGCTTACACTCATACTACACTTATAACTGAGGATTATACATTTAGTTATTAGCTTATTAAAGTAAAGGAGATATAAATAGAATGGGAAGACAGGAAAACAATGCGGCATTATCACAAGCGGTTTTCGAAAAGCGCGGTTATAATAAAGATATAATGCCAAAGACACCGGCACAAAGAAATAACTCCGCATTCAACTTTTTTACACTATGGATGGGCGCTGTACATAATATACCTAACTATACTGCAGTTGGGGGATTTTTATTAATAGGGCTATCGCCATTACAAGTAATATTTGCATTAATATTAAGTTCTTTTGTAATCGCTTTATTATTGGTAGGTAATGGTTATGCTGGCTCGAAATATGGTATTCCATTTGCTATGCAATTACGTCATACATATGGTGATGTAGGAGCGAAGCTACCTGGTATCCTACGTGGTGTTGTAGCAGGTATTGCTTGGTTTGGTCTACAAACATTTGCTGGATCACAAGCATTATTAATATTATTAAATAAAATATTCCCAGGCTTTGCTGACATTGGACAAGGTATATCAATACTTGGTATCTCTGTTCCAGGTCTCATTGCATTTTTAATATTTTGGGCTATTAGTTTTGCGATTGGATTTGGCGGTGGCGATATTTTAAATAAATTCACAGCTATATTAAATCCACTTATTTATATTGTATTTGGTGGTATGGCTATCTGGGGCGTTATGGCTGCTGGTGGCGTTGGAAATATATTAAATTATGAAATTTCTACAAAATCAAATGGTATCATTTACCCAGCGATTTTATCCTTTATTTTAATATTCAACTCGCTTTTAGGCGTGTGGGCAGGGCCAGGTGCAAGTGTCTCTGATTTTACACAAAACGCAAAATCTACTAAAACACAGGTGATTGGTCAAATTTCAGGTATCGTTGTTGCGCACATTTTATTCGCGATTGCGAGTGTGTTTATCATTATTGGTGGTTCGATTTATCTCGGGCATCAAGAATGGAACATCTTAACAATTATTAATGAATGGAGCAACTTCTGGGCGATTCTGATATCTACTGGCGTGTTATTGATGACGACGATTTCGACAAATGCGACAAGTAATATCATTCCAGCAGCATATCAACTCACTGCACTTTTACCAAAATGGATTAATTACCGTCGCGGTGTAATTATTGCCTCAGTATTGAGTGTAGTCATTATGCCGTGGAAGATGATGGAAGAGGAGGACAGTATTTTCTTATTCCTAAACGCGATTGGTGCTATACTTGGCCCGGTAGCAGGTGTAATGATTGTTCATTTCTATATTGTGTCTAAATGTCACATTGATATAGATAAGTTGTATTTTGACTTAAAAGATAAAGAACAAAAAATACCACGTATTAATGTTTCTGCATACATCGGAACGATTGCTGGTGTCATCGTTTCAATACTAGGGTTTTTACCAGCATTCACAGTGATATCAGACTTTTCTTGGTTTATAGGCTTTATCATTGCCGGTGGTGTTTACTTAATTTTACATTATGTATTCCATGCAGATAAAAGTAAAAAAGGAGGAGCAGAATATAATGAAGTATGATTTGATTATTAAAAATGGTTTAGTCATTTTAGAAGACGGGGAGCAACAAGTTGAAGTTGGTGTTAAAAACGGTAAAATTGCCGCAATTGGTCAAGCATTGGGAGAGGCTGAGCAAGTCATTGACGCACAAAATCAAATTGTTTCACCTGGAATGGTGGATGCACATGTGCATATTACTGAACCAGGTGGTGGTTATCGTGACGGTTGGGAAGGTTATGTTACAGGAACAAATGCTGCTGCTAAAGGTGGTGTAACTTCATTTGTGGAAATGCCATTAAACCAAGTTCCAGCTACAACTGACAAAGCGTCTATCCAAGCTAAATTTGACGCTGGGAAAGATGAATTATCAGTGGATGTCGCAAGTTATGGTGGTTTAGTACCATATAACTTAAACGGCGGTATTCAAGAATTAGATGAAGCGGGTGTTGTGGCTTATAAAGCTTTCTTAGCTACTTGTGGTGACCGTTCTATCGAAGGTGACTTTGAAAATGTTGACGATTATTCATTATATGAAGGTATGAAGCAAATTGCTAAGACTGGTAAAATTTTATCAATTCATTCTGAAAATGCGACAATCACTGATCGATTAGGTGAAATCGCAAAAGAAAATGGTGAAACGACATTAAGCGCTTACGTGGATAGTCGTCCAGTATTTACAGAAGTTGAACCAATTCGCAAAATTATTTTATTTGCTAAAGAAACGGGTTGTCGTGTGCACATCGTACACGTGGCTTGTGAAGAAGGCGTTGATGAAGTCATCAAAGCACAACAAGAAGGCGTAGACATTACTTGTGAGACATGTACACACTACTTGTACTTCTACAAAGAAGAATTAGATGACATTGGACCAGTTGTTAAATGTTCTCCACCAATCTGTGAACAATCTCGCTTAGAAGGAATGTGGGATCGTGTATTAAACGGTGATATTAGTTTTGTAACATCTGATCATTCACCTTGTACGCCAGACTTAAAAGATACAGACAATGCATTTGAAGCATGGGGAGGTATCGCTGGATTACAAAACAACGTAGATATTTTATTCGATGAAGGTGTTCAAAAACGTCAAATGTCATTAACAAAATTTGCTGACATTATTGCGACAGCACCTGCTAAACGCTTTGGCTTAGATACAAAAGGCAGTATTGCAATTGGTAAAGATGCTGACTTCGTATTTATTAAACCTGACGCACCGTATACATTAAAAGCTGAAGATTTAGCTTATCGTAACAAAATGAGTCCATATATTGGGCGTGAAATTGGTGCCCAAGTAACACGTACAATTTTAAGAGGGCAAGAAATTTATAGTGATGAAGCAGGTATTTCAGATAAACGTATTGGACGCTTTATCTAAAAATTTCTTGAAAAAGCTTGAAGTTAAGGATATTGGGATATAAAAACAAGATCAAAAAGGACTAATCCATTTATTAAATGAATTAGTCTAGACTGTCGACAGAGTCTCCGACTTTGTTGGCAGTTTTTTTATGCACGCTTTCCGCGGGCACTGCCTTAGCCTGTAGTCTTCGGCTAGTGCTATTCCCGCAGGAGTCGGCATAAACCGCTGATAACATTACTGCAAAAATATTATAATATATAAATTAAATAGCAGTGGTGTTTGTTATGTTGGATAAATCAATTGATAAAAGAGATCAATATGAAATAATTTCTATCTCTGAATTAGTTCCTAATAATCATTTATTGCGTAAAGTTGTTGCGGTATTAGATTTAAATTTTGTATATGAGTTTGTTGAAGGAAAATATTGACTTGATAACGGTAGACCATCAATAGATCCAGTTGTTTTAGTGAAAATATTGCTTGTTCAAAGACTGTTTGTGATCAAATCAATGAGGCAAACGATTAAAGAAATAGAAACAAATGTAGCATACCATTATATTTAGAATATAGCTGAAGATTTAAGGTTTGTTAATACTGTGAAGAAACAAAAAAACTAATCCATTTATTAACTGGATTAATTTTTTTGTTTTCATAAACTCTAAACTCGGTTTGAGTGAGCAACTCTAGGGAATAATATTACATATTACATTTATTTAGTGTCTACATAGCTCATTTTTATAGCGTTTTGTGATTAAAGACATAAGATTTTTATCACAACAGATGGTTAGATGCTTTAAAAACAAAGGGGTTGTAATATTTGGAAAAATTAATTTCTTTTTCGGATTGGTTATGGGGGTATCCACTTGTACTTCTACTTTTGTTTGCAAGTGTATTTTTGACAGTCTATTTAAATTTTATTCAATTTCGTCATTTTTTCTATATGCTCAAACAAACATTTGGAAGTGTTAATAAAAAACCTAAAGGGGAAGGGACGATTACACCTCGTCAGGCTTTGACTTCTGCACTATCTTCAACTGTAGGTGCAGCTAATATTGTTGGGGTGCCTACAGCGATTATGATGGGTGGACCTGGCGCGGTATTTTGGATGATGGTTATTGCTTTTTTAGGCATGGCTTTAAAATTTAGTGAGAATGTCTTAGGTGTCCACTATCGTGAGAAAAATAAAAAAGGTGAGTTTGTGGGCGGCCCGACTTATTACATGAAAAAAGGTTTTAAAAATAAGAAGTTAGGTACAATTTTTTCTTTGATATTTGCCTTTGCATTGATGATTGAAATTATTCCAAGTATTATGGTTCAAGGTCATTCTGCAGCGAGCACTATGAAAGATACGTTTAATGTACCTATGGCAGTTTCTGGCATTATATTAGCATTTCTTGCTGCGCTCGTCGTTTTTGGTGGTGTGAAACGTATCGCATCATTTGCTGAAAAAATTGTGCCAATCATGGTTGGTCTTTACTGTTTTTTTGGTTTTTTAATCATTTTGATGAATATTGGACATGTGCCTAACGTTATTTGGTTAGTGGTAGAACAGGCATTTAATCCTACGGCAGCTGTTGGAGGTACATTTGGTGCAGCGTTAGCTACCACAATTCGTTGGGGCTTTGCTAGAGGGATTTATTCTAATGAAGCTGGTCTCGGTACATCATCTATCGCGCACGCAGCCGCAAAAACGGATCATCCAGTTCGCCAAGCATTCTGGGGTATCAGTGAAATCGTAGTAGATACGTTAATTATTTGTAGCACGACTGGTTTTGTGGTCTTAGTTTCAGGTGTTTGGAAGGCGGGTGATGCGAAAGCGCAGTCTGCAGCACTAACAGCCAGAGCGTTTGAAAATTCTTTTGGTCAATTTGGAAGTATGATGGTCTCTATTTCAATGATGTTTTTTGTATTTTCGACCGTTGTGGTAGTTATTTTCTACGGATCGAGAATGGCAGAGTTTTTATTTGGACTTACGGCAGGTTGGGTGATGAAAACAATATATGTGCTTTCAATGATAGTGGGTGCGTTAGGTGCTGCACAACAATTGTGGGACTTGCTTGATTTGGCACTTGCTGCCGTATTGATTCCAAACGTTATCGCAGTGATAATGTTATCGCCAAAAGTGAAATCGTTAACTACAGATTTCTTTAAAAATTATAAGTAAAGTTAGTGAATATAAAAAGTACCAAACCTCATACTTGTCATTACTAAAAGGAAAATATTGAGTTTAACTTTTAGTATGATGAATCATGGATGAGTGTTATGGTACTTTTATTTGTTAGTAAATAGTTATGATTTCGGGTTCTGGGCTGGTAAGTGATGTGTCGTATTATAGTCTAGGATATGCGTGTGGTTGTTGTTAATTTCTAAAGTGCTGAAACTACCATTAGTAAGTCTAGTAACACCTGTGCCGACTGTCCCATTAGAAAAATAGTGAAATATAGCATTAATAAAAGCACCATGAGAGACAATCAAAATATTTTTATTTGTGTAATTCTGATGTACAGTACGAATCCCCTTTAAAAAACGTTCAGTAACCATTGCTTCAGTTTCTTTGTTTGGATAATCGCGATTAGGAAAACGCACATCTCGTTCGTAATAAGTAAGACCTTCTGCATCTCCAAATGCAACTTCAATAAACGACGTCATTTCATGAAGCGGTATGTTTAATTTTTGTTGAATAATTTTTCCAGTTTCTTTAGCTCTTAATAAAGGGCTTGTAATAATAAGATCCCATTCATTTTGAAGTAAGGAAACACCACAGGCTTGTGCTTGTTTTATGCCAGATTCATTCAGTGGGATGTCTGTTCTACCTTGTAATTTACCAGCAATATTCCAGTCTGTTTCTCCATGTCTAATAAAGCATATTTTTGTCATTATATATCAACCTTTACAGTGATGTAGTGATGTGTATTCAGTAACATCTCTATTATATCGCTAACAATTTTCGATTCATATGGTATTGCATAATTTGACTTGGCATCTATCTAAAGATGAAAGTTACACACATGTTGGTGTTAAATAATAAAACGCATATCATTAAGCATTGGTCCCGAAAGCAAGTGCTTATGAAATGATAATAATGGATGTGACTATGCTAAAAGTTTTACCTTCATAATAGCAATTGATTGGTCAAAAGCCAATGTGCATTATGTGTCCAATACTGTGTCAACTTTTGCTAATTCAATCGTCGTTGCTATCATCACATTAATACCTTTTTCGATTTGGCTTTCAGTTACAGATTCTTTTGGGGAGTGACTAATGCCATTTTTACACGGGATAAAAATCATACTCGTAGGGCAAATGGGTGCGAAATTCATAGCATCATGACCAGCACCACTATACATATAGCGATATTGGTATGCTAGTGTCTTACAACTGTGTTCAGAAATCTCAGCAATTGTTTGATTGAATTTACGTGGTTGATCCTGACCTAAATCTTCTAATTCATAATCTGCTTGACGATTTGTTGTAATAGTTTCGATGTGTGCTTTTATCTCTTCGACTACTTTTTCACGAATAGCTTCATCTTTACCTCGAATATCGATGAGTAGTGTGACCTCACCAGGGATTGCATTCATTGTATTAGGATAAACGTTGGCATAACCCACAGTCGTTACTATCCCCTTATCATGGTAAGCCTGGCCTAAGGCTTCGATTTTTAAAATGATTTCAGCAGCAGTAGTCAATGCATCTGTGCGCATCGGCATAGGTGTTGACCCTGAGTGACTTGTAACGCCAGCTATTTGTAACTTGAAGCGGTGTGGTGCAGCAATGTCTGTGACGATGCCAATATCCTTTTGATTATTTTCAAGAATAGGCCCCTGTTCAATATGTAACTCTAAAAATGCTTTGATTTTGTTTCTTTCAAATAATGCTGTTTTACCGTTCATATCTTGAGCTAAAGGTGCAACGATATCATAAAGTACGTTGCCATCATTATCTTTGATGAATTTCATATCGTCTTTTGTCATTTTGCCAGTAAGATATTTACTACCTAAAGTTGCTTCGTTGAAACGTGTAGATTCTTCACAAGCAAAAGCAATAATAATAATTGGATGATCTGTTTCTATTTGATGTGCGTTTAAATGTTCGACAACTTCAAGTGCACCAAGGACACCTAAAAGACCATCATATTGTCCACCATCTTTTACTGTATCGATATGTGACCCCAACACAATTGGCTTTAAAGAAGGCTGCTTTCCCTCTCTACGTGCGATAACGTTACCAAAGAAATCAAAGTAAACATCTAGACCTGCCTTTTGACATAACATTGAAAATTTTAAAGCCGCGACACGTTCTGGATGACTAAAAGCAATACGGTTAATACCGCCATTCTTAGGATTTCGGGCAAAATTATTAAACGTTTGAAAATTTTCTATTACATTTTGTAAGTTCATCATTTATCCCCTTCAATATTTAGTGTAATTTGATTCAAGAATTGAATAGCTTGTTCATATATTGCTTTACTAGTGGGGCTAACCTCACGATCAAAATCATGGCTGTTCTGGTCTAGACATTCAAAGTGACTCGTTTCAACTAATCTATCAATATATTCACTTTCACTATAAGGTACATCAGGGTCTCCTGTACAGTGTACAATGAACATAGGAGGGAAACATTTCAATTCTTTTGGCGAAATATTATAAGCACTTTGTGTTGATGATTCAATGCCTAAATATGATAGCCAATGCGCTTGGCCACGAGCATATAGGTAAATAGGATATCTTGTTTGCAATGGCCCAAATGTTAGTGGTTTAGGTTGAATAAGTTGATTTAATATCTTCGGCGTGATTTGTGTAGATAATGCTTGATATTGCTTATTTGGTTTCAAAAATGAAGGTACATGTACACGGTAATAACCATAGAAATCAATGATACCATCAACTTTACGATGACGTGCGACAAGCATCGCTAAAAATGAACCGGCTGAGCGTCCAAAAGTAATCAAAGGTAACGAAGGATAAAGCGATTTTAAATGATCATAATTACTAAGTGCATCCTCAATAATCGTATCAATATGACTTTCTGGAGCAAGTCGATAGGAAACCATTATTAAATGATATGATTCCGATAAAATATCAATATAATCTTGTGGTAAATCGTTTGGCTGACCAAAAATTAGCCCACCACCATGAAAATATATAATGATGCCTTTGGGGTTTTGATTTTTAGCTTTTATCATTGAATAAGGTAATGGAAATCCATCCTTTGATAGACAAGTAGCTTTTTGTTGAGTCAAAATGATCTAGCCTCCTGTTAGATATATTTTGCTAAATATAGTATCTCAAATAAAAAATACCGCGTATTTGTATAAATCGAATAAAAGTAAAGTGCATTATTGTTAGAATTGTGAATGATAAGTAATATGTAAACGCTTATAATTGTATGTGAAATGAAAAAGGAGTTGAATTACATGGACATCCGATCTTCTTTTGAGGCTCTAGACAAAAAATTCACTGCGTTTGGCGGTTTGGCAGGTGGGGGCATTACGCGTCTACTTTATTCTAAAGAATGGTCAAATGCTGTTCAAGCGTTGAAAGAAACACTAGAAAAAGATGGATTTGAAACAGAATTCGATAGCATCGGCAACTTGAAAGGACGTATTGAAGGTAGCAAATACCCTGAAGAAACAATTATGTCCGGTTCTCATATTGACACAGTTGTTGAAGGTGGTCATTTAGATGGTCAATTTGGTGTGTTAGCAGCTGTCGTTGCGATGCAGTCACTTAAGGCTGAATATGGTCAACCATTGCGTTCATTAGAAATTTTAGCTTTAGCGGAAGAGGAAGGTAGCCGTTTCCCATTTGCTTTCTGGGGAAGCAAAAACTTCTTCAACTTAGCCGATAAAGCTGATGTAGATTCAATAGCTGATGGTGAGAGTGTTGCTTTTAAAGAAGCAATGCGTGAATGTGGTTTTGATTATCGAACAGCAGATAATGATTATAGCTACATAAAATCATTTATCGAAGTGCATATTGAACAGGGTAAAGTATTAGAAACTGAAAACAAATCAATTGGTGTCGTTAACGGTATCGTGGGTCAAAAGCGTTATACAATCAACTTAAAAGGTGAAGCAAACCATGCAGGTACAACACCGATGGGCTTGAGAAATGATGCAGTTGTAGCTTTCAGCAAAATTGCTAACCAATTAACAGATCGTGCGCGAGAAATAGGGGATCCATTAGTCATTACATTTGGCCGCGTAGATCCAGTGCCAAATACAGTTAATGTGGTTCCAGGAGAAGTTACGTTCTCTATTGATTGTCGTCATATTAATCAAGAAGAGTTAAATCAATTCGCAGAAGAAATTGATGCATGTATTAAACGTGTATCTGAAGAAGAAGGCGTTCAATGTGACATCGATCTATGGATGGATGAAGCACCAACATTGATGGATGAACGCTTGGTTAAAGAAGTCCAGAATGCTGCTGAAACTGTAGTGGGTGAATCAGAGTGGAAATTAATGCCTTCTGGTGCAGGTCACGATTCTCAAATTTTTGCTAAATATGTACCAACATCAATGTTGTTTGTACCATCCATTAACGGTGTGAGTCACAACGTTGAAGAAGAGACAAATGTAGAAGATTTAGTTAAAGGTATAGAAGTGTTAAAACAAGTATTATATAAACTTGCTTATAAAGAATAATACTTGGACATAGACAACTAGAACAACATCATTGAGCCATATAAATAAACATGGTTCAACAAACTTTTTATAGAGAAAAGCATAAAAGATTTTAAATACAGATAAAGAAAAGGAGCATTTTATTTATGGGTTATATTAATCATAATCAAGGATATAGAGAAGGTTTATTAGAAACACGTTCAGTAATTAAAAAAGATAATTACGCAGTCATCACACCAGACGGTTTAGTAAATAACGTTGTACCTGGTTTTGAAGATTGTGACGTAACGATTCTAGGTTCACCGAGACTTGGTGCACGCTTTGTAGACTACCTTGTAACATTGAAAAATCAAGGTGGTAATAGACAAGGATTTGGTGGAGATGGTGTTCAGACATTCATCTATGTTGAATACGGAAACATCAATGCGTATGCAGATGATAAAAAATATGAATTGAGCGCAGGTGGTTATTTATATGTACCATCTCATCAAGTAATGACATTTGAAAATAACAACCAAAATAATGACAGTCGCGTGTTCTTATATAAAAAACGTTACCAACCTTTAGAAGGTTATACGCCAGAAGTTGTAACTGGAAATGTTAATGATATGGTACAAGAACCATACGAAGGCATGGAAGAAGTGAAAATTCTTGATTTGCTACCAAAAGAATTAGCATATGATATGAACATTCACATCTTGTCATTTAAACCAGGTGCTTCACACGGTTATATTGAAACACACGTTCAAGAACATGGGGCTTATGTATTAAGTGGACGTGGCATGTACAACTTAGACAACGAATGGCAACCAGTTGATAAAGGTGATTACATCTTTATGGGTGCTTATGCACCACAAGCAACTTATGCTGTTGGTTTAGACGAACCATTCGCTTACATCTATTCCAAGGATGCAAATAGAGATATAGAAATTTAAGGAAGGTTGTTAGTCATGGAAGAGGGAGCATTAATATACGTCGAACGAGGTAAACTACGCCAATTATTTAAAGAGAAATTAACACATGCAGGTTTACCTGACGCGCAAGCTGAAAAAACAGCAGATCTCATGACATTTGCTGACGAGCGAGGCATTCATTCACATGGCTCAGTTCGAATGCAGTATTATGCAGAACGAATTGCTAAAAAAGGCTTTAATTTGGAACCAGATTTGAAATTTACGAAGACTGGTCCTTCAGCAGGCACATATTTCGGCGATAATGCTGTTGGCCATTATGTTGCATATCAAGCGATGGAAGAAGCGATTAATTTAGCAAAATCCAGTGGTATCGGCATGGTAGGTATTCAAGAGATGGGTCATAGTGGTGCCATTGGTTATTTTGCAGAACAAGCTGCAAAACAAGGCATGGTTGCATTAACAGTATGCCAATCTGACCCAATGGTCGTACCATTTGGTGGTACAGAGCCTTATTTTGGTACGAATCCAATCGCCTTTGCATCACCACAAAAAAATGGTGAGCCCATATTGTTTGATATGGCAACAACGGTACAAGCGTGGGGGAAAATATTAGATGCACGCTCAAAACACAAATCGATATCTAATACATGGGCAGTGGACAAACAGGGTGAACCTACTACAAATCCTTTTGAAGTAGCTGCTTTATTACCTGTAGCCGGACCAAAAGGTTACGGCTTGATGATGATGGTAGATATATTAGCAGGCAGCTTATTAGGTTTGCCATTTGGTAAGCATGTCACTTCGATGTATGAAGATTTAAGTCAATATCGTAGATTAGGACAATTTCATATCGTGATTAATCCAGCATATTTTGGTGATGAAACACAGTTTTTAACACAAGTTTCTGACATGGTAGATGAGTTACACGGTGTTAAACCAACCAAAGGTTTTGATCAAGTGTATTACCCAGGTGAGATTCAAGAAGAAGTTAAAAAACAATATGCAGAGCATGGTATTCCAGTTGCTCAAGAAATTTATGATTATTTAATATCTAATGACATATATTAGGAAGTAATAAAAAGAAGTGAACGAGATAATTTAATGTAATAAATGGTGACTTACGACATTTAGCATGGTGCGTCTTTAGTAACTTCTTTTTTTACTGCTTGAAAACACATTTTTTAGTGAAATAAAACACAATAATAGTAATAAGGAGGTTGTAATATGCGCGTTTCTAAAAATGATTTGTTTGATTTAATGAAAAATAAACTTGTTAAAGCTGGATTAAATGAAGATGCTGCAAAGGATGTCGCTGATGTTTTGACTTTTGCAGACCATCGCGGTATTCATTCTCATGGTGCAGTCAGAGTAGAATATTATGCGGAACGTATTGCTAAGGGAGGTATTACTGCTAACCCTGAGTATCAATTTGAGCAAACGGGTCCTTCGACAGGTGTTTTTGAAGGGGATAATGGCCCTGGACATCAAGCTGCAAAACAAGCAATGGAAAAAGCTATTGAAATGGCCAAAAAAAATGGCGTGGCGGTTGTAGGTGTGAAACATATTTCTCATAGTGGTGCCTTAGGTTATTTCGTGGAAATGGCATCTAAAGCAAATATGGTTGGTTTAAGTATGTGTCAATCTGATCCAATGGTTGTACCTTTTGGTGGTACAGAGCCTTATTTCGGTACAAACCCAATTGCATTTAGTGCACCGTCAAATGATGAGCGTATCATTACATTTGATATGGCTACAACAGTACAAGCGTGGGGGAAAGTACTTGATGCTAGAGCTAAACATCAATCTATTCCAGATACATGGGCAGTAGATGCAAATGGTGAGCCAACAACAAATGCTAGAGATGTTCATGCACTTGTTCCAGTGGCGGGGCCGAAAGGTTACGGTTTGATGATGATGGTAGATATCTTGTCAGGAAGTCTGCTAGGTGTGCCACATGGTGTGCATGTTTCATCTATGTACAAAGATTTAACCAAAGGCCGTGATCTTGGACAATTACACATTGTCATTAACCCTGCATTCTTTACAGACTTAGATCAATTTAAATCACGTATTTCAACGATGTTGGATGAATTGAAAGCTCAACCAGCTGCTGAAGGATATGGAGAGATATTCTATCCAGGTGAACGTGGACGCTTACGTAGTGAAAAATACGATGAAAAAGGCATTGAAATTGTTGATGAAATTTACGATTACTTAGTGTCAGAAGACGTACACTTTGATCGTTATCACGGAAAAAATAGATTTGCAGAATAATAACGGAGGAATAGTATGTTATACACAATAATTAAAGAAAACACGTACCAAGATTCGATTGTCTTAATGTTATTATCGAATAAATTATCTGCTATTGATGGTGTGAACCAAGTATCTATTATGATGGGGACGCCTGCCAATAAAGATATTTTCAAATCATCAGGATTTGATACTGCAGAATTAGACAACGCTAAACCTAACGATATTGTAGTCATCATAGATACAGATGATGAATCAAAAGTTGATGAAGTTAATGAACAAGTAGATGCAGAACTTAAAGGTAAAGGTGAAGAGGATGACAAGTCTAAAAAACAAGACGAAGCTTCAAACTGGAATCGTGCTTTAGAGTTAGCAAACAATCCAAACTTGGCATTAATTTCAATCCCTGGTCAATATGCGGCAATGGAAGCTGAAACTGCTTTAAAAAATAATTTAAACGTATTTATGTTTAGTGATAACGTTGCTAAATCAGACGAAGTGCGTTTAAAACAAATGGCGCATGAAAAAGGATTATTAGTGATGGGACCTGACTGTGGTACAGGTATTATCCATAGCTTACCACTTGCTTTCACTAACACAGTGAACGAAGGTGACATTGGTGTTATTGGTGCTTCTGGTACAGGTATTCAAGAAGTGACAACAATCATTGACCGTGAAGGCAAAGGCGTGACTAACGCAATCGGTACTGGTGGACGTGACCTATCAACTGAAGTTGGTGCAATCACGATGTTAGATAGTATTAAAGCGTTAAATGCAGATCCTAAGGTTAAAGTCATTACTGTTATTTCTAAACCACCAGCTAAAGAAGTCGAAGAAACAGTATTAAATCTTCTACGTAATATTGAAAAACCTGTGGTTACCTTATTCTTAGGTTCTAAACCAACTTACACTGAAGAAAATATTTACCATGCATATACATTAGAAGAAGCGGCACGCGTATCTGTTCAATTGTCTAATGATGAAACGCCACAATTAAAACCAACATTTAAAGAAAATCTTGGTATTGAATTTGCTGACAATCAAGATGGCATCAAAGGATATTATTCAGGTGGTACTTTAGCTTCAGAAGCAGCTATGTTAGTTAAAGATACTTTAGGTGACGCTTCAGGCGAAGTAACACCAGAAGGTTTCTCATATAAAGGTGGAAACCATGAAATCATCGACTTGGGCGATGACATTTATACACAAGGTAGACCGCATCCAATGATTGATCCATCCAAACGTATTGAAATGTTAGAAACTTCTTCTGATGATCCGTCAACTGCTGTAATTATGTTAGATAATGTCATAGGTTATGGTAGTCATGATGATATGGCTAGCGAACTTGCACCAACAATCAAAACGATTTTAGAAAAAGTTAAAGCTAACGGTCGTTCATTAGCGGTTCTTGCTACAGTTGTTGGTACGCAACATGACCACCAGGGATATGATAGCCAAGTTAAAACGTTAACAGAAGCTGGCGCAATTGTTTGTGAAACAAACGATCAAATGGTGCGTACTGCACTTAACTTAGTTGGTAGCAATGTAGCTCAACCAAAATTAGCAACGAAATCATTTGATTCAGAACCGGTTGATTTAACTGTCGATGAAAAAGTAATGAATTTAATAAATATGAAGCCAAGTGTGATTAACATTGGATTGAAGAGCTTTACTGAAGCAATTCAAGCAAGTGATGCACCAGTCGTTCAATTCAACTGGCGCCCAATTGCAGGTGGAGATGAAAAATTAATGAAAGTACTGCAATTCTTAAACAATTATGAAGGAGAGACGGTATAAAATGGCTTATAAAACAATAGATGAAGCTAACCAAGCAGTCATTGATAAGATGATTGCAGCAGCACCATTTTTAGTAGATGTAGTGCCAGCCAAATCTAAAATTCCTGAACTCAAAGAAAATGTATTATTACATGCTGGTCCACCAATTAAATATGAAAATATGACAGATCCTATGCAAGGATCTTGTGTCGGTGCGATCCTTTTTGAAGGATGGGCAGATAATGAACAAGATGCACGTAAATTGTTAGAAGAAGGTCAAATTACTTTCATCCCTTGTCACCATGTTAATGCAGTTGGTCCAATGGGTGGTATTACTTCAGCTAACATGCCTGTACTTGTTGTGGAAAACAGAGAGACAGGTAACGAAGCATATTGCCAAATGAACGAAGGTATCGGCGCAGTATTACGTTTCGGTGCTTATAATGATACAGTAGTTAATCGTTTACACTGGATGAAAGATGTTTTAGGACCAGTATTAAGCAAAGCATTACACAAAATGAACGATGGCTTAAATGTTAATGTATTAATCGCTAAAGCAATTGCAATGGGTGATGAATTCCACCAACGTAATATTGCAGCTTCATTAGCTTTCTTAAAAGAAGTTACGCCTATCATCTCCTCATTAGACGATGTTGAAGCAGAAAAACGTACTGAGGTGTTACAATTCTTAGCTGATACAGATCAATTCTTCTTAAACGTAGCGATGGCTACAGGTAAAGCGATGATGGATGCCGCACGTACAATCGAACACGGTACAGTTGTAACAGCTATGTGTCGTAACGGTGAAAACTTCGGTATTCGCATCGCTGGTATGGGTGATGAATGGTTTACTGCACCAGTCAATACGCCTCATGGCTTATTCTTCACAGGCTATTCTGCTGAAGATGCTAATACTGATATCGGTGACTCTGCCATCACTGAAACAATCGGTGTTGGTGGTATGGCAATGATCGCTGCGCCAGCAGTAACTAGATTCGTTGGTACTGGTGGCTTTGATGATGCATTAGATATCAGTAATGAAATGACTGAAATTTGTATCGGTGAGAATCCAAACTTTGCTATTCCTACGTGGAACTTCAAAGGTGCTTGCTTAGGCATTGATGCACGTAAAGTCGTTGAAACAGGTATTACTCCAGTTATTAATACAGGTATTGCACATAAAATTGCTGGTTATGGTCAAATTGGTGCAGGTACAGTTCACCCACCGATTGAATGTTTCGAAAAAGCAATTACTGCATATGCAGAGAAATTAGGCTTTAAAGCGTGATTTTCCACGCAACAGCTATAGGCAATATTGCCAAGGAAATATTAGCAAATCATCAAACTTTTTATGTGCATAGCATATTTAATAAAGGATTCAATATTGTTAACGATGCGCAAGAACTTATATTTATAGGTACCGATGAAAATGGCATGTTTCCATTTGGTATATTAATAGACCAACAGACGAAACGTAGTTTGTTAAATGAGATTTCCTTAAACCAACAAATCACTATAGGTCCTAACACTATTTATATGAGTAAAACATGCCAACTTGTGTGGCATGTTGCATCATTGCCATTTAAAGACTTCGCTGAAAAGGTAAATAATAATGAACTAAAGCAAAATATATCGACATATGACTTTACGATGTACGATGAAGGTGACTTTGACCGCCAAACAATGAGCCGAATTATACATGCACTTAAATATGAAGATGTTGAAACCGTAGAACAATATTACCGCTACCTAATTGGTAGAGGACAAGGGCTTACGCCTTCTGGTGATGACATTCTAACTGGTATGTTGTTTATTCATTTTACTGATCCATATATTAGAAAACCAAATTTAGAAAAATTAAAATACCTACTTAATGAACCATTAACAACACTAGTAGGAGAAACCTTTTTAAAATGCGCACAACAAGGGTTGTTTAGTTCGAAAATATCAGAGTTACAACATGAACCGTCACTGGCAAACATTGATCGACTGCTTAAAGTAGGTTCGTCATCAGGAAGAGACACAGTATATGGCATGTTTGTAGCATTAACTTGAAGGAGTGAAACGTATGAGTAAGCGTGTTGTACTTGCTTTAGGTGGTAACGCTATTTTACAACCTAAACAAGAAGCGTCATACGACAATCAATATAAAAATGTGTTTGCTGCTACACGTAAAATGGCAGAGTTGAAAAAAATTGGACATAACGTTGTCATTACACATGGTAATGGACCACAAGTCGGAAATATTATTGCACAAAATGAAGCAGCAAAAGACGTTGTTGATCCACTTCCAATTAACGCTTGTAATGCTGAATCGCAAGGTTTCATCGGTTATATGATGGAAGAATCTTTGAAAAACCATTTGCATGCGTTAGACATCCAAAGTGATGTGGTAACATTATTAACAATGGTAGAAGTGGATAAAGATGATAAAGCATTTGATAATCCAACAAAACCGATTGGCGTATTTTTTGACGAAATTGAAGCAAAACGCCTAGAAGAAACGCATGGTTTTGTGATGGTAGAAGATGCAGGTAGAGGTTACCGTCGTGTTGTTCCTTCACCAGAACCACTCGTGATTCACGGCGTAAATCAAATCAAAGCATTGATTGACCAAGCAATCGTTATTTCGTCTGGTGGCGGTGGTATACGAGTTTACCGTGATGAAAATGGAAGTATTCAAGGTGTTGAAGCGGTTATTGATAAAGACCGCTCTGGTTTGAAACTTGCTCAACAAGTTGAAGCAGATACATTCATGATGTTAACAGACGTCTCAAATGTTTGTGTGAACTTTGGTAAACCGAACGAAGAGAAATTAGCAACGATTTCAGTTGACCAAGCAAAAGCTTATGTTGCAGAAGGACAATTCCCTGCAGGAAGTATGTTACCTAAGATTGAAGCTGCGATTCAATTTGCTGAAATGGGTAAAGAAGCGATTATCTGTTCATTAGATGATGCAGTCGAAGCATTAGAGGGTAAAGCAGGTACACGTATTTTATTAAATGTTGATCAATCATAGATGAGTTCCTTAGAATCAATTATTTGCGAATCGTTCAAATGGCTTTCATTTGTTCGATTCGTTGTATTATTATATTAAAAGACTTGGAAGAAAGGTGGTATAAGATGACTGAACCCTATCGCATACATAGAATCAAAGAAAATTGGGGCGTAATTTTGGCAATTGTGTTTATTGCTTCTACCTTACGTGCACCACTCACATCAGTAGGGCCTGTAGTTGATGAGATTAAGCATGTAATGGAAATTAATAACAGTGTTGCTGGCATCTTAACTACTATACCGCTCATTATTTTTGCGATTGTTTCTCCATTAGTATCGAGAGTAACATCACGTATAACAATGTCTCGTACAATTTTGTACTCCACAATATTACTGATTATTGGATTGTACTTGCGTGTAGCTGGAGATTTTAGTTTATTCATTATAGGTACATTAGTATTAGGGATAGCAATTGCATTTGGTAACGTTGTATTACCAAGTTATGTGAAATGGTATTTCCCGATGCAAATTGGTATAGCTACTGGTATTTATAGCGGGACTATGAACTTTACAGCAGGCTTAGGTGGTGGGTTGAGTTTCCCATTATCTCAAACGCCGCTTGGTTTTAGGTTGTCATTGTCATTTTGGATTATTCTAGGGATTATCGCAATTATTTTATGGATACCGAAAGCACGTAAAGGTGCAAAATTAGAAAAACAAACAATTGATGAAACACAAGTCAAACATCACAAGAAAGTTAATATTGTCAAATCTAAATTAGCTTGGATGGTGGCTTTGACGATGGGCTTCCAATCCATGGTGTTCTATACCGTTGTAGCATGGGTACCATCGATATTAGTGGATAGAGGTGTGGATCCATCTACAGCAGGCTATTTATTAATGCTCAATCAATTTTCTCAAGTACCTATGACATTTTCATTTCCAATAATAGCATCTAAATTGAAAGACCAACGAATATTGGTCGTTATTATCACAATCTTATTCTTGACTGGTTTTGGCTTGTTCTTTACACAGTCATTAGTATTACTTGTTATCGGTATGGTCATTGCTGGTTTAGCAATGGGCGCATGTTTTAGTTTATGTATGACATTCTTTTCCATTCGCGCACGGACAAGTGATGGTAGTATTTCGTTATCAGGGTTTGGCCAATCAGTAGGCTATTTAATCGCAGCAATTGGACCATTTTTAATTGGATACTTACATGATTACACGGGAAATTGGATATCAGGTATTATTGCATTATTGTTAATGTCATTACTATTCTTTATTTTTGGTTACCCAGCAGCTAAAAATAGAGTTGTAGAAGATGAATAGTAGAAAAGACTTAAATTTAAAAAGTAAAATTAAAAAAGGTACGACACCAACGGTTTAGGTTTGGAGTTGTACCTTTTTGATTTATCTAATTAAAAGATGTGTTAAAAAGTTTATGATATTTCATTGTTATCATAGTGATCCACAAGTGTTTTAATCGCAGTTTCTAGATCAAGGTTTTTTATGTGACCTTGGGAAATAAGGTGAGTTGCAAATGCAGCTAAAAACGTTAAGATGTTTTGTTTTTGGACAGCATAACCCATGATTCCGATTCTCCATATTTTACCTTTTAACTCTCCAAAGGAACCTGCAATTTCTATGCCATAATTTTTTAATAAACCATCTCTGAATGCTATATCATCTATACCATCAGGGATATTAACGCATATCACCATTTTCATTTCGTTTGATTCATCGCCATAAATTTCTAGCCCTAGTGCTTTCAAGGCTGATTTTAAACCTTCTTGATGGAATGTATGACGTTGAGCACGTGCTTTTAGACCTTCAGATAGTGCTAACCTTAGACCAGTATGAAGCGCATATATTGAAGTTGTTGCTTCAGTGTGATGATTTAAACGTTTTGGACTCCAATAGTCTTGTAACTGTGTTAAATCTAAATAATTGCTTCTGATAAAATGATTTTGTTCCGTTGTTTCAGTAGAACGAATACCAAGTTCTACACGTTTGCGCGCATTGATGGCATCACTAAATCTATCATTGAAAGTGATTGGGGTAATACCTGAAGGAATAGATAAACATTTTTGAGCGCCACCAATGACTGCGTCTAATTCCCATTCATCTACTGGGATAACCATCCCTTGGTATGTGGCAACAGCATCTACAACAGAATATATCCCTCTTTCTTTACATGCACGACCAAGTTGATCAATTGGTTGCAATCTACCAGTCGACGTTTCACCGTGGACAATAGCAAGTACTTTCGGTTGATATTGATCTAGGGCTTCAATGATTTCTGACTGTTCAAACACCTCTCCCATTGGCTTATAAATGCTGTGGACGATACCACCAGCACGCGTAACCAGTTCAGCGAATAAATAGCCAAAACGTCCAATGACTGGAACTAAAACATCATCACCAGGCTTAACAATACTAGATATTACAGCTTCTAAGCCAGCACGACTTGTGCCATCAATAGGAAATGACCACTGGTTTTTTGTTAAAAATGATTTGCGAATTAGCTCCATCGTTTGATTCATAATGTCTACAAATTCATAGTCAAATTGACCTAAGATAGAGTTTGACATTGCTTGTGAAACGCGGGGGTCTACGCTAACAGGGCCGGGTGTCATAATTAATCTTTTGTTGATTTTTAAATCATCCATATTTATTACCTCGTTTTCTTTAAATTCCTTCATTATATATTATACTTTATTAAAGCTGATATATATTCGTCAAAATCGATAATTATTTAACGATAATTTATCTGAATATTACAAAAATAAAGAAATTTAATAGAAATTATCTTATATACTTGCATGTAGATAAAATGAATTTCCATAACTTCATTATTTATAAATGTTTGAAAGAAGATACATAAAATTGTACACTATATAAGCATGCCAAGGGCATGCACACACTATGGGTCGCTGTGAGCATGCGCTTAGGCATGTTTCCAGACTTCCTCATAGAAGCAAGCTACTTCCTTTAAGGAAGTGGCTTGTATTTTTTTACGATAATCACTTGAACGGTCTTGGTTTTTTATTAATCATATCTCTTTGTATCGTAACGATTTTCTATTACAATGTTTATGGATGTTAAAAGTTGGAGTGACAATGGATGATAAATGTAAAAGAACCTAATCCAATATTTTTGGAAAATGAATCTTCTGAACGTGCTGTATTGTTATTACATTCGTTTACAGGGACGATCAGAGATGTGAAATTATTAGCAACAAAA
Source organism: Staphylococcus sp. GDB9P120P (assembly GCF_017893435.1). Taxonomy (NCBI): domain Bacteria; kingdom Bacillati; phylum Bacillota; class Bacilli; order Caryophanales; family Staphylococcaceae; genus Staphylococcus; species Staphylococcus sp. GDB9P120P. The sequence continues at coordinate 75,124 of NZ_JAESNB010000007.1, forward strand.
TTAAATAAAGCGGGTTTTACCTGTTATGTTCCTGCTTATAAAGGACATGGTTTATTACTCGAATCATTGATGGCTTATGACGCAGAGGATTGGTGGCAAGATGCGTTAGAAGGGTATCAATTTTTAGAAGATAAGGGCTATTCGAATATAAGTGTATGTGGCATATCTTTAGGTGGTATTTTGTCTTTAAAATTGGCAGAAGAAAAACAAGTTAGTTCTGTTGCAGTCATGTCGACACCATTTAGTAAAGATGATGCAGGACTTGCGAGCAGGCTGGAATTTTATGGCGGACGCATGGGTAATTTAGTAGGTTTGTCTCAAGAAACAATTCAACAACAAATTGACCAAATTGAAACCTATACCACTGGGTTTGATAAATTCAAACAACTTGTTGATAATGTGATGGCGAATTTAAACCGGATTTCTGCTCCTATCGCTATAAAATTTGGCGAACAGGATGAAAAAGCTTATGAAGTTAGTGCAAATTATATTTATGATCAAATTGCACATGAGGATAAAGAAATTCAAGGTTATGCTACCTGTAAACATTTAATGACGTATGGTGAAGGTCATTTAGAAGTAGAACAAGATATTATCGCGTTTTTTGAAGATTATACATAAGCCATGAAAATATTAAAAAGGATGGTTTCTACTAAATGGAGTAGAAGTCATCCTTTTTTGTTTCAATATATTTAAAATTAAGTTCTCCAAAATGTTGTACAATCCGCTTTGTCTTCGATATTGAATTGAATAATGGACTTCAATAATGCATAGTTAACGTCTTGAGTCCATTTAATACGAAATAAATTATTGGTTTGCGAATATCCAGCTGCTTCAATTTGTTCCGTAAATTCAGCCATTCCTTTAGCTTCGGGTGCTACTGAGAAATGCTGTTTGGACTTACTAAAGGCGATTATAAACGTACCGTGATGCGTGTACATCGGTTGATTCCATTTTACAGTTGTTTCGAGTTCAGGAAAAGTTTCAGAAATCCAATTAAAGATAGCTTCCATCGTGGCTGTTTGTTTGTCATTTTCCAGTGACTGTAAAAAGTCATTAAATTCAGTCATACAATATCTCCATCCTTAAAGTGTGAATTTTATTATATAGCGTAAGCGTATTATATCAATTACATGCAAATATATCACTTTATAGGCGAGTGAATTTAATCTAAATTTCCAATTTGAGTGTATAAACAGTTTATGATAATTTCAGAAATCCCTTTTGGCATTTTGCTATTTTACATATAAAAAATACACCCCATATTTGAAGGGATGTATTGATGAGAATAGATATGTGTTGGCATATCGTTTGATTAACAGTACGCACTAACTTAAGTCATTTCAGTTTGCGATTTAGCGTAAAAGAAATCGATAATGATACCGATTAGCAGACATACCATAAATGGTATCAACCATGCTAGTTGGATATTCGCTAATGGGAAATGCGCATATACAACATTAAGTACTTTAATTAAATTAAAATCATTTAATATTTGTAATAAAGAAATAATCAATGTTGCAATCGTTGGTATGATAAAGCTATATTTCATTTCAAATGAGATAAATATACTCAATAACGAAATAAGCACTAATACGATAGATGTTGGATAAATAAATGTAAGTAATGGTACAGCAATTTCCAAAATAAGCTCTAATCCTAATGTAGAAACAATAAAACCTAATATTGAAAAGATAAGTACAAATAATTTATAAGAAATTTTTGGTAATTTTTTCATTGCAAATGCTGAGCAAGCATTCACAAGTCCAATACATGTTGTTAAACAAGCTAATATCACAATTATCCCAAAAATTAAGTTTCCTAAAGCACCAAACACACGTAATGAGTTAAAAGTTAAAATATCTGTGCCATCTTTAAAGCCTGTCTGATCGGTTGTTGCGCCAACATAGGCTAAAGCAAAATAAATGATAAATAACAGTACAGCCGAAATAAAACCAGCTTTCACAACATTTTTAACTAATAATTTTGGATCATTAACACCATGTAATTTAAAACTTTGTACAATTACTACTGAAAAAGCGAGTGCAGCAACGAGATCCATTGTGAAATAACCTTCTAAGATACCTGACACAAGTGGAGTTTGCGCAAAGTCGCCACCAGCTTTACCAATTGAACCTTCAGGATTGATAATCACTAAAATACATAAAATAGCGATAATGCATATTAAAATAGGTGTTAGGTATTTACCTAAATTATCTATGATTCGATTTGGATAAAGTGCAATCAAGTAAACAACTAAGAAAAAGACTGCTGAAAATATAATTAAAGTTAATTGATTATGTACAGGTAAAACATTTTTTGTACCAATTTCATAAGCGACATTTGCAGCACGTGGAATCCCGTATAATGCGCCAATAGACGCGTAAATACAGATTGCAAAAATCGTACCGAATACTGGATGGACTTTGTTACCAATACTTTCAACGCCACCATTCATATAAGCTACTACGATGACTGTTAAATATGGCAATAAAATACCGGTGATTGAAAATCCTATCATTGAAACCCACATATTTTCTTGAGCTGTATATCCTAACATAGGTGGAAATATTAGATTTCCGGCTCCAAAGAAAAATGAGAATAACATAAGACCGGAAATCAGTATGAGTCTATTCATTTTAATACCTCTATTATTTTTAAAGTTATTTGTTGCAAAACATACATTAATATAACACAAAAGTTATATGAATTCAATGAAATTTCAGAAAATTAAACCATGTAAGATGTTTAATTAAATTGATTTATTAATGTCATAATAGTAAAGAAAACTGTAATATCAAGTGTTTTAAACAATTAACTATTGAGCTCAATTCAAAAAAATGTTATAGTAGTTTTCTATGTTACATGAACGCTTTAACGTAATGAAGAATAATAGGGTGTAAAGGATGTATGAACGATGCACAATGAATCACAATGGAAGTCCTCGCTCGGTTTCATATTGGCAAGTGCTGGATCCGCAATAGGACTAGGCGCAATGTGGAAATTCCCATATATGGCAGGTATATATGGTGGTGGTGCTTTCTTATTAATGTTTTTAATATTCACACTGCTTGTAGGATTGCCATTATTAATGATGGAATTTACAGTAGGTAAAATGGGCAAAACGTATACTACTAAAATATATGAAAAATTAACAAATAAAAAATGGTTAAATATTATAGGTTGGAATGGTAATTTAGCTGTATTTATCTTATTTGGATTTTATAGTGTTATCGGTGGTTGGATTATCATATATATATTCAATGTATTACTTCAAATATTCTCGCTTAATGGTGATAAATTAGGCCACATAGTATTTGAATCAATTATTAGTAATCCATGGTTGACCATTACAGGTCAAGGAATATTCATCTTGTTAACGATGTTCATCGTAATGATGGGGGTTGAAAAAGGATTAGAAAAAGCATCTAAATTTATGATGCCGTTACTATTTATCTTCCTTATTATTATTGTTTTTAAATCGTTATCTTTAGATGGATCATTTGAAGGTTTGAAATATATATTACAACCACGAATAGAAGATATTTCAATAGAGGGTATTTTATTTGCCCTAGGCCAATCATTTTTCACACTTTCATTAGGAACAACAGGTATGATTACATATGCTAGTTATGCACCTAAAGAAATGACGATTAAAACTTCGGCTGTTTCGATTGTAGCGATGAATATTCTAGTATCTGTGTTGGCAGGTTTAGCAATATTCCCTGCGATTTCAGCTTTTGGCTATAGTCCGACTGAAGGTCCAGGTTTACTATTTAAAGTGTTACCAAAAGTATTTGATCAAATGGCATATGGTCCAGGTTTCTATTTTATTTTCTTAATATTATTTTTATTTGCAGCACTTACTTCTTCAATTTCGTTACTTGAACTCAATGTGTCCAACTTTACTAAAAATGATAATTCGAAACGTAAATCTGTATCGTTTTATATAAGTATCCTTGTTTTTATCATAAGTATTCCCGCAACACTGTCTTTTGGAAGCTTAAGTCATATAAAATTTGCAGCAGGAACTATTTTTGATAATATGGATTTTTTAGTTTCTAATATTTTAATGCCGTTAGGTGCGTTAGGAACAACACTTGTTGTAGGACAATTGCTCGATAAACAAGCATTAAAAGAACATTTTGGAAAAGATAAATTAAGATTGTTTATACCTTGGTATTATCTCATCAAATTTATCTTGCCAATCGTTATTATATTAATATTTGTCGTCCAATTTTTATAGAAATTAAATAACATTAATCATTCACCCCTTATCATATCAATGTAAAAATTGGTTGTTGATAAGGGGTTTTTTAAATAATTTGTAAAGTATAAATTAAGTTATTATATTTTTATTTATATTGTTGACTATTTTTTATTTGTTTAGTAAAGTCAAATTAAATTATTTATTTAAAAAAATTGTTGTGTTGTATCAATTGTTTTAAATAGATAATTTAATTTTTATAATTATTTGAAAACGTTTTCTGAAAGGAGTGGTAGTTTATGAAAGAGATTTTTGGTAAATTTTTCGAATTAGTGCCACGTTTTATTTTAAATTTATTCATTTAGCAAAAGAAAGTTTGTTATTTATTAAATTCTATTAACCAAGAGGTGTCTAGTATGGAACAGAAAAAAAACAAATATAGTATTCGTAAATTCACTTTTGGCGCATCATCTATATTGATTGGCTCTTTACTATTTATAGGTGTAGACAGTGCGCAAGCTGCAGAAACAGAAAAACAAACAAGTGAAATGAACTATCAAGACATTGGGGAAAAAGTTGGGGAAACAAATAGTGATAACGCTACTGGGGATAGTGGTGTACCGGTTAATAAGAATGATAAACAAACTTCAGATAATCAAAGCTTACATAATGATAGATTTACGACTGAAGCAGAAAACGAAAATAATTAAAAATTAGACGTAGAAAATAATAATAACCAAACAAAAAACGAGGGATCAGAAGAAGTAGATCCAGAATACAACGAGCAAGACAAAACAAAAGATGAAACATCAAAAGAAGTAGATCCAGAATACAACGAGCAAGACAAAGCGAAAAATGAGACATCAGAAGAAGTAGATCCAGAATACAACGAGCAAGACAAAGCGAAAAATGAGACATCAGAAGAAGTAAATCCAGAATACAACGAGCAAGACAAAGCGAAAAATGAGACATCAGAAGAAGTAGACCCAGAATACAATGAGCAAGACAAAACAAAGGATGAAACATCAGAAGAAGTAGATCCAGAATACAATGAACAAGATAAAGCGAAAAATGAGACATCAAAAGAAGTAGATCCAGAATACAACGAGCAAGACAAAGCGAAAAATGAGACATCAGAAGAAGTAGATCCGGAATACAATGAACAAGATAAAGCGAAAAATGAGACATCAAAAGAAGTAGATCCAGAATACAACGAGCAAGACAAAGCGAAAAATGAGACATCAGAAGAAGTAGATCCGGAATACAATGAGCAAGATAAAGCAAAAGAGATGAAAGTAAATGCAGATTCATCGCAATCAGAAGTTCAAAATGATGTTGAATTTGGACAATTGAAAAATGATGATTTAGTTAATGAAGATCGTCAAAGCAATCAAAAGAACAACGATCAAGATAAAAGTTTAGCTTTACTTAAGAAAAATGCTGTTGCTACAACAAATAATAAAGTGAATCAACAGAACGTTGAGAAAACTCAAACACAACCTACAAAAAAAGCGAAACAAAGTCAATATAAAAACCAAGATCCCATTATCTTAGTGCATGGTTTTAATGGTTTTACAGATGATATTAAACCATCTGTTTTACCTCATTATTGGGGTGGAGACAAATTAAATATTCAACAAGACTTAGAACAAAAGGGTTACAATGCATATGAAGCAAGTATTGGTGCATTAAGTAGTAATCATGATAGAGCAGTTGAATTATATTATTACATTAAAGGCGGCACAGTAGATTACGGTGCTGCACATGCTGAAAAATATGGACATGACCGTTATGGTAAGACATATGAAGGTGTATATAAAGATTGGCAACCAGGTCAAAAAGTTCATTTAGTTGGTCATAGCATGGGTGGACAAACCATTAGACAACTAGAAGAATATTTACGTAATGGTGATCCAGAAGAAATAGAATATCAAAAACAACATGGTGGCGATATATCTCCAGTATTTCAAGGTAATAACGATAATATGATTAGTTCAATTACTACCTTAGCAACACCTCATAATGGTACACATGCAGCTGATCAACTAGGTAATGAAACGCTTATCAGACAAGTTGCATTTGATTATGCGAAACTAAAAGGTAATAAAAATTCTAAAGTTAGCTTTGGCTTGGAGCAATGGGGTTTAAAACAAAAAGACGATGAAACATATAATCAATATGTTGAACGATTGAAAGATAGTAAATTATGGACGACAGATGATAATGGATTTTACGATTTAACAAGAGCAGGCGCAACTGAATTAAATAAAAAAACATCGTTAAATCCAAATATAGTTTATAAAACATATACTGGAGAATCTACAAGAGATGGTTTATTTGGTAGACAAAAATCAGATATTAACATGTATTTACCTATGGGAATAACAGGTAATGTGATTGGAAAAGCTCCGGAAAAAGAGTGGCGTGTCAATGATGGACTTGTTTCAACAATTTCAGCATTACATCCATTTAATCAAGCATATGTAGCAGCATCGAATCAGGTTCAAAAAGGTGTTTGGCAAGTAACACCAATTATGCACGATTGGGATCATGCAGATTTTGTTGGCCAAGATAGTAATGATACGAAGCGTTCACAAGCAGAGTTAAGCCAATTTTATGAAGGCATTGCCTCGGATTTAGTAAGAACTGAAAGTGCTGAAGCATAGTTAAAACGCTACGATTATATTTTATGAAGGTGAGGGAAAATGATGAGTGGAGACTTTTTTGATTTAGTAGGTTCATTATTCAATATATTGAAAACTTTATTTTCGTAAGTAATCAGAAATTGATAAACAAGACAATAACGTTTAACTATTAATATATACTGAGTATGGTTTAAGCCAATTCAGAGCGAGGATAATTAATCAAAAGTTACACTTTGATTTTATCTTCGCTCATTTTTAGTTGAGTAAAATGCAGTGTGTTCTATTTTCTTGAAAACAATATTTGTCTAACGAAGAAGGATGAAATGTGAATGATATGATTGAAAAGGCGAAGAAAGTGAAACAAGATGCTAAATTTGGATGGGAATAATATCAATGAATCGTAATGTGCAGCTATTGATTATGTTGTATGTCAAAAAGAGACTGATACATGTTGTATCAGTCTCTTTAAAGAGGTTAGAAATTATTTGCCTGTGAATAAACCAACGATTTTTTTGATGATATCAATGATAAAGTCCATGTCCTTCACCTCGCTTTAATTTGTTAACTTCACTATAAAAGAATTGTGCTAAATTTTGTTTAAAATTCCCTAAATAGTAATAAATTATTCCAAAATGGAAATTAATAAAAAAATATAACAATAGCGCATTCAAAAGTGTATGAAAAGTGGTTACATAATCATTTAAATTATAGAATTTTGCTTTCAAAGAAAAGTAACAGTTTCATTAATACAAAATTTCCGTAGAAACAAAGCAAACGTCAATTTCTATAAAATTCTATAGAAACTGACGTTTATTCATTAATTAAAGCTATTGTTGTTATAGATACACATATTTTAAAGTATTACTCCATAAAATTTGTTTGAGACTGGTAAATTTTAAAAATCTAAATAGTTGTATAAAAGTGGCAAAGTGAATGAATTCAAATAGATTTTATATTAAACAACTTAAACGAATGTTACTCATTAGTCAGTGATTGCGCCTTTTGAAGCAGATGATACGAGTTTGGCATATTTTGCTAATGTACCACGTGTTTCTTTTAATGGCGGGGCTTGCCATGCATTACGACGACGTTCTAACTCTTCATCAGAAATATCAAAACTAATTTCTAAATTTTCAGCATCAATAGTAATGATGTCGTCTTCTTGAAGTAATGCCATTGGTCCACCTGCTTGAGATTCTGGAGCGGCATGACCTACTACTAGACCATGTGAACCACCTGAAAAACGTCCATCTGTTAACAATGCAACAGATTCACCTAATCCTTTTCCTACCAAAATAGAAGAAGCTGATAGCATTTCTGGCATACCAGGCGCTCCTTTTGGTCCAGCATAGCGAATCACCACGACATCTCCAGGTTGAATATCGTCATTGAGTATTGCTTTTGTCGCTGCAGGTTCTGAATCAAAAACTTTCGCAGGTCCTTTAATATAAGTAACACTTAAGCCTGAAATTTTTGCTACTGCGCCCTCAGGTGCTAGATTACCTTTTAAAATAACAAGTGGACCTGTAGGATGTTTAGGCTGATCAAAATTAATGATTGTTTTATCATCAGAAAGACTTGGTTGTTGAGCTAAGTTTTCTGCAACGGTTTTACCAGTAACTGTTAAACAGTCACCATGGATTAATCCTTTTTCATGTAATAGTTTCATTACGCCTGGCACGCCACCGACTTCATCAAGATGTGCCATTACGTATTTGCCGCTAGGTCTTAAATCTGCAATATGCGGTACGCGTTTACGTATTTTTTCAAAATCATCAAGTGTTAAATCTACATCAATTGTATGCGCAATAGCTAGTAAATGTAAGATTGCATTTGTAGAGCCGCCTAACGCCATGACAACAGTAATCGCATTTTCAAATGCTTCTTTGGTCATGATATCTTTAGGATATATACCTTGCTCTAATAAATGATAAACAGCTTTGCCCGCTGCGCGACTATCTTTTGATTTGTTTGTTGATACAGCTGGGTGGGAAGCGCTTCCAGGCAAACTCATTCCCATAGCTTCAATAGCAGAGGACATTGTATTAGCAGTAAACATCCCACCACAAGCTCCGGCACCGGGGCAAGCAGAGCACTCTACTTTATGTAATGCTTCTTTATCTATTTCTCCATTGTTGTATTGTCCAACACCTTCAAAAGCAGATACAGCATCCAAATCTTTGCCATTCAATTTCCCAGGTAATATAGTCCCGCCATATACAAAGACAGCTGGTAAATTAAGACGAGCGATACCAATCATACAACCTGGCATGTTTTTGTCACAGCCACCGATTGCTACAACACCATCTAAATTTTCAGCACTGACTACGGACTCAATTGAATCAGCAATGATTTCACGGCTTGGTAGTGAGAAGCGCATACCGTCAGTGCCCATGGAAATACCATCTGAAACTGTAATCGTATTAAAAATCAATGGTGAACCTCCAGCTTCGCTTATACCGCGTTTAGATGCACGAGCGAGACCGTCGATGTGCATATTACATGGTGTAACTTCACTCCATGTACTAGCAACGCCAATCATAGGTTTTTCAAAATCTTCGTCTTCAAAACCAAGTGCACGTAAATAAGATCGGTTAGGTGTACGGCTTACACCTTCACTAATCACTTTGCTGCGGATTCGTAAATCGTTTGGTTTTTGATTTTGCGACTGTTCCTTGCTCAAATAATCCCCTCCAAAATAAAAAATCACATTATATTAAGAATAATCTGAAAATTTTAAAATAATAAGTACCTGATGTCATGACACCTAAGTGTTCGTACATTTCACTGAATCGTAAAGTGACTTCGATACTTTTGAAATATAGTAAATTAGCTATACAAATGTATAGGTATACACAATATCTATTTATTTAATTGATGTCAATATCAAAAGATTGTCTATAATCATTATTACCCTTTATCATATAAATTAACAGAACATGTTTAAGAAATTCTTGCATAACTTAAAATAGTTATATTTTTATTGTTTAAAGTGAATGAACGAGGTTGATCAGTTATAAGTTGTCACTGACAATTGCGCTAATGCATCGTGATGCGTATAGGACTTATTTTACAGCTATAGAGAAATGGAGGAGTTATATGACTGATTTTGAAATATTAGAAAATTATTTAGCGATAGATACACATACATATCATGACAATCATTTAGAAACATTGAACTATTATATTGAAAAGTATGTATTGAACGTTCCATTTGAAAATATTAATGTGCAGAATGGACAACCTATTGCTTTAGATAATCCATCAATGATAGATAAAATTGTAAACGAACATAGAGGGGGCTATTGTTATGAACAAAACAGATTGTTTTGCGCATATTTAACAAGTAAAGGGTATAACGTGTATATGGTATCTGCGACAATTTATAATGGCTCAGGTTGGGCCATGGAAGGGTCGCATATGGCATTAATCGTTACATTAAATCAGAAAAAATACTTAGTTGATGTCGGTTATGCGGATATACCTAAAGCAGCCATGCCAATCACACATGATGAGGAAATTGTTTATGATGTAAACGGTGAGTTTAAAGTAAGTAAAATAAGTGACAATACATTTGAAATGAAGAAGAAAGTTGATCATAAATGGCAGACGCAATATCAATATAGGGATGAACCTAAGGTGTTGTCAGATTTTGAACAAGGCATAGCGTTTAATCAAAATAATGAAGCATCCATTTTTGTTCAACAACTTTTAATTAGTAAAGCAACGACTTTCGGTAGAGTAACGATGTCGAACAATCATTTAACAATTACTGATCATGGTCAAAAAGAAAAGAAAAATATAACATCTGAAAACTATAAATATTTTTTGCATCGCTATTTTGGTATTAAAGATATAAATATAAAAACTTTTGACTGAAATATACAGTATTCAACGTTATGTTTCATTGAAATAACAAAAGGTTTACTTTGTAATAATAATGTCATATAAATTATATACAAAAGTATTAAATTAAATTGTATAATAGTAAACGTGATGGAAACGAAATGTATCGGATTTATATTGGGAGGTTTACATAAGTGCATAAAAAAATAATAGCAACTGTAATTGGGACAAGTGCGCTAGCAGCTATTAATTCTGCAAATGCAGATGCAGCTACAACTTACAAAGTCAAAAGTGGCGATTCTCTTTGGTCAATAGCGAATAAATATAATATTTCAATAGCAAAATTGAAATCATTAAACAATTTAACATCGAATGTGATTTTTCCAAATCAAACATTGAAAGTATCAGGGACTACAAGTTCAAGAACTTCAACAAGCAGCTCAAGTGCGACAACGTATACAGTGAAATCGGGTGATTCATTGTCATCAATTGCAGCTAAGCATGGGACGACATACCAAAAAATTATGAGTTTAAATGGACTCTCTAATTTTACAATTTATCCAGGACAGAAATTAAAAGTATCTGGCTCAACTTCAACAGGTGGTTCAACTACATCTGGTAAAACGACAACATATACAGTGAAATCAGGCGATTCATTATCTGCGATTGCTGCTAAATATGGGACGACATATCAAAAAATCATGAGCTTGAATGGTCTTAAAAATTTCAATATTTATCCAGGGCAAAAATTAAAAGTATCTGGTTCAGCATCATCAGGTGGCTCAACAGGTTCAACAGGTTCAACTGGTTATAAAACGCCAGTATTTAACCATTCAAATTTGTATGACTGGGGTCAGTGTACATGGCATGTCTTTAATAAGCGTGCTCAAATTGGGAAAGGTATTAGTACTTATTGGTGGAATGCTAATAATTGGGACAATGCCGCACCAGGAGATGGATACACAGTAGATCATAGAGCTACTGTAGGGTCAATCTTACAAAGTGATCTTGGATATTATGGACACGTAGCATTTGTGGAGTCTGTCAATTCAAATGGTAGCATTACTGTTTCTGAAATGAACTACAGTGCTTCGCCTGGAATCGCGACATATAGAACGATTCCAGCATCGCAAGTGAGTTCATATAAATATATCCATTAAGCGTGCCTAAGGCAAAAATATCTTTGACTAACGCATAAACGTCAATTTCTATTAAATCATATAGAAATTGACGTTTATTTTGCTTTTATGAAATTTTATAGCTCGTTGCTAGACGTTTCATGTTTATGGTTCCTGACGTAATGATTTTATACGCTTGGCAGTTGAGAATAACGTACTTGCCAAAGTGAATGTTGAAAATATTTTAGCAAACTTTTTTGGTGATTTTAAGGCAGTATAGAAATCTAAGACTGCACCTACACTTGTAATAGCCATACTTGTGTAAAGTAATTTTTTATTTTTTGATTGATATGCATACCAATTAAAACCTTCTATGGCAATGCCTATGAAGTTAATTGTATTTGAAATGCGATTAATTTTTGTTTTTTTAGCCATGAATGAAATCCTCCATTTTATAAAATCCGCTTTATTATTATAACATTAATTAGATTAAACTCTATTGTGAGAGAGAAAAAAACAAAATGTGTTCAAGGGATGGATTATGATAACATAAGCGTTGAAAGTATAAAAATAGTTTGCTTTGGGGAGTGGAGATGATAGTTATGATTAGATGTGTATGCTTGGTAGTTGAATTAGACGACAAATTATTATTGGTGCAGGCTAGAAACAGAAAAAAATACTATTTTCCTGGTGGAAAAATAGATCAAGGAGAGTCTCTAAAACAAGCTTTGCGAAGAGAATTACAAGAAGAATTACAGTTGGATATTTCGGAACAAACTTTTAAATATTTAGGTACTGTTGTTGGAGATGCTTATCCTCAAAAAAATACTAAGACGGAGTTGAATTGTTTTTCAACATCTTTAGATATTGATTGGTCATCGGTTAAACCAGCACAAGAAATTACTGATATAAAATGGATCACAAAAAATGAAACGGAAAAAATTGCGCCCGCTGTGCTTACATGGATTAAATATGCTAAACAACAAAGTGAGTCATCTAAACCAGTGAAATTAAGCCCGTATCACGCATCGTTATATGCTGATTTAGTGAATTTTACGCTGTCGACAGAAGACCGGAAATTCACCAAAACCCCTTTAGAAAATATTGATTTGGCCAATCGAGATCAAGAACGTCACCCTACATTAGTGTATGATGGCAAGGGGCAGTGTGTTGGCTTTTTTACGTTACATGAAGGTGAAGGAGTCAAACCTTATTCTGCAAATGCAAACGCAATATTTTTCAGATCCTTTAGTGTAGATAGTCACTATAGAGGCTTCGGTTATGGTAAAAAAGTGATGTGTATTTTACCTCAATATGTCAAACAGTATTATCCCACAATCAATGAAATTTATTTAGCGGTAAATACAGACAACCATTTGGCAATGAAACTTTATAGTCAAAGTGATTATGAAATTGTAGGCGAAACGTTATTAGAAAATAAACCTGTATACATAATGAAGCAAAGTTGTTGAAATCAATGATTGCGTCGTTAAAGCTAACAAAGTTTGTTAGCTTTAATGGCGCTTTTTTTGCGTGAAGTGAACTTGATGAAAGTGGTTGTGCAATAGAAGTATCAGCTGAAAATACATATAAGCATAAATAAAATAAATATAATGAAAGTCTATGATTTTAAAAGAAAATCAAAAATATATTAGAATTATTTAAATTCAAATGAATCAATTATGTTTGTTTAAATATGAAAATCTGTTATGGTTGGATATTAAATGTTAAATATATAAATAATAAAAAAATTAAGGATATGATTATTTTGAATGTATAAGTTATTAAACTGAGTTGTTGATGCATTGATTGGATTGAATAGGCAATGAGGATAGAAAATTTTTATTTGAACCATTGATGTGCAGTTTGGTTTATGAAAATAATTTTTGAATCGTTAAGAATGGCTTTTGCAGGTACTTCGCATATGAGATTGTACGTAGAGCTTAATAGATATTATGGTTGAAAGTATTTTATTAATGTTATCTGCTGTAATGAGTTTGGATGATACTTTGTAAAAGTTTAATTTTTGAAACTTTAGCATGCCATAAATAGTAGAATTATTTCATTTTTAATAATCATTAATCTTAAGTTGAAAAATAAATATCAGCTTTGGCACTTCACATTTGATGTGGGGTGTTTTTCTATGTGTGTCGGAAGCAACAATTGCGATAGCTAAATATTATGATGAATAACAATTTAATAGGAGGTTATTCCATGCTTACAAAGCGTAACAGTATGAGTCCGTTTAATATTATTTGTAAAAGTTTTTATGAGGAAATAAAACCTTTTACATATCAAAGATTAGTAGATTTTGGGAATGTTATTATTATTTGAGAGGTACATCATTAGACTATGTTTCAACAAGTGTTATTACTAGATATGAAAATGAAGATCACCATACATTTAAATCTAGATTTGATCATTTTGGTGAAACTGAAAAGGTGTGTATTGAAAGATTAGAAGTTGCACCTCCTTTCGAAAATAAAGGTATTATGACGATTATGTTTTGTGACATAATGTTAGCGCTATTAACGAGAAGTTTAGCGAATGAAAACCATATAGAGATTAAATTTATAAATACCTCAGATTTAATTAAAGATGGGGAAATCGTAAATGTGTATCATAGTGTGATGCCTAAATACAAATTATCCTTAGCACAACCTAGTAGTTCGAGAATCGTGTTGGAGGGTAGGCGCACGAAAGCTAATATTGATTTTTATCAAGATGTTTACTATATATTTCCACTAGAAACGCGAGCAGAGGATATCGCATATTATACAAAGTTACGAGAACGTAAAATGCAATTATTAAATGAAAAACTGAAAGAACTTTAAATGATTTAGCTTAGTTGAAAAACGTTTGGAAATTTTGAACACTCTCTTAAAATAGCGAATCATATTTCTGTTATTGTGAGATGTTAAAAATTTTGATTAAAAATTAGGTATGTATGCATCATATAATCATACAGATTCACAAAGAGAGTAGGACAGAAATCTAATTTTATTAACAAGATTTCGTCGTCCCGTCCTGACAAAGATTGTAAAAATGTAAAATGGTTACCTGAGCAGTAGCTCATGCATAAGTCCCACTATCTCAATAAATTGAGATGTGGGACTTTGATTTTTTAATGTGAAGATTGATGCGTGTGTTTTGAGTGACGCTCTTTTTGATGTTTAATTAATAGTGCTGTTATCCATGCAGTAATCGGGATGCTAATGGCAACAGCGATGCCTCCTAGCAGGATAGATATAAATTCTTGTGCAAAGATTTTAGAATTGATGATATGTCCAAAAGAATAATTCAACCTAAAAAACCAAAAGAATAATGTCAATTGTCCTCCGAAATAGGCTAGATAAATTGTGTTTGCCGAAGTAGCTAAAATTTCACGTCCTACACGCATGCCAGATTGAAATAATGCTTTGCTTGTTAAGTTCGAATTGGTTTCGTATAACTCATACATTGGTGAACTGATTGTGATTGCTAAATCAATAACCGCAGCTATGACTGCAAGTACTACTGTAAACACCATGAATTTCACCATATCAATGCCGATATTCATAGAAAAAATATACGTTTCATCTTGTTGTTCGGTTGTGAAACCTTGTAAATGTCCGATGGATACTGATAAATAAATACCAATAATCAAGCACAAAGTAGTAATGACCGTTGCACAGAATGCTGCTTTTGTTTTTGTATTGTAACTATTTAAAACAAATAAATTACATGCTGCAATAACGATACAAAATATAAGTGTTACGAGATAAATAGGTGCGCCGAGCATAATTATAATGACAGTGATTAATAATATGACAAAATTCAAAAACAGTGTTAAATATGAGATGATACCTTTTTTTCCTCCAAAAATGGCCATTAATAGGAAAAGTAGAAGACCTAAGATTGTTATGACGCTCACTGATTAACACCTCGCATTTTAAACCATAATTGCATTAATAAAATAGTGATTGGAATCGTTAAAACAATACCAATACCACCAGTAATTGCCCGGGAAATTTCTAATGACCAATTCATGGAAATGGTATAGGTTACTGTATTTGCATTTTTAAGGTAAATAAGAAACATCGGAAGACTACCAGATAAATATGAAAATAATAAGATGTTCGTCATTGTCCCCATAATATCTTGACCAATATGACGCCCTGCGAGCGCCCATCGAGTCATACTTATATTAGGTGTTCTGCGCAATATTTCTGCCATACCACTTGCTATTGTGATAGCTACATCCATGACAGCACCAAGTGTTCCAATCATAACAGAAGCAAGGAAAACATCCTTAGGAGGCAAAGTTAAGAAACTCATTGTTTCAAATTTTAAGCCCGCACCGTCTGTTAACGTAATCACTAATTGGGTGGCGCCAACACAAATAAAAGTGCCTAATAGTGTGCTTGCTATCGTAATTGACGTTCGCCATCGCCAACCGGTAACTAAGAGCAAAGTAAATACCGTAGTAAAAATGACGCCGATACTCATAAGTGCAAATAAATTTAAATCAGGAAATTTATTATGTAAATAGATAGCTAAAAGCACAACGATTGTATTGAAAACTAAAGAAAGAATCGATTGTAAACCGATTTTACGTCCTACTAGTAAAACAGTTAATAAAAATATTCCAGTTATCATAACGACGAGGCTATCTCGCTTCTTTTCTATGATATAAGCATCATCTAGATGTTTGCCGATGTGTAACAAAACTTTGTTATGTTTTGAGAATGCTTCACTATCAGCTTGTGATGCTATGTAATGATGAGGAATCTTCGTCGTTTGTCCCTCGAATTTTCCGTTCAAAATTTTAAGTGTTAGGGTTTGATTGTATTTAGTATCTTTATTATGGTTATCATCTGTAATGTGTGATGTAGATTTATTTTCGATCTTTGTAATTTGGCCGATTGGTGTATCGTAAAATCTGGCATTGAAAAATGTGAAAATAAATACAGCCACAAATAAGATGATAAATATCAAGATGACCCAATCAAAAGGGCGTTTAAATAACGTTTTAAAAGGCATTGTTTTGTTTCAGTCCTCCCTATATAGACAATGCGATTATACGCTCCTAGCGATTTGAATTCAAAAGTTTTATGCATGTGATTAATGATAAGTCGTGCTTCTACTTAATAATTTATCGATAATTTCTAATAAAAATTGTAAATCATGTTTTCGATTGTCTAGCCGAACAACTTGGCAAATGGTTCTTTTCAATGCTGTATGTTCTAATGATACTTCTCGCCATTTTTGCGGATTTTTTGAAAGCAAATGATAAGAAGGTGTGACGATGTAGCCACGCCCTTTGCTTAAGATATATTCAGCCAGTTGAGGATGTGTAATCGTTTGTATAGGTGTTTTGGTTGTTTTTACTAATGTTTGTCTAATCTTGGTTGGTAATGGATATAATTCGTAAATAGATTTATTCGAAAATTGTACTAAAGGTGGATTCGTAGCCATTGTGATCGGATCATCTTTAGGTGCATAGACATGGAATGTTTCTTCAAATAAAGGGCTTACCTTTAAAGAACGGTGCTGTTTGAGTTCATCTGACATAGCAGTGAAAGCAATATCAATTTTATCTGTGAGCAAAGCTGAAAAAATGTCTTCTTCTTCCATTAAAATGGGTTGAATGATGGATGTGCTTTCGTTTTCAAAGGATTGCATTAATAATGTAAGTGCCTGTGTTATATAACTTTCAACATAACCAACACGTATAATATAATGCTCTGTTTCAGATTGGTTATGAAATAAACGTACTGTGTTATCAAGCTGTTCGATAATCTTTGTTGCTTCAGAAAATAATTGTTGCCCTTCTTCAGTAATGTGTATGTTGCGCCCTTCTCTGTTAAACAACGTCACTTGTAATTCCTTTTCCAATAGTGTGATTTGCCTACTTATAGCAGATTGAGCAATGTTAAGTTCTAGAGCAGCGTCTGATAAATGTTCTCTTTTTGCAACTTCTATAAAATATTTCAATTGTTTAATTTCCATATGATCATTCCCAACATATTAATATTATTCGAATTATTAGAATAATATCATCTATTTTATATATTGAATAGATTAATGTATTACTATATAGTTTACTATACTTATTTAATATTCAGAATTTTCGAAAAAGAGGTGAGGGTTATGTTCGAATATGGTAAGCAATTAGGATTATATGATAGTCGTGAAGAGCATGATGCATGTGGTATTGGATTTTATGCCAATATGAATAATGGGAGATCACACGATATCGTTGAAAAATCACTGGAAATGCTACGTAGGTTAGATCACCGTGGAGGAATTGGTGCAGATGGCATGACAGGTGATGGTGCCGGTATTATGACAGAAATTCCTTTTGATTATTTTTCTAAACAAACAGATTTTGAATTACCGAAAGAGGGTCATTATGCAGTAGGTATGTTTTTTTCGAACGTGAAGATAAAAAATTCAGAGCATGAAGCAACGTTCAATCGTTATTTTGAAAGCGAAGGATTAAATGTTATTGGTTATAGAGATGTGCCAGTAGATGTCAATGCCATTGCCGAACATGTAGCCCAAACGATGCCATATATACAACAAGTATTCATCGCATTAAATGATGATGTTCACATAGAAAAAGCGTTATTTTTAGCACGTAAACAAATTGAATTATATGCTAAAAAGCAGCAAGTAGATTTATATTTCACAAGTTTATCTCATAAAACAATCGTCTATAAAGGATGGTTGCGTTCTGATCAAATTAAGAAGCTCTTTCAAGATTTAAATGATGAACGCTATATATCAAAGCTAGGACTCGTGCATTCTCGTTTTAGTACAAATACATTTCCGAGCTGGAAGCGCGCACACCCTAATAGATTATTAATGCATAATGGAGAGATTAATACTATTAAGGGTAACGTTAATTGGATGCGTGCAAGACAAAATGATTTGATTGAAACTATTTTTGGTGAAGACAAACATAAAGTAGAGGAAATTATTGATGAAGACGGTAGTGACTCAGCTATTGTAGACAACGCTTTAGAATTTTTATCTTTAGCTATGGAACCAGAGAGAGCAGCAATGTTAATGATACCAGAACCTTGGCTTTATAATACGGCGAATGACAGTAACGTTCGTGCTTTTTATGAATACTATAGTTACTTGATGGAACCGTGGGATGGTCCAACAATGATTTCATTTTGTAATGGAGAAAAAATTGGCGCGCTAACTGATAGAAATGGCTTGCGACCAGGACGTTATACAATCACTAAAGATAATTACATTGTTTTTTCATCAGAAGTGGGTGTTGTAGATGTACCTGAGGAACAAGTTGCTTTTAAAGGTCAACTAAATCCAGGGAAATTACTATTAGTTGATTTTCAACAGCAAAAAGTAGTTGATAATAATGAATTAAAATCACGTATCGCTGATGAATTACCATATGAGAATTGGCTAAATCAATTTAAAGTAGACTTAGATTTAGACAATGTAAAAGTGGTCCCATCCAATTGGGATGAAGCAACTTTAGCTAGATTACAAAAGCAATTTGTTTATACGAATGAAGAAATCGACAAATATATGACAGAATTAATTGAAAGTAAGAAAGACCCAATTGGCGCTATGGGGTATGATGTTCCGATTGCTGTTTTAAATGAAAAAGATGAATCGTTATTCAATTATTTTAAACAACTTTTTGCACAAGTCACTAATCCACCGATTGATGCATATAGAGAAAAAATAGTGACAAGTGAATTGTCTTATTTAGGTTCAGAAGGTAATTTATTAAAACCTAACGAAGATGTATTGAATAGAATTCAATTGAAAAGACCGGTGTTAACTGAGGCACAATTAAAAGCGATTGACGATAGTAGGTTCAAAGTTAAGCATTTATCAACGCTATATCACGAAAACTTAGAAACGGCGTTAGACAATTTAGGGGAACAAGCAATTCAATCCGTAAAAGATGGCTATGAAATTATTGTATTAGATGATCGAGTACTAGTTGAAGCGCAAGGCTATGCATTGCCAATATTGCTTGCGGTAAGTCATGTACATCAATTATTAATTAGAGAAGGTTTGCGCATGCGTACAAGTATCATCGCACTTTCTGGTGAAACGAGAGAGGTGCACCATGTAGCGTGTTTATTAGGGTATGGTGCTAATGCAGTCGTACCATATTTAGCGCAGCATACAATAGAAAACTTAGTGGAGAAAGGACGCTTAAACGGAAATATTGCCGAAAACGTTCAAACATATACGGATACATTATCAGAAGGTGTCATAAAAGTTATGGCTAAAATGGGGATTTCTACCGTTCAAAGCTACCAAGGGGCTCAAATTTTTGAAGCGGTAGGTTTGTCACAAGAAGTTGTTGACCGGTATTTTACAGGGACACAAACAAAACTATCTGGTATCGATATAAACTTGATAGATAAAGAAAATAAAGCGAGACAGTCATCTGAGAGCGAGTACCTTGAATCTGGTAGTACGTTTCAATGGCGTAAACAAGGCCAACATCACGCATTTAACCCGACGTCAATTCACTTACTACAACATGCGTGTCGTTTAAATGATTATGAACAGTTCAAAACGTTTTCAAATGAAGTCAATCACCAACGTACAGATCATATTCGTCACTTAATGGAATTTAAAAACCAAGATTCAATTGATATCAATGAAGTAGAACCAACGAGTGAAATCGTAAAACGTTTTAATACAGGTGCAATGAGTTATGGTTCTATTTCTGAAGAAGCCCATCAAACACTTGCTGAAGCAATGAATCAAATGGGTGGTAAAAGTAATAGTGGTGAAGGTGGAGAAAATCCTGAACGATTTGTAGTGGATGACGAAGGTCGTAATCGTTCTAGTGCAATCAAACAAGTTGCTTCTGGAAGATTTGGAGTGACGAGTCATTACTTACAACATGCTAAAGAAATACAAATTAAGGTAGCACAGGGTGCTAAACCTGGGGAAGGCGGTCAGCTTCCTGGTTCTAAAGTTTATCCATGGATTGCTGAAGTCAGAGGCTCTACACCAGGTATTGGTTTGATTTCTCCACCACCACATCATGATATTTATTCAATTGAAGACCTAGCACAATTAATTCATGATTTGAAAAATGCTAATAAAAACGCAAATATCACAGTGAAGCTTGTATCTAAAACTGGCGTCGGTACAATCGCAGCAGGTGTAGCTAAAGCTTATGCTGATAAAATTGTGATTAGTGGATATGATGGCGGTACGGGTGCTTCTCCCAAAACAAGTATCCAACACGCAGGTGTACCTTGGGAAATTGGATTAGCGGAGACACATCAAACACTTATGATGAATAATTTAAGATCGAGAGTGATTGTAGAAACAGACGGCAAATTACTCACAGGTAAAGATGTGGCATATGCATGTGCATTAGGAGCGGAAGAATTTGGTTTTGCAACAGCGCCATTAGTCGTCCTTGGATGTGTAATGATGCGGGTTTGCCATAAAGATACATGCCCTGTAGGTATTGCTACACAAAATCAAGATTTACGCGCACTATTTAATGGTAGAGCTGATCATGTGGTCAATTTTATGCATTTTGTTGCTGAGGAATTAAGAGAGATACTAGCCGAACTTGGTTTGCGCACTGTAGATGATTTGGTGGGGCGTACAGACTTATTAAAACGAAAAGATAATTTATCTCAACGAAGACCTAAAGCTGCATCTATGAATGTTGAAGCATTATTATATCAGCACGAAGGTGAAAGATATAAAAAAATAGCGCAAAATCACCATCTTGATGAAGGATTCGATTTAACACAACTATTACCTGATGCTCAAGTAGCAATTGAACAACAGAAGTCATTTACTGGCAATTATGTAGTGAAAAATGAGCAACGAGATGTGGGCGTCATTACTGGTAGTATGATTACTGATATCTACGGTGCTGAAGGTTTGCCTGAAGATAGTATCAATGTCAATACAGTAGGTCATGCTGGTCAAAGTTTAGCTGCTTATATACCTCAAGGATTAACAGTACATCACACAGGTGATGCTAACGATTATGTAGGTAAAGGGCTTTCTGGCGGTAAAGTAATTGTGAAGGCACCGACGCAACAGCGAGAATCAGAAATCATAGTTGGTAATGTCTGTTTCTATGGTGCGTCTTATGGTAAAGCTTTTATTAATGGTAAAGCTGGTGAAAGATTCTGTATTAGAAATAGTGGTGTACAAGTTGTTGTTGAAGGTATTGGTGATCATGGTCTTGAGTATATGACAGGCGGTCGCGTCATTGTGCTTGGAGATGTCGGAAAGAACTTTGGTCAAGGCATGAGTGGTGGTGTTGCTTATATCTTCCCATCTGATATTGAAAAATTTAAAGAAGAACATCAATTAGACAGTTTAGACTTCGACGAAATCACTGTTGCAGCAGAAAAAAATGTTGTGAGAGAGATGCTAGAAGCCCATTTACTTTATACAAATAGTACTAAAGCAAAAAATATATTAGATAATTTTGAAGAAATGGCTAATAAAGTAGTGAAAGTCATTCCGAAAGATTATAAATTGATGATGCAAAAAATTGAATTACAAAAGCGTGAATCTAACCAGCAAGATGAAGCGTTACTGAATGCTTTTAATGACAAGAGAACACATCTAGAACCAGCGCAACAATTAACGGCTGTGTATTAATTTGAAGGGGGACTAAGTATGGGAGAATTCAAAGGATTTATGAATTATGATAAACAACCTTTGCATGAATTGTCTTTAGTAGAACGTTTGAAAGGACACGCACCCTTTCAGCAAAGGTTTACAAAAGAAGAAGCCTCGGAACAAGGTGCGAGATGCATGGATTGTGGCACACCTTTTTGTCAAACAGGTGAACCATATGGTAGAGAAACAATTGGTTGTCCCATTGGGAACTATATTCCAGAATGGAATGATTTAGTGTACCAAAAAGACTTCGAAACGGCATATAAACGCTTGAATGAAACGAATAACTTCCCGGAATTTACTGGACGTGTATGTCCGGCTCCGTGTGAACAATCGTGTGTGATGAAGATAAATAGAGAATCTGTTGCGATTAAAGGTATTGAACGTACTATTATTGATGAAGCTTTTGAAAATGGCTGGGTTAAACCAACGATTCCCAATGAGCGTAAAGCAGCATCAGTAGCTATAGTAGGAAGCGGCCCAGCTGGTTTAACGGCTGCAGATGAATTAAACAAATTAGGTTATCGCATAACTGTATATGAACGTGCACATGAAGCAGGTGGATTATTAATGTATGGTATACCTAATATGAAATTAGATAAAGACGTAGTGCGACGTAGAATCAAACTAATGGAACAATCTGGTATCACCTTTATCACTGATACGGAAATAGGGATAGATGTCAGTAAAGAAAGTTTAGAGGAACAATTCGATGCCATTATTATTTGTACAGGTTCGCAAAACGCACGTGATTTACCATTAGAAGGTCGAATGGGCATGGGTATTCACTTTGCTATGGATTACTTAACAGAACAGGGCGAGTATTTAAATGGTGAAATTGAAAAGCCGTCAATATCTGCAGAAGGGAAAAACGTAATTGTCATTGGTGCTGGTGACACAGGTGCAGACTGTGTAGCGACTGCACTGAGAGAAAAATGTAAATCTATCGTTCAATTTAACAAATACACAAAACAACCTGAAGCTATCGAATTTGACGAAAATACGTATTGGCCATTAGCCATGCCTGTATTCAAAATGGATTATGCTCATAATGAATATGAGGCGCGTTTTGGTTTTGAACCACGTGCATATGGTGTTCAAACAATGCGTTACGAAGTTGATCGTATTGGTAATGTAACAGGTGTTTATACACAAATACTTGAAGAAACAGAGGATGGTATGGTTGTTGTCGATGGTACAGAACGTCATTGGCCAGCTGACTTGGTATTGTTATCAATAGGATTTATTGGTACTGAAACCACTGTGCCACATGCGTTTAATATACAAACTGAGAGAAATAAAATTGTCGCAGATAACAAAAATTTCAAAACGAATCAATCAAATATTTTTGCGGCAGGCGACGCAAGAAGAGGTCAAAGTCTTGTTGTTTGGGCAATTCAAGAAGGTAGAGCAGTCGCTAATGCTGTTGACGAATACCTAACTGAAAAAACATTGGTGTAACATTTTAATTATAATTGACTTTTTTAATGGGCTATAATATTATAATTATTGTGTTCATTTGGAGGAATACCCAAGTCCGGCTGAAGGGATCGGTCTTGAAAACCGACAGGGGCTTAACGGCCCGCGGGGGTTCGAATCCCTCTTCCTCCGCCATTATCATTAAATACCAAGACTAATAAATAATATAGTAGGCAAACGTTTATTTAATATAAAGTGTTTGTCTTTTTTTGTTGTTTACGATCAATGATAGAAAAAAGACGAGTGCTTTACATAGTTTTTGTTATTGTTTGTGGCATTTATCATTAAACTTATTGCTGTGATTACGCCAAACACAAAATAATATATATTTTTATTGAAGAAGGTCATCAAGTAGAGATAGGAAATTAATGTCTACTTGATGACCTTTTTTAAGAAACTGAGTGAAAGCCTTTACAAAACTTGTCTATACAAGTTATAATCTGGATAATATTAAAGTTTAAGGGAGTGAATCATCATGGCTGTTAAAAAGAAAGATGTTCAAGATATAGTCGAAGCTATTGGGGGCAGAGAAAACTTGGACACAGCAACACACTGTGTGACGCGTTTGCGACTTGTTTTGAAAGATGATGATAAGGTCGATAAAGATCGACTGAGTAACAATGATTTAGTTAAGGGACAATTCAAAGCTGATAATCAATATCAAATTGTTATTGGACCAGGTACTGTAGATGAAGTTTATAAACAATTTATTGAGGAAACCGGGGCTGAAAGTGCCTCTAAAGATGATGCGAAAGCAGCGGCAGCTAAAAAAGGGAATCCTATACAAAGATTGGTTAAGTTATTGGGAGATATCTTTATACCAATTTTACCGGCTATCGTAACTGCTGGTTTACTATTAGGGATTTATAATGTATTAACAATGGAAGACTTGTTTGGGAAGCAAGCATTGGTGGCACAATATCCACAATTAGGGGACTTTGCAGATATTATTAATGTTATTGCAAACACTGCCTTTATTTTCTTGCCAGCTTTAATTGGTTGGAGTAGTATGCGTGTGTTTGGTGGGAGTCAAATACTCGGTTTGGTATTAGGTCTAATTTTAATGAACCCACAACTCGCTTCACAATATGATATTGGGAAAGGTAATATTCCAGCATGGCATATCTTTGGTTTAGAAATTAAACAACTGAACTATCAAGGTCAAGTATTACCAATCTTATTAGCATCATATGTATTAGCACAAATTGAAAAGTTCTTAAGTAAATATGTGCATGATTCAATCAAAATGTTAGTCGTTGGTCCAGTTGCCTTATTAATCACTGGTTTCTTAGCGTTTATCGTTATAGGTCCAATTGCCTTATGGTTAGGAACAGGGATTACAAATGGTGTGACATTTGTCTTTGAACATATCGGCTGGTTAGGTGGCGCAATTTATGGTTTCTTTTACGCACCTCTAGTTATTACAGGCTTACACCATATGTTCTTAGCGGTTGATTTCCAACTGATGGGAAGCAGTCTTGAAGGGACGTACTTGTGGCCAATCTTAGCAATTTCAAATATCTGTCAAGGTTCAGCTGCATTTGGTGCATGGTTCGTCTATAAACGACGCAAAATGGCCAAAGAACAAGGCTTGGCAATGACTTCTGGTGTATCAGGATTCTTAGGGGTTACTGAACCAGCATTGTTTGGTGTAAACTTACCGTTGAAATATCCTTTTGTTGCAGCGATTTTAACTTCGGGTGTTATAGGCGCTATCATAGGTGCAATTGGTGTCTTAGGTAATGTTGGCGTTGGCGGTGTGCCAGCCATCATTTCTATTAAAAAAGATTTTTGGTTAATTTACGGAATAGGTACCGTTCTAGCAATGGTAGTACCAGCGATATTAACTGTTATCTTCTCGAAGTTCAGTAAAGAAGAAGCAAAAGAAATAGTAGAAGAATAGTTAATTCGAATAGATAAGTACAACTAAACTCGCTAAGTTTGATTAGCGAGTTTCTTAATTTAAAATACAAAGATAAGGTGGTAATAATATGGTAGTCAATGATTGGAGAAAATCGGTAGTTTATCAAATTTATCCTAAGTCATTCAATGATACGACGGGTAATGGTGAAGGTGATTTAAATGGCATAATTGAAAAGTTAGACTATCTACAATATCTAGGTGTGGATTATATTTGGTTAACACCTATTTATGAATCACCTATGAATGATAATGGTTATGACATTAGCGATTATTATAAAGTGAATGAACAATTTGGCACGATTGAAGATTTAAAAACATTGATTGCTGAAGCACATCAACGTGATTTAAAAATAATGATGGATATCGTCATTAATCATACATCTACAGAACATGAATGGTTTAAACAAGCATATTCAGATAAAAGCAACCCATATAGAGACTACTATTTCTTTAGGAGGTCAGCAGATAATCAACCACCGACAAATTGGGAATCAAAGTTTGGTGGTAATGCTTGGAAATACGATGACAAAACAGATGAATATTATCTTCACTTATTTGACGTAACACAGGCAGATTTGAATTGGGATAACCCTGAAGTGCGTCGTGAACTCTATAAAGTGATTAATTATTGGATTGATTTTGGTGTAGACGGTTTTAGATTCGATGTAATTAATTTAATATCAAAAGGTGAATTTAAAAATTCAGAAAAGATAGGAAAAGAATTTTACACTGATGGACCACGTGTGCATGAATACTTACACGAAATGAATCAACAGACATTTGGAGTTAAAGATATGATGACAGTGGGCGAAATGTCTTCGACAACGATTGAAAATTGTATTCAATATACGGATCCCGAACGTCAAGAACTAAGTAGTGTGTTTAATTTTCATCATTTAAAAGTAGATTATATTAATGGAGAAAAGTGGACAAACGCAAAGTTAGACTTTCATAAATTAAAAGAAATATTAATGGAATGGCAAATAGGTATTTATAACGGTGGCGGATGGAATGCTATTTTTTGGTGTAATCATGATCAACCACGTGTAGTAACACGATTCGGTGATGATTCGACGGAGGTTTTACGTCAAAGTAGTGCTAAAATGCTAGCCATCGCTTTGCACATGCTTCAAGGCACACCATATATTTACCAAGGTGAAGAAATTGGTATGACAGACCCTCACTTCAATGATATCGACCAGTATAGAGATATAGAATCTCTAAATGCATATAAAAAGTTAAAAGCTGAAGGTTATCCAGAAACAGAGATTTTAACGATATTAGGACAAAAATCTCGTGATAAC
This sequence comes from Staphylococcus sp. GDB9P120P, assembly GCF_017893435.1. Taxonomy (NCBI): domain Bacteria; kingdom Bacillati; phylum Bacillota; class Bacilli; order Caryophanales; family Staphylococcaceae; genus Staphylococcus; species Staphylococcus sp. GDB9P120P. The sequence continues at coordinate 102,299 of NZ_JAESNB010000007.1, forward strand.
TCTCGTACACCTGTACAGTGGACAAGCGGTGAAAATGCAGGTTTTACTTCAGGCACACCTTGGATTGATATTCCTAACAACTATAAGGAAATCAATGTTGAAGCAGCCATAGAAGACGATCAATCCATTTTGCAAACATATAGAAAATTGATAAAGCTACGTCACGAACATGATATTATAACTTATGGGAATATTGAGCCACTTTACATGGACCACGATGAATTATTTGTTTATAAGCGTCATTATAAGGATGAAACATGGTTAGTGATTGCTAACTTTTCAAAAGAAAAAGTTGAAATACCACAAGACTTAAAAGTTGAAGGAGAAGTAATGTTACAAAATGGCTCGATTGTAAATGGTTTAATAGACGGATTTGGTGCTATCGTAGTTAGACAATAATTTAAATTAAAAGGCAGTGAGTGAAATCACATGAAACAGAAAAAATTTATTGCGATTTATGAAAATTTACGCACAGATATCATCGAATCAAAGCTACCATATGGTGCTCAATTGCCATCAGAAAACGAATTGGTATTCGACTACAATGCCTCTCGTGAAACCGTGCGCAAAGCGCTTAATCTACTTGTTAGAGACGGTATGATTCAGAAAATTAAAGGTAAAGGATCAGTTGTAATCTATCAAGGTGTTACAGAATTCCCATTTGCGAATTTAACGAGTTTCAGGGAAGTTCAACAAGGATTAGGTCTGAGTCATGAGACTGAAGTTAGATTATTAGAACGCATACCTGCCAGCGAAGTACCGGAAGTAAAAAACGCTTTGGGCTTGCGCCAGAGTGAAACATTGTGGCACATTATCCGAACGCGAAAAATTGATCGTCGCGTAAAAATTATTGATGAAGATTATTTAGTAGAAAAAATTGTTCCTGATATAACAATGAACATTGCTAAAGATTCGCTGTATCATTATATAGAACAAACGCTGAAGTTAGAAATTAGCTACTCTAATAAATCTATCACCTTTGAAGCATTTGGTAATTTAGAATGTGAAATATTTGGAGATGTAACACCACCATACACTGCAACGGTTCGAGGTATCGTCCATTTAAAGGATACGACAAAATTTCAATATAACATTTCCAAACATTTAGCCACGGAGTTTAAGTTTAATGATTTTTCGAGACGTCACAAAATTTAATGAAATAAGTTATAAAATAATGAATTGTATGACTTGCAATCAGTCATTACCTTATAGTATGATATATCTTGCCGTGCTAGGTGGGGAGGTAGCGGTTCCCTGTACTCGAAATCCGCTTATGCGAGACTTAATTCCTTCGCTAAGGCTACGTTTTTGTGAAGTCTGCCCAAAGCACGTAGTGTTTGAAGATTTCGGTCCTATGCAATATGAACCCATGAACCATGTCAGGTCCTGACGGAAGCAGCATTAAGTGGATCATCGTATGTGCCGTAGGATTGCCGAGATTTAGCTGTCGACTTTGGTTACGTTTATGATACGTATTCGAAGCGAAGGTGCACGGTTTTAATTTTTAAAATAAATACAATTAACCATATATTATGAGTGACTTATCTTTTGATAGCAGTCACTCTTTTTTTATATTAAAATAATAGCGATACATTAATTTAATTGATTGAACTGTAACGATAGCATTCTGATTGTAACTGCCCAAAATTGAATTTAGTGAATTTGGAGGAACGACATATGCAAATTTATTTAAGTACATTAACTGAAAATGACTATGACGCAAGTTTAGACGAAATAAAAACTGCTTTTGAAAACGTCGCAGAGTCCAACCATGATGAACAAGATTTAGTTTTGAAAATTAGAGCATCTACAGAATATAATTCCGAATTGGAAGTTGTTGCGAAGACAGATGAAGGTGATGTCATTGGCCATGCAATGCTTTCAGAAATAGAGATTATTAACGATGAAACACGCTATATGGCGTTAGCGTTAGCACCTTTATCTGTATTGCCAGAATATAGAAGTAAAGGTATAGGTAAAGCGCTTGTTCAAGCTGTGGAAGAACGCGCAAAAGCGCAAGATTATACGACTATTATTGTACTTGGAGATCCTGAATATTATGGTATGTTAGGTTATGAAGAGGCAAGCCACTATCAAATTTATAGCCCGTTTGATGTACCATCGAAATATTTTATGGTTAAATTCTTGTGGGAACAACTTGCAGAGCAACCAAATGGTAATGTAGTTTATCCAGAGGCATTTAATTAATATTCAAAATATAAAGCACAGTGATATAATAGTTGTTGAATGTAATTGGAGGTGTGAAGGTGAATTATCAAGCTTTATATAGAATGTTCCGGCCACAGAGTTTTGAAGATGTAGTAGGCCAGGAACATGTAACTAAAACATTGCGCAATGCAATTTCAAAAGGCAAACAATCACATGCGTATATTTTTAGCGGGCCGAGAGGGACAGGCAAAACAAGTATCGCAAAAGTATTCGCGAAAGCTATTAATTGTCTCGAACGTTCCAATGGAGAACCTTGTAATGAATGTGCTATTTGTACAGGGATTACGCGAGGAACGAATTCAGATGTGATTGAAATAGATGCTGCTAGTAATAATGGTGTGGATGAAATTAGAAATATCAGAGATAAAGTTAAATACGCACCAAGTGAATCAAAATTCAAAGTATACATTATAGATGAAGTTCATATGTTAACAACAGGTGCTTTCAATGCATTGTTGAAAACTTTAGAAGAACCACCAGCACATGCAATTTTTATATTGGCGACTACAGAACCACATAAAATACCTCCGACAATTATTTCAAGAGCGCAAAGATTTGATTTCAAAGCAATTAGTCACGATGAAATTGTAGAACGTTTGCAATTCGTAGCAGACGCTCAAGATATAGAATATGATAATGCTGCCTTAGATTTTATTGCCAAAGCATCTGAAGGTGGTATGCGAGACGCGTTAAGTATCATGGACCAAGCAATTGCTTTTGGTGATGATCATCTTACATTGCAAGACGCGTTGAATGTAACTGGTAGCGTAGATGCTCAAGCATTGAATGATTTACTAAAAGAGATAGTTGAAGGAGATGTAAAAACTGCATTTTCAACTTATCACCAATTTATTGCACAAGGTAAAGAAGTAAATCGTCTGATTAATGATATGATTTATTTTGTGAGAGATACCATTATGAATAAGACATCTAATATAGAATCTGAATATGATGCACTGATGCATTTTGACTTAGAAACTTTGTATAAAATGATTGATGTGATTAATGATACGCTTGTTTCAATCAGATTTAGTGTCAATCAAAGTGTGCATTTTGAAGTATTATTAGTTAAAATAGCAGAAATGATTAAAGGCGAATCAGAAAATGTGCAAACTGTTGCTACAACGAGCGTAGCCAGTGAACCTAATAATGAAGTATTGTTACAGCGAATGGAACAGTTAGAAAATGAACTGAAAACATTAAAATCACAAGGTGTCGTAACTAATAATGCAAAACCGCAAGCTAAAAAAACAGCTAGTAAAGGCACGCAATCGAAAAATGCGTTTTCAATGCAACAAATTGCCAAAGTATTAGATAAAGCTAACAAAGAAGATATTAAACAGCTTAAAGACCACTGGCAAGAGGTTATAGATCACGCTAAAAGTAATGATATGAAATCATTAGTAAGCTTACTTCAAAATTCAGAACCAGTGGCAGCTAGTGAAACACATGTACTGATTAAATTCGAAGAAGAAATACACTGTGAGATTGTAAATAAAGATGATGAAAAAAGAGAGAATATTGAGAACGTAGTATGTAATATTATAGATAAAACAGTTAAAGTAGTGGGCGTGCCAGCAGATCAGTGGATGAGAGTAAGAACAGAATATCTTCAAAACCGCAAACAAAGTACGAGTGCGGAAGAAAACAGAACAGCGACAACAGCGTCTCCTGAAGAAGTCGACGTCGTTCAAAAGGCTAAAGACCTATTTGGAGAAAACACAGTAAATGTAATTGATGAAGAGTGATACATGACAATGAATTAAAAGGCATGTATAATGAGACAAAAGATGAATTACAATCAGATGAGATTGAAGTTTTTAAGGAGGATAAATATATGCGCGGTGGCGGAAATATGCAACAAATGATGAAACAAATGCAGAAAATGCAAAAGAAAATGAATGAAGAACAAGAAAAATTAAAAGAAGAAAAAGTACAAGGTACAGCTGGTGGTGGCATGGTAACTGTCACAGTATCAGGTCATAAAGAAGTTCTCGATGTAGAAATCAAAGAAGAAGCAGTTGATCCAGATGACATTGAAATGTTACAAGACTTAGTTATTGCTGCTACTAACGAAGCGATGAATAAAGCTGATGAACTTACTCAAGAACGTTTAGGTAAGCATACACAAGGCTTAAATATCCCTGGAATGTGATTGTATGCACTATCCAGAACCAATATCCAAACTTATCGACAGTTTCATGAAACTGCCAGGCATTGGGCCGAAGACAGCTCAACGTCTGGCGTTTCATGTATTAGATATGAAAGAAGACGATGTCGTTCAATTTGCTAAAGCTTTAGTAGATGTAAAACGAGAACTTACCTATTGTAGTGAGTGTGGGCATATTACTGAGCAAGATCCATGCTATATTTGCCAAGATAAACAGAGAGATCGTTCAATTATTTGTGTGGTTGAGGACGATAAAGATGTTATCGCTATGGAAAAAATGCGTGAATATAAAGGCTTGTACCATGTATTACATGGTTCTATATCTCCGATGGATGGCATAGGACCAGAAGATATTAATATTCCAAGTTTAATCAATCGCTTGAAAAATGATGAAGTAAAAGAGCTCATCTTAGCAATGAACCCTAATTTGGAAGGCGAGTCAACGGCGATGTATATATCGAGACTAGTTAAACCAATAGGTTTAACAGTAACTCGATTAGCGCAAGGACTTTCTGTTGGTGGAGATTTAGAATACGCGGATGAAGTGACATTATCAAAAGCGATTATGGGCAGAACAGAGATGTAATAAGTGTTCAATTATAAATAAAATGAAACCAAGCTACCTTTTTTTTAAGGTAGCTTTAAATTTTTGAAAAGAAATTTAATAAACAGTAAAGTTTGTTTTATAGAGTTATTCAAACTATTTATCAATGTCAAAAATCACGAGATGAAGATAAAAACGAACGATACGAACCATTGGAAATAAAAAGTATGTAAAATGAAGAAAGATCACATTTGATCATGAAGAAAAGTGTAAATTTTACTGTTGTTCAAAGCGTTTTAAGCGTGTATAGTATTTACTTGTCGGACGAAACAAAACGACACACATAATGATATTTCAAAACAAGCTTTCAAATTAATTTTAAAAAGTTCTTGACTTTCAAAGTTAAAACC
>NZ_JAESNB010000008.1:0-2145 GCF_017893435.1 Staphylococcus sp. GDB9P120P
TAGGACGTTGCCAGGCAATTATAAATGGAGGATTAGCTCAGCTGGGAGAGCATCTGCCTTACAAGCAGAGGGTCGGCGGTTCGAACCCGTCATCCTCCACCATTTAATTTGCCGGCCTAGCTCAACTGGTAGAGCAACTGACTTGTAATCAGTAGGTTGGGGGTTCAAGTCCTCTGGCCGGCACCATGTTTAGAGCCATTAGCTCAGTTGGTAGAGCATCTGACTTTTAATCAGAGGGTCAGAGGTTCGAATCCTCTATGGCTCACCATTAAACAAATATCGCGGGTGTGGCGGAATTGGCAGACGCACTAGACTTAGGATCTAGCGCCTTACGGCGTGGGGGTTCGACTCCCTTCACCCGCATTTGCAGAAGTAGTTCAGCGGTAGAATACGACCTTGCCAAGGTCGGGGTCGCGGGTTCGAATCCCGTCTTCTGCTCCATTATTTTGCCGGGGTGGCGGAACTGGCAGACGCACAGGACTTAAAATCCTGCGATGAGAGATCATCGTACCGGTTCGATTCCGGTCCTCGGCACCATCTTTGAATTAAGCGCCCGTAGCTCAACTGGATAGAGTGCTTGACTACGGATCAAGAGGTTATGGGTTCGACTCCTATCGGGCGCGTAATTAATGCTTCATCCTATGAAAAACGGGAAGTAGCTCAGCTTGGTAGAGCACTTGGTTTGGGACCAAGGGGTCGTAGGTTCGAATCCTGTCTTCCCGATATCTGCTAAAATAAATTTTAAAATGGGGGCTTAGCTCAGCTGGGAGAGCGCCTGCTTTGCACGCAGGAGGTCAGCGGTTCGATCCCGCTAGTCTCCACCATTTATTATTGATTCAAACTAAATTACAACGGCGGTGTAGCTCAGCTGGCTAGAGCGTACGGTTCATACCCGTGAGGTCGTGGGTTCGATTCCCTCCACCGCCACTATTATTAGTTGTAAATTATACTCTGGACCTTTAGCTCAGTTGGTCAGAGCTAACGGCTCATAACCGTTCGGTCGCAGGTTCGAATCCTGCAAGGTCCATATAATTTTGGAGGAATACCCAAGTCCGGCTGAAGGGATCGGTCTTGAAAACCGACAGGGGCTTAACGGCCCGCGGGGGTTCGAATCCCTCTTCCTCCGCCATTTTATTACAATTTAATAAATTTAATTATCATATATTTATGGAGGAATACCCAAGTTCGGCTGAAGGGATCGGTCTTGAAAACCGACAGGAGCTTAACGGCTCGCGGGGGTTCGAATCCCTCTTCCTCCGCCATTAATATCATTATCGCGGGATGGAGCAGTTCGGTAGCTCGTCGGGCTCATAACCCGAAGGTCGGTGGTTCGAATCCGCCTCCCGCAATTACATAATTTGGTCTCGTAGTGTAGCGGTTAACACGCCTGCCTGTCACGCAGGAGATCGCGGGTTCGATTCCCGTCGAGACCGCCATTATTTTAATATTATGGTTCAATAGCTCAGTTGGTAGAGCAATGGATTGAAGCTCCATGTGTCGGCAGTTCGACTCTGTCTTGAACCATTTTATACAAGCCGGCCTAGCTCAACTGGTAGAGCAACTGACTTGTAATCAGTAGGTTGGGGGTTCAAGTCCTCTGGCCGGCACCATTTTCATGGAGGGGTAGCGAAGTGGCTAAACGCGGCGGACTGTAAATCCGCTCCTTCGGGTTCGGCAGTTCGAATCTGCCCCCCTCCACCATTTAATTTAATAGGGGCATAGTTCAAAGGTAGAATAAAGGTCTCCAAAACCTTCGATGTGGGTTCGATTCCTACTGCCCCTGCCATGGCGGTTGTGGCGAAGTGGTTAACGCATCGGATTGTGGTTCCGACACTCGTGGGTTCGATTCCCATCAGCCGCCCTTATTTATTAATGGGCTATAGCCAAGCGGTAAGGCAACGGACTTTGACTCCGTCACGCGCTGGTTCGAATCCAGCTAGCCCAGTTTTATTGGCGGCATAGCCAAGTGGTAAGGCAGAGGTCTGCAAAACCTTTATCACCGGTTCAAATCCGGTTGCCGCCTCCATGAATTATGCGGGAGTAGTTCAATTTCTAGAACACATTCCTTCCCGGAATGAGATATAGGTGTAAGTCCTATCTTCCGCTCCATTTAATTTTTATATTATGCGGGAGTAGTTTAACTCT
>NZ_JAESNB010000008.1:2291-766694 GCF_017893435.1 Staphylococcus sp. GDB9P120P
AGTCCTATCTTCCGCTCCATTATCACTTCCTGATTGGAAGTTTTTTGTTTATAACATTGAGCCAGCGTGGCGGAATTGGCAGACGCGCGGGACTCAAAATCCCGTTCCTTTTTGGAGTGTCGGTTCGATCCCGACCGCTGGTATAAATAGCGAATTAGTATTTCTCAGAAACCTCATTATTATGGGGTTTCTTTTTTTATGGATTTCATTAAATACCATTGACTTTAAATATTTTGAACATTGAATAGCTACAAAATATTGTGAAAATTATTGGCCTGCAAGGGTGTAGAAATTTTATTTTTGCTTGATAATCTAATTATCAGTTTAACAATACATACTTACTCTACTGATTTTGTAAATAATAGGAAAGTTTGTTGTACATTTATTACATTGATAGTTTTTTAGTTATTTAAACTTTTTTCGCAAAATTTAAGTTGTCAATTTGTTAGAAGTGAACTGACAATTAAAAATCATTTCTTATTCAAACGGTGAGCTGTTATATATTATAAGATACTGTTAAATATTTAAACCTTGGTTTTTAATATTAAACTTCATATTGTAGTTTAGTCGAAAATATAATATTATAAGTCTAATGTTATATTTGGAGGATACAAGAATGGTAAAATCTAGCACAGCCAAGGTTACAGGGAAAACATTTTTTAGTAATATTTTACAAGCTGTTGGAGCAGGTGTAGTCATAGCATTAATACCTAATGCATTGTTAGGTGAATTATTAAAGTTTTTTAAAGAAGGCAACCAATTACTAGAAACTATTTATCAGTTAGTCGTTTTGATTCAATCATTTATGGCATTTATAATTGGTGTTTTAGCAGCGCATCAATTTAAATTTAGCGGTGCTGGTGCCACGATGATAGGAGTTTCTGCTATGATCGGTAGTGGTGCTGTTAAGATGACACCGGATGGATTTTTACTTAATGGCATTGGTGATATCATTAATACTATTTTAGTTGTAATGATATCTTGTTCTTTATATTTGTTATTACAAAATAAATTAGGGTCACTGGAAATGATTTTGTTACCTGTTATTATTCCTGTTATAAGTGGATTTATAGGTTTGTTTACGTTAGGTTATGTATCAAATGTCACTAAAGGAATTGGTCATGTAGTAAATGCATTTACAGAGTTAAATCCATTGATGATGTCTATATTGATATGTGTCACATATGCTTTGTTGATGGTTACACCTATATCTGTAGTTGCTATTGCAACGGCAATTAGCTTATCTGGTTTAGGTAGTGGTGCAGCTAATATGGGTATTGTAGCAGCTTGTGTGACTTTTTTATTTGGTTCAATTAGAGTTAACGGTGCTGGCGTCAATTTAGTATTGATTATTGGTGCAGCTAAGATGATGATTCCTGTTTATTTTAAACATTTAATTATTGCAATACCATTAATCATTAATGGCGTGATTGGTGGCTTAATAGCTTATTTTATTGGAATTAAAGGTACACCAATGTCTGCTGGTTTTGGTTATACTGGTTTGGTTGGACCTATCAATGCGTTTAATCGAATGGATGGAGATCCGACCATGAATATTATTTTATTAGTATTTGGATATTTTATAATACCATTTGTATCAGCATTCTTTGTGCATGAAATTTGTAAAAAAATGATGCGTAAATATACAGATGATATTTATAAATTTGAAATTCCTAAGCAGTAACAAAGTTTTACAATCACATAGATAATAAATAGTTAAGCGTTTTATCTATCTTTCAATATTATAATGCATGTTTATAACAGTCATTATACATATTAATTGATATAAATTTTGAAATCAGAACGACGAGCTAAAAAACACCTTCATATTAAATGGAGGTGTTTTTTTAATATATATAGAATATAGCTGTCAGTTGACGACATCAAATATACCATTTTATGTAATCATACGAACATGAACTTTTAAAATTAAGAAAAATATACAAATCTCTTATTGAATATTTTTGCGTAATTATGTATAATAATAAATATTATAGAAAGGGGATTAATAGATGAAACAAATATTGAAAGTGATTACTGTTTTTTCATTCCTTATAAGTACTTTAATTATTTACATAAATCCAGAAGTAAATGCTAGTGAAAAAGATCAATGGCATAAAATTAAAGAGCGTGGTGAATTGCGTGTTGGTTTATCAGCTGATTATGCACCATATGAGTTTGAACATAATGTTAATGGTAAATCAAAGTATGCAGGCATTGATATTGATATCGCAAAAAAGATTGCGAAAGATAATCATTTAAAATTAAAAATTGTAAATATGCAGTTTGATAGTTTATTAGGTGCGATACAAACTGGTAAAATTGATATCATTATTTCTGGAATGACACCTACACCAGAACGTTTGAAAGAGGTGGATTTTTCAAACCCTTATATGACAGTCGATCAAAAAATGATTATTAAAAAGTCTGAGGCAGATCGTTTCAAAACAATTGAAGATTTTGCGAATAAAAAAATAGGTGTACAAAAGCAAACACAACAAGAAAAAATTGCGCAAACTGAAATCGATAATGCACAAATTCAATCTTTAACACGTGTACCTGAAGTTATAATGTCATTGAAAAGCGGAAAAGTTAATGGAATGGTAATTGAAGGGCCAGTTGCAGAAGCATATTTAAAACAAAATAAAGATTTAACTTTTGCTAATGATGTTAAGTTTAATGAAGGTAGAAAAGAAACGGCAATTGCCTTACCTAAAAATTCTCCCATGCTTATGGATAAATTAAACACCTCTATCAAAGATGTTAAAAATAAAAATTTGCTGGAAGATTATAAAGCGTCAGCTGCTGATGCAATGCAAAAAGATGACGGTAATTTCTTTACGAAATATGGCAGCTTTTTCTTAAAAGGAATTAAAAACACGATTTTAATTTCTATAGTTGGAGTCGTTTTAGGTGCTGTATTTGGTGCATTTATTGCATTATTAAAATTAAGTAAAGTGAAAATATTGAGATGGATTTCTTCAGCTTATATTGAATTTTTAAGAGGCACTCCTTTATTAGTTCAAGTATTTCTAGTTTATTTTGGTACCACAGCAGTTTTAGGTCTAGATATCTCAGCTTTGATATGTGGTATGATAGCACTTGTTATAAACTGTTCAGCTTACATTGCTGAAATTATAAGAGCTGGTATTAATGCAGTTGATAAAGGACAAACTGAAGCTGCAAGAAGTTTAGGACTTACATATGGTCAAACAATGAAATCAGTTATTTTGCCACAGGCTGTAAAAAACATATTACCAGCTTTAGGTAATGAGTTTGTTACTGTTATTAAAGAATCATCAATTGTATCCGTAATAGGTGTTAGTGAAATAATGTTCAATGCACAAGTTGTACAAGGAGCATCATTTGATCCATTTACACCGCTCATTGTAGCTGCAATATTATACTTTATACTTACATTTACTTTATCAAGAGTGATGTATTTCTTCGAAGGGAGATTGAAAGTTAGTGATTAATATTAAAAATTTATATAAATCTTTTGGAAAAAATGAAGTTTTAAAAGGGATAAATCTAACGGTGGATAAAGGTGATGTTGTTGCTATAATAGGTCCTTCAGGTAGTGGTAAAAGTACACTTTTACGCTGTATAAACCTTCTTGAAACCCCTTCAAGTGGTGAAGTGATATTTAAAGATCATAGTTTAACAAATGAAAAAACTAAATTAGAAACACTAAGACAACAGATGGGTATGGTTTTTCAAAATTTTAATTTATTTCCACATAAGAAGGTTATAGACAATATCATATTGGCTCCTAGTTTATTAAAAAAGGGTAATCAAAGAGATTTGAAAAAGGAAGCAATGGATTTGTTGAAAAAAGTTGGATTAGAAGATAAGGCTAATGCATATCCTGCTCAATTATCGGGTGGGCAAAAGCAAAGGGTTGCTATTGCTAGAGCTTTAGCAATGAATCCAGAAGTACTTCTGTTTGATGAGCCCACCTCAGCACTAGATCCTGAAGTGGTTGGTGATGTTTTAGAAGTAATGAAAGATTTAGCCAAAGAAGGTATGACTATGGCAGTTGTAACACACGAAATGAATTTTGCAAAAGACGTGAGTGATAAAGTTGTGTTTATGGCTGATGGTGTCATTGTGGAATCAGGTACACCACAAAATATTTTTGAGCAACCACAACATGATAGAACTAGAAACTTTTTAGCACGTGTTTTATAAATATAAAATCAACCAAGGTGTTTGGCAATGGATTATTGTAATTCATTCATAGCACCTTGGTTTTTTTAATAAATATTGAAAATTGGATTATCGAATTCTCTTATTAATAATGAATATGTTAAACTATAGAATGTATGTTTTTAAGGTGGGGTGTGAAAAATGAATGTAGATCAATTGAAACAAGATGTCATAGACTATGCTCACTCAATTGGTATTGATAGTATTGGTTTTACCACGGCTGATCCATTTGATGAATTAAAGCAAAAATTAGTTGATTATCATGAAAAGGGATATGCCTCTGGATTTGAAGAACCAGATATTGGTTTGCGTACTGAACCTAAGTTAACATTGCCTACTGCAAGATCTATTATTGCTATTGCTGTTGGTTATCCCAATAAATTAAAAGGTGCACCTAGAAGCGTGCGTGGAGACAGAAGAGGTATGTTTGCAAGGGCATCTTGGGGCCAAGATTATCATTCAATCATGAGAAAACGTTTAGATAAATTAGCTGAGTATTTAGAGGCTAGAGTCCCAGATGTGGAAATTAAATCTATGGTTGATACGGGTGTGTTGTCAGACCGAGCTGTTGCAGAACGCGCAGGATTAGGTTATGTAGGTAGAAATGGATTTGTCATAAATCCAGATCTCGGTACTTGGACTTATTTAGGAGAAATGTTAGTTAGTGTTCCTTTTCCTCCTGATGACCCAATCATTGATAGTTGTGGAGATTGTACAATTTGTGTTGACCGTTGTCCAACAGGAGCTTTAGTTGGTGATGGACAACTAAATAGTCAAAAATGTATTAGTTTTTTAACACAGACAAAAGGTTACATGCAAGATGAATATCGATATAAAATTGGTAATCGACTTTATGGCTGTGATACATGTCAACAAGTTTGTCCAAGAAATCGTGGTATTAATACACAGCATGATGATATTGTGTTAGAACCAGAAACATTAAAACCAAGGTTAGTACCATTATTACAAATGAGTAATAAAGAGTTTAAAAATACTTACGGTCATTTAGCAGGTGCTTGGAGAGGTAAAAAACCAATTCAAAGAAACGCAATTCTAGCGTTAGCACATTTTAAAGAGGAAACTGCGATACCCGAATTACAAGAAGTCGCATTAAATGACCCAAGGCCTATGATTAGAGCTACAGCTTATTGGGCAATTGGACAAATTCAGGGCGAGCAAGCAAGACCATTTATTGAAGCACACTACGACAGTGAATTAGAGGAAGTCCAACATGAGATGTTAAAAGGACTAGATATGAGGAGAGAATAAAAAGCATGACGAACCACATTGTATTATTTCAACCACAGATACCCGGAAATACGGGTAGTATCGCTAGAACCTGTGCCGGTACATATACACATTTACATCTAATAAAACCATTAGGATTTAGTACAGATGACAAGATGTTGAAAAGAGCAGGATTAGATTATTGGGATTCTGTAAATATTAGTTATTATGAAAATATAGAATCGTTTTTTGAAAGTACGGAAGGTGAATATTACTTATTAACTAAGTTTGGTGAAAAAACTTATTCTGATTTTGATTTTACTGATGAAGATGAAAATCATTATTTTATTTTTGGTAGAGAAACTACTGGCTTACCTGATTGGGTAAAGGAGAAATATAAAGATACAGCATTAAGAATCCCAATGAATGATAATATAAGATCATTAAATTTATCAAATACTGCATCTTTACTTATTTATGAAGCGTTGAGACAACAAAATTTTCCAAATTTACATTAAATTATATATTAATCGATGAAAAACGACTTTGACATTTGTATAATGAAGATAAAGCTAAAAATAGTTTTTGAAAATTTAGTTGATTATTAAAATTATATAGTTTATGAAGATAGCTTCAAGGGTATTATTATAAATAATGCTAGAACGCGTCTTAAAAGATTAAGAGGAGTGTAATAACTATGGCAATGAACTTTAAAATTTTAGAAAACGAAAAAAGTGTGGCAGAATACGCTGCAGATATTTTAAGAAAACAGTTTAACAATAATCCAACTACTATAGCAGGCATACATCTTTCTAATGATAATGCACCAGTATTAGATGAATTAAAGAAAAATGTAGATGATCATGCAGTAGATTTTAGTCAAATTAATATATTAGATTATGATAGCAATAAGTCTTATTTTGAAGCGTTAGGCGTACCAGAAAGTCAAATATATAGTGTTTCATATGGTCAAGATACAGAATCATTTATAAGTGATAAAATCAAAACTAAAGAAAATAAAGGTAAATTGATTACACAAATACTGTCAATAGATACAAATGGTAAACTAAATGTAAGTATCAATCATGGTCTCTTTTCTGCAAGAGAAGTAATTTTAGTGATTACTGGTTCTGAGAAAAAAGATGTTGTGCATAAATTATATGAAGAAAATGGTAAAACTTCATTTGAGCCATCTGATTTGAAAGCACACCGCATGGTGAATGTTATTTTGGATGAAGCTGCTGCAGAAGGCCTTCCTGAAGATGTTCGTCACTATTTCACTGCACGTTTCGCATAAAATTAAAAATGTGAGGTGTAACTAATGACAAATGATAATGCTAATAAACAGTATTCTAACCATGAAACAGAACCCAAAAATGAAATGGTCGATGATTTTGAAGATATCGTAGAATTGGGAAAAGAAATGGAACAAATTTCTGAAGAAAATGATGAAGATAAACTAGATAAATCACATGATTCAAATGTACGTTCTGATTTAGATAATTAAAGTGTTACGTTTATTTAATAAGTGATTAAATAGTATCTATCAAAGCCTAAATGACATTCTATGAGTACTACTTACAAACAAAATCATTATTTCTTTTATAAATAATTGGAAGCGAGTAAGTGATGATCAAATATTAAAAAATTTGATGTCCTTCTCGCTTCTTTTTATATTTATTTAATCAATGTGCCAAGTTATTTGCTTATGGTTATATGAATAATAAAAAAACAATGCCAACATAAATTTGATTATGTTATTATTAAATCATTATTTGAATTAAGGAGTTATCATTAATATGTTAAGTAACTATTGGAAATACCTCATGATAAGTGCTGTGATTGTAAATTTAATTTCTATAAAAGGCTTTCCTATGGCCATTGGAGCAATATATCTGCCAATCTTATTTAAAATTATTCAACTACAAATCAACTTGTCACATGGACTGGTAGATAAAGTAAATGCTTCTACATTTGTAAAAAGTAATCAAACTGGGATCATTATTAGTGTATTATGTTGTATTGTTATAACAGTATTGTTATTTAAGCCGCTTGGAGGTTTTTATAATAGTTTAACTGGGTTTTTAGGGCTTCTTGTCACAGTTAGTCCTGTGACTATGATTATTGGCGCAATTCTTTTAGTTTTAACTGCAATAGGTATTATACAAGCAGCAAAGGTGAAATTTAACGATGTAACAATTACAAAAGAATAATGAATAGATGTATAAACCAGGAACTAAAAATTAGTTTCTGGTTTTTTTCATGCTAGCAACTAATTAATTAAGCTTTGTAAATCGTTGTTATTAATCAGACATTTTTTATGTAATGAAAACGCTATATTAAGAGATTGCTCAGTTAAATTAATTAATGCTATACTAAAGTTAAATACATATTGAAGGGGAGATTTATAAATGTCAGTTAGAATTGAACATGATACATTTGGTGAAATAGAAGTACCTGCAGATAAATACTGGGGTGCACAAACAGAAAGAAGTAAACGTAACTTTCCAGTTGGAAAAGAACAAATGCCAATTGAAGTTGTTTATGGATTTGCTCAATTAAAAAGAGGGGCAGCATTAGCCAATCATGAGTTAGGAAAACTAAGTGACGCAAAAAAAGATGCTATTGTTCATGCATGTGATCGTATATTAAACAAAGAATTGGATGAACACTTCCCATTAGTCGTTTGGCAAACAGGAAGCGGTACACAAAGCAATATGAACGTCAACGAAGTTGTGAGTTATGTTGCGAATATGTATCTCAAAGAACAAGGTAGCGATGAGTCAATACATCCAAATGATGATGTGAATAAATCTCAAAGTTCAAATGATACTTTCCCTACTGCGATGCATGTTGCACTATATAATGAAATTGAAGTAAAACTTGAACCTGCATTAAAATCATTACGTGATACTTTTAAAGAAAAAGAAGCAAAGTTTAATGATATTATAAAAATCGGACGTACTCATTTACAAGATGCTACACCTATTCGTTTAGGGCAAGAAATAAGCGGATGGCGTTATATGTTAGATAAATGTGAAACATTACTTAGTGAATCAAAAGCGCATATTTTAAATTTAGCAATCGGGGGTACTGCAGTAGGTACCGGTATTAACGCTCATCCAGAATTTGGTGATAAAGTTGCTAAATTTATTTCAAAAAATACTGGGTATCCATTTGTATCATCTGAAAATAAATTTCATGCATTAACTGCGCATGATGAGGTCGTTCAATTACATGGTTCTCTCAAAGCTTTAGCTACTGACTTAATGAAAATTGCAAATGATGTGAGATGGTTAGCGTCTGGACCACGTGCTGGGCTTGCTGAAATTTCTATACCAGAAAATGAACCTGGTTCATCTATTATGCCTGGTAAAGTCAACCCAACACAATGTGAAATGTTGACGATGGTTGCAGTTCAAGTTATGGGTAATGACACTGTGGTTGGTATAGGTAGTTCACAGGGGAATTTTGAATTAAATGTCTATAAACCTGTGATTTTGCATAATACATTGCAGTCTATATATTTATTGGCGGATGGCATGCAAACATTTAACGATAATTGTGCAGTAGGCATTGAACCAATTGAAGAAAACATTGATAATTATTTAAATCAATCACTAATGTTAGTAACAGCATTAAATCCTCATATTGGGTATGAAAAAGCTGCTAGCATAGCTAAAAAAGCCCATCGAGAAGGTTTAACATTAAAAGAATCTGCCATCCAATCTGGATATTTAACTGAAGAACAGTTTAATGAGTGGATTAAACCGGAAGATATGGTTGAACCTAAATAAATTTAAAATCTTAAGGCATATCAATATCTTTGATTAACGACGAAACGTCAATTTCTATTAAAATGAAATAGAAATTGACGTTTTTGCATTTATTTTGAGTCATTTTAACTACAATGTTGTTCGCGCGATAAAAGCTATAGAGAGAATTGAAAATTCAACCTATCTCTTTTAAATTTCATTATCTAAACTAACTGATATTTTTTCTTGTGTTAATGGGTGAATAAATTCAATTTTATAACTATTCAATTGGAGTTGTCTTAAAGTTGAATAACCGTATAGTGGATCTCCAATAACTGGATGTCCAATTTCTGCTAAATGCACACGTATTTGGTGTGTTCGACCCGTGTCTAATTTCAAATCGACTTCACATACATTTTCTTTGACCATATTCGAAGACAAAATGTGTGTAATAGCAGATTGTCCTGTAGTAGATACTCGGCGCTTGTTCGAATGAAATTTATCTTTACCAATAGGCGCATTAATGGTTTGTGGTTTAATAGGTAACAAGCTATGTACCTTTGCTTTATAGATACGGTCTATTTTATTTTCTTCTAACATACGATCTAGGATTTTTTTCATTAAAGGATTTTTAGCAACAATTAATAAGCCCACAGTTTCTTGATCTAAGCGATGTATCGGTTCTGCATAGTCACTATTGATTGTATATATCACATGATTCATTAATGTATTACTTTCTTTTAAATCATTAGGATGCGTTTTAACCCCTTTAGGCTTCATAACAATTGCTAAATCATTGTCTTCATAATAAATTTGTGCATATCGATAACTTGGTAAATAATTACTTTTTTCTTCTGGTGTTGGAATGTAAACTTGATCTCCTGTATGTACTTGTGACGTGAGTTTTGCATTTATATCATTGATTTTAATCTCTTTTGACATATTTAAATTGTGTAAATCTTTTTTTGGTAATTGTAATTGCTGGAAAATTTCTCTAAGTGTTAATTCATCATAATTTTCTGGGATTTGAAATTTCATAATATCCTCCTCTTTAATCAATTATTATCATACCATAAACACGCTGTTAAAAATATTAGACCCAGAGATTGATTTAATAATTTTTTACATTGTTTTAATTCAAGTAAAAAGGAATTATTTATCTATTTTTAAATGCTTTACAAACTTGTATAATGTATGTAAATAGTGTTGTTAAAGAATGGACTGGTTAAATGGAAAAACCGACAAGATTAGCATTATTAAAAGAAATTGCTGAATTTTTAAATGAAGAAACAGAAACATTTAGTATGCTACAAGGCGCATTAAAATCGTTGATTGATGGTAGTGAATTTACTACGGGCTGGATTTTCTTCATTGATGATGTGGGGCAACATGAGCTCGTATCATATAATGGTTTACCAGGAGCATTGGAAAATAATCATTGTCAATATATGCGAAAGGGTACGTGTTGGTGTGTTCAAGCATATCAAAATAAAAAGTTAACGAAGGCTTCAAATATTATAAATTGTTCGAGAATTAATTTAGCCAATCGGGCTTATCATGAAGAAACTGACGGTATTACACACCATGCTACTGTACCGTTAAGGTCTGGCGAAGAGCAATTTGGGTTACTCAATGTTGCAACACCTTATACAAGTAGATATAGTGCAGAAAACTTAGAGTTATTAGAATCTGTTGCATTGCAAATCGGATCTGCAATAAAAAGGATTCTCTTAACCGATCAAGAAAAAGAAGCTGCGCGTATTAGTGAACGTAATAGATTAGCTAGAGATTTACATGATTCAGTAAACCAAATGCTTTTTTCTGTTAAATTGACAGCACACGCAGCATTAGGGATGACACAAGAAAAGGTTTCTCGTAAGGCATTCCAAGTGATTGAAGATACAAGCCAGCAAGCAGTAAATGAAATGAGAGCTTTAATTTGGCAATTAAAACCCGTTGGTTTAGAACAAGGATTAGTTAGTGCACTAAAACAGTATAGTGAATTACTACAGTTAGAGTTAATTGTTAAAGTGGATGGTTTAATTAAACTTCCAAGTCAAATCGAGGAAAATGTTTATAGAATTGTTCAAGAAGCAATGAATAATACGAAAAAACATAGTGAAACCACTCAAGTTCGATTAGATTTAGTTCAAGCGGACAATTATTTATTGGTAACAATCTCTGATTTTGGCAAAGGTTTTGATAAACATAAGTCAAATCTTTATCACTCGCATGGCTTGAATAATATGAAACAAAGGACTAAACAGATAAATGGTAAATTGACAATTGAAGGTGAACCAAACAAAGGTACAAAAATTCATATCTCAATACCATTATAAAGTTTCGAAAGGAAGGTCAAGATGAATCGAATCATTTTGGTAGATGATCACCATATCGTAAGACAAGGTTTAGAATTTCTATTATCAACAGTTGGTGATATAGAGGTTGTTAAAGGCTTTTCAGATGGCAAATCATTTTTAAGTTATTTGGAAGAGCATGAATTACCCGATATTGTATTATTAGATTTAGTGATGCCCAATATGAATGGTATAGAAATCACTGAAATTATGAAGCGAAAATATCCCGAAGTAAAAATATTAGTGCTAACCAGTTATGTAGATGATGAACATGTGATTTCGGCAATTGATAAAGGCGCCGATGGTTATGAAATGAAAGATGTTGAACCTGAGAAGTTGATTAAAACAATTAAAAATGTATTGTCAGGTGAAAAAGTTATCCATCCACAAGCCCAAAGTGTGATGGAATCTGTAAGCAGTAAACCGCACTATACAAACAAACTATCTAAACGTGAATCTGAAGTATTGACAGAAATGGCAAAGGGTAAAACAAATAAAGAAATTGCGGAAACTTTATTTGTCTCAGAAAAAACTGTTAAAACACATGTAAGTCACATATTTGCTAAATTGCAAGTATCTGATCGCACACAAGCGGCTATTTATGCTATGCAGAATAATCTTATATAATATATTAGATGTTATGTAAATATTATTTTACATAGCATTTTTTTATGTTCATCTTCAAAATACCTTGCATTGCGTTTATCCATACTATCTTCTATCCTATCTTGATAATAACTGGTTGAAGTAAAACAAATTCTGCTTCATTAGTAAGGATGTTTTCAACCTTTTACACATAAATAATATCAAAATAAGAGCTAATTAATATAAACGAATTTAGCAACTTACTATGCTATAAAGAGAAATCAGTAGACGAAACAGTACATGGTTATTAAATAAAGCAGATTTGTTCAGAGAAGTATGATATATGGAGGTGAAAAGTGAAAAACAAGATTTAAATTAATTGATTATAAAGACATTGGTTGTGACAAACTTCACTTTGAAACAATGAGATTAAGTAAATGGATTCTTGAGAAGGAATCAATAAATGAATTTTTATCCAAATGAAAATTTAAATGAATAAACAAATAAAATAATTTGTGATGATGTTACCGTAACAACAAATGGTAGGATTAAAAAGTGAAAAAACACTAAAAGTTTGGGCAATTACATATAAATAACATCCTTAATACGTATTTGTAATTGAAGATAAATTTGTGCTTTTTGGGCAATTACTACGTATTATAATAAGTTTGAAATGGAAGATGAATTAGTTATTAGAAGTTCCTTCGTAAGTAAGGAAAGATTGAATGTATACATCATAATTGAAAACAAGGTGGCTATTAACAATCTCAAAGTTAGGAATAATTAATATAGATAATTTAAATACAAATATTATATATAAAGTTGTGCAAGGCAAAAGGCAAACAAGAATACGAGAAAAAATAGAATATGAAAATTTTTAAAAATTTAAAGAAAATTAGACTTTTACTTATCAGTTTATATTAGTGACTAAAATGTAGTAATTATAGTTTTTTACATTGTAATAATAAAATGGATATTTTAATAAAAATGCAATAATTATATAACGTTTATTGTGGTTTAGTTTAATGATAAATTATTTAAAATTTTTAGAGAAAATATTTTTATTTATATTGTTCTACTTGTAAATTGAGGATATAATATAAATAAGTGTAAAATTAAAATAGTTAGGGGCTGTATTTTTGAAGTATTGTAATAATTGTGGGAATAAATTGCAAGATAATCAAAAGTTTTGCGATAAATGTGGTAAAAGTGTAAGCTACAATAACTTAAATTCTAGTTACAATAGTGGTACACCACAACCACCAAAAAAGAACGGTGGTAAAATAGTTATGATAATAATAACCATTATAGTATTTTTGTTGTTACTCGCTGGACTATTATTTGGTGCTTACAAACTGTTTTGGGAAAACGATACTAGTTCAAATGGAACAAATAATAGCTCAATTAGTGGTAATGATACACAAGGGGATGATTCACAAAATAATGAAGATGTGGATGGAGCTCCGACAATTGATGTTTTAACTGATACATTTAATACTACATTTATGAATCAGGATAATAGATCAGGATACGGTTTTATAAGAATAGGAATGAATAAAGATGAAGTAGAAAATAAATTTGGTCAACCTAATGATAGTGTAATAATCGCTGGTACTTCTGCAAGCCAGTACGGAAGCATAGCAGTCCATTACAATCATGATATAGTTGAGAGATACTTTATTGTTCCAAGTAATGATATAACTGTTTATCAATTTATAAACCAACATGGTGACCCAACAATGAAAGCAGATGAAGGCGGAATCGTGTATGATGATAATGCTGATAATGACTTTACAGTAAAAGTATTTGTAGATGAAAATAGCAAAGTGGAGGGTATAGAAAGTGTAGAACAAATTGAAAGGACTGATTCTTCTGATGAATCTGATTCTAATGAAATCATAACAAGTAAATCAAAGGCTGAAAAAATTGGCAAAGATTATTTATTTGAGAAATATGATGATGATTATTGGTTCCACTCTGTTGATGAATATAATGGTATATATAGAGTGAACTATGGAGAAGGCGATGCTAGTCACGCCCATGATGCAATTTATATTGACCAAGAAACTGGGAACATAACTGAAAGTGATCCTAACGAGGAAAATTAAAGTCTCAAATGCTATGTGAATGCATGCTTATTCTAAGAAATAAAATATAATATATATAAAAGTTGTTTCGACAAGATGAAAAATAATAAAAATGGTTGAGTGTTTCAATAACATAATATATGATATTTAGAAAGAATATTTATTAAACGATAATCCTAGAGTTTAATTAAAGGGATACAAGAATGATGAAGCGTGGTTACTAAAAAATAATAAGATATTGGTAATTCTTTAAATGATACTTGTATATTTTGTTACTGTTGAGATAGGTTTCTACTTTAGTAATATTTTCGGTTTTAATAAAGGAATTATTCCTATTATTATAGTTTTTATAGCGATAGCAATTTGGTTTTAGTATAATAAAATTCAAAATTAATCCGTTTGTTTTAGATAGAATAAAGCTTTTAAGCTCTATTCTCATTTAATTTATAAATAAAAATTTTAAGAATTATGATACTATTAAAAAAATCTATACATAACAGAACTGATATTATATCAGTTCTGTTTTTTTGAATTCTATATATACTTTTGTTTCAAAATGTATAATATTACTATATACTATATCTAATAAACATAAAGGGGATGTTATTATGAAGACTAAAAATCTTTCATTGAAAATTGTTATAGCGTTAATTCTCGGTATAGCAATAGGCTCCATACTTAACATGTTTGCGCAATCGAGTTTTGTAGTCAACGTTGATAAATATGTCTTCAATGTTATTGGGCAAATTTTTCTTAATTTAATTTTCATGTTAGTGGTGCCTGTTGTGTTTGTTTCAATTGTGTTAGGTGTAGTAGGTGTGGGTGATCCAAAATTACTAGGTGGTATTGGGTTGAAAACGATTAGTTTCTTTTTAACTACTACTGCAATAGCTATTATTATTGGGATTACTTTAGCTTTAGTTTTACAACCGGGTGAAGGGAAATCAGATTTATTAAAAAGTGAAGATGTTTCAAGTTATCAAAAAACATTAGATAAAGAAGATAATTCACAAAGTTCTGCTGCAAAGCAATCGTTTGATCAAACACTGATCAATCTTTTTCCTAAAAATCCATTACAAGCCATGAGTGAAGAAAATATGTTGCAAATTATTACATTTGCCATTTTTATAGGGGTTGGTTTGATAATGGTTGGTTCGAAAGCTGAAGCGGTACACCGGTTATTTGAGCAAACCAACGAAGTTTTAATGTATATTGTAACGATGATCATGAGCGTATTTGCGCCTATAGGTACTTTTGGTCTTGTTGCACATGCATTTACAGGGGCAGGATTTGGAGCTATCCAACAACTTGGTATGTATTTCTTTATAGTGCTTCTAGCGCTATTTATCCATTTCTTCGTTGTATATGGTTCAGCGGTGAAATTTATGGCTAAATCAAGTCCACTAAAATTCTTTAAGGGGTTTCTTCCTGCAATAACACTAGGTTTTAGTGCTTCGAGTTCCACTGCAACCTTACCAGTATCACTTAAATGTACAAAAAATATGGGTGTTAGACCAGAAGTAGCATCTTTCGTACAACCTCTCGGTGCAACAATAAACATGGATGGAACGGCAATCATGCAAGGTGTTGCGACAATATTTATTGCACAAATCTCAGGTGTAGAGCTTTCATTTATGCAAATTATAACTGTTGTGGTCATCGCTGTTGTAGCATCTATTGGTACAGCTGGCGTACCTGGGGTTGGACTGATTATGTTAGCAATGGTTTTAAATGCCGTTGGATTAGATCCAGCAGCAATTGGTATTATTTTAGGTATTGATAGATTATTAGATATGACACGAACATCTGTCAATATTACAGGTGATGCCGCTTGTGCGCTTATCATTTCAAAAGCTGAAGATAAAAAATTAGCTGCTAGAAATGAAAGTTAATAAAATAATAGATATAAATATAAAGAATTTAAAATCTGAGAGTGGCTCTAACGTTTATATGTTTTGGCCACTCTTTTTAGTTGATATACATGAGAAGTGTTGTAAAATAGATGTTGATATATAAAAGTAGTATTTGTCTTTATAAAAAAACTAAACCATCACAATGATAGCTTAGTTTCAGATTAACCTAATGTGTTACTTATTCAGAAAGAAGTACATTATATAACTCTACAAATTTTTTGCCATCTTTTCTTGGAACCTGGTCAAAAAGCCAAGGCTCTCCGTCTGATTCCATAATAGTTATTCTAAAAGGGGTTAAGGATAGTCCAAATTTAACACTTTGAAGTTCATCAAAAGGGAATAAACTTTTGATTTCATGATTTTCAATTATTCCTTTTGCTTTAAACGTAATTTTATCATTATATAGCGTCAAAATTCCTGGAATCATTTGAGCATTAATAAATTTCATAGAAGTACTGATAGAAATTAGTTTTGTTGAAGTATGAGTATTCAAATGAACATCCCCTTAAAATTTGTTTCTGTTAATATATCATTTTGAAAAATATTATTTAATTTCATGTTCAATAGCAAAAAATAAAAGTAGTGAATGATATCTACATTTCAAATGATATCATTCACTACTTTTTTGATTTGATACATTTTAATAACCGCGATAATTTTAATGTGTCTAAATAAAGTTAAATAGGGGTGTAACCTTTAAAATTTACATATTGATATGCTTGTTTTACTTCAGCCTCAGTAGGTGCTTCTTTATGCTTTAACACATAAGTTATACCTAGTGATTGCCATTTATGCACACCTAGTTGGTGATATGGCAGTATTTCAAAGCGCTTAACGTTATCGAGTGAATTTATAAATTCACCTAACCGCATCAAATCTTGTTTATTATCTGTAAGACCTGGCACCAGCACATGTCTTATCCAAACAGGCTGTCTTTTACGAGAAAGTGTTTTAGCAAAGTTTAATATATGTGTATTAGGTTGGCCAGTTAATTCCTTATGTTTAGCATTATCAATATGTTTAATATCTAATAATATTAAGTCTGTATATTTTAATAAAGCATCTAATTGTTTTTCAAAAGTGGGTGTATTTTTCGCAGTACCAGCTGATGTATCTATACAGGTATGAATATCATATTTTTTTAACGATTGAAATAGGGAGGTTAAGAATTTAATTTGTAGTAAAGGCTCACCACCACTTACTGTCACACCTCCATTTGATGCATCAAAATATGGTTTGAAAGGTATTATTTCGTTTACCATTTCATCAACTGTAACTGCGCGTGTATAGTCATTTATTTTCCAAGTGTCTGGATTATGACAGTATAAACATCTTAGTAAACAACCTTGGGTAAATAAAATATAGCGTAATCCTGGACCATCAACGGTACCCAAACTTTCAACAGAATGTAAATGTCCTTTTAACATATATAGGCCGCCTTAAATTCAAATTACATTTTTTCATGGAAAGTACGTGAAATTACATCTAATTGTTGTTCTCGTGTTAATTTAATAAAGTTAACGGCATAACCAGAAACACGAATCGTTAATTGTGGATATGCTTCAGGGTGTTCCATTGCATCTAATAGTGTTTCCCTATTAAATACATTAATGTTTAAGTGATGTCCGTGTTGCATTGCATAGCCATCCAACATACTTGTGAGATTTTTACATTGATCATTACTTTCCTTACCTAGTGATTTTGGAACGATGCTAAATGTGTTAGAAATACCATCTTTACAACAATCATAAGGTATTTTTGCTACGGTACTAAGTGAAGAAAGTGCGCCTTTTTGGTCACGTCCATGCATAGGGTTTGCACCTGGTGCAAATGGTTCTCCAGCTTTACGACCATCTGGTGTATTTCCAGTCTTCTTACCATATACAACATTTGATGTTATCGTTAATACACTCATTGTATGTTCCGAATTGCGATAAGTTTTATGACTACGTAATTTTGTCATAAAGCGTTCTACAAGGTCTATTGCTAAATCATCGACACGTGCATCATTATTGCCATATTTAGGAAAATCACCTTCAATTTCAAAATCTGTAACAATACCATTTTCATCTCGAATAGGTTTTACTTTTGCATATTTGATTGCAGATAATGAATCTGCAGCAACAGAAAGACCAGCTATACCTGTAGCCATTGTTCTAATGATATTTGTATCGTGCAATGCCATTTCTATACGTTCATAACTATACTTATCATGCATATAATGAATAATATTAAGTGAATTAATATATACTCCAGCTAACCAATCCATCATTTTATCAAATTTTTCAAATACTTCATCATAATCTAGGATTTCTGTTTTTATACTTTCATAGGCAGGCCCAACTTGACGTCCTGATTTTTCATCTACTCCTCCATTAATAGCATATAATAATGTTTTTGCTAAATTAGCACGAGCGCCAAAAAATTGCATTTGTTTACCAATTGTCATAGCAGACACACAACATGCAATACCATAATCATCACCATAAGATTCTCTCATTAAGTCATCATTTTCATATTGAATTGCACTTGTTTTAATACTCATTATTGCGCAATATGTTTTAAAATTGTCAGGTAGGCGAACTGACCATAATACTGTGAGGTTTGGTTCAGGTGCTGGACCTAAATTATCTAGTGAATGTAAGAATCGGAATGAGTTTTTAGTTACTAATGCACGTCCGTCAATACCTACACCACCGATTGATTCTGTTACCCAAGTAGGATCACCAGAGAATAACTCATTATAGTCAGGTGTTCGCGCGAATTTTACGATACGTAATTTCATAATAAAGTGGTCTATGATTTCTTGCACTTCACGTTCTGTAATCAATCCATTGTTTAAATCTCTTTCAGCATAGATATCTAAAAATGTTGAAGTACGACCTAAGCTCATAGCTGCACCGTTTTGTTCTTTAATCGCTGCTAAATATGCTAAGTACAACCATTGTACTGCTTCTTTAAAGTTATAAGCTGGGCGACTTAAGTCAAATCCATAAATATTACCTAATGTTTTCAATTCATTTAATGCTCGGTATTGTTCAGACAATTCTTCGCGTAATCGAATGACATCTTCTGACATTTCTTTAGACATATTGTTGAAATCTTCCATTTTTTTCTGCATTAGGAAGTCTACACCATATAAAGCGACTCTGCGGTAATCTCCAATAATACGTCCACGACCGTACGCATCTGGAAGTCCAGTAATGATCCCAGCCTTTCTGCAATTTAGCATTTCTTTGGAGTATGCATCGAATACTCCTTGGTTATGCGTTTTACGATAGTCAGTAAATATTTTTTCAGTTTCACTATTTAAATCATAACCATACGCTTCACAAGCTGCTTTGGCCATGCGAATACCACCAAAAGGTTGCATTGAACGTTTGAATGGTTTATCGGTTTGGACACCTACTATGCTTTCTAATTCTTTATTTAGATAACCTGCCTCGTGAGAAGTGATGGTAGAAGGGATTTTTGTGTCCATGTCCCACATACCACCGCGTTCACGTTCTTCTTTAGACAATTGCATGACTTGATCCCAAAGCTTAGTTGTTGCTTCTGTAGGACTTTCTAAAAATTGATCATCACCTTCGTATAATGTGTAATTTAGTTGAATAAATTCTCTTACATCTACATGATGTTGCCAGCGACCTTTTTTAAAATCATTCCATGCTGTGGATTGCATATTATTTTCTTTTAACATATCATTACCTCCAAAAGTATGTTATTTTTTCACAATAATTATATCATTTGTTTTGTTAAAAAAATCACAAAGTTTTTGAATAATTTTAATCTAAAATGTGAAAGCTTTTGGAATCTGTATTAAAAAGTAATACACTTAAGGTATGTTATAGGTCTGTTATAGAACAGTTTTAAAAGTGTATAATTAATTAAGATTTAATAGAAAAAGCTAAACATAGTAGTTTTGAAAGTAATTTTCGACAATATCTATTACAATTTAATTAGAGTTATTAAGCCCGTTGTTTAATATAACGTTTCACACTTTAGCGAGGAATGGAAACATTCGATTAAGGCATTATCAGCTGGAATTCCCTTGGGGGGACATGCTTCGGGTAATGATTTTTTCTTCGCATAATTTATAATATTCATATGATGTATACACACTTAATTAATTGCTATGAAATAGGCATCCATTAGGTATTTTTATTTGGTTTAAGGTAAATAAGTAATATCTAAGGTATGAATACATCACAATTAATGATTGAAGATTATGAAATTAAAGTTGCTAAAGCCCACATACAGAACAACTTAAGTTTAGATAATTGCCATTTATATTAATGAAAATAATAAATATAAATGATTAGATAAATAAAAATTGAAAGGATTTTCAAAAAACCTTTTTACTTTCAGACTTTTCTGATAGTGTTGTATCCAAGTTTCAATGATTTTGTAATATTATTGTGACATAATAGAAAGTGGTTTTTATTTATCATTATAGTAGGATCAGGGGTAAGTAAAGATAATGTTAAATTAAGTCAGCCTACCGAAAGCGCATTGCATATTAAGTAAAGTGACGGGGTTACAAGTACTCAAAATGACAATGGCGTAGTAACTTGAAAAGATCAGAATGGTAAAACTGAAAAGTTACCTACAGAAGCAAAAGATAAAGATGATAAAGACATAGTATTAAAATAAAAAGAAACAAAAGATGGATATGATATCCAAGTTTTAGATAAGAACCAAAAAGAAGGATGGGCTAAATGTACTCTAGGCACAGCTGGTGGAACAGGCACTGGTGGACTAGGTGGAGCAGGAGTCGGTTCAGCGGTACCTGGAATTGGTACGGTTGCTGGTGGAATAGTAGGTGGCGTTTCTGGAGCTGCTACTGGAGCTGCTGCATCTTGTTTCTAAATGATTATTAGGAGAATTGATATGGAAAATTCAATATTTTGGTCTAAAAAATTCATACCAGTTTATTACATTGTTGCATTTTTAAGCTTTGCTTTATTTAAGTTTTATATACAAACAGATAATTATTCAGTATATATTCTTATAATTTTAGTATTTGGCTTAGGTATTGCATCATGCATATATAATTTTAAAAAAGATAATAATCAACATTCTAACTAAAGTTGATTTAGGCGCTTATATTAATTTATAAGTGCTTTTATTTATACTGTGATAAATTTGACGAATAGAGTTAATCTCTTAAGTAGTTGAATTAGCTTCATCACATTTGTGTTTCTAACGATAATAAGTTGATTTTGAAATATCAAATAATTTTAATACTAGTTTAATTGAATATATTAAGTTCAATGCTTCAACGACTTGTATAATTATTTTGGCTCAACTTCCTTTCCAATTCCTTGTACTTTTTAAAACATCAATTTCAGCTTTTTGCCTCTGTTTTATATTCTTAACTTTTCTTCATTATTTAATTATCCAATATCCTTACCATATAAATATTGTTTACCAACTTGTTGGTAGTATCTATGGGTTTTATCATTTCCACCAAGTTTTCACTTGTGAACTTTTTCTAATGTTTAATGTTTCCATAATTTCGCTTGAACTGTAACCTTCATTTTCATTTCTAATGAGTAAGCAACTCCTTTCATAGAAAAAAACACCTCCGTATTTTTCATTTTAAATGAATTCAACAGAAGTGTTTTTATTTTATTCCCACAAATTATGTTCAGAGCAAAAAGCTATTTCAGGTTTTTTATGAATATTAATTAAAAACAATTGTCTTACTATTCGCAGTCACAATCACCTTATGAAGCACATGATATTCTACAGCTTGAGCTAACACACTTGATTCAACATGCCGACCAATTTTACGTAAATCTTGTACATTGTACCGATGATTAATTCGGATAACGTCTTGATCTATGATTGGACCTTCATCCAGGTCAGAAGTAACATAATGACTTGTTGCTCCAACTAATTTGACACCGCGTTCCCATGCTTGTTTATAAGGATTTGCCCCTATAAATGACGGTAGGAATGAGTGATGAATATTGATGATTTGATTTGGATAGTGACTGACAAAATGATCGGATAGTATTTGCATATATTTTGCTAACACGATGAGTTCAACTTGATGCTCAGAACAAACATCTAGTATTTTTCTTTCTACGATTTCTTTATCTTCGTTGCTCGGTATGTAATAAAAAGGGATATGAAGTGTTTCTGCGAATTGTCTATTGTTTTCGTGATTACTAACGATACACACAATTTCGGCAGGCAATTCATTTCTGTTAACACGTAATAAAATTTCGTTGAAAGCATGATCTTCCTTAGAAACAAAAAGTGCTATTTTTGTATGTTGTTGATTGTCAAAGAGTTTAAAATCTATTTGATGTGTTTGCAACGTTGTTTCTAAATCTTCTTTCAATGATGGTACATTTTCAAATTCTAATCTCAAATATAATTGACCTGTAGCATTTGGTGAATGGTCGTATTCTGTAAAATGATCTAAATGTAGAATATTAGAATGATATTGAGCAATTTTATTAGTAATTAATGAAGTAATACCGACTTTATCTGTACAAGTTGCAAGTAAAATATATTTCTCTGTCATCTTTTACACCTCAATTATTAAAGTAACCCTGATTATAATGAAAATTCTGAAAAAAGTAAATAAATGATCATTTTCAATTGTTTAAGGCAAAGTATATGCCAAAAAGTAAAAATTAAGATATAATAATGAATAGTGTTTTTATATCAAAAGAGTAATAAGTAAAAAATATAATCACATTTCATGCTTGTTATGCGCTTACAATAAAAGTGGTATAAGTGTTTAAGTTAATTATAGGATATAAGATTGATTATTTAGATAATTTCGCAAATAACAAAAAACAACGAAAATATCATTTCGCTCTTTTATTTTATCGCAAATTGTATTAAGATGTAATTTGTGTTTCAAGAAACGTGTATTATTGCAATTTCTTGTGTCCGGATAAAATATTCTTTTATGAAAGGTAGATTAAAGTAATGGATAGACAGAGTTTTACAGATTTAATTCAAACAAAATTTAAAATGGTGCGTATTGAAGCAGGTTACACGCAAGATACAATGGCACAAACGATTGGTCTTTCAAAAAAGACACTAGTACAAATTGAAAAAGAGAGAGTATTGCCCAACTGGACAACATGTGTGTCAATTTGTGCATTATTTAGAGATTCTGATGTTCTAAATAGTACTTTCGGTTGCGATCCGTTAGAAATGGTACAAACAATTTCACGTAACCATTGTGCGTATCCAAATCATTCTACAACTAGTGATATATATTGGAACACAGTTGATACTCGTAACGGCTATATTCTACAAAGCAATAAAGTAAGTGATATCTACCGTGTACTAAATCAGGAAACACAACCTATTTTTGGTACTTCTAAATTAAGAGAAGCTGAAACATATTTTGGTAGAGTTTCTAAAGAAGAATTAATGCACGTATAAATAAATGCATTTTGTGATAGAAGAATCATTATTTATAACATTAACTAATAAAGTTATAGCTTATATATTGAATGGTTTAGTCACTAAAGTTTAATTGAAATCGGTCATGAACAAATGAACTGAACTTAATAGGCAAGTTGATACAGTTTTTGACCTATGATAAAAAAGAATACATCATTGTAAGAGCGAACACGGGAAATCAAATGTTGATTGATTTCTAAATCGCTCTTTTTTTTTGAATTTATACTAATACAAATTGAATATACTCATAATTATTGCTGCCAAGCAATTTTGTTTTTAAAAAATAACAAATAGTATACACATTTTTTTGATATATGTTATACAATGTAAAAATGACTGATATGAATGTACCTTCAGTTTATAACAAATTTTATTTGAAGGAGAATTAACTATGCACGCTTTTTTAATAATTATAGCGATGATGATTATTGGAGCAATAATAGGTGGCGTCACAAATGTAATTGCTGTAAGAATGTTATTTCATCCGTTTAAAACTTACTATATTTTTAATAAACGTATTCCTTTTACACCTGGGTTAATACCTAAAAGAAGAGCAGAAATTGCAGATAAAATTGGACAAGTTATTGAAGAACACCTATTGACTGAAACATTAATTAAGTCAAAATTAAATGCACCTAAATCAAGAGAAGCAATCGAATCATTAATCTTAAAACAGATTCAAAAATTAAAAACAGACCATGTGACGATTCAATCGTTGACGAAAAGTTTCGATGTTGATGTTGTACAGGTTACTAATGATAAAATGTATTCGGTTATCAATAATAAATTAGAACAATATTATGCTGAATATAAAGAAACTCCTATAAAACAAATGATTCCTTCAGATATTGAAAAAAATATTGATGCAAAGGTAGATGGAGTACCTGAATTATTGTTTGAACGTGCACGCGTCTATCTTAAATCAGAAAAAGGCACTGCTGATATAGCATCAATGTTAGATACTTTCTTTAATGAGAAAGGTAAAATCGTAGGTTTGCTACAGATGTTTATGACTAGAGAAAGCATTGCAGATCGAATACAACATGAATTGATTAGATTAACAAATCATCCTAAAGCTAAAGCAATTGCAAAGCAGATTATTGAAAATGAATACGCAACATTTAAATCAAAAACGTTAGTAGAAATCATCAATGAAGATCAATTCGATTCGCTTAAGGTAACGGTTGCTGATTTACTTATGAACTATGCAAACATAGATAATATATCGAATCGACCACTGAAAGAAGTAATGCCAGAATTTATAACATTCTTAGAAACAAAAATTTCAAAACAACTTACAGAATTGATTATTGATAAAGGTTCTAAACATATTTCTCCAATCATGAAAAAAATCAACCTAAGACAAATGGTTGAAGAACAGATAAATTCATTTGATTTAGCATATATTGAACGCTTAATCATAGATATCGCAAATAAAGAGTTGAAATTAATTATGCTTTTAGGCTTTTTATTAGGCGGCATCATAGGTTTATTACAAGGTGTGATTGCAATTTTTGTATAACATATTAAATTATGTTATTGTAATATCGATGTGGTTATAACACATATACAAATAAAGGAGTGAAGCACAGTGGCAGTAAATTTATACGATCATGCAAATCAATTAGAACAAGCTTTAAGAGAAAGTGATGAATATCAAGCAATTCAAAAAGCTTATGCTAAAGTAAAAGAAAATGATGAATCAAAAGCACTTTTTGATGAATTCCGTGAAACACAATTAAACTTCCAACAAAAACAAATGCAAGGTGAAGAAATTGGTGAAGAGGAATTACAAAAAGCTCAAGAACAAGCACAAAAAATCGAAAATGATTCTAACATTTCAGAATTAATGGCTGCTGAGCAAAACATGAGCCAAGTATTCCAAGAAATTAATCAAATCATTGTTAAACCTTTAGATGAAATTTACGCTGACTAATTAATCAGAATGTTTATTTTTAAAAATAATCTAAAGTTTTTATAAAAAGTTAAAAATATTTAATGTGTTGCTATGTAAAAATTGATTTTTGAAATCAATACATGGCCACAACCATAATTGAAAGAAATATATGAACTTTTATTCAAGCATATGTATGATAAACTCAATATATTGAGAAGTGATATACAAAAGAATTGATTCCGATAAATGAGTTCTTTAATTGCTGGATAATAGTTCATTTTTTATTCAATGAACCATGGTTAATATTGAATTTCAAGCTGAGACATTTATTTATGTTTCAGCTTTTTTGTTTTATCGACTGTACAATAGTCGGTGTGGTAAAATAAAGAGATACAAGGTATTAGCATGTACATAGGTATTAGTAGAGTTTTTTAAATCTCAAAATAAATGCCTAGTTTTCATGCTTTTTATAAAAACCTTTAAATAAAGGAGAACTATAACTATATGGTTAAATTTATTCATTGTGCAGATTTACATTTAGATAGTCCATTTAAGTCTAGAAGCTACTTAAGTCAATCGATATTTGAAGATATGCAAAAAAGCGCATATGAAAGTTTTAAAAAAATCGTGGATTTAGCGTTAAATGAAGAAGTAGATTTTATGATTATAGCAGGGGATTTATTTGATAGTCATAATAGAACACTCCGTGCTGAAGTGTTCTTAAAAGAGCAATTTGAACGACTATCAAAAGAACAAATATTTGTTTATCTTTGTCATGGTAATCATGATCCGCTTTCTTCATCTATAGGTACTGAATGGCCAGAGAACGTTTCTGTTTTTTCTGAAAATGTAGAAACATATCAAACAATTACCAAAAATGGCGAAGAAATATATTTACACGGTTTCAGCTATCAAAATGAAGCGAGTTACGAAAATAAGCTTGATGCTTATCCATCAAGCCAAGGCCAAAAAGGTATCCATATAGGTATTTTACATGGTACATATAGCAAAACGAACACAAAAGACCGTTATACGGAATTTAGATTGGAAGATTTAAACAATAAACTTTATCATTATTGGGCACTTGGTCATATACACGAGCGACAACAACTAAGTGATATGCCTCAAATTCATTATCCTGGTAATATTCAAGGTCGTCATTTCAAAGAAACTGGAGAAAAAGGCTGCCTATTAATAGAGGGAGATGATTTACATCTAAATGCTAAATTTGTGCCAACCCAGTTTATTCGTTTTGAGAAAGCTGAAATAGATACAGACATGACTTCAAAACAAGGTTTGTTTGACGCAATACAAGACTTTAAATCACAAGTTAGAGCTCACGGTAAAGCAATTTATCAATTAGTAGTACATGTCAATTCAGACGAAATTATTTCTGATCAAGATTTAATGCAAGTACATGAAATGATTAGCGAATATGAAGAAAATGAGCATAATTTTGTGTTTATAGAAGATTTAAAAATAAAGAATAAAGATGATGATAAAACGACTCTTGTTAAAGAATTTTCACCAGATTTGATTGAAGATAATTCAGTTTATGAGCAAGCTATGAATGATTTATATCTTAATCCAAAAGCTTCCAAATACCTAGAAAATTATGATGATTTTGATCGTCGTGAATTAATTAAGCGAGCGGAATTATTATTAAAATCAGATATGAGGGGGGAATAAAATGAAGATTAAATCATTAGATATATATGGTTATGGTAGATTTATTCAAAGAACCATTCAATTTGATGAACATTTCACAGAAATATATGGAGAAAATGAGTCAGGAAAGTCTACGATACAGGCATTTATACATTCTATCCTATTCGGTTTTCCAACTAAGAAAGAAAATGAACCACGACTAGAACCACGTTTAGGTAATCAATATGGCGGAAAACTTACATTGATTCAAGATGATGGTTCTTTGATAGAAATTGAACGTATCAAAGGTGCAGCAACTGGAGACGTTAAAGTTTATCTACCAAACGGCGCCATCAAAGATGAAAGCTGGTTAAAAAAAGAACTTAATTTTATCTCAAAACGTACATACCAAGGTATATTTTCATTTGATGTATTAGGTCTACAAAATATTCATAAAAATATGGATGAAACGCAATTACAAAACTATTTACTTCAGGCTGGTGCATTAGGATCAACAGAATTTACTAGTATGCGTGAAATTTTGAATGATAAAAAAGAAATGTTGTATAAGAAAAATGGTAGAAATCCAATGATTAATCAACAACTTGAAGAATTGAAGTCATTAGAGCGTCAAATTCGAGAAGAAGAAGAAAAGCTATCCTCTTATAAACGCTTAGTAGATGATAAAGATAAAGCTGATCGACGTTTAGAAAATTTGAAACAAAATTTAAATCAACTGTCTAAAATGCATGACCGTAAACAAAAAGAATTAGCTTTACATGAACAAACACAAGAGTGGAAAACGCTAGAAACCCAATTAAATATCGAACCTGTCACATTTCCTGAACAAGGTATTGATCGCTATGAATCTGCAAAAATTCAAACGCAAAATTTAAAAAGAGATATTGGTTTAAGAGAAGAGCGATTAGCACACTTGAAAAGTGAAAACGAAAAAATCAATGTCCCTAAGCAATCTGATTTAGATGCTTTTAACCATATACAGCAACAAGAAAATGAAATTAAACAAAAAGAATACGAATTAAAATCAGTTGAAAAAGAAATTCAAGATAAAGAACGTGAAAAATCAGGCTTAAAGTCTAATATTGGATGGCAAGATGTATACCATGAAGTAGACAGTTCAGAGGCAATGAAGAGTCACGTAAGTAATCAAATTAAAAATAAACAAGAACAGACTGCTTTTATTCAACAATTAGAACGCAATATTGAAGAAAATAAAATTGATAAAGAAACAAATCAAACTGAGATGGATGCATTAGAAAAAGATATTGTGTCTGATGAAAATTATGAAAAGAAAAAGCAATATAACAATCGTGTGTTTGAACTTCAAGAGAAGAATAATTTATATCAAAAAATGAAAGAAGCGTTTGATAAAGAACAACAAGAAAATGAACGCAAGCAGAATATTTTCCGATTTGCTTTGATTATATTAGCGGTTGTTGGTATTGGATTAACAATCTTTTCATTTATTTCTGCTAATTTAGTCTTTGGTATTGTATTTGCAATACTTTCTCTTATATTTATCGTAGGAATATTTTTAGTTAAATCAAAAGAGATTGGACATAGTGAAACATTTTCTAATGAAATTGAAGATTTGCAACACCAAATAAATGATTTAGAAGCTAATTATAATTTGGATTTTGATTTAGATGATCAAAATAGGATTCGCGAACAATTTCATAATGCTATTAAAACGAAAGAAGCTTTAGATAAAAAAGCAAATTATTTATCTTCTAATTTAGAAGCGGCTCAGCACCAATATTCAAAATCAGATAATGAGATTAACCAAATTAAAGATGAATTACATTTATCTGATAAAATTTCAGACGAACTCATTATTGATAGTATTGCGACGATGAATAAAATTAAGGATTATGACAATCATACGGTTGAATTGAACGATCAAAAAATTGAGTTACAACAAGCATTAAATACATTTTATGAACATGCCAAAGCAGTAACTCAAAATCAATTTACGACTTTTAACACGCTATCTTTATTTCATGATGTAAATCAATGGTTAAAAGAAGAAACAACGAATTTAGATAAATGGAATAGGAATCAAGAACAAATCGCTTTAATAGAAAGTGAATTATCACAGCTTAAACATCGTTTAAATGAGAATAGTAATGTGATTTCACAGTTATTTAACTTTGTAAGTGCAAATGATGAAGAATCATATTATTATCAACATGCACAATACCAAGCTTATCACCAACAATTAAATCGTTTTAATGATTTAACAAAATATCTGGAAAACCAAAATTATAATTACGAAGCTAGTTCCATGTTAAGCCAAAAAACATATGCACAATTATCTGAAGAAGATGAAGTGTTGGAAAGACAAGTAGATAATTATAATGACCAGTATTTAGAAATGCAATCAGAAGTCAGTGATTTAAACGCTAAAATCACGGATATGGAAACAGATAAGACACTAGCGGATTTACGTCATAAGTTCCATATTTTGAAAAATAGAGTGAACGATGAAGCGAAAGATTGGGCAAGTCTCAGCTACTTACAATCTTTAGTGGAAGGACATATTAAACAAATTAAAGACAAGCGTTTACCACAAGTGATAAATGAAGCGACAGAGATCTTTGCACATTTGACAAATGGAAATTATGTACAAGTTACTTATGCGAATGAAGATTTAATGGTAAAACAAGTGAATGGTCAAATGTACGAACCAATTGAATTAAGCCAGTCTACTAAAGAAATACTATATATCGCATTGCGTTTAAGTTTAATTAAAACATTAAAACCTTACTATCCATTCCCTGTAATTATTGATGATGCATTTGTACATTTTGATAAACATAGAAAAGAAACGATGATGAATTATCTAAGACAAATGCCTAATGATTATCAAATTTTATACTTTACATGTGTCAAGGATACAAGTGTGCCTTCAAAACAAATTATTACTTTGAATAAACCTGAGGAAGGCGGTAAATAATGAGAAATGTAGAAAAATTAAATCCTGGAGATTCAGTTGATCACTATTTCTTGATTCATAAAGCGACACAAGGTGTGACTGCTCAAGGGAAAGACTATATGACGATATATCTTCAAGATAAAAGTGGAGATATAGAAGCCAAATTATGGACTGCTACTAAGGAAGATATGCGCGTGCTAGAACCAGAAAAAATTGTACACGTAATTGGTGATGTTATAAATTATCGTGGGCGTAAACAGATGAAAATTAATAAAATTAAATTAGCTTCAGATGAAGCAGATTTAAACATACATGATTTCGTAGATGGCGCCCCGCTGACACCAGAAGAAATCAAAGAAGAAGTCTCTCATTATATTTTGGAAATTGAAAATGCAAATTTACAACGTATTACAAGACATTTATTGCGCAAATATCAAACGGAATTTTTTACATTCCCTGCAGCAAGTACACATCATCATAATTTTTCAAGTGGGTTAAGTTATCACGTATTAACAATGTTACGTGTCGCAAAATCTATTTGTGATATATATCCACTGTTAAACCGTAGCTTGTTATATAGTTCTATTATTTTACATGACCTTGGTAAAGTTAAAGAATTAAGTGGTCCTGTTGCAACAACATATACAGTTGAAGGCAATTTATTAGGTCACATTTCTATAGCAAGTGATGAAGTAGCAGATGCTGCTCGAGAATTAAAAATAGAAGGCGAAGAGGTATTATTACTACGTCATATGATATTAGCGCATCATGGAAAAATGGAATTTGGCTCTCCAAAACTACCACATATGAAAGAAGCGGAAATTTTATATTTCATCGATAATATTGATGCAAAAATGAATATGTTTGAAAAAGCATATAAAAAAACACCAAAAGGTCAATTTACTGAACGTATATTTGGACTTGAGGGTAGACAATTTTACAATCCAACATCATTGGATTAAACAAAAAATAATATACGTTAAAAAAATAAATTTTTAAAAAGGACTAATCCAATTTTGCATGGACTAGTCCTTTTTACATGTAAACTCATTCGGTTCAGACCGTGAAAAATTACATGTAATATATTGTAGTAGGGATGAGTCGCCAGTTTTTTATTCATGGGATAATTTGACTTAGGTGAGTAGTTTAAACATGTATTTATCATATGTTGAATATTAATACAAAAAAATAAAATACTATCGTATCAATTATGTACCTAATTAAGAAATATGAGTACGTTTCATTGAAAAAATAAGGCAAATGCTATCTATAATAGCATTTGCCTTATCTATGTTTTGAGATATGATTTTATTGTCCAGAGGTCATACCAGCTCCACCTTGTTGCATCGCTTGCTGTTGTTGTTGCTGCTGTTGTTGTTGTTTGATTTTATCTGGATCTAGAATGGAATCTTCGATAGCTTTTTTGATATCTCGATCTTTATAATCTACTTTGTATTCATCTAACAATTCTTTATAAGCATCTGTTAATAATTTAGGACTTTTTTGTACTTTTTGTTGGATTAATTGTGATTTTAGCTTACCTTTTTCTTTATCAAAGTCATTTTCTTTATCTGCTTTAATAATATGATAACCATAATCCGTTTTAACTACTTTTGAAACGTCGCCTTCTTTAAGTTTGAATAGTGCTTTTTCAAAATCTTTTTCCATTTGTCCTTTGATAACATAGCCTAAGCTACCATCTTTTTTAGCTGAAGATTTATCCATGGATTCTTTTTTGGCAATTTCTCCAAACTTATCAGGATTTTCTGATACTTGTTTTTGGATTTTTTCTGCTTTTGCCTTCGCATCTTTATCTGATAAACCTTCTTTGTCATCTTTATTCTCTTTAACTTTAATTAAGATATGTGAACCTTTTTTCGTAGATTCTTTGATTTCTTTATCAGAAATATCCACTTTATCATTTAGTAGTGCTTTTTGATAAGATTGTAATTTTTTCTGCTCTTTATAGTCACTAAGTGACATTTTTTGTTGTTTCAACATACTTTCAAATTGATCTTTACCACCATATTGCTTCTGTTCTTTCTCAACCTCTTTATCAATATCTTTAGTATCTATTTTATCTTTATACTTATCTGCTAACAATTTATTTAATAAAATTGAAAAAGACGTATTTGCAACTTGCTCATCGCCCATTTTATTCATTACATCTTCAACTTTAACATCGCCAGCTTTTGATGAAATGATTGTATCTTCTTTAGAATCTGTAGCACTATTACCACAAGCACCTAATAGTAATGCACTGGCAGTAACAGGAATTATAACTTTTTTAAATGTTTTCATGTTTGGGAACTCCTTTTGTAAGAATAACAACGTAAATATAACATATAAAGTCGTTTTCACCAATTAGAAACCCATATATACGACTATAGTTGTAAGCTTTTTATGTGGAAAGCGTGCATAAAAAAACTGCCAACAAAGTCGGAGACTTTGACGACAGTCTGAAAATCAAACAGTGCTGTTTGCTTAATCAAGTTCATTATTCCAATGTGGGGATACTTTATTTAAAATATTAATACCTGTTTGATGTTCTTCAACATAAGCGCCTTCATTTGAAAATAATATAATTTTTAAATAAAGAAAATCCATGACCGAATAGCCTAAATTTAAAGCAATTAAAAACATCAAATAATGACCATATTGCGGAATTAAAGTACTTATATAACCACAGATAATTGTAATAAATAAAGCAGGCGTGATTAAATCAAAACAAAAGTAATATTTATTAACTGGTGTATTTACATACACATTATAAAATGGCACAGGTTTACGTTTTACTAATTTATATTTTTTAAATGATTTACGATAGGGATAGAAAAATAATAAATGGATTAATTTATGCAATGGGTACAAAAGTACCACTAAAATTAAAAATATCAAAAAGTGATCATCTGTTAACTTGGTATTTGAAAAGAAGTATAATAGTTCGTATGCAATTAAAAATGTAATAATTGTAGTAGCAAAACTAAGGAAAGCAATTCTAGGTATGCCAAAACGAGCGTTAATATCTATTTGACGTGTACATAAATACATTACGCAATCATACTCCTTTTAAAATATATTGAATATACTTTCGTATTATCTAACGTATTACTACAATCGTCAAGTTTAACTTTATGCTAGTTTTAGAGTTTGAAAGATTATTTAGAAACACACTGGCTGAACATTATAGTTCTTGAGCAAAGAAACTTATGAGATTAAAAATTAGTTATGAATTAGTATTATTTCAAATGCTTAAAGAATCTATTATAAAAAATAAAAGAGTTATAACTCTTTTGAAAACTAAGTCATAACTCTTATTTAACCAAACTTATTATTTATCTTTTTCAAAGGCTTTTGAAATTTCTTCGCCACGATTTTGTAAATTCTCAATATGAGATTGCAAATTTTCAATATTAGGATCGATATCAGATTTGAAATCGCCAATCATCGTTTTTACTTCATCACCGATAGTGCTTCCAATTTCAGTACTTTCGGACTTGATTTGAGCAATGTAATTTACAATATCATTGACGTTTTGTTTTATTGTATTGATTTCTCTATCAAATTCAGATTCAGCACCTGTAGGCTTACGCGCTTCTGTCACGTATTGGTTTGAATTTTTCTTATCACGATTCATTAATGCAACACCAATTCCAGTTGCAACACCAGCACCAAGACCTAGTAATAATTGAGCTGTTTTCATAAAAATTCTCCTCATTTCTAAAATTTCTGAGTCATTAATAATTTTAATATACCCTAAATCATATCAGCTAAGCATAATTAATTAAATTGAGCTGCAATTTCTTGTGCAATTTTTTCCTTCTGATCATCGTCTATGCTTTCTTCATGTGTTTCCCATTTATAACCAAAACCATCTACTTCATTTTCATATCTTGGTAATAAGTGGAAATGTAAATGGAAGACAGATTGATCGGCAAATTCACCATTATTTTGTATAATATTTAGACCATCAGGGTTAAATGCATTTTTAATTGCGTTTGCTACTTTAGGTAAAGCAACACCTATATGTTTCATTGTTTCACTATCTGTTTCAAAGATATTTGCAGAGATTTTTTTAGGAACTAATAAAGTATGACCTTTAGTCACTTGAGAGATGTCTAAAAATGCATAAACATATTCATCTTCATATACTTTATAACTAGGAATCTCACCATTTATTATTTTACTAAAGATTGTTTCAGACATAAATCTTCACTCCTTGTCAGATATTTAATAACCATTATAGCATTACTGATTAATTTCCGTCATTTTTTGCAGTAACTTTATGAACAATGTTTGATTTTTGATACAATACTATTTGTGGAGGTGCCTTATGACAGTAAAAGTAGAGCATTTAACAGGTGGATATGGCAAAAGACCTGTGATTAAAGATATAAATTTTGAATTGAGAAAAGGAGAAATTGTTGGTTTGATAGGTTTGAATGGTGCTGGGAAGAGTACTACTATTAAACATATGTTAGGTTTATTAACGCCTATGGAAGGGCAGTTAACAATTTCAGATATTAATATCAAAAAAGACGTAGAAACTTATAGACGAAAATTATCATATATTCCAGAAGCACCAGTAATATACGATGAATTAACGTTACAAGAACATATTAACATGACTGCAATGGCGTATAATATTGATAAAGAAGAAGCTATGAAAAGAGCAAATCCATTATTAAAAACATTTAGGTTAGAAAATGAGTTAGATATATTTCCAAGTCATTTTTCTAAAGGTATGAAACAAAAAGTAATGATTATTTGTGCATTTATTGTAGATCCAGAACTATATATCATTGATGAACCATTTTTAGGTTTAGATCCTTTAGGTATTCAATCTATGCTTGATTTAATGGTTGAAAAAAAAGAAGAAAATAGAACTGTATTGATGAGTACACATATTTTGGCAACTGCTGAAAAATATTGTGACAGATTTTTAATAATGGACAAAGGTCAAATCGTGGCATTCGGTAATATAGATGAATTAAGAGAACAAACAGGGCTAAGTGGTAAAACTTTAGATGAAATCTATATACATGTTACTCAAGGTGGCCAGAACTCATGAGACATGAAGCTAAACAATTATTTGATTTAAGGAAACAAGAAATTACAAAGGAGAAAAGTTATTATAATAAGTTTATATTTAATGGTCATTTTTCCGTATTTCTTGTGATTTTATTAGGTGCATTTATTTTAGGCTATGGAGATTGGTTGAAATCAATACCTAAACATATTAATTATCCATTAATTGCTAGTATAATCACAGCCATTACTTCTATGTTCCCAATTAGGACTTTATTGAAAGATGCAGATAAATTATTTCTCTTGCCATTTGAAAAACATATGTTTGAATATATGAAAAAAAGTTTGATGTATAGTTATGTTACTAGATTACCTATACAAATATTATTAATTATTATATTATTTCCATTATTTTATGTGCTTAATAACAAAACGTTTGGATTTTATATTATCTTTGCTGGACTAGCAATTATATTCCCGCTCCTAGGTTTATTATTAAAATGGCAGTGGTATAAATTTCGACTTGAACGTTGGTCATTATTTAGTATTTTGTTTGTGATATTTACATCTGGTTATTATGTAGCCTTAGATCCTAAAAATATCTTAAGTATTTTTTCAGTTATTATACTTGTTGCTCTTACTCTGTTAATAAGATATTTAAACAAAGACTATTTGTTCCCATGGGAGCATATGATTAATACAGAACAACAACATCATATGAATTATTATAAATTTGTAAATATGTTTACGGATGTAAAACAACTAGAAGAGAAAGCAGTAAGGAGAAGTTATTTAGATCCGTTATTGTGGAAACCGAAACCTAAAAAATTTAATGACAACTATATGTATCTTTATTTATTTATTAGAAGTTTTGCTAGAGGTAAAGACGCATTTA
This sequence comes from Staphylococcus sp. GDB9P120P, assembly GCF_017893435.1. NCBI lineage: Bacteria > Bacillati > Bacillota > Bacilli > Caryophanales > Staphylococcaceae > Staphylococcus > Staphylococcus sp. GDB9P120P. Next base: position 38,285 of record NZ_JAESNB010000008.1, read on the forward strand.
ATATTATATTACGCTTGATTATTATAGCTTTAGTTATGATGATATGGTTACATCAAGTCATCGTAATTTTATTAATTGGTAGCCTGTTTATGTATATTATTTTGTTACAAATGTCTCAATTTTATACACAACAAGCATATGGTTTATGGCCTCAAGTTTGGCCGGTATCTGATAGTAAAGTGATAAAAGGGTATGAACAATTTTTAAATAGATTAATGTGTTTTATAGGCGTGGTATTTATTGTTACTTTTGCTATTATTCTCCCACAATATAGTTTCTTTGGATTGATATTCTTTCTTGTAGGGTGGTTGACGATTAGAAATATAACTAAAAAACTAAAATATCAAGAAAGTTTGCTAACAGATTAAAAAATCGCTACTCAAGTTTTAGCTTAATGCTAATTTTGAGTAGCGATTTTTATTTAATAGTCATCAATTGGGAATAAATATCTTTCAAAATAACTAGAATGTTGACCACTAGAACCAAAGAATTGACTTAGTGCAAGTTTATCAAAGTTGTCTTGGAAGACAGTAGAGGCTTTGAAATCTTCATAGTCTGTACGACTATTAAAGCCAAAATAAATTTTGTATGTTAACCCTTGATTTGGTTTTAAAAAACGATAACTTCTGTAACCTGCAAATTGTTTAAAATCAGTTGTTACATTTTCTAATTTCTTTTCTAATTGATAAGCATGATCTTCTGATGTTGGTATGAAAATAACAGAATAGAAGTAATTTTCATCTAAATTCCCTTCAGATTTAATGATGTCATAAGCTAACGGATGTTTTAAAACAGTTTCACCTTCTGTTTCTTCTATAATGACTGAAGAGTCAGAAGCTGAAAATTGTAATAGATTATGTGTCGGATTATTTAGCTTAATTTGATTCAAATAACCAAATGTACCGTAAGATGCGTATATTTTCATAAATTTTCCCCCTTGAATTGTTTAAGAAACATTGGATAACTATTATAATTTACTATATATACTTCTAATATTTCAAATAAATGTAAAATAGACTTTAACAGTATTATAATTGATTTCTGATAGAAAACAATAGTCAAATAATTAAGATCATAAAGTGACACACTTTGTCATTTTTATGACATTTCTATACATTGAATACGGTAAATTAATGGATATGGTAATATTAATAAGAATGATTATAATGTAGGAGGATTACAAGGTGCATAATAAAAATAATACAATCCTAGATATGATTAAGGGCAAAGAAGTTAAACACACACCTGTGTGGTTTATGCGTCAAGCTGGTAGATCTCAGCCTGAATATAGAAAATTGAAAGAGCAATACTCTTTATTTGAAATTACACATCAACCAGAATTATGTGCATATGTAACACATTTACCAGTAGATAACTATAATACGGATGCCGCGGTTTTATATAAAGACATCATGACACCGTTGCAACCGATAGGCGTTGATGTTGAAATTAAGTCTGGGATAGGTCCAGTAATTCATAATCCGATTAAAACTATTCAAGATGTTGAAAAATTAGGGGAAATTGATCCAAAACGAGACGTTCCATATGTATTAGATACAATAAAATTGTTAACTGAAGAAAAATTAAATGTGCCATTGATAGGTTTTACAGGTGCTCCATTTACATTAGCAAGCTATATGATTGAAGGTGGTCCTTCTAAGAATTATAATTTTACAAAGGCGATGATGTATAGTGATGAAGCAACATGGTTCGCACTTATGGATCATTTAGTTGATATGTCCATCATTTATACGACTGCCCAAATAGAAGCTGGTGCAGAAATTATCCAAGTATTTGATTCTTGGGTTGGTGCATTAAACGTACATGATTATAGATATTATATAAAGCCAGCAATGAAAAAGTTGATTAATGGAATTAAAGCGAAACATGATGTGCCAGTTATTTTATTTGGTGTAGGTGCAAGTCATTTAGTACATGAATGGAATGATTTACCAATAGATGTATTAGGTTTAGATTGGAGACTATCTATTAAGGAAGCTAATGATTTAAATATAACTAAAACCTTACAAGGAAATTTAGATCCTTCTTTACTGTTAGCACCTTGGGAAGTTATAGAAGCAAGATTAAAACCTATTTTAGATCAAGGTTTAGCTCATGGTAAACATATATTTAATTTAGGTCATGGTGTTTTTCCACAAGTTAAACCTGAAACTTTAAAAAGAATTACTACATTTGTTCACGAATATACACAAAGATAGTTAGACATAAATATAGTGAGCAAGATTTACAATTAATTATGTCATCTACATCTAAAAAATTTAAATAAAAGGATGATTTTAAAATGGCAAAAACAGTAGGCTTATTAGTAATGGCTTATGGTACACCTTATAAAGAAAGTGATATAGAAGCTTATTACACAGATATTAGACATGGAAAAAAACCTACAGAAGCAGAATTACAAGATTTAAAAGATAGATATAAATTTATTGGTGGTTTATCACCGCTCGCAGGCACTACGAATCGACAAGCTGAGGCTTTATGTTCAGAGCTGAATAATCAGTATACAGATGTTAATTTCAAGTTATATATAGGCTTGAAACACATACATCCATTTATCGAAGATGCTGTAAAAGCTATGAACAAAGAAGGCATAGAAGAAGCGGTTACTGTAGTACTCGCACCACATTATTCTAGTTTTTCAGTGGGCTCTTATAACAAACGTGCACAAGAAGAAGCAGATAAATATGGTATTACTTTAAAACATGTTGAACATTATTACCAACAACCTAAATTTATCCAATATTGGACTGAAAAGGTAAATGAAACTTTAGAGCAAATACCAAAAGAGGAACATGATGAGACAGTTTTAGTTGTATCAGCACACAGTTTACCCAAAGGTCTTATAGAAAAAAATAACGACCCATATCCAAACGAATTGCATGATACTGCTGAATTATTAAAAGCTAAATCAAACATCGCTCATGTAGCTGAAGGATGGCAATCGGAAGGTAATACAGGTACACCTTGGTTAGGACCTGATGTTCAAGATTTAACAAGAAATTTATACGAAAAATATAATTATAAAAACTTTATTTATACACCTGTAGGCTTTGTATGTGAACATTTGGAAGTACTATACGATAATGATTACGAATGTAAAATAATTTGTGATGAATTAGGAGTTAATTACTTCCGTCCAGCAATGCCTAATACAGATCCACTATTTATTGGTGCAATCGTTGATGAAATAAAAAATGTTTATTAAAGGAAGCGTGAATTACATTGACTAAGCGTATCGCAATTATTGGGGCAGGCATCACTGGTCTATCTAGTGCTTATTTTATAAAATCTAAACGACCTGATATCGATGTCACAATTTATGAATCTTCTAATAGAGTAGGCGGGAAAATTCAAACATACCGAAATGAAGGTTATACCATTGAATTAGGTCCAGAATCCTATTTAGGACGCAAACAAATTATGACAGATATAGCCAAAGACATAGGGCTTGAAGATCAACTCATTACTAATAAAACTGGGCAATCGTATATATATGCCAAAAACAAGCTCTATCCGATTCCTGGAGGTTCCATATTAGGAATACCGACTGACATCAAACCATTTCTAAAAACCAAATTAATTTCTCCGTTGGGTAAATTAAGAGCTGGAATGGATTTGTTTAAAAAAACAGTAGACATGAATAGCGATATGTCGGTAGGTAAGTTTTTTAGAACACGATTAGGTGACGAAGTGTTAGAAAATCTAATAGAACCATTGATGGGTGGTATTTATGGTACAAATATCGATGAGCTCAGTTTAATGAGTACTTTTCCTGAATTTAAAGAGAGAGAAGAACAATTTGGAAGCCTTATTAAAGGAATGCGATATGAGAAAGCTCAAAGAATCAAACAACGTGAACTTTATCCAGGTGCACCTAAGGGACAATTTAAACAGTTTAGACATGGATTGAGTTCATTTATAGAACATTTAAAAGACGATTTGGAAGCAAAAGGTGTTAATATTAAGTATCAAACCGCTGTTCGCGATATTACTGCTTCACAGAAAAAATATGAAATAAAAACAGACAACGAAAAGCATATTTATGATAGTGTTTTAGTTACAACGCCACATCAAAAATTCTTACAATGGTTTGGTAATGATCCTGCTTTCGATTATTTTAAAAACATGAATTCTACTACAGTAGCAACAGTTGTACTTGCATTTGACGAAACAAATATTATCAATAACTATGATGGCACAGGATTCGTTATTGCTCGTACAAGTGATACCAATATTACAGCTTGTACATGGACAAGTAAGAAATGGCCATTTACAACACCTGAAGGTAAAGTGTTAATTAGAGCTTATGTTGGTAAACCAGGTGATACTGTAGTTGACGATCACACAGACGAAGAAATCGTGAAAATCGTAAAAAAAGATTTGAGTAAAATGATGACCTTTAAAGGTGCACCTGATTTCAGTATTGTAAATCGTTTGCCAAAAAGTATGCCGCAATATCAAGTAGGACATATTGAACAAATTAAAGCGATACAATCACATATTAGAAATAATTATCCTAAATTACGTATTACCGGTGCATCATTTGAAGCTGTAGGGTTACCTGATTGCATAAAACAAGGTAAAGATGCAGTGGAAGAGATTTTAAATGAAATTTAAATAAATAATAAAAAGTCATTTTCTACTTGAGAATTTTTAATTATTGTAGAAATGGCTTTTTTTATTAAGATGAAAATTACAATACATGTGAAATATATGAGATACTTTAATAGTAATATTTGTAAAGTGGGGGACTGATTTATGACAGATATAGTAATAGTACACTCAAAGTTAGGTGATTCAACGAATCACTGGTATGAATGGTTAGCAAATAATCTTACCTTGGAAGGTTATGTAGTTACACTTTTTAATATTCCTGAAGAACAAAATAGTGATATACGTAAATGGATTAATGTTATGAATGAACAAATTCATATCCGTAAACAAGATACTTATTTTGTAACTCATGGTTTTGGTACAATTGCATCACTTGAATTTATCCAAAGTAAAAACTTAAGCAATATAGAAGGCTTATTTAGTATTTCAGGGTTTAAAGAGGATGCACAAGAGATTGATGAGTCGTTAAAATTAGATGATAAAATAATCGACTATGATAAAGTTAAAGAAAAAGTGAATGAATTTTATGGTTTGTGTGCAAAAGATGATAAACATGTTTCTTACAAAGAAACAAAGCGTTTAATGGACGCGTTAGATGGCAAGTGTAAAGTCACTGATTTTGGAGGACACTTCATGGAAGATGACGGTTTCACTACATTTACAAACTTGCAAAGTAAAATGATGGGTATTATGAGTAAATAGATTGGATAGTGATAAACATCGCGCATAGAGCAAGAAAAATAATTTCCATATTTTAATTATAAAGTGAATAACTCTTTATAGCTTGCCAACAATTCTGGTGAATAAACTTCGGCAAGCTATAAAAATAAATAAATTTGTGTCATTTCTCAACTAAAATTATAATATTATAGTTATATTCCGTTTTTACACAAAATACTTTAGTGAAAGCATTGACGAAAGTAATAAAAGTTTATATACTAAATAAGTATTCAGAAATGAGGTGGGCTTAACCACCAATTATGACATTTAATTTTTAATTAACAATTAATTATTTGTAAATTAATTTTAAAATAATGTTGATTTTGTAATGACATTATGGTATATTTGTTAGGTAGGCGTCATTAATAATATTAACGCGGGATGGAGCAGTTCGGTAGCTCGTCGGGCTCATAACCCGAAGGTCGGTGGTTCGAATCCGCCTCCCGCAATTACATAATTTGGTCTCGTAGTGTAGCGGTTAACACGCCTGCCTGTCACGCAGGAGATCGCGGGTTCGATTCCCGTCGAGACCGCCATTATGATTTTATCATTAGGGTTCAGTAGCTCAGTTGGTAGAGCAATGGATTGAAGCTCCATGTGTCGGCAGTTCGACTCTGTCCTGAACCATTTTATTTTTGGCGGTTGTGGCGAAGTGGTTAACGCATCGGATTGTGGTTCCGACATTCGTGGGTTCGATTCCCATCAACCGCCCCATAATCGTTAACAAGCGGGTGTAGTTTAATGGCAAAACCTCAGCCTTCCAAGCTGATGTTGTGGGTTCGATTCCCATCACCCGCTCCATTCAAATTAATCCACAGTAGCTCAGTGGTAGAGCTATCGGCTGTTAACCGATCGGTCGTAGGTTCGAGTCCTACCTGTGGAGCCATGGCCCCGTGGTCAAGCGGTTAAGACACCGCCCTTTCACGGCGGTAACACGGGTTCGAGTCCCGTCGGGGTCATACAAACAGAAGTGAAATATCGCTTCTGTTTTTTTAATTCTATATTGGAGAGTTGTCCGAGTTGGCCGAAGGAGCACGCCTGGAAAGTGTGTAGGCGCCACAAGCGTCTCGAGGGTTCGAATCCCTCACTCTCCGTTAATTACATAATTTGAGTTTTTCTAAAACACCGTAACCTTTGATATATTAGGGTTACGGTGTTTTTATTTTGCATAGGCTACTAATATTTTGGCCATTTCATGGTCAAGATGACCACAAAAAATACAATACTACGCCACTAACCAAAGCGTTGACCAATAAATGCTGTATTACATGTGGCGCAAGGCCTTCTAGTATTATTATTTTGTTATTGATAGATTATAAATCGTTGTTTAGCCACGTTCTTTTTTCAAAAAGGGGAGTGCCGTTTCTTTATTAGATGATTAATGATACCAAGTATTATGGTTTATCAATTTTAATTGCAATGTCTTCTAATTTATCTTTTACTTCTTTTAGAGTATGGCTCTCTGAAAAAGTGAAATGAAACGGGGTATTTTTGTTTGTTTTTGCATATATTGTTATTAAGTCATAATATAAGCCTTGCTCAATTTCGTATTTAATAAATTTCATTTTATTTTAACTCCTTCATCATATATAAAATTAAAAACGCTTACTTTTCCTTTTCATTTAACAAGATTTAAGTAAACGAAGAGTGAGGGATTCGAACCCACAATGGATGATTGCAATAAGATATTGAAAAGTGCTTTCGTAGAGAAAGTTATGTTTAAGCATTTGTTATTATCTGAAAATGAATTCGTTTTCATTATCATATCATCATAATTTGTGGTATACAATATAAATTATCACAATTTTATACATGATTTGATATCAATTAGTGTGAATATTAGTTTTGTATTATCAGTAGGTTACAAAACACGAATTTTTGGCTTCTCATAGTCATGCACTTATTCAATTTTTAAGATTTTGCTTTTTTGTATATAGCTCAATTTTATGTTTTGTTATTTTTTTGCTTATACGATAAAATAAGTTACTTTTTCGTTAACTTTTGTTTATGCTTTAAGTACACTACTAAGTATTTATTTGAATTTATAAATTTTAATAGCTTATAATTCGTTCACTACAATTTAGGTTAAACACACAAGAAGATGCATCAACACTGTTAAAACAGAGTAAAAACGTTATAATAGTCAATGAGATGGAGGAATGACAGATTGGAATTTTGGTTGAAAACACAAGCAAAACAAAATGGAGATAAAATATTTATTGATGATGGTACCAATAAAATCACCTTTGCTTCAATGTATTACGAGGCAAGTCGATTAGCTTATCAAATAAAACAATTGAAAAAAAAACGTATAGGTATATATATAGAAAATCAAATTGAATCTATTACTTTGATTAATGCGTTGTGGCTAGCAGGTGTAGAAATAGTGATGCTAAACACGCGTTTAACCAAAGAAGAAATGCAAAATCAGTTATACTCTATTGAAACCGATACAGTTATTACTACTAACAATTTAATGTTACAAGATATAGCCATAATTGACTTTAATGAATTAAAAAAAGAGGTTTCTGACAACACGTATGAGGCTATATTCAATTTGGATCGAATTGCTTCAATTATGTTTACATCTGGAACAACTGGACCACAAAAAGCAGTTCCTCAAACATTTAGCAATCATTATGCAAGTGCAGTTGGCTGTAAAGAAAGTTTAGGATTTGATCAAGACACAAAATGGTTATCTGTGTTACCTATTTATCATATATCTGGTTTAAGTGTCATACTAAGAGCGCTTATGGAAGGTTTTACAGTACGTATTGCAGCGAAGTTCAATTCACAAGTAATTCTTGAAATAATCCAAAAAGAATTACCGACACATGTGTCATTGGTTCCGCAAACTTTAAAATGGTTAATTGATGAAGGTTTGGATCAACCATTTAATATACAAAAGATATTGTTGGGTGGGTCTAAACTTTCTAGTACATTAATTGAAAATGCTTTGAAATCAGAATTGCCGATTTATAATTCATTCGGAATGACTGAAACATGCTCTCAATTTTTAACAGCATCACCAAATATGTTAGCTAAGCGATATGATACTGTCGGAAAACCAAGTGAAAATGTTTTTGTTAAAATAAAAGACCCTAACGATCAAGGACATGGAGAACTGCTTATCAAGGGTGAAAATGTTATGAATGGGTATCTATATCCTGAGAATTTAATGGATACTTTTGAAAACGGCTATTTTAAAACGGGAGATATTGCAGAAATTGATGAAGATGGTTATGTAATGATTTATGACAGACGAAAAGATTTAATCATTAGCGGTGGCGAAAATATATATCCATATCAAATAGAATCTGTGGCAAAACTTCATGCATCAATTATTGATGCAATGTGTATTGGGGAACATGACAGTACATGGGGAGAAGTACCTTATTTATATTATGTTTCAAAAACAGAATTATCAAATGAAGAATTATTGGCACATTTTAAAACGCATATAGCGAAGTATAAAATCCCCAAATATTTTAAACATGTAACAGAATTACCTTATACATCAACAGGTAAATTGCAACGAAAACATTTAAGAAATTAGGCGTGAGCAATTATGAAATTGAGCGAAATGAAACTTTATATTTGTAATAATTATTTTAAGCATGCAATCGTTACTCCTAAAGTAAAAATGGACAAGCGTAAAGCACTTTTTGTTGAGTTTATAACTGATAAACATATACATTATTTTGGAGAGTGTAACGCTTTTGAAACAGATTGGTATGCAGATGAAACGATAGAAGTAGTTTATGACCAAGCAATAAAGTGGTTTGAAACATTTAAAAACCATGAGTTTGAACGCTTTTCGGATGTACAAAATGCACTTCAATGTTTGGAGATATATCCTGCTACACGAAGTATGATTGTGATGGCCTGTTATCAGGCTTTTTACGAATTAGAAACGTTTAATGTACCCTATGGTGCAACAGTTAGTGGTCTAACATATAAGCATATTTTCAACTTAAAAGTCACACAACCACATCGCATAAAAATAAAATGGTCTGAAAATATTTTAGAAGATGTAAAACAATTGAAGAGATTGCCATTTAAACCTCAGATCGTCATTGACGCTAATGAATCGGTTAAAAATAGTGAAGTTGAGAAAGTTATGCTCCTTTCAAGCAGCGATATACTTTATTTAGAAGAACCTTTTAAAGATATAGAAAAAGTAAATGATTTTAAAGATTCTGAATTACCTCCTATAGCTATTGATGAGAAGGCAGTATCATTGAAAGCAATTTTATATTATGTTGAAAATTATAAAATTGATGTTGTGGTATTAAAACCATTCAGACTAGGTGGCATTGATAAAGTCTTGGAAATAATTGAAATATTAGAACAAAAACATGTGAAATTTGTCATTGGTGGTATGTATGAATATGGATTAAGTCGTTATTTTACAGCTTTATTAACACGGTATGCTACTTATCCAAGCGATATTACACCACACGGATTTTATTTTGAAAATGATATTGTAGCGCATTCGGGCATATTAAAAAGAGGCTCAATTTATTTTGAACCTCCTTTTGTAAACAAGTTTAATTTAACTCAGATTAATTAATGTTTATGCTTTTTATCTTTTTTTAAAGGTACTGGATCAAATCCACCTTTATGGAGTGGATGACATTTTGAAATACGTTTAACACCTAACCAAGTACCTTTGATGGGTCCGAAAACTTCTATGGCTTCTCTAGTATATTCAGAACAAGTGGGGTAAAAACGACAAGTAGCCGGGGTCATAGGAGAAATGAAATGTTGATATATATAGATAAGTCCTAGAAAGATTTTTTTCATAAAATTTTGCCTCCAACAATTTACATAGCAATGATAGTTTAACATATATAAAGGGAGTTTGATGTTTGTGAAGTTTAAAGATAAAGAAAATGATGATGTCTATTTATCATTTAAGGATGAAAATGACATCCCAGATGGTGATCATGTCTTGGTTATTCCTATATATCAAGGACAATTGCTTTTCACCAAACATAAATTAAGGGGCATAGAATTTCCAGGAGGCAAAAGAGAAGAAGGAGAATCGAGTGAACAAGCGTGTGAAAGGGAATTGTTTGAAGAAACAGGGGCGCTTATAAATATTAAAGACAAACATTATATTGCTCAATATTGTGTTAATCGTCAAAATGGTATACCGTTCACAAAAGATGTTTTTATGGTTAAAGTAGATCGATTACAAACCAAAAATGATTATTTAGAAACTGACGGACCATTAATTTTCAATAGTATTTCAGACATTGCAGAAGAACGTAAAAGTTATTTATTGAAAGATACTGCAATCTTACAATGTTTAGAGAGAGTGATCGAGCTTGGATTTTATGCATAAAAAAAGAATGCCTATAGAAGTACCTGACCATATTTTTGAAGAAGTCACTTATAAAGTAGATGGCATTAATGTTAGAGGTTTATTAATGCAACCACATAAAAGTGTAAAGCGAATTGTTGTATATTTGCGAGGTGGTAAAGGGCAAGTCGGTAAAGTAAGAGCAGGGCGACTAATGCAATTTTCAGATGCGCAAACACTTGTATTTGGGCCGTATTATAGAGGTAACAATGGTAGTGAAGGCAAAGATGAATTTTATGGTAGAGATTTAAATGATGTTACGGTTGCTATTCGAATATTAAATACACTTTATCCAGAAGCTTATATTCATATGATAGGCTTTTCTAGAGGTGGATTACAGGGGTTACTTACATTTCAGGATTTGCCTATAGCTAGTTATATTATTTGGGGTGGTGTGTCCGATATTCGTCTCATGTACGAGGAAAGAATAGATTTAAGAGGTATGTTGAGAAGGATGGTTGGACATCCAAAGAAAAAAGAAAAAGCATATAAGCAAAGAGATGCGTTAATTAATATACATGCCGATAGTCCCCCAATACTTATAGTACATGGAGGGAAAGATAAACAAGTTGGGATTCACCAAGCCTATTATTTGGAAACACAATTGAAACATATTGGCACAACTTATCAAACATTTTATCAAATGGATGAGGGCCATGTACCAAGGCCATTTGCGATGAAAAAAGCATTATCTACAGTTAAACAATGGATGGTAAAAGTGGAAAAAAATAAAACAGTCACTAATAAAGCACATGGACCACAATTGTAATGTGGTCCATGTGCTTTATTTAGTATTTTATTTAAAATCCGCCGTTTTGTGCTAAATCAGAAACTTCATCGCCAAATTTTTCGAAATTATGTTTAAATCTGTCTTTTAAATCTTGCGCTTGTTCTCTATATGCCTCTGGCTTACTCCAAGCATTTATAGGATTTAGTAATGTTTGAGGTACATCATCAACTTCCACTGGTATATTTAATCCAAACATGTCATCTTGAATATACTCTGTATCTCTTAACTGACCAGTAATTGCCTGATTAACCATTTGTCTCGTATAATTTAAGCTAATACGGCGTCCTGTGCCATATTTACCACCAGTCCAACCGGTATTTACTAAGTATACATCTACATCGTGTTTATCTATTAAGTTGCCTAGCAAGTCTGCATAAACTTTTGCGTGTAATGGTAAGAAAGGTGAACCGAAACATGTTGAGAAAGATGGTTCAGGTTCAGTTATACCTCTTTCTGTTCCTGCAAGTTTAGCTGTGAATCCACTTAAAAAGTGATACATTGCTTGATCTTTGCTGAGTTTTGAGATAGGTGGTAACACACCAAAAGCGTCAGCAGTTAAGAAAATAATCGTATTTGGATGTGCTGCTTTGGAAGGTGTAACGATATTATCTATATGATTGATTGGATAAGCGGCTCTCGTATTTTCAGTATAATAGTTATCATCAAAGTCGACATCGCCTTCTTCATCTACAACAACGTTTTCTAAAATCGTACCGTATTTAATTGCTTCATAAATTTGAGGTTCCTTTTTGTAAGAAAGGTTGATTGCTTTTGCGTAACAGCCACCTTCGATATTAAAAATACCATTTTCATTCCATCCGTGTTCATCATCACCAATTAACTTTCGAGTTGAATCTGCTGAAAGCGTGGTTTTACCTGTTCCAGAAAGTCCAAAGAATAGAGCTACGTCACCTTTTTCACCAACGTTTGCGGAGCAGTGCATACTCATAATATTATCTTTAGGTAGTAAGTAGTTCATTACGGAGAAGATACCTTTTTTCATTTCACCAGCGTATTCTGTTCCACCGATTAAAATGACCTTGTGTTTAAATGAAGTAATAATAAATGTTTCTGAATTTGTACCATCTTTACTTGAATCAGCTTTAAAATATGGTGCCGATACAATAGTAAAGTCAGATTTGATTTCTTCTGCTTCTTCTTTTGTTTCAGGACGAATAAACATATTTTGTGCGAATAGATTATGCCAAGCCAATTCATTTACAACTGTTAGTTTAAGTTGTGAATCTTGATCACTACCGGCATATCCTTTAAATACATATAATTCATCTTTTTCATTTAGATAATTTAATACCTTATCATATAACTTTAAAAATGTGTCCTCTTCAATAGGTTGATTGATATTTCCCCAATCAATGTCATCTCTGTATGATGGTTCATTAACAATAAACTTATCTTTCGGTGAACGACCAGTGTATTTACCTGTTTTAGCGTTAATTGCACCTAGTTCGGTTAATTCTCCTTCATTGTTATTAAGAATTTTCTTATACAACTGTGTTGTGGATTGTTGAAATAATGAAGACTTCTTGTCCAAAATATTTTGGACTTTTTTTGTGTAAGTGTATGTATCTACCGCCATACTAAATCCCTCCAACGCTATTAAATTAATGTAAGCCTTTACAATTACAGAGTATAACACATATGATTGATTAGTCCACACCATTTTTAAAGGAAATTAAATAAATATCAAATTGACATTACTACTTAGTTTCGGTACTATAGTGATTAACGGATTCTCTTATCCTGAGTGGCGGAGGGACATGGACCCAATGAAGCCCAGCAACCTCTTCTTACAATGAAGAAAGGTGCCAAACCGTTTGCGGACAAATAGCGTCTGAACGATAAGAGCGAATGGACGTATAAGGGCCTTCTCTCTATTCATATAGTGAAGAAGGCTTTTTTTAATGAGCTCAATCAAAGAGAATTTTCGTAATCAAAGACAAAGGAGCAAGTTAATTTATGACTTATAATAGAAGATTATTTACTTCAGAATCGGTTACAGAAGGGCACCCAGATAAAATCGCTGACCAAGTGTCTGATGCAATTTTAGATGAAATTTTGAAAGACGATCCTAATGCGCGGGTTGCTTGTGAAACAACGGTAACTACAGGTATGGCATTAATTTCCGGAGAGATTTCTACTGCTACTTATGTAGATATACCTAAAGTTGTAAGAGAAACAATTAAAAATATCGGATATACACGTGCGAAATATGGATATGATAGCCAAACCATGGCTATATTAACAGCAATTGATGAGCAATCACCTGATATTGCACAAGGTGTCGATAATGCTTTAGAATATCGTGACAATTTATCAGAAGAGGAAATTGAAGCAACTGGTGCTGGTGACCAAGGTTTAATGTTTGGTTATGCGACGAATGAAACGGATACTTATATGCCGTTACCAATATTTTTATCGCATCAATTAGCTAAACGATTATCAGATGTGCGAAAAGATAATATTTTAAAATATTTGCGCCCAGATGGAAAAGTTCAAGTAACAGTGGAATATGATGAGCAAGATAAACCACATCGTATAGATACAATTGTCGTTTCAGCTCAACATGCAGAAGATACTACTTTAGAACAAATTCAAGCTGATATCAAAGAACATGTTATATATCCAACAGTACCTGAAGGATTAATAGATGATAATACAAGATTTTATATTAATCCGACTGGACGATTTGTAATCGGTGGACCTCAAGGTGATGTTGGTTTAACAGGTCGTAAGATTATCGTAGATACATATGGTGGCTATGCACGTCATGGAGGAGGTTGTTTTAGCGGGAAAGATCCTACAAAAGTAGATCGCTCAGCTACTTATGCTGCTCGTTACGTAGCCAAAAATATTGTTGCTGCTGATTTAGCTGATAAATGTGAAGTTCAACTCGCTTATGCAATTGGTGTAGCGGAACCAGTTTCGATTGCGATAGATACTTTTGGAACAGGAAAGGTAAGTGAAACAGAACTAGTAGAGGCTGTTAGAGAACACTTTGATTTAAGACCAGCAGGCATTATTAAAATGTTAGATTTAAAACATCCAATTTATAAACAAACGGCTGCGTATGGCCACTTTGGACGAACAGATATACTGTTACCATGGGAAAAATTAGATAAAGTTAATTTATTAAAAGATAGCGTAGAAATATAAGCGCGAAGTATTTATTTTTTAACTTTACTATCGAATGATGAGCTCATATCTATTATAATTAAGTTACTGAACACATAAAGGAGCGTTGTTGTTATGAATTCATTTGGCCCGATAGAAATAGGTTTAATCGTGGCAATAGTCGTAGCAGTTATTTGTTTAATCCTATTTTTAGTTGCTTTGAAAAGTAAGAAAAAAGCACAGCAAACCATCGAGGAGCAATATAAATCAAGAGAACAAAAACTTAGCGATGAACATGATGAAGAGTTAGAAAAAGAAAGAATTGAAAATAAAAAGCAAGTTACTAAACAAAAAGAGGACTACGAAGCTACAGTAAATGCGAAAAATCAAGAAATAGATGCATTGAAACTTTTCTCTAAAAATAAAAGTGAGTACGTAACGGATATGAGATTAATTGGTATTCGTGAGCGTCTAGTTAATGAGAAACGCATTCGACCAGAAGATATGCATATCATGGCAAATATTTTCTTACCTAAAAATAACTTCAGTGATATACGTCGTATAAGTCATTTAGTACTTACGCGTACAGGACTATATCTCATTGATTCTCAGTTGTTAAAAGGTCATGTGTTTAATGGCATTAATGCTAACCAATTCAAAGAACAACCGATGATGGAACAAGTGTTTGACACGTTAAACCTTGATAAACAAACGGCACAAACATTAGTAATGGATCAAAATGATGATAAAGATTCTTTATCATTTGTGAATTATACAAATTATTTAAATGAAATTGAAAAACTAGCTGGTGAATTACAAACAGAGTTAAACTTGAAGTTCACACCGACATCAATCCTATATTTCAACCCTAAAGATGAAGGTGCTGTGACTATTTCAAATTATGCACAAAGTACCAATTCTAAAGTGTTAGTTGGACCAGAACAACTTGATGAATACTTTAATAAGTTTGTTTTTCATGGTCGTATCCAGTACAATGTTGAAGATTTACAACGTGTGATGGATGAAATTGAAACATTTAACTAATAAAGTATCAAGAATATAAATCTAGATACAATAGGCTCATAAATAAATTTTTTGAAAATTTATTTATGGGCTTTTTTTTATATCAAAATTTCATACGTATTAGCTTGTATTTCTTTAACACAAGCTTCAATTTATCGTGTTTCAGTTTTACTTGCGTAACAGTAGTAGTGTATCCAATACACTATTTATTAATGTTATTCTAATTATGTACAACACCATAGAGGCATGAATCTTAGAATAAATGTGCTTAAACTAAATTTTTAAGGTGTTTTTGTTTAAGTAAAGTGATTAAAGATATTTTAGTCTTTTAAGTCTATATTTTTTAAGTTTTAGTCGAAAATTAATGACATAAATAACTATTTTAAACAAATTATTTAAAATTTAGGCATTTTAATTTAATAGTTTGCCAATTTTGATTATTATTATAGTTAGTTTAATAGTAAAGGGGAGCTCAAATTTGGAATTTGTAACTTTTTATAATGGTAATGAAATGCCTATCATAGGTTTAGGTACTTTCCGAGTTGAAAATAATGATGAATGTAAGAAGGCAGTTAAACATGCAATTGAAAATGGATATAGACATATTGATACTGCAATGATATACGAAAATGAAGAAATGGTTGGACAGGGTATTGCAGAAGGATTAGCTTCTACAGGTTTAGATAGAAGCGATCTTTTTATTACATCTAAATTATGGCTCGATGATTACGGTCGTAATAATGTAGCTGAAGCTTATGAGACTAGTTTAAGTAAACTTGGATTAGATTATTTAGATTTATATTTAATGCATTGGCCAGGTCTAGATGAAGCATTAATGATAGATACTTGGCAAGGTATGGAAGATTTGTATAAAAATGATAAAGTTAAAAATATTGGTGTTAGTAATTTCAATGCAGAACATTTAGAAGCATTATTAGCTCAAGTTTCGATTAAGCCTGTAATTAATCAAGTTGAATTTCATCCTTATCTCACTCAGTCAGAATTGAGAAGATATTTAGAAGTTCAGAATATACATGCAGAATCATGGTCACCATTAATGAATGCACAGATTTTAGAAGATGATACAGTTAAGGCGATAGCATCAGAAATTAATAAAACACCTGCACAAGTTATAATTAGATGGAATATTGAACATGATGTAGTGGTGATACCTAAATCTGTCACACCAACTAGAATTGAAGAAAATTTAAATGTATTTGATTTTGAGTTAACTAAAGCACACATAGAGCGATTAGATAGTTTAAACGAAGATAAAAGAATAGGCCCAAATCCTTCAGAATATAGTGGCCATTAAAATCAGAAATAAAATATTGAAAAAGACCGTAAGTATAGTGGTTTATAACTATATCTACGGTCTTTTGTTATGTAAGTATGTGAGTTAAATCATTAAATATCCTAATAAACATGCGACGAAGGACACTACAAATTGTAAAATTGAATAAACAATAAAGTGAAATACGTGCTTGTTTACTGTTAACATTTGAACTAACTCTGATGACAAAGTTGAAAAAGTTGTTAGTCCACCTAGAACGCCAACAATTAAAAATGCGTTAATCCAAGAAATATTTAAAGTAAGTCCCATGAGCAAACCAATCAAAAAACTACCTAAAATATTTACGACAGGTGTTGCAATAGGTAATGTACTATCAATTTTATTGTTAAAGAAGTTAGTAACAACAGCACGAATAACTGCGCCTATTCCGCCACCTAACATAACTAAAAATATTTGACTCATGATAAACGTTCCCCCATTTTAACTCCGACATAACAAACCCATATACCTATGATGTAACTGAGTAAAGCATAGGTTATGAACATTACATATGCTTGTTGTTGTAATATGCCGACAAGCTCGAATTGAAACGTTGAAAAAGTGGTAAGCGCACCAAGAAACCCAGAAGTCATTCCTTTTTTAAGTAGTGGACTGTTTCTAAAATACTGTATCGCTAAGGAACCTAACAAGCCCATTAAAAATGCACCTATAATATTTGCAATAAACGTGCCAGATGGAAATCCATCAGTAGTATTTAAAAAAGATAATAGATAACGAATGAATGCACCAAGGGCACCGCCAATAAAAATATATAAATATTGCACGATGATTTCTTCCTTTCAAAAAATAAACTACAAAAGTAGTATAACTTTTGTAGTAAAAATTAGAAAATAATACCAAATGTTGAAAGAGAAGCTATAATATGAATTGCGATCACAATTAATATGATATAAGGTAAAATTTTACTAACTGGTCGAATCCAGCCTGAATCTTCATGTAAATGCTTAATAGATTTATCAGAAAAGATAATAGCAATTATTAAAATAATAGCATTGATAATACTACAAACAAAAATAAGTTTAATCATTGAATTAAAGTGCATATTTAATAGAGGGTTTCTAGTATTAAAATAAAAGCTAATAATAATTAAAATGCATGATAAATAAAAATAAAGTTTTGAACGTGCCATAATAACCTCCTAATGCAATTCATTATGTAATAATACCATAAATTAACTTAAAGTTAACTAAATTTACAATAAGAAAAAAATTTAATGAATAATAATATAGCTTATAAGGCCTGTCTATAGTGAATCTAGAGAAATTATCAATTATTGTATTTTTAATAAGCCATCATCTATAAGCAGAAAAATAGAATTTATGAAATAAAGGTGGTATAAATAAAGTGTATGGTTTAAACCGTTATAAAAATAATTCTTTATAGAATTATTTATTTTAGTCAGGAGGAATTAGTAATGGCAAATTTAAATGTTGAAGTGTTTGCAGATGGTGCAGATATTGAAGAAATGAAAGCTGCTTATAAAAATAAACAAGTAGATGGGTTTACTACAAACCCAAGTTTAATGGCAAAAGCAGGTGTAACAGATTATAAAGCATTTGCTGAAGAAGCTGTGCGTGAAATTCCTGATGCTTCAATTTCATTTGAAGTATTTGCAGATGATTTAGAAACAATGGAAAAAGAAGCAGAAATTTTAAAACAATATGGAGATAATGTTTTTGTTAAAATTCCAATTGTAAACACTAAAGGCGAATCAACTATTTCTCTAATTAAAAAATTATCAGCAAACAATGTTCGTTTAAACATTACTGCTGTTTATACATTAGATCAAGTTAAAGAAATTACTGACGCTGTAACTGAAGGTGTGCCAACTTATGTTTCTGTATTTGCTGGACGTATTGCAGATACAGGTGTAGACCCAATTCCATTGATGAAAGAAGCGGTTGAGGTTACACACAGTAAAAAAGGTGTGAAATTATTATGGGCAAGTTGTCGTGAAGTCATCAACGTTATCCAAGCTGATGAAATTGGTGCTGATATTATTACATGTCCTGCAGATGTAGTTAAAAAAGTGAATAATAATTTAGGACGTGACGTTAACGAATTATCAGTAGATACAGTCAAAGGCTTTGCGAAAGACATCCAAAGTTCTGGACTTTCTATTTTATAATCGTAAGCTCAGTAAGTTCATTTCTGGGTTAATGCTAATCTAAGAGAAAAACACTTTCGTAGAATTCATCGCTTAATGAATTGATACGGAAGTGTTTTAATTTTTATCAACATTGCTGACACACTGTAAAATTTAAAGTCCGGTTGTTGAAATAATGACGATGAGTGCACAGAAAAGTTGTATTAAATAATACATTGTTGAGTTGATTTGAGTTAATTGAGTTTTCTGGTCACAATGGAAACAAAAATTATTGGATAGTCCACTTAGATTAAGAAAATGTAATTTGATTAAAAAAATTTTATAATTTCATTGAAACCATGAGATAAATAACTTATCCTTTATAATGATAGTATAAGTGTTATACATTTAAGGAGAAACTTTAATGAAGGCAAATATTTTTAAACAGAAAGTTAAAAAGCATTTATGGTTTTTAAATAAAAAAGAAAAACATCAACTAGACCAAGTATTAACAAATGTCTTGGATAAACACCATGAAGAAGAACTCAATCGACCGATTGCGTTTTCCAATCAATTTTTGAAAAATTATATCTTTGAAGAAAAAGTAGTGTCATCAACGTATTTCTTCATGTTATTAATTAGTATTTTATTTACATATATTATTTTATTAGGATTATTCTTATTTGCTTTATTGACAAGTTTGTCATCAGTCCAATTTTTTATTAAACCAGAAGTTGATTTATCTAGTGTTATAGTTATATTGACACTTATTGGTGCAGTATTATTATTGATAATTAGTCTGTATTTAATTAAGGTAGTAACAGGTTATTTTACGAAAAAACTATTAGAATATAAACACAATAGGGCATTATGATGCGTTAAATTAAAAGGTGAGAAAGTGTAATACTTTCTTGCCATTTTTTATATACAAAAGTGTAGGGAGCATCAACGATGATGAATGTAGCATTTTCAAAATAAATCGTTGTTTGATCATTATTTGATTTAATGCCAACAATCGCATTTGCATTAATGTAGTATTGCAAGGGCGCACGCCTCGCTTTAAGAGGAAACAAAGTGATTTGTGGAGTAATAAATATGGGGACCATCTTTCTTATTTTTAAAATTTGTTTAGCCTGTTTTGTTTGATAAGAAAGAGATAAGCCATAGGTTTCAAGTAGATAAGTAATTGTAGGCATTATTGAAGTAGGATAGTGAAATTGATGTGTGGTATATTGTCCTATTGTTATGATTTCATTTCCAGCAACTGATTTTAAGTATAATAATTTTGTAAACTGTGTCATTTTCCAACTCCTATTTTTGATTTAGTCCGTAATATTTAATGTATTTTACTTGAACCTTTTTTCGATAATTTTTTATTGTAGAAATAGAGCAGTTTAACATCGAAGCAATCTCAAATTGTTTATAACCAAGCAATTTTAATCTAATCCAGTTTTTTTCGTTAGTAGTTAATAGTTGTAAAAACTGTTCATACATGAGTTGATAATTACTATGATCAATCACATTAATTTGCTGTTCTATTAAATATTGAGAATGTATTGTGATTTCTGTTTGTTTTTGACTGCGAAACAAATCAATCAAATAGAAATTTAAACGAAAGAATAGAAATTGTTGTAGCGTTGTAGAATGATGTGGTGAATATTTCTGTGTTAATTCCCACATTTTGATAGTGAGTAATTGAGTATATTCTTCTCGATTATATTCAATACGGTATTTTTTTAATAACACAAAAATAATATGTTTGAATTGAAAATAAGTTTGTTCGAAAGACATGCTGTAGCTCCAATGTTATATATATAACTTTGATTTCCGGATGAAATCATTTTATTTTAAATTATAGTAATTTTCATTTGCTAAATAATGATAATAGGTGTTAAATAGAGTTAATAAGATAGATAAAATTTAAGTTTTATAACATCAACGCGTATTCAACTTAAAGATATAACACTTTAGAGTTTTAGTATTATCTTCGGACAACAAATCAGGAGGTTTATATGGATTACGCACATTTAAATTTAGAACATTTTTTTGCAAGACATGATGATTTAGATATGATTAAAGATAAATCAGATTTTGTTATGATAAATAATCTAACAAAAGAAATGATGTACCGTGATGGTGAAATTGAAGGAACAATTGATTTAAATCGTTATTATTATAAAAACAGATCTCAAGCAGTAAGCTTTGTAATGATGGAATATAATAAAAGTCAAGAGTAATGAAATTAAAATTTCATTACTTTTTTTATGAATATGTAACAACAAACATATTAAATTGTACGTTAAACTATTTAGTGTTAGAATTTAAATTTAGATAGTCTCTTATAATATATTTGTATAAATAGAGAACTTAATATTCTTATTATTACCTATGAGGTGTGGACATGACGAAGCATAAGAAAGGCTCAATACTATCGATTATTGGCTTATTGGTAGTGTTAGTGATAGCTGTTATCGTTGTATTTTCAATGATTTCAGATCAAATCTTTTTTAAAAAAGTTAATCAACAAGAAAAAGTAGAACAGCTCAATATTTCTTTAAATAAAGCATCAAAAAAACAAATCGATAATTATACTAGCCAACAAATTTCAAATAAAAATAATGATTCGTGGAGAGATGCATCTTCAACAGAGATTAAAGCAGCGATGGATAGTAAAGAATTTATCGAAAGTGATACGCAAAAATACCAATTTTTAGAATTAGATAAATATCAAGGTATTGATGAAAATAGAATAAAAAGAATGTTAATTGATAATCCAATATTATTAGAACATTCAGATGATTTCATAAAAGCAGCGAAAGAAAAGCATGTAAACGAAGTATACTTAATATCACATGCATTACTTGAAACAGGCTCAGCTAAAAGTGAGTTATCTAGTGGTGTTGAAATTGATGGTAAGAAATATTATAACTTTTTTGGAGTTGGCGCACTAGATGAAGATCCAGTGAAAACCGGTGCCGAATATGCTAAAAAACACGGTTGGGATACGCCAGAAAAAGCAATTACTGGTGGCGCTAATTTTATACATGAACATTTTTTATCAAATAAAGATCAGAACACATTATATAGCATGCGCTGGAATCCTAAAAATCCTGGTGAACATCAATATGCTACAGATATTAAATGGGCTGAAAGTAACGCAAGTCTAATGTCAAACTTTTATAAAGATATGAAAACAGAAGGTAAATATTATAAATATTTTGTATATAAAGATGACAATAAACATAAAAAAGAATAATTAAAGATTAATTTTGTTATTCAAACAAATGAAGGACTAATCCGTTGAAAAATGGATTAGTCCTTTTTGAATGCTTTAATTATTGATTTAGATATTGGATTAATAGCGTAGTAATATTTTAAAAATATATAAGTATACTTACACACAATGTGAATGCATTATTCATTGAGGACATAGACCACTAGAGTACTTAACATTATTTAGCTTTGTTTTTCTGTCCAAATAATATAAAAAGTAAGATCGTCGATAATATGACTTTTAAAATGAATTTCATTTAATCACTTCCTTAACTATGTAACTATAGTAACATTAATTGATTAATATCACATAAAAAGCAATGTTTAAATTTAGTTTTCATCTTCGAAATAATTATGTTTTTCTAAAAATCTTTTGGCTACAATTGCTGGTTCTTTACCCTCTCCATCTGCTTCATAGTTGAGCTTTTGCATTTGTTCAGTACTAATTTTACCATTTAACTTAGCAATGGATTTTTTAATTTGTGGATTTTTTTGTAGTAATTCATTTGGTGCAACGGCGCTAGCATCATATGGTGGGAAAAAGTTTTTATCATCTTTAAGTACAACTAAATCATATGCTGCAATTCTTCCATCTGTTGTGTAACCAAGTGCAACATCAAGTTTGTTATTTTTTAATGCGTCATAAACAAGTCCAATTTGCATAGGTTTTAAATCATTAAATCCAAACCCATAATGTTCACGGAATGGTGCATAACCATCGCCGCCTCGCTTAATCCATGTAGTATCCGTACCAACTCTAACTTTGTCTTTTACTTTTTTTAAATCTGAAACAGTATGTAAATCATATTTTTTTGCGGTTTCTTTAGTAACCATAAAAGCAAAAGTATTTTCAAATCCATAAGAGTCGAAAAACGTTTGGTTAAATTTTTGGTTAAATAATTTTTGAGTAACAGACATTGCTTTTTTAGTATCTGTAATGGGTTGTTGTTCTAAAGCTCCAACCAAATCAGTGCCAGTATAGCGAGTGCTTGATATATCAGCATCTCCACGGAGCAATGCATTATGCTGAATTGTAGCTGAACCTAAATTGTTAATAATGGAGCCAGTAGTTTTCCCTTTTGTATCATGTTCAATTAAATCTTTGAGCATATAAGCCATGATTTGAGATTCACTCGTAGCTAAAGCAGAAATTTTAACTGAGTTTTTAGATTGACCGCCACCTAAACCAGGTAAATCACAACTTGCTAATAAAAGTGAACTTGCAATCAATAAATAGATTATTCTTTTAAAAAATTTCATATTTTAACCCCTTATATGTTTTAGAAATATTTTTTGATACAACATTTTTATATTAACATATTTATTAATTTTGTATAATGGTGGCATAATCCATTAATATGTAATATTAATTCGATACTTGATATACTAAGTATAAATTAATTAAAGTAAGGATGAGTGAAATGCGTTTAGCTATCATTGGTATGGGCACTGCAGGTGTTAGTTTGTTGAAAGAATTGGTAAAATATAAGGAATTCAAACAAATGGAAGTAGACGTTTATGATAATCCTAAAAATATGGGACAAGGCGTGCCGTTTCAAAATGACAGCGACCAATTATTAATCAATTTGCCCGCAAGTCAAATGTCCTTAAATTTGAATAATGAACGGGAATTTTATGAATGGTATCAAGAACAATCCATATTTAAATTTTCTAACCCAGAGTATCTACCTAGATTTATTTTTGGACATTATATGAAAGACTATTTGGAAACTTATCATAATCGCTATAATAATATTCATATGATCAAAGAAGAGGTTTTGGAAGTCTTTATAGAATCTAATATTGGTGATACGCATGTTAAATATGTTGTTTGTACTTCTGAAAATCTAGAGAAACGCCGACGTTATGATATCGTATTTTTAACGATTGGTACGATGTCTTATCATGACCCATATCATTTAAAAGGAACACCAGGTTACATAAAAACACCTTACCCAACATATGACACATTAAATGAGGTTGATAGTACTGATAGAATTGCTATCATTGGAACAGGACTAGCAAGTTTAGATGTAATTCGATTTGTAACGGCACATCATCCAAATTTACCTATTACTGTGACGAGTCGTAAAGGTCATTTACCTAGTGTTAGGGGAGATATGCCAGAAATTCAATTTAAATATCTTACACCAGAAAATTTTAATGAAATCAAAAAAGAATATTTTGGGAATGTACCTTTGGAGGAAGCATTAGCATTATTTAAAAAGGACTGTGAATATTATGATATTCCAGTAGAGAAATTAGTCCACAGAAGACAAGGTGATCCAATTTTAGATTTAACATATGATTTACAACATGCCGATGAGCTAGGGAAATTTCAAAGTATTTTAGAATTAACAAAAGAAAATCTTAATTGGATTTGGAATAGTTTCAGTAGACAGGATCAGAAGATATTTTTAGAAAAATACCAATCTATATTGAAAGAAAATTCAAATCCAATGCCCCCACGTACAGCAAAACTAATTATCGACCATATTGAAAATGGGCAAATTGAAATCAAAAAAGGGTTGGAAGATGTAAAACATGACGGACAGCAGTTTTGTTTTAAATATGAGGATGATTTTAAAGCGATCGATAAATTTGATATTGTTATTAATGCTACTGGTTCAAAATCACATTTATCAGATTTAGATCAAGATGATCAACTAATTCTAAATTTAGAAAATAGACAAGTTGTCCAAGCACACCCACTTGGTGGTATTCAAATCATTCCAGAAACAAATCAAATTATAAGTCCGCGTTACGGTACTTTACAGAACATGTTTGCTTTAGGCCAAGTTACAAATGGGATTAACCAATCACGTAACGGCGTTATGATGATAGTAAAACAAGCCGTTAGTGTAGTAGAAAAATTATTAAACACTAAGCATGATTAATTTTGTAGTGTAGCATTCAAACGAACATTGCTTACATAATTAAGCCGTAAGTGAAATATGTTTTTAAGTGAATATAAATATGCATACATTATGAAGTAAGACTATCGATTTTATATAGCTGGATAAGCGGTTATTTTTATAATTCAAACTAAAAACGAAATCATTTAAATTGTTTTAACGGTTAATTATTTAGGAAATCATTTGGAAAAATATATTTTAAAAATGGTTTTGTAAAAATTGCTTATAAGCATTGCTAATCAAAGGATATAAGAAAGTGGTTGTTTATAAATAAAGCCGACTTAGATAATATGAATTGTTTTTTGTATAAATATATAGTACGATAACGATGTAACTTTCATAAAGTTACTTTGACTCAATCATCAATTACAATTTCATAAATATTCTTTCGGGGCAGGGTGAAATTCCCAACCGGCAGTAAATTAAGCCTGCGACCTGCATTTGTTTTTGACAAGTGTGGCTGATCTAGTGAAATTCTAGAGCCGACAGTATAGTCTGGATGGGAGAAAGAATGAAGTATAACAAAAAAAGCACTTTTTTAGTGTTTATTTAACATACATTTTTCTGAAAATTGGAGAAGTGTATTCAAATTTAAGTAATTTATGTTATATCTAAATACATCCCACACCTGAAATCAATTTCAGGTGTTTTTTTATTATTAAGAGGTGATTATATGAGTCAATATTTAAACTATGCAATCCAATTGGCACAAATGGTTGATGGCCAGACAGGTGTAAATCCGCCAGTAGGTGCAGTTGTAGTAAATCAAGGTAGAATCGTTGGCATCGGTGCACATTTACGAAAAGGTGATAAACATGCTGAAGTGCAAGCTTTAGATATGGCTAAAGAAGCTGCAAATGGAGCAACAATTTATATATCTTTAGAACCTTGCTCACATTATGGTTCAACACCACCATGTGTAAACAAAATTATTGAATTTGGTATTTCAAAAGTTGTTTATGCTGTTAAAGATACGACATTATCGACTAAAGGTGACGATATTTTGCACAATGCTGGAATAAAAGTTGAGTTTCATCATAAGCCAGAGGCTGAAGCATTGTATAAAGACTTTTTTATTACTAAACGACAAGGCGTCCCTGAAGTTACTGTAAAAGTTTCTTGTAGTTTAGATGGTAAACAAGCTACTGATCATGGTGAAAGTAAATGGATTACTAACAAAACTGTTAAACAAGATGTATTTATGCTCAGACATAAACATGATGCAGTTATCACTGGTACTGGTACTTTAAATGCAGACAATCCGCAATATACTACAAGGATTGAAGAAGGTAAGCAACCGATACGTGTGATACTTTCAAAATCTGGCCAGGTAGATTTTACCTTAGACATATTTAAACAACCGGTGACACCAATATGGATTTTTACAGAAAATAAAAATTTAAAAAGTGAAGATACAAATATAGAAATTATATATTGTTCGAATTGCACGATTGAAAATATTTTAAAACAGTTATATCAATATGGGATTGGAAGTGCTTTGGTTGAAGCAGGCCCTACGATTACTTCAGAATTTCTTCAATCTAACTATACGAATGAACTCATCTTATATTATGCCCCGAAAATAATAGGTGGTTCTGGTGATTATCAATTTTTCAAAACAGAAAATGTCTTTAATTTATCAGGCGTACCTCAATTTGAAATTGTAAATTCCAAAATGCTTGAGCAAAATATTAAATTAGAATTGCGAAAGAAGTGAATAACTATGTTTACTGGTATTGTCGAAGAAATAGGCACTATAAAAAAAGTTGCAACACAACAATCCGTTGTTAATTTAACAATTGATTGTAAGACAATTTTATCTGACATGCATATTGGTGATTCTATTAGTGTAAACGGTGTATGTTTAACTGTAATACAATTTGATAATCAGTCATTTTCAGTCCAAGTAATTAAAGGCACTGAGAATAAAACCTATCTGAATCAATTAAATCAAGCTACTGAGGTAAATTTAGAACGAGCAATGAGTGGTACGGGAAGATTTGGTGGCCATTTTGTACTCGGCCACACAGATGAAGTAGCTAGAATCACTAAAATACAAAACTCAGATAATTCTAAAATTGTAACTATTAAACCATCTACTTCTATTATAAATCAAATGGTACAACAAGGTTCAATTACTGTAGATGGCGTAAGTTTGACAGTGTTTCAATTAAGAGATACAGAATTTGATATTCATCTTATACCAGAAACAAGAAGATCAACTATTTTAAATCAAAAACGTGTGGGTGATCCTGTACATATTGAGACAGACATGTTGTTTAAATATGTGGAAAAAATAGTTGGCAATAGCGAAAAAGGTTTAAGTTTAGAAAAACTAAGCGCTTTTGGATTCTAGGAGGGGTAAAATGCAATTAGATAGTATAGAATTAGCACTTGAATCACTTAAAGAAGGTAAAAGTATCATTGTAGTAGATGATGAAAATAGAGAAAATGAAGGCGATTTAGTAGCAGTTACAGAATGGATGTATGATAATACAGTTAATTTTATGGCTAAATATGGTAGAGGGTTAATTTGTGCGCCTATTAGTAAAAAAATAGCTGAAGATTTAGAACTTCATTCAATGGTTAATCATAATTCAGATGTTTATGGTACTCAATTTACTGTAAGTATCGATCATGTTAAAACAACAACAGGTATCAGTGCTGATGAAAGAATGCTCACTGCGAAGGCGTTAATCGATGATAGTACAACAGCAGAAGATTTTAATAAGCCAGGCCATCTATTTCCATTAATAGCTCAAGATGATGGTGTGTTGGCTAGACGTGGTCATACTGAAGCCTCTGTCGACTTAGCTAATCTAACTGGCGCAAAACCTGCGGCACTCATTTGTGAAATAATGAATGATGATGGCACAATGGCAAAAGGTGACGATTTAGAAGCATTTAAAAGTAAACATAATTTGGTAATGATATCTATCGAAGATTTAGAAAAATATAGAAAGCAATCTGTTTCGTCTATTGAAGCTAAAGCGAAAATAAAGATGCCTACTGAATTTGGCGATTTTGACATGTATGGTTTTAGAACGAATGATAACGAGGAAATTGTAGCAATCGCGAATGGTGAAATTAATGAAACAGAGAATGTACGCATACATTCTGCTTGTTTAACTGGAGATATATTCCATAGTCAAAGATGTGATTGCGGTGAACAGCTTGCTGCATCTATGGAATATATTAATGAACATGGAGGCGTTATCCTTTATTTGCCACAAGAAGGCAGAGGAATCGGCTTAATTAATAAATTAAGAGCCTATGAATTGATAGAACAAGGTTATGATACTGTTACAGCAAATATTGCGCTCGGTTTTGATGAAGACTTAAGAGAGTATCGATATGCTGCAGAAATTTTAAAATATTTAGGTATCAAACGTGTAAATTTATTAAGTAATAATCCTAAAAAATTTGGAAGTTTAGAAAATTACGGTATTGATATCGCTAAAAGAATTGAATTAGTGATACCTACAAATCAATATAACCAAGCGTATATGCAAACAAAAAAAGAGAAAATGGGTCATTTAATATAGGAGGAAAAAACATGAATTTTGAAGGTAAATTAATAGGATCAGATTTAAAAGTAGCGATTGTAGTAAGTAGATTTAACGATTTCATTACGAATCGTTTGTTAGACGGTGCTAAAGATACCTTAGTTAGACATGAAGTACCAGCAGAAAATATTGATGTTGCATATGTTCCTGGTGCTTTTGAAATTCCATTAGTAGCTAAAAAATTAGCTCAAAAAAGTGATTATGATGCAGTAATTACTTTAGGATGTGTGATAAGAGGTTCAACGTCACATTATGATTATGTATGTAATGAAGTTGCAAAGGGTGTTTCAAAAGCGAATGATGTTTCGGATACACCAGTTATTTTTGGAATTTTAACTACTGAGAATATCGAGCAAGCTGTAGAACGTGCAGGTACAAAAGCAGGCAACAAAGGTTCTGAAGCAGCGGTAAGTGCTATAGAAATGGCGAATTTATTGAAAGAAATTTAATGTTTGCAGTAGTTATAGAAATAGTACAATTTAAAATTTTAAAAATATGACGTAGTATGAAATATAATTATTTATGCTCAAAATAAGAGAGCTTACCTCTACGGGTGAGCTCTCTTTTAGCTTAATATTTTATGTTTTTGTTCTTATATGCATTTCTGTGGATAAGATTTACTTAGTACGTGTTTGTAATCTTTTATTCACAGTCTTGGTGTTACATTTCATTAATCTAAAATAATGTTTAAAACGATTTTAATTACATACTTTTTAATTTGAAAATTTGTTAGTTTTTAAATTTTTTGTATAACAATCCACTAATTGCTCCAATAGTTGATAATGCTCCAACTACTATCCCAGCTTTTTTCAACACTTCAGGTTTCATAAGTTCTAAAAACATCAGATTTAAATTTTGAGGACGCTCTGCTAATCTTCTCATAAAATAACTAAACCAATCATCACCATATGGCACATAGATACAGAAATGGTTGCCTTCTCGCGCTAATGATTCTGCTAATTCTGAGCGGAAACCATATAACATTTGAAATTCATAGCTATCCTTTTCAATATTGTTGTCTTTAATGAATTGTTTAATATGTGTGATGATAGCATCATCATGTGTAGCAATAGAAGTGACATTTTTCGCATTTAACAGTCGCTTTTTAATTAAGCGTATGTAATTATCGTCAATTTCTTCTTTAGTTTGATAAGCGATGTTTTCATTTTCTTTGTATGCACCTTTAACCATACGTAATCGTAATTCTGGATATTTATCAACGAGTGCATCTGCTTTATATAAATATCCTTGTATAACAGTTCCCACATTTTTAAATTCGCCTTTTAATCGGTCTAAAACTTGAGTAATATCAAATAAGCTATCATATTTTTCAGTGTCTATATTAATATGCATATTACCAAATTCGTTAGCTTTAAGTAATATTTCACGTAAATTGCGATAAGCAAGATCAAGGTCAAATTCAGAACCTAATTGGCTGATTTTAATAGACATGTGACCATCTAAATTATGATTGTAGATAGCATACATCACTTCTAATATTTGATCTTTTGATTGTATTGCTTCACCTTCATTTAAAACAAATTCACCTAGACAATCTACTGTGACAGTAATTCCTTTGTTATTTAAACGTTCAATTGTGTCAACTAATTCTGGAATAGTATTCCCTGCGACTACTTTTCTAGCGCCGAACATAGGTCCTATTTCCTTAGCTGTTTTATTTAAAAAAGGATTGTTAGATAATCCTATAAAAAAATTTTTCACAATTGGCATATTAATTCCTCCCATTCTGCTAATAGCTGTTCTTTCAATAATAGTGTAGCATGAATCGAATATTAATGAAATCGTTTACAATAAAATTTATTACACTAAATATTATATACTACACGATAACATTGACTCACGCTTTAGATACGACATTTAATGATAAAGTTGAAGTAACATATAACGGTAAGATTTATACGTTAAAAATGGAAAAAGTACATCATATTTTGATACAATGTAGTTATTGAAATTATTGTAGAAGGGGAAGTATGGAATATGTGGAAATGGGAAACAGAAAATGAAGCAAAGGGCGTCATTGTAATTGCCCATAACATGCTCGAACATACAGGTAGGTATGCATATGTTATAACAATGCTACGTAGAAATGGTTATCATGTAATCATGGGTGATTTGCCTGGTCAAGGTCAAACGACGCGTGCGAATAAAGGACAAATATCAAACTTTGAAGTATATCATGAGCATGTCCTTGAGTGGATTAGAATAGCTAATGAGTATAAACTGCCGACTTATGTTTTAGGTGTGGGCCTTGGTGGGCTTATCATTTTAAATTTACTTGAAAAAGTGGATGTGCCTATTGAAGGAATAATGTTGATTTCTCCATTGTTAGAATTTAAGAAAAGTAATAAAACTAGAAAAGATAAAATTGTATCGAATGTCGGGAAATTAACAAAAGATACAAGGTTTAAAATAGGTATTACGATTGAAGATTTAACACGAAATGAAGAAGTTATTGAAGAAGCAAAAGAGGATCAACTGATGCTGCAGAAAGTTACTTATCATTGGTATAAACAAGTCATAGAAATCATGAAAGAGACCGTTACACATTTAAAAGATATTAAACCACTTCCTTTATTATTAATGTATGGACTTGAAGATAAAGTTTCAGATGTTTCTACGATGTATTTAATTAAAGAAAAAATTGCAACAGAAGAACTGTATTTTAAAGCCTGGAAAGGATTAAATCATGAAATACATAATGAACCTGAAAGAGATGAAGTAATGCGCTATATTCTAGCATTTCTTAATAATAGTGCCAGTAACATTGGTTTTATTGTACATGATGAAAATGAACCGTCATAATTCGTTTAATAAATGATGAATATCATTTTATGGAAACAAGTAAGTTAACTTAAATCTAATTTATTCAAATTATGACTAAATAATTGCTTATAAAAAGAGTGTATAAATGTGATCTAACGTTGATTTTATTCACACTCTTTTTATTATTAAGAAATAATGTGAAAAAAATCACAATAAACATTGATTTTTAAAATAATAATTGTTATATTTATATTGTGAAAAAAATCACATTAAATTTTAGAAATATTTACTTTGAAATAAAAGGAGCGATTTAACATGAAATTTGAAAAAGGGAATAAAGTAGTTTTAATAGGTGATGGAGCAGTTGGATCAAGTTATGCATTTGCATTAGTTGCACAAGGCTTAGCTGATGAATTAGTAATTATTGATTTAGATGAAGCGAAAGTTAAAGGCGATGTTGCAGATTTAAATCATAGTGCACCATATGGTGATTCACCTGTTAAAGTAAAAGCTGGTAATTATGAAGATTGTGGTAATGCTGATTTAATTGTTATTACTGCAGGAGCTGCGCAAAAGCCAGGTGAAACTAGATTAGATTTAGTAGAAAAAAACACAAAAATATTTAAAGACATTGTCACAAAAATTATGAACACAGGATTTAATGGTATTTTTCTTATAGCAACTAATCCAGTAGATGTATTATCATATGTAACACAAAAAGTTTCAGGCTTACCGAAATCACAAGTTATTGGATCTGGTACGATACTAGATACTGCACGATTTAAATTTGAACTAGCACAAGAATTTGGTGTGTCACCTTGGAGTGTGGACGCACAAATTATTGGTGAACATGGCGATTCTGAATTAGCAGTATGGTCACAAGCTAATATTGCTGGTCAACCAATATACCATGCATTGAAAGATAACCCTGATAAACAACATAGAATAGATGAAATATTTACTAACACAAGAGATGCTGCATATGATATTATCCAATCAAAAGGTGCAACGTATTATGGTATAGCAATGGGCTTAGTTCGTATAACACAAGCTATTTTAAAAAACCAAAATGTAGTATTACCTGTTTCAAGTTACTTAGAAGGTGAGTATAATCAAAATGATATTTATATTGGAGTTCCAACATTAATTAATAGAAATGGCGCAATTAAAGTATATGAAACGCAATTAAATAGTGAAGAAAGTGAAAAGTTTGAAAATTCTGCCATAATTTTGAAAGATATGCAAAATAAAATCAAACAACTAATTGCATAATTCATAATTTAATTTTAAACTGTATATAAGATTAATTTTATTGAAAATATCAAAATTTATTCTGATATGAATAAATTTTGCTTTGAATGATTTTTTGGTAAATTAATTTTACATGTTTAACTTTATATTATGATTGGGGGATATTTCTATGGGGAAGACAATTGCTGATATGGTAGATAGTGTCCTTAGATTGGAACATGTACTTAAAGATATTGAAGATATCTTTGGAAAAGTACAGAAACAATATAAAATGTCAAAAGAAGAAATATTAATTCTTTTAACACTTTGGGAAGAAGGATCAATGACGCTTAAAGAAATGGATAATTATGTGAAAATTAAATCATATAAACGTACAAGAACATATAACGATTTAGTTGAGAAAGCATGGATTATTAAAGAAAGACCCGTTAATGACGAACGTACAGTAATTATACATTTCAATGAGGATTTAAAAGATCAAAGGGAAGAACTTTTAAATTGTTTTAAAGCGGAAATAAACGAAAAATCATCTACTATACAATCTAGTCTTAAATCTATCTTAAAATTATAGGGAATAATTATAGTTACAAAATGACAAGTTAGACTCAAAATAGTAATAGGTAGTTAATATCTATACTAAAATAAAAATGCATCTCCGCTTAAAAGGAGATGCATTTTTATTATATATATTATCTTTTTTCAATTGCACAGATAAATGGTGCATTGTTTTTTTGGTTAATAAATTGATATTGTAATATGTGCGCTTTGTTTTGGTCAAAATGTTGTAGATAATTTAATAATGCATCACGTTCGATTTTACCTTCATCATGCCCATGATATATAACTAGTACTATAATACCTTCTGTCGCTAATATATCAAATATTTCGTCTATCGCTGCTAATGTACTACTAGAGTTTGTTACAATTGATTTGTCACCCTTAGGCAAATACC
This sequence comes from Staphylococcus sp. GDB9P120P, assembly GCF_017893435.1. Taxonomy (NCBI): domain Bacteria; kingdom Bacillati; phylum Bacillota; class Bacilli; order Caryophanales; family Staphylococcaceae; genus Staphylococcus; species Staphylococcus sp. GDB9P120P. Next base: position 72,134 of record NZ_JAESNB010000008.1, read on the forward strand.
CTAAATTAAAAATGGCTGCATCAATTTGTCCAATTTCGTTACTTTGTATATATTGCTTTACTTTAGCATGACTATCTTGAATTAAGCGTACATTTTTAAATGCGTCTGTCTTTTTGCTTGTATTTTGAATTGCAATTTCTTGAATATCAAAAGCGTAGACTTTACCATTTGGTACTTGTTGTGCTAGAAATTCGGTATCATTACCATTACCACATGTGGCATCAATAACAATACTATCCTTGTTGATGTGTTGCTGTAGTAGCGTTTTGGAAAATGGTAAAATACGTTCTAGTTTCATGATTTAACCGTCGTTTCATAGTATTTTCCTTGATAAGAATTTCTTCGTGCTAATTCCTCATCAATTTCGTTAAGCACTTCCCATTTGTTGACACTCCACATTGGTCCAACCATCAAGTCAATCGGACCATCACCAGTAATTCGATGAACGATCATTTCTTTTGGTAAAATTTCTAGCTGATCACAAACTAAATTTGTATAATCATCTTGTGACATGAATTCTAGCATACCTTTTTCGTATTGTTTTACCATTGGTGTGCCTTTAAGGAGATGCAATAAGTGTATTTTAATACCTTGGACGTCCATTTGTGCTACTTCTTTAGCTGTTTCCATCATCATGTCATAATCTTCTTCAGGAAGCCCATTAATAATATGTGTACATACATTTATATTATGTTTTCGTAGCTTGGCCACTCCTTCATAATACGTTTTCATGTCATGTGCACGATTGATCAAATCTGAAGTTTTTTGGTGTACTGTCTGTAGACCTAATTCAACCCATAAATAAGTACGTTCATTTAATTCAGCTAAATATTCTACAACATCATCCGGTAAGCAATCAGGCCGCGTTCCAATAGATAATCCGACAACGCCGGGTTCTTTTAATGCAGTTTCGTATTTTTCTCTTAATACTTCTACTGGTGCATGTGTATTAGTAAATGCTTGGAAATAAGCAATATACTGACCTTCATGCCATTTTTCATGCATTCTATCTTTGATTTGTTGAAATTGAACATCTATCGGATCTACACGATTTCCTGCAAAATCTCCACTTCCTGCTGCAGAACAAAATGTACAGCCACCATGTGCAACCGTGCCATCTCTATTTGGACAATCAAATCCTCCGTCAATTGCAACTTTAAAGATTTTTTGTCCAAATTTATTTTTTAAATGATAATTCCAAGTATGATATCGTTTATTCTCGAATGCGTAAGGGAAGAATTGTCCCATATAACATTTTCCTTTCTAAATTCATTCTAGTTAAAGATTTTAACATATTTTAATGATATAGTGTTTAGAGTAAAAACAGAAATTTAAAAAAAGAAGGGAGCTTATGGTTATGAATATGCCAAAATCAGTGTGGTGGTTGGTTATTGGTATGGCATTAAATATCACAGGCTCAAGTTTTTTATGGCCATTAAATACAATATATATGAATGAAGAATTAGATAAAAGTTTAACTATGGCCGGGTTAGTTTTGATGATTAATTCATTTGGCATGGTCATAGGGAATTTACTAGGTGGTAATCTATTTGATAAATTGGGTGGCTATCGAACAATTATGATTGGTACAGTGATCTGCTTAAGTAGTACTACCTTGTTAAATTTTTTTCACGGATGGCCATGGTATGCAGTTTGGTTGGTTTGTCTTGGCTTTGGTGGTGGCATGATTGTACCAGCAATTTACGCACTAGCCGGTGCAATTTGGCCGCAAGGTGGTAGACAAACTTTTAATGCGATATATTTAGCTCAAAATCTAGGGGTGGCGATTGGCGCAGCTTCTGGCGGTTTTGTGGCGGAATTAAGTTTTAATTATATATTTATTGCTAATTTGCTCATGTATATTGCATTTGGCATAGTTGCAATTAGTCAATTTAATATTAAATTGGACGTTAAAGTAAAATCAAATGATGCCATGAGTTTATTAGATAAAGCGTATAGACCTCAATTCATTGCATTAACATTGTTATGCGTGATGTTTAGTATTTGCTGGATTGCTTATATTCAATGGGAAAGTACAATAGCTTCATTTACACAAGAGCTAAATATCTCTATGAGCCAATACAGTTTATTATGGACTGTCAATGGTATCATGATATTAGTAGCACAACCATTAATCATTCCGATAATCAGATTATTAAAAGGTAATCTGAAACATCAAATGTATGTTGGAATAGGTATTTTTATCATATCTTTTTTTGTCACAAGTTTTGCTGAACAATTTTCTGTATTTATGGTAGGTATGATTATATTAACATTGGGAGAAATGTTTGTTTGGCCAGCTGTTCCAACTATCGCAAATCAACTTGCGCCTAATGGGAAAGAAGGTTCATTTCAAGGTTATGTAAATTCTGCAGCGACAGTAGGTAAAGCATTCGGACCACTTATTGGTGGCGTAGTTGTTGATATGTTTAACATGCAAATTATGTTTTTAAGCATGATTTCATTGTTAGTTTTATCACTCGTATTTTTAACATTCTATGATCACAAATTACCAAAAGATATTTAGCATAAAATTGTGGCAATATTGTAGTCAACAATAGTAGATTTAGTTAACTTTTAAACCCAGATAATTGTTGTTATATGATAAAAAGGACAAGTATTGTTAATTCAGCAAGTGATGCTTATTGAATTAACAATATTTTTACGTATTATTTTAATAAATTTATATATGCATTAAGATGAAGCTTGAAAATCAACTTTATACTTGAAATAAAGGGCTTTTTCAAATATCATAAGAAGAGTATAGGAGTAGTAACTTGAAAGCTTTTCCACAGAGAGCTAAGGTTGGTGGAACTTAGCGTGAAGCATCTAGTGAACTTACCAGGACTTAAAATGAATGAATGACATCTCTTACTATTAATTAAAATGAGTGCACATTAAGTGAAACAGGGTGGTACCGCGGTGAAAAATCGTCCCTATTATATAATAGTTTGAGGTGTCTTTTTATTATTGAACAGGAGGAAATGAAGTGAATTACAATCATAATGAAGTTGAAAAAAAATGGCAGGATTATTGGGAAGACTATAAAACATTTAAAACTGAAGATAATTTAGGCCAAAAAAAATTTTATGCACTTGATATGTTCCCTTATCCATCTGGAGCAGGATTACATGTAGGACACCCTGAGGGTTACACAGCTACTGATATTATTTCAAGATACAAACGTATGCAAGGATATAATGTATTACATCCTATGGGTTGGGACGCATTTGGTTTACCAGCTGAACAATATGCGCTAGATACAGGGAATGATCCTCGTGAATTCACTAAACAAAATATCCAAACGTTTAAACGTCAAATTAAAGAGTTAGGATTTAGTTATGATTGGGATCGAGAAGTTAATACAACAGACCCAGAATATTATAAATGGACACAATGGATATTTATCCAATTATATAATAAAGGGCTTGCTTATATAGATGAAGTAGCAGTGAACTGGTGTCCTGCCTTAGGCACTGTATTGTCAAATGAAGAAGTTGTCGACGGTGTTTCTGAACGTGGCGGACACCCTGTTTATAGAAGACCGATGAAACAATGGGTACTTAGAATTACTGAATATGCTGACAGATTACTTGAAGATTTAGATGACTTAGATTGGCCTGAATCTTTAAAAGATATGCAACGAAATTGGATTGGACGTTCAGAAGGTGCATCTATAACATTTAATGTAGAAGATATTAATGATCAAATAGAAGTGTTTACAACACGTCCTGATACTATTTATGGTACTACATTCCTAGTGTTGAGCCCTGAACATGAACTCGTTAACAAAATCACTACATCAGAACATCAAGAAAGTATTGAGAAATACCAACAAGAGGCGGCGATGAAATCAGATTTAGAACGTACTGGACTAGCTAAAGAAAAATCTGGAGTTTTTACTGGAGCGTATGCAATTAATCCTTTATCTGGTGAGAAAACGCCAATTTGGATAGCAGATTATGTCTTATCTTCTTATGGCACAGGAGCAGTTATGGCTGTCCCTAGTGGAGACCAAAGAGACTATGAATTTGCAAAAACTTTTGATTTACCAATTATAGAAATCATTGAAGGTGGAGACATATCTGAAGCAGCTTATGACGGCGATGGACCTCATATTAATTCAGGAGAGTTAAATGGTCTATATAATAATGAAGCGATTGAAAAAGCAATTACATTATTAGAACAAAACAATGCTGGAACTAGAAAAGTTAATTATAAACTGAGAGATTGGTTATTTAGTCGTCAACGTTATTGGGGTGAACCTATTCCTGTAATTCATTGGGAAGATGGGACTATGACGACTGTTCCCGAAGATGAATTACCATTACTTCTACCGGAAACTGACGAAATTAAGCCTTCAGGTACAGGTGAATCACCATTAGCAAATATAGATGCATTTGTTAATGTCGTGGATAAAGAAACTGGAATGAAAGGTCGTCGTGAAACAAATACAATGCCACAATGGGCAGGCAGTTGTTGGTATTATTTACGCTTTATTGATCCAGATAATGAACAGATGTTAGCTGACCCAGAAAGGTTAAAACATTGGTTGCCTGTAGATTTATATATTGGTGGCGTTGAACATGCAGTGTTACACTTGTTATACGCTAGATTTTGGCACAAAGTCTTGTATGATTTAGGTGTAGTACCTACCAAAGAACCATTCCAAAAATTATTTAACCAAGGTATGATTTTAGGTGAAGGTAATGAAAAAATGAGTAAATCTAAAGGTAATGTTATCAATCCAGATGATATTATCAAATCGCATGGTGCTGACACTTTAAGACTATATGAAATGTTCATGGGTCCTCTAGATGCTGCAATTGCTTGGAGTGATAAAGGATTAGATGGTTCAAGACGTTTCTTAGATAGAATTTGGAGACTTTTAATTACAGAAGACGGTTTAATCACAGATAAAGTAGTCAATACTAATAATAAAGCTTTAGATAAAAGTTACCACCAAACTGTGAAAAAAGTTTCGGAAGACTTTGAAACATTAAACTTCAATACGGCAATTAGTCAATTGATGGTCTTCATTAATGATTGTTATAAAGTTGATGAGATTTATAAACCATATATTGAAGGGTTTATTAAAATGTTAGCGCCAATTGCACCTCATATAGGTGAAGAATTATGGGCGCGCTTAGGACATGAAGAGACAATTACTTATCAACCTTGGCCATCATATGATGAAACATTATTAGTCGATGATGAAGTGGAAATTGTCGTTCAAGTAAATGGCAAAGTTCGTGCCAAAATCAATGTTTCTAAGGATATTTCAAAAGAAGAAATGGAAACAGCAGCATTAGGTAATGAAAATATTAAAGCTGAAATAGAAGGCAAAGATATTAAAAAAGTGATTGCGGTACCTCAAAAACTTGTTAATATTGTTGCCAAATAACACAAAAGGGGCGTTTATATTATGGAAACTATTACTATAGATGAATTGAAATCAAAAATTTTAAATTCTAATCCTATTCATATCGTAGATGTGAGAACCGATGAAGAAACAGCAATGGGCGTGATACCAGAAGCGGAAACGATACCTATGGATAAAATTCCTGATAATTTAAATCACTTCAACTCAGAAGATACGTATTATATTATTTGTAAAGTTGGTGGCAGAAGTGCACAAGTCGTTCAGTATTTAGAACGTAATGGCGTTCATGCAGTCAATGTTGAAGGTGGCATGGATGCATGGGGAGATGAAGGTTTAGAAATTAAAAGTATTTAATCTTTAGACAGAGTGAAAATAAGCCGATGATTTTGCATTTTATGCAAATATAGTGTTATAATACGTTTAACAAAGATATCAATACAGATACACCAAACCCCCTCACTATTGCGAGTAGTGAGGGGGTTTTTTGGTGTTAGCTAAGTGTCGCCTATTTTACTTGTCATTACGATTGCGCAGCCAGTACGCAAATAACGTAACGATACAACCACTGATGACAGTAGTCATAATATGAACAAAGATATCAATCACAAAATACACCTCCTCCCTACGTCTATTGACGCCTGAGAGTAGGCGACTTAAATATTATAACATTACGTGTGTCACTCGCATAGAAAGTATCAATCATTAAAATTGATAAATAGTGAATTTGTTTTAAACGTAAGTAGTGGAACTAATAGGTGACAAATTATATAAATTGATATGTTTAACGTTGAAATTTACTTGCATTTGTTCCTGATATATGACCTGTAACTAAAGCACTGGTAATATTATAGCCACCAGTATAACCATGGATATCTAGCAGTTCGCCACACATAAATAATCCCGGAGTTAATTTTGACATCATCGTTTTGGGTTCGATTTCTTTAAGAGAAACGCCTCCTCCAGTTACGAAAGCTTTTTCAATTGATAAAGTTCCATTAACTGTAAACGTAAAGCCTTTAAATAAAGTAATCAATTTATTAAATTGTTCATTAGACATATGATGTGCTGTTAATGTTTCTGAAATATTTGCTAATTCTAACATATATAATAAATAACGTTCTTCGATTAAACCATGTAAGCTATTTTTTACATATTTATCTGGTGTATTCTTTAATAATTCACTTACTTTATCTTCTAATTGTGTAAAGCTTAGTTCTGGAAAAGCGTCTAATTGCATATCAATATCTTGGCGTTTTTGATTTTTTTGTTCCTTATATACAAATTGGCTACATCTTAAAGCGGCAGGGCCACTGATTCCGAAATGAGTGAATATCATATCCATTTGATGTGTAACACGTTTTTTACCATTTTTCTTTAATACAGATAGTGCAACATTTTTTAAGCTCAATCCTTTTAACCTTTTATTATTTATAAAAGGTTCGGATGACGTAATTGGTACTTCAGTCGGGAAAAGTTCTGTAATTGTATGTCCCAAGTGTTCAGCAAATTTGTAACCATCACCAGTTGATCCAGTCTTTGGCACACTCGTACCACCTGTAGCGATAATCAAACTATGACCTTCAACAGTTTGTTGATTATCTAAAAATACTTTGAAAGTCTGTTGTGGTGTATGTTCAATAGCATGCACTGAAGTTTCTTGTTTTACAGTTACATTATTCTTATCAATTGTACGAATTAATGCATCTACAACATCCTGTGCTTTATTAGAAACAGGAAACATACGTCCATGGTCTTCTTCTTTAAGTGCAACACCACGTGATTCAAAAAAGCGAATAATAGATTCATTATCAAATACGGAAAAAGGACTATATAAAAATTTTCCATTTCCTGGTATATTTTTAATTATCTCTTCATATGGTAAACGGTTTGTGACGTTGCAACGTCCGCCACCAGAGATTTTTAATTTGCGACCGAGTCCTTTTTTCTTTTCTATGAGAAGGACTTTATCGCTATGTTGACTTGCGGCAGCAGCCGCCATTAAACCGCTAGGGCCACCGCCAATAATAATTGTTTGGTACATTTGATTGCCTCACTTTACTAAATAGTGTTATTTTATAGTTTATAGTAATATAGTTTTGAAAAAAAGTGTTTATAACGTTATGATTAAAGTTATGATTGTAAAAATTTAATTTGAGATAGGAAGATCTGAATGAGTGAAAGTAAAGAATTAGTTAGGGGTACCTTTTTAATCACCCTTAGTATATTGATTACTAAAGTCTTGGGTGTTATATATATTATTCCTTTTTACTCCATTATTGGTGGAGAAGAAAAATTGGCACCTTTTAACTATGCATATACGCCGTATAATATTGCCATTGCAGTCGCAACTGCTGGTGTGCCATTAGCGGCGTCTAAATATGTGTCTAAATATAATGCTTTAGGCGCTTATAAAGTAAGTGAAAAGTTATATAAATCTAGCTTTATAGTTATGACTATAACAGGATTTATTGGATTTTTCATTTTATATTTATTAGCACCAAGTATCGCCACAATTACTTTAGCACATGAATCTGGTACTAAAGGTGGTTGGTCAGTAGCTGATATTACATGGATTATTAGAATAATCAGTATGGTGGTCATATTCATACCATTACTTGCTACGTGGCGTGGTGTGTTCCAAGGTTATAAATCAATGGGGCCAACTGCGGTCTCAGAAGTCATAGAACAAATCGCACGTATATTATTTATTTTAGTAGGAAGTTATTTAGTACTTAATGTCTTTGGTGGAAGTGTGCTACAAGCCAACGGTATAGCAACATTTGCTGCTGCAATAGGTGCGATAGCAGGGATATTTACATTATGGTATTACTGGAGAAAGAGAAAACCTAACATTGAAAAAATGGTAGCAACGGATACTTCAGATATCACAGTTTCCTATGGAAAAATGTATAAAGAAATTATTTCTTATAGTATCCCATTTGTAATTGTTAGTTTGAATTTCCCACTGTTTAATCTAGTAGATCAGTTTACACATAACGGTGCCTTAGATTTGGCTGGTGTACCAAGCCGTTTACATGACTATTTCTTTACCATTTTAAACATGACGACAAATAAAATAGTGATGATTCCAACGTCTTTATCTGCTGGTTTTGCAGTGAGTTTAATCCCATTTATCACTAAGACGTATGAATCGGGTGAATTAAAAGAAATGCACAGACAAATCAGAACATCTTTAGGGGTTCTAATGTATATTACAGTCCCAGCAAGTCTGGGTATTATGGCCTTAGCTTTACCATTATATACTGTCTTTTATAGTTACAATGTCGATGGTAGTCAATTGTTATTTTATTATGCACCTGTGGCAATTTTAATAGGATTATTGAGTGTGACAGCATCTATGCTACAAGGCATTGATAAACAAAAATTAACAGTGTTTGTAATTTTAGCGGCAGTAGTATTAAAAGTAATACTAAACACGCCATTGATTATGGCTTTCCATACTGCCGGAGCAATTTTAAGTACGGCAATAGCATTGCTATTTGCTGTTATCTGTAATTTTTATATACTTAAAAAATATGCTAATTTTGATTTCTCAGAAACATGGCTACATTTTGGTAAAATTTTCTTATACGGCTTCTTAATGATGGTCGTAGTTGAATTATCATCATTTTTATTACAAATGGTTATTTCACCACAAACTAAATTTGGCGCTTTAGCAATTTTAATTATTAGTGTCATTATAGGTATGATTGTTTACGGTGGAATTACGATGAAGACAAAACTGGCCGATCAATTTTTAGGAGATATTCCAAATAAACTTAGACGTAAATTAGGTCTTATAAAATGAGATTAGATAAATTTTTAGCTAATATGGGTGTCGGAACGCGTACAGAAGTTAAACAGTTATTGAAAAAAGGTACGATTACAGTTAATAATAAAATAGAAAAATCTCCTAAAAAGCAAATAGACCCAGAAAATGATGTAGTTCAAAAAAACAATGAAACGATTCATTATATAGATAAAGTCTATCTAATGTTAAATAAGCCTAAAGGCTATGTATCTGCAACAGAGGATGACCAACATCAAACAGTTGTAGACTTGGTTGAACCATATCGGTTTTTAGAAGTTTTTCCAGTGGGGCGATTAGATAAAGACACTGAGGGTTTGTTATTAATTACGAATGATGGAACTTTTAATCATGAACTAATGAGCCCTGCTAAGCATGTTTCTAAAACATATGAGGTAATTTCTAAAAAAAATATTACAAATAATGATATAAAATCATTTAAAATGGGTATTGAATTGAATGAGGGTTTGGCGAAGCCTGCAACTTTAGTAAAAAGTGATGAGGCATATAAATCATTTGTCACAATTTATGAAGGAAGATATCATCAAGTTAAGCGTATGTTTCATGCTATAGATAATGAAGTTCTGGAATTGAAACGTATTAGCATTGGTGAACTAAAACTGGATGAATCTTTAGAACCGGGTGAATATCGCCACTTAACTCAAATAGATTTTAAACAATTAGGATTAAAATAATAAAGAGGTGTTATTATGTCAAAATTATTAAAAGCAATTATAGGTGTTGGAGGCGCAGCTGCTGCAGTTGTTCTTTCTAAAAAAGAGAATAGAGATAAATTAAAGGATGAATATAGTAAATATAAATCAAATCCTGAGTCCTATAAGCAAAACGCAAAAGACATCGCTAGTCAAATCAGTTCAAAAGCCAATGAAACTTATAATGAAGTAAAACAAGACCCTAAAGGTTATGCTTCAAAAGTAAAACAAGATCCTAAAGGTTTCATTAACGAACAAAAAGATCGTTTTAAAGGCGAATCTGAAGAAGAAGAACATGTTGAAGAAGCGAGATTTACTGATGAAGGTGCAGCTGATCCTTCAAATAATCTTCGCGTCGTTACTGAAGAAGAACTCAAAAACAATAAAAACAAATAAGCAATTATTAATTTAGTTTTTTAACCTAGTTCATAGTTTTGAACTAGGTTTTTTTATATTAATACAGATTTTGAAAGACATGTATGTGAAAGGCTTCAATCTGTTTTTCAATTAATTATACAGTGAATTTTTTTAAAATAATAATCACATCTCACTGTAGTTTCTGTACTACTTCATGTAAAATATTAAATATATAAGTATTAAAAAGGAAGTTGATGCTAAATGTGGAAAGATAAAGTGAAAGAATACGAAACAGATATTATAAACGATTTAAATGGCTTATTATCTATTGAAAGTGTGAGAGACGATAATAAAATTTCTTCAGAAAATCCGGTTGGACCTGGACCACGTAAGGCATTAGATTATATGTATGGTATTGCTGAACGTGATGGATTTAACACGCATGATGTTGAACATATTGCAGGACGTATTGAAGCTGGTGAAGGCGAAGATGTTATGGGAATTTTATGTCATGTTGATGTAGTGCCGGCTGGCGATGGTTGGGATTCTAATCCTTTCGATCCTGTTGTAACTGAAGATAAGATTATTGCAAGAGGTACCCTTGATGATAAAGGGCCAACAATAGCAGCATATTATGCAGTGAAAATATTGAACGATATGAAGGTCAATTGGAAAAAACGTATACATATCATTATAGGCACTGATGAAGAGTCAGATTGGCAATGTACAGAGCGTTATTTTAAAACTGAAGAAATGCCAACTTTAGGCTTTGCACCTGATGCTGAATTCCCAGCAATACATGGTGAAAAAGGTATAAGTACATTTGATGTGGTTCAAAATGACAAAGCAGAGGATAAAGATGAGCCAGAATACGAACTTATTTCTTTTGCATCCGGTCAGCGCTATAACATGGTGCCTGATGAAGCAATTGCTAAACTTGCAGTTAAAGAAAACATGACTGACGTCATTCAAAAATTTGAACAGTTTTTATCTGATAATAATATTGATGGTGAAAGTATCGTTGATAGCGGTGTATTAGTACTTAAGGTTTATGGTAAAGCTGTACATGGTATGGATCCATCTATTGGTGTGAATGCAGGGTTATACTTATTGAATTTCTTAGCCAAATTAAATTTAGATAAAACTGCTGAAAATTTCACTCAATTTAGTGAACAGTATTTATTCAACTCTCATTTCGGTGAAAAAATGGGGATGAAATTCCATACAGATGTCATGGGAGATGTAACTACAAATATTGGTATCATTTCATACGATAATCAAAATGGTGGCCGATTTGGTATTAACTTAAGATATCCGCAAGGTTTTGAATTTGAAGAAGCCATGACTCGTTTTAAAGGTGAGATTCAACAACTTGGATTTTCTATTGAATTAGGTAAAAACCAAACACCTCACTATGTGGATAAAAATGATCCTTTCGTGCAAACGTTAGTGACAGCATATCGTAATCAAACTGGTGACCAAACCGAACCTTACACAATAGGTGGTGGAACATACGCACGTAATTTAGATAAAGGTGTTGCCTTTGGAGCTATGTTTAATGACTCCGAAGATTTAATGCATCAAAAAAATGAGTATATTACGAAAAAGCAATTATTTAATGCAACTAGTATTTATTTAGAAGCTTTATATGCACTATGCGTGGAGGAATGATGATGACAAAAGTACTTATTAATGAACATTTAGTAGATGAACAAGATGCAAAAGTACCATACAATGATCGAGGTTACGTATTTGGTGACGGGATATATGAATATATTAGAACATATAATAATAATATTTTTACTGCTAAACCCCATTTTGAAAGGCTTATAAGAAGTGCTAAAGAAATAGGTTTAGAATTGAAATACAATGTGGATGAACTTACTGAATTAATTCAAGAATTATTAGCAGCGAATGGCGTTGTTAATGGCGGCGTTTATATTCAAGTTACGCGTGGAGCAGCACCTCGTGACCATGCTTTTCCAACACCATCAGTAGAAGCTAATGTGATGGCATTTACCAAAACTTATGAACGTCCATACAAGTTATTAGAAGAAGGTATTAATGCGATAACAACTGAGGATATTCGTTGGTTAAGATGTGATATTAAAAGCTTGAATTTACTTGGAAATGTATTGGCTAAAGAGCGTGCAGTAAAATATAATGCGCAAGAAGCTATTCAACACAGAGGTGACATTGTTACTGAGGGATCATCAAGCAATGTATATGCTATTAAAGCAGGCGAAATCTATACACATCCAGTAAACAATTATATATTGAATGGTATTACGCGAATGGTTATAAAAGATATTGCCGAAGAAAAAGGTATACCATTTAATGAAGGTACATTTACTGTAGACTTTTTAAGAAACGCGGATGAAATTATTGTGTCTAGTACTTCTATTGAAGTGATGCCAGTCGTTAAATTAGATGGCGAACAAGTAGGAGACGGAGCAGTCGGTCCAGTAACGAAATCATTACAAGAAGGATTTAATAGTTACATTGACACAGATAGTTAATATTTTCCATAAAAGGAAATAAAATGTAACATCTATAAAAGCTAAATTATGTTATAATGCTAACTGAGCCGATTTAAAAAATTACAGAAAAATACTGTAGTAAAATGTGACTTTTTGTTTCTCATTATTGGTTGAAATAAATCTCTAAACATTATAAAATCTTCTATGAGACTTGAAATTGAGACTTGAAATTTCATAAAAAACTAAAGGAATTTTTCAAAAAAATACTGTTACGAGATCATGTATGATATGATGTTAAAGTTATTATTAATCTCGATACAGTATTTCATATTTAAATATGAAAACTTGATTCTATGGGACAAAATGATAGTCATAATTAAATGACTGTGATATAGAGTTTAAAGTTTATAAGTGTATTAGAAAATGATTATATTTGGCTCTCGAAATCTGTTTTCTTGAGCCATTTTCTAATTGAAAGTGAGGTGAACGTGTTGGAGCAGTTTTATCAATTAGGATGGACACTTGATTCAGCAGGTGGTGCATCTGGAGAAGCATATATGGCTGAACAAGATGGGCAGAAATTGTTTTTAAAACGAAATTCAAACCCATTTATTGCAGCCTTGTCTGCTGAAGGTATTGTACCTAAGCTTGTATGGACGAAACGAATAGAGACTGGGGAAGTCGTAACAGCGCAACATTGGAAAAATGGCAGAGAGCTAACTTTCAATGAGATGTATGAACAACGAGTGGCTAATTTATTGAAAAAAATACATAGTTCAAAAACACTTTTGAATATGTTGAAACGTATGGAAATGTATCCTATTACGCCTGATATTTTGTTAAATAAAATAAATGCCTCATTATCTAGAGAAGTGTTAACGCATCATGTAGTGCGAAAAGCACTAACTTATTTAGAAGATCATATGCCAAGTCTTGACCCTAGATTTTTTACAGTTGTCCATGGAGATGTCAATCACAATAATTGGTTGTTGTCTGACCACGATGAATTATTTTTAGTGGATTGGGAAGGTGCAATGATTGCGGATCCAGCAATTGATTTAGGCATGCTGCTATACAATTACGTTCCTGAAAATAAATGGCCTCAGTGGTTAAATGATTACGGTACGAAAGATTCTATAGACTTGCAAAAGAGGATGAAGTGGTATACTGCTGTCCAGTCTATTGGAATGGTACAGTGGTATGAAGAACAAAAACGCTATAAAGATATGAATATGTGGCTGAAGTTCTTAAATGAAGTAATGAATAACAATGCATTTATATAAGGAGTTATCAAGAAAATGAGAATGCGTTACAAGCCATGGGCTGAAGATTATTTAAAATCGCATCCTGATATTGTAGACACGGATGGCAGTCATGCGGGACATATTAGTGAATGGTTTGATAAAGATCAACCAATTTATATTGAAATTGGTTCTGGCATGGGACAATTTATAACAACACTTGCTGCACAAAGACCTGAAATTAATTTTATATCTATGGAACGTGAAAAAAATGTTATGGTCAAAGTGTTAGATAAAGTGAGAGAGCAAAATCTAACAAATATTAAATTGATATGTAATGATGCGATAGAACTCAATGAATACTTTAAAGATGGAGAAATTTCACGTATTTATTTAAATTTTTCTGACCCTTGGCCGAAAAAAAGACATACTAAGCGTAGATTAACGTATCACACGTTTTTATCCTTGTATAAACAAGTGTTAAAAACAGATGGAGAAATTCATTTTAAAACAGATAATAGAGGATTATTTGCTTATAGCTTAGAAAGTATGTCCCAATTTGGTATGTATTTTACAAAAATAAATTTAAATTTACATCAAGAAGAAAAAGAGAATAATATTGAAACAGAATATGAGCGAAAGTTTTCTGACAGAGGTTCAAGAATTTATAGAATGGAAGCCAAATTCCATAATAATTAAATATTTGTTATGACTCAGTTATAACGCTCATGTTCAAAATAAAGGGCTAATCCATAAGAAAGACGGATTAGTCCTTTTTTATATTAACGATCTTGTGATTTTGACCGTACGTGCTTGCCTGGGGATATGGCTCGAGCCTGTAGTCTTTCACACATACGAATGCATGAACGTCAATATGTTACAAAATCGCAATGAAATGACAATAGCAGGAGGACTAACAAATTTCGTTATTTTACGTGTAACAAGTATTATATTACTATATTAAGTGATTAGTAATTAAATTAAGAAATGGGGATTGGTTATGAAATTAGGAAATTTCAAGATACATTACCTTAATGGTGGTATTACGAACATTGATGGGGGAGCGATGTTTGGTGTAGTACCCAAAGTTTTATGGACAAAAAAGTATGAACTGAGTGAGGACAATCGGATTCCATTACCCACACATCCAATATTAATACAAACGGAAGAATTTAACTTCATCATTGATACTGGTATAGGTAATCAAAAGCTTACGGAAAAAGAGCGTAAAATATTTGGTGTGCATTATGAAAGTAACATAGAAGAAGAGTTAAAATTATTTAATTTGACGACGAATGATATTGATTATGTACTAATGTCACATCTACATTTTGACCATGCGTCAGGATTAACTGATAGTGAAGGACGTGCGGTTTTTAAAAATGCGATTCATATTATTCAACAAGATGAATGGCATGAGTTTATTAGTCCTAATATACGTAGTAAATCAACGTATTGGCAGAAAAATAATGGTGATTTCTCCAATAATTTATTGTTATTTGAAAATGAAATTGAAATAGTCAAGGGGATTAATATGTACCATACTGGAGGTCATAGTTACGGTCATTCAATTATTACAATTGAAAGTGAAGGAGAAAAAGCAGTGCATATGGGAGATATTTTTCCCACAGTCGCTCACAAAAACCCGCTATGGGTTACTGCCTACGATGATTATCCAATGCAGTCAATAAGAGAAAAAGAACGTATGATACCTAGATTTATTTTAGAAAATTACTGGTTCTTATATTATCATGATGTGAATTACTTTGCTGTAAAATTTAACCAAAAAGAACTCTCTGAAATCGAACATTATATTACAAGAGAATAAAGTAAAAGGTTAAAGTTTTGAACATTTGAAATAGCACTATATCTTTAACAAGAAATACAATCTATGTCTTCTTGGCTTGAGCAGTGATATAGTTTATTTCTTTCAATGTAGTCGATAATCGTTGACTACATGATACAAACATGTTCATAACTTTAACCATTTATCATTTGCATTCAACGATGTTTATCACTTCACCGGTTTTAGCATTAGCATAAAAATCATAATAAGTGCGTTTGCCATTATGAAGGGTAGTGATACCACCTTGAAAGACTTCTAATTGATCGCCAGCATTTTGATACATTATCGTTTCGTTTAATATGTAAGAACCTACAACATTCATAAAATAAGTTTTTACATCTGAAATAATAGTTTCAGGATTACGATTTTGTAGTTGCTTTTGGCGAGTATAAAAATAAATTGATCCAACAATAGTTGTTATTAAGATTAAGCCGATGAAGAACCAACTTTTTTTATTCAACATATTACAATCTACCCCCAATAAATTCATATTTATAGTTTACCATAATGAAGATGATATAATAAATATTAAGGAGTGAAAGACATTGAGTATAGACAAAAGTAAAACATTATCAAGAATGAAAATATTAACAGAATTACATGGCGCGCCAGGATTTGAAGATGACGTTAAAGCATATTTGAAAGATGAGATGTCACCCTATGTAGATGACTTTGTTTATAATCGTATGGGTGGTTTTTATGGGGTTAAACGATCTAAATCTAAAGATCCTAAAAGAATAATGGTTGCCGCTCATATGGATGAAGTAGGTTTTTTAATAACGAACATCACAGATAATGGGCTTTTACAATTCACTAATTTAGGTGGAGTAGCAACTGATATTTGGCAAGGCCAAAGGTTAAAGGTAAAATCAAGAAACAACGAAGAAATTGTCGGGGTCGTTGCAAATATACCGAAACATTTTAGAACAGGTAACGAAGGCGCACCAAAAATTGAAGACTTATTATTAGATATAGGTTGTGAAAACGAACAAGATGTCATAAATCGAGGCATTCAAATAGGTGATACTATAGTTCCAGACACACCATTCACACAATTATCAGAGCATAGGTTTGCTAGTAAAGCGTGGGATAATCGCTATGGTTGTTTAATAGGCATAGAATTATTAGAATTATTAAAAGATGTAGAGTTAGATTTTGATTTATATGTCGGAGCAAATGTCCAAGAAGAGGTTGGTTTAAGAGGTGCAAAAGCCTCTGCTGAATTAATTGATCCAGATGTTGCTTTTATAGTAGATTGTTCACCAGCAAATGATATGAAAGGAAAGCAAAATCTTTCCGGTGAACTGGGAAAAGGGACTTTAATTCGTATAAAAGATGGAACAATGATATTAAAACCAACGTTTAGAGATTTTCTGTTAGATTTAGCAAACAAATTTAAAATTCCACATCAATATTATATGTCTCCAGGTGGTACAGATGGAGGAGAAATTCACAAAGCAAACATAGGTATACCAACCGCGGTTATTGGTGTTTGTGCACGCTATATTCACAGTACAAATGCAGTATTTGATTTTCGCGATTATGATGCTGCAAGAAGCCTAATATTACAATCAGTTAAAAATTTAGATAATGAAGTAATAAATACTTTACAGTATAAATAACGTTTTGGAGTGATTAGATGGAACAATTAGAAAATGAACAACAATTTTTAGAATTAAAAAAAGGACACACAGTATTTTTATTTACTGCTGATTGGTGTCCGGATTGTAAAGTAATTGAACCAGACCTACCACAACTTGAAGCGAAGTATACAAATTATAAATTCATATCAGTGGATAGAGATAAATTTATAGATATTTGTATTGAACATGGTATTATGGGCATTCCTAGTTTTTTAGTATTTAGTAATGGACAACAAATTGGAAGTTATATTGGCAAAGAACGTAAATCCATTGAACAGATAGATGAATTTTTAGCTTCTTTATAAAAATAAAGTAAATCAAATGTATTAATGTGTACGCTAAAAATATACCCTTAGAACTTACTTTTTTTCTGTTCCTAAGGGTATATTTATTGTAAACTGTATTAAGACACGTAAATAGGAGTGTTAACGATGAATGTCTTTCAAATGAGAGATAAATTAAAAGATAGATTGAAACATTTAGATGTTAAATTTAGTTTTAATCGTGATGAAGAAACGCTACGCGTATCTAGAAATGATAATGGCAAAGGTGTTACTGTCAAAATTTCTACAATTGTAGCGAAATATAAAGAACAAAAAGAAAACATTGTAGATGAAATTGTATATTATGTTGAAGAAGCGATTGAACAAATGAAAGGGGAGGCTTTATCTGAAGCAGAGAACATTGAGATAATGCCTGTACTGAGATCGCCTAGTTTTGATAAAAAAGATAAAGAAGGTAATTCATTTGTTATAGATAAACATACTGCAGAAACAAATATTTATTATGCAGTAGATTTAGGAAAATCTTATCGATTAATAGATGAACAAATGTTAGAAAAATTAAATCTTACTAAACAACAAGTGAAAGAAATGGCATTATTTAATGTCAGAAAACTTGAAAACAAATATAAAACTGATGAAGTTAAAGGTAATATTTTCTATTTTGTAAATTCAAATGATGGCTACGATGCAAGTAGAATTTTAAATAATACCTTTTTGAATGACATACAAGCTCAATGTGAAGGTGAAATGTTGGTAGCAGTACCACATCAAGATGTGTTAATTATTGCCGATATACGAAATAAAACAGGTTATGATGTCATGGCACATTTAACGATGGAATTCTTCACGAAAGGTTTAGTTCCAATCACGTCATTATCATTAGCTTATGATAACGGACATTTTGAACCAATATTTATATTAGGTAAAAATAATAAGCAAAAAAGAAACCCAAATGTCATCCAAAGATTAGAAGCAACTAGAAAACAATATGAAAATAAAGATAAGAAATAAGGAGTTAAAAAAATGAATTTATTTTACAATAAAGAAGCTGTTGGAGATGTAGCTTTTTTACAAATTGAACCCACAACAGGTGAATTTACTTATGAAACAAAGAATGATGTAGTGGAAATTCGTCAAGATAATAAGGTTGTAGGTTTTAATATATTCAATGCATCAAAGGTCTCAAATATTACTGGAAAAGGTCATATAAAATTGGATGAAAATTTGATTCATGACTTACAACAAGCAATTAATAATGCTGGTTTCACATTTGAATTGAACGCAGATTTATCACCAAGATTTGTTGTCGGTTATGTTGAAACTAAAGAAAAACACCCAGATGCAGATAAATTAAGTGTTTTAAATGTAGATGTAGAAACAGAAAAGCTACAAATCGTTTGTGGAGCGCCGAATGTTGAAGCAGGACAAAAGGTCGTTGTAGCAAAAGTAGGAGCTGTGATGCCAAGTGGCATGGTTATTAAAGATGCAGCATTACGTGGTGTAGATTCAAGTGGAATGATTTGTTCTATGAAAGAATTAAATTTACCAAATGCTCCACAGGAAAAAGGTATTATGGTATTGTCTGATGAATACAAAGTTGGACAGGCATTTTTTGAAGAATAGAAGGAGGTAATGACCGAATGAGCTGGTTCGACAAATTATTTGGAGAAGAAAATGATCCTAATAAAGATTATCTAAATAAAAGAAACCAACGACGCCAAAAGAATATGCAGCAAGAACATCAAGACACATTACTTCCTCAAAATAACGATGTTTATGAGAGACCCAAAGGGAAATTTAGATTTCCAATGCGTGTTTTAGAAGAAAATAGTGATACTGAGGACGCTAATAAAGAATCATCAGAAAATGAATTTAAAAATTCCAATCATAAGTCATCTAATCCTCATACTGAGAATCACCACTATAGAAGACGGAGACAAATGGCTGATGAAACAACTACAGATAAATTTGATCAACCATCTACAGAATCTTATCCATCATCACGTAGTAAAACAAATGCGTCATTAGATAATGAAGTTCGTAAAGAAAAGAAACAACACAAAGGAAAAAGAACAAGAATTCAAACAGATGTTTTAGGCGGTACTGGACACGGAAGTGGACATAGTACAAAAAAACATGAGCCTACTACACCTCAATATCATAAAAGTGAATTTAAAGCGAGCGAAGTTCCTTCAGCTATTTTTGGAACTAAAAAACCACATCCTTTAGAAAATGGTGTGATAAAACCTAATAATCGTTTTACAGATGATAATGAGAGTGAAATGCAAGGAGAACAAAAATTAAATTCTAACAATGACCAAAGCGTCACTGATGAATCAACGTTTGATCAATTTTCTCAAGTTGATAGCGAACAACCATCATCTAAAAAGAGCAAAGAACAAACGCAAAATAAATCTATGCAACAAGATCATTTATCACAATCAACAAATACACCTAAAAAGAACAATACAATCAATATAGAAAATATCTATGCGTCTCAAATTGTTGAAGAAATTCGTAGAGAACGTGAGCGTAAAGTGCTTCAAAAACGTCAGTTTAAGAAAGCATTGCAACAGAAGCGACAAGAAAATCAACAAAATGACGAAGATACAATTCAAAAAGCAATTGATGAAATGTATGCACAACAAGCAAAACAATATATTGGAGAAAGTTCATTAGACGGATCAGAAAATAATAATAGTGATACAGACTACGCAAAAAAATTGTCAGATAAAGATACAAATGAACAAAATGATGCTGATAACCAAAGTGATACGTCACAATACAAGTATCAAGAAATTAATTTAGATCATATAAGTGATGTACATAACATTGACAATAACCAATCAGATGTTGAGTCAGATGAAAGTGAGAATCAAACTGTCAATGTAGAAAATGAACCAAGTATTACAGAAACATCAACGAGTCAAGCTAATGACGAGTCAAATCTTTTTCAAGATAGTAATCATGTAGAAATAGATAATGTTCTGCAACACGACGATGAAAACTCAACAGAATCAATCGATAATACTGAAATTTCGGATGCAACTTATAGAGAAATTTCAGATGTTCAAAAAGATATGTCACAAAATACGCTTGATTCGACTCAACAAGCGCACAAAAATGAAGTAAAAACATCGAAAAATGAAAATGATTATTCTGTGGATGATACATCAATGTATACAAACCATCATTTTGAAAAAGAAGATGAGCAAAATATAGATGACACTGATGATTTAAATCAAAATGCTTCACGATATCAAAAAGATTCATCGGTTAATACTGAAGCGGATAGAACTGGTGAAAATACATTTGTTAGTGACGCACAGATTTCAGAGAATAAAGATGATGAAACACAACAAGTTCATGATAAGCCAGCAGCTAAAGTTAATAGTGATGAACAAAGGAATCAACAACATAAAAATACAACTAGATTGAAAGGGAGCAAACCTTTCAATGTAGTGATGACACCATCTGACAAAAAACGAATGCTTGATGCTAAAAAAAATCTTAACAACACGAATACTTCTGTCAAATCTAATGAGGTTAAATTACAACAATCAGATGAAAATATAGATAAACCAACACAGACAAAAAAAGATGAATCAACTGCTTCTTATCATCAACAAATGCAAACCGAAAATAACGTGGAAGTATATGCTTCAGACGATAATAAGTCAAAAATTACGGATATGCATGTGCAATCTGAAACATTGACTGAGGATGTACAGTCCAGTAAAGGTCTGAAAGATGAAGGTATAGAAAACGAGCATGATGAAAAAACACAAAAACTTGAATCCAAACATATAGACAATCAATCAGTTAATGATACGACGTCTCAGAATTCAAATACTGTGAGTCAGCCAAGTCAAAATACGCCACCATATCAAGAAAGTAAAACGTCAATAAGAAAAGGTCCGAATATTAAACTTCCAAGTATTGATTTACTTGATGAACCTAAAGTGCATGAAATAGATAATCAATGGATTGAAGAAAAGAAACAAGAATTAAATGAAGCATTCTATTATTTCAATGTACCTGCGGAAGTTCAAACTGTTACGGAAGGACCAAGTGTGACTCGTTTTGAACTGTCTGTTGAAAAAGGTGTGAAAGTATCTAGAATCACTAACTTACAAGATGATATTAAAATGGCATTGGCAGCAAAAGATATACGTATTGAAGCACCTATTCCAGGCACGAGTCTAGTAGGTATTGAAGTGCCAAATCAGTCTTCCACACCTGTTAATTTACGTTCTATCATAGAAGATAATACATTTAAAAATGCTGAATCTAAATTAACAGTAGCTATGGGGCTTAGAATTAACAATGAGCCATTGGTTATGGATATAGCAAAAACACCTCATGCTTTAATTGCTGGTGCTACAGGCTCAGGTAAATCTGTATCTATTAACAGCATTTTAATGTCATTATTGTATAAAAATCATCCTGAAGAACTAAGGTTATTACTTATCGATCCTAAGATGGTTGAGTTGGCACCATATAATGGCTTGCCACATTTGGTATCTCCTGTTATTACTGATGTTAAAGCTGCTACACAAAGTTTAAAATGGGCAGTTGAAGAAATGGAACGTCGATATAAAGTATTTGCCAAATACCATGTTAGAAATATAACTGCTTTTAATAAAAAAGCAAATTATGAAGATAGAATGCCAAAAATTGTTATAGTAATAGATGAATTAGCTGATTTAATGATGATGGCACCACAAGAGGTTGAACAATCAATTGCACGAATTGCACAAAAAGCACGCGCATGTGGGATTCATATGTTAGTTGCAACACAAAGACCATCCGTAAACGTAATTACAGGATTAATCAAAGCGAATATACCAACACGTATTGCCTTTATGGTATCTTCAAGTGTAGATTCACGTACGATTTTAGATAGTGGTGGAGCAGAGCGCTTATTAGGTTATGGGGATATGCTATACCTAGGAAGTGGAATGAACAAACCAATACGTGTACAAGGAACATTCGTTTCTGATGAAGAAATTGATGATGTAGTTGATTTTATTAAACAACAACGTGAACCTGATTATCTTTTTGAAGAAAAAGAATTGTTGAAAAAAGTAGAAAGTCATCCACAAGATGATTTATTCGACGACGTATGTCGATTTATGGTACAAGAAGGACATATTTCTACTTCACTGATACAAAG
This sequence comes from Staphylococcus sp. GDB9P120P, assembly GCF_017893435.1. Taxonomy (NCBI): domain Bacteria; kingdom Bacillati; phylum Bacillota; class Bacilli; order Caryophanales; family Staphylococcaceae; genus Staphylococcus; species Staphylococcus sp. GDB9P120P. The sequence goes on from NZ_JAESNB010000008.1 coordinate 95,065, forward strand.
ACATTTCCAAATCGGTTATAATCGCGCTGCGAGAATTGTAGACCAACTAGAACAGTTAGGTTATGTTTCGGAAGCAAACGGTTCGAAACCTAGAGATGTGTATATCACAGAGTCTGATTTGAATGATAATTAATATAGAGATAAAGGAGTGTTACAATGACACATTACCATTTTGTCGGCATTAAAGGTGCCGGTATGAGTTCATTAGCACAAATCATGCATGATCTTGGAAATGAAGTACAAGGATCAGATATAAAGAATTATGTTTTCACAGAAGTAGCATTAAAAAATAAAGGTATAAAAATCCTGCCCTTTGATGCAGATAATATAAAGAAAGATATGGTCATTGTTCAAGGTAATGCCTTTCCTGATACGCATGAAGAAGTAGTCCGCGCACATGAATTAAATTTAGAAGTTATTCGTTACCATGATTTTTTAGGTCATGTTATTAACCAATACACTTCTGTTGCTGTAACAGGTGCACATGGTAAAACATCTACAACTGGCTTACTATCACATGTTATGAACGGAGATAAAAAGACTTCTTTCTTAATTGGAGACGGTACAGGTTTAGGTATTCCGGCTAGTGATTACTTTGCTTTTGAAGCATGTGAATACCGTAGACATTTTTTAAGTTATCATCCGGATTATACAATTATGACAAATATTGATTTTGATCATCCAGATTATTTTAAAGATGTACATGATGTTTTTAATGCTTTTCAAGAAATGGCACATAACGTAAAAAAAGCAATTATAGCTTGGGGAGATGATCCATATCTTCGTGATTTAAAAGCAGATGTACCTATTTATTATTATGGATTTTCTAAAAATGATGATATATATGCAGATAATATTCAAATTAGTGAAAAAGGTACACAATTTGATGTTTATATTAATAATAAATTTTATGATACTTTCTTATCTCCACAATTTGGGGATCATAATATTTTAAATGGACTTGCAGTAATAGCAATAAGTTATTTAGAAGGATTAAACGTTGATAATATTAAAGAAGCGTTAGAAACATTTGGTGGTGTAAAACGTAGATTTAATGAAACTAAGGCGGGTAAACAAATATTAGTGGATGATTATGCTCACCATCCGAGAGAAATTAGTGCTACAATTGAGACAGCACGAAAAAAATATCCTAATAAAGAAGTTATAGCTGTTTTCCAACCACATACTTTCAGTAGAACACAGGCTTTTTTAGAAGAATTTGCTGAATGTTTGAATCTTGCTGATAAAACATTTTTATGTGAAATTTTTGGATCAATAAGAGAAATTAATGGTGAACTAACCATTCAAGACCTAGTTAATAGGGTGGATGGTTCCACGCTTATTGATGAGCATAGTGTAAATGCTTTAGAACAGTATAAAGATGCAGTTATCTTATTTATGGGTGCAGGCGATATACAAAAAATCCAACGTGCATATATGGAAAATATCGGTGTAACTACCTCATTTTAATATGTTTATGTTAAAATGATGTGGGTATTTATATTAAATAACAACATATGTTTTTTTAGGAGGCGTTTTAAATGGAATGGATTTTACCTATAGCTGGAATAATTGCAGCGATTGCTTTTTTAGTATTATGTATAGGAATCGTTGTTGTATTACTTTCAGTTAAGAAAAATTTAGATCACGTTGCTAAAACTCTTGATGGAGTTGAAGGACAAATTCAAGGGATTACACGTGAATCTACTGACTTACTTCATAAAGCGAATCGCTTAACTGAAGATATTCAAGATAAATCAGAACGTTTAAACTCTGTCGTTGATGCTGTGAAAGGTATCGGTGATTCAGTTCAAACATTAAATGGTTCTGTTGATCGAGTAACTAACTCAATCACGCACAATATTTCTCAAAATGAAGATAAAATTTCTCAAGTTGTACAATGGTCAAACGTTGCAATGGAAGTTGCTGACAAATGGCAAAACAGAAGAAATCGTAGAGAAAGTGCAAATTATAAAACAAGTAGCGTAGCAGACGATGCAAATCATAGCTATACTACACGTGTTGACCATTAATCATTTATATACTTAAAAAACAAATGCACTTAAATGAGGTATAAACTTATTTAAGTGCATTTGTTATAGGAGGCATTCAAATATGAAGTACTATAATCGAGATGATTTCGAAAGAAATTTAGAAAGCTATGAAGTTCCAGAATATTTTACATCTGGCGCTAGAAATGTGTTTGTTTATGGATTTATAGTGGGTGCAGTGATAGGTTCGGCAGTAGGGTTAGTTTCTATTAGTAAATCACGTCAAAGTGATAAATCCGTTCCTAAAAATAATAAAGCATTCAAATCAAATGTAGTTAAAGAAGCTGAAAATGATAAAGCAGAAGCAGAACGTCAAGTTGCGCACATTAAAGAAAAAGCAATTACAAACAATGAATTAGATGCGCAAAAAGTTGCAATTCAACAAGAGACGGCTTCACACAACTTATCTAATACGTCACCTCAAGCACAAGAAACATTAACTGAACAACAATCGAGTGAAGCATCAGATGATAGTTTAAACAATATTGATGTACAAGCACAACCAACAGAAAGTGAAAAAAATGCTCAAAAAAATGCAATTAAGCAAGAGTCAGAAACACATCATTTATCTGATTCTACAGTTGCATCATCTTCTGACGAATCATCAAAAAATGGTACAGTATCGGCTACAAAATTAGCGAATGCTGCTGAAGAGAAAAATAAAGCTTTAAAAAATGACACGACAGTTAAGAAAAACACAACTGCACTTGTAGCTGAAGAAAATGTAAAATCTAATTCTAAAAAGGCAGTTCCTAATTTAGTTACTAAAAGTACTGAAGCTGAATCAACAAACAGTTTAAAATCAGCAACAGCTGCAGGTAGTATTACTGCTGCAGGATTAGCATTAGCAGCGAGTCAAAAACGTGATGCAATGTCCAAAGATCCTAAAGTAGCTGAAAAGACCGTTGATTTATTAAAACCTGAAACGCTAACAGCTAAAGGTAATCAAAAAGTACCTAATTTAGTTACAAAGAAATTAGATAATGCAGTAGAAAATAATAATAAAGTAGAAAATTCTGCAGATAAACATGATCAAGCTTCAAATAATAATGCATCTCAAGCTGCAGAGCAACGTGTTAAGCAAACACATAAAAGTGTGTCTTTTAAAGATGGTATGATTGTTCATGATAATGCTGAACAAGGTATAAGTAAGCAATCTTCTAGTGATAACAATACTGTTTCAGCTAATTCTGACCAAGAAGTGCCAACATATTCAAAAAATAGATTACAAAACAAGAAGTCTGAAAAAGCGAAAAGTAAAATAGATAAAAGAACATTTAACGACTAAAAGCTGTTATCTAATTTTGGTATAAATTCTATAATCAAAAAGAGTTTCGGGCATAAATCCCCATCTCAAAATAAGAGGGCCAATCCATAATATGGATTGGTCCTCTTTATATTTAAAATCTTACGATTTTGATCGTGCATGCTTGCCTGGGGATATGGCTAGAGCCTGTAGTCTCTCGCTCATATCATTTCCCCGGGCGTCAGCACGATGCAAAATCTCTATAAGTGATGTGCTTTAATACAATAGAAAAAAGCTTCGTCTTATTTAACTTATACAACTAATAGAAAGTCGTATTTTTAATTAACCAAAGATATAACTTAATATGAATACACATGATGGATAGGTCTTCTTTATATTTAAAATCTTACGATTTTGACTTTGCATGCTTGCCTGGGGATATGATTAGAGCCTGTAGTCTCTCATTCATATGAATCCCAGGGCGTCAGCACATTACAAAATCGTACAATTTATATTTTGTTATTCAAAAAATAAGCTATTTTGCATAATTTAATAAATAGCACTAAACTAAATCTACTTGCATACGATGTAACGAGTCGTTGAAATAAAATTATATTTTAAGTAATAGTGTAAAAATACGACTAGCAAATAACAGAAAATTCAGTTATCATTAAACGTATTCACTTTAAAAAGTGATTTTTTACGTTTGAGACTTGAACTTATATGTAGTTATTGTTAGAATTACGTTTAACAAATATTTTATCGCTTTAAAGCAGAATAAAATATCGCTGTAAAATTTTCATAGAGGTGAATAAAATGACAGACAAATTACAAGAATACAGAGATGAAATTGTTGGAATTAATGAACAAATATTAGACCTTTTATCTAAAAGAGGGAAAATCGCACAAAAAATAGGTGAAGAAAAACGCAAACAGGGTACAATGGTTTATGACCCTCAACGTGAAAAAGAAATGATTAACCAACTTTTAGATAAAAATGAAGGTCCGTTTAATGATAATGTGATTAAACAACTATTTAAAGAAATTTTTAAAGCCTCTACTGACTTGCAAAAATCAGAGAATGAAAAACACTTATATGTGTCTAGAAAATTGAAACCAGAAGATACGATTGTTCAATTTGATAATGGAGGCATTATTGGTGATGGTAATAAATCATTTGTTTTTGGTCCATGCTCAGTTGAGTCACAAGAACAAGTAGATGCAGTTGCTGCAAATTTACAAGCTAAAGGTGAGAAATTCATTAGAGGTGGTGCATTTAAACCTCGTACATCACCTTATGATTTCCAAGGATTAGGTGAAGAAGGACTTAAAATACTTAAAAATACAAAAGATAAATATGGTTTGAATGTTGTAAGTGAAATTGTAAATCCAGCAGATTTTGAAATTGCTGATCAATATTTAGATGTCTTTCAAATCGGTGCACGTAATATGCAGAATTTCGAATTATTAAAAGAGGCAGGACGTTCTAATAAGCCAGTATTATTAAAACGTGGATTGGCCGCTACAATTGAAGAATTTATTTTTGCAGCTGAGTATATTGCGTCGCAAGGTAATGAAAATATAATTTTATGTGAACGTGGTATACGTACATATGAAAAAGCTACTAGAAATACATTAGACATTTCCGCAGTGCCAATTTTAAAACAGGGTACACATTTACCAGTTTTAGTAGATGTTACACATAGTACTGGACGTAAAGATATCATGTTACCTACTGCAAAAGCAGGTTTAGCTGTTGGTGCTGATGGTATTATGGCAGAAGTTCACCCAGATCCTTCTGTTGCATTAAGTGATAGTGGTCAACAAATGGATTTAAATGAATTTGAAAAATTCTACAATGAATTAAAACCATTAGCTGATATGTATAACAGCAAACAATTAAAATAATGTATATGATATTATGATTTTATAACCTCTATTTTGCACACTAACTATTTAGGTGCATATAGAGGTTTTTATATTGCTTTATAATAACTATTTATACGAAAAATAAATAGTGCTTTTAAAATTTATTGTTAATGAAATAAAAGATATACTCAAATAAGATTTGATAAATTATTATGAAATTGACATAATTATGACATTCAAATCAAAATGATTTTACATTTACGAAAAATATGGTAAACTTTGAAAATATTATGAAAACAGAGTATAATGATAAAGAAATCGCTTTCAAGGAGGAAGTTTATGACTGTAACAATTTATGATGTAGCTAGAGAAGCTAGAGTATCTATGGCTACTGTTTCGCGTGTCGTAAATGGTAACCAAAATGTAAAACCAGAAACCCGAGACAAAGTGAACGAAGTAATAAAAAAATTGAGTTATCGTCCTAACGCAGTAGCAAGAGGATTAGCTAGTAAACGTACGACGACTGTTGGAGTAATTATCCCAGATATTTCAAATGTGTATTATTCACAACTCGCACGTGGTTTAGAAGACATTGCTACGATGTATAAGTATCATTCAATCATCTCTAATTCTGATAATGATCCAAGCAAAGAGAAAGAAATTTTTAATAATTTATTAAGCAAACAAGTAGATGGCATTATCTTTTTAGGTGGTACCATATCAGAAGAAATTAAAGAGTTGATTAATAAATCATCTGTACCAGTGGTTGTGTCAGGTACGAATGGTAAAGATGAAGGAATTTCATCTGTTAATATTGATTTCCAAACTGCTGCAAAAGAAATAACTGCACACCTGATCGAAAAAGGGGCAAAGCGTTTTGCTTTTGTAGGTGGAGATTATTCCAAGAAGGCACAAGATGATGTGTTAGAAGGATTAAAAGAAGTCTTATCAGAAAATCAATTAACATTAGATGAACAATTAATCTTCAATGGTAATGAAACATATAAAGATGGTTTACGTGCATTTGGTGCATTAAAATCTACTAAACCAGATGCTATTTTATCAATTAGTGATGAACAAGCAATTGGTTTAGTTCATGCAGCACAAGATGAGGGTGTAACTGTTCCGGATGATTTACAAATTGTTAGTTTTAATAATACACGATTAGTAGAAATGGTTAGACCACAATTATCAAGTGTGATTCAGCCATTGTATGATATTGGTGCAGTGGGAATGAGATTATTAACCAAATATATGAACGAAGAAGAAATTGATGAACCTAATGTGATTTTACCGCATAGAATTGAATATAGAGGTACAACAAAATAAATTTAATAAAACACAGATGCTATGACCAAATACATGCTTTTGGTCATAGTTTAGTAATAATGCACTGTTTTTAAATTTTATCTGAACTGAAATTCATGCGTAAGCCCCACTAATCTCAATGAACTGAGTAGTGGGGCTTTATCACGCTTTGTATTTTTTATGTAGTAAAACTATAAAAATAAGCGTTATTTAAACCAGCTTAATACTTGAGTTGCGTGTTTCATATTGATCTCTGTAATTTCTTTACGTCTGGGTATCAATTGATAATCTAATTTTTGGTCTTTCCAAGTCATTGGTAATTCACAAGTAGCATAAGGTGTCCACTTAGCGATCCATTTTTCAGGCAATTCACCTTGTTGTGGTTGTTCACCAATTAATGCTAAAAAAACATGCGTCCATGCACGAGGTACAACTTTCCAAATATTGTAACCACCGCCACCAAACATAATCACTTTTCCATCAGTATATTTATCTGCTAACGCTTTAATTTTATAGGGGATTTCATATAGTGCGTTTAGTGTACAACTTAAATGTGTGAGTGGATCTAAATAATGAATATCTACACCATGCACACTCAAAATGATATCAGGTTTGAAAGAAGCAACAACAGGTTCTAATGTTTCATTTAAGACCTCGAGATAAGATTCATCTTCTGTGTACGGTTCAAGTGGTATATTGACGGTATAACCGAAGCCTTGTTCATTGCCACGTTCTGTATAGTTTCCTGACCCAGGGAATAAAAATTTACCAGTTTCATGTATAGAATAAATTAATGCATCACTGTTAGTATAAAAACTCCATTGTGTTCCATCACCATGATGTGCATCTGTATCTATACACATTACACGTAAATTATAATGTTTGATGAGGTAAGCAATGGTAATTGCCACATCATTGTATATGCAGAAACCATTAGCACGACCTGGCAAACTATGATGTAATCCACCACCTAAATGACAACCATTGGTGAATGTACCGTCCATAATTTTATCAGCTAAATTAAGGGCACCACCCACAATGCGTGCACTGTGTTTATGCATCATTCTAAATTGTAGAGTATCGCTTCCATCTAAGCCATATTTCTTGGCTTCATTATCATTTAAAATGCCATGTGATGCACGTCTAATCGATTGTATATAATCATAGCTATGAATCAAATTTAATTCATCATCTGTTGCAATCCGTGGTTTAACAATGTGTTCAGGTTTTAAATAACCTAAATCACTTAATAATTCAGTTGTCAGTTTCAATCTCATTTGATTGAAAGGATGTTGATTACTAAAACGGTATTGTAAGATTTCGTTTGAATAAACAAAACCAGTTTTTTGGGTATTGCTCATATTGATTTAACTCCCCTTTAAAAGAAAAAGCGATTCTTGTATCTTAAATCATCGAATGCTTGTAACTGATCAATGGAAATGCGTGAACCTATTCTTGCCATTAAACAATTAGCTGGATGGCTAGTGATTTCAGGATCATCTGTAGCAAAAATCTCTAGGCCCCCATAACCCATTAATTTTTGCATTAGTTTTTTATATGCGTAAACATCCAAACCTGCATTTTTTAAATCCCAATGCCAATAATACTCAGTGGTTAATACGATATAATCTTCATATTCATCAGCAGTCAAACTTAAGCGAATAAGTTTACTACCTAAATGTAAATGTCGATATGGTAAACTAATTTCTATGGCACCCAGTTCTATTAAATACTCAAGGTTACCATCCGACCAACGTTCTAATGGATCAGGATAATGATAGGTGACATAACCAATAATATGTTTATGTTCTCGTATCACAAAAATTCTACCTTCTGCTAATTCACTAATTTCTTTTATAGCTATAAATTGATCGTCGGGTTGTCGAAAAGCAGAAAGTCCATCATCAAAAGTCATAAGTTCAAGATTTTCTCTAGAAACAGGACCTTCTATAATAAATGTACCTTCGTCCAAATGAAATGTTTGAAATTGATACGTTTTTATATGTTCCATTTTTTCACTCCAAACGACTGTAGATGAATATCATATTCATTCTTTAATACTTTTAGTATAAGGGATTTTAGAAAAAATTAACACGATAATGTATCCGTTTACACCGATTATTTTGAAAATTGCGAATTTGTTAGTTATAATATGCATTAAGCATTCGATTTCATTAAGAGGGGGATTTAGAATGAAAGTAGAAGTATATAAAGGGGAAGAAGGAAATTTTAACCTTCAAAACTATGAGAAACAATACAACAACTTTGATTGGAAAGAGGTCGAAAAAGCATTTTCATGGTATGACACTGGTAAAGTGAATATGGCGCATGAATGTATCGATCGTCATGTGGATGAAGGTAAAGGAGAAAAAGTTGCACTTCATTATAAAGATGATCAGCGACAAGAAAGTTATACTTTCAGTGAAATGAAATCAAAATCGAATAAAGCTGCAAATGTTTTAAAGGATAAGGCAAATGTTGAAAAAGGTGATCGTGTATTTATTTTCATGCCACGAACACCTGAACTTTATTTTGCATTATTTGGTATTTTGAAAATAGGCGCAATTGTCGGCCCATTATTTGAAGCATTTATGGAAAAAGCTGTTGGAGATAGACTAGAAAATAGTGAGGCGAAAGTAATTGTTACTACTAATAGCTTATTACCAAGAATACCTGTAGATAAATTACCAAATTTAGAAACAATCATTGTAGTTGATAATGATGTAGATCGCGCATATGTAGATTTCAATAGTGAGTTTGAACAAGCAAGTGATCAATTTGATACGGAATGGTTAGATTTAGATGATGGTTTGATTTTACATTATACATCAGGATCAACTGGTCAACCTAAAGGTGTACTACATGCGCAAAAATCAATGTTGGTACATTATATTTCAGGTAAATATGTACTTGATTTTAAAGATGATGATGTGTATTGGTGTACAGCAGATCCAGGATGGGTCACTGGTACATCGTACGGTATATTTAGTCCTTGGTTAAATGGCATTACGAATTGTATTGCGGGAGGTAGATTTTCTCCTGAAGCATGGTATGGCATGATAGAAGAATTTAAAGTGACTATCTGGTATACAGCACCAACAGCATTAAGAATGTTAATGAGTGCTGGTGACGATATCGTCGAAAAATATGACTTGTCATCATTGAAGAGCATTTTATCTGTCGGTGAACCGTTAAACCCTGAAGTCATTAAATGGGCAAAAGATGTATTTGGATTACGTGTATTAGACACTTGGTGGATGACTGAAACAGGTGGTCATATGATTGTAAATTATCCTTCGATGGACGTGAAATTAGGCTCAATGGGTAAACCTTTACCAGGCATTGAGGCATCAATCGTAGATGACCAAGGTAATGAATTACCCCCTAATCGCATGGGTAATTTAGCAATTAAAAAAGGTTGGCCATCCATGATGATTTCTATTTGGAATAATCCTGAAAAATATGAATCGTATTTTATCGGCGACTGGTATGTTTCTGGAGATTCCGCTTATAAAGATGAAGACGGATATTTCTGGTTCCAAGGTCGTGTTGATGATGTAATCATGACAGCAGGAGAACGTGTAGGTCCATTTGAAGTAGAATCAAAATTAGTGGAACATGAGGCAGTTGCAGAAGCAGGAGTCATTGGTAAACCTGATCCTGTACGTGGTGAAATTATCAAAGCATTTGTTGCCCTACGTCCTGAATTCAAAGAAAGTGAAGAGTTGAAAGAAGAAATTCGTAAATTTGTTAAAGAAGGATTAGCTGCACATGCTGCACCACGTGAAATAGAATTCAAAGAAAAATTACCTAAAACACGTTCAGGTAAAATTATGCGTCGCGTATTAAAAGCATGGGAACTTGATTTGCCAGAAGGTGACTTAAGTACGATGGAAGATTAATTAAATACAAAGTGTTTTACGATTATTCAGTAAGCAAAAATAGCTAAAAACACTCCTTTATTGATAAGTTTTAACGCAGCTTAAAATTTTGAAATAAAGGAGTTTTTTAGTGTAATAAGACAATGTAAGTGGAAATGTATATCATATCTTTACAAAAGACGCTTATTATTTTGAAAGCGCTATCTCTATTAATCGACAACACAACATTATTTAGTTATTATGAATGTGTAAGGAATTTTGACTCACTGATTGAAATTTGATTTTTAAAAGTGATTAAAATTTATATAAGAAGGGGCGAATTAATTTGGCACATTTATCAGACTTAGATATTGCTAATCAATCAACATTACAACCAATTGGAGATATTGCTGAAAAAGTGGGTATTCCTGCAGATGCTTTAGAACCATATGGACACTATAAGGCTAAGATAGATATCAACCAAGTTAAACAAAAAGAGAACAAAGGGAAAGTAGTGTTGGTAACAGCTATGAGCCCAACACCAGCTGGTGAAGGGAAATCAACAGTTACAGTGGGATTGTCAGATGCATTTAACCAATTGAAGCAAAATGTCATGGTTGCTTTACGTGAACCTGCTTTAGGACCAACATTTGGTATTAAAGGCGGGGCGACAGGTGGTGGTTATGCTCAAGTATTACCAATGGAAGATATTAACTTGCATTTTAATGGTGACTTCCATGCGATTACTACAGCGAACAATGCTTTATCAGCATTTATTGATAATCACATTCATCAAGGAAATGACTTAGGTATAGATCAAAGAAGAATTGAGTGGAAACGCGTTTTAGACATGAATGATCGTGCCCTAAGAAATGTGATTGTAGGATTAGGCGGACCAACACAAGGTGTACCTCGCGAAGATGGCTTCAATATTACAGTGGCTTCAGAAATTATGGCGATTTTATGTTTAGCTAACGACATTCAAGATTTGAAATCTAAAATCAGCAAAATTACAGTAGGTTATACAAGAGATCGTAAACCAGTCACTGTTGCGGATTTAAAAGTTGAAGGTGCTTTAGCGATGATACTTAAAGACGCAATCAAACCGAATTTAGTACAAACGATAGAAGGAACGCCTGCATTAGTACATGGTGGTCCATTTGCAAATATTGCACATGGTTGTAACTCGATTCTTGCTACACAAACTGCTAGAGAATTAGCTGATATTGTCGTAACAGAAGCAGGATTTGGCTCAGATTTAGGTGCTGAGAAATTTATTGATATCAAAGCGCGTGAAGCAGGATTTGAACCATCAGCAGTTGTAGTAGTGGCTACAATTCGGGCGATTAAAATGCATGGTGGCGTTGCAAAAGACAACCTTAAAGAAGAAAACGTTGAAGCATTAAAAGCAGGAATTGTAAACTTAGAACGCCATGTAAATAATGTGAAAAAATATGGATTAGAACCAGTGATTGCATTAAATGCATTTATACATGATACAGAAGCAGAAACTAAATTTGTTCAAGAATGGGCAAAAGAAAATGGTGTTCGACTAGCTTTAACAGAAGTTTGGGAAAAAGGTGGTAAAGGCGGTATCGATTTAGCTAACGAAGTGTTAGAAGTAATCGAACAACCACAAGATTTCAAACATTTATATGAACTAGAGCAACCATTAGAAGATAAAATTGAAACAATCGTAAAAGAAATTTACGGCGGTAGCAAAGTAACATTTAGTAGTAAAGCTCAAAAACAATTAAAACAATTTAAGGAAAATGGTTGGGACCATTACCCTGTATGTATGGCCAAAACGCAATATTCATTTTCAGATGATGCTACATTGTTAGGTGCACCTGAAGATTTTGAAATTACAATCCGTGAATTAGAAGCTAAAACAGGTGCTGGATTTATTGTAGCACTGACTGGTGCAATAATGACAATGCCTGGATTACCTAAACAACCCGCTGCATTAAAAATGGATGTAACAGATGATGGACATGCAGTAGGTTTATTCTAAATAATTGTACAAAAAAGAGTCTTTGATATAACCTCTTTTTTTAATACAAACGTCAATTTCTATCGAATCATATAAGAACCAATCTTAATTAGTGAGACTAAAATAAAAACACTTTCGTTGAGTTCATTTAAAATGAATAATACGAAAGTGTTTTTCTATGCATAGACTTGCTAACTTAATAGAAATTAAAAACATGAATATGATTAATTTTATTTAGTCATTAAATGAGCTTTAATATCATAATTTTCTGCACGTCTATAATCATAAAGGGTAATTTCATCTTCTACTAACATACGTTTTAACACATAATGTTGTCTATTTAAACTGACCTGAATTTGATCGCTAGATTTAAGTGAGCCATCTTCATTATAGGGTGTGTAATAGTATGGGCTTTGTAATAATCCAACTAAATAAGCAGATTCAGCAATATTCAAATCATCAGCAGGTTTGCCAAAAATACTATAAGCAGCTGAACCAATGCCAGAAATATTTGTGCCATTATAATCACGACCAAAGGGAACAATATTTAAGTATGTATATAAAATTTCGTCTTTAGTCAGTATTTTTTCTGCGCGCATTGAGAGTACCAGTTCATTTGCTTTTCGGTTATATGTTTTTTTATTGGTTAAAACTTGGTTTTTAACAAGTTGTTGCGTAATTGTACTACCTCCAGTAGCATCGATTGAATTAAATATATCCTGTCCAATTGCTCTTAAAACTGCTTTAGGTAATATACCATTATGACGAAAGAACAAGCTGTCTTCTGAAGCTGTTAATGCTTTAATCACATTGCTATCAACATGTTTTGGACCAACAATAAGTGTATTAATAGAATTGTTATATTCTGATAAAATATTGTCACTTTTATAATCAATATCTTCATTACCAGACACATTTAATAATTTATGTTTTAATTCATTATCTGACATATGCGTTGCTTCTTCTGTTAAATTTTGAAAATAAAGCACAGATATTGCTAGTAAAATAAGCAAAGTACAGCCAAATATGAAAAACAAACCTACGAAAAAGTGTTTGATTTTTTTATAAATAAATTCAAACTGTTCCAGTCTGGTATGTTGTTTATTTTTACGAATGTCTGTATCAAACGTTTGTTTTTCCATTGTGGTCCTCCTTAGCTAAACAGTATTATAACATAAGATAGACTGTTGACTTTTAAAATAGAATTAAATATAATAAATATCAATTCGATATCGTTTTTGGATAGAGGAGAAGTATTATATTGTATCATCTTCAGAGAGTTAGTGGTTGCTGTGAACTAACGTTGATCTTTATATGAATACACCTTTATAACGCAATTATCCAAACGTTTTAGTTAATGAACGTATCATTAATAAAGTTGTTTGACTTAAAGTATGGTGGTACCGTGCACTTGCGCCCTTACATAAATATGTAAGGGCGCTTTTTTGCATTTTCTAATATTATTTTTCTTGAATGATGGAAGCGATGCAAATAAAGCCTATTCAAAACTTTATCAATATTTAATTAGGAGGTTGATATCATGACAAATGCATTAATTGAAGAATTAAAATGGAGAGGCTTAATTTATCAACAAACGGATGAAACAGGTATTGAAAATTTATTAAATAAAGAACAAGTTACGTTATACTGTGGTGCCGATCCAACAGCAGATAGTTTACACATTGGTCATTTATTACCATTCTTAACTTTACGTCGCTTTCAAGAGCATGGTCATCGACCGCTTGTGTTAATTGGTGGCGGTACTGGAATGATAGGCGACCCATCTGGTAAATCAGAAGAAAGAAAGTTACAAACTGAAGAACAAGTTGAAATCAATGTTCAAGGTATTAGTAAACAAATGCATAAAATTTTTGAGTTTGACACAAATAAAGGTGCAAAACTAGTTAATAATAAAGATTGGCTTGGACAAATATCATTAATTGAATTTTTACGAGATTATGGTAAACATGTCGGTGTAAATTACATGTTAGGCAAAGATTCTATTCAAACGCGTTTAGAACATGGCATTTCGTTTACTGAATTTACTTACACAATTTTACAAGCAATTGATTTTGGACACCTTAATCAATCATACAATTGTAAAATTCAAGTGGGCGGTTCAGACCAATGGGGCAATATCACTAGTGGTATTGAACTCATGCGTCGTATGTATGGGGAAAATGAAGCTTTTGGTCTGACGATTCCGTTAGTAGTTAAATCTGATGGTAAAAAATTTGGTAAAACAGAAGGTGGAGCAGTATGGTTAGATGCTGACAAAACAAGCCCTTATGAATTCTACCAATTTTGGATTAATTCAACTGATGAAGATGTTATTAAATTTTTAAAATACTTCACATTTTTAAGTAAATCAGAAATAAATGATTTAGAAAAATCATTGCAAGAAGCACCACATTTACGAGAAGCACAAAAAGCATTAGCTGAAAATGTTACTAGATTTATTCATGGCCAAGATGCATTAGATGATGCAATTAGAATTTCACAAGCTTTATTTTCAGGTGATTTGAAATCACTTTCAGCTAAAGAATTAAAAGAAGGATTTAAAGATGTACCGCAAGTTGACTTAAACCACACGACTTCGAACATTGTTGAAGCCATCGTTGAAACTGGCATATCTTCATCTAAGAGACAAGCACGTGAAGATATAAATAATGGTGCAATTTATATAAATGGTGAAAGACAACAAGATGTAAATTATGAATTGTCAGACGAAGATAAAATCGATAATGCATTTACAATTGTACGTAGAGGTAAGAAAAAATACTTTATGATCAATTATAAATAAGATTTGAAATATAAAAGGTGAGCGGAACTGAAATTTAATTTTATTAAAATCATTTTGTCGTCCCACCACTAGTAGCGATGACTACATTTGAAAAAAGTAGAACTAAAGTTCATGCATAAGTCCCACTACTCAATTTATTGAGTAGTGGGACTTTAACATCTACTGACAATATAAAGGAGTCTGGGACATGATTGATGTCCCAGACTCCTTTTTTTAAAGATTAAGTTTTGTATCCTGTTTTCTTAACATATTACCATATTTTATTAATTAAAAGGGACGGCTTCCTCTTTAGATGAGTCTGTGGTATTAGACTTTTGTTCTGTTAATTTTACATCTACACTTTGTGTTTTACCTTTTCTTTCAATTGTTAATTTAACATTATCTCCTGGTTTTTTATGTTCATATAAATAAGAGCGTAGTTCTGTATCTTCTGTGACTTTTTCATCATCAATTTTTGTAATAATATCGCCTTCTTTTAATCCACTATCAGCATATACTTTTGCTACATATATACCTTGTTTTCTATCCGTATTTAATTGTTTTTTATACTCATCTGGTATTTCACTTAAATTTAGTAAACCAATACCGATAGAAGGGCGATCGATTTTTCCGTTTTTAACGAGTTCTTTAATTGTAACTTTCACTTCGTTACTAGGTATTGCGAAACCAATACCTTCAACTTGTTCATTCGCTATTTTCATAGAATTTATACCTACTAAATTCCCATTTAAATCTACTAACGCACCACCAGAGTTACCAGGGTTAATGGCTGCATCTGTTTGTAGTACATTTACTTTGTTCGCACCTGCTGATGTTTGTGTATCAATTGTACGTTCACTTGCTGAAATGATACCTGATGTTACAGAATTTGCGAATTCTAAACCAAGTGGGTTGCCCATTGCAAATACACTGTCACCTGTTTTAACTTTAGAGGAGTTGGCAAAATCTATCGCTTTTGTACCTTTGGTATCATCAATTTTTAATACAGCAATATCAGTAAGTGCATCTTTACCTATTAATTTGGCATCTACTTGTTTAGAATTATGTAATTGTACTTTAATTTCGCTTGCGCCATCAATTACGTGATTATTCGTAACAATATATGCTGATCCATTATTCTTTTGATAAATCACACCAGAACCCACGCCAGCTTCTTCAGATTTAGCAGATTTCCCTTTAAGCAAATCATCTAAATTTTGGGCTTTTTGCATATTGATGACACCGACAATTGCAGGTGATACATCTGTAATCATTTGATTGACAGAATCATATTTATCATTTTTGCCATCTAATGAATTACCAGCATTACTATTATTATTCGCTTCTTTGACGGTTGAACCATTATCATTTAAAACAGTATTCTCCATCAATTTGCCAATACCTAAGACGATGAGTGCACCTATGATACCAGCTATTAGTGCAACAAGAACAGTTTTAAACCAAGGGAATTTTGGTTTTGTTCGTTTACTAAATGTCGTCTGAGTGTTATTTGATGTTTGCGCGTCAGGTTGTTTATTATTTATATTTTGATCGTTGTTAAATTCTGACATATTATACCTCCGATTTATTCTATAAAACCTATTATGAAAGGTTTGTCCAACTTTTTCTAGTATATCACTATACAACTTTAGACTGAAATATAAATTATCTTGTTCATTAATGCACTAAATGATAGAATCAATAGGGTAATATAAGGTAAAAAAAGTAGGTGGAAAAATGTATAGAATTGTTAGCGGTATATTAAATTTTATTTTACGTAAAATATGTAAATCATTAGAAGTACAAGGAAAAGAAAACATCCCTCAATTACATAGATACGTCGTCACTTGTACCCACGAAAGTTACAATGAAGTCATTATGCTAGGTATGGCTATTTATCCAAACCAAATTCATTATATGGCCAAAAAAGAGTTGTTTAATAGCAAATGGTTCGGTGGATTTTTAAGTTCACTTAATGCTTTTCCAGTTGACAGAGAAAACCCTGGACCAAGCACGTTGAAAAAGCCAATTAAATTATTAAAAGAAAATAAAACAGTCGGTATTTTTCCAACTGGACATCGTATGAAATATGATGAAGGCTCACCGATGAAACGTGGCGCAGTTACAATCGCTATGATGGCTCAAGCACCAATTTTACCAGCGGCATATATTGGACCCAAAAAAATCAAAGGTTTAATCACGGGTAAAGCAATTATTAAATTTGGTGAACCCATCGAAACAAAAAACTTGCCTAAAGATATGAAACGAAATGAAAAATTAGAATATTTAACAAAAGAATTGGAAAAAAGAACAATTCAATTACAAAATGAATTAAATACGTATGCAGCACATAAATAGTTAATTTTACTCATTTTGAATCTTATTTTATATACGAAATTTATAGAACTTGTGTTATTATGGAATTGTACAATGACAACAAGTAAAACGCTTTCATTCACCACGTGGACATTTTGTACATGTGGTGATTTTTTAGGTAATTTATTGGGAAATGGGGAATGATTATGTATAGTTTCTTTCAACGTTTGGGAAGATCGCTCATGTTGCCAGTTGCAGTGTTACCAGCAGCAGCAATTATCGTTGGTATTGGTAATGCATTAACAGCACTCGGTATATTGCCAACTATAGCTGCGTTCTTTTCTACAGCAGGCTCAACGATTCTAGAACAACTAGGAATATTATTTGCAATTGGGGTCGCTTTAGGTATGGCGAAAAAAAATGACGGTGCAGTGGCGCTTGCTGCAGCTGTTGGTTTCTTCTTAACAACCGTCGTGCTTAGTCCTGAAAAATTAGCACCATTATTGGGTGTAAAAGAAACAGGAGTAAATGAAGCGTTCGAACAAATGAATAATCAAAACGTCTTAATCGGTTTGATTATTGGTTTAGTTGCTGCATATACGTATAACAGATTTAGTAAAACAGAGTTGCCAACAGCGTTATCGTTCTTTAGTGGTAAACGTTTGGTACCTATTTTAACTGCATTCTTTAGTATATTTATAGCAGTTATTATGTTATTTGTTTGGCCGGTTGTGTATTCAGCAATTGTTACATTTGGAACATGGATATTGGATTTAGGACCTGGCGGCGCATTTTTATATGGCTTTTTCAACCGTTTGTTAATACCTACCGGGTTGCACCATGCATTGAATACAGTGTTCTGGCTTGATTTAGTAGGTATTAATGATATCGCTAAATTCCAAACAGGTGATGGTGCCGTTAAAGGTATTACAGGACGCTATATGGCTGGTTTCTTCCCAGTAATGATGTTTGGAATTCCAGCAGCAGCATTAGCGATGTATCATACTGCTGAGACAAAACAGAAAAAAAGAGTTTATGGTTTAATGTTTGGTGGAGCTATTTCAGCATTTTTCGTTGGCGTGACTGAGCCAATCGAATTTTCATTTATGTTTGTAGCACCAATACTATTTGTCATTCATGCACTATTAACTGGTTTATCTCTGTTTATTGCAGCGCTATTCCACTGGACAGCAGGGTTCTCATTTAGTGCAGGATTAATTGACTTTTTACTATCTCTGATTAATCCAGTAGCAAATCATCCACTGATGTTAATGGTTCAAGGTGTAGTGTTCTTTGTGATTTATTATGTTGTATTTAGATTAGCAATAAAATGGTTGAAACTTAATACACCTGGTCGTGGTGATAACTTACTACCTGATCCGACATCTGAAGAAGCTACAACAGGTGACACTGCAGATTCAGCTGAGTCTGAAGGGGAGTTACAGACAAATAAGTATTCAAAAACGGCTAGTCAAATTTTAGAAGGTCTTGGTGGCAAAGAAAACATTACTTCTTTAACAAACTGTGCTACACGTTTACGTATGGAACTCAATGATAATAGCATTATTGATGAAACTAAGATTAAAGGTGCTGGTGCAGTAGGTGTTACAACAAGTGGTAAGCACAACACCCAAGTTATCATTGGTACGCAAGTACAACAAGTAGCAGACGAAATGGAAGCACAATTAGAAGATCATAATTAGATAGCATCCTTTGAAAGATTTATTATAAAGATACAGCAATTCATAAAATCACGTTTGGAAATAATCGATAAGTACATGTTATCGTTTCATTTTCAAGCGTGATTTTATTTTCAAATTAATTCTATGAAATTAATAATATTTTTCTATATATATCTTTTGGAAATACATTGCTCTTTTCACATGTAAATAGTACGATATACTAGTATCAGAATTTTCTGATTAAAGGAGAGGAACTAAGATGAAGTCGGTATTATTTGATGTTGATGGTGTGTTTTTAAGTGAAGAAAGGTGCTTTGATGTATCTGCATTAACTGTTTATGAAATGTTAATGAGTAAAGATTATATTGGTATTGACCCGTCTATAGATTTTCATGAACTGGATGATGAGCAAATTTCTGAAATAAGAGATATTGTCTTCTACCATGATGAAATTTTAACAAAGTTAAAATCTTTAGGTTTGAATTCAAACTGGGATATGTTATTTATCGTTATTGCATTACATTACATTGATTTATGCAAATCACTTTCTCAAGAGGAATTATCTATTGCATTGAATACTGAAAGCTTTAGTGAACAAACGCTACAATTTCTCGGTGATCATATTTCAAATATTGAGCTTAATTTTGAATTACCACTTTCATTTTTAGATGGTTTAAGTTCTGGTAAAGAAAATATATACCAAGCATTAATTGAACATGCAAAAGTACAGTTAAATACAGAAGATGCTGAATTATTTGAGTTGAAAAGTCCATTCTGGACGCTAGCACAAGAAATTTATCAGGAATGGTATTTAGGTTACCAATTATATAATGAAGTAGAACAGAAACAACAACGCACTGACTTTAAAAAGGGCTATATATATCAAGAGGTAGTGCTTAGACCTGTTAGTGAAATCAAGCAATTGTTAGAAGATTTGAAAGAGGCTGGTTACCAAATAGCTATTGCAACAGGTCGACCACGAACTGAGACAATTGTTCCATTTGAGACATTAGGCATTAAATCTTTGTTTGATGATTTACATATTGTAACAGCTAGTGACGTATTGAATGCAGAAGAGCATTTTCCTGAATTAAAGCCGCTAGGGAAACCAAACCCGTTTAGCTATTTAGCAACGCTTGATGGTAATATTATGGAACATTATAAAAAATATGCAACAAATCAAGAAAATCGTGTAAATCCAGATGAAGTATTTATTGTTGGTGATTCATTAGCTGATTTATTAAGTGCGAAAAAGATAGGCGCAACTTTTATCGGTCCTTTAACAGGTTTGAAAGGCCAAAATGCACGTGAGGAATTAGAAAGTTATGATGCAGAATATATCGTTAATCATGTAGGTGAAATTCGAGATATTTTATTATAATACAAACGTTGACGATTGAGGAATATAAGAAATATTAATGTATATAAGCACATCTTGATAAAGATGATTACGATTAATGAGTTACAGGTTTTACTTGTACTAAAGCGCATATATAAACATTTTGGATGATATGAGTAGCACCACGATGATGTTTGAATGTATCGATTACAATTTCAGAGATTGTTTCAACGATTTCATTCACATGTCGTGACATATCATTTGAGGGAATAAGAACTGAAGTTTCCATTGGTAGAGTGTTGAGTCATGTTGTAATCTTTATACATAAGGCACTTCGTTAATTTAGTTTAGTGGGATTTATTAAATTATACGAAAGGCCTTATTTTTTTGAATAACAAAATATAAATTGTAGCGATTTTGTAATGTGCTGACACCGGGTGAATAGTATGAGTGAGTGAGAGACTACAGGCTCGAGCCATATCCCCAGGCAAGCATGCACGATCAAAACCGTAATATTTTTAATATAAAGAGGACCAATCCATATTAAGGATTGGTCCTCTTATTTTGAGCATGTGCATTTATGTCCTAGACTCTGAAATAGTATTAACATGAATAGGGCGGTTAATAATAGTTTGAAATATAAGTACTTTGATTAAAAAAACTGAAAGGACAATCATTTTGTTGTCCTTTCAGCTTATTATTGTTAAATATTATAATTTTCACTTACTGCAACATCTAATTCTACACTTCTTATTAAATTAAATCCTTCAATTTCATATAAAGCATCGATTACATCTTGTGTAACAGGATGATCAATTGATAAAATCATCAACGCATTACCACCTTGGTTTGTGCGTCCTAAATGCATAGAAGCGATATTGATATTGTATTCACCTAATATTTGACCTGTACGACCTACGATACCTGGTCTATCGTTATGATTGATAACCAGTTGATGTTTTTCGGGTTTGAAATCAACAGGGTATTCATTAATACGCACGATTCTTGGGCCATAGCCATTTAGTACAGTGGCACCAATTTTAATTTGTGTGTCTTTATTAATTAAAGTTAATTCAATATAATTACTAAATCCACGATGTTTAGTATCTTTTTCTATATTATATGATACACCTTGCTCATTTAGTAACACTAAGGCATTTATTAAATTGACACGTTCCGCTAAATCTTGGCGTAATACACCTGATACAAGGGTTCTAGTAAGTAAACTTGTATCATCCAGTGCGATATCCCCTTTATATTTAATTTGTAACTCACGTGGGGCTTTTTCCAATAATTGAATACCTACTTCACCAGTTAATTTACTTAATTCAATATATGGCTTTAATTCATCATTAATTTCATTGAAGGACATTTTTGGTGCGTTAATCGCATTAACGACATTACCGTGTTCAAATATGTCTATGATTTCATTGGCAACGGAGACTGCAACTTTTTCTTGTGCTTCAACAGTAGATGCACCTAAGTGTGGTGTGACAATTATTTTATCATGCGCAACAAGTGGTGATTCAGTTGCAGGTTCGCTTTCAAATACATCAATTGCAGCGCCCTGAATTTGATTGGTATCTAATGCTTCGACAAGCGCATCTTCATCAATGATACCTCCGCGCGCAACATTGATAATTTGAAGGGTCGGTTTTGCTTTTTCAAAAAATGCTTTATCTACAATACCTCTTGTTTTTGGTGTTAGTGGGGTATGCACTGTTACAAAATCTGCTTGTTCAGCAATTTCATCAACTGTAGCACGTGTCACATTAAGTTCTTTAGCTTTGTCTTCTGACAGATAAGGATCAAAAGCAAGTATGTTCATACCAAAGCTTTGTGCACGTTTTGCTACACCAATTCCAATTCTCCCAGCACCAATGACACCTAATGTTTTGTTATAAAGTTCAGTTCCTCTATAAGCTTTACGATCCCATTTTCCGTTTTTCAATGATTGGTGGGCTTGAGGGACGTTACGTGCCATGGATAAAATCATTGCCATCGAATGTTCAGTAGCTGAAATTGTATTCCCATCAGGTGCATTAATAACGATAACACCATGTTTAGTAGCAGCTTCTACATCAATATTATCCACACCAACGCCTGCACGTGCGATGACTTTTAAGTTTGGTGCAGCAGCAATGATATTAGAAGTGACTTGGGTTTGGCTTCGTACAATTAGACCCTCATAGTTAGGAATGATTTCAGCTAATTCTGTTTCATTCAAATCAGTTTGAATGTCGACATTAAAATCGCTATGATCTGTTAAATTTTTTAAACCATCTGGTGAAATTGGATCTGAAACTAAAATTTTATACATATGCTTTTACGACCTCCATATATTGTGTGATAGCTTTACCAACATAAGATTCATTTCTAAATTCTGACAATAGTATTTCTAACGCTGATACAACTTGTAAAATATCAAAAGGCGATATTTGACCCATATGGCCAATACGTAATATTTGACCTTTTAAATGACCCTGGCCACCAGCAATCGTAATGGCAAATCTATTTTTTAATTCATTTTTAATATAGTTCAGTTCATCTTTAGATTTTGGAATAAACGCAGTGACAGTAGGAGATGCATAAGCATCTTGGACCAATAACTCTAAATCTAATGCTTTCAAAGCTTGTCTTAGTCCATCTCTTATTGCATAGTGTCTATCTATCACTTGATCTAATCCTTCTGAATTAACTAGTTCGGCGTATGCGTTTACACCTCTAAATAAAGAAACATTAGGTGTGAAAGGTGTTGAATGTTCAGACAATGATTTTAAATATTTATTTAAATCTAAATAAAATCTAGGCGTTATTACTTCGTTAAATCGTTCTTTTGCACGATTATTATAAGCTACAAATCCAAGACCAGGTGGAAGCATAATTGCCTTTTGACTACCTGAAACAAGGACATCGATATAATCTCGATCTAAATCTACATCAACGGCTCCAATACAACTGACACCATCAACCACAAAATAAATCGATGAATCAAAGTCGCTTAATGCTTTACCTAGTTCATGTACAGGATGTAATACAGCTGTAGAAGTCTCACAATATTGGCTGAAGACTGCTGTGATATCAGTGTTTAAAGATTTTAAAAAGTCGATAAAATCAGGAACATTAACTGCTTGACCCCATTCAACTTCAAATATATGTACATTATCGTAATAAGTCTCTGCAATTTGTTTAAATCTATTGCCAAATGCACCAGAAACAATAATAACAATGTCATCATCTGGGTTTGCTATATTCAACATACTCGCTTCAAGTACGCTTGTACCACTTGAAGTAAGTATCATAACCTCATTTTTAGAGCCAAAGATAGGTTTAAGTGATTTAAAAGCTTGTTCTGCGATTGATTCAAAATCACTTGATCGATGTCCGACCATTGGTAATTGTGTAGCGTGTAATATATGTTCTGGTACAGGTGTAGGTCCTGGTGTAAGTAACAAAGGATGATAATATTTCATGTGTAATTCCCCCAATGCTTATGATTGTCAATTTTAGCAAATTTTCAGAAAATATAAAAGTGTAAAAATTTAAAATTATTAAATATATTCAAATTTCAAATAATATGTAAGGGCATACATTGTTATTATAATCATATTCCGTCATACATAAAATGATTGCAAAATTATTTTAATATTGGTTCTATTTTGACGTCGACATTGCCTCTTATAGAATTTGAAATCATGCAATTATTGTCTGCAATCTTTAGTAACTTTGGTAGTTTCTTTTTTAATTGTTCTTTCTGTGTTGTATCCACTTTTATTTCTGGATAATGTGTAATCGTGTCCATTTTAAATTTGGCATTTTCAAATATAGCTAATCCAATTGTTGATTGTTGGATATCTATCTGCGTAAAACCTGAGCGTTCTAATACAGCTGCAAGGGAAATGATATAACAAGATGATGCTGCAGAAACTAGTAACTCATCAGGATTCGTACCAGTTCCATTTCCGCCTAAACCTGCTGGGATAGATATTTGTTCATCTAAAATATCACCAGATAGTTTACCGACTGATTCACGTCCATCTGCCCATTTTGTAGTTACTTTAAATTGATGTTGGACCATTGCTTTGACCTCCAATGTTTTTATGATAACTTAAGTTTAGATGATTCTACTTTATATTGAAAGGGGAGGGCACTTTTTATGTCATTTGAATTCGAAGATCATCACATAATGTTAGTTGCGCATCGTGGCTTGGCAATGGATTATCCAGAAAATACTATCATTGCAATTCAAGCTGCCCTTCAAAGCAATGCAGATATATTAGAGATAGATTTACATAAAACGCGGGATGGTCAGTTAGTTGTGTTACATGATGATTCTATTGACAGAACATCCGATGGTAGTGGAAAAGTTAAAGAACAAACACTTAATGAATTAAGAAGATTTGATTATGGTATAAATAGTAATCCAAGATATAGAAAACAAACATTGCCGACATTAGATGAAGTATTAACATTAATCAAATCATCGCCTCAGTTATTATTAATAGAAATGAAGCAACCTAAAAACTATCCTGGCATTGAAAATGATTTAATAGATAAATTAAAGCAATATGAGCTAGGTAAAAATCAAGTGATCATTCAATCATTTGATCAAAATTTTATAAAACAACTATATCTGAAACATTATGGTTATCGATTAGGTGTTTTACTTAGCAAAAAACGATATTGGTATAAAATGCCATCTTTTAAAAAAATAGCTGAATATGCTGACTATGTTAATCCACACTATTCATTAGTTACGGAAGCGTTTATGAAGAAGGCACATGACTATGGATTGAAAGTAATGCCTTATACTGTTAATGAAAAAAGGCAGGCAATAAAACTGATACGTATTGGTGTAGATGGTCTTATTTCTGACAAACCACATCGTTTATTTTGTTAAATCAATGATTAGTTTTAAATAAAAGTTTGAGGTATCACTTTATCCGTTCTGTTAATGCGTAGATTTAAATTGGAATACATTATCAAAATTGACATGGTATAGACATAGAAGTAACTTTTTTTAACATGCAATCTGACAAGGGAAGATAATTTAGATTTCAGGATTAGTTAAGCAAAAGCTCATGCATAAGTCCCACTAACTCAATAAATTGAGAAGTGGGACTTATGCATGTTATTTAGCGAATATTTTCTATAATTTTGTTGTTTAAATGTAGATTCTATTTACATTACAAAAGTAAGTTTCATTTACAGTTATACGTTTATTTTTGTTGGTTAATCCAATCATCTCTTAAAAGTCCCATTACATGGCAATCATTATATTTTCCTCGTGTATAGAAATGTTCTTGTAAGGTACCTTCAATTTTAAAGTTTTGTTTTTGGTAAATATGTACAGCTTTTTCGTTCGTAACGTCTACAAATAAATATATTTTATGAAGGTTTAACACTAAAAAGGCATAGTCTATAGCCATTTTAAATGCTTGAGAGGCATATCCTTTACCACCATATCCTTCATCCACGATAATTTGTATTTCGCAATTGCTATGTATAAAATCAATTTCTACTAATTCAACGACTCCGATACGTTCAGAATCATTTTCAATAATAAATCTTCTTTCAGATTCATCTAATAGATGTTTTTTGTAGAGTGATTGTAATTCACTTAGAGACTGATAGGGTTCTTCAAACCAATAAGACATAATGGAATATTCATTATTTAAATGATGTACAAAGTCTAAATCTGTTTCTTCTAAAGCTCTGATTTTCAATGATAACACTCCTTTTTACTAAATATAAACAAAGTGAAGTAAAAAGTAAAATTGAAAGGGCGTACAGAGGGGATGTTATATCTTTCTTTAACATTTAGTGAGTGCAATGGCAAACATGAAGAAGAGCTTTAATATAGCAAAATTTATTATGCATTTGCTCTGAAATGATAGCATAATGGTTCATTGCATATAAATTAGAATGGAGAAATAAAAAAACACCGACAAAAAATTGTCGGTGTTTGAGTATGAAACTTATTATCTTGAGTAGTACTCAACGATAAGTTGTTCATTGATTTCAGCTGGTAATTCACTACGTTCAGGAATGCGAATGAATTTACCTTTTAAGTTGTCTGCATCAAATTCTAAGTAATCAGGTACAAAGTTGTTGATTTCAACAGATTCAGCAATGATATCCAATTTAGCAGATTTTTCACGTACTGAAACTTCTTGACCAGGTTTAAGTGTGTATGACGGAATGTCAACACGTTTACCATCAACTTCGATATGACCGTGGTTAACGATTTGACGTGCTTGACGACGTGTACGAGCTAAACCTAATGAATATACAACTGCATCTAAACGTGCAGCAAGTAATTGCATGAAGTTTTCACCGTGTACACCATGTTGGTTACCAGCGATTTCGAATGTGTTACGGAATTGTCTTTCAGTCATGCCATATAAATAACGTAATTTTTGTTTCTCACGTAATTGTAAACCATACTCTGACATTTTTTTACGTTGGTTAGGACCATGTTGTCCTGGTGCGTAAGGACGTTTTTCTAATTCTTTACCTGTGCCACTTAAAGAAATACCTAAGCGACGAGATTTTTTCCAGTTTGAACCTCTGAATCGAGCCATAAATTGACTCCTCCTTTTTCTCTTTTATTGTTATGAAAAAACAAAAAAGAGTGTTGCATGCTTAATTGGATATATTGTTTTATGTGTCCTCGCCTCATAGCTACGGTTACACGGCACGCCCACTTTGGGAACAACATAGCGCCAATTAATATACAACTGCTAATTTCGTTTATTCACACAAAGAACATTGTATCATGATATATTAATCTGTCAATAGTCGACTTTGCGTTTGTTTATGATAGATAAGCATGCAATTTATGCTAATTGTTGTTCAATGATTTTTACAATTGCTTCTAATCCTTGTTTATCTTCATTATTAAAACGGTTTGTGATAGGTGCATCTATATCTAAAACACCTATTACATTATTATCTTTATGAATCGGTACTACAATTTCAGATTTACTGTTAGCATCGCAGGCAATATGACCAGGAAACGCATTGACATCTTCTACTAATTGCGTTTTATCTTGGGCAACAGCAGTACCACATACCCCTTTACCAATAGCGATATGTACACAAGCAGGGTGCCCTTGAAATGGTCCGAGAATCAATTCGTTATCTTCTACTAAATAAAAGCCAATCCAGTTAATTTGATCTATTGAGTCATTTAATAATGCAGATACGTTACTTAGGATAGCAATCATATTTGACTCATCTTCAATTAAACTTGAAACTTGTTTTTGTAATAAATCATAATTTGTTTCAGTGACCTCTAGCATAAAAAACCTCACTTTTTACTTTTCATTTATTATAAAGACTGTTTTAATAGTAATCAATCAATAGATTTTAGAAGTTTTTCAAAATATCGTTATACATATGATTTAGGTGAGAATGAACTTATGATTAATTTTAAATAATTGAGATGATTCACTCATTTTCTCTTTAATGGGTAGGTATCTTACGTTATAATGAATAGTGATAAAATAGGAGGAGAAAACATATGGTATTGTATGTCATTTCAGCAATTATTGTCATTATACTGATTATTGTCGGTGTATTGTTCTATATGCGTTCCAACAAAAGCCAAATGATTGAAAAGGCTGAAACGCGTAAATCAAAAGTAGAACAATTACCCTATGATGAAAGTCTATCTCAATTATCTGAGCTAACTTTAACTGGGGAAACAAAAACGACTTATAACGGTTTAAAACAAAATGCATTAGATAGTAAAAATCAATATTTATTGCCAGTAGAAGAAAAAATTCATCAAGCGGAAGGATTACTTGATAAATTTAAGTTTTCACAAGCTCAAACTGAGATTGATGAAGCACATGAACTAATGGATAAATATGAAGAAAACTACAACGAACTTAATTCAAATATTGAAAACATTTTAAATCTACATAAAGAAAGTGACCACTTATATGAAGAATGTAAGGTGGATTATCGTGAAATGAAGCGTGATGTGTTAGCCAATAGACACCAATTCGGTGAAGCGGCTGCTCCATTGGAACAAGAAATTGAAACTTTTGTTCCAGAGATGGAAACATACGAAACATTAAAAGAAGACGGCAACTATAACCAAGCGTATGATCACATCAAAACACTTAATGAAGATATGAATTATCTTAAAAAAGATATGGATGAAATTCCTGAATTAATTAGAGAAGCACAAAAGGAATTACCAGGTCAATTCCAAGATTTAAAATATGGATGTCGAGATTTGAAAGTCGAAGGTTATGATTTAGACCATGTCAAAATTGATAGCTCATTACAGACGCTTAAAACAGAATTGAGTTTTGTAGAACCGATGATTAGCAGGTTAGAATTAGACGAAGCAAATGATAAATTAAATAGTATCAATGATCGTCTTGATGAAATGTATGAATTAATCGAACATGAAGTGAAAGCAAAAAATGAAGTAGAAGAAACAAAAGAAGTCATCACAGATAATTTATTTAGAGCTAAAGAAATGAATTATACATTACAAACTGAAATTGAATATGTGCGTGAAAATTATTATATAAATGAAAGTGATGTTCAAAATGTCAGACAGTTTGAAAATGAAATTCAGAGTATGATTTCAGTTTATGATGAAATTCTACAAGAAATGGCAAAGTCAGCTGTAAGATATAGCGAAGTTCAAGATAACTTGAAATATATCGCAGAACATGTTGATGTTATCAATGAAAAACAAGAAAAATTACAAAATCATTTAATTCAACTTCGCGAAGATGAAGCAGAAGCAGAAGAAAATATCTTGCGTGTACAAAGTAAAAAAGAAGAAGTTTATAGAAAACTCTTGGCGTCAAATTTACCAAGTGTACCTGAAAGATTCATCATTATGAAAAATGAAATAGACTACGAAGTACGTGAAGTAAATAAAAAATTCAGTGTAAGACCGATTCATGTAAAACAACTTAAAGATAAAGTATCTAAAGTAGTCTTACAAATGAATAAATTTGAAGATGAAGCTACAGATGTCCTCGTTAATGCAGTTTATGCTGAAAAATTAATCGAATATGGGAACCGTTATCGTAAAGAAAGTTCAAATATTGATAAAAGTCTTAACGAAGCGGAACGTTTATTTAAAAACAATCGTTACAAACGCTCAATTGAAATATCTGAACAAGCGCTTGAAAGTGTAGAACCGGGCGTTACAAAACAAATTGAATCACAAGTTATTAACTAAATAATAGTAATCTTATTTGAGGCTGGAACATTTTTATGTTCCAGCCTCGAATAATTTGTTGGACGTAGATGTTCGCATTAATAGATATTAATATTTAATGGTCATTCAAAAATTTATTTCGATAGTGATGAAGAAATTATATTTTAAAAATCAATTTCTGTTTCACTCTCTTTTCTTTTTAATAAAAGCGAGTATAATGCTAAAAGGGAAACTTTAAAATATGAAATGAAATGTTGACATAAAATATAAATATGAAGCGTTTAAAAATATAAAATGATATACAATTGGAGTGAAAACATTGATTTATCTTGATAATGCAGCGACAACAAAACCAAGACAAGACGTATTAGATACCTATTTAAAAGTAAATGAGTCGTTATATTTTAATCCTAATAGCCCACATAAAGCAGGTATACAAGCAGAGCAATTATTACAACAATCAAAAGATCAAATCAAAGAGCTATTTAAATTAGAAAAAGATTTTGATATTGTATTTACAAGTGGTGCAACTGAATCGAATAATATTGCGATTAAAGGAATTGCATACAAGAAAAAGGCATTTGCAAATGTCATAATTACATCTGTTTTAGAACATCCTTCTGTTTTAGAGGTGGTACGTTCATTGGAAACTGAAGGGTTCGAAATAAGATATGTAAATATTACAAAAGATGGACAAATTGATTTAGAACATTTGGAATCGTTAATGTCAGACAAAGTAGCACTCGTGACTTGTATGCATGTCAATAATATTATGGGACAAATTCAACCTGTCGAAGCAGTGTCAAAAATTGTTCATCAATACCCTAAAGCGCATTTACATGTCGATGCAGTACAAGCAATAGGTAAAATTGGTTTGAATTTCGAAGCTGCTGACACACTGAGTTTAAGCGGTCATAAATTTCATGGCTTAAAAGGCCAAGGTCTTTTATTTGTTCGTAATTTACATCAAATTGAGCCAATTGTGCATGGTGGTGGTCAAGAGTATGGACTTAGAAGTGGCACAGTCAATCTTCCTATTGATATAGCTATCGTAAAAGCTTTAAAGGTCGCTGCTAAAGAAAGTACGCAACTGTATGAAAAACTAAGTGAGTTCAATCAGGAAATTATACGATTTTTAAATGAATTTACTGGCGTGAAAGTTAATTCTCCTAGCGGTGCATCACCACATATTTTGAATGTTGGCTTTCCGGGTGTGAAAGGTGAGGTTTTAGTAAATGCATTTTCAAAATATGATATTATGCTTTCTACTACAAGTGCGTGTTCATCCAAAAAAGCTTCATTGAACGAGGTGCTTTTAGCAATGGATATTCCAAAAAAGCAAATAGAAGGCAGTATTAGAATATCGATGGGTGCCAACACTACCGCAGAAGATATTCGTGATTTTAAAGAGAAATTTAAGCTTGTATATGAAGAAGTGAAGGAGTTGTTAATATGATTTATGATCACATTTTAGTGAGATATGGTGAGTTGACTTTAAAAGGTGCTAACCGTAAAATGTTTGTTAATAAATTACGTTCGAATGTCAAGCGTGCATTAATGCCACTGCAAGGATATAACGTCAAAGCCAATAGAGATAGAATGTACATTGAATTGTATGAAGGTGCAGATATTGAAGAAATGTGTCGTCGACTAGAAAAAGTATTTGGTATTTATTCTATTAGTCCTGTATTGAAAATTGATAAAACAATAGAAGCAGTACGTGATTTAGCAGTAAAATTTGCACAAGGTTATGCACATGGAGATACATTTAAGATTGATGTCAAACGTTCAGATAAAAACTTTCCGTTTGATACATATCAATTGCAAAAAGAACTCGGTGGTACAGTGCTAAACGCTACTGATAATCTAACAGTAGACGTACATAACCCGAACCATACGATTAAAGTAGAGGTTCGATTAGACGCTATTTATGTATATGATAAAGTAATTGCTGGATCTGGTGGATTACCAGTCGGTACAGGCGGTAAGACATTACTTATGTTATCAGGAGGTATAGATTCTCCAGTAGCTGGTATTGAAGTTATGAGAAGAGGCGTTACTGTAGAAGCCATTCATTTTCATAGTCCACCATTTACGAGTGAAAAGGCTAAGGACAAAGTAATTGAACTTACAAGAATCATGTCCTCTCATGTAGGTCCTATAAAATTGCATATCGTGCCATTCACTGCTTTACAAAAACAAATAAACAAAGTGGTACATGAGCGCTATACGATGACTTCAACACGTAGAATGATGATGAGAGTAGCGGACAAGCTTGTGCATGATATTGAAGGACATGCCATAGTAAATGGAGAGAATTTAGGGCAGGTTGCAAGTCAAACCCTTAAGAGTATGTATGCTATCAATCATGTGACGTCTACACCAATTTTACGACCGCTTTTAACATTAGATAAAGAAGACATTGTGAAGAAAGCTAAAGAAATTGGCACATTTGACGTATCTATCCAACCATATGAAGATTGTTGTACAATCTTTACACCTAAAAATCCTGTGACGGAGCCAGATATTGAAAAGGTGGAAAAATTTGAAACAGTGTATGATTTTGAACCACTTGTACAGGAAGCATTTGAACAAATAGAAACATTAACAATTACGGCAGACTATCAAAGTGAAAAAGATACTGAAACGCAAGCACTGGCAGATGATTTATTTTAACTTTTATTATGAATATTCAATTCCATACAAACAACATTAGCTAATCAGACATAAGAATAAAACAGACAGGGGATGGAATTATGCTAGATTGGGATATTTCGATCGTTCTTATAATTATACTTCTAGGGTTTTTAGCAGCGTTTATTGATGCTGTTGTAGGTGGCGGCGGTTTAATTTCTATTCCGGCATTATTAGCTGTTGGTATGCCACCAGCCGTTGCTTTGGGTACAAATAAATTAGCAAGTTCATTTGGTTCACTCACAAGTGCATTTCGTTTCTTGAGATCGGGTAATGTCGATTTGAAGATAGTAGGAAAGTTATTTCCATTTGTATTTATTTTGGCAATTTGTGGCGCGAGTGTAGCCACATTTCTACCAGCCGAGCTTTTAAAACCACTGGTTATCATTATTTTGACCTTAGTCATGATTTATACATTGGTGAAAAAAGATTGGGGCAATGTACGTACATATACAAAATTGACATTTGGTAAAGCAATTTTATTTGTAAGTATTATGTCGCTTATTGGATTTTATGATGGTTTTTTAGGTGGCGGCACTGGCTCATTTATGCTTTTTATTCTACTTATGTTCGGTTTTGATTTTTTAGGCGCTGCTGGCAATGCAAAAGTATTAAATTTTGCTTCTAACTTAGGCGCTTTAATTTTGTTTATGATATTAGATCAAGTTGACTATTTTTATGGTTTGATTATGGCAGTAAGTATGATTTGCGGATCGTATGTTGGGGCGACATTCGCAATTAAAAAAGGTGTCAGTTATGTAAAAACTTTATTTATTGTAGTAACTGCTGTTTTGATTATTAAAAATGCTTACGATTATATTATGCAATTAATCAATTGATCATGTTGAAAATTAAACTGTAATACTTCAATGGTATTCGGGTGTGTGCATGTGGCTGAGACAAAAAAATGTCTCAGCTTTTTTCATTTTAAAACGATTTGTTTTCTATATCACTCAGATCTTCCTCTTATTTTATTTTTCTTATAAAGGTATACATTGTTTAATTGATTATGTTTAAATTGTATTTGGAACGATTGAAAAAATATTCTGGGAGTGAATACGTTATGTCGAAAAAAAGAATAATAGCAATAGTACTTGCCGTAATAATCGTGCTTGGTGGTATTGTTATGAGTTCGATATCTACTGTGATATCTTCGCTTTTTAGTGAAGATGGCATGTCAGAAATGGATCCTTTTACTGAAACGGTAGAATCAGAAGGTGACAGTTCAAAACGCATTGTACACCTGACTTTAAATGGTGAAATTAGTGAAGGTACTGGTGAAGGAATGTTTGGAAGTTCTGGTTATAATCATGAAGCATTTCTTAAACAGTTGGATAAAGTGAAAAAAGATAGCTCGATAAAAGGTGTTTTATTAACCGTTAATACACCTGGCGGAGGTACATACCCAAGTGATGAAATTTATAAAAAAATTGAAGAAATAAAACAAAAACATAAAAAAGTTTATGTACATATGGATGCGATGGCTGCGTCTGGTGGATATTATATTTCTGCTCCTGCCGATAAAATATATGCTGGCCCTCAATCTACTACCGGATCCATTGGCGTTATTATGTCAAATGTTGATTATTCTGGGTTACAAGAAAAACTAGGCATTAAGGAAAATGTCATTAAATCTGGTGAACATAAAGATATTATGAGTAGCTCTCGAGAAATGACTAATGAGGAAAAAGATATTTTGCAATCTGTATTAGATGATAGTTATGAAAGATTTATTAATATTGTTGCAGAAGGTAGAGATATGCCAAAGAAAAAGGTTGAAAAGTTAGCTGATGGACGTATTTATAGTGCGCAACAAGCCGAAAAGAACGGTTTGATTGATGAAATTGGTTATAACGATAATGCGTTAAAAGCACTTAAAAATGACATAAAAGCAAAGGATGCAGAAGTGTTTAAATATAGTGCAGATGAAGGCTGGTTTAGTTCTATCTATTCAACTAAATCAACACTAGATCAATTCAAAAATGAATTAAGTGATTTGAAATCAATTATAAGCAATGATACAGAAGCTGAACCTATGTATCTATATAAAGGTTAGGTGTATAAAATGGAGCAGTATACAAATGAACAAACTTTACAGACAACTCCAGAAAATGATAAATCTGATATAGAAGCAATGTATCATAAACAATTAGCACAGTCTGTATATGCAGGTTTTGGTATAAGGTTTTGGAGTTTTATTATTGATTTACTCATTATATTTGGTATACAGGGTCTGATATTGAAACCGATATATCATTTTACGCATATTGATGAACTTAAGTTATGGATTGAATATTTTAGCCTAGGACACATTTTAGATGCGGTTGTATTTTATCTATACTTTGTATTATTAACTAAATTTTTCAAACAAACGATAGGTAAAATGATTTGTAACATTCGGGTAGAAAGGATAGATCGTCAATCACTTACATGGGCAGATGTGTTATTTAGGGAGTGGATTGGACGTATTATAAGTGGCGTGTTATTTAATTTACCTTACTTAGTTATTTTGTTTACAAATAAACACAGAGGTATTCATGATATCTTCGCTGACACGGTCATAATCAGAAATAAATACGAAAAATTATTTTATTTAAAAAAATAAAAGTAAACTTTAGTTATCTATGAGTTTATTTTGAGACGATAGATGGGTATACTATGGTAGTAAGAACTATTTAATAGGAGGGCGTGCAACATGGCACAAATTACATTCAAACAAGAACCAGTAACACTATATGGTTCACAAGTAAAAAAAGGAGAATATGCGCCAGATTTTACTGTTTTAGATAATGATTTAAATGAAGTTAATTTAGAAACTTATGACGGACAAAAAAAATTAATTAGCGTTGTTCCGTCTATAGATACAGGTGTTTGTGATCAACAAACACGTAAATTTAATGAAGAAGCTGCTAAAGAAGATGGTGTAGTTTTAACAATTTCTGCAGACTTACCATTTGCACAAAAAAGATGGTGTGCATCAAATGGCTTAGAAAATGTAATCACATTGAGCGATCATAGAAACTTATCTTTCGGTAAAACGTACGGTGTTGTTATGGAAGAATTACGTTTATTAGCACGTTCTGTTTTCGTTTTAGATAAAAACAATAAAGTAGTTTATACTGAAATTGTTTCTGAAGGCACAAATTTCCCAGACTTTGATGCTGCATTAGAAGCTTATCGTAGTCTATAAATTATATAATATTGTCACATGATTATACTAGTAAAACTCATAAAACAGTATCGTTGACATTATAAATTAAACTGTCCATAATTATTTGGTAATATAAGTTAGGGTACTGACTTAATTTCAATTAAATTATGGACAGTTTTTTTAGAAAGGACTTTTAAATGGCACAAGAAGAAACAGTAATGGAACAATTATTTAAGGCACTTGATGAAAAAACCAAATCTTTAAATGAAGAGAATGGTCAAAGTTTCATAGAAAATTTAGGTCTTGCAATGGAAAATGTTTATACTAATCAAAGATCATTGCTGGAACAAGCTACATTACAAGATAGACGTAAAGCATTTCAATTTGCTTATTTAAATCTAATGCAAAAAGAAGATATTCAAGCAAACCATCAAATTACACCTGATTCAATTGGAATGATTCTAGGATTCCTTGCCGAGCGTTTTTTAAAAAACAAAGAAGCATTTCATGTCGCAGATATTGCAAGTGGGGCTGGACATTTGAGCGCTTCTGTACATGAAGTATTAACTGAACATACAGTTATGCATCATCTTGTTGAAGTTGATCCAGTATTATCTCGTGTGAGTGTACATTTAGCAAACTTTTTAGAAATCCCATTTGATGTTTATCCTCAAGATGCTATCATGCCACTTCCTTTTGAAGACGCAGATGTTGTTATTGGTGATTTACCAATAGGATATTATCCAGTGGATGATAGAAGTAATGAAATGGACTTAGGTTTTGAAGAAGGACATAGTTTTTCTCACTATTTATTAATTGAACAAGCAGTAACAGCATTAAAAGCATCAGGATATGCGTTTTTAGTAGTACCTAGTAATTTATTCGAGGGTACGAATGTGAAACAGTTACAAAATTTCATTGCAACAGAAACAGAAATGCAAGCTTTTCTAAACTTGCCATCTACACTGTTTAAAAATGAAAAAGCGCGTAAGTCGATACTCATTCTACAGAAAAAAGAAACTAATGTAACAAAGCCTGTAGAGGTTCTGTTAGCTAATATACCTGATTTCAAAAGCCCTCAACAATTCCAAGCTTTTTTACAAGATTTAAATGCTTGGATGATGGAAAATCATCCTGAAAATTAAACTGTAATATTCTTGAATTCTTACTGTATTAATGATTAAATAGATATGGATATAAAAAAACTTAATTTAAATTGGAGGCATTATGCTATGTCAAAATTAATTTTGGCTATTAACGCTGGTAGTTCATCATTGAAATTTCAACTTATTGAAATGCCGGAAGAAAAGATTATTACTAAAGGACTTATTGAACGTATTGGATTAAAAGATTCTGTATTTACTATTGAAGTAGGCGGAGAAAAAAACAAATCAACATTAGATATTACAGACCACGAACAAGCGGTTAATATTATGTTGGAAAGCTTCAAACAACATGGTGTAATTGATAGCATTTATGATATCGATGGAACAGGTCATCGTGTCGTACATGGTGGTGAATTATTCCCAAATTCAGTATATGTTACAGATGAAGTTGAGGAACAAATTGAGTCATTAAGTGAACTAGCACCATTACACAATCCTGCAAATTTAATGGGCATCCGTGCTTTTCGCAAATTATTACCAGAAATTCCACATGTAGCTATCTTTGATACTTCATTCCATCAAACAATGCCAGAGAAATCTTATTTATACAGCTTACCATACCAATATTATGAAGATTATGGTATTCGTAAATACGG
Source organism: Staphylococcus sp. GDB9P120P (assembly GCF_017893435.1). NCBI lineage: Bacteria > Bacillati > Bacillota > Bacilli > Caryophanales > Staphylococcaceae > Staphylococcus > Staphylococcus sp. GDB9P120P. The sequence goes on from NZ_JAESNB010000008.1 coordinate 132,314, forward strand.
ATTCCATGGAACAAGTCATAAATATGTATCACAACGCGCAGCTGAAATTTTAGGCAAACCGATTGAAGAATTACGCATGATTTCATGTCATATCGGTAACGGAGCATCCATTGCTGCAATTGATGGTGGAGAATCTGTTGATACTTCAATGGGATTCACACCATTAGCTGGTGTTACTATGGGTACACGTTCAGGGAATATTGACCCTGCCTTAATACCATTTATTATGGAAAAAACAGGAAAAAATGCAGAAGAAGTTCTGAATACATTAAATAAAGAATCTGGTTTATTAGGTATTTCTGGTACTTCAAGTGATTTAAGAGATATTATTGATGAGGCAAAAGCAGGTAAAGAGCGTGCGCAATTAGCATTAGATGTGTTTGCATCAAGAATTCATAAATATATTGGTTCTTATGCGACACGTATGCACGGTGTAGATGTAATCATCTTTACTGCAGGCGTAGGTGAGAATTCTGATCCTGTTAGAGCAAAAGTTTTAGAAGGTTTAGAATTTATGGGTGTTTATTGGGATGCTAAGAAAAATGAAGCGATTCATGGCGAAGAAGGTTTCATTAACTATCCACATTCTCCTGTAAAAGTTATTGTTATCCCTACAAATGAAGAGGTAATGATTGCACGTGATGTAGTTAAATTTGGTAATCTTGAATAAATTTGATATCAAAAGTATGATAGATTAAAATGCACGATAGTTTTTTGACACAGTTTAAGATATAAAACAATGTTCAAAAATTAAAATCTATGATATAAATGTCTAGTTTATCAATAAGAGGGCCAATCCTTAATGTGGATTGGCCCTCTTTAAATTTAAAATATTACGATTTTGATCGTGCATGCTTGCCTGGGGATATGGCTCGAGCCTGTAGTCTCTCGCTCATATCATTTCCCCGGGCGTCAGCATATTTCATAATCCCTAAAATTTATATTTTAACTACTTATTTACCTTTAATTTAAATAGATATATGAATTCCAAAATAATAGCTGTTTTTTTCAATTCTTAAGGTTTTATTTCAAATGCAGTAAGGTTCGTTTGTTGTTTTTGATTAAAGTTATTATCTGATATAAGGACTAAACTGTCGTGACCATTTGGTAATTTTGGACCAAAGGACATACCTTCTATATTGTCAATATGTCCAATGTCTTGCTCATTAAGATTTGCAATTAATTGTTTTTTAACCGGTGTTACATGGTTCTTTTGCAGTGATTTGATATTTTTAGTATCTGTTCCGCTTGTGCTATCAATTTTATAAATACGTATATAATTTTTGAAATTGTTATTTTTATCTTGAACACTGGCACGCTCAAGTACAAGTAATTCCTTTTTATTCAATGTTAAAATTTCAGCAATTCCATTTTCAGCATCTTTATTTTTTCCTGGTTTTTTTGGAATTGAATCTAGATTATAAGGCTTTTCTGAAATAACATCGCCTTGACGATTATATTTTGTTAGGCGTGTTTTAGCGCCTGTTTTTATAGTTGGTAATTGATTATCTTGAAGTAAAGGTGCTTCCATAGAAGTCCATATATACTTACCATCTTCTGAAAAACTGCTACCTTCTAACGCGAGGTTATTTCTAAATCCATGTTTATTCTGATGTTCCATTTTAATGGGATTATGGATTTGAAGATTACTAATAAATGTGCCATTTCTAGTAGCTGTCCTTATAAACGGATTGAAACCAAGTTCGCAATCGCCTTCACTTGTATAAAGCAGACGTTTATTATTTAAAGGGTCAATTCTTATCGACTCAGGATCAGCAACAACATCATGTTGACGCTTCTTATATGATGACTTACTTGGATATTTTGTGCCATGTGGTTGTGTTAAATAGTGCATTTGTGTGAATTTCATTTTGTTAAATTTATGTTTATTGTAATTGATTTGGGCCTCATAAAACCTTGCTGGATTTTCTTCTGAGCGATCGTCGCTAATCATTAGCCACTTTTTGGATTTAGCATCATAAGAAATACCAGAAAGACCGCCTATTTTTGTATTTTTGAATGATTTATTATAAGGAATGGTTTCTGTATCAATATATTTTAATTGAGAAGCCGTTTTTTCATTTTTTACATTATCAGTATAAGCATATGTATGTGTTGACGAAGATATAAAATAAGTACTTATAAATAAACTAAGCATCATCATTCTCTTAAATTGGTTCATATCATTAACTCCTTTATGGCATTTCTTAATCCTATTTTACATGCTTGATATGAAGCTCATTTGAAGATGATATAACAATTTCTTAACAACTAAACAGGCTATGTGAAGATGATTAAGAAAAAAAGATAGTTTAACACGATATACAGTGTAAACTATCTTTTTTCTATAGCTGAATGTTTTATTAAATAAGTTGAACTTTATCGTTAATGTGCTTGATACTTGGATCTGAATTCATCTGTAGCTACTTGTGGTTGGAAATCTTCAGGAAGTTCTTCTGTACGTACCACCAACACGTCACAAGGAGAGTGACGCACAATTGCTTCTGATACAGAACCTACGATAAATCTTTCAACTGCGTTTAAACCTGATGTACCACACATAATTAAATCTGCATCAACATCAGCAGCCAATTTTTTAGGTATGATTGCTTTAGGTGAACCAAATTCTAGTCTTGTTTCAACTTCAGTAACACCAGCATTCGTTGCCACTTCTTTATAACCTTTTAATAAATCATCAGAGAAGTTTTTTGACTTTTCAGTAAATTGTGCATCATAAACTTCATAAGAAGAGTAAGTTCTTGAATCAATAACATTTACGATTGTTAGTTTTGAATCATTACGTTTTGCAACTTCTACAGCTTTATTAAATGCCCATTCAGCTTCATGTGATCCATCGACTGCGATTAAAATATTTTTATACGTTAGCATCACAATTACCTCCTTCATCTTCTTGCTTATATTATACCACTATTTACAGAATATTAACATAATTCGCCTTAATACATGTTGTAAAAATACTCTAAACTATGATTGCGCTTTCATATAATACGCGTTACTATAAATTTGGAGGTGGATAAAATGATAATAGGTATTCCGAAAGAGATTAAAAACAATGAAAATAGGGTGAGCTTATCACCAAGTGGTGTACATGCATTAGTAGAACAAGGCCACTCAGTTATTGTTGAAAAATCTGCTGGTTTAGGTTCATATTTTGAAGACGATGATTATATTACAGCTGGGGCTAAAATTGGTGATGGACCGGCTGAAGTATGGAACGTTGATATGGTTATGAAAGTTAAAGAACCATTAGAAGAAGAGTTCCAATTCTTTAAGGAAGGGTTAATACTATTTACTTATTTACATTTAGCAAATGAAAAGAAACTCACACAAGCTTTATTAGATAATAAAGTAATAGGTATTGCTTATGAAACAGTTCAATTGCCAGATAAATCATTACCATTATTAACGCCGATGAGTGAAGTAGCAGGGCGTATGTCTGCACAAATTGGTGCTGAATTTTTACAAAAATATAAAGGCGGCATGGGCATTTTACTTGGTGGTGTACCTGGTGTAGCTAAAGGTCGCGTAACGATCATCGGCGGCGGTCAGGCTGGTACAAATGCTGCTAAAATTGCATTAGGTTTAGGTGCCGATGTAACGATTTTGGATGTTAACCCTAAGCGCTTACAAGAGCTTGAAGATTTATTTGATGGCCGTGTACACACAATTATGTCTAATCCATTAAATATTGAAGAATGTGTTAAAAATAGTGACTTAGTCATCGGTGCGGTATTAATTCCAGGTGCCAAAGCACCAAACCTAGTTACTGAAGACATGGTAAAATCTATGAAAGACGGTTCGGTAATCGTTGATATTGCTATAGACCAAGGTGGTATTTTCGAAACGACTGATCGTATTTCAACACATGACGATCCAACATATAAAAAACATGGTGTTGTACATTATGCTGTGGCTAATATGCCTGGTGCAGTGCCACGTACTTCTACTATTGCATTAAATAATGCAACGTTACCTTATGCATTACAAATTGCGGGAAAAGGTTATTTAAAAGCATTACAAGATAATGAACCTTTATCATTAGGTTTAAATACAATTAATGGCGTATTAACCAATAAAGGTGTAGGTGAAGCTTTGAATTTACCATATTCTAATGTGGAAAGTACTCTAAAATAATAAAAAATAACAAACAAAAACTGGTAATCTCTTCTATATAGCAGAGGTTACCAGTTTTTAATTTCAGGTTTAATACGATTTATTAAAATTTAGTGCCGAGTAAATTTGTTATGTCATACAATTTTTGTACCGTGTATCTCTTGAAAAGGGAATGCACTAATGAGTTCTTGAACATTAGATTTTGTTAAACCGCCACCGGGCATGATCTCAATCTTTCCTCCAGAATTCACGACCAACTTACCAAGCTGATTTAAATTGTCAAAAATATTAGTATCAGCTGGACCCCCATGTGTCAATAATCTACTAAAACCAAGTTCAATTAATTTGTGTAATGCTTTTACCTGACCTTCTAAATGTATTTCATCAAACGCCATATGACAAACAACAGGTATCGGTGATGCTAGTTGTTTTAAAGTTTTCATTTGCCATTCATTCAATGTGTTATCATCTGTTAAACAACCGAATACAAAATAATCAATATCAAATGATTTAATTGCTTTAATATCTCGCTGCATAATTTCAAAGTCATATAGGCTATATACAAAATCACCGCCACGTGGACGAATCATGACAGCAATTTCTACGTTGTTTGCTTTGCAAATTTCAGTAGCAATTTCAATCATTCCTATACTTGGCGTGGTTCCTCCGACATGTAAGTGATCACACAATTCAACACGATCTGCGCCATTTTCAATCGCATATTCAACTTGTTGGATTGTTTCGACTACGGCTTCTTTAATCATTTTTCGTAACCTGTCAAACTTTCGTTTCCATTTTCAGTTACGAGAATATCATCTTCTATACGGACACCAGCTACACCAGGCACATAGATGCCAGGTTCTACAGTTACAACCATTCCTGGTACAAATTCATTTGTATTTGTACTAGAAACATCTTGATATTCATGTTCTTCTAATCCAAGACCATGTCCTAATCGATGAGGGAAATAGTCTCCGTACCCAGCATCTGTAATAATACCTCGAGCAATAGCGTCTATATCTTTAATTTGTACACCAGGTTTAATTGCAGCGATTGCCTCTTGTTCGGCTTTTAATACGATATCGTATATGTTTTGAGCATCTGAGCTAGGTTGTCCAAATCTAATTGTTCTTGTCATATCACTACAATAGTTATCATAAATGACACCTAAATCAAATAATACAAATTCATTATTTTGTAATTGACGGTCACCAGGTATACCATGTGGTGACGCTGCATGGTCGCCGAATAGGACCATCGTATCAAAGCTCATTTCATTAACGCCATAAGCTTTGATTTCATATTCAATGTGATTAACAACTTGTCGTTCTGTCACACCTTCTTTTAAGAAACTTGCCCCAATTTCAATACATTTATCTGCAAGTTCACAAGCTTTACGAATTTTAGCAATTTCAGAATCGCTTTTAACATTACGTAATGATTTTATTGTTTGATCAATATCACCGAACGCTTTTACATCAAAAGCTTCGATTAATTCACGTTGACGTTGCACAGTTAAGTGTGCCGCTTCAACTAACATTTTATTGAAAGTAAAAGGATATTTATCTAATGCATTTTCTGTATCAAGGTAACCAATGATTTCACCATCAAATGGTGAAGCCTTTACTTCTTCGACTTCTAATTGTGGACAATATAGGACTTGATCGCCATTTTCTTTGATTAATAAAGCTAGTAAACGTTCATGAGGATCACTTAAATAGCCAGTGAAATAAAAGATGTTCAATGGGGTAGTAATCCATGCTGCGTCAGCTTGTTGTGATTTTAATGATTCTTTAACTTGTTGTAACTTCATTTTTACTGCCTCCTAAATATATGATTATATTAATTTTATGTTAGTTGTGTAAGGAATTCAAAAATAATATGTTGAAATAAGGTATATTGCTAAAATTATTAAAGAATTATCAAATATAAGCGCGTATTTTGATATAAGCGTGTTATAACTGTTAATAATTGTGGTATATATAAAACAAACAGTTTTATGGGAGGAATTATCGATATGAAATTATCTTTTCACGGACAATCAACGATTTATTTTGAAGCGAATGGCAAAAAAGTAATTGTTGATCCATTTATTACGGGCAACGATTTATCCGATTTAGATGCTGAAACTTTAGAAGTTGATTATATTATTTTAACACATGGTCATGGAGACCATTTTGGTGATACGATTGAATTAGCAAATAGAAATCACGCAACAGTTATTGGTTCAGCAGAATTAGGTGATTATTTAACGACTACTAAAAATGTTGAAAATGTTAGACCTATGAATATTGGTGGTAAAGCAGAATTTGATTTTGGAACGGTTAAGTTTGTACAAGCGTTTCACAGTTCTAGCTTGACTGATGACAATGGTATTCCCGTATATTTAGGAATGCCGATGGGGCTAATTTTAGAAATAGAAGGCAAGACGATTTATCATACTGGTGATACAGGATTATTTGGTGACATGAAATTAATTGCTGAACGTCATCCGGTTGACATTTGTTTTATTCCAATTGGTGATAATTTCACAATGGGCATTGATGATGCTAGTTTTGCAATTAATCAGTTCATTAAACCTAAAATTACAGTACCAATTCACTACAATACATTTGACTTAATCAAACAAAATCCAGATGACTTCAAGTCAGCTGTTTCAGAAGGTGAAGTACAGATATTAAACCCAGGTGACGCAGTTCGACTTTAGAGTGATAGCGATATCAACAGTTTATACTAAAATATAAACGCCAATTTCACTAACATCATAGTAGAAATTGGCGTTTTCTTTGTTTTTATGGGATTGCACCATTTGTTGCAATGAGATGATTATCCCAGTCATTACATCGCTATACTATTTTACAATAAGCACAGGGATGCTTGCTCTTTTAGCAACTTTGTGACTCACGCTACCTAGTACGAATTTTTTCTTTTCTTCGGCACGACGGTTACTGAGGACAACTATTTCATATTTGCCACTATTTGCTTCTTTTACCAATTGTTCTTTGGCATTACCACGCACAATGATTTCATCATATTTGATGCCATACTCATCGAGTGTATTTCGAGTGCTTTCTAACCCTTTACTACGTTTTTCAACGAGTTTATCTAAATGAACACCAGATTTAATCGATGCTTGTGCATCTTGCTCACTGATTGCATTAAGAATTGTTACAACAGTGTCTTCACCAGCTAACTTAGAAACTTCTTTAAGTGCTTTTTCATTTTTAAGTGTTGTATCAACACCAAGTAAAATATTTTTAAACATTATTCTATCCCTCCTTAATTCTATTCTAATTAGAGTTTATCACAAATCAAATTAAAAATTATATGTTTTCATATTAACAGAGTAAAAAGTTTTATAGATATTAATATCTTAGTGAATATATGTCATAATTAAAGTTAAAATATATTTTTTAAGTGATTAAATCGCAATTTTAGTTATAAAAAGTTATAATATCATAGAAAATGTCCAAAAATGAGGTTATTACAATGACAAAGCATGAGCAAATTTTATCTTATATCGAATCTTTAGCAGTAGGGCAAAAAATTTCTGTTAGAAAAATAGCGAAAGATTTAAATGTCTCTGAAGGGACAGCTTATCGTGCGATCAAAGATGCCGGTAGAATTGGTTTAGTAGCAACAATCGATAGAGTTGGTACTGTCCGAATAGAAAAGAAAACACGTGAACAAATTGAACAACTTACATTTGGAGAAATTGTAAAAATAATTGATGGACAAGTATTAGGAGGAAGAAATGGCCTCATCAAGACATTAACAAAATTTGCTATTGGCGCAATGGAAATTGAAGATGTGGTAAAGTATTTAAGTCCACATACATTGTTGATTGTAGGAAATCGAAAAGATGTCCAACTAGCCGCTTTGAAAAGAGGAAGTGCAGTATTGATTACTGGTGGTTTTAGAACGTCCAATGAAATAATCAAATATGCTGATGAACATGATTTACCAATACTATCATCTAATTATGATACATATTTAGTTGCGAATATTATTAACAGAGCGATGTATAATCAAATGATTCGGAAAGAAATATTAGTCGTCGAAGATATAGTGAAATCTGTGAATGAAGATACTGTGGTTTTTGATAATATGACTTTGCACGATTATAAAGAAAAAGCAAAACGCACAGGTCACTCCAGATTCCCAGTTATTGATGAACATTGGCGCTTAGTTGGTATCATTACGAGTAAAGAAATAATTAAAATGGAAGACAAGGATACTTTAGCACATTTTATGACTAAGTCTCCGCTTAATGTACAACTATCAACTACAGTAGCAAATTGTGCGCACATGATGATTTGGGAAGGCATCGAATTATTACCAGTGATTTCACCAAGCAAAAAATTAATTGGTGTAATTACAAGAAAAGATGTATTGATAGCAATGCAATTACTGAGTCGTCAGCCCCAGGTAGGCGAAACCATTAATGATCAAGTAGCTAAACATATTACAATTGCAAATGATGATATTCAAGTACAAACTTCGCCTTTACTTACAAATCAGTTTGGTACACTGAGTAAAGCGGTGTTTGTAGCTATTATTGAAGAAACTGTGCGTTATGAAATGCGAAAATTAAAGAAACTTGAAGTAATGATTGAAAGTTTAAATATCATTTACATTAAGACTGTGCAAATTGAATCTGAAATTAATGTACATTATGATATGTTAGATGTAGGAAGAAATTTTGCAAAATTAGAAGTAACGATGACAAGTGATGGTAAACAAGTTGCAAAAGCAATGATTATTTGTCAAATGATAGATTAAAAGGCACATATATAACTTTAAAAAAGGAAGATAAAAATGACGATAGAATTTAATCAAATTATGGATGAAATAAAAGCGGTTCAAACAGTAATCATACATAGACATGTAAGACCAGATCCAGATGCTTATGGGTCACAACTTGGAATGAAAAATTATTTGAAACTTAAATTTCCAGAAAAGAATATTTATGCAGTAGGAGAAGGAGAACCGTCACTTGATTTTATCGGTACTTTTGATGATATTAGTGATGACCAATATAACGAAGCATTGGTTATCGTATGTGATACTGCTAATTCTCCTAGAATCAGTGACCATAGATTCAATGCTGGCAAGCGTCTTGTTAAAATAGATCATCATCCAGCAGTTGACCAATACGGAGATATTAACTATGTGAATGATCAAGCATCATCAACGAGTGAGATTATTTTTGATTTTATAAGTCATTTTAACGATCAATCACTAATTGATGATTCTGTAGCAAGAGTATTATATTTAGGTATTGTAGGAGATACTGGACGGTTTTTATTTAATAATACAACACCACATACTATGGAAGTCGCAAGCCAATTATTAAAATATTCATTTAACCATCAACAAGAATTGAATAAATTAGGGGAAAAAGATCCAAAACTATTACCTTTTCAAGGCCATGTTTTACAGAATTTTGATTTAAATGAAAAAGGTTTTTGTAAAGTGAAAATCACCAAAGATGTACTTGAGGAATTTGATATTGTAGCGAATGAAGCTTCGCTTTTTGTCAATGCGATTGCTGATATTCAAGGATTGAAAATATGGGTGTTTGCGGTAGATGAAGGTTCCGAAATTAGATGTCGCATTCGTTCTAAAGGTATCGTCATTAATGATATTGCTAATGCATTTGGTGGTGGAGGTCATCCGAATGCATCTGGTGTTTCAGTTGCAGATTGGCAGCAATTTGAAGAATTAGCACAAGCATTAAATAATAAATTGTAAGATTAAGGAGGTATTTGCTGATGGTTGCGCATTTAAACGTTCATACATCGTATGACTTATTGAATTCAAGTATTAAAATTAAAGATGTCATTGCGAAAGCAACGAAAGAAGGTTATACATCGTTAGCAATTACAGATACAAACGTTTTATATGGTTATCCTCAATTTTATGACGCGTGTATTGCAGCAAATATCCATCCTTTATTTGGAATGACGATTTATCTTACAGATGGTTTATCATCAATTGAAACTATAGTACTTGCTAAAAATAATCAAGGTCTAAAAGATTTATTTAAATTATCTTCTGCCATAAAAATGAAAGAGAAGACTGAAACGCCAATAGAGTGGCTGAATAAATATATTAATCATTTGGTTATCATATTTAAAAATGTTACGGAAGCACACCAAAGTATATTACAAAATTTCACTGATAAAGAAGATATATTTGTAAATCACAATAGCCAACAACGATTAGATTTTCCAGTTGTATGGGCGCAAAGTACAAATTATTTAAATGAAGATGATGCGGATACTTTAACGGCTTTAGCTGCTATAAAAAATAATGAGAAATTAGATTTGGTTAAAGAAGTTTATAATTATAATGCACATATGTATAGTCGGACCGATTTGGATGCGTTTAATTTAAATGAGCAAATTTGGCAAAATACAAATTACATCGCGTCCATCTGTAATGCTGAACTACAATATCATCAATCGTTATTACCTAAATTCAAGACACCGAATAACCAACCGTCTAAAGATTACCTTTATCAAATTCTCCAACAAAATTTGAAACAACTAAATTTACCTAAAGCATCATTACAAAAATACGATGACAGGCTTAATCATGAATATGAGATTATTACACGCATGGGTTTTGAAGATTATTTTTTAATTGTTAGTGATTTAATCCATTATGCCAAAACTCATGATGTATTAGTCGGTCCGGGTCGTGGTTCATCTGCTGGCTCCTTAGTCAGTTATCTATTAGATATTACGACGATTGATCCCATTAAATATAACTTGTTATTTGAGCGCTTTTTAAATCCTGAACGTGTTACTATGCCAGATATTGATATCGATTTTGAAGATACGCATAGAGAAAAAGTGATTAGATACGTACAAGAAAAATATGGTGATAACCACGTTGCTGGCATTGTGACGTTTGGTCATTTATTAGCGAGGGCAGTTTCAAGAGATGTAGGTCGAATTATGGGTTTTGATGAAATAACATTAAATGAGATCTCATCTTTAATCCCTCATAAATTAGGTATTACATTAGATGAGGCATATGAGAAAACTGAATTTAAACAATTTGTGCATAGAAATCATCGGCATGAACGCTGGTTTGAAATTTGTAAAAAGTTAGAAGGATTGCCACGACATACGTCAACACATGCAGCAGGGATCATTATAAACGATCATCCTTTATATGAATATACACCATTAACCTTAGGAGATACGGGGTTATTGACGCAGTGGACCATGACTGAAGCTGAACGTATTGGCCTTTTAAAAATTGATTTTCTAGGTTTACGAAACTTATCCATTATTCATCAAATAGTTAAACAAGTAAAAAGAGATATGAATATTGATATAGATATTGAATCCATTCCTTTTAATGATCCAAAAGTATTTCAGTTACTCTCGCAGGGTGACACAACAGGTGTATTCCAATTAGAATCTGATGGCATACGAAATGTATTGAAAAAATTACAGCCAGAACAATTTGAAGATATTGTGGCAGTAACTTCTTTGTATAGACCAGGACCTATGGAAGAAATTCCAACCTATATTACAAGAAGACACTTCCCTGAAAAAGTACAATATTTGCATAAAGATTTAGAACCCATATTAAAAACTACTTACGGTGTAATTATTTATCAAGAACAAATTATGCAAATCGCGAGTAAGTTTGCTCATTTTAGTTATGGTGAAGCAGATATATTAAGACGTGCTATGAGTAAAAAAAATCGTGCAGTATTAGAGAGTGAGCGACAACATTTTGTGGAAGGTGCTTTAAGTAACGGATATGATGAACGATTAAGCAAGCAGATTTTTGATTTGATTTTAAAATTTGCAGACTATGGCTTTGCACGTGCACATGCAGTGAGCTATTCCAAAATAGCTTATATTATGAGTTATTTAAAAGTGCACTATGCTAATTATTTTTATGCCAATATTTTAAGTAATTCAATTGGTAGCGAAAAAAAGACGGCACAAATGATCGATGAAGCGAAACATCAGCAATTAAATATATTAGCACCTAATATTAATGAAAGTCATTGGTTTTATAAAGCAAGTAATAAAGGTATATATTTATCTTTAGGTGCGATTAAAGGCATAGGTTATCAAAGTGTTAAACTCATTGTAGATGAAAGAAAAAGTAATGGTGCATATAAAGATTTCTTTGACTTTACACGTCGTATACCTAAAAGAATAAAGAGTAGGAAATTACTTGAGGCATTAATATTAGTCGGCGCTTTTGATACATTTGGTAAAAATAGAGCGACTTTATTACAGTCTATTGACCAAGTGTTAGATGACGTCTCCGATGTTGAACAAGATGGTTTTATTTTCGATGTGTTGACACCTAAAACAACATATGAAGAAAAAGAAGAGCTACCAGATCAAGTGTTAAGTGATTATGAAAAAGAATATTTAGGGTTTTATGTATCTACACATCCTGTAGAAAAAGCATTTGAAGAAAAACAATATCTTGGTATTTATAAACTTAATAATGCCAGAGATAATCAACCAATCTTTGTTCAAATCGACCAGTTAAAACGTATTCGTACTAAAAATGGACAAAACATGGCATTTATTACATTAAATGATGGTCTTAACAATTTAGATGGTGTGGTGTTCCCAGACGCATATAAAAAATTTGAAGTATATTTAAACAGTACAGATACGCTTATCGTGAAAGGAAAATTTGAAAATAGAAATAATAAAAAGCAACTTATTATTAACCAAATAGAAAATGTTGCGTCATTTGAGAGCAATAAATTAGCAAATGCGAAACAAGTAATCATAAGAAATATTGAAAGTTTATCGGAAATAAAACAATGGTTAAATTCACAAGAAACTGCAGACGATATCCCAGTGAAATATTTTCAAGAAAAACAAAATCAATTTAAAATTATAGGTTTTATCTCGCGTGAAAAAGAAAAAATTGAAGTGCTTATATCTAAGTTCTCACCGTGGGATATAAGGATAATTTAACTTTATCAAGTCCATAAACTATGATATAGTAAACTGATGGTTAAGTTGAAACTTACCATCAGTTTATATTAAATGATGGCATCAATCCTTCATGTAAAATATATGTTTTTATTACAAAAGTTAACATACAACTTATGCTTGGGATTTAATACTAACGATAACATTTGTAATTTATGTTAGATTGTAATAAAAATATATATGACTGATTAAAATTATTGAATGTAAGGGGTAGGTTTACATGACATTAAGAGACGACGCACTAGAAATGCATAGAATAAATCAAGGTAAATTAGAAGTTACACCAAAAGTTCAAGTGACCAATAAAGAAGAGTTGAGTTTAGCGTATTCACCTGGTGTAGCTGAGCCATGTAAAGAAATACACGAAGACCCTAGAAAAGTATTTGAATATACAATGAAAGCAAATACAGTCGCAGTTGTTACAGATGGTACAGCTGTACTTGGATTAGGTGACATAGGTCCAGAAGCTAGTATTGCAGTAATGGAAGGTAAAGCAGTTTTGTTTAAAAGTTTTTCAGGTATAGATGGTGTACCAATTGCACTAAATACTACGGATACAGATGAAATTGTTAATACAGTGAAGTTATTAGAACCTAACTACGGCGGCATTAATCTTGAAGATATTTCTGCTCCACGTTGTTTTGAAATAGAAGAGCGTTTGAAAAAAGAAACAAAAATACCTGTTTTTCATGATGACCAACATGGGACAGCAATTGTTACAGTTGCAGGTATGATAAATGCGCTGCGCATTATAGATAAAGAATTATCGGATATAAAAGTGGTGCTTAACGGAGCTGGTGCAGCAGGTATGGCAATTGTTCAATTACTGTATTCATATGGTGTTAGAGATATGATTATGTGTGATTCCAAAGGTGCAATTTATGAAGGTCGTTCCCATGGAATGAATGATACAAAATCATTTGTAGCTAAATGGACAAACAGAGATAGAGTCGAAGGTTCGTTAAATGATGTAATTAAAGATGCTGACGTATTTATTGGTGTTTCTGTAGCTGATTTATTAACAAAAGAAATGGTTGAGTCAATGGCTAAAGATCCAATTATATTTGCAATGGCGAATCCTAACCCTGAAATCAACCCTGATGTAGCAAAAGAAGCAGGCGCTAAAGTAATTGGAACTGGTCGTTCTGATTACCCAAATCAAATCAATAACGTACTTGCATTTCCTGGTATATTCAGAGGTGCATTAGATGTAGAAGCTACACACATTAATGAAGAGATGAAACAAGCTGCAGTAGAAGCAATTGCAGACTTAATTAAACCGGAAGAATTAAATCCAGATTACTGTATTCCAGGTCCATTTGATAAACGTGTTGCACCTTCTGTTGCTAGAGAGGTTGCAAAGGCAGCAATGGAAACAGGGGTAGCAAGAACAGATATGGATCCAGAAGAAATTTATAATAAAACAATGAAATTAACAGACTTAGATAAATAATATTCATGAATACTGATCTCAAAATATTGAGTTTATAATATTGGAAAGACAGTAATGGTTAAGTGGAGGTTTAAAATGTTTAAAGATTTTTTCAATAGAAGTAGTAAAAAGAAAAAGTATGTGACTGTTTCCGATTCAAAACAAAGTGATGTTCCAGCGGGAATTATGACGAAATGCCCGAAATGTAAAAAGATTATGTATACCAAAGAATTAGCTGAAAATTTAAACGTATGTTTCAATTGTGATCATCACATCGCTTTAACAGCGTATAAAAGAATTGAAGCCATTTCTGATGAAGGTACATTCACAGAATTTGACAAAGGAATGACCTCTGCGAATCCATTGGATTTTCCAAGTTATGAAGAAAAAATTCAAAAAGACCAACAAAAAACAGAGTTAAATGAAGCTGTTGTTACTGGTACAGCGTATTTAGACGGCATTGAATTTGGTGTAGCTGTGATGGATGCTCGATTTAGAATGGGGAGCATGGGATCAGTTGTTGGTGAAAAGATTTGCAGAATTATAGAACACTGCACTGAGCACCGTTTACCATTCATCCTATTTTCTGCTAGTGGTGGTGCTAGAATGCAAGAAGGTATCATATCATTAATGCAGATGGGTAAAACAAGTGTTACATTAAAAAGACATATGGATCATGGATTGCTATATATTTCATATATTACAAACCCAACAACAGGTGGCGTATCGGCAAGTTTTGCTTCAGTTGGTGATATTAATTTAAGTGAACCCAAAGCACTCATTGGTTTTGCTGGCAGACGTGTAATCGAACAAACGATTAATGAAAAGTTACCTGACGACTTCCAAACTGCTGAATTTTTATTAGAACATGGACAACTAGATAAGGTTGTACATAGAAAAGAAATGAAAGTAACACTTTCTAATATTCTAAAAATGCACCAAGAGGTGAAAACGAATGCTTGACTTTGAAAAGCCACTTTTTGAAATAAAAAATAAAATTGAATCGTTGAAAGAATCACAAGAAAAAAATGATGTGGACTTACAGGAAGAAATTGATATGCTTGAGGCGTCTTTAGAACGTGAAACAAAAAAAGTATATACTCATTTAAAGCCTTGGGATCGTGTACAATTAGCGCGCTTACAAGAAAGACCTACATCATTAGATTATATACCACATATTTTTGACTCCTTTATTGAGTTACACGGTGATCGTAATTTTCGAGATGATCCAGCTATGATTGGTGGTATTGGATATTTAAATGGCCAAGCAGTAACAGTAGTTGGCCAACAGCGGGGAAAAGATACCAAAGATAATATTTATCGTAACTTTGGTATGGCACACCCTGAGGGGTATAGAAAAGCATTACGTTTAATGAAACAAGCTGAAAAATTCAACCGACCTATTTTCACTTTTATTGATACAAAAGGTGCTTACCCAGGAAAAGCAGCAGAAGAACGTGGTCAAAGTGAGTCTATAGCTAAAAATCTCATTGAAATGGCAGCACTTAAAGTGCCAGTCATTGCAATTGTAATAGGTGAAGGCGGAAGCGGTGGGGCTTTAGGTCTCGGTATTTCAAATCGTTTATTAATGCTTGAAAATAGTACTTATTCTGTTATTTCACCAGAAGGTGCATCTGCATTACTATGGAAAGATAGTAATTTAGCACAAATAGCTGCCGAAACAATGAAGATTACGGCAGAAGATTTATATGAGTTGAAAATTGCCGATGAGGTTTTAAAAGAACCACTTGGTGGTGCTCATCATGATATTGAAACGCAAGCACAAAGTATTAAAAAAGCATTTTTAAATCATTTGAGTGAATTAAATGCATTTAATGAACAGCAAATCATAGATGATCGTTATGATAAATTTAGAAATATTGGATCTTTTAATGAATAACTAAAAAGCACTTAATGTTTACATCAACAAAACATTTTTTAGTACACATAGTAGCTATGAAGCATTAATAGTCTAAGGTTTTCAAAGAGCATGAAATTGGAGTCAGGTTTTCAATACTTGATTTCATATTAGTGCTCTTATTTTTATTGAATAAAGCAATGTAAAATGGAAAATTGAGATGTCTGTTTAATAAAGTGAAGTTAAAGGTATGATAAAGTATAGTTGTTTTGACAATATGAGATAAAGTAAAAGGAAACGCTTTCGTATTGTAAAATGTTTTTTTACAATAATTAAAAACGTTTACATGAGTTACTAAGCCTTATTTTAATGGCACCTTCTATGATTTTATGGTATTTTTAGAATAAGAAATACATGTTAGAAAGGTATGTCGTCATGAAAAAAATTGCAGTGTTGACTAGCGGTGGAGATTCACCAGGCATGAACGCGGCTATTAGAGCTGTTGTTAGAAAAGCGATTTATAATAATATTGAAGTTTATGGTGTTTACCAAGGCTATCAAGGATTATTAAACGATGATATCGAGAAGTTAGAGCTCGGTTCTGTTGGTGATACAATCCAACGTGGCGGAACTTTTCTGTATTCAGCGAGATGTCCTGAATTTAAAGAAGCAGAAGTTCGGAAAAAAGCTATAGATAACTTACGTAAAAGAGGAATTGAAGGACTAGTAGTTATCGGCGGAGACGGTAGCTATAGAGGTGCTCAACGTATAAGTGAAGAATGTAAAGAAATTCAAACGATAGGAGTACCAGGTACAATTGATAATGATATCAATGGTTCAGATTTTACAATAGGATTTGATACTGCTTTAAATACCATTATAGATTGTGTTGATAAAATTCGTGATACGGCCTCAAGTCACGCAAGAACATTTATCATTGAAGTTATGGGTCGTGATTGTGGAGACTTAGCTCTATGGGCTGGACTTTCAGTTGGGGCAGAAACAATTATTGTCCCAGAAGTAGAAACGGATATTAAAGATGTAGCAGAGAAAATTGATAATGGGATAAGACGTGGAAAAAAACATTCCATTGTTATGGTTGCAGAAGGTTGTATGTCTGGAGAAGATTGCGCAAAAGAATTGACAAAGTACATTAATGTTGATGCGCGTGTATCTGTACTTGGCCATATCCAACGTGGTGGCAGTCCAAGTGGCGCAGATAGAGTACTTGCTTCACGATTAGGTGGACATGCTGTAGACTTATTGCTAGAAGGAAAAACAGCAATTGGTGTTGGTATCCGCAACAATGAATTAACAGACACATCATTTGAAGAAATATTCAGATCAAATGAACACAAATTTGATTTTGAAACTTTTGCTTTAGCAAATGAATTATCGATATAAAATACTGGGAGGCATTAATAATGAGAAAAACTAAAATTGTTTGTACAATAGGACCTGCATCAGAGTCTGAAGAAATGCTAGAGAAATTAATTAAGGCTGGAATGAATGTTGCGAGATTGAATTTCTCACATGGTGATCATGCAGAACATAAAGCTAGAATTGATAGAATTCGTGAAGTATCTCATAGATTGGGCAAAACAGTCGCTATATTATTAGATACTAAAGGTCCTGAAATCCGTACTCACAACATGAAAGATGGTGCTATTGAACTTGAAAAAGGTACGGAAGTCATCGTAAGTATGACTGAAGTTGAAGGTACACCAGAAAAATTCTCAGTAACTTACGATAATCTAATAAATGATGTTCAAGAAGGTTCATATATTTTATTAGATGATGGTCTTATTGAATTACAAGTAAAACAAATAGACAAAGCTAACGGTGAAGTTGTTTGTGATGTTTTAAATACTGGAGAGTTAAAAAATAAAAAAGGTGTAAACTTACCGGGTGTTAAAGTAAGTTTACCTGGCATTACAGATAAAGATGCTGAAGATATTAAATTCGGTATAAGTGAAAATATTGACTTTATCGCTGCAAGTTTTGTTCGTCGCCCAAGTGATGTATTAGATATTCGTAGATTACTTGAAGATGGTAAAAATACAAACATTAACATTATTCCTAAAATTGAAAATCAAGAAGGTATAGATAACATTAAAGAGATACTTGAAGTTTCAGACGGTTTAATGGTTGCACGTGGTGATATGGGTGTTGAAATACCACCTGAATCAGTACCAATGGTGCAAAAAGATTTAATCAGACAATGTAATAAATTAGGTAAACCAGTTATCACAGCGACGCAAATGTTAGATTCAATGCAACGTAACCCTCGTGCGACACGTGCTGAAGCAAGTGACGTTGCGAATGCCATCTATGACGGTACAGACGCAGTTATGCTTTCAGGCGAAACTGCTGCTGGATTATATCCAGAAGAAGCAGTTAAAACAATGCGTAATATTGCAATTTCAGCTGAAGCTGCACAAGATTATAAACGATTATTATCAGATCGTACTAAATTAGTGCAAACTTCATTAGTTAATGCAATTGGTGTTTCAGTAGCGCATACTGCTTTAAATTTAAATGTAAAAGCGATAGTCGCAGCAACTGAGAGTGGGTCAACTGCTAGAACAATTTCTAAATATCGTCCTAAATCAGATATTATTGCAGTTACACCTCATGCTGAAACTGCGCGTCAATGTGCATTAGTTTGGGGTATACATCCTGTTGTTAAAGAAGGACGTAAAACAACAGATGCTATGCTGAACACAGCAGTTGCTACAGCGGTTGAAACTGAAAAAGTTCAAAATGGTGATTTAATCATTATTACAGCAGGCGTACCTACTGGTGAAAAAGGAACTACGAATATGATGAAATTACATTTAGTAGGTGATGAGTTAGCTAAAGGTCAAGGTATCGGTAGAAACTCAGTAGTTGGAAATACTTTAGTAGTTAATGATGCGAGTGAACTTGAAGGCAAAGATTTAAGTGAAACGGTCATTGTAACAACTTCTGTGGATGAAACACTCGTCCCTTATATTGAAAAAGCAAGTGGCTTAATTGCTGAAGAAAGTGGTATTACGTCACCAAGTGCAATTATAGGCCTAGAAAAAGGTATTCCAACAATTGTAGGTGTTGAAAATGCGACTAAAGAGATACAAAATGACATCTTGATTACTGTAGATGCAAATCAAGGTAAAGTATTCGAAGGATATGCGAACGTTCTTTAATCATATTGGCGTTTCCATTAGTCTTTATCCATGCATTAAGCAGCATAAATGACGATATAAATAAAATGAGAGGTTAGGACATAAATCCTCATTCTCAAAATAAGAGGACCAATCCATACTAAGGATTGGTCCTCTTTATATTTAAAAGCTTACGATTTTGATCGTGCATGCTTGCCTGGGGATATGGCTCGAGCCTGTAGTCTCTCATTCATATCATTCCCTGGGCGTCCACACGATGCAAAATTTCTATAAGTGATGTGTTTTAATACAATAGAAAAAAGCTTCGTATTATTTAACTAATACAACTAATAGAAAGTCATATTTTTAATTAACCAAAAGATATAACTTAATATGAATACATATGATTCTTATATTTAAAATATTACGCTTTTGATTGTGTATGCTTGTCTGGGGATGTGCCTCGAGCCTGTAGTCTCTCGCTCATATTATTTCTCCAGGCGTCAGCACATTACAAAATCGGTACAATTTATATTTTGTTATTCAAAAAAATAAGGCCTTTCGTATAATTTAATAAATCCCACTAAATTAAATTAACGAAGTGCCTTATGTATAAAAATTATTACATGACTCAACATACACTACCAATGGAAACTTCCGTTCTTTCTTACATAAAAAGATTGCGCTTATGGAGAGAGTATAAAACGTATAAATAACTCGAAATTGAATGTACATTTTAACAATCTTGTTATGATATATACAACGAAAATTAAAATACACAAACATTATAGTTCTAGACAAAACATATTGATTGTCTTTCATTCACTTTGTATAAAGCAAAGCCCAAGACTATTTTTATGTCTTGGGCGTTTGTATCAACTAGTTGAAATAGTAAAGTCGTTATGCAAGATTAATGATGCAGTTATTTTACTTCTGAACTTGCGATTTTTTTGTATCTTAGATACATAAGACTCAAGATGATAAACCAAATAGGTGTTAAATAGACTGCTCTTCTTGTTTCTACATTTACAAAAAGTAAGCAAAACACTAAAAAGAAGAAAGCCAAAATGATATATCCTATATATTTACCACCAAATAATTTATATGTAGCATTTTTGTGCATTTCTGGATTTTGGCGATGATAATTAATATAAGCAACTATGATTAGAGCCCAAACGACTAAAAACAACACTGTAGAAACGGTTGTAATATACGTGAATACTAAAGTTGCATTTGGAATAATGTAATTTAATAATGCTGAAATTAATAATAATGCACATGATACTAAGATAGCTATATGAGGTACTCCATTTTTGTTTGTTTTTTCAAAAATAGGCGGTGCTTGCTTTTGATTTGAAAGTCCAAATAACATACGACTGTTTGAAAATATACCGCTATTACAAGAAGAAGCAGCAGCTGTTAATACTACAAAGTTAATGATTCCTGCTGCAAATGGAATACCGATTAAAGCAAATAATCTGACAAAGGGACTTTCTTCAGGATTAATATTGTTCCAAGGGATGATGGACATAATTACAGTCAATGCACCGACATAAAAGATTAAGATTCTAATCGGAACACTATTGATTGCTTTTGGAATGGTTTTAGTTGGATCTTTTGTTTCACCAGCCGTTACTCCGATTAATTCAATTCCTACAAAAGAAAAGAGTGCCATTTGGAATGACATTAAAAATCCATTAATTCCTTTAGGAAAAATACCATGTTGATATAAATTGGTTAATGAAGTATGTCCAAATTGTGTGTCGTATGCCATGATAATCATTACCACACCAACGACGATAAGTGCCAAGATTGTAACTACTTTAATGATTGAGAACCAGAACTCTAGTTCACCGAAAAGTTTAGCACTCAGTAAATTTAATGACATTAAAATTAATACACAAAATAGAGCACTTATCCAATTAGGTATATGTGGAAACCAGAAACTAACATATTTTGCAACTGCTGTTACCTCGGCCATACCTGTGATAATCCAGCACAACCAATACGTCCATCCGGTAACAAACCCAGCAAATGAACCTATATATTGATTTGTCACATCAGCAAAGGATTTAAAATCTGTATTTGTTACAAGAATTTCTCCTAAGCCACGCATAAACATAAACAACATAAATCCTATAATGATATATGTAAGTAAAATAGAAGGACCTGTTAATGCTATGGTTTGACCGGCACCTAAGAAAAGTCCTGTACCGATTGCGCCTCCAATTGCAATTAACTGTATATGTCTATTGCTGAGTTCTCTTTGTAGCTGTTGTTTTGCCATAAGTTTTAACTCCTTTATTAAGTTATTTATTATTATGATACGCAATCTAAAATAAAACAATACTTTTTTATAGTTGTATCTCAAAAAAGTCAGTGTAATATTATATTAATAATTTGTTATTAATCATGATAACCAATTAAAAACTTTGATAAATTGAAGAAAGGGTAATTACATATTAGAATGATGATATAACAACGTTCATTAATTATGACGTGTTTATGGGCATATAAACAAATTATCGTTTCTTAATGATTAATCAGGACTTTAAACGGAAATATTCACAAAAACGTAAATATTGGCTATAATAGTTTATGAAAGCCGTTTCATTATGAAATAGAAAAGGGGAATATATATGGCAGAGTTACAAAAAGGTTTAGAAGGGGTAATTGCAGCAGAAACAAAAGTGAGCTCAATCATTGATAGTCAACTTACATATGCTGGCTATGAAATTGATGATTTAGCCGAAAATGCTGAATTTGAAGAAGTTGTCTTTTTATTATGGCATTACAGATTACCTAATAAAGAAGAACTACAAACATTTAAAGAAAAACTCTTTAAGTATATGACATTAAATCCTAGAGTGTATAATCATTTTAAAGAATATGCTACTAGTAATGTACATCCAATGACAGCGCTAAGAACATCAGTGTCTTACGTTGCACACTTTGATGAACATGCTGAGGATGAAAGTGAAGATCAAACAATGGAACGTGCAGTGCGTATCCAAGCTAAAATCGCCTCACTTGTTACAGCGTATGCTAGAGTTAGAGAAGGTAAAGAACCTGTCAAACCTAATAGTGATTTAAATTATGCCGGGAACTTCTTATATATGTTACGTGGTGAATTGCCAACAGATATAGAAGTTGAAGCATTTAATAAAGCATTGGTACTACATGCAGATCACGAGTTGAATGCGTCTACCTTTACTGCTAGATGTGCAGTGTCCTCATTATCAGATATGTATTCAGGTATTGTAGCAGCTGTCGGATCTTTAAAAGGTCCATTACACGGTGGGGCAAATGAACGTGTGATGAGCATGCTATCAGAAGTTAAATCTATTGATGATGTAGACGAATACATCGATAATAAAATTAAAAATAAAGAAAAAATAATGGGATTCGGTCACCGTGTATATAAAAATGGTGATCCAAGAGCGAAATTCCTGAAAGAGATGAGTAGAAAAATCACATCAGAAACAGGTCAAAGTCAGTTATTTGATATATCTGTAAAAATAGCTGATAAAATGAAAGAAGAAAAAGGCCTTATCGCCAATGTGGACTTCTATAGTGCAACTGTATATCACAGTATGAATATTGAACATGATTTATTCACACCTATTTTTGCAGTTAGCAGAACTTCAGGTTGGATTGCACATATTCTTGAACAATACAGAGACAATAGAATTATGCGTCCAAGAGCACAATATATTGGTGAAACTAATAGAACATATGAACCAATTGAAGAAAGATAATTACGAATTAGCATTTTGAAAAATATTACAAATGACGGAGGTATTTTTACATGGCAGGAGAAAAAGTAGTAAAATCAGCAGAAGGGTTAACTGTACCAAATAACCCTATCATTCCTTATATTATTGGTGACGGTATCGGTCCAGATATTTGGTCAGCTGCTAGCAGAGTCATCGACGCAGCTGTAGAACAAGCTTATAATGGTGAAAAGAAAATTGAATGGAAAGAAGTACTTGCTGGTCAAAAAGCTTATGATGAAACAGGCGAATGGTTACCGCAAGAAACTTTAGATACAATTAATGAATATTTAATCGCAATTAAAGGACCACTAACTACACCAATCGGTGGGGGTATTCGTTCATTAAACGTTGCACTACGTCAAGAACTTGATTTGTTTACTTGTTTAAGACCAGTTCGTTGGTTCCAAGGCGTTCCATCACCAGTTAAACGTCCGGAAGATACTGATATGGTTATTTTCCGTGAAAACACAGAAGATATCTATGCTGGTATTGAGTTTAAAGAAGGTACTCCAGAAGTTAAAAAATTAATTGAATTCTTACAAGATGAAATGGGCGCTAAAAATATCAGATTCCCTGAAACATCAGGAATTGGTGTAAAACCAGTATCTAAAGAAGGCACAGAGCGTTTAGTACGCGCAGCAATTCAATATGCTCTAGATAATAATCGTAAATCTGTAACTTTAGTTCATAAAGGTAATATCATGAAATTTACAGAGGGTGCTTTCAAACAATGGGGTTATGATTTAGCACATAATGAATTTGGTGATAAAGTATTTACTTGGCAACAATATGACGAAATTGTTGAAAAAGACGGTAAAGAAAAAGCAAATGAAATTCAAGAACAAGCTGAAAAAGACGGTAAAATTATTATTAAAGATTCTATTGCAGACATTTTCTTACAACAAATATTGACACGCCCTGCAGATCACGATGTTGTTGCTACGATGAATCTTAATGGTGACTATGTGTCAGACGCCTTAGCAGCACAAGTTGGCGGCATTGGAATTGCACCAGGAGCAAATATTAACTATGAAACAGGCCATGCGATATTTGAAGCAACGCACGGTACTGCTCCAAAATATGCTGGTTTAAATAAAGTTAACCCATCTTCTGAAATTTTAAGTGCTTCATTAATGCTTGAACACTTAGGTTGGCAAGAAGCTGCTGATAAGATTACTGAGTCTATTGAAAAAACAATTGCTTCAAAAGTTGTTACTTATGACTTTGCACGTTTAATGGACGGTGCAAAAGAAGTATCTACTTCTGAATTCGCTGATGAATTAATCAAAAATATTAAATAAATTAACAACAAATAGTATAACGAAGCATTTTTCAAATGAAGATGCATCATTTTACTTAAGAGCGAGAATAAGAAATCACTTTTATAATGATTTCTATCTCGCTCTTTTTTATTTTGCTTGAATTCACGTTACTAACTAGCAACGCTTGGCCTTAATATGGTTAAATTGAAACAATTATTAGTTTTAATATAAAGTTAATGTTAAGTTAGTATTAACATAAACAATATTATTTATTTGAAATGCTGGAGATAGATTCATTGAAGAATTGTTTAAGAAGACGATACAAATTCTTTGTTCATTCTTTACAAATAACTAATTATTTTCTATTTATTAAGTTTATGTAAAAAAACTTTTAAGTATGTTATTTTTATTAAAATTTACGTTATAATTAATTTGTAATCATAAAATTGGAGGTATACTATGTCACAAAAAGTACTTGTAGTAGATGATGAGCAATCAATTGTAACCTTGTTAAAATATAATTTAGAGCAAGCTGGATACATAGTGGATGTTGCCTATGATGGTGAAGAAGCATTAGAAAAAGTGAATACTGTAAATCCGGAATTGGTTGTATTAGATGTTATGCTTCCTAAAAAAGATGGTATCGAAGTTTGTAAAACAATTCGATCTGATAAAAATTTAGTACCAATTTTGATGTTAACTGCTAAAGATGATGAATTTGATCGTGTGTTAGGTTTAGAGCTTGGTGCAGACGATTATATGACTAAACCGTTTTCACCGAGAGAGGTTGTTGCAAGAGTTAAAGCTATTTTAAGACGCTCTGCAATGATCAATGAAGCAGTACCAGTTGAAAATGATGAGGATGATATTTTAATTGGTTCTATAAGAATTAGACCAGAATATTTTGAAGTTTATCGCGAAGATGAATTATTAGAACTCACACCTAAAGAGTTTGAACTGTTACTTTACCTTATTGAAAGACAAGGCAGAGTAATCACGCGAGAACATATGTTAAATTCTGTTTGGAATTATGAATTTGCAGGTGATTCAAGAATTGTGGATGTACATATAAGTCATTTAAGAGATAAATTAGAAGAGAATCCAAAACAACCTAAATTGATAAAAACAGTTAGAGGTTTAGGTTATAAATTGGAAAGACCTAAAGTCTAATGCTAAAGTTTCATCAAAGACTCTTATTTTTATTATGTACCATCGTTATCATCAGTTTTGTTGCATTAGGTGCAATAATTACACATGTCATTTATAATACTGTCATTTCAAGCCAACAAGGTGATTTAGAGCATCAAGCACAACATTTAGTCAGTTTATATAATCATGATAAAACAGATGAAATCAAAGATATTGTAAAAAACGAAAATTTTACATTTATACTCACGAAAGATAACGATGAAGTGTTTTCCACAAAAGAAAGAACCCAATTTAACGACGACATTAATAATGAAGCGAATCCTTCTAAAATAATTTACGATAAATTTGGGGATGATCGGAGATACACTTTTAAAACATCGATAAGAGATAAAGATGTGATTATCAGTGGTATTAATAATCAAATCCTCGAATTACAAATAGGTATATGGAAATATGTTGGCTTAATTGGATTATTTGTTTTGGTTATTATTTTCTTTGTCGTCAGAAGCATTAATAGAACATACATTAGACCCATTAATGAAGTGACATATGCTACCAATCTTTTAGCTGAAGGTTATTATCATGTAAGAGTTCCAGAAAGTAATGTAAAAGAAACAAGGGAACTATTCGTCACTACTAATGAGCTAGCCAGAAGATTACAACGCTTAAATCATAAGCAAAAGTTGCAATCTAATCGCTTGAAAACAACGATAGAAAATATACCTAGTTCAATTTTAATGATTGATAAATATGGAGAAATTGTAATTGCAAATAAATCATATTACGATGTGTTTAGTCCAGACAATGTTGTAGAACATAAAAGTTATATTGATTTTATAGATCCAGAGATACAAAAGTTAATCGCTGCAGCATTTAAAGTTGAAAAACCAACATATGATCAAATCGAGTTGACGATTGACCAAGTCCATCAAAAATATTTTGACACAGCATGTATTCCAATTTTATCTAAAAATAAAAAGAATCTTTACGGTATGGTTGTTGTACTACATGATATTACGAATTTGAAAAAGTTGGAAAATTTAAGACGTGAATTTGTGGCTAATGTGTCTCATGAATTGAAAACACCAATCACATCTATAAAAGGTTTTGCTGAAACACTGTTAGATGGTGCAAAAGATGATGAGCAAACATTAAATGACTTTTTAAAAATTATTTCTAAAGAATCAAATCGTATTGAAACATTAGTATATGACTTGTTAGATTTATCTCATGTTGAACAACAAACGCAATTGGAAACAGAGCCAACAAGTTTGTCTGAAATTGCTGAATCAACAATGAGGCATATGCAAAATATCGCAGAAAGTAAAAATATAACAATCGTTAATGAAATTGAACCAGATATTATTATTGAAGCGAATAAAGATAAAGTTTCGCAAGTTGCACTTAATTTACTTTCGAACGCGATAAGTTATTCTAAAGTATCTGGAGAAGTCATCGTGCGCGTTTTCAAAGAAGGTAATAAGCGCATGCTTGAAGTTCAAGATTTTGGTATTGGCATTAGCCAGCAAGATCAAAAACATATATTTGAACGCTTTTATCGTGTAGATAAAGCACGTAGTAGAGATTCTGGAGGTACTGGTTTAGGTTTATCTATTACGAAACATATTATGGAAGCGCATCAAGGTAGAATTAATGTGTTTAGTGAGCCGGAAAAAGGATCTACCTTTAGAGTCACATTTTTTGAATAAAATAATAACTACAATCGATTTAACCATAAATGGTCAAGGTTAAATCGATTGTTTTATTTTGTTAATGTAAAATACGATAGAAATAGATATTTAATCAATTTGATGATGCTTGTGTTGTCTTGTGCATGTGTAAAGATGCACAGGGATGAATAATAGGATAGAGCATTAATTGAGCTGAAATGCATACGCTTGCATCAGTCGTACAAGTACATAAAATTAAAAAGTAGGCCTTTATCAGTAACTAACAATATAATGGTGATTAACTGAGATGCTCAATTTGACGCAACCTCATCGAATGAATACGGATTGTCCTATAATTTATGATAAAATGAAAAGTAAATATGTGTTGGAGGTTAAAATATTGAACAAATTAATTTTAATTGATGGAAACAGTTTGAGCTTTAGAGCTTTTTATGCGTTACCATTATTACAAAATAAAGCTGGTATTCATACGAACGCCGTTTATGGTTTTGCAATGTTGTTGGAAAAGATAATTAAAGAAGAACAGCCCACACATTTTTTAGTCGCTTTTGATGCTGGGAAAACAACATTTAGGCACGCGCAATATAGTGAATATAAAGGTGGACGACAATCCACTCCTCCAGAACTTAGTGAGCAATTTCCATACGTGAGACAACTATTGGATGCTTATCGTATCAAACGTTACGAATTAGAAAACTATGAAGCAGATGATATTATAGGTACATTAAGTAAACAAGCTAATCAGGAAAACTTCCAAACAATAATCATTACAGGAGATCGTGATTTAACTCAATTAGCAACAGATGATGTAACGATTTATTATACTAAAAAAGGTGTTACAGACGTCGATCATTATACACCAGCGTTTATAGCTGAAAAGTATAGTGGTCTAACACCGAAACAAATTATCGACATGAAAGGTTTAATGGGTGACACTTCAGATAATATTCCTGGAGTAGCTGGTGTCGGAGAAAAAACAGCAATTAAGCTATTGAAGCAATTTTCAACTGTTGAAAATGTATACGATCATCTAGATGAAGTATCAGGAAAAAAACTGAAAGAAAAACTTGAAAATAGTAAAGATGATGCTTTAATGAGTAAAACATTAGCAACAATCAATTGTGATAGCCCGATTGATGTATCGTTAGAGGATACAAAATTACCGGATCATTCAGAAACTGAGGATAAAATTGAACTATTTAAAAAGTTAGAATTCAATCAACTCTTAGATCAGATGGATGCTTCAAATAATGTATCTGAAGTTCAAGACATGGATATAGAAATAGAAGACGATTTTACAAACATTGATTTCAACTCATTAGAAGCAGCTACCATCCATTTTGAATTGGATGGTGCCAACTACTTAAAGGATAATATTTTGAAATTTGGCTTGTTTGATGGCCAACATTATATCGTAGTTAATGCAGAACAATTAGCACAGAATCAATCATTAATTGCTTGGCTTGAAGACGATAAGACTGAAAAGATCGTTTATGATGCCAAAAAATCTTATATTGTAGCACATCGACTCGGTATTAGTATTAAGCATATTGTGTTTGATGTGATGTTAGCAAGTTACATTATTGATCCTTCACGCACAATAGATGACGTGAATTCTGTGGTGGCAAACTACGGTCAACATTATGTCCAATCAAGTGTAACGATATATGGAAAAGGCAAGAAAAAACAGATACCTACAGATGATGTATTAAATCCTTATGTGGGTTCTATTATCAATGCTATCAGTCAAGTTAAACCAAAGATTCAACAACAATTGGATGAATATAATCAAACCGATTTACTGTATGATTTAGAATTACCATTAGCACAAATATTAAGTGAAATGGAAGAAACTGGAATTTATACAGAAATCAGTGAATTGCAACAAATGGAAACAGAAATTCAAAGCAAATTAGATGTATTAATTGATAATATCTATGATGCTGCTGGTGAAAAGTTTAATATTAACTCACCAAAACAATTAGGTGTCGTATTATTTGAAACATTAAAATTACCTGTGATTAAAAAGACTAAGACAGGATACTCTACTGCAGTTGATGTGTTAGAACAGTTGCAAGGGGAACATCCAATCATAGAATATATTTTAGAATATAGGCAATTAGCGAAATTACAATCTACGTATGTTGAAGGGTTACAAAAAGTGATTGCTGAAGATAATCGTATTCATACTCGTTTCAATCAAACATTGGCTCAAACAGGACGTTTATCATCAATTGATCCAAATCTTCAAAACATACCAGTACGTTTAGAAGAAGGTCGAAAAATTAGAAAAGCATTTAAATCAAGTGATAAAAATAATGTTATATTTTCAGCCGATTACTCACAAATTGAATTAAGAGTATTGGCACATATAACGCAAGATGAAAGTTTGAAACAAGCGTTCATCAATGATGAAGATATCCACACAGCCACAGCGGTAAAAGTATTTGATGTAGATCCTGAAAATGTAGATAGTTTAATGCGTAGACAAGCAAAAGCCGTGAATTTTGGTATCGTATATGGTATAAGTGACTATGGTTTAAGCCAAAGTTTAGGTATAACTAGAAAACAAGCTAAAAAATTCATAGATGATTATCTAGATAGTTTCCCTGGCGTCAAACAATATATGGAAGACATAGTTAAAGACTGTAAAGCACAAGGCTATGTAGAAACACTACTTCATAGAAGACGCTATATTCCAGATATCACTAGTAGAAACTTTAATTTAAGAGGTTTTGCTGAAAGAACAGCGATGAACACACCTATACAGGGTAGCGCAGCAGATATTATCAAACTTGCGATGGTACATTTTGCTAATGAGGTTAAACATACAGATTTTCATGCTCAGCTATTATTACAAGTTCACGATGAATTGATTTTTGAATTACCAGAAAAAGAAGTAGATGACTTTGAAAAATTCATTGAAAAAATAATGGATAATGCATTGAAGTTAGATGTTCCATTGAAAGTTGAATCTAGTTATGGACAAACATGGTATGACGCGAAATAGAAAGAGGGGAATATAGTGCCTGAACTACCTGAAGTTGAACATGTTACAAGAGGAATAAGACCTTTTGTACAAGGGCAAAAAATTGAGGATGTTATTTTCTCTGATAAAGTGATAGAAGGAAAAAATAGTCAAAAAGAAACGATTATTAAAGGTCTATCATTAGATACATTCAAAAAGTTTACTGAGGGCTACACGATTAATAATATTGAAAGACGTAGTAAGTATATTGTCTTTTATATTCAAAATAATTCAACACAAAGAATTCTTATTAGTCATTTAGGTATGGCTGGTGGTTTTTTTGTTGTAGATCATATAGAAGACATCAGTACTCCTAATTATCGTAAACATTGGCATGTTATTTTTAAATTAGATAATGACAAACTATTAGTTTATTCAGATATTCGCAGATTTGGAGAGATTAGAAATGTTGCTTCATTTGAAGGATATCCATCATTTTTAGAAATCGCACCAGAACCTTTTGAGCAAGAAGCACTACCACATTATATGTCTTGGTTTGATAAAAAATTATATCTAAACAAACCAATCAAACAAATGATATTAGATCATAGAGTGATTTCAGGTTGTGGTAACATCTATGCTTGTGAAGCATTGTTTCGAGCTGGCATTCACCCAGCACGTATATCTAAAGATTTAAATCATCAAGAAAAAGAAATATTATTTTATTATGTTCGAGAAGTACTAGAAGCGGGTATAAAATATGGTGGTACCAGTATTTCAGATTATCGTCATGCGGATGGAAGTACTGGTACAATGCAACAATATTTAAATGTATATAAACAAAAGACATGTAAAGTGTGCGGAAATGATATTGAGACACAAATTATTGCAACACGCAATAGTCATTTCTGTCCTGTATGTCAAAAATGAAGGAAGAGTGAAATTATGCCTAAAGTTATTGGATTAACTGGTGGTATCGCATCAGGAAAATCAACTGTTTCAGAATTGTTAACAGCACATGGTTTTAAAATTGTAGATGCAGATATTGCATCACGTAAAGCTGTTGAAAAAGGTTCTGAAGGACTTGAGCAAGTTCGTGCAACATTCGGAGAAGAAGCAATTGATGAAGATGGTAATATGGACCGTGGATATGTAGGAGATATCGTCTTCAACTACCCCGAAAAAAGATTAGAATTAAATGAAATCGTCCATCCGATTGTTAGAAACATTATGGAACAAGAGAAAGAAGCGTTTTTAAAAGATGGCTATAATGTAATTATGGACATTCCGTTACTTTATGAAAATGAATTACAAGATACAGTAGATGAAGTATGGCTTGTTTATACTTCAGAAAGTATTCAAATAGATAGATTAATGCAACGCAATGATATTTCTATGGAGGATGCAAAGGCACGGGTTTATAGTCAAATATCCATAGACAAAAAACGCAGAATGGCAGACCATGTCATCGATAATCGAGATTCTAAATTAGATTTAAAACAAAATTTAGAACAATTATTGACCGATGAAGGCTATATTGAAAGTGAAACAGGTCATTCGCAAGAAATATAAATATCAAATGTGTGTATTAAAAACATACGCACTTAATTCCTTCAAAGTGGACATTTAATAAATGAAAACTTTGGAGGGATTTTTTTATACATTTATAGAGATTTTGTAACGTGCAGATTATGGAGGAATAATAAGAATCAGAGGCTACAGGATTGAACCATACCATCAGGCAAGCATGCATGAAAAATCACAGGTTTGAAATATCAAAGAAATAAATGATGATTTTATAAAAAATTAATCGTTTAGAAAACTATAATTTTAACTGTTTTAAGATTTTTAAATTTTTATTCAAGAAAACGCTTTCGCATTTATCGATTTATGTTATACTAATTACATAAAGTATAACACTAAAACGAGGGGTGTTTCGAATGACGACAAATATTGCAATTAATGGAATGGGTAGGATAGGTAGAATGGTATTAAGAATAGCGCTTAAAAACGAAAATATGAATGTAGTCGCGATTAATGCCAGCTATCCACCGGAAACAATTGCTCACCTAATCAATTATGATACGACACATGGTAACTACGATTTAAAAGTAGAACCTATTGAGAATGGTATAAAAGTCGATGAACAAGAAATTAAACTTGTAGCTGACAGAAATCCAGAAAATTTACCGTGGGCTGAACTTGATGTAGATATTGTAATTGAAGCTACTGGTAAGTTTAATCATGGAGATAAAGCAGTGGCTCATATTACTGCTGGAGCTAAAAAAGTATTGTTAACAGGACCATCAAAAGGTGGAGATGTTCAAATGATTGTTAAAGGTGTGAATAACGATCAATTGGACATTGAAAAATATGATATCTTTAGTAATGCTTCTTGTACAACGAATTGTATTGGACCTGTAGCTAAAGTGCTTAATGACCAATTTGGTATTCAAAATGGCTTAATGACAACAGTACATGCTATTACCAATGATCAAAATAATATCGATAACCCACATAAAGATTTACGACGTGCACGTTCATGCAATGAAAGTATTATTCCTACTTCGACAGGCGCTGCTAAAGCACTAAAAGAAGTTTTACCTGAACTAGAAGGAAAACTTCACGGTATGGCTTTAAGAGTGCCAACTAAAAATGTATCATTAGTTGATTTAGTAGTTGATTTAGATACTAATGTGACAGTAGAACAAGTTAATGATGCTTTCAGAAATAACACATTAGAAGATGTGATTGCTACTGAAGATGCGCCACTTGTATCTATGGATTTTAACACAAATCCACATTCAGCCATTATCGATACGCAAAGTACAATGATTATGGGTGATAATAAAGTGAAAGTGATAGCTTGGTATGATAACGAATGGGGTTATTCAAATAGAGTTGTTGATGTCGCTGAAGAAATTGGTCAATTACTAAAAAGTAATGTATCAACTGTTGTTAATTAATAGTGTAATTACTGTTAGAGTTTTACATGATTATTGCTTTGTAATTGCTTAATCAAGAAAAATAATTTATTGTTAACTTATATCTAAACCTCTCGTTAAAGTGAAATAATATTTTCACTTTAACGAGAGGTTTTAACTTTAAATATGAAGAACAAGTGAATCTAAATAAATAAATGAAATTATTGTGTAATACCATTCTTTTGTGGCTTAAGGATTTATAGTATAATGAATGGTAATCAAATTGAGAGGGTGGTAATTCGATGAAATGCCCGAAATGTAGTTCAACGCACTCTCGCGTTGTAGATTCACGACATGCTGATGAAGTAAATGCGATTAGACGTAGAAGAGAATGTGAACAATGCGGCACAAGGTTTACTACGTTTGAACATATTGAAAAAAGACCATTAATCGTTGTAAAAAAAGATGGTACACGTGAGCAATTTTTGCGTGAAAAAATACTCAATGGCTTGGTGCGCTCTTGTGAAAAAAGGCCTGTGCGTTATCAACAATTAGAAGATATTACTAATAATGTGGAGTGGAAACTAAGAGATGAAGGACGTGCTGAAATATCTTCAAGAGAAATTGGGGAACACGTCATGAATTTATTAATGCATGTAGATCAAGTTTCTTATGTGCGTTTTGCATCTGTTTACAAAGAATTTAAAGATGTTGATCAATTATTACAATCAATGCAAGGGATTTTAGCAGAAAACAAACGGAGTGATTCTTAAATGGGATTACAATCCTATGATTATGGTTTAAGACCACAAGATGACTTTCATGTGTTACGTCATTTTTATTTAAATCATAAGCATTTAGAAATTCTAAATAGATTATTTACGCCGATGATTGGATCAAATGCAATCGGTTTGTATCATTATTTGAATCAATTTGTAGAATTTAAACAAGATGTTGTCTTGACTCATTATATTATTATGAATGAATTGAAAATAAATCTACTTGAATTCAGGAAAGAAATGGATTTGTTAGAAGGCATAGGTTTATTAAAATCTTTTGCTCATCATTCTAAGCAACACTCTTCTTTCGTTTACAAACTCATACAACCACCATCAGCACAACAATTTTTTAATGATCCTATGCTATCCGTATATTTATATAGCCAAGTAAGCAAGCAACGTTACTTACAATTGAAATCACATTTTGAGGATCAAATGTCTATTGATTTAAATCAGTACCAAGATGTTACACGCACATTTACTGATGTGTTTAAAGTTCCTAACCAAGCACTCACTGAGGATGAACAGATGATTGAAGGTGAAGAAACTTATGGTGGCATGGATTTGTCTAATGTGAATTTTGATTTTGAAGTACTTTATGATTTATTACAAAATCATTTTATTAGCACTAAAATGATTGATGGTGAAGCTAAAGCGCTGATCACACAAATTGCGACTTTATATGGTTTGACACCAGAAGCAATGAAACGCATTATTTTAAAATCAATCACTAGTGCACAAGAACTTTCTTTTGAAGAGATGCGTAAACATGCTAGAACGTATTATCTTATAGAGCATGAGCAACAGCTTCCCAAATTAAATGCTAAAAAATCAAATTATATCAATGATGATAACACGGAAAATAAAAATCATATTAAAGATGATTCAAAAAATTGGTTAAAGCAATTGGATGAAACCAGTCCTATTGATATGCTTGCTTCGTGGTCAGAATCTGAACCGACGACTCAACAAAAATATATGGTCGAAGAATTAATAGAGAGAGAACAATTACCGTTTGGTGTGATTAACATACTTTTACAATTTGTAATGCTAAAAGAAGATATGAAACTCCCTAAAACCTATATCTTTGAGATTGCATCAAATTGGAAAAAAAAAGGCATCAAAACTGCAGAGGAAGCATATCATTATGCTAAAAAGGTAAATCAACCTACATCCAATCAATCAAATCAAACTAAAAGTGGTAGTTATAAACCTAAGCAACTCGTTTCTAGAGAAATGACGCCTAAGTGGCTAGAAGAAAGGGATAGTAAAGACACGAAAAGCCAAAGTTTAGAAAATTATACTAATCCAGATGAGGATGAAGCATTAAAACGAGACCGTGAAGCATTGTTAAAACGATTAAATAGCAAGCGAGAGGAGGAGTAATATATGAAGTCTTTCAATCATATTATGGGTGATTCTAAAGATTTAAGTAAGCGAATTGAAAAGATAAAAAAAGATGTTATCAATGATCCTGACGTTAAGACGTTTCTAGAATCGCATCAATCTGAAGTGACGAATGCGATGATTGATGAAGATTTGAATATTTTACAAGAATATAAGGATCAAGAAAAACATTATGATGGACATGCTTTTAAAGATTGCCCTAATTTTGTTAAAGGTCACATACCTGAATTATATGTAGAAAATCAACACATTAAGATTCGTTACTTGCCTTGCCCATGTAAAATTAAACATGATGAAGAAAAATTCGATGCACATTTAATTGCCTCACATCATATGCAACGAGATACATTAAATGCCAAATTAAGCGATATTTATATGGATAAGAGAGACCGTATAGATGTCGCAATGGCAGCAACGGATATTTGTGAAAAAATAGTAGAAAAAGCACCCCAAGTTAAAGGTTTATATATACACGGTCCTTTTGGTACAGGCAAGTCATTTATCTTAGGTGCAATTGCCAATGAATTAAAAGTTGAAAAAGTACCTTCTACAATTGTATATTTACCAGAATTTATTCGCTCTTTAAAAGGCGGGTTTAAAGATGGTAGTTTCGAATCAAGGCTTGCAAAAGTACGTGAATCACATGTATTAATGTTGGATGATATTGGTGCTGAAGAAATTACACCTTGGGCGAGAGATGAAGTGATTGGTCCATTATTACATTATAGAATGGTTCAAGAGTTACCAACGTTCTTTAGCTCTAACCTAAGTTTTGAAGAATTAGAATATCATCTTTCTGTTACGCGTAACGGTACAGAAAAAACAAAAGCAGCTAGAATTATGGAAAGAATTAAATCTTTAGCAACACCATATTTTTTGGAAGGCAAAAATTATCGTAACGATTGAATTTAAAAAAAATTGTTGTATAATATAATTAAATCTAAATCAAGCGAAATAAAATGAAGACACGATAGGTAAATGGTTACTTCACAGAGAACCAATGTGTGATGAGAATTTGGTAAGTATCATTATCTGTTACTACTTCATTATAGATGTTTTAATCAACATCCGGCTCAAGACCGTTAACTTATGTAGAGTAAAGTTGTTTCATTCTTACAGAAATAACTTTAATTAGGGTGGTACCACGAAGACCTCGTCCCTTTTAGGGATGGGGTCTTTTTGTTTTACATTTGTAATTATGTCCTTTTCGCTATGATTTAAGGCAAGTATAAATAGGAGGAATTTAAATGGCTCAAATAAATATAACTTTTCCAGATGGTAATGCGAAAGCATTTGAAAAAGGAATTACTACTGAAGAAATTGCGCATTCAATCAGTCCAGGTTTAAGAAAAAAGGCAGTTGCAGGTAAATTAAACGGACAACTCATTGATTTAACAAGACCCATTGAAACAGATGGTGAAATTGAAATTGTAACACCTGGTAGTGATGAAGCTTTAGAAGTTTTACGCCATTCTACTGCACATTTAATGGCACAAGCATTAAAACGTTTATACGGAGATGTGAAATTTGGTGTAGGTCCAGTAATTGATGGTGGTTTTTATTATGACTTTGATATGACTGAAAGTGTGTCATCCGATGATTTTGAAAAAATTGAAAAAACAATGAAACAAATTGTTAATGAAAACTATCCTATAGAGCGAAAAGTAGTTTCGAGAGATGAAGCTAAAACATTTTTTGCAGATGATCCATATAAGCTAGAATTAATAGATGCCATTCCAGAAGATGAAAATGTTACTTTATATTCGCAAGGTGAATTTACTGATTTATGTCGTGGTGTTCATGTACCGTCTACTTCCAAAATTAAAGAATTTAAGCTTTTATCAACTGCAGGTGCATATTGGCGTGGAGACAGCGATAATAAAATGCTTCAACGTATATACGGTACTGCTTTCTTCGATAAAAAAGATTTAAAAGCACATTTACAAATGTTAGAAGAACGTAAAGAACGCGATCACCGTAAAATTGGTAAAGAGCTAGAATTATTCTCAAATAATCAATTAGTAGGTGCTGGGTTACCATTATGGTTGCCAAACGGTGCAACAATTCGCCGTGAAATTGAACGATATATTGTAGATAAAGAAGTGAGCATGGGTTATGATCATGTTTATACACCAGTGATGGCTAATGTAGATTTATATAAAACATCAGGGCATTGGGATCATTATCAAGAAGACATGTTCCCAACTATGAAATTAGATGAAAATGAAGAAATGGTGTTAAGACCTATGAACTGTCCTCATCATATGATGATCTATGCTAATAAACCACATTCATATCGCGAATTACCAATTCGAATTGCTGAATTAGGTACAATGCATCGTTATGAAGCAAGTGGTGCTGTTTCTGGGTTACAACGTGTTAGAGGAATGACTTTAAATGATGCACATATTTTTGTAAGACCAGACCAAATAAAAGAAGAGTTCAAACGGGTTGTTAATTTAATCGTCGATGTTTATGAGGACTTTGGGTTTGAAAATTATAAATTCCGCTTAAGTTACAGAGATCCAGAGGATAAAGAAAAGTACTTTGATGATGAAGAAATGTGGAATAAAGCAGAAAGTATGTTGAAAGAAGCGGCTGATGAACTTGGTTTAGAATACGAAGAAGCTATTGGTGAAGCGGCATTTTATGGTCCTAAGTTAGATGTCCAAGTTCAAACAGCTATGGGTAAAGAAGAAACATTATCAACAGCACAATTAGACTTTTTACTACCTGAAAAATTTGAATTATCATATATAGGAAAAGACGGTGAGCAACATAGACCTGTAGTCATCCATCGTGGCGTTGTTTCGACAATGGAACGCTTTGTTGCATTTTTAACAGAAGAAACTAAAGGCGCTTTCCCTACATGGTTAGCGCCAAAACAAGTTGAAATTATCCCTGTAAATGTGGACTTGCATTATGATTACGCTAGACATTTGCAAGATGAACTTAAATCACAAGGCGTAAGAGTCGAGATAGACGATAGAAATGAGAAAATGGGATACAAAATTAGAGAAGCTCAAATGCAAAAAATCCCTTATCAACTTGTAGTTGGAGATAAAGAAATGGAAAATAATGAAGTGAATGTTAGAAAATATGGTTCTCAAGATCAAGAAACGGTTGAAAAAGAGTCATTTATTTGGGACTTGGTAGATGAAATCAGACTTAAAAAACAAAGATAACCTTGAAAGTAATCTTGAAATCATGTATATTAAATCTTAGTGAAATAAAAAAATAAAAAATTGAGTTAGAGGTTGCGTTTTTAATCAGTAACAATCCGGAAGCTATTTGGAGCGTATGTAGGATTTGTGAAAGGTGAAAATGCCGAAACCAAAAGTGACCATTTGCGCTATTGGTTGGGTCAGTTCTCGAAAGGGACTGGACTGTCACATATGTGATGTGCTACCTATATAAATGCTATTACTAAAATGGTTGCATATCTAATAGGTATGTAACCATTTTATTTTAGGTTAAAGATTATTATTCATACTAAAACGGGAAATTTAAAGCAAATTGTTTAAATAACATGTATATTACAATATTTACGTTATTAATAACTATAAAAGTATAATTATAATCGCATAGTAAGTTGGCCTCTAAGTTTAAAGGAAAGGGAGCATCTATGGCAAAAGAAGGAAATCAAAATAATGGAGTTAAAAGAGGACTAAAAGATCGTCATATATCCATGATAGCAATTGGTGGTTGTATTGGTACTGGTTTGTTTATGACTTCTGGTGGTGCAATTCATGATGCAGGCGCCTTGGGTGCATTACTTGCATACGCAATTATTGGTGCAATGGTATTTTTCCTTATGACATCTTTAGGAGAAATGGCTACTTATTTACCTGTTTCTGGGTCATTTAGTACATATGCTACGCGTTTCGTTGACCCATCACTTGGTTTTGCATTGGGATGGAATTATTGGTTCAACTGGGTTATTACAGTTGCTGCAGACGTTACAATTGCTGCACAAGTGATTCAATATTGGACACCACTTTCAGGTATACCAGCATGGAGTTGGAGCTGTTTGTTCTTAATGATTATATTTGGACTAAACGCATTGTCCGTTAGGGTATATGGCGAAAGTGAATACTGGTTTGCATTAATTAAAGTTGTTACAGTTATTATCTTTATCGGAATTGGTCTACTTACTATCCTAGGTATTATGGGTGGAGAATTCGTAGGTTTTGACACATTCACTAAAGGTGGAGGGCCAATTCTTGGTGACGGATTAGATGGTAGCCTACTAACAATCCTTGGGGTATTCTTAGTTGCAGGATTCTCATTCCAAGGTACTGAATTAATCGGTATTACAGCTGGTGAATCAGAAAACCCAGAACGAGCAGTGCCTAAAGCAATTAAACAAGTGTTTTGGAGAATATTGATTTTTTATATATTAGCAATTTTTGTAATCGGTATGTTAATACCATATGATAGCTCGGCGTTAATGGGCGGTGGAGATGATATTTCAACTTCGCCATTTACATTAGTATTCCAAAATGCAGGATTGGCTTTCGCTGCTTCATTTATGAATGCGGTTATCTTAACATCAGTATTATCAGCAGGTAATTCTGGAATGTATGCATCGACTAGAATGCTATACTCTATGAGTAAAGATAAATTAGCCTATCCAATTTTTGGTAAAACAAATAGAAACGGTGTTCCATATGTATCGCTAATCACGACAGCAATCATTGTCGTAGGTATCTTTATATTACAACATTTGAGTGGTGACGCTTATGAATATATCGTTGCTGCAAGTGGTATGACTGGCTTTATCGCATGGGTAGGTATTGCGGTTAGTCATTATAGATTTAGAAAAGCATTTGATAAGCAAAATTATGATAAATCTAAATTAAAATACAAAGCTAAATTATTCCCATTTGGTCCAATCTTTGCTGGTATACTTTGTGTGCTAGTCATTATCGGACAAGATGTTGATTTTATCAAAACAGGTGAATTTAACTTGAATCGTTTTGTAATCACGTATATGGGTATTCCGGTATTTCTTGCTTTCTTTATTTATCATAAATTGCGTTATAAAACTAGAATGGTTCCATTAGAGAAAGTGAACTTACATCAAGATGTAGATATGGACGAAATTAAATAATAATTAAAACAAACTGTTGACTTATATTAATATTGTTGCTAAGATAGGTAATGTTGAATACGAAACGAACCAAGTAGAAGCTCCCGCTTCTCACCTGTGGCGACGCAAATGCAGTTGGCAGGTCTATATATACATGGAAATATCATGTGTAGAGAAGAGCGGGTATATTATATACTCGCTCTTTTTGCTTGGGATAATTTCGTAAAAATCTTGGAGGTGTCAACCATAGCAAAAGATCAGACTCAAGTTAACGAAAAGATTCGCGCAAAAGAATTACGTTTGATAGGGCAAGATGGAGAACAAATTGGTGTTAAATCAAAATCCGAAGCCCTAGAAATGGCTGAAAGAGTAGGTTTAGATGTAGTCTTAATGGCTCCAAATGCTAAACCACCTGTTGCAAGAATTATGGATTACGGTAAATACAGATTCGAACAACAGAAAAAAGAAAAAGAAATGAAGAAGAAACAAAAAACAATTAACCTTAAAGAAATTCGCTTAAGTCCAACAATTGAGGAACATGATTTCCAAACTAAATTGAAAAATGGACGTAAGTTCTTAGAAAAAGGCGATAAATGTAAAGTTTCTATTCGCTTCAGAGGACGTGCGATTACGCATAAAGAAATTGGTCAACGAGTTTTAGAAAAATTCGCTGAAGAATGTAAAGATATCGCAACTATTGGGCAAAGACCTAAAATGGACGGCCGTCAAATGTTCATTATGCTTAACCCGATAAATGAAAAATAATACTAGATAATACAGGAGGAAATGAATCATGCCTAAAATGAAAACACACCGTGGAGCTGCTAAACGTGTTAAAAGAACTGCTTCAGGTCAATTAAAACGTTCAAGAGCTTTTACTTCACATATGTTTGCAAATAAAACGACTAAACAAAAACGTAAATTACGTAAAGCTTCATTAGTACACAAATCAGACATGAAACGTGTAAAACAATTATTATCTTATAAAAAATAATTAACGAGTTAGCGTGAGAAATAACGAAAATATTAAGCATGTACACATTTTAAGGAGGAATTTATTATGCCACGAGTAAAAGGTGGAACAGTAACAAGAGCTCGTCGTAAAAAGACGATTAAATTAGCTAAAGGTTACTTCGGTGCGAAACGCACATTATACAAAGTTGCAAAACAACAAGTAATGAAATCAGGACAATACGCTTTCCGTGACCGTCGTCAAAGAAAACGTGACTTCCGTAAATTATGGATTACACGTATTAATGCTGCAGCACGTCAACATGATATGAGTTATTCAAGATTAATGAACGGCTTGAAAAAAGCTGATATCGACGTTAACCGTAAAATGCTTTCTGAAATCGCAATTTCAGATGACAAAGCTTTCGGTGAATTAGTAGCTAAAGCTAAAGAAGCTTTAAAATAATTTTAAAATAAAGCCTGGGACACCATATTGTCTCAGGCTTTTATGTGGTATTAGCAAAGCGTAAGTATTATAAAATAGAGAGGCTTGAGCGAATACCAATATAATAATTATTTTTAACTCAGAGATTGGAATATGAGATGATTAAAAATTTCACTGCTGGTTAGAGCTTTGACATTAGTATTATTTTGAGATACTTAAATGTTTTGATAAAATAACAAAGAAGTCACACATGAAGGAGAAACTAATGTCTAAATTTGATGAAATGATTACAGTCGTACCAAGAAAAATTTTATTTGATAATGAAAATAATCAGTTTAATGGATTTTTAGATAAAAATTCAAATAAAGGACAAGACATTTTTGAAACACTATCGAATTATGAAATTAAACGTCGTGGTGATATGGAGGGAAATCCAAGTTATAAACAACTTATTTCATATTGCATATTAGAAAATGAACACGATGAAATTTTGGTTTATGAACGTCTATCTGGTGGTGGAGAAACACGTTTACACGGGCAATCTTCAATCGGTGTCGGTGGTCATATGAATGACGTTAAAGGAGCCGAATCTATTAATGAAGTGCTCAGAGTGAATGCTCAGAGAGAATTAAATGAAGAAGTAGGACTTTCTGAAAGTAAATCACAAAATTTAGCATACATAGGCTTTATCAACGATGATACAAATGAAGTCGGTGAAGTTCATTTAGGTGTTGTATTTAAGATAAATGTTAATAGTAATGATGTAGAAGCAAAAGAGACAGATACTTTAAAAATTAAATGGGTCAATCATAATAAGATAGATAATTATGATGACTTTGAAACATGGAGTGCACTCATTTTACAGGCAATACAATAGAGGTGTTGATCAATGTCTGATATCATTCCATTTCCACGATCAAAAGAAAAGTTGATTAGAGAAATTAAGCAAGCTTTTAATGAAAATAATTTAGCGCAAGCCTATGATTTGTTTGAGTCATTAGAAGCTCAATTCGAACTTGATGAACAAATGGCGCTTTTAAAATGTGCGATGCTTTTTAAAATGGAACATTATTTAGAATTACGTGAAGAAGCAATCATTTTATTAAAACAAGGTATGTCCAATTATGATGATTTAATGATTTACTATGTAAAAAGTTTAAATGGCTTGGGTCAATATTTTGAAGTCGTCGAAATCATTAACCAAATCATAGATGAGGTTAATGATCATAAAACTAGAATGGAACTGTTTCCAATCAAGGAATTTGCATTAAGCCAAATTGATAAACATAATGAACATGCAGCTCAAATGCTACAAAATTTTGATACATTAACACTTAAAGAACAAGTTAATATTATGTTGACGCTCATAGACCATAGTCAATATCGTTATCAAGAAACAGTTATTCATTTGTTGAATGCGTTAGCACTAGCACCAAATGTCGTAAGTATTATGTTGGAATACTTGCGCTTTGCAAAAAATGACCAAACGATTTCTATTCATAAATACGGATATGAAATCAATGTGATTCCACGTAATCTTGAAGGATTAGAACAAACTTTATTCAAAAATGAAATCATACCTAACGTACTAAAACAACTTGAAGATGGTGCAGCACAGCTTGTAGAGGAAGCACTTCATTTGCTGAATAATCATGCTATTTTACTATATCCATTAAATGTTGAAAACATTGCAACTAAGCAAACTTGGATAGAAGGTTACACAAATTATTTCAAATCTATGGTCGGTTTAGAAAGTCTTGATGAAACGAATCATGTGCTTGCATTCATCGTGTCACTAGATAAAGAAAAATAGGTTGTTTTATCATTAACTCATATGAAAAGTGGGTAATGATGTTAAGAGGTAAAAAAAATTAAAATAAATTTCAACTTTTTATTTATTATTCATATAAAATTCATAATTTGTGTCGAGCTTTGACGTGTGCTATAATAATGAAGTTGAAAAAATAAAATAGGATAATCATGGAGGTTTTTATACATGACAGCAACTTGGGAAAAAAAGGAAGGTAACGAAGGCGTTTTATCTGTTACTGTTCCAGCAGAAAAAGTAGACAAAGCAATTGATCAAGCTTTCAAAAAAGTGGTTAAACAAATTAATGTGCCAGGATTCCGTAAAGGGAAAGTACCTCGCCAAATTTTTGAACAACGCTTTGGTGTAGAAGCATTGTATCAAGATGCAGTTGATATCTTATTACCAGAAGCTTATGGTGAAGCTATTGACGAAACTGGCATTAAACCAGTTGATCAACCAGAAATCAATGTAACATCAATTGAAAAAGGTGAAGACATGACATTTGAAGCAAATGTTGTAGTTGAACCTGAAGTTGAACTTGGTGATTACAAAGGTTTAGAAATTGAAAAACAAGATACTGAATTAACTGAAGAAGAAGTACAAGAATCAATCGATCATCAACTTGGACATTTAGCAGAAATGGTTGTTAAAGAAGATGGTGCAGTTGAAAACGGTGATACTGTAAACATTGATTTTGATGGTTATGTAGATGATGAACAATTTGAAGGTGGACAAGCTGAAGGCTATGACCTTGAAATTGGTTCAGGATCATTCATTCCAGGTTTTGAAGAACAATTGGTTGGTGTTAAAGCTGGTGAAGAAAAAGATGTTAATGTAACATTCCCAGAAGAATACCATGCTGAAGAATTAGC
Source organism: Staphylococcus sp. GDB9P120P (assembly GCF_017893435.1). Taxonomy (NCBI): domain Bacteria; kingdom Bacillati; phylum Bacillota; class Bacilli; order Caryophanales; family Staphylococcaceae; genus Staphylococcus; species Staphylococcus sp. GDB9P120P. Next base: position 177,003 of record NZ_JAESNB010000008.1, read on the forward strand.
TGGTAAAGAAGCAACATTCAAAACAAAAGTTAATGAAATTAAATATAAAGACGTTCCAGAATTAAATGATGAAATTGCAAACGAATTAGATGCTGAAGCTAACTCAGTTGATGAGTATAAAGAAAACGTACGTAAACGTTTAGCTGAACAAAAAGCAACAGACGCTGAAAATACTCAAAAAGAAGAAGCTATCAACAAAGCTACGAATAATACAACAATTGACGTTCCAGAAGCGATGATTAAAACTGAGTTAGACCGCATGGTTCAAGAATTTGGACAACGTATGCAACAACAAGGTCTTAATTTAGAAACTTATTTCCAAATTTCTGGACAAGATGAGTCACAATTAAGAGAACAAATGAAAGATGATGCTGAAGAACGCGTTAAAACAAACTTAACATTAACTGCGATTGCTGATGCTGAAGAAGTTGAAGTATCTGATGCTGACATCGATAAAGAATTAGAAAAAATGAGTGAACAGTTTAATATATCTGTAGAAGATATTAAACAAACGCTTGGCAGTACTGACATCGTTAAAAATGATGTGCGTATCCAAAAAGTTATCGATATGTTAGTAGAAGAAGCGAAATTAGTAGAACCATCTAAAGATGACTCAGAAGCATAATTAAAAATATCTCAAGCATATTGTTTGTAGAAACAAAGAATAGTTGTTTAATATTGTAAACTAGTAGCAGATGCATTCAATTAATGTGTCTGCTACAATGTTTTGTGCAAAAAACTTGAGATTTATTCAAGTTGCATATTAAAATGCTATCTAGTATAGTCTTTAGGGAATAGGGGTGTAAATAGAATGTTCAAATTCAATGAAGATGAAGAAAATTTAAAATGCTCTTTCTGTGGTAAAGATCAAGGCCAAGTTAAAAAATTAGTCGCAGGAAGTGGCGTATACATTTGTAATGAATGTATTGAGCTATGCTCAGAAATTGTTGAAGAAGAATTAGCTCAATCAGAATCAGAAGGACTAACAGAATTACCAACTCCTAAAGAAATTATGGACCAATTAAATGATTATGTTATTGGACAAGAAAAAGCTAAAAAATCTTTAGCTGTCGCAGTATATAATCATTATAAACGTGTTCAAAATTTAGGTCCAAATGAAGATGACGTAGAATTACAAAAAAGTAATGTTGCCTTAATTGGTCCAACAGGTAGCGGTAAAACCCTTTTAGCCCAAACTTTAGCTAAAACATTAAACGTACCTTTTGCAATCGCAGACGCTACGAGTTTAACTGAAGCCGGATATGTTGGCGATGACGTTGAAAATATATTGCTTCGCTTAATTCAAGCAGCTGATTTTGATATAGATAAAGCAGAAAAAGGTATTATTTATGTCGATGAAATTGATAAAATCGCTAGAAAATCTGAAAACACATCTATTACAAGAGATGTTTCTGGTGAAGGTGTACAACAAGCGCTATTGAAAATTCTTGAAGGTACGACTGCTAGTGTGCCACCACAAGGCGGACGTAAACATCCAAACCAAGAATTAATTCAAATTGATACTACAAACATCTTATTTGTACTAGGTGGTGCATTTGATGGTATTGATGAAGTAATCAAACGTAGACTTGGTGAAAAAGTAATTGGTTTTTCTAGTAGTGAAGCATCTAAATATGATGAAGATGCTATCTTAGAACAAATTAGACCTGAAGATTTACAATCATATGGTCTGATTCCAGAATTTATTGGTCGTGTACCTATTGTTGCTAATTTAGAGACATTAGATGTAGATGCATTAAAAAATATTTTAACGCAACCAAAAAATGCTTTAGTAAAACAATATACAAAAATGTTAGAACTTGATGATGTAGAATTAGAATTTACAGACGAAGCGTTGTCTGCAATTAGTAATAAAGCGATCGAGCGTAAAACAGGTGCACGTGGATTACGTTCAATTATTGAAGAAGCATTGATTGATATTATGTACGATGTTCCATCTTCTGATGGTGTTGTGAAAGTAGTAATTACAGAAGAAACAATTAATGAAGAAAAAGATCCTGAACTATACGATAAAGAAGGTAACCTTGTAAATAAGGAACAAACTTCTGCTTAACAAAACAGTTTTGAAATAAGGGCCAAAGCCAACGCATCATTTTATGAGTATTGGTTGTCCTGCAAGGTTAGATTAACGTTGATATAAACTATAATTATCAAAATTTCAAATGCGTCAACGTTAAAAATTCAAACTACGAGGCTGAGACATTTTTAATATGTCTTAGCCTCTTTCTTTTTAAAAGCAGTATAAATCATATAAAAATACATATAAATATGTGAAATTGTGTAATATAATAATGAAGTGACTTTAATAGAAAAGAGGGTCGGGAATGAAAATAAATCCTAATGAAATTGAATTATTAATAAGTGCGGTAAAGCCCGAACAATATCCAGAAACTGGATTAAGTGAAGTTGGTCTTAGTGGTCGCTCTAACGTTGGTAAATCATCCTTTATCAATAGTATGATTGGACGAAAAAATATGGCAAGAACTTCACAACAACCAGGTAAAACGCAAACACTCAATTTTTATAACATTGATAACCAACTGGTATTTGTAGATGTGCCAGGCTACGGTTATGCAAAAGTAAGTAAAAAGCAGCGTGAAGCATTTGGAAAAATGATTGAAAAATATATTTCTCAAAGAACATCTTTAAAGCTTGTCATTCAGCTTGTCGATTTGAGACATAATCCGACTGAAGACGATATTTTAATGTATAATTATTTGAAGTATTTTGATATTCCGACATTAGTGATCGCTACAAAAGAGGATAAAATTGCTAAAGGCAAAGTACAGAAACATTTGGCTAATGTTCAACGAAAGCTTGAAATGGAACCTGAGGATGAAATTATAAGTTATTCTTCTATCCAAGCGAATAAACAACAACAAGTCTGGAATATAATTGAAAAATATTTATAAAAAGCTTAAAAGGTCTTTAAATTGTATAAATTATGACAACTATTTGAATGTAAATTAGAATATTTCTAATTTACGTGCGCAAGATGCTTAACTCAAATGATAATTGTGTTATAATTTACTTATTGTAATATGTATGGAGGGCGTTATAAATGCATTTAATTGCGATAAGCATTAATCATCGTACAGCAGATGTAGCACTGAGAGAACAAGTTGCTTTTAAAGATGATGCCATACGTTCAGCTAATATTGATTTATTTGAAACTAAATCTATTTTAGAAAATGTAATATTATCAACATGTAATCGTACAGAAGTATATGCGGTTGTTGATCAAATTCATACGGGTCGCTATTATATTCAACGTTTTTTAGCGAGAAATTTTGGATTTGATGTAGAAGAGATTAAACAAATAACTGAAGTAACAGTGGGGGACGCAGCAGTAAAACATTTATTGCAAGTTACTTCTGGATTAGATTCTGTAGTATTAGGAGAAACTCAAATTCTTGGACAAATTAGAGATGCATTCTTTATCGCTCAAGAAGAAGATACAACTGGTACTATATTTAATCATCTATTTAAACAAGCGATTACTTTCGCGAAAAAAGCACATAATGAAACAGATATTGCAGATAATGCAGTGAGTGTTTCATATGCAGCAGTTGAACTTAGTAAGAAAGTATTTGGCAAAATTAATAATAAAAGCGCATTGATAATTGGTGCAGGGGATATGAGTGAGCTGTCACTCTTAAATTTGATTGGTTCAGATGTAACTGATGTGACAATCGTTAATAGGACTGTCAGTAAAGCACAGAAATTAGCAATCTCACATAATGTTAAGTATGAATCTATGGAGGCACTACCACAACTTTTGGCACATGCGGATATTGTGATCAGTTCAACGAGTTCAGATGAATATATCATTACAAATAGCATGATGGCTTCTATTCAATCACAACGGAAAAATGATTCACTCGTATTGATTGATATTGCGGTCCCAAGAGATATTGAACCAGGCATTGATACACATCAAGATGTCTTTAATTATGATGTTGACGATTTGAAAGGCTTAGTGGATGCTAACTTAAAACAACGTCAAAATGCGGCTGACGAAATTTTACAAAGAATTCCAGCAGAAATTGAAGCACATAATGAATGGGTTAATATGTTAGGTGTTGTTCCTGTTATTCGTGCACTTAGAGAAAAAGCGATGGATATTCAAGAAGATACAATGAGTAGTATTGATCGAAAACTTCCTGGTTTAACAGAAAGAGAACGTAAAATAATATCAAAACATACAAAAAGTATCATTAACCAAATGTTAAAAGATCCTATTAAGCAAGCGAAAGAGTTGAGTAGTGACAAAAAAAGTAACGAAAAATTAGAGCTATTTCAAAACATTTTTGACATTGAAGCTGAACAAGCCTATAAACCAAAAAAGAAAAAAAGTAATGTAGCTACGACAAGTCAAATTTTTAGTTTTGAATAAGCAAATGCAAATGGTGATGATATGCAAGAATTTTCGTTCATTAGATTAAATGAACTTATATTATTAATTTATTTATTTAGCATTGCTTGTTATTTTTATGATTTTTTGAAAAAACATCATAGAATTAAAATGATTGGTTTTGTTTCATTAGGGATTGTTTGGATGTTACAAACAGTCTCTTTATCTTTATATGTAAATGTAACGAAGCAAATTCCGTTAGGGAATATATTTGATGTGTTTTTTGCGTTAGCATGGCTTATTATTTCTATTTCCATAGTTATCAATGTGATTAAACAAATAAACTTATCCATATTTTTATTTAATATGATTGGTTTTTTATTCATTGCAATCAACACATTCCAACCTATGCATTATCAAAGTACCGGTGAAAAACTCAATATTATCAATGAATTGCTTATAGTGCATATTAGTTTGGCAGTAATTAGTTACGCATTATTTGCTTTTGCTTTTGTAAATTGTATCTTGTATTTAATACAATATAATAATTTGAAACAAAAACGATTTGACCAGAAATATTTTAGAATTGGTAGTGTGGCCACACTTGAACAAGTGGTATTCTACAGTAGTTTAATCGGTTTTATTTTCATAATATTAAGCATTGTACTAGGCGCGCAATGGGGATTTAATACTTTAGGTGTAAACATCATTATAGACCCTAAAGTTATTATGTCATCAGTCATAACATTGCTATATGGAATTTATTTGATTTTTAGAGTTAAAAAAATACTAACTAAGCATAAATTAATTTACTTTAATATCTTATTGTTTTGTCTTAGTATGATTAATTTATTTTTTGCTTCACATATATCTGATTTTCATCAATGGACAGGTATTTATTGAAGTGTAATTTAGTTGAATGAATAGACTTGTTTCTAGGAGGATGCGCATGATGCGTAAATTAGTAGTAGGTTCACGAAGAAGTAAGTTAGCTTTAACGCAAAGTAAACAATTTATTGATAAATTAAAATCAGTAGATCCAAGTTTAGAAGTGGAAATAAAGGAAATCGTAACAAAAGGCGATCGAATTATAGATAAACAATTATCTAAAGTGGGCGGAAAAGGTCTGTTTGTTAAAGAAATTCAAAATGCTTTATTTAATGAAGAAATTGATATGGCAATTCATTCCTTAAAAGATGTCCCAAGTGTGATTCCAGATGGATTGACTTTAGGTTGCATACCTGACAGAGAAAATCCATATGATGCGTACATTGCTAAAAATCATATTCCACTAGAAGAACTACCAAAGCAAAGTATTGTTGGTACTAGTTCGTTAAGACGTGGTGCGCAAATACTTGCAAAATATCCACATTTACAAATAAAATGGATTCGCGGTAATATTGATACACGATTGAGTAAATTAAATAATGAAGATTACGATGCCATATTATTAGCTGCAGCTGGGCTAAAACGTATGGGTTGGTCTGATGATATCGTCACTTCATATTTAGACGAGCGTACTTTGATACCTGCGATAGGTCAAGGGGCCTTAGGTATAGAATGTCGGTCAGATGACAAGGAGTTGCTAGAACTTCTTGCTAAAGTCCACAATCATGATGTTGCAGATTGTGTAACTGCAGAGCGCACGTTTTTAGAACGTATGAATGGTAGTTGCCAAGTACCTATAGGGGGCTATGCTAGTAAAAATAGTGATGGTACAATAGAATTCACAGGACTAATTATGTCACCTGACGGTAAAGAACGTTACGAACAAACCGAACGTGGGACTGATCCTGTAGAACTTGGTGAAAAAGTAACAGAAGTCTTAAATGCACAGGGTGCATATGAAATAATTAAAGCGCTAAACGAAGAACAATAATCGTTCGAGGTGAAAATAATGAGACCAGTTATAGTTATGACACAAACTTCTAAATTTAAACAAAATGATAAGCTTATTCTACACAAACCATTTATAGATGTAGAGCCTTTATCATTTGATTTAAATTTATTAGATGTCGACTATGACTGGCTTATTTTTTCGTCTAAAAATGCAGTGAAATATTTCCAACCATTTTTATCACAAGTGAAAGTTAAAAATTTCGCTGCGATAGGTGCCAAAACTGCAGACTATTGTAAATCATTGGGTTTAGATGTGTTATTTTATCCTTCAGATTACTCACAAGAAGGGTTTCTTAAATGCTTTCAAACTTCAAAAAACAGCAAAATTTTAATACCCTCAAGTGCTTATGCACGGCCTTTATTGCAAAAAAGTTTAAGTCAACGAGGTTATCAAGTTTGTAAAATTGATTTATATCGCCCAGTACCACATACTAAAAATATTGAAGATGTTAAGCATATGATAAGAAATAATGAGTTAGATGTTATTACATTTGCTAGTTCATCTGCAGTAAGATATTTTTTTGAACAAAGTGAAACACCGCAATTTAATCAGTATTACGTCATAGGACAACAAACCTTAGACACTATAAAGCAATATGGTTATGATGCGGCAATATCAAATATTCAAACATTAGATTCATTAATAAATAAAGTTGAAGAAAGTTGGGAAAATGATGCAATTTGATAGACACAGAAGATTACGTAGTAGTAAATCTATGAGAGACATGGTTCGTGAAACACATGTACACAAAGAAGATTTAATTTATCCTATTTTCGTTGTAGAACGAGATAATGTTAAAGAAGAAATAAAATCAATGCCAGGTGTGTATCAACTCAGTTTAAACTTGCTTGATGAAGAAATTAAAGAAGCATATGATTTAGGAATTAGAGGAATAATGTTCTTCGGTGTACCCAATGAAAAAGATGCTGTTGGTACAGGTGCTTATGATCATAATGGCATTGTTCAAGAAGCTACTAGAAAAGCCAAAGCAATGTACAGTGACTTGCTCGTTGTCGCAGACACTTGTTTATGTGAATATACAGATCATGGTCATTGTGGTGTTATTAATGAAAAAACAAATGATGTAGACAACGATAAATCTTTACCATTGCTAGTGAAAACTGCTATCTCACAAGTGGAAGCTGGTGCCGATATCATTGCGCCTAGTAATATGATGGACGGTTTCGTAGCAGAAATTAGAGCAGGTTTAGATGATGCTGGTTATTACAATATACCAATCATGAGTTATGGTATTAAATATGCTTCTAGCTTTTTCGGTCCATTCCGTGATGCTGCTGAATCTGCACCACAATTTGGAGATAGAAAAACGTACCAAATGGATCCAGCAAATAGAAGAGAAGCACTAAGAGAGCTTGAAAGTGATTTACATGAAGGTGCAGACATGATGATTGTTAAACCTGCTTTGAGTTTTTTAGACATTATTAGAGATGTTCGTAATACGACAAATGTTCCGGTAATTGCATATAATGTAAGCGGTGAATATAGCATGACGAAAGCAGCTGCACTTAATGGATGGATTGATGAAAAACAAGTTGTGATGGAACAGATGATTTCAATGAAACGTGCAGGAGCGGACATGATTATCACGTATTTCTCTAAAGATATTTGTAGATATATTGATGAACAATAAGGAGGCAATTTTAAATGGGATATAATAATTCTATAGAAGCAATGAAGACAGCTGAAAATCTAATGCCAGGTGGTGTAAATAGTCCAGTTAGAGCATTTAAATCTGTAGATACGCCGGCGATTTTTATGGATCATGGTGAAGGTTCAAAAATATACGATATCGATGGCAATGAATATATTGATTATGTTTTAAGTTGGGGACCATTAATTTTAGGTCATAAAAACAAACAAGTAAATGAAAGCTTACATGAAGCTGTTGATAATGGTACAAGTTTTGGCGCTTCAACTTTAATTGAAAATAAGTTAGCAGAACTAGTTATCGATCGTGTACCTTCCATTGAAAAACTACGCATGGTATCTTCAGGTACAGAAGCGACACTGGATACATTACGTTTAGCAAGAGGCTATACTGGTAGAAATAAAATAGTGAAATTTACAGGATGTTATCATGGTCATAGTGATTCACTTTTAATCAAAGCAGGGTCTGGCGTTGCTACTTTAGGATTACCTGATTCTCCAGGTGTTCCAGAAGGTATTGCAAAAAATACAATTTCAGTACCATATAATGACTTAGCGTCAATAAAAGTAGCTTTTGAAGAATTTGGTGATGACATTGCTGGTGTTATCGTTGAACCTGTAGCGGGTAATATGGGTGTTGTTCCACCAGTAGAAGGATTCTTACAAGGCTTGAGAGATATCACAAATGAATATGGTTCGTTATTAATATTTGATGAAGTTATGACTGGTTTTAGAGTGGGATATCATTGTGCACAAGGTTACTTTAATGTGATGCCTGATTTAACTTGTCTTGGTAAAGTCATAGGTGGAGGATTACCTGCAGCAGCATTTGGTGGTAAAAAAGAAATCATGGATCATATTGCACCTTCAGGTAATATTTACCAAGCGGGAACATTATCTGGAAATCCGCTAGCTATGACAAGTGGTTATGAAACTTTAAAACAATTAACACCAGAGTCATATGAATACTTCAATAAACTTGGAGATATATTAGAAAATGGCTTAAAAGATATTTTTAAAAAGCATAATGTACCCATTACTGTGAATCGTGCAGGATCTATGATAGGGTATTTCTTAAATGAAGGACCGGTAACTAATTTTGAAGAAGCAAATCAAAGTGATTTAGAAATGTTTAGTCAAATGTATAGAGAAATGGCAAAAGAAGGCGTATTTTTACCACCTTCCCAATTTGAAGGGACATTCCTTTCTACTGCGCATACAGAAGCGGATATAGAAAAAACATTAGCAGCATTTGATACTGCATTGAGCCGTATTGTTTAATGTTAAGCACTTAAAATTTATATTGTTATTTCCAATTTAGTCAAAATAAATAGTGTTTTAAAGGGCTCATTAATAACATTTAATTGTATTTACTTTTTAGAGTTCTTTTACCTAAATGGGGCGAGGATTCGAAATCAAATTAAGCATTTTGATTTCTAACTCGCTCCTTTTAATTTAATTAGTCATGTATATAAATATAACGATACTAAAGAAAGTTGTGAGCAAATGAATAAGCATTTAAAAAGTAATTTTATCGTATTAATATTAGCGCTTATTTTTAGTTTAGTACTAAATGCAGCCCATGTTTTGCTGCCGTTTATGTTTGGACCAATTATTGCTAGTATCGTTTGTATACGCTATTTACACTTAGATGTAAGATGGCCGTTTTGGTTAAGTCAAATTGGTTTAGTGCTATTAGGAGTTCAAATAGGCTCTACTTTTACAAAAAATGTCATATTTGATATCAAAGATGATTGGCTCACGATTGTTTTGATAACAATTATGTTACTTATATTAGCTTTAATCATTGCTTATTTTTTCAAAAAAATTGCTAATGTTAATACCGAAACGGCAATATTAAGTGTGATCCCCGGTGCTTTGAGTCAAATGTTAATAATGGCAGAGGAAAATAAAAAAGCGAATATAATGGTTGTTAGTTTAACTCAAACATCAAGAATCATATTTGTTGTTATATTAGTTCCATTTATATCGTATTTTTTTCAAGATTCTGGAAATCATTCAACAACTGGACGAACTACACAAGTTTTGACACAGGCTTTAACAATTCCGAATATAGCTTTACTTATTATTGCAATAGCTGTTATTTATTTTGTTATGACAAAAATAAATTTTCCAACCAAACAATTACTTGCTCCTATTCTCGTACTAATAGGATGGAACTTATTTACTGGTGTGACTTTCACACTAGATAATTACATCATTGCTGCAGCACAAATTATATATATGATTCGCATAGGTATACAAATAGCAAAGTTATTAGACCAAATGAAAGGAAGAATTGCAATAGCAATTGCATTCCAAAATATTTTATTAATATTATTAGCATTTGTCATGGTTTTGTTTATCGCAACCGTATCACATCATCAAGTGAACGAATTGTTCCTAGGTGCCGCCCCTGGAGGCATGAGTCAAATTGTTTTAGTTGCTATTGAAACTGGCGCAGATGTCGCGATGATATCTAGTTACCATATCTTTAGAATTTTCTTTATATTATTTTTAATTGCACCGATGTTAAATTATTTTCTTAAATTTAGGGAAAGACAAAGCGAAAGTAATAAAAATGATTAGCGAAATATAGCGTTGTAAAATCTATTGTTTTTTTACAATAATTTAATATTTATTATGTTGAACAACTTATTTTTCTTTGATATTATATAAGCGAAGTACCTCCAGTACTTCATCCTTTTGACCACTCTGCGGAGTGGTTTTTTTATACATTTAGCGTCATGATTGAAATCAAACTAAATATACGCTTATGACACTGTTTAATTTTTAAAAGACTTGAATATGCTTAAACTAAAAAACATGAGCAAAAGCTCATGTCAGACTGTCGATAAACTGGGCGACTTTGATAGCAGTTTTTTGTGCATGTTTTCTGTCTATATTAATTATTGATGCAAGTTTAAAAAATATTTTTTAGCACACACTTTTTGGAAAAAACAATTCTATTATTCAATAAAATCTAATAAATGAGACAACTGCTCGTTAACTATATTAAAGTGGTTTATTTTTAATGAAAACCTTCGCCATTGTAAATGTTAGGGTTATAAGGGCATGCTTGTAAGTGAGCATTATATAGACCTGCTGCCTCCAAAAATGAGAAGACAGTGACTGGACCTAAAAACTTAAATCCATACTGCTTTAATTTTTTAGAAAGTTCCGTGGCACGCTCATCTACTGTCATTCGTTCAGTTGACTGACGATAGCCTAAATCGAGTGGTTTATTATCGACATAAGACCATAAAAACGTACTAAAACTGCCATAATCTTTTTCGATTTTGAAATATCCTTCTGCTTGATTGACAATAGCCTCTAATTTTTTTCTATTATGAACAATATTGGGAAACTCCATTAACCTATCAATATCTTCTGACGTCATATTTACAATTTTCGTTGGATCGAAATTATAAAATGCTTGTTCATATGATTCTTTTTTCTTTAAAATAGTTAACCAAGATAGCCCAGCATGTTGGGATTCTAATGCCATCAATTTAAATAGTTTCAAACTATCATATATAGGATGTCCCCAACTTTCATTGTGATAATTAATGTAAACAGGATCTGTAGTGCCAAATGCACATTCATTCATAAATTTCACTCCATTTTATTGACTTATTTTCATATCCATTATACTATAATCAAGTAAAGAAATATTGTCTACTGGGAAGAGTAAATAAGCTGAAATTTAACAGAGAGTACATGGTAGCTGAAAATGTACAATTTAACTTATTGAAGGTAGCCCACATTGAACTTTAGCTGAAACTTGTCAAATCTGAGATAATAAAGTAGGTTAAAGCGTGTTTGAGCGTTAATCATAATTTTAAGTGCTTGAAATTATTATACTAATTTCTTGAATTTAGGTGGTACCACGGTAAAACCCGTCCTATTTTATAGGATGGGTTTTTATTTATTTAAGGAGGATTTTACACATGGAAATGAAACCCAAATATAATCCAAACGAAGTCGAAGCTGGACGTTATGACCAGTGGGTCAATAACGGCTATTTTAAAGCAGCAGAAGATCATTCAAAAGAAACATATACAATCGTTATTCCACCCCCAAATGTAACTGGAAAATTACATTTAGGTCATGCTTGGGATACAACGTTACAAGATATTATAACAAGAATGAAGCGTATGCAAGGGTATGACACACTTTATTTACCAGGTATGGACCATGCTGGTATAGCGACACAAGCTAAAGTAGAAGCTAAACTCAAAGAAGAAGGTTTATCTCGCCATGATTTAGGTAGAGAGAAGTTCTTAGAAAAAGCTTGGGATTGGAAAGAAGAGTATGCAGATTTTATTAGACAACAGTGGGCAAAATTAGGTTTAGGCTTAGATTATAGTAGAGAGCGCTTTACATTAGATGAAGGACTTAGTAAAGCAGTTAAAAAAGTATTTGTAGATATGTATAATAAAGGTCTAATTTATCGTGGTGAATACATCATCAACTGGGATCCAGTTGCACGAACTGCTTTATCTGATATAGAAGTAATTCATGAGGATGTACAAGGTAAGTTTTATCATTTTAAATATCCTTATGCAGATGGTAATGGCTTCATTGAGATAGCCACTACACGTCCTGAGACGATGTTAGGTGATACTGCAATCGTAGTGAATCCGAATGATGATCGTTATAAAGATGTTATAGGTAAAACTGTAATTTTGCCTATAATTGGGAGAGAATTACCAATACTAGCAGATGAATATGTGGATATCGATTTTGGTAGTGGTGCGATGAAAGTTACACCATCACATGATCCAAATGACTTTGAAATAGGTAATCGCCATGATTTAGAACGTATTACAGTTATGGATGAGTCTGGTCACATGAATGCACATGCTGGTAAATATCAAGGTATGGATAGATTTGAATGTCGTGAAGCATTAGTAAAAGACTTATACGAACAGGATTTAGTGATTAAAATTGAAGAACATGAACATTCTGTTGGACATTCAGAACGTTCTGGTGCAGTCGTTGAACCTTATCTATCTACACAATGGTTTGTTAAAATGAAACCATTAGCTGAACAAGCATTAAACAACCAAAAAACGGATAACAGAATCGATTTTGTGCCAAATAGATTTGAAAAAACATTCAACCGTTGGATGGAAGAAATTAGAGATTGGACGATTTCACGACAGTTATGGTGGGGGCATCAAATACCTGCTTGGTACCATAATGAAACTGGAGAAATTTATGTCGGTGAAGAGCCACCACAAAATCAAGAAGAATGGACACAAGATGAAGATGTATTAGACACTTGGTTCTCAAGTGCACTTTGGCCATTTTCAACATTAGGCTGGCCGGATACTGAAAATGAAGATTTCCAACGTTATTACCCAACTAATGTACTTGTAACAGGTTATGATATTATATTCTTCTGGGTAGCTAGAATGATATTCCAAGGACTTGAGTTTACAGGACAACGCCCATTTAACGATGTGTTATTACATGGGTTAGTGCGTGCTGAAGATGGACGTAAAATGAGCAAATCATTAGGCAATGGTGTTGATCCAATGGACGTTATTGATGAGTATGGTGCAGATAGTTTAAGATATTTCTTAGCTACTGGTTCATCTCCTGGTCACGATTTACGTTATTCTACAGAAAAAGTTGAATCAATCTGGAATTTTATAAATAAAATATGGAATGCTGCTAGATTTAGTCTGATGAATATTGGTGACGATTTCAAAGTTGAAGATGTAGATTTATCAACTAATTTATCTTTAGCAGATAAATGGATTTTAACACGCTTAAATGAAACAATAGATACAGTTACTGATTTAAGTGAACGTTATGAATTTGGTGAGGTTGGCAGAGCTCTATATAACTTTATTTGGGATGAATTCTGTGATTGGTATATAGAAATGAGTAAAATACCTATGAACGGTGAAGATGAAGCTCAAAAACAAGTTACACGTTCTGTATTAACTTATGTGCTAGATAATACAATGAGAATGTTACACCCATTTATGCCGTTTGTAACAGAACAAATTTGGCAAAATTTACCACATGAAGGTGAAACGATTGTCAATGCAGCTTGGCCTAAATCAAATAATGAGTTAGTATTTGATGAAAGTAAAGAAACGATGCAACAACTTGTTGAAATAATAAAATCTGTAAGACAATCTCGACTAGAAGTAGATACGCCATTATCAAAAGCTATTCCAATTTTCATTCAAGCAAAAGATGAAAATATACGAGAAACTTTATTAAATAATTCAAATTATATTGATAGATTCTGTCATCCAAGCGAACTAATTATCCAAACTACAATAGCGATCCCTGAAAAAGCAATGACATCAATTACTTCTGCTGGTGAAGTCATATTACCATTAGAAGGTTTAATCGACATGGATAAAGAAATTGCACGTTTAGAAAACGAACTCGAAAAATGGGAAAAAGAGTTAGATCGTGTCAATAAAAAACTAGCTAATGAAAACTTTGTTAATAAAGCGCCTGAAAAAATTATTAATGAAGAGCGTGAGAAAAAACAAACATATCAAGAAAAATATGATGGTGTACAAGAACGAATTAATCAATTAAAAGCATAGGAGTCCTTAACATGAATTACCTAGACAGCTTATATTGGATACATGAACGAACTAAATTTGGCATTAAACCAGGTGTTAAACGCATGGAGTGGATGCTAGATAAATTAAACAATCCACAATTTAATATCAATGGTATTCATGTCGGTGGTACAAATGGTAAAGGGTCAACAGTTGCCTATTTAAGGTCAGCGCTTGTTGACAATGGATATGAAGTTGGGACCTTTACGTCTCCTTTTATAGAAACATTTAATGAACGTATAAGTTTAAATGGTGTACCAATAAGCGACGATGCCATTGTAGAATTAGTTCAAAAGGTAAAACCAGTAAGTGAAGCATTAGAAATAGAAACAGAACTTGGAACAGCCACAGAATTTGAAATTATTACAACGATGATGTTTCTATATTTTGGAGAAATTCATCCAGTTGACTTTGTAATAGTTGAAGCAGGCTTAGGTATAAAGAATGATTCTACAAATGTATTTAAACCAATACTTAGCATTTTAACGAGTATTGGTTTAGATCATGTTGATATTTTAGGCGACACATATGTAGATATCGCCAAAGATAAAGGTGCAATTATTAAACCTGAAACGCCTGTCATATATGCTGTGAAAAATGAAGATGCACTTAAAATCATTCGCGATTTTGTAGAACAACAAAATGCAGAAGGTATTGAGTTAGATAGAGATATTAGTGTGATTTCTCAAGGTGAGGAATTTACATATCGCTATAAGAATTATGAACTAGAAACGCTTATTTTGAATATGCTTGGTGAACATCAAAAAGAGAATGCAGCATTGGCAATTACAGCATTAATCGAATTAAATGAATCTGGGTTAGTTGAATTAGATTTTAATAAAATGATTAATGGGATTGAAGCTGTGAATTGGACAGGAAGAATTGAGAAAGTTAAAGATGAACCATTGATGATTATAGATGGTGCCCATAATTTGGAAAGTGTAGAAGCACTTATAAAGACGTTAAAAGACTATTATAAATTAGATAATGTCGACGTATTGTATGCGGCTATTAATGGAAAGCCTATTCACGCAATGGTTGATCAATTAAAAACAATTGCTTCTACAATGTATATTACGGATTTTGATTTTCCAAAAGCATGCACAAAAGAAGAAATTTACGATGAAATACGATTTGATCAAAAAGAAACTGTGGATGATTTCGTTCGATTTATTGAAAATTATGAAGGACAGGGCTTAGTTATTACAGGTAGTTTGTATTTCATCAGCGAAGTTAAAGCTAAAGTAAATTTCTAAACATTTAATTTGAATATAATAAAGCTAGTTATTATTTAGCACCTTAACCAAAGTTATATAATGGTTTTGTTAAATGGTAGACTAGCTTTATTTTTTGTATTTTTCTATTATTATTTGAAAAGTGATGTTTTTGTTAAAGTGCTAGACTCGTATTGTTATAATAAGCAAGAGAAGGCGATTCATTGCTTATATTGTTTGTTGTTTGTCCTGTGTTATTTAGCTTTCTTTATCAATTATGTTTTGTTGAAACATTTAACTTAAAGTATTTGGCAACAAGATCCAAGTGTGATTTCTGTAATAAGCAATTGAGCTACAGAGATATCATGCCAATATTCAGTTATATTAGACTCTTAGGAAAATCCTCATGTTGTAATCAACCGCTTAGTAGACTTTATATTTTAGGTGAGGTATTGTCATTGGTACCAGCCTTATATTTGATATTTAATCCAAACGCAAAATCGTTATCCACTTTCATATGCATATATTTATTTCTCCTTGTTTTTGCTCTCTATGATATACAAACTTTATCTATCCCGTTACACATATTTTTTGTATTTGCTTTCAGTAGTGCAGTTATTATTGATGGCAACCTCTATTATTTTGTTATTACCACACTCCTACTACATATATTTTATTTTTTATTCAAAAATGCTATTGGATATGGTGATATATTAATTTGTTCGCTTTTATCATATTTAATACCATATTCCATTTTTATCAATGTACTCTTTCTAACATGCTTAATAGGCAGTATATTTTCTACGATATTAGTGTTGAAAACAAAAAATCGAAAAATTAAAATACCATTTATACCATTTATATATATAGCTTTTTGTATAGAGGCAGTATTATCACATTTTAGGATTTTCGGAGGAAGTTTATGATATCAATGCTTCATTCACTCATCCATTTAGATTAAAAAAGTCCATATGTGGGTAAAATACATATGTAATGATTTAAAATCAATTTAAGGTTGATTTGTAACATAATTTGTTAAATATTGAAAGGAAGTTATAAATTGAGTTTAAATGAAAAATTTCTATTAAATGATGGTACAATATTACCTCATATAGCATTAGGCACAGTTAATATTCAAGGTGGCAAGGGTGTTAAAGCATTAGAAAATGCATTGAATCTTGGTTATAGAGTTATTGATACTTCCACAAACTATAATAATGAAGGAATGGTAGGCGAAGCCATTCGTCGTTCTAGTATTCCAAGAGAAGAAATTTATGTAAGTGCTAAACTACCTGGTGCAGCTCATGAATATGATAAAGCAATTAACCTTATACAAGAATCACTATATAGAACGGGCTTAGATTATTTTGATAAATATTTAGTTCATTGGCCTAATCCTAAACAAGGTAAATATGTAGAAGCTTGGCAAGCATTAGTAGACGCTCAAAAATATGGATTAATAAAATCGATTGGTGTATCCAATTTCATGCCTGATCATTTAGATGACATCATAGAGGCAACAGGTGTTACGCCTGCAACAAATCAAATAGAAATTCATCCATACTTTAATAATAGTGAATTAATCAAAGAAAACGATAAACGTGGTGTTTTATCGGAGGCATGGAGTCCGCTTGGTCGTGAGATTAATGATGTGTTAACCAATAATACAATTAAAGAAATAGCAGAAAAATATAATCGTTCTACAGCACAAGTCATTATTAATTGGGTGAATCAGAAACATGTTTTCCCTGTAGTTAAAGCTTCACAATATACTCACCAACGAGATAACTTTAATTATCTTGATTTTAAACTATCAGATGAAGATATAGCTAAAATAGATGCCTTAGATAAAGGCGAAAATGGTCGTGTTGAAGGACAGAATCCTTATGAGTATGAAGAATTTGTATAATATAACAAGGGATAAATTCACATTTTAGTTTAAAACACTTAAAAATATATTTTTTAAATTTCGTGTTTTGCTAATTTCTAAAAGCGGGCAATGGGATCGATTAACAACTGTCGATTTTATTCTCGCTTTTTAATTTATTTTAATAATTAAAGTTTAAAAATGCTATCAGTATAGCATTTGCTATTTTAAAATGTAAAAATATGATAATATCAAGAAAAGGGAGGGGAACTCATAAAATGGCAGAAAAGAAATTCCCAAAAGATGCAATGCGCGTTTTAAAAGAGACAAGCCGTACGTTTTATATTCCAATTACTTTTTTAGAAAAAGAACTAAAACATTCTGTAGCTTGTGCATATTTAGTTATGCGTGCAATTGATGAAATTGAAGATCATGAGGAAATTAACAATGATTTAAAGCATAGTTTGTTAATGCAAATTAGCGAATTATTAAATACGCCTTTTGATTCTGAAAAATATTTAAAAATAATAGATCCAGTAAAAGATAAATTACCTGAAGTTTCAGTGAGATTAGGAGATTGGTTGGCAGCTTGCCCTGAACGTACTCGGGCAATCGTTAGAGAATCTTCTAGTGAAATGGCATATGGTATGGCAAAATGGGCAAAAGCAAACTGGAGAATTAAATCTCGTGAAGATTTAGATGATTATACATATTATGTAGCAGGACTTGTAGGTGTAATGCTATCTAAACTATGGGATGTCTGTGCAAATGTTAAAACAGATAGAGATTTAGCAATAGGTTATGGAAGAGGACTTCAGGCTTTAAACATTCTGCGAAATGAAGAAGAAGATCTTGAGGAACGTGATGTGAGTTTCGTTCCCGACGACTGGACGCGCGAGGATTTATTTGCATATGCTGAAGAAAATTTAGCAAAAGCGGATGAATATATGAAAGCAATCAATAAAAGGACAATTTTATTGTTCTGTCGTTTACCATTAGCTTTCGCACATAAAACGTTAAAAGCAATGAAAAATGGGCGTGAAAAAATGACACGTGAAGAAGTTGAAAAAACAGTAGAAGAAGTAAAAAAAGAAGAATAGTTCGATTAAAAGCATAGCTATTTTAATTTGTAAAAATTTACATTTTGAAATAAACTATGCTTTTTTTAGCCTTGTAATAAATTATAGTTTATTTCATTTTTGAATTTTGACGAACTCTAATATAACTCGAGTACATTATTAAAAGGATGGGTGAAAGGGCTTGAATAAAACAACAGGAATGAATGTTTTAATTTTTATATTTTTAGTCATATTTGCTGTAGCTTTTTTTACTAATATATTTGGAAAACTCACAATATATTTAATCATCATACTTCCTTTAATTATTTTCGGCTTAGGTATCTGTATTTTTATAGACGCTATTAAAAAATATAAGCATGATAATCACAATATTGATAACCATAATTTTTAATGATAAAACAATTTATAATTTGTTATGGTTTGTTATATTCATAAAATATAATAAAAAAGGAAGGGATTTTATTTGAAATTTTTTATGACATTATCACCAGCAATTATTTATGCTGTATTGTTAGCGGTGCAATATTTTATATCTAAAACAGGGAATAAGCTATTGGGCGCCATTTTACTAACTTTATTTGTGGTTACACTTATTTATTTATATGTTAAAGATGTATTACCATTGAATATATGGGGAACTGTAATTTTAGGGATTATAGGTCTTTTATTTTTATTTGCACAGTGGGACAGTGCACAAAAAAGTAAAGAAACATCTTGATATAATTTATAAAACAAGCAAATTTTTATTCTGAGTTAAAACTTTTTGGCTAAAAATAAGCAATTATTAAATTAATGAGAAAATAGTCAACATGACACATCATTCGTAGTAGAATAAATACACCTCGCTTTTGAATGCTTCTTTAAAATTTGTTATTCCAATGACATTACAAAATTATTAATTTTAATACAGAAATACATCTAGATTATTCATAGGAGTTGTTGTTTATTGAGAATAAATGAACTTGCAGATCATCAAAAACCAAGAGAACGTATGTTGTGTCATGGTGCCAGGTATTTATCACATGCTGAATTATTAGCTATTCTCATTAATACAGGAAGAAAAGGCAGTTCAAGTTTAGATATAGCTAATGAATTATTAAAATCAGTAGATAGTTTAAAAGAATTAAAAACGTTATCTATTAATGATTTAAACAAAGTAAAAGGTGTGGGACTGTATAAAGCACTTATATTGAAAGCAGCTTTTGAATTGGGTGAACGTATACATTCCGGAAGTGTTAATGATAAAATTCAAATTACTAGCCCTAAAGATGTGGCAGATTTTATGATGGGTAAGATGGAACATTTGACGCAAGAAAAATTTATTGTGCTGTTCTTAAATTCTAAAAATATCATTATAAAAAAGAAAACAATATTTGTAGGTACGCTAAATTCTTCAATTGTTCATCCAAGAGAAATATTTAGTGAAGCGATTAAATGTGCGAGTAATGCGATTATCGTTTTACATAATCACCCTTCCGGTGATACAACACCTTCAAATGAAGATATTAAAACCACTGCAAGACTTAGAGATTGCGGTCAACTATTAGGTATTGATTTATTAGATCATGTCATTATAGGCGACCATGAATATTTAAGCATGGTAGAAGCGGGTTACTTTGATTAAATAACAGTGATTTAAATATAATATTACTAACGATGTTTGGTTAAATTGTCATCGTATACTTAACGAGCATATTATATTTGAGGCATCAAATTAGGAGGTTAAAGGATGGAAAGTATACTTTTAGTAGCGCTGTTATTACCTGTGATTTATTTAATGCAAATGATTAAAATGAAAACTAATATGAGAAAGAAACATATTTACAATACTTTATTGATTTCAACGATAGGTGTTACTATTTCCTCAACAGTACTAAGTTTTTTAAAGGATTATAATCATTCGCTTTTTAATGTGGTTTTTGGCGCGATTGTCCTTGGGGTTATTTGGGCGCTGTTATTGTGTGGTTGTTATTATTGTTATCAAGTACTTGCGAAAAAATAATCATTTGAATTATTAAAAAGCGCTTAATGGACGTCAATGTCTATAAGCGCTAAAATTTTAATTTATAAAATTAAAAAATTGATTATAATTTTCCATTAACCAAAGAATACCTTGGTATCCTAGATAAATACATAATACAATTATGCCAACATAGATTAAAAATCTTAAAATAGATAAACCTACTCTAAATAATAAGATAACTAAGAGTGCAAGCAGGATTATAGATAAAATACTCATCGTCTATTCACTCCTTTTAATATAGTTTAATATTAATGCATGAAACATACATCGGTCTATAGTTAAGATATAAATACACCTATAGTCTGATGATAAACTTTATTAAACATACTATAATTTTGATGAATAAAATAGGAGGATGGTTCATGCGTTTCATTTTTAGTATTATAAAGAATATTATAGCTATTATTGCAATTATAGTAATTGTATTTTTCGCACTCAAATATGCGCCCTTTTTGAAAGACCAAGATTGGAACCCAATTCATAATGATGAATCATCCTTAAATAATAGCGCAAATAAAGGTCATCTTACAGGTGGACAAAGATATTCAGTAGAAGATAACGATATTTTGAATAATGTTCCACTTAGTCAAACAAAAAATATGTTTAATTGGATTGATAAACGGGAGTTTATGTCAGTAACTGGTATCGAAAGAATGGGATATAATGACACTTATTTAGCTGGTCAACGTGGAGATGAATTTATTATTTATAAATTTGGTTCTGAATCTATGAGAGTTTATAAAACTGAAATAGAGATGAATCAAGACCTTAATCAATTGGGCGAACATATAGAATTGAAGCCAGCTTCAAATTATGAGTAATGGGTTTGAATTCTTTTAATAAATAAGTTAGCCTTATATAAGTAATATGAAAAGGTTGGTGTTTATAATGAGTGAAAAATCTAATGAAAAAAAAGCAGACGAACAAGCAAAAGCACAAAATTTATTTGCGCGTTGGCGTAAAGAAGAAACGCTTTATAAAGAAGATGAAAAAGAATCTAGTAAGTCTAATGACTCTAAAACATCATCAGATGAAGAGCAGAAATAGTATTCGTTTAATACGAGTACAGTAAGTTAATTAAATGTGTATGTAAGCTGTAGTTTATGTAGCTTCTAGGTAATTTTTTAGTTTAAAAAATTAATATGATAAATAACCGGGACGAGTTTTAAATCAATATGGATATGATTGATTTTAACTCGTCCTTTTTTATGAGATTGGATATTTATCAAAATGAGTAAACTGTTGTCCTAAAAAGGAATTTTCAATGACTATTTTAAAAATCAAATGGAACGTTTAAATTAATACTAAATAATACACTATTCTCTAAATTTATTGCTATAATACAAGTTATCACAATGTTTTAATATAAAATATAGTAAACTTATCTTCATATTAAAATTCTCAAATGAATTTTGTTTCATATTCTTTATGTTCGTGCTTTATTTCGTTTAAGTAGTAATATAAAATGATAGGAAGAAGATAAAATAGTTGGTTAATAGAGGTGTTTAGGTTGTCAAAGTTTTTTAGAAACAACAAATTGATTGTTATATTATGTGCAATCATTGTTTTTATCGCCTTGATTGGTGTGTCATTGCGATCCCAATCCCAATCACATGTTGAACAGTATGTTGGGGATACAGTAGCTTTTGGCCAAAAGGCTGTGAGTTATCCAGTCCATTTTATTACTGGATCTATCAATAGTATTTTTACCAGTGGTGATTCAAAAAAACAATCAAGTGAATTGAAACAGTTAGAGGCGGAAAATCAAAGGTTAAAGTCAGAGAATAAAAAGTACAAAAAAGAATTAGATATTGAAGATATATCTAAATTCGATCCAATTTCAAGCACAGTTCTTTCTAGAAACCCTGATCAGTGGATGAATACATTAGTCATTAATCAAGGGTCAAAAGATGGAATCAAAAATAATATGGCAGTAATGACTTCTGATGGTTTAGTTGGTCGAATCTCTAAAGTGAATCAGTTTTCTTCACAAGTAGATTTAATATCAACAAACACAAGGGCAAATCGCTTATCTGTCAATATCCAACATGATGATAAAAACGTGTTTGGCCTCATAGACCATTATGATGCAAAAAAGGAAGAGCTAGTAATATCTGATATTAACAATAAAGACAGTGTTAAAAAAGGAGATAAGGTAGTTACAAGTGGATTAGCTGATCAGCTTCCAACTGGGTTATACATAGGTGAAGTAGCAAAGGTTGAAAATGATGAGTATGGTTTAGCTAAAGAAGTAAGAGTGAAAACTGGTACTGATTTAGCTGATTTAAGTCATGTTTATGTTGCTAAAAGAGACCCTAATACAGTACCTGATACTGAAAGTGGTGATAATTAATGCGAGCTTTATACTACTTTCTAATAGGTATCATCCTTTTTTATATTGATACCGCAATTGCACTTGTCATACCTATGCAAATTTCTGGTAAAGAGATCATTTTTGTACCTCATTTAACAATTATGTACATCTTAATCATTAGTGTCTATAGAGGTTTTGGTGTAGCTCTGATTTTATCTACAGTATTAGGATTAATTACCGATTTATATTATGGTAGCTTTTACGGATTATATTTATTTGGCTATATTTTATTAGTCGTTATCATGGATTTTTTCTTCAAAGTATTTTATCGAGATCATTCGATGTTATTTACTATCGTATTGTTAGGTACACTCGTGTTAGAAATTTATGTAGCAGTTATATATAGTGTTTTAGGATTAGTTCAATTTAATCTGTTTGAGTTTGTGATTTTTAGAATGATACCGACATTAATTCTAAATTTAATTTTATTAATTGTTTTGTATCCGCTAATAACTAAATTTCTCAAAAAAATCCAATTGAAGATTGACAGTGAAAGATCATAATGCTAAAATGCAGTAGTTGAGTAGTTTCTAGCTACATACAACCGCTCGGATTCAGGTTTAAGTACAAAGATGTCACCTGAGTTTGGCGTGACTTAAATTATAGGAGGTGCAAAGTATGTTTGCTATTATTGAAACAGGTGGAAAACAAGTAAAAGTTGAAGAAGGACAAGAAATTTTCGTTGAAAAATTAGACGTAAATGAAGGTGATTCTTTCACTTTTGATAAAGTACTATTTGTAGGTGGAGATTCAGTTAAAGTTGGTGCACCAACAGTTGAAGGTGCAACAGTTACTGCTACTGTAAACAAACAAGGTCGCGGTAAAAAAATTACTGTTTTCACTTATAGACGTCGTAAAGACTCTAAACGTAAAAAAGGTCACCGTCAACCATACACTAAATTAACAATCGACAAAATCAACGCGTAATTATGATTAATGTAGATGTTACATTAAATGATTCGGGTCAAGTAACAGACGTTATCATGGATGGTCATGCCGATCATGGTGACTACGGTTACGATATTGTATGTGCAGGAGCATCTGCAGTTATTTTCGGAAGTGTTAATGCTATAATGGGATTAACATCTGAGAAACCCGACATTGACTATAGTGACGACGGTGGATACTTCCATGTTAGAAGTGTCGATACGAATAACGAAAAAGCGCAATTAATTCTTCAAGCAATGTTAGTCTCTTTGCAGACCATTGAAGAAGAATACAAAGAAAATATTAGATTAAATTATAAGTGAGGTGCAACCAAATGTTAAAATTAAACTTACAGTTCTTCGCATCTAAAAAAGGGGTAAGTTCTACAAAAAACGGACGTGACTCTGAATCAAAACGTTTAGGTGCTAAACGTGCGGATGGTCAATTCGTTACTGGCGGTTCTATTTTATTCCGTCAACGTGGTACTAAAATTTATCCTGGTGAAAATGTTGGTCGTGGTGGCGACGATACATTATTCGCTAAAATCGACGGCGTTGTAAAATTTGAACGTAAAGGTCGAGACAAAAAACAAGTATCTGTATACGCAGCTGCTGAGTAATTTTTGTTCATGTTAACACCAGAAGTGATGACTTCTGGTGTTTATTTTTTGTCTTTATTTTCTAGTTATATAGAAAATGCTATAATATACAAGATATGTAAATTAAGTTTTATAAAAAAGAGGTGAAATCATGTTTGTTGATCAAGTTAAAATATCACTCAAAGCTGGTGATGGCGGTAATGGCATAACTGCATATAGAAGAGAGAAATATGTACCATTTGGCGGTCCAGCAGGTGGTGATGGTGGTAACGGAGCTTCAATTATGTTCGAAGTAGATGAAGGTCTAAGAACGTTATTAGATTTCAGATACCAAACACATTTCAAGGCTAAAAGAGGTGAAGGTGGTCAAAGCAGTAATATGCACGGTAAAAATGCTGAGCATTTAGTATTAAAAGTACCACCAGGTACAATTATTAAAAGTGTAGAAACTGAAGAAGTTCTAGCTGATTTAGTAGAGAATGGACAGCGTGCTACAGTTGCAAGAGGTGGTCGTGGAGGACGTGGGAATTCCCGCTTTGCTTCTCCACGAAACCCTGCACCAGATTTTAGTGAAAACGGTGAACCAGGCGAAGAAATTGAGGTTACTTTGGAACTGAAACTACTTGCAGATGTTGGTTTAGTCGGTTTCCCTAGTGTTGGAAAATCTACATTATTATCAACAGTTTCTAAAGCAAAACCAAAGATTGGAGCTTATCACTTCACAACAATTAAACCTAATCTAGGCGTTGTTTCTACCAAAGATCGTCGTAGTTTTGTGATGGCAGATTTACCTGGACTTATACAAGGCGCTTCTGAAGGTGTCGGACTGGGTCACCAATTTTTAAGACACGTTGAGAGAACCAAAGTAATCGTGCATATGATTGATATGAGTGGTTCAGAAGGTCGTGATCCTTACGAAGATTATCAAGTTATTAATGAAGAATTAAAAGCTTATGAACATAGATTAGAAGACCGACCACAAATTGTGGTTGCTAATAAAATGGATATCCCTGATGCAGAAGATAATTTAACCATTTTTAAAGAACAATTAAATGATAAAAGTGTACGCATTATTCCCTTATCTACAGTAATGCATGATAATATTGATGAATTATTATATGCTATTGCTGATACATTAGAAGAGGTCAAAGATGTAGATTTTAATGAGAAAGAAGAAGATTTAGGTGTTAATAGAGTAGTCTATAAACATACACCTAGTCAGGATGCATTTACGATTACTAGAGACGATGATGCTGCTTACGTAGTGAGTGGTAAAGCTATAGAAAGAATGTTCAAAATGACTGACTTTAATAGTAATCCAGC
Organism: Staphylococcus sp. GDB9P120P; assembly: GCF_017893435.1. Lineage (NCBI taxonomy): Bacteria > Bacillati > Bacillota > Bacilli > Caryophanales > Staphylococcaceae > Staphylococcus > Staphylococcus sp. GDB9P120P. Next base: position 202,950 of record NZ_JAESNB010000008.1, read on the forward strand.
AGTTAGACGTTTTGCGCGTCAAATGCGTTCAATGGGTATTGATGATGCACTACGTGAACGTGGTTGTGAAAATGGAGATATTGTAAGAATACTTGGTGGAGAATTTGAATTTGTTGAATAGGAGTGCTTGATATGGACAAAAATGAAAATAAAAAGTTTTATTTAATTCGTGAAGATGTGTTACCTGAATCAGTGGTTAAAACTTTACAAATCAAAGAAGTTTTAAAAAATGACCCATCATTGTCCATATTTGAAGCAGTGAAACAATTCGATTTATCCCGAAGTGCATTTTACAAATATCGTGATACGATATTTCCAGTTGACGAAAAATTAGAAGAAACAAGAGAGTTTACATTGATTTTGTATGTGAATGACATCATAGGTATGTTAGCTGAGGTTTTAAATACGCTTTCTAAATTAGATTTGTCAGTGTTGACGATTCATCAAAGTATACCGATGGACGGTAGAGCTACCATTACACTATCATTAGATGGCAAAGGCACAGATTTAGAAATAGATGAAGTCATAAATGCATTAAAAAAGATTGAACATATTTCTAATGTGGAACTCATTAGTATGACGATATAAGGAAGTGTGACTGTGTACGCATATATTAAAGGAACTTTAACCGTTTTAAATCCCACGCATGTAGTTTTAGAGGCTTCAGGCGTAGGTTATGAGATTCAAACTCCAAACTCATATCGATTTCAAAAATATAAAGACCAAGAGATTTTGATTCATACTTCGTTGATTGTAAGAGAAGATGCACAGCTGCTTTATGGCTTTATTAATCAAGAGGAAAAAGATATGTTTTTAAGTTTAATTAAAGTGACAGGCATCGGTCCAAAATCAGCTTTAGCAATTTTAGCTAGTAGTTCACCAAACGAAGTAAAAATTGCAATTGAAAATGAAAATGATGCTTATTTAACAAAATTTCCTGGCATAGGTAAAAAAACAGCGCGTCAAATTGTTTTAGACCTCAAAGGTAAAGTACAAGTAACAGAGGAAGATAGCAGTCAATTGTTTAATGTGGACCAAAATAATCCGCAAAATTCTGCAATTGTAAAAGAAGCGTTACTAGCTTTAGAAGCACTGGGTTATTCTAAGAGAGAGTTGAATAAAGTTGAAAAAACTTTAGATAAGGAATCTTTTGAATCAATAGATGATGCAGTGAAGCGTGGTTTACAGTTGCTTATATCTTAAGTTTGCTGAAATTTTATGAAGGGGGAAATATAAATGGATGATAGAATGGTAGATCAGTCTATGCATGAAGATGAATCATCATTTGAATTATCTTTAAGACCTGAAAGATTACGCCAATATATAGGACAATCAACGATTAAATCAAATTTAGAAGTTTTTATAAAAGCAGCTAAAATTAGGAAAGAACCGTTAGATCATGTACTTTTATTTGGCCCCCCTGGATTAGGTAAAACGACTTTATCCAACATCATTGCTAATGAAATGGAAGTCAATATTAGAACCATTTCTGGACCGTCTATTGAACGACCGGGTGACTTGGCTGCTATTTTGTCTAGTTTACAACCTGGTGATGTATTATTTATCGATGAAATTCACAGATTGAGTAGTGTTGTAGAAGAAGTTTTATATCCAGCAATGGAAGATTTCTTTCTTGATATTGTGATAGGTAAGGGAGAAGAAGCGCGAAGTATACGTATTGACTTGCCTCCTTTTACATTAATAGGTGCTACAACCAGAGCCGGGAGTTTAACCGCGCCTTTACGTGATAGATTTGGTGTTCATCTGAGATTAGAATATTATAAAGAACATGAATTGAAAGAAATTATAATCCGTACCGCAGAAGTTTTAGGTACAACTATAGATGATGAAAGTGCCATTGAACTTGCGAAAAGAAGCAGAGGTACGCCGAGAGTGGCAAATAGGCTGTTAAAACGAGTTAGAGATTTTCAACAAGTTAAAGAAGATGAATCGATAAGTATTGAAACTACAAAGCAATCTCTAGCATTATTACAAGTGGATGATGAAGGGTTAGATTATATCGATCATAAGATGATGAACTGTATCTTAGAACAATATAAGGGTGGCCCTGTAGGTTTAGATACAATCGCTGTTTCAATTGGTGAAGAACGTGTCACAATTGAAGATGTTTATGAGCCATTTTTAATACAAAAAGGTTTTATTGAACGTACACCAAGAGGGCGTAAAGCGACAGCGTATGCTTTTGAACATTTTAGTAAGAATGGAAAGAAGGAATAGTTTTGGATATTGAAGCATTTGATTATCATTTGCCAGAATCATTAATCGCTCAAACGCCTCTGAAAAATAGAGATGAGAGTAGATTGCTTGTGCTTGGTAGAAAAACTGGAAATATCGCACATAAACACTTTAAAAATATTATTGATTATATTGAATCAGGAGATACATTAGTACTTAACGACACCAGAGTGATGCCTGCACGTTTATTTGGTTTAAAAGAAGAGACAGGTGCAAAAGTAGAAATGTTGATGCTAACACAACTTGAAGATAATGATTGGGAAGTCTTATTGAAGCCAGCAAAAAGAATTAAAGTAGGCGACAAATTATCTTTTGGTGAAGGCAAAATAGTTGCTGAATGTCTTGAAACTTTAGATCAGGGCGGAAGAATCATGCGTTTAAATTATGAAGGTATACTACAAGAACGTTTGGATGAATTGGGTGAAATGCCACTGCCTCCGTATATTAAAGAACGCTTAGATGATCCAGATCGTTATCAAACTGTTTATGCAAAAGCATCAGGATCAGCTGCAGCTCCTACAGCAGGACTTCATTTTACTGATGAACTACTTGAACAATTAAAAGCTAAAGGTGTTAATATTGCATTTATTACTTTACATGTCGGGTTAGGTACATTTAGACCTGTGAGTGTTGAAAATATAGATGACCATGAAATGCACAGTGAATATTATCAAATGAATCAAGAAACAGCAGATTTGCTAAATGCTACAAAAACAAATGGGCACCGTATCTTTTCAGTAGGAACAACTTCTACTAGAACATTAGAAACCATTATGCAAACACGTAACAATTTTGTAGCAGAGAGTGGATGGACCGATATTTTTATCTATCCTGGTTTTGATTTTAAAGCAATAGATGGTTTAATAACAAACTTTCACTTGCCGAAGTCAACACTAGTTATGTTAGTTTCGGCATTTAGTTCAAGAGATTATATTTTGAACGCTTATCAACAGGCTGTCAAATCTGAATATAGATTTTTTAGTTTCGGCGATGCAATGTTAATTTTTTAGGAATGAAACGAAAGGAGTTTTTGTATGCCAGCTGTAACATATGAACATATAAAAACATGTAAACAATCTGGAGCAAGATTAGGAATCGTGCATACACCACATGGATCGTTTGAAACACCAATGTTTATGCCTGTTGGTACTAAAGCCACAGTTAAAACGATGAGTCCTGAAGAATTGCATCAGATGGAAGCAAAAATAATATTAGGAAATACATATCATTTGTGGTTGCAACCAGGAAATGATATTATCAAAAAGAGTGGGGGATTACATCAGTTCATGAACTGGAATGGTCCAATACTGACAGATTCAGGTGGTTTTCAAGTATTTAGTTTAAGTAATTTAAGAAAAATTACTGAAGAAGGTGTTGAATTCCGTCATCATACTAATGGTTCTAAATTATTCTTGAGTCCTGAAAAATCAATGCAGATTCAAAATGATCTTGGCTCAGATATTATGATGGCATTTGATGAATGCCCACCTATGCCAGCTGAATATCAATATGTAAAAGAATCAATCGAAAGAACAAGTAGATGGGCAGCTAGATGTTTACAAGCGCATCAAAGACCTGAGGATCAAGCTTTATTTGGTATCATCCAAGGCGGAGAATATAAAGATTTACGTCAACAAAGCGCTGAAGAATTAGTAGCGTTGGATTTTCCCGGTTATGCTATCGGAGGTTTATCTGTTGGGGAACCCAAGCCAGTAATGTATGATATGGTTTCGCATACACAACAATTTATGCCTAAAGATAAACCACGTTATTTAATGGGTGTGGGTTCACCAGACGCATTAATAGAATGTAGCATTAGAGGTATGGATATGTTTGATTGTGTATTACCTACACGTATTGCACGTAATGGTACATGTATGACTTCACATGGCCGTGTTACTATAAAAAATGCTAAATATGCTGAAGATTTAGGTCCACTTGATGATAATTGTGACTGCTATACTTGTAAAAATTATAGTAGAGCATACATAAGACATTTAATAAAAGCAGAAGAAACTTTTGGTATCCGTCTTACTACTTATCATAATTTACATTTCTTGCTGAAATTAATGGAAAACATCAGACAAGCTATTCGCGATGATCGTTTACTTGATTTTAAAGAAGAATTCTTTGAACAGTATGGACTAAATGTAGAAAACCCAAAAAACTTTTAAAAGGGAGAAATAACTATATGCAATTTACTTCATTGATATTACCGATATTATTATTAGTATTAATGTGGTTCTTCTTAATTAGACCACAACAAAAAAAGGCTAAAGAGCATCGTGAAATGATTAGCCAAATTTCATCAGGTCAACATGTTACTACTATAGGTGGAATTAAAGGTACTGTACGTAGCGTTGACGAAACTACAGTTGTATTAACTTTAAATGGCAATGGTACAGAAATCACTTTAGAAAAACCAGCTATTAAACAAGTTGATCCTTCATAAATGATCTTATGATTACGAACTGATATATACTATCAGTTCGTTTTTTGTTTAACAAAACCTAAAGATATTGGACTTTAAAGACATAGTTGGTGTTATAATGAAAGATAGACAAAATCAAATTTTTAAATAGCTTAAGTAATCATTACATTTGGTAACACTTACATTTAAAAAGAAGTTACAAATAAGTTAAGTTTGTTTTTACACTACATGTAATGTGTTAAAATATGTAAGGTTATTTAGAAAATTTAATCGTTTAGTATATGAGAACGAAGGCGATTGAATTATGAATTTATAACATAAGCTTACAATGAGGTGTTCAAGTGAAGAAAAGTAGTAGAATTGTTGCATTTATATTGCTTGTAGTTCTATTGTTAGGCGGGATAGGACTTACATATAAAAATGTAGTAAAAAATGTCAGCCTCGGATTAGACTTACAAGGTGGCTTTGAAGTCTTATACCAAGTTGACCCTTTACAAAAAGGTGATAAGATTGATGATAAAGCTGTAAAAGCCACAGCAAAAACACTTGAAAACCGTGTAAACGTTTTAGGGGTTTCTGAACCTAAGATTCAAGTGGAAGATAAAAATAGAATCCGTGTACAATTAGCGGGTATCAAAAATCAATCTCAAGCTAGAGAAATTTTATCTTCACAAGCTAATTTAACGATTCGTGATGCTGATGACAATATCAAATTAACGGGTAAAGATATTCAACAAGGTTCAGCGAAACAAGAATTTAAACAGAATACGAATCAACCCGCAGTTACTTTTAAATTAAAAGATAGTGATAAATTTAAAAAAGTAACTGAAGAAATTTCTAAAAAAGATGAAAATGTCATGGTTGTATGGTTAGATCACGAAAAAGGTGATACTTACCATAAAGAAATGAACAAAAAAGATCCAAAATATGTGTCTGCTGCTTCAGTTGACAAACCTATCAATTCAGATAGTGTAGAAATTTCTGGTGGATTTAAAGGTGAAAAAGGTATTGAAGAAGCAAAACAAATTGCAGACTTATTAAATTCTGGTTCATTACCTGTAGACCTTAATGAAATTTACTCTAATTCTGTAGGTGCGCAATTTGGACAAGATGCTTTAGATAAAACAATATTTGCTGCAGCAATTGGTATAGCGGTAATTTATTTATTTATGTTAGGTTTCTATCGTTTACCAGGGTTAGTAGCTGTTATTGCACTTACTGTTTATATTTATTTGACATTAGTTGCATTTAATTTCATTTCTGGTGTATTAACATTGCCAGGCCTTGCAGCTTTAGTACTGGGTGTCGGTATGGCAGTCGATGCGAATATTATCATGTATGAACGGATTAAAGATGAACTGAAAATTGGACGAACGCTCAAACAAGCCTATAAAAAAGCGAATAAAAGTTCATTCTTAACCATAGTCGATGCGCAGCTTACAACAGTGATTGCTGCTGCTGTATTGTTCTTCTTTGGTGAAAGTTCTGTAAAAGGTTTCGCTACAATGTTGCTACTTGGCATTTTAATGATTTTTGTAACAGCAGTATTTTTATCAAGATGGTTACTTTCACTACTTGTTTCTTCAAATTTCTTCAAAAAATCATCTTGGTTATTTGGTGTCAACAAGCATCATATTGCAGATATAAATGAAGGTAAAGAAGTTCATGATTTAAAAACACCGTATGAGCGTTGGGATTTCATGAAGCTAGCCAAACCATTATTGTCACTAAGCGTACTAATTTTAATCGTTGGTGCGGTTATACTGTTTATTTTCAAACTTAACTTAGGTATTGATTTTACAAGTGGTACAAGAGTTGATTTTGAATCGAAAGATAAAATATCTGAAGCGAAAGTGACAAAAACACTTGAGGATCAAGATTTTAAACCTACCCAAGTTTCTTTAGGTGAAAATGGCAAAAATGCAACAGTACAATTCAAAAATGACTTATCTAAAGATGAAGTGTCAAAAATTAAGAACACGATTGATAAATCATTCGGTAATGATCCAACTGTTAATACGGTTTCACCAGTTATAGGTCAAGAATTAGCTAAAAATGCAATGATGGCGCTATTGTATGCAGCTATCGGTATCATTATTTATATCACATTCAGATTCGAATGGCGTATGGGACTGTCCTCAGTGTTAGCACTGTTACATGATGCCTTTATGATTGTGGCTGTATTCAGTCTGTTTAGATTGGAAGTTGACATTACATTTATTGCAGCTGTGCTAACTATTATTGGTTACTCAATTAATGATACGATTGTAACGTTTGACAGGGTACGTGAGAACTTGCATAAAGTTAAAGTGATTACGAAACCTGAACAAATCGATGATATTGTTAATAGATCAATTCGTCAGACAATGACGCGTTCTATCAATACAGTGCTGACAGTGATTATTGTCGTAGTTGCACTATTAGCATTCGGTGCACCAAGTATTTTCAATTTCTCATTAGCGTTGTTAATTGGTTTAATATCTGGTGTGTTCTCATCAGTATTTATAGCTGTTCCTTTATGGGGAATTATGAAAAAACGTCAGCTTAAAAAATCAGACGACAATAAACTTATTGTATATAAAGAGAAAAAATCAAATGATGAAAAAATATTAGTATAATTAATATCAAAACATGTACTAATATAAAATAGGGTGGAGCAAAAGCGCACACTCTAAATGAAAGGCTAATCCATGGGATCATGGATTAGCCTTTTTTATTGTTAATATTTGCGATTTTGACCGTGCATGCTTGCCTGGGGATATGGCTCGAGCCTGTAGTCTCTCACTCATATCATTTCCCTGGGCGTCCGCACGTTTCCAAATCGCTATAAGTGATATGTCATCATAGAAACATCTCTGTATCATTTAAAGAAGTAACTATTTTATAACAATAAAAAACATGATTTATTGTATACAATTAATAGAAAGTTGAATTTTTAAATTCACCAAATAATCCAAATGAACATGAGTATAAATGATGGATTAGTCATTTTTTAAATCTTGCGATTTTGATCGTGCGTACTTGCCTGGTATATGGTTCGAGTCTGTAGATGCTCACTCATATCATTTCCCTGGGCGTCCGCACGTTACAAAATCGTTTGAAGTTTTAAGTATGGTTGAAATAAAGGTTACCACTTTTTATTTTTCAAATTCTTTTGTATAATTGCTTGTGGAAATGAGGGAGAATAGTATGATTAAATCAAAATATAATTGGGACGTTAAATTACCTGAAGTTGAAATAGCAGAAAATATTGCAACAGATTTAAAGCTAACTCCTATTGTAAAAAAAGTTTTGGAAAGTAAAGGTATAACTGATGAAACTGATATTCGAAATCTTTTAGAAGGGATTCAAATTACACATGACCCTTGGAAGATGAGTGATATGGATAAGGCTATTGAGCGTATCAATGTAGCAATAGATCAAAACCAAAAGATTTTAGTATATGGAGACTATGATGCGGATGGTGTCACTTCAACGACTATATTGGTTTCTACATTGAAAGAACTTGGTGCTCATGTAGGCTGGTATATACCGAACCGCTTTTCTGAAGGTTACGGGCCAAATGAATTGGCTTTTAAAAATGCTTATGATGAAGGGATATCATTAATTATAACAGTGGATAATGGTATTCAAGGGCATGATGAAATACAAATGGTTCAAGACCTAGGTGTTGATGTTATTGTCACAGATCACCATGAAATTGGTGAAACAATGCCTAATGCATATGCGATTGTCCATCCAATGCATCCTGAGTTTGAATATCCGTTTAAATATCTGTGTGGTGCAGGTGTTGCTTATAAGTTAGCTCAATGTTTATTGGATGAACCACCAGTTCATTTTCTAGGTTTGGTTGCTATTGGAACAATTGCTGATTTAGTATCCTTAACGGATGAGAATAGAACGCTGGTTCAAAATGGTTTAGCGTCATTAAATAAATATTGTCCGCCATCAATAAAAGCTATTTTAAACCAAGCTGGTTATAATGACGAAATAAATGAAGAAACTGTCGGATTTATTATAGGACCAAGGTTAAATGCTGTAGGGCGTTTAGAGGATGCTGCACTTGCTGCAGAGTTATTAATGACTGAAACAGAAGATGAAGCTATGTTTTTAGCTGAACAAGTTGAATTTTTTAATCAAGAGCGAAAAGATATCGTGTCTCAAATTACTGAAGAAGCGCTTGTAATGGCAGAAGAACAAGTACAGCAAGGTTCAAAATTCTTACTGTTAGCTCAAACAGATTGGCATGAAGGCGTACTTGGTATTGTAGCGTCAAGAATTGTTGAAACTTACAGTCTTCCAACATTAATTTTAAATATTGATAAAGCCCAAAACCACGCAAAAGGTTCAGCTCGAAGCATTGATCAAGTATCGATGTTTGAAATTTTAAGTGATTATTCACAGTTAATAACGAAATTTGGTGGACACCATATGGCAGCTGGGGTCACAATGCCTATAGAAAATGTTCAACAATTACAGAGTAGTTTAAATGCATGGATGGCACAATTAGCAGAAACAACTTCACTTGAACCACGTAAAAAAGTTGATGTAACTATTTCAGAAAGTGATATTACTATACAAAATATTAAAGATATTCAAAGATTGCGACCATTTGGTACAGATTTCACTAGTCCATGCTTCGAATTACAAGACGTCCTTGTTCAACAGGTAAAAGGTATTGGTCAAGAAAAAAAACACTTAAAACTCGTTATTGGCGAAAGTCAATTACAAGCAATCTTTTGGCAAAGCGGTCACTTAGTAAAAGAATTGGGTGTGCAACAACCTATCAATGTAATTGGAACATTACAAATTAATGAATGGAATGGATTTCAATCTCCTCAATTTATGATTGAAGATTTAGCAAGTCATAATTTACAGATTTTAGATTATAGAAGCAAAAACAAAGTAAATGAATTAAATGCAGATGCTGAGAATGTTGCTTACTTGATTCATCAAAGAAGTGAAAAGTTAGGTGAAAATTATCACTATTATGGTGATGAAATTATTAATAAGTATGATAAATACGTCTTTAGAGATTTGCCGACATCCATTAATGATTTAAAAACAACATTAAAAACAGTTGATATATCTCAAATTTATCTCGTGTTAAATCATGATAGATCGATATACTTTGAAGGTATGCCAAAAATAGAAACATTTAAACAATGTTTTAAAGCACTTGCAGCTAAAAAAGAAACAAATTTAGCTAAAGAAGGTGTACAACTAAGTAAATTTTTAAACATTCAACCACATATACTTAAATTTATCTTGAAAGTTTTCTTGGATTTAGAGTTTATTCAAGTTGAAAATGGTATAATTAAATTAAATAATGTTTCAACAAAACGTGATATTGCTTCAAGTAAATATTATCAAAGTCGTATCGACAGAATTGAAGTTGAAAAGTTATTGCTTTATGAGGATTTTAATCGTTTGAAGCAATGGATAAAGGATGAATTGGTAGAATAATAGGAGGAAGTTTGTATGGATTTAAAACAATATGTATCTGAAGTATCAGACTGGCCACAACCGGGTGTTAACTTCAAAGATATTACAACGATAATGGACAATGGCGAAGCTTATGGTTATGCCACGGATCAAATAGTTAAATATGCAAAACTACGAGACGTTGATGTAGTTGTAGGACCGGAAGCTAGAGGATTCATCATTGGTTGTCCTGTTGCATATTCAATGGGTATTGGCTTTGCACCAGTGAGAAAAGAAGGCAAACTTCCTAGAGAAGTCATTCGTTATGAGTATAATTTGGAGTATGGTACAAACGTATTAACCATGCACAAAGATGCAATTAAACCAGGGCAACGTGTGTTAATTACAGATGATTTATTAGCTACTGGCGGTACGATTGAAGCGGCTATTAAGTTAGTTGAACAATTAGGTGGTATTGTTGTAGGTATTGCATTTATTATAGAATTAAAATATTTAAAAGGTATTGAAAAAATTAAAGATTATGACGTAATGAGTTTAATTTCATACGATGAATAATCACATTTATAATAAAAGAAATTTTATAGCCAAATGAAAACATTTAAAATGATTTCATTTGGCTTTTTATATTTATAAATAGTTTTAATGATTCGTTAACTTAAATTATCTTTTATTTGTATTAAAAAATTAAAATTCAGCTACATTTTGCCAATTGTCTTATGTACGCATTTATTTATTTAATAACATGTAGTATTATATAACTATTATACATAATTTGACCTAATAGCGTAAAAATACGTTACAATCGATATAAAATAATACTGGGTATCTAATCGTGATTAATATTTAGTATAGGGGTGTCTTAAGTGAACAATGAATATCCATACAGTGTGGACGAAGTATTATCCAAAGCAAAATCATATTTGTCAAAAGAAGATTATGAATATGTATTGAAGAGTTACCATCTAGCTTATGAGGCACACGAAGGTCAATTTCGTAAAAATGGCTTGCCATATATTATGCATCCCATACAAGTCGCTGGGATTTTAACTGAAATGCATTTAGATGGCCCAACCATTGTTGCAGGTTTTTTACATGACGTGATTGAGGACACACCTTATACGTTTGATGATGTAAAAGGCATGTTTAATGAAGAAATTGCCATAATCGTAGAAGGTGTGACTAAGCTTAAAAAAGTAAAATATCGTTCTAAAGAAGAACAACAAGCAGAAAACCACCGCAAGTTATTTATTGCTATCGCAAAAGATGTGCGTGTTATTCTAGTTAAATTAGCGGATCGATTACATAATATGAGAACACTGAAAGCAATGCCAAGAGAAAAACAAATAAGAATATCAAAAGAAACTTTAGAAATCTATGCACCATTGGCACATAGATTAGGGATTAATACGATTAAATGGGAATTAGAAGATACAGCACTTAGATATATTGATAGTGTGCAATATTTCAGAATTGTTAATCTTATGAAGAAAAAGCGAAGTGAGCGAGAAGAATATATACAAAATGCTATTAACCGCATTGATTCAGAAATGGAAAAAATGAATATAATTGGTGATATTAATGGTAGGCCTAAACATATATATAGCATTTATAGAAAAATGGTTAAACAAAAGAAACAATTCGACCAAATATTTGATTTATTAGCTATAAGAATTATCGTTAATTCAATAAATGATTGCTATGCAGTACTAGGTCTTGTGCATACACTATGGAAACCCATGCCAGGTAGATTTAAAGATTATATTGCTATGCCAAAGCAAAACATGTATCAATCTTTACATACAACGGTCGTTGGACCGAATGGCGATCCTTTAGAGATTCAGATAAGAACTTATGAAATGCATGAAATTGCAGAACACGGGGTTGCAGCGCATTGGGCATATAAAGAAGGCAAAAAGGTTACTGAAAAAACACAAAATTTCAATAAAAAATTAAATTGGATTAAAGAACTCGCTGAAACGGATAGCACTACCACCGATGCAGAAGAATTTATGGAAACATTAAAATTTGATTTACAAAGTGATAAAGTCTATGCTTTTACGCCAGAAAGTGATGTAATAGAATTACCTTATGGTGCTGTACCAATCGATTTTGCATATGCTGTACATAGCGAAGTAGGAAATAAGATGATTGGTGCTAAGGTTAACGGAAAAATTGAGCCGATAGATTACGTGCTCAAAACTGGTGATATCGTTGAAATCAGAACAAGTAAGCACTCTTATGGTCCAAGTCGTGATTGGTTAAAAATTGTTAAATCTTCTAGTGCTAAAAGTAAGATACGTAGTTTCTTTAAAAAACAAGATCGGTCTTCTAATATTGAAAAAGGTAAGTTTATGGTCGAGGCAGAAATAAAAGACCAAGGGTACCGTGTAGATGCAGTTTTAACGGATGATAATATTGAAGTCGTAAAAGATAAATATAATTTTTCGAATGAAGAAGATTTATTTGCCGCAGTAGGGTTTGGTGGTGTAACAGCTTTACAAATTGTTAATAAGTTAACAGAAAAGCAACGCATTCAAGACAAACAAAAAGCATTGAATTCAGTGCAAGAAGTACAAAAATCTGTGCCAATTAAGGATGACATCACAACAGATAGTGGCGTATACGTTGAGGGAATTGAAAATGTACTCATTAAATTATCAAAATGTTGTAATCCAATCCCTGGTGATGATATTGTTGGATATATCACTAAAGGGCATGGTATTAAGGTGCATCGCACGGATTGTCCTAATATCAAAAATGAAAAAGACAGATTAATTAGTGTTGAATGGGTACGCTCTAAAGATGCGACACAACGTCATCAAGTTGACTTAGAAGTTACCGCTTATGACCGAAATGGATTATTAAATGAAGTTTTACAAGCCGTTAATTCCACTAAAAGTAACTTAGTTAAAGTTTCTGGTCGTTCAGATATTGATAAAAATGCAATCATTAATATTGGTGTTATGGTGAAAAATGTAAATGAAGTCTATCAAGTTGTTGATAAGATTAAACAACTCGGAGATGTTTACACAGTAACAAGAGTTTGGAATTAGAGGTGAAATACACATGAGGATTATTGTTCAAAGAGTGAAAGAAGCATCCGTTTCTAATGGTTCAATAGATAATAAAATAAATAAAGGCTTTTGTTTGCTTGTTGGCGTAGGTAAATCATCTACAGAAGCGGACATTGATACATTAGTAAGAAAAATTGTGAATGCCCGATTGTTTGAAGATGAGAATGGCAAGCTTAATTTGAATTTACAGCAAGTACGAGGAGAGATTCTTTCTATCTCACAATTCACACTATATGCAGATGTAAGAAAAGGTAATAGACCTGGTTTTACCAATTCAATGCCGCCTGAAAAAGCAAATGAACTTTATGAAAAATTTAATGAGGCATTACGCACTTATAACATAAATGTATTAACAGGAGAATTTGGCACAGATATGCTTGTTAATATTGCTAACGATGGCCCAGTGACAATTATTTATGAAAGTCAGGATGGCAAAATCGTATGAAAACAATCAATACTTGGCTAGATAAACATAATTTAAAAAATTTCCCTACACTTATTGTTACGTTAGCATTTGTCATATTTATTTTTATGCTCATCGCTTTTCTAAATCACAATGATGAAGATGCGAGTACGATATATATAACGGAAGATACTGATTTGAGAACAGGTCCTAATGCTGTATATCCTACTATTAAACCGGCTAATCAAGGTCAAAGTTATAATAAAATTGGTAAATCCGGCAAATGGATTGAAGTTGAATCAAGTAATCATAAAGATAAAGGTTGGGTGGCTGGTTGGCATACAAATCTAGATATTCAAGCAGATGCTAATGCTAACGATAAACCACTTAAAGATAAAACAATTGTACTTGATCCTGGTCACGGGGGAAGTGACCAGGGAGCTTCAAGTAATACAAAAAAGAAGAGCACTGAAAAAGTTTATACACTGAAAACAGCGAAAGAATTGAAAAGTCTTCTTGAAAAAGAAGGCGCGACTGTAAATATGACGAGAAGTTCAGATAGTTATGTTAGTTTGGACGATCGTAATATTAAAGGTGATGCTTTTATCAGCATACATAATGATTCGCTAAAATCTTCTAAAGCTAATGGAACTACAGTTTATTGGCTTCAAGATAATCAAAAAGCACTTGCAGAAACATTAAATCTTTACATACAAAAAAAAGCGTTACTGACAAATAAAGGCGCTCGACAAGAAAACTTCCAAGTATTGAGACAGACGAATGTCCCCGCTGTTTTATTAGAGTTAGGTTATATTAGTAATCCAACTGATGAAGATATGATAACGAATCAATTACATCGCCACATTGTTGAACAAGCAGTTGTCGATGGTTTACGTGCATATTTTTCAGAATAAAAAGGTTGCATATTAATCAATAACTCGTTATTATTAGATATGAATTCTATATTAAAACCGTTATTATTCTTGACTATGCTAAATGAAACGTCAACATTTTAAATGTGTAGAGACATAATTCGAGGCTGGAAAATTATGCTTAGTAGTTTAGTTATTAAAACGCAAGAAGAGGTGCTTTATGAAATTAAAGCCGTGTGACGAACGTTATCCGTATGAAGTGGGTTGATATAGCTTGTTGATAAACTATATCTAACCAATTAGGGTGGCAACACGGATATTCGTCCCTTGTATAACTGTACAGTTATGCAAGGGACTTTTTATTGTATAAAAGGAGAGGTTTTATGATAAATATTCCTAGAGGAACACAAGACATTTTACCAAGCGAAACAAAAAAATGGCGATATATAGAAACAAAATTAGATGAATTGATGGAATTATATAATTATGAAGAAATTCGTACGCCTATTTTTGAAAGCACTGAATTATTTGCACGTGGCGTTGGTGATTCTACGGATGTCGTTCAAAAAGAAATGTATACATTCAAAGATAAAGGCGACCGCAGTATCACTTTGAGACCTGAGGGTACTGCTGCAGTAGTACGTTCATATATAGAAAATAAAATGCAGGGATTACCTAACCAACCGATTAAATTGTACTACAATGGTCCAATGTTCCGTTATGAACGAAAACAGAAAGGACGTTATCGTCAGTTTACACAATTTGGTGTAGAAGCCATAGGTGCAGAAAATCCTAGTATTGATGCTGAAATTTTAGCAATGGTCATGCATATTTATCAGTCATTTGGTCTTAAACATTTAAAATTAGTTATTAATAGCATTGGCGATATTGATTCGCGCAAAGAATACAATGAAGCCCTGGTTAAACATTTTGAACCAGTAATTGGCGATTTTTGTAAGGATTGCCAAGCACGTTTGCATACTAATCCAATGAGGATTTTGGATTGTAAAGTTGATAAAGATAAAGAAGCAGTGAAAACAGCACCGCGCATTACAGAATATTTAAATGATGATTCAAAAGCATATTTTAAGGAAGTAAAACAGCATTTAAACGATTTAGACATCAAATATGAAGAAGATCCTAACTTAGTAAGAGGCTTAGATTATTATACACACACAGCATTTGAACTGATGATTGATAATCCAAATTATGAAGGTGCGATTACGACTTTATGTGGTGGTGGCCGTTATAATGGTCTACTTGAATTGCTAGATGGTCCAAGTCAAACAGGTATTGGTTTTGCACTTAGCATTGAAAGATTGTTAATGGCATTAGAAGAAGAAGGCATTGATTTAGATGTTGACCATGATTTTGATTTATTTATCGTTACTATGGGTGAAGAAGCAGACCGTTATGCAGTAAAATTATTGAATGATTTACGTAAAAATGGTGTTAAAGCGGACAAAGATTATATGGAACGTAAAGTTAAAGGACAAATGAAACAAGCTGATAGACTGAATGCCAAACATACTGTTGTTATTGGTGATCAAGAATTAGAAGAAAAAAATATTAATGTAAAAAATATGGAAACCGGAACATCAGAACGTATTGATTTAAATGAACTTGTTAACTATTTTAGAAATTAAGGAGAAGATATCATGAGTAAACGTACAACATATTGTGGTTTAGTGACTGAATCATTATTAGAACAAGAAGTTATATTAAAAGGTTGGGTGCATAATCGTAGAGATTTAGGTGGACTTATCTTTGTAGATTTACGTGACCGTGAAGGTTATGTGCAAATTGTATTTAACCCGGATTTTTCAGAAGAAGCCTTGCGTATAGCTGAAACAGTTAGATCTGAGTACGTTGTAGAAGTAAAAGGTATCGTAAAAAAACGTGACCCTCAAACAGTAAATCCAAAAATTGCTACAGGCCAAGTTGAAGTACAAGTTTCAGAGATTGAAATTATTAATAAAGCCGAAACACCACCATTTGCATTAAATGAAGATAATCAAAATGTGGATGAAAACATAAGACTAAAATATAGATATTTAGATTTAAGACGTCAAGAATTAGCACAAACTTTTAAGATGAGACATCAAACTACACGTTCAATTAGACAATATTTAGATGGTGAAGGTTTCTATGATATAGAAACACCAGTGCTAACTAAATCAACACCTGAAGGTGCGCGTGATTATTTAGTACCATCCCGTGTTCATGAAGGTGAATTTTATGCATTGCCTCAATCACCACAAATATTTAAACAATTGTTAATGATTAGCGGCTTTGATAAATATTATCAGATTGTTAAATGTTTCCGTGACGAAGATTTACGTGCAGACCGTCAACCAGAATTTACGCAAGTTGATATTGAAATGAGCTTTGTTGATCAAGAAGACGTCATGGATATGGGCGAAGAAATGTTACAAAAAGTTGTGAAAGATGTAAAAGAAGTGGAAGTGCCGCGTCCATTCCCAAGAATGACTTATAATGAAGCAATGGCACGTTTTGGTTCTGATAAACCAGACACACGTTTTGGTATGGAATTAATTAACGTTTCAGAACTTGGTGAAATCATGGACTTTAAAGTCTTCAAAGATGTAGTAAATAACGATGGACAAGTGAAGGCAATTGTAGCTGAAGGTGCATCTGATAATTACACTAGAAAAGATATTGATGCTTTAACTGAATTTGTTAATATATACGGTGCGAAAGGTTTGGCGTGGGTAAAAGTAGTTGAAGAAGGTTTAAATGGCCCTATAGCTAAATTCTTTGAAGCAGACCATGTTGAAAAATTAAAATCGTTGACTGGTGCAAAAGCTGGAGACTTAGTATTATTTGTAGCTGACAAACCTAATGTTGTTGCTCAAAGTTTAGGTGCGCTAAGATTAAAATTGGCTAAAGAATTAGATTTAATTGATGAAAGTAAATTAAACTTCTTATGGGTAACAGACTGGCCATTGCTTGAATATGATGAAGAGTTAAAACGTTATACTGCTGCGCATCATCCATTCACAGCACCAAAACAAGAAGATATTAATAAATTAGATACTGAACCTGAAAATGCTCAAGCTAATGCATACGATATTGTGTTAAATGGTTATGAACTCGGTGGTGGTTCAATCAGAATTCATAATGAAGGTTTACAATCAAAAATGTTTGAAGTATTAGGATTTACTGAAGAGCAAGCTAGGGAACAGTTTGGTTTCTTATTAGATGCATTTAAATATGGCGCACCACCACATGGTGGAATTGCTTTAGGTCTAGACCGCTTAGTGATGTTGTTAACTGGTCGTACAAATTTACGCGACACAATTGCATTCCCTAAAACTGCATCTGCAACTTGTTTATTAACAAATGCGCCTAGCGAAGTATCAGAAAATCAATTAGAAGAACTTTCATTAAGAATTAGACATTAATTTTTACCAAGTCTTTATTCTTGCTAAATTCCAATAATGTGTTATTATACTTGCATAAGGTAGTCATCTGTCGTGTTCGTAAGTTTGCTTCATATTTGGGCCTAACACTCTTTGATCCGGGAGCCCAATAGGTTTTCTTGCAGCGCACACGCCTCTTAAGGAGGACTTGCAAAACAAGAAACAGGGCACCCACCTGTTAATAGCAGGCCGAATGATCAAGCAATTTATAACTACGGCACGCACGGACTCTATCGGTACGCAAGACTTCGGTCTTGCGTATTTTTTATATCGTTATAAATTAACAGAAAATGTTGTTTTACAAATAATCAGCAAGCAAAAATGTTATGATAATAGTATTCGCTAAATAAGGAGTTAAAAAATGAAACATCAATTTTCGAGAAATGAATTGGCATACGGCCAAGAAGGTTTAGATTTATTAAAACAAAAAACCGTTGTTGTTTTAGGAGTAGGAGGCGTTGGCTCATTTGCAGCTGAAGCATTAGCTCGTACTAATATAGGCCATATTATATTAATAGACAAAGACGATGTTGATATAACGAACGTTAACCGTCAGCTACATGCATTAACATCTACAATTGGTCAAAGTAAAGTAACATTAATGGAAGAGCGTATTAAATTAATCAATCCAGAGTGTAAAGTCACATCACTTCATATGTTTTATACAGAAGAAACATATGAAGCCTTGTTTAATAACTATGATATAGATTATTTTTTAGATGCGAGTGATACACTTATTTACAAAGTTCATCTTATGAAAGAATGTCTTGAAAGAGGTATTTCTGTTATTTCAAGTATGGGTGCCGCAAATAAAACAGATCCTACACGTTTCCAAATTGCAGATATTTCTAAAACTTATATGGATCCAATGGCTAAATTGATACGTCGTAAATTGAAAAAGTTAGGTATATACAAAGGGATTCCTGTAGTATTCTCAGATGAAAGTCCAATCGTCATAAGAGAAGATGTCAAAGAAACAGTTGGCGATGCAAATGCCCCAACCAGAAAAGGGCAAATGCCACCATCCTCAAATGCATTTGTACCTAGTGTTGTAGGACTCATATGTGCAAGCTATGTAGTGAATGATATATTAAAAGATATACCCGTAACAAGAATCAAAGATAAATAAAGGAATTAAACAACCGCGTTTAACACAAGCAGTCTTTTGTAATGTGTTAACGCGGTTGTTTCATATGGTTGTAAATTAACTTTTATTTTGTTGCGCCTTATTGATGTTGTCAAAAATAGATTTAAGCTGTTGCTCAGTTTTTGATGTTGTTTTAGGCGTATAGTAAATTTTGTTTTTTAATTTATCTGGCAAATATTGTTGTGGTATAAAACCATTGTCATAATTATGAGGATATTTATAGCCTATTGCTCTACCCAATTCTTTGGCACCTGAGTAATGCCCATCTTTTAAATGATCGGGAATTTGTCCTACATGACCTTTTCGAATATCTGACAGTGCTGCATCGATAGCAGTGATTCCAGAATTAGATTTAGGTGACAGACATAATTCAATTACCGCTTGACTCAAAGGTATTCTTGCTTCTGGAAAGCCGAGTCTTTCAGCTGATTCAATCGCTGCTAAAGTACGTTGTCCAGCACCTGGTGAAGCTAAACCTATATCTTCATAACTAATAACTAATAATCTTCTGACAATAGTAGGTAAGTCTCCAGCTTCTATCAAACGTGCTAAATAATGCAATGCTGCATTAACATCACTTCCTCGAATTGATTTCTGAAATGCACTCATCACATCATAGTGCATATCGCCATCCTTATCACTGACAAAAGCACCTTTTTGTAAGCAATCTTTAGCATCTTCCAATGTAATATGTCTTTGATTATCAACCACCTCAGAACTGAGTACGGCTAATTCTAAAGCGTTCAGCGCACTTCTAACATCTCCTTGGCTTTGCGTTGTGAAATAATTCATCGCTTCTTCATCAATGACTGGATTGTATGAAGCTAGACCACGTGTTTCATCGGTTAGCGCTCTTTCTAAAGAAACTTTTATGTCGTTTTCATCTAATGGGTATAACTCAAAGATTTGTGCTCTTGATCGAATTGCAGGATTAATCGCATGATATGGGTTTGAAGTTGTAGCACCAATTAATACAATTTTTCCATTTTCAAGATGAGGCAATAAAAAATCTTGCTTCGCTTTATCTAAACGATGAATCTCATCTAATAATAGAATGACTTGTCCAGACATTTTTGCTTCTTCGACAATGAGTTGCATATCTTTTTTAGTATTAGTTACAGCATTTAGTTGGCGGAATTTAAACTGAGTACTGCCTGAAATAGCTTTAGCGATACTCGTTTTGCCAATTCCAGGAGGACCATAAAAAATCATGGACGATAATCGTTTGGTATTGACCATTCTGCGTATAATACCTTTGTCACCAACTAAATGATCCTGTGAAATGATTTCATCAATATTATTTGGTCGCATTCTTGAAGCGAGTGGTTCGTTCGTCACAATCTTTCACACCTTTCTAATATTATCTTAACGTAAAAAATGATAGAATGTTAATATATAGTATTCGAATTAAGTGAGGTTATATAATGAAAATATCAACAAAAGGTAGATATGGCTTAACACTAATGATATCCTTAGCCAAAAAGCAAGGGCAAGGATGTGTTTCGTTAAAATCTATAGCTGAAGAAAATAATTTAAGTGATCTTTATCTAGAACAACTAGTAGGTCCATTAAGAAATGCTGGTTTAATTCGAAGTGTTCGTGGTGCAAAAGGTGGTTATCAATTGAGAGTCTCAGCAGAAGAAATTACGGCTGGTGACATTATTCGTTTGTTAGAAGGACCAATTACATTCGTAGAAAGTATTGATTCTGAACCTCCTGCACAGAAACAACTTTGGATCAGAATGAGAGACGCAGTAAGAGAAGTATTAGATAATACAACATTGAAATATTTAGCAGATTATAATGAAACTAATAATTTAGATGGATATATGTTCTATATTTAAGATGTGAATAACGTTGTAAATTAAAACATTTCTTTGACTTTAACTGAAAATATTAAAAAAATTTGTTTTAAATGTTTATGACTTAATTATTGTGGTATTTAATTAATACATTGCTAAGGAGGTATTATTTATGGCAGATGAAAATAAATTCGAACAAGCAAAAGGAAACGTTAAAGAAACAGTTGGTAACGTAGCCGACAATAAAGAGTTAGAAAAAGAAGGCAAAGAAGATAAAAATTCTGGTAAAGCCAAAGAAGTAGTAGAAAATGCAAAAGATAAAGCAAATGAAGTTATCGATAAATTTAAAAAATAATAATCGTTAACTAATACTAAAAAGGTGGTTTTATTATGGCTGATTTCTTAAATAAAGCAAAAGAAACTGCAAAAAACGTTTCTGACAAATTAAAAGATACTGATAACGAAAAAGCAAAACAAGCATCTGAACAAATCGATAATTTCACTGGTGGCAGTGACGATAAAAAAGATGATAAAAAAGACGATAAAAAATAAAGTTGTCTTAAAAGTTTAAGCCTTTTCGCTTAAATATTAAAAAGCCCAGTTTCTAATATAGGAACTAGGCTTTTTTTATATTTAATTTAGCGTTGTAATCATATTTTTAAGTTTACGATATGATTCAAGTTGTGCTTCTTGATCATAAATGTAACTAATAGCCATCAATTCATCTATTTCACCGTATTCATCTATAAATGATTGTAATTTTTGTTTGACGGTTTCTTCAGAGCCAATAAGGGAACTTTGCATACGTTGTTTTGCTATTTCATACTCAGTAGGCGTGAGTAGTCCTTTTAAATCGTCAGTAGGTGGTTGTACAGGTTGCATTCTTCCTCGAGTAATACTTACCATAACCTGAGCCTGAGTTGTTGCCAGATATTCTGCTTGAGCATCTGTATCGGCAACGATTGCATTTAAACAAACAATCACATATGGTTTGCTCAACACGTCTGAGGGTTCAAATAGTTCTTTATAAATTTCAATAGCTTCTTTCATTTGTTGTGGTGCAAAATGCCCTGCAAAGACGTATGGTAATCCTTTGTGTGCAGCTAAGTGTGCTGAATCAGTTGAAGAACCCAAAATATAAAGAGGAACGTTTTTACCAACTGCTGGATATGCACGGACATAAGTTTGTTGATTACCCGGTCCGAAATAAGTCGCAAGTTGTTCTACTTCTTCAGGAAATTCATAAACGCCATTGTGTTGATCTCTACGTAAGGCACTCGCTGTCATCATATCAGTACCTGGCGCACGACCTAAACCTAAATCAACGCGATTTGGAAATACAGTTTCCATTGTCCCAAATTGTTCTGCAACAACAAGTGGAGCATGATTAGGTAACATGATACCACCAGAACCTACTCTTATTTTAGAAGTATGTTCTAATGTATGTTGAATTAATAACGCAGTGGCTGAACTGACAAGGTTAGGTGCGTTATGATGTTCTGCAATCCAATATCTCTCATAATCCAGTTCTTCTAAATTTTGTGCTAATTTAACCATATCGCTAATTGCATCTTGATCGGTTTGACCTTCTCTAATAGGAACGAGATTAAGCGCAGATAATTTTAAATCGTTCATTACACGATATCCTCCTTAAATATATTAATATATTGCAGTATAACAGTCTAAATAAAACTTGCGTAAGAAATTGCTCACTGTTATACTGTATGAAATTAAAAAAGTTAGGTGGTCTTATTAAGACAATGGATAAATCTCATAAGAACAATCAAAACAATTTATTTAATCAAAAAAGTAATATATGGGATACGATTATGTCTTAATAAAAAATGATCAGTAAAATACCTAACATAAATAATGTTCGGATTGTTAAGGCGTATCGTATCTCTTGAGAAAGAGGGAATTGGTATGTCTTTTTATTATGTTCAAAAACCATTTGAAAAATTTGGTAAAAATTTAATTAACTCTGTAGAAATTCAAATTGATAAGGGCGAACATGTTGCAATGATTGGTAACAATGGCGTAGGGAAAACAACATTGTTAGAAGCAATAAAGATGAAATATCAAGATGAAGCTTATTTAATGCATCAAAATATGTCTGTTTATGAACACTTAACAGGATTAGACTATGTAATGGCTATAAATCCTGAGTTGCTGCAGATAAAACAGAAGCTTAAGAGTAATTATAAGTATATTGCTGATTATAGTGCTTTAAATGGCTATGAATTTGAACAGAATATTATCACTCAAGCAAATCAATTGAATT
Source organism: Staphylococcus sp. GDB9P120P (assembly GCF_017893435.1). Classification (NCBI taxonomy): domain Bacteria; kingdom Bacillati; phylum Bacillota; class Bacilli; order Caryophanales; family Staphylococcaceae; genus Staphylococcus; species Staphylococcus sp. GDB9P120P. The sequence continues at coordinate 226,104 of NZ_JAESNB010000008.1, forward strand.
TAACTGAAAGAGATTTAGAAAAACAAATTCAATATTTAAGTGGCGGCCAACAAACGAGACTAGCATTATTAAAAGCATTTATGTCAAACAAACCATTGATTTTGCTTGATGAACCTACAAATCATTTAGATTTAGAAATGTTAGAACAACTGATTAAAAAAATACAAAAATCAAAATATACAATTATCTTTGTATCACACCAGCGTGATTTTATCGATCAAACAGCGACTCATGTCATTGAAGTAACGTCTGAAAAAACGAATAAATATAATGGTAATTATTCCAAGTACCGTAAAATTAAAGATTTAACGTTACAAACACAACAAAATATGTACGAAAAGCAACAAAAAGAAATAGCAGAACTTAATCGCACGATACAACGAATACAAACATGGCATCATTCAGCACAACAAAAAGCAAGTGTCCGTAGCCCTCTTGAGCAGAAGAAACTCAGTAAGTTAGCTCAAAGAGCAAAGACGAAAGAAAAGCAAATGACTCAAAAATTAAATGAGAAGACGATAAATCAGCCAGATAATGAACAAAAACATTATCATTTTAATCATCAAGATCGTTTACGTAAACGCTTTTTAATTCATTTTGAAGACTTCAATGTTGCTATAAATGAACATCATATATTTGAACATGCTCATTTTGAAATGAAACAAAAAGAAAATATTTTAATTACTGGGCCAAATGGGAGTGGTAAATCACTTTTAATTGCAATGATCAGACAAAAGATACTTCCAAATCAAGGAAATATAAAAATCACCCCTTCACTAAAAATTGGATATTTTGATCAGACAAATAAAAACTTAAATGAAGCAGAATCTCCACTTTCGATGCTATTAACTACAAATAAAATATTACGAAGTGAGACACAAACTATTTTAGCTTCATTTGGTTTTAATGAAGAAAAAATTAATGCGCCAATTAGTCAATTATCTATGGGCGAGAAAAGTAGATTTCAATTTGTACTACTATATTTCTCTGGTGCCAATTTATTAATTTTAGATGAGCCAACTAATTATTTTGATATTTCAACACAGGATTTAATTTTAAATATGATAAAAAGTTTTAACGGTCAAGTATTAGTTGTGACACATGATGAGTATTTTCAATCTAGATTTAAAGCGACACACTGGGAAATCAAAGATAAAAAATTATACAACTTAACGTTAAATAATACGACAAAATCAAATGTAGACGAAACATTAGCATTATTAGATGAATATGAAATGATAGATGAAAATGGACATTTTGAAACAGACAACTAGAAAAATTAAATAGATGGTGCTATCATTGGAACATTGATAAATTTGTAAGGAGTGTCAAACATGGAAGTATATGCAGATTACGCTGCTACAACGCCAGTTAAACAGCAAGTAATAGATAAAATGATGGAAGTCTATACAACGCATTACGGTAATCCGTCCTCTATACATAGTATAGGTAGAGATGCACGTAAATATTTAGATGAGTCACGTCGTTTCGTAGCAAAGCAACTCAATGCTAAGCCGAGTGAAGTAATCTTTACAAGTGGAGCAACCGAATCTAATAACACAGCGATTAAAGGTATTGCGTATGCAAATCAGGATAAAGGCAAGCATATTATTACAACTAAAATAGAACATCATTCAGTACTCCATGTTTTTGAACAATTAGAAAAAGAAGGTTTTGATGTAACATACCTTGATGTAGATGTGGAAGGCTTGATATCGTTAGAACAATTAAAAAGTGCGTTAACTGATGAGACGATACTCGTTTCAATCATGTTTGTTAATAATGAAATTGGAACAGTACAACCAATGTATGATATTGATGAAATTTTAAGTCATTCAAATGCCATATTTCATGTAGATGCGGTACAAGCAATCGGCCACTTAGACATAGATTTTCATGAATTTGATATCGATGCAATGAGTATTACAGCACATAAATTTGGCGGGCCAAAGGGTATCGGAGTTTTACTAATAAAAACAGGTACAACCATCAAGTTTCCACAATTAGGTGGAGAACAAGAAGTGAAAAGAAGAGCAGGTACAGAAAATGTTCCCCAAATTGTGGGATTGTCTGAAGCTTTAAAACTAGCAAATCAGTATAGAGATGAAAACAATGTCCATTTGATGAATTTGAAAAATCAATTTATTGTTACATTACAAGAACGATCAGTTCCTTTTGAATTAAACGGCTCAATGACAGATACTACAGGTCACATCGTTAATTTGTATTTTCCATTTATTGATGTAGAAACCATGTTAACATTGCTAGATTTAGCCAATATATATGTAGCTTCTGGTTCAGCATGTACTGCAGGTTCCACATCGCCTTCGCATGTTTTATTGGCAATGTATGGTGATGATACAAGAGCAAATCATTCTGTACGATTTAGCTTTAATGAACAAACGACCGAACAAGAAATAAAATATTTAGTTACTGAAATTCACAAAATTTATCATAAATTCAAGGAGGAAGTTTAGTTGTCAAATAAAGATACACGTGTTGTTGTTGGCATGTCAGGTGGCGTAGATAGTTCAGTTACAGCACACTTATTAAAAGAACAAGGTTATGATGTCATTGGTATTTTTATGAAAAACTGGGATGACACGGATGAAAACGGTGTGTGTACAGCTACGGAAGATTATAACGATGTCATAGCTGTATGTAATCAAATTGGTATACCATATTATGCAGTTAATTTTGAAAAAGAATATTGGGATAAAGTGTTTACTTATTTCTTAGATGAATATAAAAAAGGACGCACACCAAACCCCGATGTGATGTGTAATAAGGAAATTAAATTCAAAGCATTTTTAGAACATGCACTTAAGTTAGGTGCAGATTATGTAGCTACAGGTCATTATGCACGTATACGTCGCCATGAAGATGGACATGTTGAAATGTTGCGCGGTGTTGACAATAATAAAGATCAAACTTATTTCTTAAATCAATTATCACAATCTCAATTATCAAAAGTAATGTTCCCGATAGGTGATATTGATAAAAAAGAAGTTCGTAGAATTGCTGAAGCACAAGATTTAGCTACGGCTAAGAAAAAAGATTCTACTGGTATTTGTTTTATTGGTGAACGTAATTTCAAAACATTTTTATCTCAATATTTGCCAGCACAGTCTGGTGAAATGCAAACATTAGATGGTAAAAAAATAGGCACACACACAGGATTAATGTACTATACTATAGGACAACGTCACGGTCTAGGTATTGGTGGAGATGGTGATCCTTGGTTTGTTGTTGGCAAAAATTTAAATGAAAATGTCTTATATGTAGAACAAGGTTTTCATCATGAAGCCCTTTATAGTGATTATTTGATTGCTTCAGATATTTCATTTGTTAACCCTGTCGATTTAGAAAATGGCTTTGAATGTACAGCAAAATTTAGATATCGTCAAAAAGATACAAAAGTTTTTGTTCAAAGAGAAAATGATAATGCGATTCGCGTAACATTTGATGAACCTGTTCGCGCAATTACTCCAGGTCAATCAGTTGTTTTATATGATGGTGATGTATGTCTAGGTGGCGCTACTATAGATGATGTATACAAAACATCAGGTCAATTAAGTTATGTTGTTTAAACAAATAAATTAATTGGCTTAGTAAATAGTAAAATAACAATGATTTATTGTTAATTAAATATAGAGTTTTATAGATGAACATGTTTTGAGGAGTAAGCGTACAATATCAAATTTAAATTTTTGATTTGTCACTTACTCCTTTTTACTGTTTTTTCATTCTTAAATGTTATAATAAGATGTTGAGAGAGAGGGATAGCATGAATCAAGAACAAATTTATACGCTGATAAAACAAGGTAATTTTGAGCAAGCTTTAGCAGCACTATTTGAAAATATAGAAGCAAACCCGAATGAAGTCGAAAACTATATCAATGCAGGTATATTAATAGCTGAAGCGGGTGAAATAGATAAAGCGGAAAAATTTTTCCAAAAAGCACTAACCATTGATCCGGGAAATGGTGCTGTTTATTACAATTTAGCTAATGTCTATTACAATGAGGGACGTTATAAAGAAGCGGTTAAATTATATCAACAAGCTTTGCAATATAAAGTAGACGAAATAGATACAAATTACATGATTGGTATGTCTTTTAACCAGTTGGAAGCTTTTACAGAAGCACTTCCCTTTTTAATGACTGCCGCTGAAAAAGATAATCGCAACGATGTAGAAGTACAATTTCAGTATGGGTTAGTATTGTGCCACTTAGAAATGTATGAACAAGCCGTTTCACAATTAAAGTATGTACTCACATTAGATGAAGCCCATACGGATGCTTTATATAACTTAGGTTTAGCAACCTATATGTTAACTGAAGATACTGAAAGTGCCATCGAATATTTTGAACGTGCAGTTTCTATCAACCCAGAACATTTGATGAGTCAACATGCCATCAAAACGTTTAAATCAATCGCAGAGGAGGAGTAATTAAATGGATAACCCTACATTATTTAATAATTCAATGATTAAAGGTACTGTAGATGCTATCTTGTTTCAAAACAAAGACAATTTTTATACTGTTTTAAAAGTAGATACGATAGAATCTAATGAAGAATTTGATTCTATGCCTACAGTTGTAGGGTTTTTTCCAGAAATTGCTGAAGGCGATGTTTATACTTTTAAAGGACAAGTCGTTTCACATCCTAAATATGGTAAACAGTTAAAAGCTGAAACGTTTGAAAAAGAGTTGCCTCAAACAAAAGAAGCTATAATTAGCTATTTATCTAGTGATTTATTTAAAGGCATAGGTAAAAAAACGGCCCAAAATATTGTAAATACACTTGGAGAAAATGCAATTTCAGATATTTTAAATGATTCATCTATTTTAGAAAAGGTACCTAGTTTGCCAAAGAAAAAGCAAAAACAAATTGCTGAACAAATTGCGAGTAATCAAGAAACAGAGCAAATCATTATTCGATTACATGATTTAGGGTTTGGGCCTAAACTCGCGATGGCAATCTATCAAGTTTATTTAGGCGATACACTCAATATTGTAGAAAACAAACCCTATCAATTGGTTTACGACGTGAAGGGTATCGGATTTAACAAAGCAGATACTTTAGCACGAAATGTAGGTATTCAATATAACGATGATGAGCGTTTAAAAGCTGGTTTATTATATGTATTAGAAGAAGAATGCATTAAGCAAGGACACACATACTTGCCGACACAAACTGTATTAGAAATGACACAAGAAATGTTGTCTCAACCACCTAATGAAGTGATTGAGCATCAACAGTTAGAAAATATGATTCAAGTCCTTGTTGAAGATACAAAATTAGTAAAACAAGAAAGTGAAATAGCAATTCCTAGTTTATATTATTCAGAACTTAAAAGTGTTCAAAACTTATATCGTAATTACACATATACGAATAAATTAAAAGAAATAGAACAATCTGAATTACAATTAGAAATTGGTGAAATAGAACAACGTAATCAGGTTACATATGCTAATTCTCAAAGAGAAGCGTTACAAACTGCAATCAATACTAAAATTATGCTGTTAACTGGCGGTCCAGGAACAGGAAAGACGACTGTGATTAAAGGTATTGTTGAATTATATGCAGAAATACATGGTTTATCTTTAGATTATGATGATTATCAAAACGATGACTATCCCGTTGTACTAGCAGCCCCGACAGGAAGAGCTTCAAAACGGTTGGCTGAATCTACGGGATTGGAAGCTATGACTATACATCGGTTAATAGGTTGGAATCAAGACACACAACCAGAGGATATTTTAGATAATGAGATTTCAGCGAAATTAATTATTATAGATGAAATGTCAATGGTCGACACTTGGTTATTTCATCAATTCCTTAGTGCCGTCCCTATAGATGCTCAAGTCATATTAGTAGGTGATGAAGACCAATTACCTTCTGTAGGCCCAGGTCAGGTTTTTAAAGATCTCATTGATTCTAAAGTAATTCCCAGAGTGAATCTAACTGAAGTTTACCGACAACAAGATGGATCTAGTATCATAGAATTAGCACATAGAATGAAATTGGGTGAACCTATTGATATTACACAAAGATTTCACGATCGTAACTTTATCAACTGTTCAACAGATCAAATACCTTCAGTAGTTGAAAAGGTGGTTTCAAGCGCTGTAAATAAAGGTTATGATATGAGTGATATACAAGTATTAGCTCCGATGTATAAAGGTTCAGCTGGTATAAAAAAATTAAATACTGTATTGCAAACAATTTTAAACCCTAAAGAGAAAGAAACACGTGAAGTTGAATTCGGGGATGTTGTCTTTAGAAAAGGAGATAAAGTACTACAACTAGTAAATAGACCAAGTGATAATATATTTAATGGTGATATTGGAGTGGTTGTTGGTATATTTTGGGCAAAAGAAAATGCCTTAAATAAAGATGTGATTGTCGTTGATTTTGACGGAAATGAAATTACTTTTGTAAGGCAAGATTTATTGGAATTAACACATGCATATTGTACGTCTATTCACAAATCACAAGGTTCCGAATTTCCAATCGTTATTATGCCTATGGTTAAGCAATATTTTAGAATGTTGCAAAAACCAATATTATATACTGGACTAACAAGAGCTAAGCAATCACTGGTATTTTTGGGGGACCCACAAGCTTTCGAAATCGGTTTAAATACACATGGCCAAGTGAGAATGACACAGCTTTGTACGTTCTTAAAAACGTATTTTAATAATGATGATCGTAAAGATGAAGATGAAGTTAATGCTACATTTGATTCGACGACTGTTTTAACAGAAGAAAATATATATAAAATTAATCCTATGATTAATATGGGAGATATTTCGCCATATGATTTTGTTGAACATTGACAACGTAGGTTAAAGTAAATACAATATAATTGATTGTGCATAAAGATGAGTAAACTATGGTAGTCGACAAGAGATGTACTGGCTGGTGAAAAGTACAGATAGCATAGTTGAAAGCTACTTTATGTTAAATAATAAATATACTTATTTAAAGTGATAAGCGAAATTAGTAATCATTATTAATGCTTATAACTAGGGTGGTACCGCGAAACGTTCGTCCCTTTTGATAGGATGGACGTTTTTTATTTTCTTTTTTATCAAATAATTGATATAACTTGAGTTGAGATGGAGGAATTTTAAGTATGAAAAACTTAAAAGCAAGTGAAATTAGACAGAATTTTATTGATTACTTTGTTGAACAAGGGCATATGGTTGAACCTTCTGCACCATTAGTACCTATAGATGATGATTCTTTACTATGGATTAACTCTGGTGTTGCGACATTAAAAAAATATTTTGATGGCAGAGAAACACCTAAAAAGCCTCGTATTGTTAATTCTCAAAAAGCTATAAGAACCAATGACATTGAGAATGTCGGCTTTACAGCTAGACATCATACTTTTTTTGAAATGTTAGGTAATTTTTCAATTGGTGATTATTTTAAAAAAGAGGCTATTGAATTTGCTTGGGCATTTTTAACGAATGAAAAATGGATGGCTATGGATCCAAAACGATTGTATGTAACGATACATCCTGAGGACAAAGAAGCCTATAAAATATGGAATGAAGACATAGGTTTAGAAGAGAGTAGAATTATTCGTATAGAAGGAAATTTCTGGGATATCGGAGAAGGACCTTCAGGCCCTAATACTGAGATATTCTATGATCGCGGTGATCAATTTGGACAAGATGATCCTGCAGAAGAAATGTATCCAGGTGGTGAGAATGAAAGATTTTTAGAGGTTTGGAATTTAGTATTTAGTGAATTTAATCATAATAAAGATCATACGTACACACCATTACCAAATAAAAATATTGATACTGGTATGGGGCTTGAAAGAATGGCATCTATAGCGCAAAATGTTCGTACAAATTACGAAACTGATTTGTTTATGCCAATCATTAATGAAGTAGAAAAAGTTTCAGGTAAAAAGTATCTTGAAAAAGATACTTATGATGTAGCATTCAAAGTCATTTCTGACCATATACGCACGATTTCATTTGCAATCGCTGATGGCGCATTACCAGCAAATGAAGGACGAGGTTATGTGTTGCGTAGGCTTTTACGTCGTGCTGTAAGGTTTAGTCAATCATTAGATATTAATGAACCATTTATGTATAAATTGGTTGATATCGTTGCAGATATCATGGAACCTTATTTTCCGAACGTTAAAGAAAAAGCTGATTTCATCAAACGCGTGATCAAATCGGAAGAAGAACGTTTCCATGAAACACTGGAAGAAGGTTTAGCGATATTAAATAATTTAATTGCAAAAGCAAAATCAACGACAAATGAAATCAGTGGTAAGGATGCATTTAAATTATATGACACATATGGTTTTCCAGTTGAACTTACTGAAGAAATTGCAACACAAGAAAACCTTTCTGTTGATATGAATACTTTTGAAGATGAAATGCAAAAACAACGTGATAGAGCTAGACAAGCTCGTCAAAACTCTCAATCTATGCAAGTACAAAGTGACATATTGAAAAAAGTAACAACAGAGAGTCAATTTGTAGGTTATGATGTCATGGATCAAAAAACGTTTATTACCGATATCATTTATAATGGAGATTTCGTAAACGAAGCTGAAGCTGGAGAAATCATTTACTTTATTTTAAAAGAAACACCATTTTATGCAGTGAGTGGTGGACAAGTAGCAGATGAAGGTACAATAAGTAATGAACAGTTCGAAATCAAAGTTACTGAAGTAACCAAAGCACCTAATGGACAAAATTTACACAAAGGTGAAATTCAATTTGGAACTGTTAAAAAGAATGACGAAGTGCTTGCTAGTGTAAACCATGTTGAACGAAGAGATATTAAAAAGAATCACAGCGCCACACATTTATTACATGCGGCATTAAAAGAAGTACTTGGAGATCATGTCAATCAAGCAGGTTCACTTGTTGAAGCGGAGAGATTAAGATTTGATTTCACGCACTTTGGACCTTTAACTCAAGATGAAATAGATCACGTTGAGCGAAGAGTTAATGAAGAAATTTGGAATAGTATAGATGTGAATATACAAGAAATGCCTATTGCTGAAGCTAAAAAATTAGGTGCGATGGCATTATTTGGTGAAAAATATGGCGATGTCGTTCGAGTTGTCAATATGGCACCTTTCTCCATTGAATTATGTGGAGGTATCCATGTTAATAATACTTCTGAAATAGGTTTGTTTAAAATAGTGAGTGAATCGGGTACAGGTGCTGGTGTGAGACGTATAGAAGCATTTACTGGAAAATCAGCATTTCTATATTTAGAAACAATACAAGAACAATTTAATGCGGTGAAAGCACAAGTTAAAGTGAAATCAGATGATCAAGTTTTAGAAAAAGTTATCCAAATGCAAGCGGATGAAAAAGAATTATCTAAGCAACTTGAACAAAGAAATAAAGAAATCACTACACTGAAAATGGGTGATATTACAAATCAGGTAGAAGAAATTAATGGATTTAATGTACTTGCAACTGAAGTTGAAGTCGCAAACGCAAAAGCGATTCGTGAGACAATGGATGACTTTAAATCTAAGTTGCAAGATGCTATTATAATTTTAATCAGTAACATAGATGGCAAAGTGTCTTTAGTAGCTACAGTACCAAAAGAATTAACAGATAGTGTAAAAGCTGGTGACATTATTAAAAACATGGCACCAATTGTAGGTGGTAAAGGTGGCGGCCGCCCAGACATGGCTCAAGGTGGGGGCACTCAACCTGAAAACATAACAGAATCATTACGTTTCATTAAAGATTACATTAAATCTCTATAAGTTCTACGTTTAGTAATGTAGAATTAACAATAAGTACTTTTTAGTCGATACGAAGGAGTGTTACAAAATGGAAAACTTTGATAAAACAATGAAATTTAATTATGATGAAATTCCAAAAGAAGATGTCAAAACAGTACTTCAAAATGTCTATAACACGCTGAATGAACGTGGCTACAACCCTGTAAATCAAATTGTCGGTTATTTATTATCAGGTGATCCTGCGTATATTCCACGTAATAATGAAGCTAGAAACCAAATTCGTCGTATTGATCGCGACGATATCATGGAAGAATTAGTTTCAAATTATTTACAAGAGAACTCAAAGTAATTAATGCTAAAACATAAAATTTTAGGTTTAGATGTAGGAAGTAAAACTGTTGGCATTGCTATAAGTGATCTCATGGGTTGGACAGCCCAGGGATTAGATACACTCCATATAAACGAAGATAAGAATGAACTAGGTATAGACAGACTAGTAACGATCATAGAGAAAGAAAAAGTTGGTACTGTTGTCATAGGTTTGCCAAAGAATATGAATAATTCTATTGGATTTCGAGGCGAAGCTTCGTTACAATACAAGGAGCAACTTCAGGAAGCATTGCCATCTGTAGAGATAATCATGTGGGATGAGCGTTTAAGTACCATGGCTGCAGAACGTTCTTTACTTGAAGCAGATGTTTCTAGACAAAAACGAAAAAAAGTAATAGATAAAATGGCTGCAGTATTTATATTACAAGGCTATTTAGATTCTATACAATAAAAAGGAGCGTTTTATAATGACTGAACATAACCATGAATCTGAATTAGAAATTAACAACCAAGAGGAATTATTAACTTTATTTGATGAAGATGGAAACGAAGTACTTTATCGAAAAGTATTAGAATTTTTCCATCCTGAATTCAAAAAAGAATATGTGATTCTTGCTGAAGAAGGTGCAGAATCAGATGATGATGATTTAATCGAATTAGTACCAATGATTAATGAGCCTGATGTAGATGGCGAAGGCGGAAAATTTTTACCAGTTGAAACTGATGAAGAATGGGATATGATTGAAGAAGTCGTTAACACTGAAATGGACGACCATGATCATAACCATGAATAATATTTGGACAACACTAAAAATACGCATTGATATTTAAAGTGTGAATCTGAATTACAAATTGATTCAATATTGTTTACACTTTGTCTTAGGTGACAATGTGTTTTTACCACTAATTTTACAAAAGCTAATGTGTAAAAATTCTGGTCATTATGTATTAATATCACGTTATCAAGCTGAAATTTTTAAATTTCAGCTCATACTGTCGACAAAGTTTCTGACTTTGTTGGCAGTTTTTTGTATTCATTATGTCGGGTGCTAACTCTTTCTGAAATCTGAGACTAGTGTTTTTTTACTCCAAGAGACAACACAAATCACTACAATATTTTACGCAAAAATTGTAATATATAACCATTGCACAATTGTGGTGTTTATTCTGTTAGATAATTTAATCGATAAAAGAGATAAAAACATAATAATTTCGATTTTTGTATTAGTTTCTTATACGCATTTATTATGTGAAGTTGATGTAATATTCAATATAGCTATATAAACAAGTTGGTTATCACAATTTACACTTATAATATATATGCCTTTGTGGTAAAATATATAAAGTTAAAATTAAATTTATGAGATAATTTCAAAGAATTATATAAAAAGTAGTTCGTAATATAAGAACATATAGCCGTTGTTATTAATTGAAATACAATCAGTCACAATCATTGACTGATTTATTTTATTTGTCAAAAACACTTTGAAATATTTACATTGAAGGAAGTTTTGAAATGGATAATAATCAATCATATTTATTAGAATTGCACAAAGAGAATGATATTGCTATAGAACAACTTAGACCATATGCTGTGGAACATCATGTTCCAATCGTGGATAGGCTAACTTTAGATATGATTAAACAACTGATCAGAATACATAAACCCAAGCGTATTTTAGAAATAGGCACTGCAATTGGCTATAGTAGTATGCAATTTGCTTCTGTTTCTAAGGATATAAAAGTGGTTACCATTGAGCGTGATGTCGATATGCAATTAAAAGCCAAAGAAAATTTTGCAAAATTTGGATATCATACGCAAATAGAGTTAATTGAAAAAGATGCCTTAGAAGCTTTTGAAAACATCCAACATGAATCATTTGATATGATATTTATTGATGCTGCGAAAGCACAATCAAAAAAGTTTTTTACTTTGTATGAGCCTTTACTCAAAGAAGGTGGAATAATAGTTACAGATAACGTTTTGTATCATGGTTTTGTTTCAGATATTGCTGTAGTGAGAAGCAGAAATGTCAGACAAATGGTAAAAAAAGTACAAGAATATAATGAATGGCTGATGGTTCAACCTCGTTTCACAACTAATTTCTTAAATATAGATGATGGTCTAGCTATTTCGATTAAAGGAGAATCAAAATGACAGAATTATTAGTAACGCCAAAATCTGTTAAACATATTGAGGCATTAATTGAAAAAGGTGCAGATGCTTTTGTAATCGGTGAGCAAAAATTTGGTTTAAGATTAGCAGGAGAATTTAAAAAAGAAGCATTGGTGGAAGCAGTGACATTAATACATAATCATGGGAAAAAGGCCTATGTGGCAGTAAATGGTATATTTCACAATTATCATTTAAATGCGCTGAAAGCATATATTGACTTTTTACATGAGATAAAAGTTGACCGTATTATATTTGGTGATCCAGCGGTAGTTATGTATGTAAATGAACAAGAAAACCCAATTCCATTAAATTGGGATGCAGAAGCATTAGTCACAAATTATTTTCAATGCAACTATTGGGGAAAAAAGGGGGCGCAACGCGCGCAACTAGCTAGAGAATTAAGTTTAGATGAAATATTAAATATAAAACAACATGCAGATGTAGAGGTTGAAGTACAAGTACATGGTATGACTTGCATGTTCCAATCAAAACGCATGTTATTAGGCAACTATTTTACTTTCCAAGAAAGACAAATGAAAATTCATCGAAACAAAGTAGCTAATGAGTTGTTATTATATGATGAAGAACGAGATAACAAATATCCTGTTTTTGAGGATTACAATGGAACACATATTATGTCTCCCAATGATATATGTTTGATTGAAGAGTTAGATCAACTTTTAGCAGCCAATATTGATGCATTCAAGATTGACGGTGTATTACAAACTGAAGAATATATCAATGTTTGTACAGAACAATATAGAGAAGCTATTGATTTATTCAATGAAGATCCAGAGGCTTATGATGATGAAAAATTTATGCTCGTAGATCCTATCGAAGCTATTCAACCTGAGCATCGTCCGTTTGATGAAGGATTCTTGTATAAGCAAACAGTCTATTAAGGGAGGTTTAAATAATGAAATTATTAGAAAAAGTTGAAGGCAATACTAATAATAAGATAAAAAAACCTGAACTACTCGCTCCAGCAGGTAATTTAGAAAAACTCAAAATAGCAGTACATTATGGTGCAGATGCAGTATTTTTAGGTGGACAAGCGTATGGTTTAAGGTCCAATGCGGATAATTTTACGATGGAAGAAATCAAAGAAGGTGTGACATTCGCACAGCAATATGGGGCAAAAATTTACGTTACGACTAATATTATTGCACATGATGAAAATATTGCAGGTTTGGATGAATATTTAAAAAATTTAGAGTCAGCCGGTGCCACTGGTATTATTGTTGCGGATCCACTTATCATTGAAACATGTAAGCGCGTAGCACCGAACTTAGAAATTCATTTATCAACACAACAATCACTTTCAAATTATAAAGCTGTAGAATTTTGGAAAAATGAAGGTTTAGATCGTGTAGTATTAGCACGTGAAACAGGTGCTATGGAAATGAAGGAAATGAAAGACAAAGTAGATATTGAAATTGAATCATTTATTCATGGCGCAATGTGTATTGCGTATTCTGGTAGATGTACATTAAGTAATCACATGACAGCTCGAGATTCTAATAGAGGTGGTTGTTGTCAAAGCTGTAGGTGGGATTATGACCTATTGGAAATTGATAAAGATGGTGATTTAGATTTATATTATGATGAAAATGCAGTGACACCTTTCGCAATGAGTCCAAAAGATTTGAAACTTATTGAGTCAATCCCTAAAATGATGGATATTGGTGTGGATTCACTTAAAGTTGAAGGACGCATGAAATCAATACACTACATTGCAACTGTTGTATCTGTATATCGCAAAGTCATCGATGCTTATGCAGAAGATCCTGATAATTTTAAAATTAAGCCAGAATGGTTAGCTGAGCTGGAAAAATGCGCTAACAGAGACACTGCTTCTGCATTTATTGAAGGCACACCTGGTTACGAAGAGCAAATGTTTGGGCAACAAAATAAAAAGAACTCAGCTTATGATTTTTGTGGATTAGTCCTTGGTTATGATGAAAAAACCAAACTCGCTACGATTCAACAGCGTAATAAATTTGAGCCTGGAGAAGAAATAGAGTTTTTTGGTCCTGAAATTGATACATTTAGACAAGTTGTTGAAACTATTTATGATGAAGAAGGTAACAAACTTGATGCTGCACGACACCCATTGCAAATTGTGCAAATTGAAGTTGATCATCCAATTTATATCAACAACATGATGAGAAAGGAAATTGGATAATGAAACGTACGACTATTATTGGAATCGCTGGTGGTTCTGGTTCAGGTAAAACATCAGTCACAAACGAAATTATGAAAAATTTAGAAGGCCATAGTGTTGCATTATTAGCACAAGACTATTATTATAAGGACCAATCGCATTTAAGTTTCGAAGAACGTTTAGAGACCAATTATGATCATCCTTTTGCTTTTGATAATGACTTATTAATAGAAAATTTAAACGATTTGAGAAATGGTAAACAGATTGAAGTACCAACATATGATTATACAAATCATACTAGAAGCGATGAAACGATTGCATTTAAACCAAAAGATGTTATTATCGTAGAAGGCATATTTGCGCTTGAAAATAAAACGTTAAGAGATTTAATGGATGTCAAAATTTATGTTGATACTGATGCAGATTTACGAATCTTACGTCGCTTACTTCGCGATACAGAAGAAAGAGGTCGTACAATGGATTCTGTTATAAATCAATATCTAAATGTAGTTCGACCAATGCATAATCAATTTATAGAACCTACAAAAAGATATGCAGATATTATCATTCCCGAAGGTGGAAGTAATAAAGTTGCGATCGATATAATGACGACAAAAATTCAGACTTTAGTAAGTAAACAATAGTATTTTAGTAAAGGAAGATGACAATATGGAAAACCAAAAACAATACCCTATGACGCAAGAAGGTTTCGAAAAGCTAGAAAATGAACTTGAAGAGTTAAAGACAGTTAAGAGACCAGAAGTCGTTGAAAAAATAAAAGTAGCTCGTTCATTCGGAGATTTATCTGAGAACTCTGAGTATGATGCTGCTAAAGATGAACAGGGATTCATCGAACAAGACATACAAAGAATTGAGCATATGCTACGTAATGCACTTATAATTGAGGATACAGGTGACAACAATCAAGTACAAATTGGTAAAACTGTAACTTTTGTAGAATTACCAGGTGAAGATGAAGAAGAATACCAAATTGTTGGATCTGCAGAATCTGATGCATTTAATGGTAAAATCTCAAATGAATCACCAATGGCTAAAAGTTTAATAGGTAAAAAATTAAACGAAGAGGTTCGTGTTCCACTACCAAATGGTGCAGAAATCAATGTAAAAATTGTGAATATCAAGTAATATTAAAATCCCCTTAACAACTAATGTTAGGGGGATTTTACACTTTATAAATAAAAATATATACTTATCTTCAACTATTTGATAAATTTATATCATTGATACAATTATTGAAATATTAAGATAATTTAGGGTTAATTTGTATTTAACAATAGTAGTTTATTATCACCAATTATAACTATTTCTAATTAAACATAGTGCGTTAGTTAATGATACAATTATAATGTTGTACACATATTAATGTTTAATAAATAGTTTAATGTATATAATACAAAGGGGGAAAAGTGTTGAAATATAAATTAATCAATGAAGAGACAATTATGATTTACTTTGAACAACAAATTGATCCTTCGACATTTAAGGAAGTACAAAAAGTTGAAAAGTACATTAAAGATCAGCAACATGAAGCTATTATTGAAGTGATACCTTCTTATCGCGCAATTATGCTACATATAGATATTACTAAACAAAGTTTAGCGAAAGTTGTTAATGAACTGAAACTAGAACAATTAAACAAACTGGATTTTGATGAAAATTTAAATAAAGTAAAAACCATTAGTTTACCAGTACTTTATGGTGGTAATTATGGCCCAGATATTCAAGAAGTAGCTACACATAATCAATTATCAATAGAAGAAGTAATTAAGTTACATACAGAGAATACATATTTAATTTATATGCTTGGATTTATGCCAGGTTTTCCATTTTTAGGAGGATTAAATTCAAAGTTAGCTACTCCTAGAAGAGAAGAACCAAGAACAAGTATTCCTGCAGGTTCAGTTGGTATTGCGAATAATCAAACAGGATTATATCCAAAACAATCTCCAGGAGGTTGGCAAATCATCGGTCGTACACCAATTACGGTATTTGATATTTTAAGAACGCCTATGTGTTTATATGAATCCGGAGACTATATAAAATTCTATTCTATAGATGAATCTACGTTCGAACAGATTGTTGAAGCACAACAAGGTGAATTTGATATTGAGAAATGGGTGAAAATTCAATATGAGTATTAAAATTATTAATCCAGGTTTATTTAGTACGATCCAAGATTTAGGAAGAATCGGCTATCAAGACCAAGGATTTTCTACTGCAGGTGTTTTGGATCAATATGCTTATAGAACTGGGCTAGCGCTAATTGGTAATGAAGGGCCAGCGATTGAATGTACAATTATTGGCCCAACGATTGAATTTTTAGAAGATAATACGTTTGTATTAATAGGTGCTGAGTTTAACGCAACCGTTAACGATGCAACTATTGATGAATCTACTGTAATAGCAGTAAAAAAAGGCGACGTTTTGAAAGTTGGACAAGTCACTAATGGGGCAAGAGGATACTTATTATTTGGTAAACCTTTGAAAATTCAAAAAGTTGCAAATAGCTATGCTACTCATACACGAAGCCAAATTGGTGGTTTTAAAGGGCGTTCATTAAAATCTGGTGATGTAATAGAGTGTAAAAAAAATCATTCGTATACACGTAACCTTGGTTTGAGTTTACTTACTGATGTCGCAGAGGTTAAAGAAAACACTATTCAAATCATTGAGGGTCCTCAAATTGAAAGCTTTAGTCAAGAAGCGCAAGAAAAGCTAGTAGCCAATGAATTTAAAATATCAGAAAAATCAGACCGCATGGGTTATCGATTACAAGGTGAAACGATTTCACCAAACACATCGGCAGATATAATATCAGAACCTGTTGCCTTAGGCAGTATACAAGTTCCAAATGATGGTAATCCTATTATTTTATTAAATGATAAACAAACAGTAGGTGGCTATACAAAAATAGCAACCGTTTGTGCATCTGATTTACATAAATTAGCTCAAATGCAACCCAATGATACGATTCTTTTTGAATGGACCACAATCGATGAAGCAGTTAAAAAATTAGAACAACAAGAAGAAGCATTTAAAAATACAATCAAAAATATTTATGAGCAACCTATTTTTGATGTTACGCAATTGAGAGATACATCTATACGCATTAATCATTTATTGAAAGGGGAATTATAATGAATTTTGAAAAAGTAGAACAATTAATTAAAATTGTAAAAGATAACGGGGTTAAAAAATTTAATTATAAAGATTATGAAAATGAAATAACTATTGATTTTACAGATAATACATCTGCATCACCTGCGCAACAACAATTAGCTTCAAATAATGAATCAACTTTAAATGAGCAAGGTATATCAAATGAAGAACAATCAAATCAGGCTGTCAAATCACCTATGGTCGGTACGTTTTATTTACAAGATGAAAAAGAATTAACAAATCCACTCATTCGTGAAGGTGATGAAATTAAAAAAGGAGATACCATTGGTTACATAGAAGCGATGAAAGTAATGAATGAAGTAAAAAGTGATGTGGATGGTGTTGTAGACACAATACATGTCAATCACGGTTCAAATGTTGAATATGATCAAACGATTATAACTGTGAAATACGTTTAAAGGGGGTATTTGAATTGTATCGTTGTTTAATTGCAAATAGAGGAGAAATTGCTGTAAGAATTATTCGCGCATGTAGAGAAATGGATATTGAAACTGTGGCTATCTATGCTTTAGGGGATGAGTCAAGTCTACATGTAAGTTTAGCTGATCAAGCGATATGTATTGGAGAAGCCAATGCTTTGGATAGCTATTTAAACCAAGACAGAATTATTAGTGCTGCAAAAATAAGTGGTGCAAATGCAATACATCCAGGGTATGGTTTTTTATCAGAAAGCACTTCATTTGCTAAAAATGTTGAAGAAAATGGTATTTATTTTATAGGGCCAACTGATCAAACCATGGAAATGATGGGTGATAAAATAACAGCACGACAAACAGTTGATCAAGCGAATGTACCAATCATACCTGGTTCTACTTCTGCAGTAGAGACAATCGAAGAAGTTAAAGAAATAGCGCATGACATTGGTTATCCACTTGTATTAAAAGCTGCCAGTGGTGGTGGCGGTAAAGGTATAAGAATTGTCAAAGCTGAAGAAGCTTTGGAAAAGTCGTTTAAGGAAGCAAAAAGTGAAGGACAAAAATATTTTAATGATAATCGCGTATATGTGGAAGCATTTATACCTGTAGCTAAGCACGTGGAAGTACAGGTGCTAGGAGACGGTAAAGATAATTACATACACTTAGGTGAGCGTGATTGCTCAGTTCAGAGAAAAAATCAAAAATTAATTGAAGAATCACCTTGTGCTGCATTATCCGATAATATGAGAGCATCTATGTGTAATGATGCTGTAAAAGTGGCTAGAGCATCTAATTATAGAAGTGCAGGTACTATCGAATACTTAGTGACAGAAGATGCTTATTACTTTATTGAAATGAATGCGCGAATTCAAGTTGAACATACAGTAACTGAAATGAGAGCGAATCGTGATTTACTACACGCTCAGCTTTATTTAATGAAGCATGGTTCATTACCATTCAACCAAGACGAGGTACTATTTGATGGACATGTCATTGAAGCGAGAATCAACGCAGAAAATCCTCAGAAAGGATTTCAACCTTCTCCAGGCAAAGTAAAAGCATTACATTTGCCACAAGGATTTAACGTACGTATCGATAGTTTGCTTTATCCTGGTTATACGGTATCACCAAATTATGATTCGCTAGTAGCGAAAGTTATCGTAAAAGCACCTAATAGAGCTTCAGCAATAAACAAATTAAAAGTAACATTGGATGAAATGGTAATTGATGGTTTTACTACAACAGCTGATTTCTTATATGCAGTTTTATCATATCCACAATATGCCAATGGTGATGCAAAAGATGTAGATATTAAATTCTTAGATAGACATCAAATAATTAAGGAGGAAGCATAATGAAAGTTGATTTGAACTGTGATTTAGGTGAAGCTTTTGGAAATTATTCATTCGGTGGAGAGGATCAAATTATTCCGTTAATTACGTCAGCAAACATTGCATGTGGTTTTCATGCTGGTGACCAACATGTCATGAATCAAACGGTAGAATTAGCTAAAGCAAATGGTGTTGGTATAGGTGCACATCCTGGTCTTCCAGATTTACAAGGATTTGGCCGTAGAAATATGGACTTGTCACCGAAAGAAATTTATGATATCGTCATTTACCAGCTCGGTGCATTAAGTGGATTCTGTAATGTTCACCAAGTTAAAATAAACCACGTAAAACCACATGGTGCACTGTATCAAATGGGTGCACGTGATAAAGCAATCGCACATGCGATTGCTCAAGCTGTATATGATTTTGATGAATCATTAATTTATGTTGGATTATCAAATACACTACTTGTTACAGAAGCGCAAGCTGTTGGTTTAACTACTGCTTCAGAAGTGTTTGCAGATAGACGTTATGAAGATGATGGTCAATTAGTGAGTAGAAAAGAAAGTGATGCTTTAATAACTGACACAGAAGAAGCTATTGAACAAGTTGTCAAAATGGTTAAATCACAAAAAGTAATTACGAAAAATAACAAGGAAATTGATATTCAAGCAGATACAATTTGTGTTCATGGAGATGGTGAACATGCACTAGAATTTGTTACAAAAATAAGAGAAAGATTATCGAAAGAAGGCGTTTCTATATCTAAGCTGGGAGGCTAACACATGGGAGAAAAATTAAAAACAGAATCGAAGGATTTTGAATTTACAAAAAATCATAAAAGGTTATTATTAGGTTCTGTATTCTTAATGGCTACATCTGCAATTGGACCTGCATTTTTAACTCAGACAGCAGTATTTACTGCGCAGTTCACTTCAAGTTTTGCTTTTGCAATTTTATTATCAATATTGATTGATATAGGAGCGCAAATTAATATTTGGAGAGTGTTGGTCGTCACAGGTAAACGTGGTCAAGAAGTAGCTAATGAAATATTTAAAGGATTGGGTACTTTTATATCGATATTAATTGCAATAGGTGGACTCGCATTTAATATTGGTAATATTGCAGGTGCTGGATTAGGATTAAATGCAATTTTTGGCTTAGATGTAAAGATTGGTGCAGCTATTACAGCAGTATTAGCAATACTTATTTTTGTAAGTAAAAGTGGTCAAAAAATTATGGATGTTGTCACGATGTTTTTAGGTGTTTTAATGATTGTGGTTGTTGCATTTTTAATGTTTAAAGCTAACCCGCCTTATGCTGACGCAGCTAAACATCTTGTGATGCCGGAACAACCTTTAGCACTTGTTTTACCTATTATCACATTAGTGGGTGGAACAGTTGGCGGTTATATTACATTTGCTGGTGCACATAGAATATTAGATTCTGGCATCCGTGGTAAGCATTATTTGCCATTTGTAAACAAAGCGGCTATTTCAGGAATATTAACAACAGGTGTGCTTAGAGCATTATTATTCTTAGCGGTACTTGGTGTAGTCGTTACGGGCGTAACTTTAAATGATACAAATCCACCAGCTTCAGTATTTGAGCATGTATTAGGACCAATTGGTCGAAATATATTTGGTGTTGTATTATTTGCTGCAGCAATGTCTTCAGTTATTGGATCAGCATATACAAGTGCGACTTTCTTAAAAACATTGCATAAATCGATCTATAATAAAACAAATATTATTGTAATTTCATTTATAGTCATTTCAACTTTTGTTTTTCTATTTTTAGGAAAACCAGTAACATTATTAATCGTTGCAGGTGCTTTAAATGGACTTATCTTACCTATTATATTAACGACAATACTTATTGCTAGTAAACGAAAATCAATCGTAGGGGATTATCATCATCCAACATGGATGCTTTGGTTTGGTATTTTAGCTGTTTTAGTCACAGTTGTTACAGGTATATATTCACTGCAAGGATTGACACAATTAATAGGTAGTTAACAATATCATTATAGTTACAAAGTAACCATTCTCTAGTTCTTATGCTTATAATAAGGACTTAGAGAATGGTTTGTTTTATAGTTATACTTACATTAAATAAACATTGTCATTTCCTATTAAAATAAGAACAATGTATTTACATGTTAAATCAAATTGATAATGCGAAAATTTACATAAATTTCTTACGATAAATAATGAAATATAAATTTGATATAAATATGATTCAATCGTCGAGCTATCAGTTTAAATGTGGTAGAATAACTAAGGTTAGGATTTTAAATTGAGGTGAATAACAATGATCGGTATTATTGGAGCTATGGATGAAGAAGTAGCAATCTTAAAAAATAAACTTGTGAATTTAGAAGAGATTAATATTGCACATGTATATTTTTACAAAGGTTATATAAATGATAAAGCAGTCGTATTAACTCAAAGTGGCATTGGTAAAGTAAATGTAGCCATTTCAACAACATTATTAATTGAAAAGTTCAAACCTGATTTAATTATTAATACAGGTTCTGCAGGTGCATTGGATAAATCATTAAATGTTGGTGATATCGTAGTAAGCGATATGGTTGCTTATCATGATGCTGATGCTAGAGCATTTGGTTATCAGTTAGGACAAATCCCACAAATGCCTGAACAATTCGTAGCAGATAAATCATTGATTGACAAAGCGACACAAGTAATTACAAATCAACAACTAATTGCTAAGGTAGGCTTGATTGTAAGTGGTGACAGTTTTATTGGTACAAAAGACCAACGAATGAAAATTAAAACAAATTTCCCTCAAGCGATGGCTGCAGAAATGGAAGCAACTGCAATTGCACAGACTTGCTATCAATTTAATTTACCATTTATTATCACACGTGCAATATCAGATTTAGCAGATGGAGACGCTGGTATCACATTTGATGAATTTTTAACAAAAGCAGCAAAATCTTCTAGTACAATGGTAGAAAATTTAATTAAAAAAATATAAAAAAGGTGAATTGAAATAATGGGTATAATAAAGAAATACTTTATGCCAAATGAATATGTGCAATCTATTTTTCAAATTGATATAGATAAGCTTGCAGAATCTGGCGTAAAAGGTATCATTACTGATTTAGATAATACACTAGTGGGATGGGATGTTGCTGATCCTACAGAAGCAGTTAAAACTTGGTTTGAAGAGGCAAAACAAAAAGGCATTACGATTACAATTGTTTCTAATAATAATGAAAAAAGAGTTGGTAGCTTTTCTAAATCATTAAAAGTAGATTATATTTTTAAAGCAAGAAAACCAAGAGGGCGTGCATTTGATCGTGCAATGCATTCTATGAGTTTAGATCCATCAGAGATAGTGGTAATAGGTGATCAAATGTTAACGGATGTATTTGGTGGTAACAGACGTGGCTTATTTACTATTATGGTAGTACCTGTCAAACAGACAGATGGCTTGATTACTAAATTTAATCGTCTTATTGAACGCAGATTATTACAACATTTTAGAAAAAAAGGATATATAAAATGGGAGGAAAATTGATTGAGTGAAGTGGATGTATTGAAATGTATAGGTTGTGGTGCACCTTTACAGTCTGAAGATTCTGATGCACCGGGTTATGTTCCAGAACATAACTTATTTCGTGAAGATGTTGTGTGTAAAAGATGTTTTAGACTAAAAAATTATAACGAAGTTCAAGATGTAGGTTTAGATAGCGATGACTTTTTAAATTTACTTAATGGCTTAGCAGATAAAAAAGGAATAATAGTAAATGTTGTGGATGTATTTGATTTTGAGGGTTCATTTATCAATGCAATTAAACGTATCGTCGGCAACAAAAAAATTATTCTTGTAGCGAATAAAATAGATCTTTTGCCAAAACAAATAAATAAACGTCGTGTAAAAGAATGGTTGAAGAAAACAGCTAAAAAATATGGACTTGATGCTGAAGATGTCGTGCTTATTTCAGCAGACAAAAATGAAGGTATTGAAAATCTATTAACTTCTATTAACAGTATCAGAAACGATGAAGACGTATATATTGTAGGAACTACAAATGTAGGTAAATCAACTTTAATTAATAAATTAATAGAACGTAGTGTAGGAGAAAAAGATGTTGTTACAACTTCAAGATTTCCTGGTACAACCTTGGACATGATTGATATTCCACTTGATGAAACGACGTTTATGTATGATACACCAGGAATTATTCAAGCGCATCAAATGACACATTTAGTATCTGAACATGAACTTAAAACAATTATGCCTAGAAAAGAAATTAAACAACGTGTTTATCAGCTTAACGAAGGACAAACATTATTTTTCGGTGGACTTGCACGTATAGACTATATTAGTGGCGGAAAAAGACCGTTAGTCTGTTACTTTTCTAATGATTTAAATATTCATAGAACAAAAACAGAAAATGCTAATGAATTATGGCGAAATCAATTAGGATCTGTATTAGCACCACCTCATAATCCTGAAAATTTTGATTTGAGAAATGTTAAAGCCGTAAGGTTAGAAACTGGTAAAGAAAAACGTGATGTAATGATTTCTGGATTAGGCTTTATCACGATAGACGCAGGTGCAAAAGTCATTGTACGCGTGCCAAAAAATGTTGATGTTATTTTAAGAAATTCAATTATGTAAGGTGTGTAAAATATGAAATATGCAGTAATAGGCCACCCAATTGATCATTCTTTATCTCCAGTGATGCATAATGCTAATTTTGAATCTTTAAATTACAATGCAGCATTTGAAGCGATTAATATTCCTGAAGATAAATTCCATCTAATAAGAGAAATTATTTCAGATAAAGCACTTTCTGGTTTTAATGTAACAATTCCGCATAAGGAACGTATTATACCTTTTTTAGATGAAATTGATGAACAATCAGAAACTGTAGGTGCCGTGAATACGGTTAAGATAGAAGATGGTAAATGGATTGGTTATAATACAGATGGTATCGGTTATGTTAAAGGCTTGCAACGCGTGTATCCAGATTTAAAACATGCCTATATCTTAATTTTAGGTGCAGGCGGTGCTAGTAAAGGCATTGCGAATGAATTAACTAAGTATGTACAACCCAAACTTACTATTGCAAACAGATCTTTGGACAGATTTGAACAATGGAATTTGAATGTAAACAAAATTCGATTATCTGATGCTGAATTAGCATTATCCGAATTCGATATTATCATCAATACGACACCAGCAGGAATGAACACAAATCAAGAAATACCAATTAGTTTGAAGCATCTAGAGTCTGATACGTTAGTGAGTGACATTGTGTATGTACCCTTTAAAACACCAATCTTAGAACAAGCTGAAGTCCAAGGTAACCCAATCTATAATGGCTTGGATATGTTTGTTTATCAAGGTGCAGAAAGTTTTAAAATATGGACAGATACAGAACCGGACGTGCAAGTTATGAAACGCACAGTTTTAAATTATTTATAAAAGGAGCATTTTATGTTAACAGGTAAACAAAAGAGATTTTTGAGAAGTAAAGCACATAATGTTGACCCAACTTTCCAAATCGGAAAAGCTGGTGTTGGTGAAAATATGATAGAACAATTAAATGATATTTTAGAAAATAGAGAATTAATAAAAATACATGTATTACAAAATAACTTTGAAGACAAAAATGATTTAGCGCAAACTTTAAGCGATGCAACTCATAGTGAAATTGTTCAAGTAATCGGGTCTATGATTGTCTTGTATAAAGAATCACAAGATAATAAACAAATTCAATTGCCATAATGTCTAAAACGATAGTCTTATATGGTGGGCAGTTTAACCCGATTCATACAGCTCACATGGTTGTTGCTAGCGAAGTGAATCATGTTATTAAACCAGATTTGTTTTACTTTATTCCAAGTTATATGTCACCGCTCAAAGCGCATGATGATTACTTAGATGCGAAATATAGAATTGATATGATCCATTGTGCAATTAATGAACTTGGGTTTGGATCTGTTTATTTAGACGAAGTCGAACGCAAGGGACAAAGTTACACGTATTTTACAATTAAACATATTTTAGAAAAACATCCCAATGCTAAACTATATTTTGTTATAGGTACTGACCAGTATATTCAGTTAGAAAAGTGGTATGAGATTGAAAATTTGAAATCAATGGTAACCTTTGTAATTGTGAATCGTGGTAAAGCAAAGCAAGAAGTTTCAAATAATATGATAGCAATTAATATTCCACGCATAGATATAAGTTCAACACTCATCAGGGAAAGAGTAAAACAACATAGTAATATTCAAACGCTGGTGCCTCAAAGTGTAGAGAAATATATCAGAGAGGAAGGATTATATGAAATTTGATGAAGCTGTCTCCCTAGTTAAAGACAAATTACCTGAGAAAAGATATAATCATTCACTAAGAGTAGCAGAAACTGCTGTTAAATTAGCTGAACAGTATGATGGGGATAAAGATAAGGCAGAACTCGCAGGTATATTACATGATTATAGCAAGTACGATGATTTGGGATCTATGTATCAGATTGTTAGACAAAATGATTTGGATAGCAACTTGTTGAGTTACGGATCAGAAATCTTACACGGTCCAGTTTGTGCAGTTATAATGGAGCAACAATTTGGTGTAAACGATGAAGAAGTATTACTTGCCATTAAAAATCATACAACTGGTCGTGCGCAAATGACCAAAACGGAAAAATTAGTTTTTATCGCAGATTATATTGAACCTGGTCGTCAAACCCCAGGCGTTGAAGAAATTAGAGATTTAGCATACAATCAAGGTAGCTTAGATAAAACCATTTATGAAATATCTAAGCGAACTGTCTTATATTTAATCACGAAAGATATTACCGTTTATGATGCCACGATTGCTTGCTTGAATTATTACAATTATAGTGACGAAAGAGTAAAGGATGATTAAATGAAATCAGATCAATTATTAAAGTTAGCTGTCAATGCAACTGAGAATAAAAAAGCAGAAGATATTATTTCTTTAAATATGCAAGGTATTAGCGATATGACTGACTATTTTATCGTATGCCACGGCAATAATGAAAGACAAGTTCAATCCATCGCACGTGCAGTTAAAGATGCTGCAAATGAAGCGGAAATCGAAGTAAAACGAATGGAAGGCTTTAATGAAGCAAGATGGATTTTAATTGACTTGGCCAACGTAGTAGTACACGTATTCCATAAAGATGAACGTGATTATTACAACTTGGAGAAATTATATCGTGATGCACCATTAGAATCTTATGGACAGGCAGTTTATTAATAATGGCTCAATATGAAGAAATGAGCTATTACTATGATCAATTAACTTTAGATCAGCCATACGAATCATGGCTTGATATTGTAAATTATTATGCTAAAAACAAATCAACTATCTTAGATATTGGTTGTGGTACAGGCAGTTTCACTTCAAAATTAAACGACTTTGATAATATAACGGGTATGGATTTAAGTGTTGATATGCTTTCGATAGCAATGCAAAAATCCAGTGAAGTGAATTGGATAGAAGGTGATATGACTGAATTCGACCTTAACCAACAATATGATGCAATAACCATTTTTTGTGATTCTTTAAATTATTTAACAGAATATGGAGATGTGTTATCCACTTTTCAGCAAGTATATCATCATCTAGAGCCGAATGAGGGTGTATTTATGTTTGATGTCCATACTGAACACAAGATGAATACATTATTCAATAATCAAAGTTATATTGATGAAACAGAAAATGTATTTTTAGCTTGGGAAGCGATTCGTGGCGAAGAACCTTTAAGCGTATGGCATGATATGACATTTTTTATAAAACAAGATGATAACTTATATAAAAGATTTGATGAGTCACATTACCAAAAGACTTATTCAAAAGATGTTTACACTAAAATGTTAGAATCATGTGGTTTTAAACATATAACGACATTTGTTGATTTTGAATTTGAAAACCAGAATGATAATCAAGAAGGAGAGCGCTTGTTCTTCATTGTTAAAAAATAAAAAAGTAAAATCACTCCTTTATGCGTGTAAACTATAAAGGAGTAATTTTTTGTTACCATTATGGGAATTGTTTAAAGAAAGATTTAGTCAATTTAATTCTACAATAAAGGTTTGTGTTATGCTATTTATAATAGTGACTGTAGCCATAACTTTATCATTTTTGATGAACCGTGATAACGAACAAATGAAAAAAAATAATGATATGGCACCAATAGAATTGCCCGAGCATAACCAACCCATACCAAATGATAAAAATGAACATTCATCGAATAAAACTGAAACACAAAGCAATGACCATACCAAAGATTCATTTGTTTATGTTGATATCAAAGGTGCGGTAAAATATCCAAATGTTTATAAAATGAGAAATAATGATCGAGTTAAACAGTTGTTGGATAAAGCAATCGTTTCAGAACATGCTGATTTAACGAACATTAATTTATCAGAACGATTAATAGATCAGAAAATGATATATATTCCTGAAAAGGGGGAACACACTCATTTACAAGCTCAGAATCAATTGAATAAAAGTGAAACCGCCACAAATTTTTCAGAAAAAAAGGATGCTGATGGTGCAACAGTAAATTTAAATACTGCATCAGAAAGCAAGCTTACCAGTATACCTGGAATAGGAAAGGTCAAAGCTAAAGCAATCATTGAATATCGTGAACAAAATGGTAATTTTAAATCTATTGATCAGTTGAAAGAAATTAATGGATTCGGTACTAAAACAATAGAAAAATTAAGTTCATATTTAACAATCTGAAATTTTGTTGTAATTTTTCGAAAATCGATTTAATCTATAAATATCACATTAAAAATTTACATAAATTGGAGGTTTAGTATCATGGATCGTATTAAATGGGAAGAATACTTTATGGCGCAAAGTCATTTATTAGCGCTGCGTTCTACATGTCAAAGATTGTCTGTAGGAGCAACGATTGTAAAAGATAATAGAATTATAGCCGGAGGGTATAATGGTTCTGTGTCTGGAGAAGTACATTGTATTGATGAAGATTGCCTGCTGGAAGATGGTCATTGCATTCGCACGATACACGCAGAAATGAACGCATTGCTACAGTGCGCAAAACAAGGGGTGTCAACAGAAGGGGCAACGATTTATGTTACACACTTTCCATGTTTGAATTGCACAAAGTCAATTATTCAAGCTGGTATTAAAACGATTTATTATGCTGAAGACTATCATAATCATCATTATGCTTTAGATTTGTTAAAACAATCAGGTATTGTGTATAAAAAAATTCCATTTAATCAAGAACACGTAGCACAATATTTAATCAATAAATAAAATTGATTTATTATGCTTTAGCTTATTTGTCTGGTAACTTGCTACTATTTAATAAATTTTTATCTTTTATTTTAATACTTGGGCTAGTCATAACAATGAAGAGAAAAAGCTTTAGTTTAATTCATTTTATCATGATAGTTATCATATCTTTAAGTAGTTTTATGATGTTTCAAAATGACTTGAGATCAGAAAAAGAATACCATTCTTCAATGATAAATAAAGTATTTCAAGGAAAAGCGAAGTTTATCACAAAACCCAATTTGGAGCATCGTATACTTAAAGGTAAAATTAAAATAGGTAAAAAGCTTTATACTTACATTTATAATATACATGCATCAAAAAATATAGAAATAAAAAATGTTTCTGAATTTTTGTTCCAAAAAACTTGTAAGGTACACGGACAGTTTAGAACATTAAAAAACGATACAAGACCTAATCTTATTTTTATTATTCAAAATATTCATCTTTCAAGTTGTTATGAAGACACAAGCACTTTTTCTGATACTTTAAATAAACATAAAGCGTTTATTTATGAAAAAATGAAACAATGGAAAATAGCTTTTACCGAAAAAACAATTGCATTAATTACAGGCGATACATCGCTTATGAAAAAAGATGAATTAGATACAATTAAAAAGATTGGCATTGCGCATCTACTTGCTATTAGTGGAACACATATAGCTATAATTATTGCAATCATATGTTATATCCTTAATAGGATAAAATGTCCATTGTTTTTAACCAAACTAATATTAATCATATTATTACTATTTATTGCATGTATACAAGTATGTCTCCAAGTGCTGTTAGAGCAATATTTATGAGTTTGTTAATATTCATATTTCCAAAATACATTATAAAGAATTCAATGAACATTTTAGGATTTTTATTCATATTTTTAACATTTTTAAATCCCTCGTTAATTTATCATGTCGGATTTCAACTTTCCTTTTTAATCACTTTTTCAATCCTTTTTGCTAGTCCATTACTAAAGAATTTAGGTATTCTTCAATCTTTGTGTTATATCACGTGGATTGCACAATTAAGCTCATTTATCTTAAGTTGTATCCATTTTCATCAAATTCAATGGATTGGTCTAATATCAAACATCTTTTTTGTTCCATTCTATTCTTTCATATTATTTCCCTTCGTTATTTTTCTTACTTTTATCATACATTTGCCAATCAAACCATTATTTATAATCAACTTATATAATCAATTAATTGTTTTGCATGATAAAGTGGTCGGATTTTTTGATAAACTCAACCTTTACCAATGGTACATTCCCAACTTAAATAATCTCCAAATAACTATAATATGTCTCATTTCGTTTCTATGTTTAGTTTTATTCGTTCATAAATGCTATAAATTTATGATAATTAGTTTAATTGCCTTATATATTGTCTCTACAATTCTACCTCAAGTACGCGACTACCAACTTACAATGTTGGATGTAGGACAAGGTGACGCCCTGTTATTTGAAACTAAATTACACGAATCATTA
Source organism: Staphylococcus sp. GDB9P120P (assembly GCF_017893435.1). NCBI lineage: Bacteria > Bacillati > Bacillota > Bacilli > Caryophanales > Staphylococcaceae > Staphylococcus > Staphylococcus sp. GDB9P120P. Next base: position 256,283 of record NZ_JAESNB010000008.1, read on the forward strand.
TTAATCGATACGGGCGGTAATTTTAATTCGACACAGAACTTTGCGAATCACAGTATTTCAAAATATCATATCTTACCAACATTAAAACGACATAATATAAAAAAGATAGATTACGTTGTGGTTACACATCCACATCTTGATCATATCGGTGAACTAGACTATTTAACAAAAAGTTTAAAAATTAAAAATATCATTATCAATGCAAATAGTTTTAAAATTAAAGAACTAAATCATTTAAAAAATACTTGTTTAAAAAAGGATATCAAGTTAATAGATTTCAAAAATAAACTACAATTTTTTATGAATAAAGCGAAAGTTAATCTGTTAGATGCTACAATTTCCAATTCTGATAATTTAAATGAACAATCAATCATTATATTAATACAGTACAAAAGTTATAAAATTTTATTAATGGGAGATGCAACAAATAATAATGAAGAGAATTTAATACATAAATATCATTTATACAATGTTGATATTTTAAAAGTTGGACATCATGGTAGTCGTACGAGTACAAGTAATAATTTATTGAAAGCAATTAGGCCTAAAATAGCTCTCATTTCAGTAGGCGAAAAAAATAAATATAGACTTCCCAATCCACAAATTATCAATAGATTAAAATCTTTTGACATTAAAATATTTCAAACAAATATCAACGGAGAAGTGAACATTTTATTTAAAAACCAAATAGAAATTCACTCACAATTCAATTAAAATTTTTAATTAGTGAGAAGCTATGACGCGTGTTATAATTATAAAACGTGTAATAGAAATGAAAGGGTGCTAAGAATGAGCAGCAATATAATAACGATATATGGTGAAGTACCTGAACTAATTGAAAAAAAAGCTTCTGAAGTCATTGAACAATATTTAGATGCACCAAAAGATGAATTCAATTTCGTTAAATATAACTTATATGAAAATGATTTAGCTCCAATTATTGAAGAAACGCTGACAATGCCTTTTTTCTCTAATAAAAAGGCTGTTCTAGTACAAAATGCATATGTATTTACTGGTGAGAAGCCACCTAAAGAGTTAAATCATAATATTGATCAACTGATAGAATTTATAGAAAAATACGATGGTGACACTTTAATATTATTTGAAGTAAATCATTCTAAACTAGACGAAAGAAAAAAAGTTGTTAAATCTTTGAAAAAACATGCACAAATTAAAAAAATAGAACAAATGTCAGAAGAAGAAATAAAGCATTGGATAAAAAGTCAACTGCATGAAAATTATAAAGATATTAAACAAGATGCACTAGATTTAGTTATTGAATTAACTGGAGTTAATTTTAATATTGTTAAGCAAGAAATAGAAAAACTTATTTTGTTTTTAGGTGATAGAACAACAATTAACAAAAATGATGTTCATCAAATTGTTAATAGAAGTTTGGAGCAAAATGTTTTTTTGCTCACTGAATATATCCAAAAAAATAAGAAAACAAAAGCTATTCAATTGGTTAAAGACTTAATAGCGATGAAAGAGGAACCTATAAAATTATTAGCTCTAATTACGAGTAATTATCGACTTTTCTATCAAAGTAAAATATTAGGACAAAAGGGTTATAGTGGTCAACAAATTGCTAAAACAATCAATGTTCATCCTTATAGAGTAAAGTTGGCTTTAAATCAAGCAAGACACTACGAATTAGAAAGTTTATTAAATATCATTGATAATTGCGCAGAAACAGATTATAAATTAAAATCATCTTATATGAATAAACACCTTATACTTGAACTGTTTATTTTATCCTTATAAATTAGGCGTTTTTAGTTTTAACTAACCGTCATACTGCATATAATGTTGTCGATGAATTATAACGTAAGTATCTATAATGTTTAATCTTATAAAACCATATATATATATAGAAAAAAGCCCAGAAGAGATTTCACTTATTGCAAATCATTTCTGGGCTAAATTTATGAAGGATGGGGTTCGATATATTTAAAAAATAAAAAAGTTCAAGCGTAGGCTTGAACTTTAAATTATTTAGCAGCTGTCATTAAAGATGATTTAATTCTAGCAGCTTTGTTAGAATGTATTAAGTTGCGTTGAGCAGCTTTATCTACTTTTTTCAATGCAAAGCTTACTAATTCAGCTTTATCGTCAGCATTAGTGTCGATTGCTGTATGAGCTCTTTTCACAGCTGTACGCATTGCATTTTTTTGTGAAATATTACGTTCTTCAGTTACATGAGTAGTATTAACACGTTTAATTGCAGATTTAATGTTTGGCATGTCTGTCACCTCCTAAAAGTGTGATCTTCGCTATCAAAAATTAATTTGATTACAACAAGAAATATTTTATCAAAACAACCAGGTTTCTGCAATCATTTATTTATATTAAGACGCGTAAAGTCGCGATAAATGGTACAATAATAATTATAATGACAAAAGATATACACAAAAATAGTTACATAGACGATAAAATATACACATAACTTTAAAATTTACTATTAATTTTATCAAGTTTGCAATTAGTAAATAAAAACGTTATTATATCAAAGAATGTCATACATATTTACGGGCTAGAATTATGAAAGTGAGACTGATAATACATGGATAAAGAAAATCGTTTAAGCAAGCGTGAAAATATAAGAAACTTTTCTATTATTGCACATATTGACCATGGGAAATCTACATTAGCAGATAGAATTTTGGAAAATACTAAATCTGTTGAATCACGTGAGATGCAATCACAGTTATTGGATTCTATGGATTTAGAGAGAGAACGCGGTATAACAATAAAATTAAATGCTGTGCGTTTAAAATATGATGCAAAAGATGGTGAGACTTATACGTTTCACTTGATCGATACACCTGGACACGTAGATTTTACATATGAAGTTTCTAGATCATTAGCTGCCTGTGAGGGGGCTATATTAGTTGTAGATGCTGCTCAGGGCATAGAGGCTCAAACATTAGCCAATGTTTATTTGGCACTAGATAACGATTTAGAGTTATTACCAGTTGTAAATAAAATTGATTTACCAGCAGCAGAACCTGAACGTGTAAAGCAAGAAGTAGAAGATGTAATAGGGCTAGATAAAGATGATGTCGTATTAGCCAGTGCAAAATCAAATATTGGCATTGAAGATATATTAGAAAAAATTGTAGAAGTAGTACCACCACCTCAAGGAGATCCAGAAGCGCCGTTAAAAGCATTGATTTTTGATTCAGAATATGATCCGTATAGAGGCGTTATTTCTTCAATTCGAATAGTTGAAGGAACTTTGAAAACGGGTGATGAAATTAAAATGATGGCTACAGGAAAATCTTTTGAAGTTACCGAAGTAGGTATCAATACACCTAAACAATTACCAGTTAGTGAGCTGACAGTAGGGGATGTAGGTTATGTCATTGCCAGTATTAAAAATGTAGATGATTCACGTGTCGGAGATACGATTACACATCTAGATCGTCCAGCAGCAGAGCCGTTAAAAGGTTATAAAAAAATGAATCCGATGGTTTTCTGTGGTTTATTCCCTATAGATAATAAAGATTACAATGATTTACGAGAGGCATTAGAAAAGTTGCAATTAAATGATGCTTCATTAGAATTTGAACCTGAGTCATCTCAAGCATTAGGTTTTGGATATAGAACAGGTTTCTTAGGTATGTTGCATATGGAAATTATTCAAGAACGTATTGAACGTGAGTTTGGAATAGAACTAATTGCTACAGCACCATCTGTGATTTATGAATGTATTCTTAAAAATGGTGATGAAATCTCTGTTGATAATCCAGCATATATGCCTGAAAGAGATCAAATTGATACGGTATATGAACCTTTTGTAAGAGCGACAATGATGGTACCAAATGATTATGTCGGTGCAGTTATGGAATTATGTCAACGTAAACGTGGACAATTTATTAATATGGAATATTTAGATGATATTCGTGTCAATATTATTTATGAATTGCCACTATCTGAAGTTGTATTTGATTTCTTTGATCAGCTTAAATCAAATACAAAAGGCTATGCTTCTTTTGATTATGAATTCATTGATAATAAAGAAAGTGACCTAGTCAAAATGGATATATTACTAAATGGAGAGAAAGTAGATGCACTTAGTTTTATAGTTCATAAAGATTTCGCATATGAAAGAGGAAAAGCGTTAGTTGAAAAGCTAAAAACGCTTATACCTAGACAACAATTCGAAGTACCTGTACAAGCAGCAGTTGGACAAAAAATAGTCGCCCGTACAAATATAAAATCAATGGGTAAAAATGTCTTATCTAAGTGTTATGGTGGAGATATTAGCCGTAAGAGAAAACTATTAGAAAAACAAAAAGCTGGTAAGGCAAAAATGAAATCAGTTGGTAATGTTGAAATACCACAGGATGCTTTCCTTGCAGTGCTTAAGATGGACGAAGATTAATATTATTACTTATTAAATATTGGGGCCTTAAATCCATTCGATTTATGCCCCGGTTTTTTTGTTATGTTAATCTATTTTATTTAACGAAAGAAGGTCATCTCAAAATGGAAGTGAAAAGTGCTTATATCCATATTCCTTTCTGTGTCAAAATTTGTACTTATTGTGATTTCAATAAATATTTTATACAAAATCAACCAGTGGATCAGTATTTAGATTGCTTAATAAATGAAATGAAACAAAGTGAAGTTAGATCTTTAGAAACAGTTTTTGTCGGTGGTGGCACACCTACTGCTTTGTCGTATGAGCAACTTGAGAAATTATTGACTGCAATTACAGAAATCTTTGAAATTAAAGGAGAATTTAGTTTTGAAGCGAATCCAGATGAATTAACTTTAGAAAAAGTACAATTGTTAAGGGATTATGGTGTGAATAGATTGTCGATGGGCGTTCAAACATTCAAACCTGAATTGTTAGAGATATTAGGACGTTCTCATAAGACTGAGGATATATACAGAGCCGTATCGAATGCAAGACAAGTTGGGATACCTTCTATAAGTTTAGATTTAATGTACCATTTACCACAACAAAGCTTAGAAGATTTCAAAGATAGTTTAGAAAAAGCGTTATCGATGGATATTGATCATATTTCAAGTTACGGCTTGATTTTAGAGCCTAAAACTCAGTTCTATAATATGTACCGTAAAGGGCAGTTAAAAATCCCGAACGAAGATGTCGGAGAAGAAATGTACGAATATTTATTAAAGAGGATGCATGAGACTGAGTTACATCAATATGAAATTTCAAACTTTGGTAAAAAAGGACATGAATCAGAACACAATAAAGTTTACTGGAAAAACGAAGGCTATTATGGATTTGGAGCCGGGGCAAGTGGTTACGTAAATGGCGAACGTTATAATAATGTAAATCCCGTGAATCATTATATAAAAAAGATACAAAATAACGAAAGACCTATTCTTGACGCAGTATATCCAACAGAAAGTGAACAAATGGAAGAAGAGATGTTTCTAGGTTTAAGAATGAACCAAGGTGTAAGTAGAAAACGGTTTAATCAAAAGTTTAATAAAACGATTGATGACGTTTATGACGAAGCGATTAAAGATTTAAAACAGAGAGAATTAATTTATGATACAGGTGACTATATTTCTTTAACAGAGAGAGGTAAAGTAATTGGAAACCTAGTATTTGAAGCGTTTTTACTGAATGTTTAATTTTTTAAAAAAACTGAGGCTTTAACATTGACTTACTTTGACCAATTTGATAAATTATAATTAGCACTTGAAACAAAAGAGTGCTAATGAGGTGAAAACATGATTAGTGATAGACAATTGAGCATTTTAAATGCAATTGTTGAAGATTATGTTGATTTAGGTCAACCAATTGGTTCCAAAACACTGATTGAAAGACATAATTTAAATGTTAGTCCTGCCACTATCAGAAACGAAATGAAACAACTAGAGGAACTTCATTTAATAGAAAAAACACATACTTCATCAGGACGTTCTCCATCAGAGTCAGGCATCAGATATTATGTGAATCAATTATTGCAACAAACATCTCATCAACAACACAAAAAAATACAACGTTTAGGAGATTTACTGGTTGAAAATCATTATGATATTTCCTCAGCCTTGAGTGAATTCGCGAATGAACTTTCAATCGCTTCTCAGTATACAACGTTGGTAATGCGTCCAAATCACAAAAAAGATATTATTAATAACATTCACTTGATTCGAGCAAATGCATATTTAGTAATCATGGTCGTTGTTTTTACATCTGGCCATGTTGAACACTTACATTTAGTATCCAAGGCACGTTTATCGAGTGATGAATTGACAAATATAGCTAATTTTGTGACTGCAAAATATAATGCGTTAAATCAACAACGCTTGGAAAATGAACTAAATGCCTTTGCAAAGTCAGATTTTGAAAAAGACTTTATAAAGGATATGTTAGATACAATAGATGTTCATTTTGATAATCAAAGTAATGGCATTTACATGGGTGGAAAGGTTAAACTAATTGATGCACTAAACGAATCAAATGTTTCTTCTATTCAACCTATATTGCAGTATATTGAATCAAACAAAATTACTCAGCTACTTGATGAAATGTCAAATTCATCAATTAATGTTAAGATTGGACAGGAAATCGAATCAAGCTTGAGCGATATTTCTATTGTCACTACGGAGTATCACATTGACGATAGACTTAAAGGTCAAATTGCGGTTATCGGACCAACGGCAATGAATTATCAGAATGTAATACAATTACTAAATACGATTTGGTAATTAAGAATTGTATTGGATGGAGGGCAGAAAATGACAGAAAAAAATGAATCAGTATTCGATGAAAACGAAAAGACTGAAGATATCAATCAAGAAACACCAAACAATCAAACAACTTCAGTTGAAGATACTGATGAAATAGCTAACGAATCACAAGATAATCTGCAAGAGGAAAATTCTGAAGATATTGAGGCAGATATCGATCCTAAAGATGAAGAAATTCAACAATTAAAAAATAATGTTCAAGAAGAAGAAGAAAAATATTTAAGATTATATGCTGAATTTGAAAATTATAAGCGTAGAATCCAAAAAGAAAATCAAACGATGAAAGCATATAAAGCTCAAGATGTTTTAAATGACATTTTACCGACTATAGATAATATAGAACGAGCTTTACAGATTGAAGGCGAAGATGAGCAATTTAAATCATTACAAAAAGGTGTAGAAATGGTTTATGAAAGCTTGTTGAATGCATTGAAAAATAACGGTTTAGAAAAAATTGAGGCTGAAGGTCAACAGTTTGATCCAAATGTACATCAAGCTGTAGTACAAGACGATAATCCTGATTATGAATCAGGTCAAGTTACTCAAGAACTACAAACTGGTTATAAATTGAAGGAACGTGTTTTAAGACCTTCAATGGTTAAAGTAAATCAATAAGTTTATTGATGAAAATACCGAATTTTTTAAACAAACAGGAGGAATTTATTTATGAGTAAAGTAATAGGTATTGACTTAGGTACAACAAATTCATGTGTAGCAATCTTAGAAGGTGACGAACCAAAAGTTGTTCAAAACCCAGAAGGTGCTAGAACAACACCATCTGTTGTAGCATTTAAAAATGGTGAAACTCAAGTAGGTGAAGTTGCTAAGCGTCAAGCAATTACAAACCCTAATACAATTCAATCTATCAAACGTCACATGGGTACTGAGCACAAAGTAGACGTAGAAGGTAAATCATACACACCCCAAGAAATATCTGCGATGGTATTACAAAACCTTAAGAGTACTGCAGAAGATTACTTAGGTGAAAAAGTAGAAAAAGCAGTTATCACTGTTCCTGCATATTTTAATGATAGTGAACGTCAAGCTACAAAAGATGCTGGTAAAATTGCAGGCTTAGAAGTTGAACGTATTATTAACGAACCAACAGCAGCAGCATTAGCTTATGGTTTAGATAAAACAGAACAAGACCAAAAAGTCTTAGTATTTGACCTAGGTGGCGGTACATTCGACGTATCTATCCTTGAATTAGGTGACGGTGTATTCGAAGTACTTTCAACTGCAGGTGATAATAAACTAGGTGGGGACGACTTTGACCAAGTTATTATCGATTATTTAGTTGCAGAATTTAAAAAAGAAAATGGCGTAGACCTATCACAAGACAAAATGGCATTACAACGTCTTAAAGACGCAGCTGAAAAAGCTAAAAAAGACTTATCAGGTGTTTCTCAAACACAAATCTCATTACCATTTATTTCTGCAGGTGAAAATGGTCCATTACACTTAGAATTAAGTTTAACACGTTCAAAATTTGAAGAATTAGCTGATTCATTAATCAGAAGAACGATGGAACCAACTCGCCAAGCTATGAAAGATGCAGGTATCAGTAGTTCTGATATCGATGAAGTTATTTTAGTTGGTGGTTCAACAAGAATTCCTGCAGTTCAAGACGCTGTGAAAAAAGAAGTAGGTAAAGATCCTCACAAAGGTGTTAACCCAGACGAAGTAGTAGCAATGGGTGCTGCTATCCAAGGTGGCGTTATCACTGGTGATGTTAAAGATGTAGTATTATTAGACGTAACACCTCTTTCATTAGGTATTGAAATAATGGGTGGACGTATGAATACATTGATTGAAAGAAATACTACTATCCCTACATCTAAATCACAAGTTTATTCAACGGCTGCAGATAATCAACCAGCAGTTGATATTCACGTATTACAAGGTGAACGTCCAATGGCTTCTGACAACAAAACACTTGGCAGATTCCAATTAACTGATATTCCACCAGCTCCACGTGGTGTACCACAAATCGAAGTAACTTTTGATATCGATAAAAATGGTATCGTTAATGTTACTGCAAAAGATTTAGGTACAAATAAAGAACAAAATATTACTATTCAATCAAGTTCTTCACTTTCTGATGATGAAATCGATCGTATGGTGAAAGATGCTGAAGAAAATGCTGAAGCAGATAAACAACGTCGTGAAGAAAGTGATTTAAGAAACGAAGCAGATAGCTTAGTATTCCAAGTTGAAAAAACAATTACTGATTTAGGTGAAAACATCAGTGAAGATGATAAAAATAATGCAGAAGAGAAAAAAGAAGCTTTAAAATCTGCGCTTGAAGGCGAAGATATTGATGACATTAAAGCTAAAAAAGAAGAACTAGAAAAAGTAGTTCAAGACTTATCTGCTAAAGTTTACGAGCAAGCTGCTCAAGCACAACAACAAGCACAAGGTGAACAAGCAAGTGGTTCAGATGATAGCAATGTTGAAGATGCTGATTTCACAGAAGTAAATGATGATGATAACAAAGACGACAAAAAATAAGTTTAGTTATTAATTGCTATTGAAAGCAGAATATGACACAATTGCTTAGCCAAATTAAGTCAAAGTCAATTGAACATTGGCTTTGACTTTTTCCTTTTTAATAAGTAATTTAATCAAACGTAAAAGGAGAGATAAAAGTGGCCAAAAGAGATTATTATGATATCTTAGGTGTTAGTAAAGATGCCTCTAAAGATGAAATAAAAAAGGCTTACCGTAAATTATCAAAAAAATATCATCCTGACATCAATAAAGAAGAAGGTGCAGACGAAAAGTTCAAGGAAATTTCAGAAGCATATGAAACGTTAAGTGATGAAAACAAGCGTGCAAACTATGATCAATTTGGTCATGATGGACCACAAGGTGGATTTGGCGGCCAAGGATTTGGTGGTCAAGACTTTAGCGGTTTCGGCGGCGGTTTCGAAGATATATTCAGTTCATTCTTCGGTGGTGGACGTCAAAGAGATCCAAATGCACCTAGAAAAGGTGATGACCTACAATATACAATGACTGTTACTTTTGAAGAAGCTGTATTCGGTACAAGCAAAGAGATTTCAATACGCAAAGATGTAACTTGTCATACTTGTGATGGTGAAGGTGCAAAACCAGGGACTAAGAAAAAAACGTGTCATTACTGTAATGGTTCAGGACATGTTGCTGTAGAACAGAATACAATATTAGGTAGAGTTAGAACTGAAAAAGTTTGTCCAGTATGTAGTGGTTCTGGTCAAGAATTTGAAGAACCTTGTCCGACATGTCACGGTAAAGGAACTGAAAACAAAACAGTTAAAATTAATGTTACAGTGCCAGAAGGTGTAGATAATGAACAACAAATAAGATTAGCAGGTGAAGGCGCGCCAGGAGAAAATGGTGGACCACAAGGTGATCTATACGTTGTATTTAGAGTTAAACCTTCTGAAACATTCGAAAGGGACGGCGACGATATTTACTTTTCACAAGATATCAGCATCGCTCAAGCAACACTTGGTGATGAAATTAAAGTCCCAACTTTAAAAGGTCATGTTATATTAACAATTCCTGGCGGAACACAATCAGGAAAACAATTCCGTCTTAAAGAAAAAGGTGTAAAAAATGTTCATGGCTATGGCTATGGTGATTTATTTATCAACGTGAAAGTTGTCACACCTACTAAGATAAATGAACGTCAAAAAGAATTGTTAAGAGAATTTGCTGAAATTGATGGTGAATCATTAACTGAGCAACCGTCAAATTTTAAGGATAAAGCAAAAAGATTCTTTAAGGGAGAATAAAATATGAACTGGACTGAAATATCAATCACTGCAAATCATGATGCCATACCAATTATTTCTAATATTTTAGAAGAATTTGGATCAAACGGAGTTGTTATCGAAGATTCACTAGATCTTCGAAATGATTTTGCTGATAAATTTGGTGAAATTTATGAACTAAATCCTGATGATTACCCAGTTAATGGCGTAAGAGTTAAAGCATATTTTAATGAAATAAAATATACTCAGGATTTTAAAAATGATCTGATTCAAAAAATTAAAAATATCGAATCTTTGGATGCAAAAATATTTGAATATCAACAACAAACAATTCAAGAACATGATTGGGAAAATGAATGGAAAAACTATTTTCATCCGTTTAGAGCGTCTGCTAAATTTACAATTGTTCCAAGTTGGGAAACATATCAAAAAGAAGACGAAAATGAAATGTGTATTGAGTTGGATTCAGGTATGGCCTTTGGTACAGGTGATCATCCAACGACAAGTATGTGCTTGAAAGCTATTGAAACTTTCGTGAAGCCAGATGATTCAGTGATTGATGTTGGTACAGGTTCAGGCATACTTAGCATTGCATCATATTTATTAGGAGTAGAACGCATAAAAGCGATTGATGTAGATGAAATGGCCATTAAAGTTGCGAAAGAAAACTTTGAAAAAAACAATTGTGTTAAAGCTATTGAGGCTGCGCCAGGCAATTTACTTACAGAAGAAACTGAAAAGTTTGATGTCGTTATTGCAAATATTTTAGCTCATATTATTGAAGAAATGATTGAAGATGCTTATAATACGTTAAATAAAGATGGTTATTTTATAACTTCTGGTATTATCACAGAGAAACATGAAACAATTTTAGTACAGATGAAGCGTGTAGGGTTTAAAATCATTTCTATTAATCATGAAAACGGTTGGGTATGTATCGTTGGACAGAAAGTGAGCGATTAAGCAATGCAGAGATATTTTATTGACCAAAACGCTGATATAAATCAGCGTTTTTTTATTACAGATCAAAATGATATACATCATATTACAAAGGTAATGCGATATCAAATTGGTGACCAAATAATTATTACTTTTTCAGATCAAAGCGTTTATAAATGTAAAATCGAAAATATGACTATGGCGCAAATTGAAATTACTTTAATAGAAAAAATAGATATCGATTCTGAATTACCACAACATATAACAATTTGCAGTGGGTTAATTAAAGCGGATAAGTATGAATGGATGATACAAAAATCCACAGAGTTAGGTGCAAGTCAATTTATCGCTGTTGGTATGCAAAGATCCGTTGTAAAATTAAATGAAAATAAAGTTATCAAAAAGATAGAACGTTGGCAAAAAATTATAAAAGAAGCTGCTGAACAAAGTTATAGGCTAATTATTCCAGAAATAGAGTATAAGTCGAATTTAAAAGAAATTTATGATATTATAAATGAATATGATTATGTATTGATTGCTTATGAAGAATCTGCTAAGTGTGGGGAAAAAAGTACTTTTAAGGCAGTTGTTCAAAAATTTGAACCTGGTGATCGTGTGTTAATCATTTTTGGGCCTGAAGGTGGCTTGTCTGAATCAGAAATTAAGTTATTTGGTAGTTCAGCATACCAAGTTGGTCTAGGGCCTAGGATATTAAGAGCTGAAACTGCACCGCTATATACTTTAAGTGCTGTAAGCTTTCAAAAAGACTTATTGGGGTGATATTTATGTCAACAGTTGCATTTCATACATTAGGATGTAAAGTGAATCATTATGAAACAGAAGCAATTTGGCAATTATTTAAAGAAGCAGATTATGATCGTGTTGATTTTGAAACAAATGCTGATGTATTTGTTATTAATACGTGTACGGTAACTAATACAGGTGATAAAAAAAGCAGACAAGTCATTAGACGTGCTATAAGACAAAATCCAGAGGCAGTGGTATGTGTAACTGGTTGTTATGCACAGACATCTCCTGCTGAAATTATGGAAATACCTGGCGTAGATATTGTGGTCGGCACTCAAGATCGGACGAAGTTAATCGGTTATATCAATGAGTTTAAAAAAGAAAGACAACCAATTAATGGTGTGGGAAACATCATGAAAAATCGTACATATGAAGAATTAGAAGTTCCATACTTTACAGATAGAACAAGAGCCTCGTTGAAGATACAAGAAGGGTGCAATAATTTTTGTACTTTCTGTATTATTCCTTGGGCTCGTGGCTTAATGCGATCTAGAGACCCCGAAAAAGTGATAGAACAAGCAACTACACTTGTAAATTCAGGGTATAAAGAAATTGTTTTAACTGGTATTCATACAGGTGGATATGGTCAGGATTTAAAAAATTATAATTTAGCACAATTATTACGTGACTTAGAAACTGTAGATGGCTTAGAGCGTATTAGAATTTCTTCGATTGAAGCAAGTCAATTAACAGATGAAGTTATTAGTGTAATTGAGCAATCAAACAAAGTTGTACGTCATCTTCATATCCCATTACAATCTGGGTCTGATTCAGTGTTGAAGAGAATGAGAAGAAAATATACTATGGCTCATTTTTCAGAGCGATTGACTCGTTTACATGAAGCACTACCTGGATTAGCAGTCACAAGTGATGTCATTGTTGGTTTCCCAGGTGAAACTGAAGAAGAGTTCCAAGAAACATATGATTTTATTGTTGAACACAAATTTTCAGAATTACATGTATTTCCTTATTCTTCAAGAATTGGCACACCAGCTGCTAGAATGGACGACCAAGTTGATGAAAATATTAAAAATGAACGTGTACATCGCTTAATTCATTTAAGCGATCAGCTTGCTAAAAAGTATGCATCAAAATTTGATCAAGAAGTACTTGAAGTTATTCCAGAAGAAGTTGGCAGTGAGCCAGGGACATTAATAGGTTTTGCTGATAATTATATGAAAGTTCAATTCGCTGGCGATGAATCTCTAATCGGTGAACTCGTAAAGATAAAAATCACTCAACCTGATTACCCAATCAATCAAGGTGAATTACTAAGAGTGGTAAATCATGCTACCAATACAACAGAACATTCTGTTACTGTATAAAATTTAATTGATAATGATTCAATGCAAACACCTCTACATGGTGTAAAATGAATCATGAAATTAAAATTTTACTAATTGACCACATTAATCAGATATATTATACTAATTAATACATGGTAATTACCGTGTAATGATTATAAAGTTTCGTTGATATTTGGAGGGAGGGAAATACACATGTCTAAAACAGTAGTCAAAAAGAACGAATCACTTGAAGATGCGTTACGTCGTTTCAAACGTACAGTTTCTAAAAGCGGTACAATTCAAGAAGTACGTAAACGTGAATTTTACGAAAAACCTAGCGTTAAACGTAAAAAGAAATCAGAAGCTGCACGTAAACGTAAATTCAAATAATTAATTGTTTCGTTGACTCCCTCAACACCAACATTAATTATAAACCATAATAGCCTTAGTTGTTCATACAGCTAAGGCTATTTTTATTTATTAACGTAGATAAATGAACTACACTATATATTCCTATTTATGATTTTCATAAGCATTAGAAAATCTTGTACTTAGTTTAAAAATTACCATATTCACGTTAATCAAGTATTAATGTCGTACATCTCGTGTAGCTGGTTGAAATTGATTATTTTTCTGGGAATATCATTTAATAATAAATGAATAATATTACGATTTTTATTGTGTAAACGGTATAATCATATATTTATTTCATGTATAATTAAATTGAGAGTGAGGTGATAAAGTGATTCCTTCGATGAGCAGTATACATACTATCTTTTCAACCAAACTTGTTGAAAACGGAAACTGGATAGACAATGTTTCTAACTTTATTGTTAGTCCAATAGGTGCTTTGATATTAACTTGTATTATCTTCTTAGGTTTTTTGTACCAGTTATATTCAAATAGAATAAATATTGTCGGAATTATATCAACATTAGCATTATTCATTTTCTTTTTAGGATTTTTTGTAAAAGGGGATGTCAACTTTTATTCTGTTGTTTTATTCGCCATTGGTGTGATATTCGTTATCATTGAATTATTTGTAGTGGGTGCAATTATTGGCATTATAGGTATGGCGTTAATCGTTTTCAGTATTGTTACTTTAGGTGATAATCTAGTGTACATGATTGCTAATGTTGTCGTAGCCTTAATATTATCAATCATAGAATGGGTGATACTTGTGAAATTTTTCAAACGTAAAATACCGTTTTTAGATAAAGTTGTATTGAAGGATTCTACAAATGCAGAAGCAGGTTATACATCACATGAAGATCGCTCTCATTTAGTTGGAGAAGTTGCAACTACATCTACAGATTTGAGACCAGCAGGAATTATTATTTATAACAATGAACGTATCGATGCAGTTTCAGATGGTTCTTTTATATTACGGAACAAACAAGTTACTATTCTGGAAGTTGAAGGTACTCGAGTTGTTGTGAGAGAAATAGAAACATAAAGGAGAATGAGTATGATTGGAATTTTAATTATAGCAGTTATAGTCGTAATTGCATTATTGTTATTATTTTCATTTGTACCTGTTGGATTGTGGATTTCAGCAATCGCAGCGGGTGTAAAAGTAGGCATTGGTACCCTAGTAGGTATGAGATTACGTAGAGTTTCTCCACGTAAAGTAATATCACCTTTAATTAAAGCTCATAAAGCAGGGCTAAACTTGACAACGAACCAACTTGAATCACATTATTTAGCAGGTGGTAATGTTGACCGTGTTGTTGATGCAAATATCGCTGCACAAAGAGCTGATATTAATTTACCTTTTGAACGTGGTGCAGCTATTGACTTAGCAGGACGTGACGTGTTAGAAGCAGTTCAAATGTCTGTAAATCCAAAAGTAATTGAGACACCATTTATCGCCGGTGTTGCAATGAATGGTATCGAAGTTAAAGCAAAAGCAAGAATCACAGTACGTGCGAATATTGCAAGATTAGTCGGTGGTGCTGGAGAAGAAACGATTATTGCACGTGTTGGTGAAGGTATTGTTTCTACAATTGGTTCTAGTGAACATCACACACAAGTGCTTGAAAATCCTGATAATATTTCTAAAACAGTTTTAAGTAAAGGTTTAGATTCAGGTACAGCTTTTGAAATTTTATCAATCGATATTGCAGACGTAGACATTAGCAAGAACATTGGTGCAGATTTACAAACTGAACAAGCGCTTGCTGATAAAAATATCGCACAAGCAAAAGCCGAAGAACGCCGTGCAATGGCAGTAGCACAAGAACAAGAAATGAAAGCAAAAGTACAAGAAATGCGCTCTAAAGTTGTTGAAGCGGAAGCAGAAGTTCCACTAGCTATGGCTGAAGCATTACGTTCAGGAAATCTTGGAGTGAAAGATTATTATAATCTGAAAAATGTTGAAGCAGATACTGGTATGAGAAATTCTATTAACCAACGTACAAAAAAAGAAGATGATGAATCACCGGAATAATAAATAGGGGTGATTAAATGAATATAGGTATTATTATCTTTGTAGTATCTGTCATTTTTACGATAATTGGTGCTATTAACGATGATAGTCATAAAAAGCGAAAAAAACAACAACCGCCAGCTAATAAACAGCCGAATCAGTCTGAAACACCACCAAAAAAACGTGGTTTCCTTGAAGAAGTTGGAAAAACATTTTCTGAGTTAGAAAAACAATTTAATGATGGTCCTTTTACTCAGGAAGAACATACACCAAAGCAGAATAAACCTGCTGAAACACGAGCTGAAAAGATGGAAACTGAGACGCCTCAACAAGAAACATCAACGGTTCCTAAACATAATGAAACCGAAGCTGAAAAAGTAAAACGTGAGCAAAAGCAACAAGATGATACACTTCAAAAAGAGCTTGAAGCTGATTTAATGGGCAAAATGGAAGACGTACGTAATGAAATCGATCGTGAAACTGAGAAAAAAATACAAAGAACTGAGAAAAAAGCACGAGAAATCATTTCTGATAAATATTTATCAGAGAGAACTAAGCGTTATCGTTTAAAACAGTTAATGAATGCGCATTCTGTTCAAAGCTCTGGCACAAATGCTCAATATAGATTTGCTGATGATGAAGTTGTTAATGGTATTATTTGGTCTGAAGTTTTAGAAAGACCAAAAAAATTATAAATTTATTTAAACTCAACTTATAAAGTTAGATTTTTGACTTTGTAAGTTGAGTTATTTTTAATTTCAAAATATATAATGATCGTTAATTTTTATACTATACTTTCTTAATGCTCTGGTTTACATAAAAATAACAATTTATGTTAATTTTTAATTCACTTTGAAATAATATGAGAATATTTCATGATATAATAACATTGAAGTTGCAGTATGATTTATTGAAATTGTTAATTTTATAATAATGCTTATTTCATATCATGCATCATAATTATTTTTGTAACTTAAAATCTAATAGGATAAAATAATAGAAACGAATATATTTGTAAAGGAGCAACTATATGCCTGGAATTATTCAAATAGATGACATCAATGAAGCACAAGCACTCATTGGTAATAATGATGAAAATCTTAAATCAATTGAAGAAGGATTTGATGTCATAATACATGCTCGAGGACAAGAAATAGCCGTAAAAGGTGAAAAAATTGAGCATGTAGAACAAGCAGAATCAGTACTGATTAATTTATTAAAAGTAATACAGCAAGGCGTAACTATATCGCTCAAGGATGTAGAAGCCGCTGTTAAAATGGCAAAAAATGGTACGATTCATTACTTATTAGATTTATATGATGACGAAATTACTAAAGACGCGTTTGGTAAAACAATACGGGCTAAAACTATGGGACAAAGACTTTATGTTAATGCTATGTATCATAATGACTTGGTATTTGGCGTTGGACCAGCAGGTACAGGGAAAACATTTTTAGCCGTCGTTTATGCCGCTAAGCAACTGCGAAAAGGTAATGTTAAACGTATCGTGTTGACAAGACCTGCAGTAGAAGCTGGTGAATCATTAGGATTTTTACCTGGTGATTTGAAGGAGAAAGTAGATCCTTATTTGCGCCCGTTATATGATGGTTTAAATACTGTTTTAGGAAGAGAACAAACTGCTAGATTTATCGAGCGTGGCGTTATAGAAATAGCACCATTAGCATATATGAGAGGGAGAACACTTGATGATGCATTTGTTATTTTAGATGAAGCGCAAAACACTACGCATGCTCAGATGAAAATGTTCTTAACAAGGTTAGGTTTTGGTTCGAAAATGGTTGTAACTGGTGATAAGACACAAATTGACTTACCTAAAGGTGTTAAAAGTGGTCTTAAAGAAGCAATAGCAAAGTTACACAATGTTAAAGGTCTAAGTATCCATCATTTAGACCAAAACGACGTTGTTCGTCATCCACTTGTAAGTAAAATAATTGATCGTTATGAGGGAGAAGAGTAAATGTTTACAATAGATTTTAATGATCATACTGAATTAGTTGATAACAACTGGTTTAAGCAAATAGACGATCTTCTTACTTTTGCAAAAGAACAAGAAGGAATAGATAACGATGCTGAATTATCTGTGACATTTGTAGACAAAGCAGAAATTCAACAAATTAATAAAATGTATCGAGATAAAGACAAAGTAACAGATGTAATATCCTTTGCTTTAGAAGAAGATGAACCCGAAATTAGTGGTTTAGACATACCTAGAGTACTCGGAGATATTATCATATGCACTGAAGTTGCTCAATCACAGGCAGATGCATATGGACATTCGTTTGAAAGAGAACTTGGCTTCCTTGCCCTTCATGGTTTTTTACATTTATTAGGCTATGATCACATGGATGAAGCGGATGAAAAAGAAATGTTTGGTCGTCAAGATGAAATTTTAAATGCCTACGGGTTGCCAAGAGATTAGAGGTAGCTATGAAACGTTTTAAATATGCTTTTCAAGGTTTACTGGTCCTTTTTAGTAAAGATAAAAAGTTTTTAATCCATATTATTTTTGCAGTTATTGCAATTTTTCTTAGTATTTATTTAAAAATAAATACAGTTGAATGGATTTTAATCCTCATTGCTATAGGATTCGTGTTAACATTTGAAGCCATAAATACAGCACTTGAATATGTAGTGGATTTGATTACAGATGAATATCATGACTTTGCAAAGAAAGCTAAAGATACAGCAGCTGCTAGTGTTATGCTTGCTTCAATAATTGCGTTGGCAATTGGACTTATCGTTTTTTTACCATATTTTATAAAATAAACAATACGATTTTTAATCTATCTATATACTAAGCAGCAGTTAGTTTGAAATAACAATACAAAATTAAAAATTGAATAGGAGTGTTAAATTATGGCATACCAACCTGATTATTTTAAGGAAGTAAGAAAAGCACAAAGTAATGCTTATGCACCATACAGTAAATTTAAAGTAGGTGCATATTTAATTACAAAAGATGGTAAAACATATCACGGTGCAAATGTAGAAAATGCCGCTTATCCATTAGGTATTTGTGCAGAAAGGTCAAGCCTTGTTGCAGCTATTGCTGATGGATACCGACCAGGCGATTTCGAATCGATTACTGTAACCGTTGATGCAGAATCACCTTCTTCGCCTTGTGGTTCTTGTAGACAAGTGTTAAAAGAGCTTTGTGATGATGAAATGCCTGTATATATGACCAATCATAAGGGTGACATGATACAATCTACAGTTAGTGATTTGTTACCTCTAGGATTTTCTGGAAAGGATTTAAACTAATGACAGCACATAAATCAGGATTTGTAACAATTATTGGTAGACCTAATGTAGGTAAATCTACCTTTGTAAATCGCGTCATCGGACATAAAATTGCTATTATGTCTGATAAAGCACAAACGACAAGAAATAAAATTCAAGGTGTAATGACTCAAGAAGATGCACAAATTATATTTTTAGATACGCCAGGTATACACAAACCTAAACATAAATTAGGCGATTATATGATGCGTGTGGCGACTAACACGTTATCGGAAATTGATGCTATTATGTTTATGGTCAATGTTAATGAAGATATTGGTCGTGGTGATGAATACATTATGGAAATGTTAAAATCAGTTAAAACACCAGTATTTTTAGTGTTAAATAAGATTGACTTAGTACATCCAGATGAACTTATGCCAAGAATAGAAAAATATAAAAAATATATGAATTTCACTGAAATTGTTCCTATATCTGCATTAGAAGGATTAAATGTTGAGCATTTTATCAATGTTATTAAATCTTATTTACCAGAAGGGCCCAAATACTACCCGGATGACCAAATTTCCGATCACCCTGAACAGTTTGTAGTGAGTGAACTTATCCGCGAGAAAATATTACATCTTACAAATGAAGAAATTCCACATGCGATTGGAGTCAATGTTGATCGAATGATTAAAGAAGATGAAGATCGAGTGAGAATAGAAGCTACTATTTTTGTGGAACGCGATTCACAAAAAGGGATAGTTATAGGTAAAGGTGGCAAAAAACTCAAAGAAGTTGGGAAAAGGGCACGCCAAGATATTGAAGGGTTATTAGGCTCTAAAGTGTATTTAGAATTATGGGTAAAAGTTCAAAAAGATTGGCGAAACAAAGTTAACTTTATTCGTCAAATGGGATATTTAGAAGATCGAGATTAATTTGAGAGTCGGTGAGCTAAAATGTTAATCAAACAAAAGGGTATTATTATTAAAACAATTGATTATGGCGAATCCGATAAAATCATCACAATTTTAAATGAATATGGTGCAAAAATTCCACTTATGGTTCGACGCGCCAAAAAGAGTAAGAGTGGTTTGCAAGCTAATACGCAACTATTTGTGTATGGCTTGTTTATTTATTCCAAATGGAAAGGCATGGGAACTTTAAGTTCTGTAGATGTCATCGACCAAAATTACCATTTGCGATTAGATATTTATGAGAGTAGTTACGCTAGTTTATGTACTGAAACGATAGATCAATCCATTGAAAATGATGAACTTTCGCAATTTAGTTACGAGTTATTACACTTTGTATTAGCTAAAATTAAAAGTGGTGTATCCGCTCAATTGATGTCAGTCATCGTATTGATTAAATCAATGTCAAAGTTTGGCTTCAGCGCAATATTTAATCATTGCGTTGTCACTGGTGATGACGACCAATCTAAGCTCATTGGTTATAGTTTTAAATTTGATGGTGCAATTTCAAATCATGCAAATCAACAAGATCCAAATGCGTTGCTACTGTCCAATAGAACACTTTATTTATTAGATGTGTTACAAAACTTACCGATAAGTAAAATGAGCGCTTTAAGTATTCATCAAGATATCGTTGATGAGATGTCGCAATTGATGATAATGTTATATAGTGAATATGCTGGCATGTATTTCAAAAGCCAAAAACTTATTAATCAATTACAAAGATTAGATAATTCAAATTAATTCTATAAATAGGGTCAAGTTCAATCAATCATTAAATTTTATAAATAATAAAAACGTCAATTTCTATAAATTGTATAGAAATTGACGTTTTTCATTTAGCTCGACCACTTTTAAGGGTCGATAGATATATTGAAATTAAAATTTAACTCTTTCTGTTAAGAAACTTTCTAATTCAGCAATCGGCATACGTACTTGTTCCATCGTATCTCTGTCTCGTACCGTTACTTGCTGGTCTTCTAGTGAATCGAAATCAAATGTTATACAGTATGGTGTGCCGATTTCGTCTTGACGACGGTAACGTTTACCAATTGATTGTGATTCATCAAAATCAATTGCAAAGTTTGCGCTTAACTGTTCAAATATTTTAATTGCATCACCAGATAATTTTTTACTTAATGGTAAAACAGCAGCTTTATATGGTGCTAATGCAGGATGGAAGTGTAATACAGTTCTTGAATCTTTACTACCTTCAACACCTTCTTCTGCATATGCATCACAAAGGAATGCTAAAGTAACTCGATCCGCACCAAGTGAAGGTTCGATACAATATGGTAGGTATTTTTCACCAGTTTCTTGGTCATGATATTGGAAATCTTCACCAGAATGTTCACTATGTTGTTTTAAATCATAATCTGTTCTACTTGCAATACCCCATAATTCTCCCCAACCAAATGGGAAACGATATTCTATATCAGTTGTTGCATTTGAGTAATGTGATAACTCGTCTGCATCATGGTCACGTAAGCGCGTTGCAGATTCACTTAAATTTAAATCTTTTAACCATTGGCTTGCAAAAGTTTTCCAATAATTTTGCCACTCTATTTCTTCACCAGGCTTACAGAAGAATTCTAATTCCATCTGTTCAAATTCACGTGTTCTAAAGATGAAGTTACCAGGTGTAATTTCATTACGGAATGACTTACCAATTTGGCCAATTCCGAATGGCAATTTTTTACGCATTGTACGTTGAACATTTTTGTAATTGACGAAAATACCTTGTGCAGTTTCAGGACGTAAGAAAATTTCATTTGTTGAATCTTCCGTAACACCTTGGAATGTTTTGAACATCAAATTAAATTGACGAATATCTGTCCAATTAGCAGTGCCACTTACTGGACAAACAA
The DNA here is from genome assembly GCF_017893435.1 of Staphylococcus sp. GDB9P120P. NCBI lineage: Bacteria > Bacillati > Bacillota > Bacilli > Caryophanales > Staphylococcaceae > Staphylococcus > Staphylococcus sp. GDB9P120P. The sequence continues at coordinate 278,324 of NZ_JAESNB010000008.1, forward strand.
TACCTTCTTCATCAATAATACGTTTCATTTCATCGAAACTTAGACCATCAGCAACGAAATTTTCATCGCCTTTTTCATTTGCCATATAGTCTTCTATTATTTTATCTGCACGATAACGAATTTTACTGTCTTTATTGTCTATCATTGGATCATTAAAGTTACCTAAATGCCCAGACGCTTCCCATGTTTTTGGGTTCATTAAAATTGCTGCATCGATCCCAACGTTATATGGAGATTGCGTGATAAATTTTTGCCACCAGGCTTTTTTAATATTGTTTTTTAATTCAACACCTAATGGACCATAGTCCCATGTATTTGATAATCCACCATAAATGTCACTACCAGGGAATACAAAACCTCTATGTTTTGCTAACTGAACGATTGTTTCCATATCTTTTGCCAAAAAAACCACTCCTTTTAACATAAAAAACGCCCCAAGACAAAGAAAAAGCCAAAAAAACTTAATCATTGTCTTGGGACGAGTTAATTAATTTTAATCACATAAAATTTATGTGTTTTTAATAAATTTTTAATAACCCGCGGTTCCACCCAATTTAGTGTGTACACTCGCTTTTGAAACTTCATTTGAAATTGTAGCCAATTGTTTTGTTAAGCTTTCACCACCCTTAACTCGCTTTAAATACAATTTTAATGTATTGGTTGATTATTAGCAAGTAAATATATGTATTTGTAGCAATTTATAATTCAATGTATAATTAAATGTAATGAGTAAAGGGGTGAAGTCTTATAGAACTGAGTAAAAGACAACAACAAATTGTTGATATTGTCAAAAATAATGGACCTATTACTGGTGAACATATAGCAGAACATCTTAGTCTTACTAGAGCGACCTTGAGACCAGATTTAGCAATTCTCACAATGTCTGGTATTTTAGAAGCTCGTCCACGTGTAGGCTACTACTATTCTGGAAAGCCAAAAAATAAATTAATTGCTGATCAATTAAAACAATATATTGTTAAAGATTACGCATCACACCCTGTAGTAGTAAAAAACGAAATGTCTGTTTATGATGCAATTTGTACAATATTTCTAGAGGATGTTAGTACGTTGTTTGTTATAAATAATGAAGGAGATTTTATAGGCGTTTGTTCTCGAAAGGATTTATTACGTGCGTCAATGATAGGTAAGGATATACATACGATGCCTGTTAATATTATAATGACACGTATGCCTAATTTAAGCTTTGTACTTGAAGACGAGCGTGTAATATTTGCTGCAAATCTAATGATTGAAAAAGAAATAGATTCTTTACCAATTGTGATTAAAAAAGAAAATGGAAAATATGAAGTTAAGGGCCGTATATCTAAAACAACAATTACAAAAATATTTGTCTCTTTACTAAATGAATAGGTGGTATGTATTAAATGGAAAATATTAAAATTATTGTTGCTTCTGACTCAGTAGGTGAAACTGCTGAACTTGTAGCAAGAGCTTGCATTTCACAATTTAACCCAAATCAATGTGAAAGTGAAATAAGTAGGTATCCGTATATTGAAGCTTTAGAAAATGTAGATGAAGTAATCTCAGTCGCAAAAGACACTGAAGCGATAGTTGTTTATACATTAGTGAAGCCAGAAATAAGAAAGTATATGGAGGCGAAAATAAAAGAATTTCAAATTAAGTCTGTAGACATTATGGGTCCACTGATGAATATATTATTAGATAAAATTGATGAACAACCTTATTTTGAACCAGGACTTGTGCATCAATTAGATGAAGCATATTTTAAAAAGATTGATGCTATAGAATTTGCAGTAAAATATGATGATGGTAAAGATCCAAAAGGTTTAGATAAAGCTGACATTGTTCTATTAGGCATATCTAGAACTTCAAAAACGCCTCTGTCACAATATCTTGCACATAAAAGTTATAAAGTGATGAATATCCCAATTGTGCCAGAAGTAACACCACCAGATAATTTATTTAACGTTGACACTTCAAAATGCATTGCATTAAAGATAAGTGAAGACAAATTAAATCGCATCAGAAAAGAAAGATTAAAACAATTGGGCTTAGGAGATAGTGCAAGATATGCTACAGAGCAACGTATTGTAGAAGAACTAAATTACTTTAATGAATTAGTTGAAAAGATTGGCTGCCCTGTGATAGACGTTACTGATAAAGCAATTGAAGAAACTGCAAATGATATTATTAGTATCATTGAGCAAAATAGTTTCTTAAAATAAGAAATTCTATTATAATATGATAACTACTGTCTAATAGGTGATAATTTTGCGAATTGAACAAGCAACAATTAATGAAATTAAAGAGAAAACGGATATTCTCGATTTAGTAAGTGAATATGTTAAATTAGAAAAAAGAGGACGCAATTACATTGGGTTGTGTCCTTTTCATGATGAAAAAACCCCATCGTTTACTGTTTCTGAAGATAAACAAATTTGCCATTGCTTTGGTTGCAAAAAAGGAGGGAACGTCTTTCAATTTACTCAAGAAATTAAAGACGTTTCTTTTACTGAAGCAGTAAAATTATTAGGTGAACGTGTAAATATTGAAGTTGAAACGCCTCAGACAGCGTCAGATCAACATCCTAATCATCAAATTGCTTCTGAAGATTTGCAAATGATTGAAATGCATGAATTAATGCAAGATTATTATCATTACGCCTTAAAGAAAACTGTTGAAGGTGAAGCAGCGTTAAATTATTTAAAAGAGCGTGGTTTTACTGATGAACTCATAGATAGTCGGAAAATAGGCTATGCGCCTAAAAATGCAAATTTTTGTCATGACTTTTTACAGAAGAAAGGTTATGATATTCAACTAGCATATGAAGCGGGTTTATTGTCTAGAAACGAAGAAAATTTCAGCTATTATGATCGTTTCAGAGATAGAATTATGTTCCCATTAACAAATGCACAAGGGCGAACTGTTGGTTATTCAGGGAGAACATATACAAATCAAGAGCCAAAATATCTTAACAGTCCTGAAACACCGATATTTCAAAAAAGAAGATTATTATACAACGTTGATCAAGCCAGAAAAGCGATTCGAAAAAATGATGAAATTATTCTACTCGAAGGTTTTATGGATGTGATAAAAGCCGATTATGCAGGATTACATCAAGTCGTAGCAAGTATGGGAACACAGATTTCACAAGAACATATCGCATTTATGAAAAAACTCACTTCAAATGTGACGCTGATGTTTGACGGGGATTTTGCTGGTAGTGAGGCCACTTTAAAATCTGGTCAAATATTGTTACAACAAGGTTTTAATGTATTTGTAGTACAACTTCCGAAAAACATGGATCCGGATGAGTATATTGGAAAACACGGTGCAGATGCGTTTAATTATTTTGTTGAACATGAAAAAAAGTCATTCATTCTTTATAAAGTGCACATGCATCAAGAAGAAATTGAAAATAATGATTTGGCATATGAAAGATATTTAAAAGAAATCACGAATGACATTTCATTAATGAAGTCCTCAATTTTACGTAAAAAAATATTGCAAGACGTGTCAGAATTGTTTAAAGTAAGCATGGACAGTTTAAATATTGAAGTAGGACAACGTGAAGATTATTATCAACCACAGTCATATCAATTTCCTAGTGTGCCACAATTCACTAATTTAAATAAACAAGAAAAGGCAGAGCGTGCTTTATTAAAACACTTTATGAATGATAAGGATATTTTCTTGAATTATCATAAATTACTTCAATCAGAAGACTTTACAAATCAGTATTTTAAGCGTATATTTTATGTTTTACATGAGTTTTATTCTGAGAATGATACGTTTAATATTAGTGATGTTTTACAATATATCGATTCAAATGAAATTAAAGAAGCATTTATATCATTGGATAACTATATGATAAATGAAGAACCCTATGAACATGAAATCGATGATTATTTAAACACACTTTTAACAAATAGAAATGAAGAAACGATTGAATCGCTTAATCATAAGTTACGGGAGGCTTCTAGATTAGGTGATTTAGAGTTGCAGAAATATTACCTAGAAAAAATTGTAAACTTCAATAAAAATAGAATGAATTAAATAAAAAATGAATATATTTGTATATTATTGGGTTTAACAACTTGAATAAATCGTATGAATTATGGGTAGATAATATTAAGATTATCTATCAAATGATATCACGGTTTCAAGTTGATATTATATTCGGGAGGCCTTTTCATGTCTGGAAATAAAGTTACACTTAAAAAGCAAACGATTGACCCATCTCTAACTTTAGAAGATGTAAAAAAACACTTAATTGAAAAAGGTAAAAAAGAAGGGCATCTTAGCCACGAAGAGATTGCAGAGAAATTGCAAAACTTCGAGATGGATTCTGATCAAATGGATGAACTATTTGATCAATTAACAGATAACGATATCAGTTTGGTAAACGAAAAAGATAGTTCTGACAAAGATGCTAAATTAAATCCTAATGATTTAAGTGCTCCTCCAGGTGTTAAAATTAATGACCCTGTACGTATGTATCTTAAAGAAATCGGACGTGTCGATTTATTAAATGCGCAAGAAGAAATAGAATTAGCTAAAAGAATTGAACAAGGTGACGAAGTCGCTAAATCAAGATTAGCTGAAGCAAACTTGCGTTTAGTAGTCAGTATAGCCAAAAGATATGTTGGCCGTGGCATGCTTTTCTTAGATTTAATTCAAGAAGGTAATATGGGCTTAATTAAAGCAGTTGAAAAGTTCGATTTCAATAAAGGATTTAAATTTTCAACATATGCAACTTGGTGGATACGTCAAGCAATTACACGTGCAATTGCAGACCAAGCTCGTACAATACGTATTCCAGTGCATATGGTAGAAACAATCAATAAATTAATCCGTGTACAAAGACAACTATTACAAGATTTAGGTCGTGATCCAGCTCCAGAAGAAATTGGTGAAGAAATGGATTTACCACCTGAAAAAGTAAGAGAAATATTAAAAATAGCTCAGGAGCCAGTTTCATTAGAAACACCAATTGGTGAAGAAGACGATAGTCACTTAGGTGATTTTATCGAAGACCAAGAAGCTCAAAGTCCATCTGATCATGCGGCTTATGAATTATTAAAAGAACAACTTGAAGATGTCTTAGATACATTAACTGACAGAGAAGAAAATGTACTACGCTTGCGTTTTGGACTTGACGACGGAAGAACACGTACGCTAGAAGAAGTTGGTAAAGTCTTCGGTGTTACGAGAGAGCGTATTCGTCAAATTGAAGCTAAAGCATTGAGGAAATTAAGACATCCGAGTAGAAGTAAACGTCTTAAAGACTTTATGGACTAATTTTTCAGCTCTTTTGTACCTTGTCGTACAAAAGAGCTTTTTACATTTACATAGAGGAGCGCTTTTATGGTTACATTAAATGAAAGATTAAAAAAAGTGAGTACATTTATAACAGGAGATTGCTTAGCAGATATTGGTTCAGATCATGCATATCTTCCGATTTATGCGATTGAAAATAATTTAGTCAAAAATGCAATTGCTGGAGAAGTAATCAAAGGTCCATTCGAAGCTTCGAAAAAGAATGTTGTAGAACATGATTTAGTAAATCATGTTGATGTTAGATTAGGTGATGGATTATCGATAATACAGTCGAATGATCAAATCAATTCCATTACAATTTGTGGTATGGGTGGGCCACTAATAGCTAAAATCCTTGAAGAAGGTAAAGAAAAATTAACCGCACATCCGAGGCTTATTTTACAAAGTAACATACAATCTAGCGCGATTAGAAATTTGTTAGAATCCATGCATTATAATATTATTGAAGAAGTAATTTTAGAAGAAAAAGGTCATATCTATGAAATAATCGTAGCAGATTTTTGTGAACAACAGCCACAAACACTTACTAAATCGGAATTAAAGTTTGGACCGATTTTATTAAAAAAGAAACATGAATTATTTTTCAAAAAATGGGAAAGAGAACGACAAGCATTGCAAAAAATCAAAAGTCATTTGGACTCTGAAAAACATGGCGAGCGATTAAATGAAATTAACAACGAAATCAATTTAATTAATGAGGTGTTGTAAATGAAAGTCAAAACGTTACTTCAAATAATAAATCAACATGTACCATTTAAAACTGCAGAATCATGGGATAATGTTGGCTTGTTAATCGGAGATGAATCTGCTGAAATTTCAGGTGTTTTAACCGCTTTAGATTGTACCAATGAGGTCGTTGATGAAGCAATAAATCATGATTTTAACACTATTATTTGTCATCATCCACTCATATTTAAAGGTGTTAAAAATATCATTCATCAAGATGGTTATGGCGCTATTTTACGAAAGTTAATTAAAAATGATATGAATTTAATTGCTTTGCATACAAATCTAGATGTTTACCCAAAAGGTGTTAATGCGATGTTAGCAGAAAAACTTCAATTGAATAATCAACATATCTTGAACCCAGAAATTTTAAAATACTATAAAGTGCAAGTGTTTATACCAGAAGCAAACCTTAAATCATTTAAAGATGCTTTGAGTGATGCAGGTTTAGCTGAAGAAGGAAATTATAAATATTGTTTCTTTGAGAGCCCAGGAAATGGGCAATTTAAACCCACTGGTAATGCTCAACCACATATTGGAACATTAGATAAAATCGAAGAAGTTAACGAGTTTAAATTAGAATTTATGATTGATGAAAACCAAAAGCATTTAGCAGAACAATTAATTAAAACGAACCATCCATATGAAACGCCAGTTTTTGATTTTATAGAAATGGAAAAAGAAGCAAATTACGGTTTAGGTATGATTGGAGAATTGGAATCTGAGATGGATGCACCTACTTTTGTGAAGCATGTCAAAACACAATTGGAAATGCCAAGTGTTAGATTTATTGGAAATTTAAAGCAAACGATTAAAAAGGTTGCGATTATAGGTGGTTCGGGTATTGGATTTGAGTATCAAGCGGATCAACAAGGCGCAGACATTTTTATAACTGGTGATATCAAACATCATGATGCCTTAGATGCAAAAATTGCGGGTATTAACTTATTAGATATTAATCATTATAGTGAATATGTAATGAAAGATGGTTTGTGTGACTTATTAATTAATTGGATTAAACCGGATGATATTACTTTTGAAATTAAGGCATCTAAACTCAACACGGATCCGTTTAATTATTTATAATTGTTATTGATATAACTGGAAGAAATAAAATTTCATTAATCCTTCCGACTAAGAATAGTTGAAATTTGGAAAAGATAATTATTTAAAATTTTATTTCAGTCAACGACTACCATTTACTTTAGGCTGAGGCATTACTTTATGTCCCAGCCTCTCTTACTTTCAAACTATATTTACCATCAACGGTTAGATAAAAAAATATTTAGTTCAAAATCGTTTGTGAATGCTTTATAATAGAAAAGATGAAGATTTAAGGAGGCCAAATCATGGCAAATCACCCATTTGATAAGTTTAATTTAGACCCTAGTTTAATTGACGCGGTACGAAATTTGAACTTTAATCAACCTACAGAAGTACAAAATAGAGTAATTCCAAAAATATTAAAACAAGTAAACTTAATTGGACAATCACAAACAGGCACTGGCAAATCCCACGCCTTTTTATTACCATTAGTACATTTAATAAATGTCGATGTTAAAGAACCACAAGCAATCATTGTTGCACCAACAAGAGAATTAGCACAACAATTATTTGATGTTGCTAGCCATTTAGCTGATTATAAAGGTGGCTTATCTGTTAAACTTTTCATTGGTGGCACTGATATTGAAAAAGATAGACAACGCGCTAAGAACCAACCGCAACTTATTATAGGTACGCCAACACGGATAAACGAACTAGCTAAACATGGGGATTTACATGTGCACTTAGCTTCTTATTTAGTTGTGGATGAAGCTGACTTAATGATTGATTTAGGATTAATAGAAGAGGTAGACCATATTGCTACACGCTTAGATGAACAATCTCATATAGCTGTGTTTAGCGCTACAATCCCTAAATCATTACATCCATTTTTAAATAAATATTTAGAAAATCCTGAATACGTTGAAATTGAAAATGTTCAAAAGAATAACAAAAACATTGAATTCTTTTTAATTCCAACAAAGGGAGAGGCAAAGATAGAAAAAACGATAAAACTCATTGATATTTTAAATCCATATCTATGTATTATATTTTGTAATAGTCGTGATAATGCAAACGAACTTGCAGACCAGTTAAATGCTGCGGGATTAAAATTAGGTATGATTCATGGTGGTTTAACTCCTAGAGAGCGTAAACAACAAATGAAACGTATTCGTAACTTAGAATTTCAATTTGTTATCGCAAGTGATTTAGCTTCACGTGGGATAGATATTGAAGGCGTAAGTCATGTCATTAACTTTGATGTACCAAATGATATTGATTTCTTCACGCATCGTGTTGGACGTACTGGTAGAGGTCAATATAAAGGTGTTGCAATTACCCTATACAGCCCTGAGGAAGAAGAAAACATCGCGTTAATAGAACAACGAGGTTATCAATTTGAGAATGTTGATATAAAAAACGATGAATTGACACCAATAAAGGCACACAATACACGACAATCACGTAAAAATAAAGATGATCATTTAACAAACGAATTAAAAAACAAAGTGAAGAGAAACAAGAAAAAAGTAAAACCTGGCTATAAGAAAAAATTCCAACGTGATCTAGAACATTTAAAACGTCAAGAGCGTAAAAAATTCAGTAAGAAACAAAATCGTCAAGCCAGAAAAAATAAATAAAGGATTGGTGACTACTATGTTATTAGGATCTCACGTATCTATGAATGGCAAGAAAATGTTAGCAGGTTCAGCTGAAGAAGCACATAAATTCGGTGAATCTACTTTCATGATTTATACAGGTGCACCACAAAACACAAGAAGAAAGCCTTTAGAAGAATTAAATATTGATCAAGGTCAAGAATTGATGCAAACTTATGGGCTTTCAAATATTGTAGTGCATGCACCTTATATTATAAATATTGCGAATACTGTTAAACCTCATGTGTTTAATTTAGGTGTTGAATTTCTACAAAGTGAAATTGAAAGAACTCAAGCAATAGGAGCTAAAGATATAGTATTGCATCCAGGTTCACATGTAGGAGAAGGTGCAGATGCTGGTATTAATAAGATCATAGAAGGACTAAATGAAGTACTTACAAATGATAATAATGTACGCATCGCACTTGAAACAATGGCTGGTAAAGGGTCAGAAATTGGAAGAAATTTTGAAGAAATCGCTCGAATTATAGATGGCGTTAAGCATAATGAACGTTTATCTGTGTGTTTCGATACTTGTCATACACATGATGCAGGCTATAACGTAAAAGAAGATTTCGATGGTGTATTAAATGAATTTGATAAGATTATTGGTATCGATAGAATAAAGGTTGTTCATGTAAATGATAGTAAAAATGATATTGGCGCACATAAAGATAGACACGAAAATATAGGCTTTGGTTATATCGGTTTTGATGCTTTAAATTATATCGTTCATCATGATACGTTCAAAGATATTCCCAAAATACTTGAAACACCATATGTAGGTGAAGACAAAAAGAATAAAAAACCACCGTATAAATTTGAAATTGAAATGCTTAAACAACAACAATTTGATCCTGAGTTAAAGGATAAAATTTTAATGCAATAACACTTAAAAAGACTGGATAATAACCAAATAAAGTACTGAATAAAATAATGTTTTGAAGGATGGAATAGTAAACTCAATTTATAATTGGGCTCTATTTCATCCTTTTTGTTAATTCGTAAACATTACTATTTACATAATTGTTAACAAGTTGTATAGTATAGAACGAGGTGAAAAGATGACTACTCCAGTGTTCGAATTAAAAAATATTGATTATTATTTTGAAAACAAAAAAGTATTAGAAAACATAAACATTAAAATTAATAAAGGTCAATTTTTGGCTATAGTTGGACCAAATGGTGCTGGTAAATCAACTTTGCTAAAAATTATATTAGGACTTTTACCTTTGCAAAAAGGTGAAATATTTGTAGATGGCAAAGCATATAATGGAAAGCAATCTTTATATAAAATTAGTTATGTTTCACAAAAAGCCCAAGCATTTAAAGCGGGCTTTCCTGCGAGTGTCAAGGAAGTTGTTATGAGTGGGCTTACAAAACGTAAAAAGTTATTTCAATGGTTTAATAAAAATGATGAACATAAAGTGGTGGACGTATTAAATCGTTTGAATATAGGTCATTTAATTAATAAAAATATTGCAGAATTATCGGGTGGGCAACAACAACGTGTATTAATAGCGCGAGCTTTGATTAGCAACCCCTCAGTACTTATACTAGATGAACCGACTAACGGTATAGATGCAAAACACGTTAGTGAATTCTATGAAACATTAGAGACCTTAAAAAATGAAGGAGTAACAATCATTTTAGTTACCCATGATATAGGTGTTGTAGCAGATACCGCTACAGAAGTAGCATGTTTAAACAAGCATCTACATTTTCATGGCACAACAGAGGATTTTAAGTCGTTAGATGAAGTGGAAATATCTAAAATATATGGTCATCCTATTCAATTTGTAGACCATCAACATAATAGGGAGTGTTGTTCATCATGATTGAGGCATTATTAAATTTTGATTTTATGAGATACTCTCTGATAAGTGGTATATTGATTGGCTTTATTGCCCCATTAATCGGTGCATTTATTGTTGTTCGAAGGCTATCTTTAATTGCAGATGCATTAAGTCACGTTACACTTGGCGGTATTTCTTTTGGTATGTTTTTCGTGACGATTGCACCTGCACTTACATTTATTAATCCGATGTGGTTTGGGATATTATTCGCAGTCATTGGTGCATTATTAATCGAAAAGCTTAGGACATCGTATAGTAATTACCAAGAAATCGCGATACCAATTATAATGAGTGCAGGCATAGCATTAAGTGCTATTTTTATTTCATTAGCAGATGGTTTTAATCAAGAAATTGTTGGTTTATTATTTGGTTCCATTAGTGCTGTAACTATCAGTGATTTATCAACCATTATCGCAATCGTTATCATCGTATTAGCATTTATATTGTTATTTTACAAAGAGTTATTCATACTATCATTCGATGAAGAATATAGTAAAGTTATAGGTATTCCGAAATGGATACAGTTTTTATTTATCATTATAGTCGCAATGGTCATATCAGCATCTATGAGAGTAGTAGGTATATTACTAGTAAGTGCATTAATTACATTGCCGATAGCTATCGCAATGCGTATGACAAAAGGTTTCAAACAACTGATTATATTGAGTGTGTTAATTGGAGAATTTTCAGTTATAGCAGGGCTAGTATTAGCATTTTATATGAATATTTCTCCTGGTGGCGTGATTGTCGTATTACTTGTTCTTTTATTAGCAATAATGATGTCATATCAAAAGTTCAAATTAAAAACTGTGAAAGGGGCTATTAATAATGAAAATAGACGAAGCAATTAATATTCTAAAAGCAGAAGGACACAAATATACAAATAAAAGAAGAGATATGATAAATGTTTTTATAGAAGAAGATAAGTATATTAACGCAAAACATATACAACAAACATTAGATAAAGATTATCCAGGTATTTCATTTGATACGATATATCGAAATTTACATTTATTTAAAGATTTAGGTATCGTTGAGGGCACGGAACTCGATGGTGAAATGAAATTTAGAATTGCATGTACAGATCATCATCACCATCATTTTATTTGTGAATCCTGTGGTGATACAAAAATAATTGATTTTTGTCCAATTGAACAGATAAAAGCGTTTTTACCTAAAGTTGCAATCCACACCCACAAATTAGAAGTTTATGGAGTATGTGAAGCTTGTCAGCATGCTTAAAATTTCCAGTGTATCTCTAAATGTAAAATAGCACCAATCGACGCTTATTACAAAAAAGTTTCCTTCTAAACATAGGTCAATAGTCTGAATTATATTGAATTTTTAAAATACTTTGTCTATTATGTTTAAAATCCACTAATTTGAGATATAATAATAAAGGAACTAAAGATAACAAATATAATTTTATGACTTTTGAATAAGTTTGTAAGCATATTCATTGTTGTAATCATTTTTAGTTGTTATGCTTTATTTACAGATTAATTAGGAGGATGATTATTTATGGCTTTTGAATTACCAAACTTACCTTATGGTTCTGACGCATTAGAACCACATATTGATCAACAAACAATGGAAATCCATCACGACAAACATCATAACACTTATGTTACTAAATTAAATGCAGCAATTGAAGGTACTGATTTAGAGTCTAAATCAATTGAAGAAATTATTGCAAATTTAGACAGTGTACCAGAAGATATTCAAACAGCTGTTAGAAATAATGGTGGTGGACACTTAAACCATTCATTATTCTGGGAATTATTAACTCCAAACTCTGAAGAAAAAGGAACTGTAGTTGATAAAATTAAAGAACAATGGGGTTCTTTAGATGCATTTAAAGAAGAATTTGCAGATAAAGCTGCAGCTCGTTTTGGTTCAGGATGGGCTTGGCTAGTTGTTAATAATGGTAATTTAGAAATTGTTACAACTCCAAACCAAGATAACCCACTTACAGAAGGTAAAACACCAATCCTAGGCTTAGACGTTTGGGAACATGCTTATTATCTTAAATACCAAAACAAACGCCCAGAATATATTAGTGCTTTCTGGAACGTTGTAAATTGGGAAAAAGTTGATGAATTATATAACGCTGCTAAATAATTAAGCTTCTATTTTTGACGGCCTTACACAGGTCGTCATTTTTTTATTTAAAATAATAGAAATCTGTGTCAATTTCATATATCATTTAAAGTGATCACTTTTGAATAGAGGTATGTTGTTTTGCTAAAAAGATTAAAGGAAAAATCAAACGATGAGAAAATAAGAAATACGATGAACAAAAGAATAAGCTTTGTGTTTGGTCTAATTGTATTTATTTTTGCGGTTATTGTTTTACGATTAGGTTATTTGCAAATTGCGCAGGGCTCTCATTATAAGCAATTAATTAAAAACAGTGAAAATTTAACTGTTAATGAAGCTGTTCCAAGAGGGAGAATTCTCGATAGAAATGGTAAAGTCCTAGTAGATAATGCATCTAAAAAAGCCATTACTTTTTCTCGTGGAAGAAAAACGTCGCAATCAGAGGTTTTAAAAATAGCTAATGATTTATCAAAACTTATAAAAATGGATACTGATAAAATTACAGATCGAGATAAACAAGATTTTTGGATTTTAAAGCACCCTAATAAAGCTGATGAATTAATGAAAAAAGAACAATCATTATTAGATGATGGAAGTATTACTCAAGAACAATATGATGAAACATTACATAAAAAAATTGGAAAGAAACAATTTGATTCATTTTCTGATAAAGATTTACAAGTTTTAGCAATATTTAGAGAAATGATGTCTGGTTCTGCATTAGATCCTCAAATGATTAAAAATGAAGATGTTACAGATGAAGAATATGCTGCAGTGTCACAAAAACTTTCTGATTTACCAGGCGTTAATACCACGATGGATTGGGATCGAAAGTATCCATATGATGATACATTACGCGGTATTTTTGGTGATGTCTCTACTACACAAGAAGGTATTCCAAAAGAATTAACAGAACAATATTTATCAAAAGGATATTCAAGAAATGATCGTGTAGGAAAATCTTATTTAGAATATCAATACGATAATATTCTTAAAGGTAAAAAGAAAGAAATGAAATACACAACAGATAAATCAGGAGAAGTCATTGATTCACAAGTAATTCATGAAGGATCACGTGGAGACGATCTTGTTTTAAGTATTGATATAGACTTACAAAAGAAAACAGAAGCGTATTTGGAAAAACAAATAAGCAAATTACGTAGTGAAGGTGCTAAAGATATGGACAATGCTTTAGTGGTTGTCCAAAATCCTAATAATGGTGATATTTTAGCGATGGCAGGTAAACAAATTGATAAAAACGGTGATTTAACCGATTATGATATCGGAACGTTCACGTCACAATACGCTGTTGGATCGTCTGTTAAAGGTGGAACATTATTAGCAGGTTACCAAAATGATGCCATTAATGTTGGTGAGAAAATGGTTGATGAACCATTAAAATTTGCAGGCGGTCTCTCTAAACGTTCATACTTCAACCAAGATGGTAAAGTAACGATTGATGATAAAGAAGCTTTAATGCATTCATCAAACGTATACATGTTTAAAACAGCATTAAAAATTGCTGGTTCACCATACTCACCAAATATGACATTGCCTACTGATATTTCAGAAGCAGGTCAAAAATTACGAAAAGGGTTAAATCAAGTTGGTTTAGGCGTTAAAACAGGTATCGATTTACCAAATGAAACTGGCGGTCAGATAGAACCATTAACAGATAATCCAGGAAACTATTTAGATTTGGCAATTGGACAATATGATACTTATTCACCATTGCAGTTATCACAATATGCTTCTACAATTGCAAACGATGGTTATAGAATTCAACCACATATTGGCTTAGAAATTAGAAAAGCAACAAATAAAGATTCCTTAGGTCCAGTTAAACAGAAAGTAAAAGGCGACGTATTAAACAAAGTTAACAATACATCAGACCAAGTTAACCAAGTACAAGAAGGTTTTAAAATGGCATTTAATGAAAAAGAAGGTACAGGCTATCAAAGTTTCAATGATACGGTTGTCCCTTCAGCTGGTAAAACTGGTACAGCAGAAGTATTCCAAGATGGTGAACCAAAAGTAAATTCAACTTATGTTGGTTATGCACCAATTGAAGATCCAAAATTAGCATTTTCAATTGTATATACTAATCAACCTGTTCCAGAACCTTGGCTTAATGGTGGTGACTTAGGTCGCGATATAATTAACTATTATTTTAAGGAAAAAGATAAAAAGTAAACCATAAACAGCCTATTTTAAGTTTAAAACCTATGGGTATGGACTATATTAAAAAATAATACTTTTCAATTTTATAACTAAATGGTATGATAAATAAGTCGTATTTTGAAAAGGTAAGGAGGAATTAGCATGCGCGTAAACGTAACACTAGCTTGCACAGAATGTGGAGAAAGAAACTACATTACAACAAAAAATAAACGTACTAATCCTGAACGTATCGAAATGAAAAAACACTGTGCTCGTGATAACAAACATACATTGCACCGTGAAACAAAATAATAAAAATTTTAACCAGATTCTAAAATTTGAATCTGGTTATTTTTTTTCAAAAATATATTGAAATAGCAGTATGATGACATAATATATTTTTATCGTTATAATAAAAGAGGATATAAAATGGGAAGGTGTCATATATGAGTAAACGTTCATTAAGAAAAGAAATAATAAAAATAATGAAGCAATTTTCCGAACAAGATCAAAAATTATCTGCTGACCAATACTTAACACAACAATTATTGAGTTCATTTGAATATAAATCGGCAAAACGTATTGGCATTGTGCTCTCAATGGCACATGAAGTCGATACTTATCCAATCATTTCAAAAATGCTAAATGATGATAAAAATGTATATGTACCAGAAACTGATTATAAAACTAAAACAATGTCATTTAAAGGTTTAGATGATTTATCGAATCTTGCACCTGACGATAAAGGAATTAATTATGTTACAAGTAATACTGAAATAACTAATGATTTAGACTTGTTAATAGTACCAGGTGTAGTATTCAATAACAAAGGCTATAGAATCGGTTATGGTGGGGGCTATTTTGATAAATTTTTATCACAGCATCACCAGCCAACGATAAGTTTAATTTATGACTTCCAAATGAATGATTTTGAAATAGAAGCACATGATCAACCCGTGCAAAAATTAATTATAGTGACTACGAATTAATGGAGGAAAAAATGATAACTGAAAAGCACTTTTGGAAGTCAATTTATACTTGGGTAAAATATTTAAACTATCAAGTAGTACATCGTAATCAAGATGATTCTGAAATTTGGCTTGCAAATAAAAGAAAGCAATCTGTTGCAATATTTAAATTTGGTGCTAATTCTACACAAGAAGTTAGATTTGATAAAAGTAGAGTTCAAGACCATGAAGAAGATATTATTACATTTTTAGGTTTCAAACCCAAAAATTATAATTTATATATTTACACTGATAAAACATTTACAAATGAAAATTTAGACGAGCTAAAATCAGTTAAATTCAAAGTAAAAATTATTCGACAAGTTGAACATATGGATAAAATAATGCCCAATTTTTTAGTGAAATTTATGTTTAATCGCAGTACGAAGCATACAAAAGGCTATTATAAGCAAAGAGCATTAAATAATAATCCTATTGAAAAACATATGCTTAAATTTGCACCAGTTACATATTCATTAATTGTAATTAATATTATTATCTGGCTTTCGATGGTGCTATTTTTAAATCATTTTTCTGATTTAAAACTTTTAGATATTGGAGGTCTTGTACATTTTAACGTCGTTCATGGAGAATGGTACAGACTCATATCATCTATATTTTTACATTATAATTTTGAACATATATTAATGAATATGTTAAGTTTATTTATTTTTGGAAAAATAGTGGAAGCTATTGTTGGGCATTGGCGATTTTTAATTATTTATTTTGTTTCTGGCTTATTTGGTAATTTTGCTTCGTTATCTTTTAATACAGATACGGTTTCCGTTGGTGCAAGCGGTGCTATTTTTGGTTTAATTGGAGCCATTTTTGCTTTTATGCATATTGGTAAACAATTTAATCAAAAGTTAATTGGCCAATTATTAATTGTCCTAGTCATCTTAATTGGTGCTTCATTACTAATGCAAAATGTAAATATAATAGCACATGTGGGTGGTTTTATTGGTGGTTTACTAATAACGCTTATAGGATATTATTTTAAAATTAACCAAAATAAATTCTGGATTTTTCTAATTTTAATGATTGTTTTATTTATTGCAGCTCAAATTCGAATCTTTACGATTCAAGAGGATAATATTTATAATACAATCATTGAAAAGGAAATGAAGCATGGTAATTATAAAAGTGCTGAAAATATGGTGCAACACACGGTAAATAAAAGTTATGCCGATGATGAAACATACTACCTAAAAGGATTAATTAATGCGACAACGGATTCAAAATCAGAGGGCATGGCAACATGGGAAAGAGGTTTAAGAAATTTTCCAGATTCTGCATTATTAAATTACCAACTAGCGGTTGCAAATAGATCTATCGATAATAAAGATAAAGCAAAAAAACATATTAAAGCCGCTTTAAAAATAGATCCAACTAATCATGATTATATTAATTTAAATAAAGAATTGAGCGATGACGGTGATTCATGAGATTAATACATTTTATGATGTGCAACAACTTTTAAAAAAATTTGGTTTTATCATTTACTTCAAGGATAAGGAAGATATTTATGAAATGATGGAACAAGAGCTACATTCATTGTATGAATATAGTTTAATTACCAAAGATGATTATATTAAATCTAAATTAATTATTAATCAACGGAAAAATGAACGCTAATGCCTTGAATCATTATATGAGTAAGTAGTTTTTATAATATGGATACATACCATATTGGCAGTTTAAACAGTTAACAATCAATAGCCACATTTTTTGTTATTGATTATATAATATATCTTTATATTCGTTATCATTGCATTTGTGAAATGAAAAATATTAATATAGATATATATGTTTTATACAGAGAAAAAATATATTTTAAGGAAAAAGACAACTATTTTAACATGCAAAACGTTAAGATCGACTGTTTATGAAATCAAGATTTAGATTAGTATTCCTTAAAAAATAAGAGAAGGATGAATAAAATACATGAAAAAAATTATCTTAGCAGCAGATATTGGTGGTACAACTTGTAAGCTAGGTATATTCGACCAACAATTAGAACAAATTGAGAAATGGTCTATAAAGACTGATACGTCAGATGTTACAGGTTATGCACTTTTGAAAAATGTTTATGAATCTTTCGTTGAACATGTCGATAATTCTGACTTTGTTTTTTCAGATGTGTTAGGTGTTGGTATTGGTGTACCAGGACCAGTGAATTTTGAAACAGGTGAGGTTAATGGTGCAGTTAACTTATATTGGAAAGAAACTGTTAATGTCAGAGAAATTTTCAAACAATTTGTAGAATGTCCTGTTTATGTTGATAATGATGCTAATGTTGCAGCATTAGGTGAAAAGCACAAAGGTGCAGGACATGGTGCAGACGATGTAGTTGCAATCACATTAGGCACTGGTCTAGGTGGCGGTATTATTTCTAACGGAGAAATTGTGCACGGTCATAATGGCTCTGGTGCTGAAATTGGTCATTTTAGAGTTGACCATGATCAACGCTTTAAATGTAATTGTGGTAAATCAGGTTGTATTGAAACCGTTGCTTCCGCGACAGGTGTTGTTAATTTAGTGAATTTTTATTATCCTAAATTAACGTTTAAATCTTCGATACTTCAATTAATTAAAGATAATCAAGTTACCGCAAAAGCAGTATTTGATGCAGCGAAAGCTGGAGATCAATTCTGTATCTTTATTACGGAGCGTGTAGCTAATTATATTGCATATTTGTGCAGTATTATCAGCGTGACAAGTAACCCTAAATATATTGTTTTAGGTGGAGGAATGTCTACAGCTGGTTTGATTTTAATTGAAAATATAAAAACAGAGTATCATAATCTAACTTTTACACCAGCACAACAAGGAACAGAAATTGTTCAAGCTAAATTAGGTAATGATGCGGGCATTACTGGTGCTGCTGGCTTAATTTATACTTATATAATTGAAAAGGAAGGTGTGAAATAATGGCTATAGTAGATGTAGTAGTTATACCTGTGGGTACAGAAGGACCAAGTGTTAGCAAGTATATTGCTGAGATACAAACGAAATTAAAAGAATTTAAAGCACAAGGTAAAATTGACTATCAATTAACACCAATGAATACCTTAATTGAAGGAGATTTGAAAGATTTATTTGAAGTCGTTCAAGCCATTCATGAATTACCTTTTGATAAAGGTATTGATAGAGTTTGTACTAATATCAGAATTGACGATAGAAGAGATAAATCTCGAAAAATGAATGATAAACTAAAATCAGTTCAAAATCATTTAGATAATGGAGGTCACTAACAATGCAAATTTCTAGTTTAGCATTGGGCTTAGTTAAGACGAATACTTATTTTATTGAAAATGATAAGCATGTCATTATAGTTGATCCAGCGGCTGATTATGAATTAATTATAAAAAAATTAAACCAAATTAATAAACCTGTCATTGCAGTATTGTTAACACACGCTCATTTCGACCATATTGGTGCTTTAGATCAAATTGTTGATAAATATAAGGTGCCCGTTTATATGCATTACAGTGAATTTGATTTTTTAACTAATACTGATAAAAATGGTTCACAGAAATTTAAGCAATATGGATTAACACCTGTCACAAGTCGCGTATCACCACAAAAGATTGATGAAGGTTCTATGGAAATTGAAGGCTTTAAATTCAAAGTACTTCATACGCCTGGACATTCGCCTGGTAGTTTATCTTTTATATTTGACGATTTTGCTGTAGTTGGTGATACTTTATTTAAACAAGGTATAGGAAGAACCGATTTATATAAAGGTGATTATGAAACATTAGTTGACTCGATATTAGATAAATTATTCAAGCTAGATGATGATTTACCTTTATTCCCAGGACATGGGCCATATACAACGATAGAAGATGAACAACTTAATCCATACTTGCATGGTTAATTTAATTTTAGAAAGTAATATTAACACCTCCTACGTGTATTATTGTAGGAGGTGTTTTTTTGAAGTTACTCTTTAAAAATATTATTGATAAAGCTATTAATGAAAATGTATCAGATGTACACTTTATCCCTGACCAAAACAAAGTACACATTAAATTTAGGAAAAAAGAATATTTAAGCACTATAGAAACAGTAGAAGTTCATATTTATAGGAAATTGCTCACATATATGAAATATCAAGCTGGCTTAGATGTCTCAACACATAGCACTGCGCAAAGTGGAAGATATGCTTACAAACTCAAACAATTATACTATTTAAGAGTTTCAACTTTACCTTTATCTCTAGGATTTGAAAGTTGTGTAGTGAGAATTATACCTCAATACTTTCAAAATTCTGCAAAAGCACTTAGTATTAATCAATTATTTAAGCTAGTTCATAAAAAACAAGGGTTAATATTGTTTAGTGGTCCGACGGGATCAGGAAAAAGTACACTAATGTATCAGCTCATAGTACACGCAAAGGAGCATTTAAATGTTAACATCATTACCGTAGAAGATCCTGTAGAGCGTTTAGTTGAGGGAATTACACAAGTGTCTATCAACGAAAAAGCAGGTATTAATTATGCTAATTCTTTTAAGGCTATTTTGAGGTGTGATCCTGATATAATACTCATTGGTGAAATCAGGGATGCAATGATTGCTAAACAAGTAATTCATGCAAGTTTAAGTGGGCATTTAGTACTTTCAACAATACATTCAAATAATTGTAAAGGAGCATTGAGTAGATTATTAGAAATGGGCATTACTATTCAAGAACTGCGACAGACGGTATTAAGTATTATTAATCAGAGATTAGTAATCACTTCAAAGAATGAAAGTTCCCTTATTTATGAACAATTAAACCGTGAAGATATAGCCTTTTATTTTGAAAATCAACTTACACTTCCGAATACATTCAAAAATTTATCTTACAAATTGCAAGAAATGGCAAAAGAAGGAGAAATTTGTGAAGAAACACTCAATAGATACCTTTAATACACCTCGATTTATGCTTATCAGCGAAAAGAATCAAATTGACTTACTTCAAAGATTACATGATTTACTTCAACATGGTTTCACATTATCGGAATCATTTAAATTTTTATTACAACATATAAAAATCAAATCACCCAAATTAATTTCTCTGATTAATACACGTCTAGATCAAGGTGCACAATGTTATGAAATATTATCACTTCTAAAATATCCTAAAATTATTATCATGTTAATATATTTTTCAGAGTTATTTAGTGAACTCACATCAACACTACCACATGCAAAAGACTATTTGATTCGAAATAACAAAGCGAAGCAACAACTAATTAGAACACTGCAATATCCCTTACTATTAATTACAATTTTTATAGGAATGTTGATAATTTTAAATCATACTATTATACCCGAATTTCAAGCACTTTATAATAGCTTTGATGTTGAAATATCAAAAACACAATTAATCTTATCCTCCATATTAATTTATCTACCTAAAACACTACTTATTATTACATTAAACTGCTTAATTTTTTCTTATTTATTTTATAAAATCACAAAAAAATTATCGATTAACTTGAAGTATAGAATAATATTAAAAATCCCCATTTTACGTACTTTTTTTAAATTTTATAAAACTTACAGACTTTCTACAGAATTTGCATTGTTTTATAAGAACGGTGTGACCTTACAATCAATCGTTGATATATATTCTAAGCAAAAAAATGACACATATTTAATTTATCTTGCTAGAAAATTAGCAACAGGAAGTCAAAGTGGTCATAAGTTAAGTGAGATTTTAAAAAAGATTTCTTGTTTTGAAGAAGGATTGATTAATTTTATTAAGGAGAGTGAAAAGACAGGGAAACTAGATATAGAATTAAAATTATATAGCGAAATCATATTTACAAAAATTGAAAGGTATTTACAATTATTAATTAAATTTATACAACCAACTATATTTATCATGCTAGGGATACTGATCATTTCCTTATATTTAGTGATAATGTTACCTATGTTCGATCTAATGCAAACGATTAAATAATAACATTCGGAGGTTTTTAATGAACAAAACAAAACGAACTTTTAATAAGCGTGCATTTACTTTAATTGAAATGCTCCTTGTATTATTAATTATAAGCTTATTATTGATTTTGATTATACCCAATATTGCAAAACAATCTTCACATATTCAAAGTACTGGTTGTGAAGCACAAATAAAAATGATTGAAAGTCAAGTTGAAGCATTTACTCTAAAACATAATAAAAAACCACAGTCTATAGATGAACTTATTGCGGATGGCTATATCAAAGAAAACCAAAAAAATTGTAAATCAGGATCAACCATTACAATTAACAACGGTGAAGTAATTGCAAACTAGTAAAGCATTTACTTTAATTGAAATGCTGTTGGTTATGGGTATCATAAGTATCTTATTATTTATTCAAGTAAACCATATATCTATAAATGATAAGAAAATTAATAAAAACAATAACTTTATGAATACATTAATCATTCGACTAAATTATTTGAAATCTAAAGCGATTAAAGATGATAAATCCATAACACTCATATTTAACGACTATTCAAATAAAATCATAGTTAGAGAACAGTCAACTGAAAATAAAGATATAAATTTTCCACAAAATACTTATATACATCCTAAAAGTAATATAAATTATTTAACATTCAACAATAAAGGTAATACAAATAAATTTGGGAGTATTTTTTTATCAGTAGATAATGAACTTTTTAAATTAATATTTCATATTGAAAAGGGAAGATTAAGATATGAGAAACAAAAACATTAAAGGTAGTATACTTATGGATGCATATATCGCTTTTGTTTGTATGCTTATAATGTGCAGTGTTTTTTTGCCTATGATTTTACAATTAAATCATACTTTCAGCGATAAAATTGACAGATTAAGTATGAAAAGAATTACATTATTAACGTTAAAACATAATAATCGTAAAAGTTTACTAAAAGGCATTGATATTGAAGGATACAAAGTTAAATTAACCAATTCAAATTTATGTATAAGAATAAAGGACCAAGTTAATGAAAAATGTTTTTACAAATAAATATTCAAGTTTTACTTACATTGAAGTATTATTTGCACTATTTATCACTTTATTAATATTTACAATGTTACCTTTATTATATAAATCAATCACCCCTATAAAACATCAGTCTAATTTTGAATCATCCATTGATATAGAATTTTTTTCTAGAGACTTAACCGAAACACTATTGCAAAGAAATTCAAAGGCACTAGAAATTGATAAAAACGGACGAATATTAAAATTCGACACAAGAGAAAATACTATAAGATATGAGTTCAAAAACAATAAGATTATTAAAACAATAAATAATACAGGAAACATCACATTATTAAACAATGTAACAAATGCACAATTCATATTATTAAAAAATAAGCACATAAAATTAAAATTGAAAATGCATTATACAGGAGGTACTTTTGAAAAAGCAATTCAATTCTAACATAAACGGGTACATATACCCTTTTGTGATGGTTGTTTATATGCTATATTTATCACTAATAGCAATATATTCTTTTCAATTTAATATTCAGCTAAAAACGCTTGATAATATTGAGTCTTATTATGATAAACAAATTAAATTACAATTACAAAAGGAAGATATTTTTGAAAAATAAAATTAAAACACCGCTTATTTTAATAGGTTTTATGGGTACAGGTAAAACAACATTAGGGAAATATATTGCACAACACAATCAATTAACTTTTGTAGATTTAGATGAATTTATAGTACAACAAGAAGAGAAAACAATACCAGAAATTTTTGAACAATTAGGAGAAAAAGGTTTTCGTAACTTGGAGTTTAAATACTTAAAAAAATGTGTTAACCAATTTGATGTCATTGCTACAGGAGGGGGCATCATCGAGGGCAATGACGCTTTTAACTTATTAATAGAGCAAAAACATGTTGTATGGTTAGATTGTGATATAGAAATTCTATACGATAGAATTAAAAATGATAGCAACAGACCCAATGCAAATAATAAACCGCTTTTTAAACTAAAAAGCTTGTATTCAACTAGAGTTTCAAGATATAATGAAATCGCATTCATCAAAGTGAATAGTAATAAGTCGCTTCCAGTTACATATAAAAAAATATTGGAATCGATGAAAGCGAATGACCAGTATTAGAGAGAATGGTTAATAATTGATTTTAACCATCGCCGAAGGTGCAAGTTTAACGAAACTCTCAGGCAAAAGGATAATACTGAGACGCATTCCTGGATTTTTTGACAGGGTAGGCTTAGTCTACTCTGTCTTTTTTAATACAATAATAGGGGGTTTAGCAATGGTAAATGAATTAAAACACACGCCACTTTATCAAAACTTCGTGGATCTTGGTGCAAAAATTGTTGAATTTGGTGGTTGGGCTATGCCAGTTCAATTTTCAAGTATTAAAGATGAGCACAATGCTGTAAGAACAAATATGGGTTTATTTGACGTAAGTCACATGGGAGAAATTTTAATAAAAGGTTCTGAAGCAGATCAATTAGTACAATACTTACTTTCAAATGATACTGATAATTTAGACACAAAGAAGGCACAATATACAGCATTGTGTAATGAACAAGGCGGTATTATCGATGATTTAATCACCTATAAACTTAGTGAAAAAGAATATTTACTAGTCGTAAATGCTGGAAATACTGATAAAGACTTTGATTGGATGAAAAAACAAGCAGAAAATTTCGATGCTGAAGTTTTAAATGTTTCAACAGAATATGGACAATTAGCTATACAAGGTCCAAAAGCACGTGATTTTGTTCAAGAACATGTGAATCATGATGTATCAGAGATGACTCCATTTGAATTCCTACAAGATGTTGAATTCTTTGGTAAAAATGTAATATTATCACAATCTGGTTATACAGGTGAAGATGGCTTTGAAATTTATTGTAAATCAGATGATACACCATATCTATGGGAATCAATATTAGAATATGATGTAGAACCATGTGGTCTTGGTGCTAGGGATACATTAAGATTAGAGGCTGGTTTACCACTTCATGGACAAGATTTAAGTGAATCAATCACACCATATGAAGGTGGAATTGCATTTGCTGCTAAACCATTAATCGACGCTGATTTTATAGGTAAGAACGTGTTAAAAGATCAAAAAGAAAATGTTTCCAAGAGAAGAACAGTTGGAATTGAAATGATTGATAAAGGAATTCCAAGAACTGGTTACACTGTTTATGATATCGATGGAAATGAGATTGGTGAAGTTACTTCAGGTACACAATCTCCATTAAGTGGTAAGTCTATTGGTTTAGCTATAATTGATAGAGATGCTTTTGAAATGGGCAAGGAAGTTATAGTACAAATAAGAAAAAGACAAGCAAAAGCAAAAATTGTTAAGAAAAATCAAATTAATAAATAATTTAAAGGGGTGTTATTGTGAGTCATCGTTATATTCCATTAACAGATCAAGATAAAAATGAAATGCTTGAGACAATTGGCGCTGAATCGATCAGTGAATTATTTGGAGATGTTCCCAAAGACATTTTATTAAACAGAGAATTAGCTATTCCTGATGCTGAATCTGAAACCACATTAACTAAAAGACTTAATAAAATTGCTAGTAAAAATATCACTAAAGAAACACATACTACATTTTTAGGTGCAGGTGTTTATGATCACTATGCTCCTGCAGTTGTAGATGCAATGATCTCACGTTCTGAATTCTATACTGCTTATACACCTTATCAACCTGAAATTTCACAAGGTGAGTTACAAGCTATCTTCGAATTTCAAACATTAATCTGTGAATTAACAGATATGGATATTGCCAACTCATCAATGTACGATGGTATGACAAGTTTCGCAGAAGCTTGTATTCTAGCATTTAATCAAACGCGTAAAAATAAAATTGTCGTTTCAAAAGGTATGCATTATCAAGCACTACAAGTTTTACACACATATGTAAAAACACGCGAAGAATTTGAAGTTGTTGAAGTTGATTTAGATGGTACAATTACAGATATAGAAAAACTTGAAAATGCAATTGATGATGATACTGCTGCAGTTGCAGTTCAATACCCAAATTTTTATGGTTCAATAGAGGATTTAGAAAAAATCCAATCATTTATCGAAGATAAAAAAGCATTATTCATTGTTTATACAAATCCAATCGCACTAGGCTTATTGACGCCTCCAGGTAGTTTTGGTGCAGATATTGTAGTGGGAGATACGCAACCATTTGGTATCCCAACGCAATTTGGTGGTCCTCATTGTGGTTTCTTTGCTACTACTAAGAAACTCATGAGAAAAACACCTGGTAGACTAGTCGGACAAACTGAAGACCAAGATGGAAACCGTGGTTTTGTGTTAACACTTCAAGCACGTGAACAACATATTAGACGTGATAAAGCAACATCAAATATATGTTCCAATCAAGCATTAAACGCATTGGCTTCATCAATTTGTATGTCTGCTTTAGGAAAACAAGGTATCTATGACATTGCGGTTCAAAATTTTGAAAATGCAAACTATGCTAAAGAACAATTTAAACAACAAGGATTTGAAGTTAGTAATGGTACATCCTTTAATGAATTTGTTGTTAAATTTGATAAACCTGTTAAAGATGTAAACGATGCTTTAATTCAAGAAGACATCATAGGTGGATTTGATTTAAGTGAAATCGTAGAAAACTTCGACAATCACATGTTAATTGCAGTAACAGAATTACGAACGAAAGATGAAATTGATACATTTGTTAAGAAAGCAGGTGAAATAAATGGTAGTAAGTAAATCTAGTCCATTAATTTTTGAACGTTCTAAAGAAGGTCGCTATGCATATTCTTTACCCCAAAAAGAAATTGATAATGGGGCAGTTAATAAGCTATTAGATGACAAATTTATCAGAAAAAATAAAGCTGAATTTCCTGAAGTAGCTGAACTAGATTTAGTGCGTCATTATACAGAGTTATCAAATAAAAACTTTGGTGTGGATTCAGGATTTTATCCGCTAGGGTCATGTACCATGAAATATAATCCAAAGGTAAATGAGAAAATAGCCAGAATACCTGGATTTGCTGAATCACATCCACTACAAGATGAATCGCAGGTACAAGGTTCATTAGAAATTATTCATAGCTTACAAGAAGAACTTAAAGAAATAACTGGTATGGACGAAGTTACATTACAACCAGCTGCTGGTGCTCATGGAGAATGGACAGCACTTATGATTTTCAAAGCTTTTCATGAAAAAAATGGCGAAGGACATCGTAACGAAGTCATCGTACCTGACTCTGCACATGGTACAAACCCAGCTTCAGCAGCATTCGCTGGATTTAAAGCTGTTACAGTGAAATCTAATGAACGTGGAGAAGTTGATATAGAAGATTTAAAACGACTCGTCAATGAAAACACTGCTGCAATTATGCTTACAAATCCAAATACATTAGGTATTTTCGAACAAAACATCATGGATATTCGAAACATTGTACATGAAGCTGGTGGGTTATTGTACTATGATGGTGCTAATTTAAATGCAATTATGGACAAAGTTAGACCTGGAGATATGGGTTTTGATGCTGTTCATTTAAATTTACACAAAACATTTACTGGGCCACATGGTGGTGGTGGACCTGGTTCAGGGCCAGTTGGTGTTAAAAAAGAACTTGCAAGTTTCTTACCAAAACCAATGGTCGTTAAAGAAAATGATGTGTATAAATATGATAATGATATCGAACATTCAATCGGTCGTGTTAAACCATTTTATGGTAACTTCGGTATTTATTTACGCGCTTACACATACATTAGAACAATGGGTAATAAAGGACTTGAAGAAGTTTCAGAGGCAGCAGTATTAAATGCAAACTATATTAAAGCAAGATTGAAAGAACATTTTGAAATCCCATACGAGCAATATTGTAAACATGAATTTGTATTAAGTGGTTCAAAACAAAAAGAATATGGTGTAAGAACATTAGATATGGCTAAACGTTTACTTGACTTTGGCGTTCATCCACCTACTATCTATTTCCCATTAAATGTAGAAGAGGGGATGATGATTGAACCAACTGAAACAGAATCTAAAGAAACATTAGATTATTTCTGTGACACAATGATTGAAATAGCGAAAGAAGCAAAAGAAAACCCTGACAAAGTTTTAGAAGCACCTCATACAACGATTATTGATCGTTTAGATGAAACAAAAGCTGCTCGTCAACCAGTATTAAAGTTTGAGAATTTAAGATCAGAAAAATAATTTTAATAGAACAAGTCAAATAACTTTTGGTTTTAATAAACGAAAAAGAGTATGAGACATTAAACTCAATCAAATATAGAGGACTAATCCATTTTAATATGGATTAGTCCTCTTTGTGATCGATGTAAAACGTTAATCGTGTAAGCATATATGGTTGTAATTATAATTTTGTAGGCTCTCATCTTGCAATTATACTAAGATGACATAGCTTATTTTCCAATTAATACTCTCACTGCTTTATTGGAATATATTATTAAAAAAATTGAGCTATTAGTAAAATAACTAATAGCTCAATTTTTAAATGTTTATTTAACCATTTACTTTTTTGATTTGATTTTACCAGTCCATTTTTTATATCCGCCTTTAAGCATGAATATATCTTTATATCCGTTCTTTTTTAATATTCTAGCGGCACGATAACTGGCAATACCATTCGCGTCACAAAGATAGATTGGTTGATCCGTTCTCAATCCCTGATATCTTTGTTTAAACATTGTGATTGGAATGTTACGAGCACCATTAATATGACCATAATCATAGTCTACTTTTTCTCTCACATCAATCACTTGAGCTTTTCGTAAACCATTATGGAATTCATTTTGGTTTAATTCTGTTACCGCTTTTTTGTTCAAATATCTATTGAACAACATATAAGCGACGATTATTATTAAAATTGCTAAAGCTATAAACCAAAAATTACTCATCTTGCATCCTCCCTAATTAACCGATATTATATATTATAAGACTGTTAGCACAAATTATCAAAATATTTTTATCATGATAATTACATAATACTGACATTTTTGTACAATTATTGAAAACGATAACACACATTAGATGTTATCACAATTTAATTTTAATGAATGGAGTTTTGATTGTGACTGAAACATGGCATTTTATCAACACGGGTAGTAATGATCCATTTTACAATATGGCAATGGATGAAGCGTTATTAAATTTTGTTTCTAGAGGTGAGATTGACCCAGTAATAAGATTTTACACATGGGATCCAGCTACACTTTCAGTTGGCTACTTTCAAAGATTGACTAAAGAAATTGATATAGACAAGGTGGCAGAAAAAGGTTACGGCCTTGTTAGAAGACAAACAGGTGGCAGAGGGGTCTTACATGACAAAGAATTAACTTATAGTGTTATTGTACCAGAATCGCATCCGAATATGCCCAAAACGGTTACAGAAGCTTATAGGGTCATTTCTGAGGGTTTACTTGAAGGATTCAAAACATTAGGTTTTAATGCCTCTTTTGCTATTCCACGATCCAAAGAAGAAAGGTCTAAATTAAAACAACCAAGAAGTGCAGTTTGTTTCGATGCTTCGAGCTGGTATGAATTAGTTGTAGAAGGACGTAAAATTGCAGGAAGTGCTCAAATGAGACAAAAAGGTGTTATTCTGCAACATGGTTCATTGTTACAAGATATAGATATCGATGATTTGTTTGATATGTTTATATTTAAAAATGACCGTTTGAAAGAAAAAATGAAACAAGCTTTTGTTGATAAAGCAGTAGCAATTAATGATATATCTGACCGTTACATCACTATAGATGAAATGGAAAGCGCATTCGAAAGTGGATTCAAAAAAGGATTAAATATTAATTTAAAACCTTTAGAATTAACCACTCAACAAAATGAAGAAGTTGAAGCATTAATTGAAAAGTACCAATCATCAGAATGGACTTATCGAAAATAATTTTATTCTTTATAAAAAAGCATTTACCCACACAATTAATTTCAAATATTGTAGGGTAAATGCTTTGATTTTTCGATAATGTTAAACTTTAAAAGTTTAACATTATTTTTTTTTATTTCTTTTTCTATACTTTCTTTGGGCACGCTTATATTTTCTTTGATCTTCTGTTAAAAAGAAAAAATAGTAAATTAAATAAATAATACCTGCAAAAACAGCTAAACTGATGGCCATTTTTACAAAACTAAATATAAATGCATCTAAGTTAAGTATTAAACCAACTAATGCAATTGCGATTACGATATAGAATATTGCTTGTTTCAAAATAAACACTCCTATTTATATGTCACGTTACTCATTACTTATACTTACTTTTGATAAAGTAGTTTGACCTTTATTAAGTTTCTTCTTATCTTTTTCGTTATAACCATCCCTTATATCACTCATAGCTGAATCTAATGATTTGTTTAATTTAGTAATACTTTTATGTTTCTTTTTATCTTCATCATTCATTTTATCTTTATCAATTTTATTTTTATATGTAGAAAAAGCAGCATCAATTTTATTAGTAATATCTGTTAATTTGTTTTGAGTTTTTTCACTTTGTTTATTTTTTGAAACCTCATCTTCAATATTATTATAATCATCAATTGCTTTTGCGACATCTTGATAATATTCAGAAGACGCTTTAATATGATTCAGCTTATTTTTATTACTTTTTGCATTCTTAATATTGTTTTTATCTTTTTCTAATGCAGTAATATTTGTTTTTTCTTTTTTTATTTCTAATTTTAAATCTTGAATATTACTTTTTAATTTATGATTTTCATCACGTAGTTTTGTTGTTTTCTCTTCTAATGGCCCTAAATTTTGGCTCCCACACCCAGCGAGTATACACGAAGCGCTTAAAATAGCGAATAATTTTTTCTTCATAACTCTCTCCTAATTCAAAAACTATAAATTTGTACATTAATTATGCTATCATTTTAATGTATATATTGGAAATGTACAAATTTATTGAATAGGGTGATTACTGTTGAATAGAATAGATAAATTAAAAGCTGCTCTAAAAACAAAACATTTAGAAGCAATTATCGTTTTATCTGATTATAATAGACGTTACTTATCTGGATTCACTGGAACCAGTGGCGCACTAATTATTACAAATGAAGAAAAACTATTACTTACTGATTTCAGATACATAGAACAAGCGACTACTCAGGCTGCTGATTTTAAAGTAATTAAGCAACAGGGGCAATTGATAGAATCTATTAAATCAACACTTGAAGAATTAAATGTGCAAAATGTTGGTTTTGAAGGTAATTTAGTGAGCTATGATACTTATTTACAGTTAAGTAAATCTTATATTAGTTTAATAAGTATTTCTGGATTAATTGAAAAAATCAGAGAAGTCAAAGATGAACAAGAAATAGCAAATATTCAAAAGGCTGCTCAAATTGTTGATGATGCTTATGAGTATATTTTAACAGTTGCTAAAGCAGGAATGACAGAACTTGAGCTGAAAGCAAAATTAGAAAGTAAAATGCTCGAATTAGGTTCAGAAGGTCCATCTTTTAATACAATTGTTGCCTCTGGAGTCAGAGGGGCGCTCCCACATGGCGTAGCAAGTGATAAAGTAATTAACCAAGGAGAATTAATCACCTTAGATTATGGTGCTTATTACAATGGATATGCCTCAGATATTACTCGTACTTTTGCTATAGGCGAACCGGATGCTCAGTTAAAAGAAATATATCAAATTGTATTACAAGCAAATTTAAAAGGAATTGAAGCAGCTAAAAAAGGGATGACCGCAAAAGAACTTGATGCAGTTGCAAGAGATTATATCACTGAAAAAGGATATGGTGAAGCGTTTGGTCATTCACTGGGCCATGGTATTGGATTAGATGTACACGAAGGTCCAAATTTATCTAAAAAATCTGAATCTCCATTAGAGTTAAATAATTGTGTTACAATTGAACCCGGTATATATTTAGATGGAATTGGTGGCGTGCGTATTGAAGATGATATATTAATTACAGAAAATGGTTGCGAACGCTTTACTAAATCGTCTAAAGACCTTATTATTTTATAGAAGACCTTATATTAAGGAGGAAACTGAATGATTTCGGTTAATGATTTTAAAACAGGTTTAACAATTTCTGTAGATAATGGAATTTGGAAAGTTTTAGATTTCCAACACGTAAAACCAGGAAAAGGTGCTGCATTTGTACGTTCTAAATTACGTAATTTAAGAACAGGTGCTATCCAAGAGAAAACATTTAGAGGCGGAGAAAAAGTTGAAACTGCTATGATCGAAAATCGCCGTATGCAATATTTATACGCTGATGGTGATACACATGTTTTCATGGATAATCAAACATTTGATCAAATTGAATTATCTGCTGATTATTTAGAACATGAATTAAATTTCTTAAAAGCAAATATGGAAGTTCAAATTCAAAGTTATGAAAATGAAACTTTAGGTGTTGAATTACCTAAAAACGTTGAACTTACAGTCACAGAAACAGAACCAGGTATTAAAGGTGATACTGCTACCGGTGCTACAAAGTCTGCAACAGTTGAAACAGGTTATACATTAAATGTGCCACTATTTGTTAATGAAGGAGATACTTTAGTAATTAACACTAGCGATGGTAGTTACGTATCAAGAGCTTAATTCATCAACTTCACACATAATATGACTACAGTATCTTGCAAATTACTTAAAAGCCTTTCCAATTATTTAAATGGAAGGGCTTTTGTTATTTAAGAATAAACTGAAAATAACCTTGACACAAATAATCGTTAACCATTGATTAAATATAGTAATTAATGAGTTATAATAGAAAATATGTATATGCTTGAATTGAACATTTCACTAAAGTAAAATAAACTAGGTAATGAAAACAATCTGAAGGAGTCAGTATTTATGAATTTTAAAGAAATTAAAGAATTAATTGAAATTCTTGATCAATCCAGCTTGACTGAAATTAATATAGAAGATAAAGGGAATATAGTTAATTTAAAAAAAGAGAAAGAAACTGAGATTATTACACCTCAAGTTTCACAACAACCGATGCAACAAATTGCACCACAACAATCGGCTGTATCAAATCAACTCGATGCTCAAAGTTCTGAAGAGACAAGTTCTTCTCAGGAAAATGATAACTTGAAAACAATAAATGCACCGATGGTTGGTACGTTTTATAAATCACCTTCACCGGAAGAAAGTCCATATGTTCAAGTAGGAGATTCTGTTTCAAACGAATCCACTGTATGTATTTTGGAAGCTATGAAATTATTCAATGAAATACAAGCAGAAGTCACAGGGGAAATTACTGAAATACTTGTAGAAGACGGTCAAATGGTAGAGTATGGCCAACCGTTATTTAAGGTGAAATAATGAATAAAATTTTAATAGCAAATAGAGGGGAAATTGCTGTAAGAATTATACGTGCATGTCACGATTTAGGATTACAAACTGTAGCAATATATTCTGAGGGAGACAAAGATGCATTACATACTCAAATTGCTGATGAAGCATATTGTGTCGGTCCCACTCAATCTAAAGATTCTTACCTAAATATCCCTAATATTTTATCCATTGCGACTTCTACAGGATGTGATGGTGTTCACCCTGGATATGGTTTTTTAGCAGAAAATGGCGATTTTGCTGAACTTTGTGAAGCTTGTCAACTTAAATTTATTGGTCCAAGTTATGAATCAATTCAAAAAATGGGTATTAAAGACGTAGCTAAAGAAGAAATGAAGCGTGCTGAAGTACCTGTAGTTCCTGGCAGTGAAGGATTAGTTAAAGACATTAAAGAAGCTAAGAAAATTGCAAAAGATATAGGTTATCCTGTTATTATCAAAGCTACTGCAGGCGGTGGTGGTAAAGGTATACGTGTCGCACGTGATGAAAAAGAATTGGAAACTGGCTTCAAAATGACGCAACAAGAAGCAGAAACTGCTTTTGGTAATAGTGGCTTGTATCTTGAAAAATTTATAGAAAACTTTAGACATATTGAAATACAAGTGATGGGAGATAGTTATGGTAACGTCATCCATTTAGGAGAGCGAGATTGTACAATACAAAGACGTATGCAAAAACTTGTGGAAGAAGCACCATCTCCAATCTTAACTGATGCTAAAAGACAAGAAATGGGTAATGCAGCAGTACGAGCAGCAAAAGCTGTTAATTATGAAAATGCTGGTACTATTGAATTCATTTATGATTTAAACACTAATGAATTTTATTTCATGGAAATGAATACGCGTATTCAGGTAGAGCACCCCGTTACAGAAATGGTAACTGGTATTGATTTAGTAAAACTGCAACTTAAAGTTGCAATGGGTGAAAAATTACCATTCACACAAAAAGATATTGAAATCAAAGGACACGCAATCGAATTTAGGATTAACGCCGAAAATCCATATAAAAACTTTATGCCTTCACCAGGAAAGATTACACAGTATCTAGCACCAGGTGGTTTTGGAGTAAGAATCGAATCCGCATGTTATACTAATTATACAATCCCTCCATATTATGATTCTATGGTAGCAAAATTAATTGTTCATGAACCATCGAGAGATGAAGCAATTATGACTGGATTGAGAGCGTTAGGTGAATATTTAGTATTAGGAATTGACACTACAATTCCGTTCCATATTCGACTTTTAAATAACGATATATTTAGAAGTGGTAAATTTAATACTAACTTCTTAGAAACATATAATATAATGGATGAATAATCTAAATAGGAGGTTTGTGAAATGGTCAAAGTAGCAGAATCATCACATTCCAATTTAGGAAAAATAGAAATAGCACCTGAGGTTTTGACTGTTATAGCTAGTATAGCAACCTCAGAAATAAAAGGCTTAGAAGGACACTTTAAAGAAATTAAAGACTTAAGTGTTGAAAAAGTTACAAAAAAACAATTAGCACGTGGCATTAAAGTAGATACAAAAGATGATGGTATTCATATAGATGTTTATTGTTCATTTTCATACGGCATTAATATCTCAGAAACTGCAAGAAAAATACAAAATGCCATTTATAACTCATTATCTACGATGACAACCATCATACCAAGTCAAATTAATGTTCACATTACACATATCGTATCTACAAATTAAAAATAGCACTATGACTTTAATGTAGTCATAAAACAGGAGTTCCATAATCAAGTGATTAACAAAATTCTATTTTATATTAGTCATAAAGCGTACAATGCTAAAAGGAGTTTATAATGAGTCGAAAAGAATCAAGAACACAAGCCTTTCAAACACTATTTCAATTAGAAATGAAAAATAGTGATTTAACGATTGATGAAGCAATTAGTTTTATTAAAGATGATAATCCAGATTTAGAATTTGATTTTATTAATTGGCTAGTTACTGGTGTAAAAGATCATGAATCTGTGTTAGATAACAAAATTGCGCCACATTTAAAAGATTGGACGATCGACAGGTTATTAAAATCTGACCGTATCATATTAAGAATGTCAACTTTTGAGTTGTTAAATAGCGAAACGCCACAAAAAGTAATCATCAATGAAGCAGTTGAATTAGCAAAACAATTTAGTGATGATGATCATTATAAGTTCATCAATGGTGTATTAAGTAATATTGAATAAAAGAGTGATATAATATGTCAGATTATTTAAGTGTGTCAGCTTTAACTAAATATATTAAATATAAATTTGATCAGGATCCACACCTACAAAATGTATTGCTCAAAGGCGAGCTTTCTAACTTTAAAAAACATAGTAGTGGTCATCTTTATTTTAATGTTAAAGATAAAAATAGTGTAATCAGTGCAATGATGTTTAAAGGAAATGCTTCAAAAATTGACTTCGAGCCTAAAGAAGGTGACGAAGTGCTTTTAGAAGCACGTGTTTCTGTATATGAAAGACGTGGCAATTATCAAGTTTATGTTAATAAAATGCATATAGATGGCATTGGTAATTTATATCAAAAATTAGAACAATTAAAAAAGAAATTAACTAAAGATGGGTATTTTGATCAAAACCACAAGAAAATGATTCCTAAGTTTCCTGAAAAAATTGCTGTGTTGACTGCAGGTACTGGTGCAGCAATAAGGGATATCCATACAACTATCAATAGTCGATATCCTTTAGTTGAACAAATTCAAATTAATACTTTAGTACAAGGTGAGCAGGCTAAGCATGATATCATTGAAAAAATAAAACAAGCTGATGAATTAAATGTAGATACTATTATAATTGGGCGTGGTGGTGGTTCTATAGAAGATTTATGGAACTTCAATGAAGAAGATGTTGTAAAAGCGATTTATACATGTGAAACACCAATTATATCAGCAGTAGGTCACGAAACAGACTTTACACTTAGTGATTTCGTAGCAGATGCACGTGCAGCAACACCTACACAAGCAGCAGTGATGGCTACACCTGATCAATATGAATTAAGACAATATATTCAACAACAAAAATTTTCTCTAACTAGGTTTATGAAACAACAAATTCAACATCGAAAACAGTATCTACAACATGTTGCTTCATACTATAAATTTAAAACGCCAACTTTGTTATATGATCAACAGATTCAAAAACGTGATGATTTAGAAAAACAACTTAATTTAGCAATAAACTTTAAAGTTAATCAACAGGTACAAAAACTGCAATTAATAAAACAGAATTTCAACTTAAAACATTTCAAACAAAGTATTCAGAGAGAACAAACAACGATCAATCAACAACAAACGAATCTTGTAAAATTAATGAATCACCTCATTGTAAAACAAAGAAATAATTTAACTAATAAAATAGAGAATTTGAATAATCTTAGTCCAACCAATACAATGTTACGTGGTTATACGATTGTGAATAAAGAGGATAAGATAGTAACGAGCACGAGTGATTTAACTGAAAATGATAATATTGTATTAACAATGAAAGACGGTTCTGTTGATGCACAAGTTATGAAAGTAAGGTGTAATGATGACGAATAAATCACAAAGTTTTGAAGAAATGATGAAAGAATTAGAAAATATAGTTCAAAAATTAGATAATGAAAATGTTTCTTTAGAAGAATCTTTAAACTTATATCAACGAGGTATGACATTATCAGCAAATTGTGATGAAACATTGAAAAATGCTGAAAAAAAAGTGAATGAACTTATGTCTGAAGAAAATGTTGAAGGCGATGAAGAAACTGAAAAGGAAGAAAATCATGATGAATCATAAAATTGACAATTTAACTGATGAAATAAATAAATTATTGCAAAAATCAATTCCGAATTCATCACTAAATACAGATTTAGAAAATAGTATGAGATATTCGTTAGAAGCAGGTGGCAAACGAATTAGGCCTGTTTTACTTTTATTAACACTGGACATGTTAGCAAAGGATTACAAACTTGGCTATTCTTCAGCACTTGGATTAGAAATGGTACATACGTATTCTCTTATTCATGATGATTTACCTGCAATGGATAATGATGACTATCGAAGAGGTAAATTGACAAATCATAAAGTGTATGGTGAATGGAAAGCAATACTTGCTGGTGACGCATTGCTCACAAAAGCTTTTGATATTATTATTAATGATGACAATCTGAAAGATGATGTTAAAGTAAAACTTATCAAGCGCTTGTCATCTGCAAGTGGACATTTAGGTATGGTGGGCGGTCAAACACTAGATATGCAAAGCGAAGGTGAAGGATCTGCAGTAGACCTGAATACTTTAGAACATATACATCATGCTAAAACAGGAGCGTTATTAAAATTTGCTGTAATGGCTGCAGTAGATATTGCTGAGCCCGAAACCAATGTCGCCAGTTTATTAGAATCATATAGTGAACATTTAGGATTAATGTTCCAAATAAAAGATGATTTATTAGATATTTACGGTGATGAAGCAAAACTAGGAAAAGCTACAGGTAGTGATATCGAAAATGATAAAAGTACTTACGTTTCATTGTTAGGACAAAATGGTGCAGAAGAGAAGTTAAAGTCACATACTGAATCTGCATATGCTTGTTTAGCTCGTTTACCTGAGCAGTATGACACAAGTAATCTAAAATTTATAATTGAATTATTTAATAATAGAGAATCTTAAAAAAACTTATTAACTGTTTTTGATACTTTTATATTATTTCAAATATTAAGTCATGCTACTGATCGTAGCATGATTTTTTATTTATAAGAATTTATAATTTTATAAATAAATATTCATTTGCTACTAAAATTGTAACAGTATTAGCAGTATAAAATAGAAGTATGTGCAATATTAAACAATCTAAGAAAATAGGCAAGCAGTATATATAACAGTGAATAAAAGTATTTCAATTAGATTAACTTTAGTAGTAGTATCATCATCCATGTGTTAAAATCATTGTATAAATATTCGTTTATAGAGGTGCTACACATGGCAAAAAAATCAGTAAGACATATTAAAATAAGAGAAATTATATCTAATGAAAAAATTGAAACACAAGATGAATTGGTAAAGCGTTTAAATGAATATGAGTTAAATGTAACTCAAGCAACTGTTTCTCGTGACATTAAAGAATTACAATTAATTAAGGTACCTACACCTTCTGGTCAATATGTTTATAGTTTACCTAATGACAGAAAATATCATCCATTAGAAAAACTTGGTCGTTATTTAATGGATTCATTTGTAAACATTGATGGTACAGGAAATCTTTTAGTACTTAAAACATTACCTGGTAACGCTCAATCAATTGGAGCAATCCTAGATCAAATAGACTGGGATGAAGTGCTAGGCACAATTTGTGGTGATGATACTTGTTTAATTATATGCAGAGATGAATCTGCAAGCGAAAAAATTAAAACGCGTATCTTTAATTTACTATAAGTATAAGGAAGTGATTATGAATGCTACAAACCTTATCGATTAAACAATTCGCAATTATAGATGAATTAGAAGTGAATTTTGGTGATGGCTTAACTGTTTTAAGTGGTGAAACTGGTGCTGGTAAATCAATTATTATAGACGCAATTGGGCAACTAATTGGCATGCGTGCATCATCAAACTATGTTAGACACGGTGAGAAAAAAGCAGTGATTGAAGGTATCTTTGATATTGATAATAGTAAAGAAGCCATTTCAATACTTCATGATTTATCAATCGATATAGATGAGGACTTTTTATTAGTAAAAAGAGAAATATTCAGCTCTGGTAAGAGTATTTGTAGAGTTAATAATCAAACAGTTACTTTACAAGATTTGCGAAAAATAATGCAAGAATTACTAGATATACATGGCCAACATGAAACACAAACTTTATTAAAACAAAAATATCATTTACATTTATTAGATAGTTATGCTGAAAATACATATCAAACGCTACTTGAATCGTATGTTGATACTTTTGATAAATATAAAGCTAAGAAAAAAGAATTAGCCGATTTAGAGTCTGCTGATCAAGCATTATTACAAAGGTTAGACTTGTTGAAATTTCAATATGATGAATTACAAGAAGCGAATCTTATTGAAAACGAAGTCCCACAACTTGAAACTGATATCAAACGTATTCAAAATTCCGAAAGTCTAAGTTTAGCGTTAAACAATGCACATATTACATTAACGGATGAGCATGCTATTACAGACCGTTTATACGAATTGAGTCATCAATTACAATCAATCAGTGAAATTTTACCAGAAAAATACGATGAACTAAAAGAAGATGTCGACCAGTTTTATTACACACTTGAGGACGCTAAACATCAATTATACGATGATTTAACGAATACAGAATTTGATGAACAATATTTAAATGAATTAGAATCTAGGATGAATTTATTAAATAGTTTAAAGCGTAAATATGGTAAAGATATCAATGAACTTATTATGTATCAAGATAAAATGGCTGACGAAATTAATAAGATTGAAAATTATGAAGAAAGTACAGCTCAATTACGTCAAGAAATAGATGATTTATATAAAAATGTTATGGAATTAGGGGAAAAGTTATCACAAGAAAGAAGAATTGTCGCTCAATCTTTGCGTAATCATATTGTAGATGAAATCCAAAACCTGCAGATGAACGATGCTAATTTAGAAATTTCATTTAAACCATTAGACACACCTAATCGAGAAGGTATAGAATTTGTAGAGTTTTTAATCAGTCCAAATAAAGGCGAACCTTTAAAAAGCTTAAATAAAATAGCTTCTGGAGGAGAATTGTCCAGAATTATGTTAGCGCTAAAAACTATCTTTGTAAAAACTAGAGGCCAAACAGCCATTTTATTTGATGAAGTAGATTCTGGTGTGTCTGGTAAGGCTGCTCAAAAAATGGCAGAAAAAATGAAAGGACTGGCTGAACACATTCAAGTGATATGCATCTCGCATCTACCACAAGTTGCATCAATGAGTGACCATCATTTATTTATTAGTAAAAATACAGATGATGAAAGAACAACAACACAAGTTAAAGAATTGACAGGAGAAGAGCGTATCGATGAAGTAGCGAGAATGATTTCAGGCGCTACTGTGACAAAATTAACCAAACAAAATGCTAAGGAAATGATAGAACAGAATCACAATTTATAATAAAAATTTAAATTCATTATTGTTATTTTTAGTGCTAGCTGAATTTGATAAATAATCAGTGAAGGATGTTGATTTTATGCGATTCCAACAATTAGTTGAACCATGTGAAACAATGACTGGAAATGTAGCGGTTTTATATGCAAATGATGAAAAAATGATAGCAGTATTAGTTAAAGCATTAAAATTAACTAACATAGATATTTTTATTTATGATACCCAAGACACTACGGAAATCATACGTTCTTTTGATTTAGAACCCCAAATCTTGAATAGGATTCATGTGCTATCATTTTCAAGTGATTACCAATTACTAAAACAATGTTCAGAAGATCTATCACAAGGAAAAGTTACTGTTTTAATGAAAGGAAAAATGAAAGCCACATCAATGATTTCTTTTGTTTTAAGCAATAAAAACTTTATAGATCAATATGGCTTTTTAAATCATGTTGCGTGCTTTAGTATTCCTAATTATCACAAAACGTTAATGATTAGTGACGTTGCATATAATGTAGCTCCGACAATTGAAGAAAAAAAACAAATCATTAAAAATTTAACTACTTTCAGCAAAGCACTAGGTTATGATGAATTTAACATAGGTTTATTATCTTCAGTAGAACAAGCATCTAAAAAGATTTTGTCATCTATAGATGCTGAAAAATTAAAAAATATTTTCAATCGAACATCTGATACAGATGCGAAAATAGACGGACCCATTCTTTTTGATCATGCAATCAGTAAAAAAAGAGCAATTGAAAAAAATAATACATCTAGTATTGCTGGTAACGTTGATGCACTTCTAGTTTCCAATATAGATGTTGGGAGTGCATTGTTAAAATCTTTAACTTATTTTGGAAATGCTTCTGTTTCTAGTTTGTTACTCGGAGCAAAATTCCCTATTGTTTTCACATCTAGGACAGAAAGTAAACAAAATAAATTAAACTCTTTATTACTTGCTTTGAAATCACAAAATAAATTTAACTTCTAATTATATTTGAATTTTTACACTATTATTTAGGTTATTAATTTTATAATATTGAATTTTGATGTAAGATAGTAAAGGATATAAATTAATAGAAAACTATTTCTTTTGCGCTTGTATTTAAATAAAGTATGAAGCATACGATTTTTCTATAAAAGACTTATTGTAATCATAGTAACCATCAATATTTCATTATCTAGACAATTCTTTTAAAATATAAAATTAAAGCATTTGAAAAATAAAGGATTTTAGAAATTTTAAAAACACGCATTGAAATCACTTTTAAAACTCAAAGGTGATTTTATTCGCATGTTTAAAATAATTAATATCAAACAATTTAGTTTAATAAAAAATTAAAATTTGTTATGAATTTGATTTTTATATTGTATATTGATTTTCAATTACTTTGCTAAATTTTTTGTTTAAATATGATTATTGACATAGTACTAAGATTACAGTTAGGAGTAAAAATATGGCAGACGAAAAATATGATTTAGTAATTTTAGGTGGGGGCACTGCTGGGTATGTGTCAGCAATTAGAGCATCTCAATTAGGGAAAAAAGTTGCACTTGTAGAAAAGTCACTTTTAGGCGGCACATGTTTACATAAAGGATGCATACCAACAAAAGCACTTTTGAAATCAGCTGATGTATTAAGAACAGTAGCAAATTCGAGTGGATTTGGTGTAGATGTAGATGCATTTAAATTAAATTTTTCACGAATTCAAGCACGTAAAAATGAAGTTGTCCAACAAATGTTCAAAGGTGTTGAACAACTTATGAATCATAATAAAATTGATGTATTTAATGGGGTGGGACGAATATTAGGTCCATCTATTTTCTCACCTCAAAGCGGTACTATTTCAGTAGAATACGAAAATGGTGAATCAGAATTAATTCCAAATAATAATGTATTAATCTGTACCGGTTCATCTCCAATGCCTTTACCCTTTTTACCATTTGATGGAAACACTGTGCTATCCAGTGACGATATATTAAAACTAGATAAATTACCCCAATCACTTGCGATCATTGGTGGAGGTGTCATAGGTTTAGAATTCGCATCTTTAATGACGGATTTTGGGGTTGAAGTAGTTGTCATAGAAGCAGGTAAACGAATCTTACCGACTGAAAGTAAATCCATCGCAAATACATTAAAAAATGATTTAATACAACGTGGTGTGAAATTTTATGAAAATACACAACTATCAAAAGAACAAGTTTCAATTGAAGACTCTGGTATCAATATTTTATTGAATGATGAAACGACTCATTTTGAAAAATGCTTAGTCGCAATTGGTAGAAAGCCCAATACGGATGATATTGGCTTAAATAATACAAAAATAAAATTATCAGATGCCAATCATATAATTGTAAATGAATATCAACAAACTGAAGACAAACATATATATGCTGCAGGTGATTGTATCGGTAAATTACAACTCGCACATGTAGGATCCAAAGAAGGCATAACAGCAATTGACCATATGTTTGATGCTTCACCAATATCAGTTGACTATGATAAAATGCCAAAATGTGTTTATACGCAACCTGAAGTTGCAAGTATTGGGCAAAATTTAGAACAAGCAAAATCTAATAAGCTTAATGCAAAAGCCTTTAAAGTTCCGTTTAAAGCAATCGGCAAAGCTGTTATAGAAAATGTTACAAATCAAAATGGCTTTTGTGAAATCATAATCGATCAGGATAATGATACTGTACTTGGACTTAATATGATTGGTCCACATGTAACAGAATTAATTAATGAAGTATCATTAATGCAATTTATGAATGGCTCCACTCTAGAACTTGGATTAACTACTCATGCTCATCCATCGCTGTCTGAAGTGTTAATGGAGTTAGGCTTAAAAGTTGAAAACAGATCGATTCATGTTTAAATAAGGAGGAAATAAGATGTTTGATTATAAATCAGTTGGACTTGAAGCGTCTGACTTACAAACCATGTATAAATGGATGGACTTAGGTCGTAAAATAGATGAGCGCATG
The DNA here is from genome assembly GCF_017893435.1 of Staphylococcus sp. GDB9P120P. Lineage (NCBI taxonomy): Bacteria > Bacillati > Bacillota > Bacilli > Caryophanales > Staphylococcaceae > Staphylococcus > Staphylococcus sp. GDB9P120P. Next base: position 321,631 of record NZ_JAESNB010000008.1, read on the forward strand.
TGGCTTTTAAACCGTGCTGGGAAAATCCCATTTGTCATAAGCTGCCAGGGGCAAGAGGCGACACAAATAGGTATGGCATATGCTATGCATGAGGGAGACATATCTTCACCTTATTATAGAGATTTAGCGTTTGTAACTTATATGGGTATGACAGCATTAGACTCAATGCTAGCTGCATTCGGTAAACGTGATGATATAAATTCCGGTGGGAAACAGATGCCTTCTCATTTTGGAAAAAGAGAAAAAGGTATATTATCACAAAGTTCTCCTGTTGGCACACAAATATTACACGCTGTAGGTGCTGCATTAGCATTAAAGATGGATAATAAGCCTAATATTGCTATGGCAACTGTGGGAGAAGGTAGTTCAAACCAAGGTGATTTTCATGAAGGTCTCAATTTTGCTGGTGTTCACAATCTTCCATTTATTTGCGTGATTGAAAACAACAAATATGCAATTTCAGTACCCGACACGCTACAATATGGTGCAGAAAAATTATCTGATCGCGCTATTGGTTATGGTATGCATGGCGAGCATGTCGATGGTAATGATCCAATAGCAATGTATAAAGTAATGAAAGAAGCACGAGAACGCGCATTGAATGGAGAGGGATCGACATTAATCGAAGCAATGTGTACAAGAATGACTGCACACTCATCAGATGATGATGACAAGTATCGTACACAAGAAGAACGTGATGGGTTAAAATCATTAGACTGCAACCTAAAATTCAAATCTTTTTTATTAGAAGAAGGTATCATTGATGAACAATGGTTGGATGAAATAGAAAAAGAACATAAAGAGATTGTAAATCAAGCAACAAAAGAAGCTGAAAAAGCTCCTTATCCATCACCAGAAGAAACTTACACATATGTCTACGAAGAAGGGAGCTTAAATAATGGCTAAATTATCTTATTTAGAAGCAATTCATCAAGGCCTAGATCAAGCAATGGAAAAAGACAATGACGTTTTTGTATTAGGTGAGGATGTTGGTAAAAAAGGTGGCGTGTTTGGTGTCACATTAGGTTTACAGCAAAAATATGGAGAAGCAAGAGTGTTAGATACACCACTTGCAGAATCGAATATTGTGGGTACTAGTATTGGTGCTGCTATGTTAGGTAAACGACCAGTTGCAGAAATTCAATTTGCTGAATATATTTTACCTGCAACGAATCAAATTATGAGTGAAGCAGCAAAAATGAGATACCGCTCTAATAATGATTGGCATTGTCCTATTACTATTCGTTCTCCATTTGGTGGAGGCATACATGGTGCACTTTATCATTCACAAAGTGTTGAATCCATTTTTGCTTCTACGCCGGGGCTCACAATTGTTATTCCGTCCACACCATATGATGCGAAAGGCTTATTATTAGCATCAATCGAATCAAATGACCCAGTATTATATTTCGAACATAAAAAAGCTTATCGCTTACTTAAAGAAGAAGTGCCAGAATCGTATTATACAGTGCCAATTGGTAAAGCTGATGTTAAGCGTGAAGGCGACGATATTACTGTATTTACTTATGGTCTTTGTGTCAATTACTGTATTCAAGCAGCTGATATGCTTGCTGAAGATGATATAAATGTTGAAGTAGTTGATTTACGCACAGTCTATCCTTTAGATAAAGAAACGATTATTGAGAGAGCTAAATTAACAGGTAAGGTTTTATTGGTCACTGAAGATAACCTAGAAGGTAGTATCATATCTGAAGTTGCTGCAATTATTGCTGAAAATTGTCTGTTTGATTTAGATGCACCGATAATGAGACTTGCTGGACCAGATGTTCCTTCAATGCCATTTGCACCAACACTCGAAGATGAGTTTATGATTAATCCAGATAAGATAAAAATTAAAATGCGTGAACTCGCAGAATTTTAAGGAGGCACAATGATGGAAATAAAAATGCCTAAACTCGGAGAAAGTGTGCATGAGGGCACAATAGAACAATGGCTCGTTTCAGTAGGCGATAAAGTAGAAGAGTATGACCCACTTTGTGAGGTTATTACGGATAAAGTAACTGCAGAAGTGCCTTCATCATACGCTGGTACAATCCGCGAAATTATTGTGGAGGAAGGTACAACAGTAGAAGTTGGTGAAGTAATTTGTTATTTAGATACTGAGGAAGAAGTATCCAATGAAAATACCGATAATAATACTACAAATGAACAAGATGAATATACATCAGAATCAACACAAACTATGGTTGATTCCTCTAATGTAAATGATAGCACGACTGATGCGTCAGATAATCTTCCGAAAAATAACGGACGCTTTTCACCGGTAGTATTTAAACTTGCGTCTGAACATCAAATCGACCTTTCACAAGTCAAAGGGACTGGCTTTGAAGGTAGAGTAACCAAAAAAGATATAGAGAAAGTAATCAAAGAAGGTACTAATAAATTAGGTTCAGAAATCATCGCTCCTAAAGACTCTCCTAAAGTCAATAAGCAAGTTCAATATAACGAACCATCTCCTGGCTCTGCAATTCCAGTAAATGGTGTTCGCAAACAAATAGCTGAAAATATGGTGAACAGTGTTAATGAAATCCCACATGCTTGGATGATGGTTGAGGCAGATGCTACAAACTTAGTTAAAACAAGAAATTATCATAAAAATAGTTTCAAAGAAAATGAAGGTTATAACCTTACTTATTTTGCGTTCTTTGTAAAGGCGGTTGCAGAAGGATTAAAAGCATATCCTTTACTCAATAGTAGTTGGCAAAATTCCGAAATAGTTATGCATAAAGATGTCAACATTTCAATTGCAGTAGCTGATGAAGAAAAATTATATGTTCCTGTAATCAAAAATGCAGATGAAAAATCCTTAAAAGGCATTGCTAGAGAAATAAATGATTTAGCACAAAAAGCACGTAATAAAAAATTAAAATCTGAAGATATGCAAGGTGGTACATTTACGGTCAATAATACTGGTACATTTGGCTCAGTATCATCTATGGGTATTATCAATCACCCAGAAGCCGCTATACTGCAAATTGAATCCATCATCAAAAAGCCCGTTGTTATTGATGATATGATAGCTATTAGACACATGGTTAATCTATGTATTTCTATTGATCATCGTATATTAGATGGTTTGCAAGCAGGTAGATTTATGAATTTCGTTAAGACAAGAATTGAGCAATACTCTATAGAAAATACAAGTATTTACTAGTTTTTATAGTATAAACAAATGGTAATTTATATGAAAATGGTAAGTTAGAAATCAAATTTGATTATTTTGATTTCTAACTTATTTTTTTAAATAACTATTGTTCAAGCATTTCACGAAAAGCGAACTTACTTTCTCATTAAACACACATGTTGAACTATTGTCTATATATTAGTAAAATGAAATTAATAAATTGATAATGAAAGGTGATTTGAATATGGATTTAAATTTTGATTTATATATGAATGATGTAGTAAGCCAAGCAAGAAATGAAATTGAGGAAGCGGGTTATGAACAATTAACAACAGCAGATGAAGTTGATAAAGTGTTAAGTCAAGAAGGTACATCACTTGTTATGGTTAATTCAGTTTGTGGTTGTGCTGGTGGGATTGCTAGACCAGCAGCTACGCACGCTTTACATTATGATAAATTACCAGACAGACTAGTGACAGTGTTTGCTGGACAAGACAAAGAAGCTACACAACAAGCAAGAGATTATTTTAAAGGATACGCACCATCAAGCCCATCATTTGCATTAATAAAAAATGGTGAAATCACACAAATGATAGAACGTCATCAAATCGAAGGCCATGATGTGATGGACGTTATTAATCAATTACAAAATTTATTTGATACTTATTGTGATGAAAGATAGAGGTTGACACCGATGATGCGATTAAATCCATATCGAATCGGATTCAGAACAATTAAAACTGCTGTAGGTATGGCACTAGGAATTATCATTGCTAAATTAATGGGATTAGATAATTTTGCTTCTAGTGCCATTTTAGTAGTGCTTTGTATTAAACATACCAAAGTGCATTCACTTCAAGCGATTATATCAAGATTTGTATCTTGTATATTAATCCTTATAATAGGGTCAATAGCTTTCAGTTACTTCGGTCAAAATGCTATTATTTTAGGTCTAATCGTATTATTTTTTATACCGCTCACTGTTGTATTCAAAGTACAGGAAGGCGTAGTTACAAGTTGTGTCATTTTGCTGCATGTATTTAATGCTGAAGTGATTGACATGCACTTGTTTATCAATGAAATTTTATTATTAATTGTGGGCCTTGGTATTGCATTCATAATGAATTTAATCATGCCTAGCCTAGACTTTAAACTTAAACAATATAAAGAAGAAATAGAAAATCAATTTACAACAATTTTTGAAACATTTAGTAATAATTGTAAAGAACCCAATGCTTCATTAAATATTTCTTTCAACCAGTTACAACTTACGATTCAAAAGGCAAAATCAATTGCATTTAGAGATGTTAAAAATCATTTCGTACGTAATGAAAATTCTTACTATCATTATTTTGATATGAGAGAAGAGCAGTTAGAACTACTTGAAAGAATGTCTAAAATGATACAAAACATTGAAACGAAAGATATGCTGTTAACTAAAATCAGCAGTTTATTTTTGGAAGTGGCTCATAACGTAAATAGTAATGACTATACAGTGTTACGATTGCATTCTCTCTATGAAATTAAAATAGAGTTAGAACAATTAGAGTTACCAAAAACACATGCTTCATTTAGAACTAGAGCAAGTATTAAACAACTACTCAATGAATTAGAAGAATATTTAGAAGTTAAATCACAATTTGGATCCTTAAAATTACATAAAGATACAAAATCAACAATTTTTTCATAGAAAGCATAAATAATAATCACCTTGGCCTAGTTAAGAGAATGACATCTATTTTCTTTATACCTAGGCCATTTTAATTAAAATTGTACAGAAAAAGAGCTTGTGATATAAAGTTCTTGGACTAGTGAAAAAAGACAATTTCTATTAAAATAACATAGAAATTGTCTTTTTCATTATTGTTTTGATTACGGTTGATGATATGATGTATTACCACGATGATATTTGAATACATCGAATACATTTGCAGGGATAGTTTCAACGATTTCATTAACATGTCGTGACAAACACATATAAATGCGACGTATTTTGGCGAGACGCTTGAGGGAACAGGACAAGCTGAAGACTACAAGCTAAAGCTGTCGCCTAAGAAAGTGAGCCTACAATACGAAGTATGGAATAAAAAAGAAGCACTCAGATGAAATGAATTAAATCATCTAAGTGCTATTTTTAACGGATTTATGTCTCAATCCGATAGAAAAAATTTTTAAAAGTTAAGCTTTGATTTTAATTCGTTAAAGGAACTATACTTGTCAAGATTAATGCAAGTACTACTGCTACCAACATAACTACAATTATAAATCTAAGCACTTTATTGTTATTCAATCTTTATTCCTCCATAATATATCCAATGCGTTTTATTAATCATTATTGTACTTTGAAGCATCCACAATAATTTTAAGTATCTTTATTTTATCAATGTATATTATAACATAACAAGTCTAACACGTATAAACATATTTGTTTTACTAAACTTTAAACTTATGTAAACTAAAATAAATTGTGATTATAGAAAAGGGGATAAATATGATAAATGAAAAACGTCTATTAGAGACATTTTTAACACTCGTTCAAATTGATTCAGAAAGTGGAAATGAACAAACTATACAAAACCATTTAAAAAAATTGATGGAGCAACAAAATATAGATATCAGTGAAGACAAAGCGAGTATTCAAAATGAAGCATTAGGTGCTAATAATTTAATATGCACATTAAAGGCTACTCCAAATTTTGAGCATCTTGAGAAAATATATTTTACAAGTCACATGGATACAGTTGTACCAGGTCAAAAAATTGTACCAACTGTAAAAGAAGATGGATACATATACTCAGATGGAACTACAATTTTAGGCGCAGATGATAAAGCAGGTTTAGCAGCTATTATAGAATTTATCCGTGTCATTAACGAACAAAATTTGCCTCATGGTCAAATACAATTTATTTTAACTGTAGGAGAAGAAATAGGTTTAGAGGGTGCGAAAGCTATAGATAAAACTTTACTAGATGCAAATTATGGCTTTGCGATTGATGCAAGTGTTCCAGTCGGTACAACAGTAGTAGGTGCGCCAACACAAATGAAACTGAATGCCACAATATTTGGAAAAACAGCACACGCCAGTACGCCTAACCATGGGATTAGCGCAATTAATGTAGCAGCAAAAGCAATTAGTGAGATGAACTTAGGTCGAATAGATGAATATACTACAGCTAATATCGGTCGCTTTGAAGGTGGATCAGCTACCAATATTGTGGCTGAAAAAGTAACATTAAATGCAGAAGCACGTTCGCATTCAGATGAAAGTATTATCAAACAAGTGAATCATATGAAATCTGTATTTGAAACAACTGCAAAAAAGTACCATTGTCATGCAGAAGTAGAAATCATCAAAAGTTATCCAGGATTTAAAATTTCTGATGATGCAACGGTTACTTCTATAGCAAAATCTAGCGCTTTATCTTTAGGTTTAGAAGCAAATACCGTCATTGCTGGTGGCGGATCAGATGGTAATATAATCAATCAACTTGGTATACCTACAGTCATTTTAGGTGTCGGTTATGAAAACATTCACACTACAGAAGAAAGAATATCAATTAAATCTTTAAATCAGTTAGCTAATCAACTTTTAGGTATCAACGATGTGGTTATTAAACAATCTATAAACTGATTAAGTGAATCTAAAGATACCTTTGTGATACAATGTACTAGAAAACTTTAATAAGAGAGGTTAGTTAAATGACACAACAAATAGGTGTAGTAGGTTTAGCCGTAATGGGTAAAAACCTTGCTTGGAATATTGAATCACGCGGATACAGCGTATCAGTTTTTAACCGTTCTTCAGAAAAAACAGATGAAATGGTAAAAGAATCTGAAGGAAAAAACATACATCCAACATATTCAATGGAAGAATTTGTAAATTCCTTAGAAAAACCCCGTAAAATTTTATTAATGGTAAAAGCTGGTACAGCGACAGACGCAACAATTGATACTCTATTACCATTATTAGATGATGACGATATTTTAATTGATGGCGGTAATACAAATTATCAAGATACAATCAGACGAAACAAAGCTTTAGCTGAAAGTGGTGTTAACTTTATTGGTATGGGTGTATCTGGCGGTGAAGTTGGTGCATTGACTGGACCTTCACTTATGCCCGGCGGACAAGAAGCAGCTTTTAATAAAGTGAGTCATATATTAGAAGCTATATCAGCAAAAGCAAAAGATGGTGCACCATGTGTAGCTTATATTGGTCCAAATGGTGCTGGTCATTACGTTAAAATGGTTCATAATGGTATAGAATATGCTGACATGCAATTAATTGCAGAAAGTTATGCAATGATGAAAGACTTGCTAGGTATGTCACATAAAGATATTGCTCAAACATTTAAAGATTGGAATGCTGGTGAATTATCAAGTTATTTAATAGAAATTACTGGTGATATTTTCAATAAATTAGATGATGAAACGAATGGTCCATTAGTTGAACAAATATTAGATACAGCTGGCCAAAAAGGTACTGGTAAATGGACATCTATAAATGCTTTAGAATTAGGAATACCTTTAACAATTATCACTGAGTCAGTATTTGCTCGTTTTATTTCTTCAATTAAAGAAGAACGTGTAAATGCTTCAAAACAATTAAATGGACCAAATGCAAAATTTGAAGGTGATAAGGAAGCATTCCTTGAAAAAATCCGTAAAGCACTTTACATGAGTAAAATTTGTTCTTATGCACAAGGTTTTGCTCAAATGAGAAAAGCTAGTGAAGACAATGCATGGAACCTTCAACTTGGTGAACTTGCTATGATATGGCGTGAAGGTTGCATTATCCGTGCTCAATTTTTACAAAAAATTAAAGAAGCATACGATAATGATAGCGATCTACAAAACTTACTATTAGATCCTTATTTCAAAGATATCGTTACGAATTATCAAGAAGCTTTACGTGACGTTGTTGCAACAGGCGTACAAAATGGCGTTCCGACACCAGGTTTTTCTGCAAGTATTAACTACTATGATAGTTATCGTTCAGAAAATCTACCAGCAAACTTAATCCAAGCACAACGTGATTACTTTGGTGCACATACTTATGAACGTAAAGATCGTTCTGGTATTTTCCATACACAATGGATTGAAGAATAATTTAGATATATTATAATGGTCAGTTTTGAATAACTAACTTAGAAGACCTAAAAATTGTCAGAGATATACACAATTCAGACTTTAAATTATATAATTTCATTAGAATAATTATATAATAACTTCAAATAATGGAGTGAAATTAAAACACTTTCGTTGAATTCATAATAAAAAATGAATTTATACGGAAGTGTTTTTTCTCGTATCATAAATACATAATAATTTCTACGTTTTGTAACCTACTGACGCGTAGTGGTGTGTTAAGAGATAGATACTACAGACTCGGATTATGTAAATCATATCCCGAGGCAAGCATGCATAGTCAAAATAGAAAGCATTTTCATAAAGTTATCTTAATATTTTAAACATGAGATTGTTGTTTCTCCCATTTCACTTGCTTTCGAGTAATAATTATTAATATAAGTTACTAATTTTTTAACATTATATTGTTTTATCAATTATCTATATGCTTTTTCAAAAATAATAAATATAGTCATTTGTAAGCGATTGCGCTAAAATTTTGACTTTTATACGTACATTAATTAATCTATTAATATATGTGATTAAGTCTATTATATTTAATATTGTATTAACCTATGACAGTTTAAACATTGATACTATTTTTCATGCTATATTTATATGACATGATTGTTCATAGTTAAAATTTTAGATATAAATATTGATAGGATTTAACAAATTCAATAACTTTAAAGGGGGATATATATGAAAAGGGAATGGTGGAAAGAAGCAATCGCTTATCAAGTTTATCCAAGAAGCTTTAATGATACTAATAGCGACGGTATCGGAGATTTAAAAGGTGTGATAGAAAAGTTAGATTACTTAGATGATTTAGGAATTGATGTTATTTGGCTTAGCCCAATGTATAAATCGCCAAATGATGATAATGGCTATGATATAAGTGACTATAAAGATATCATGGATGAGTTTGGAACAATGGACGATTTTGATCAATTATTAGATGAAGTACACCAAAGAGATATGAAGTTAATATTAGATTTAGTCGTTAATCATACATCAGACGAACATCAATGGTTTATAGAATCAAAATCAAGTAAAGATAACCCTAAACGTGACTGGTATATATGGAGAGATCCGAAACCAGATGGATCGGAGCCAAATAATTGGGAAAGTATATTTAATGGATCTACATGGGAATTTGATGAACAAACAGGTCAATATTATTTTCATTTATTCAGTAAAAAGCAACCAGATTTAAACTGGGAAAACCAAGAAGTCAGAAATGCTATTTTTGAAATGATGAATTGGTGGTTTAATAAAGGTATAGATGGTTTTAGAGTAGATGCTATAACACATATTAAAAAAACATTTGAAGCTGGTGACTTAAAACTACCAGAAGGAAAAGTTTATGCGCCGGCTTTTGAAGTAGATATGAATCAGCCTGGCATACAAACTTGGTTACAAGAAATGAAAGATAAATCTTTAAGTCATTATGATATTATGACCGTAGGAGAAGCAAATGGTGTTAGTCCAGAAAACGCTGAACCTTGGGTAGGTGAGACAACTGGCAAATTCAATATGATTTTTCAGTTTGAACATTTAAGCTTGTGGAATTCAGGCGATGTTAAATTTGACGTCAATGCATATAAAAATGTACTCAATGAATGGCAAAAGAAACTTGAAAATGTTGGATGGAATGCATTGTTTATTGAAAATCACGATCAGCCAAGACGTGTATCAACTTGGGGTGATGATACTCATTATTGGTTTGAATCTGCTACAAGTCATGCAGTCGTATATTTTTTGCAGCAAGGCACACCATTTATCTATCAAGGTCAAGAAATTGGTATGACCAATTATCCATTTGATGATATTGAAACCTTTAATGATGTTGCAGTGGTCAATGAATACGAAATTGTCAAACAACAAGGTGGCGATGTCTCAAAACTATTAGATAAGCATAAAAAAGAAAATAGAGATAATTCTAGAACGCCTATGCAGTGGAATAGTTCTTACTTTGCAGGATTTTCAGATGTAACGCCTTGGTTTCCTGTAAATCCAAACTACAAAAACATTAATGTTGCACATCAACAAAAAGATCCAGATTCAATATTAAATTTCTATAAAGCTTTAATAAAGTTAAAAAAATCTCATGATGTTTTTACATATGGTGAATTTAATTTGGTTGATTCAAAAAATAACCAAATATTTGCATATACACGAGAATTAAATGAGCAATATGTACTAATTGTTGGTAATTTAACAAATAAAAAAGCTGCATTATCCTTTGATGCAAGCTTCCTAGAAGAAAACATATTACTACATAACTACAAAAATAACACGATTGATTTTGAAAATATACAACCATACGAAGCATTTGTAATTAAACTTTAGAAACAATTATCTAGCAATTAAGATAATGATTAACTAACAAAAATATAGCGAGTAAGCAACTTATATAAAAATATGTTTGCTTGCTCGCTATATATTGTTTAAGCGTATTTTTATGGTTTTATTCTAATATGTCATATTGTTCTTGATCAACAGGCATCCATAATTGAACTTTAGTGAATGGATCATCGAATGAAATGTCAAATGGATAAACTTCAACGTACAAACTATTATGTTCATAGGGTAAAGTCATTTGAAGGCTAGTCTCTATATAATACCACGCTTCATTGACTACATAATCCATCTCACCTTGTAAATTAAATTTAGCATATTGTCTTTCAGGTAAGAAACGACTTTCAAGGTGCGCAGGATATCTTTCACTCGGTACGCCAACAAAAATTTCCATTCCATTATCAAGCGGACAATTAACCACAAAGAGTTCATGTGGACTCGTATCATTATATCGTTGTAATTCTTTAATTTTATCGTCAATTAATAAATCCTCTAAAAAATCAGGCACTTTAAAAGGGTTATCAATTTCTTCTGAATTTAAGAACTTAGCATAACCTACTAAAGACAAACCTTGTGTATCTTCCAAACGGTACGCATAAGGGGCACGTTCTGTAGTAGTAAGTTTAATATAAAGCCTTGATTGCAATTTTAATTCGTCTCGTTTTGTATTGACTTGAATAGGAGAAACACCATGAAAATCACTAAAATCATTAGCAAAATCATTAGCGTCTTTATAACTATACTTTTTTGCAACATCTACCAAGCGAGCTGAACCACTTAAAATGTCTTGTGCTGCTAAAGTCAACCTTCTTGACCTTGCATATTCTGTTGGTGATTGACCTACAATCATTTTAAATGATTGATCAATATGAAATGGTGAAAGACCAACGTAATCACTAAGTGCTTGCAAATGTAGAGGCTCTAGCAAATGATCTTCAATATATACAATTGCCTGTTGGATTTGCTTGATAACGTCCAAAACTTTCACTCCTAAATTATAACGAAATACAAATGATTATGTACCTCGTTACTTTTCTATACATAATGTTATGAATCATTGTTGATTAATTCTATTTTACATCATTTTCATGTGACTTACATCTCAAAAATATTAAATAGGGTAAAATGTAAACATCCTAAAATTGTATATGAATGATTTAATCAATAGTCTAAATCATAACACAAATAAGGTATAATAAAAAAGCAACAACACAAGCTCAGATTGAAACTTGTATCATTGCCTTATTTTTAAAAAGTTGATTAATGGATATCGTCCCACCAGTGGAAGCCATCTCTACTCAATAGTAAATCACTCGCTAATGGACCATTTGTTCCAGCTGTATAATTAGGGAATTCTGGTTCATTTTGGTTCCACTCTTCTTGTATTGCATCAACAAATTTCCAAGTTGATTTTAATTCTTCCCAATGCGTAAAGTTAGTTGCATCTCCATTTAAACAGTCAAATAATAAATTTTCATAAGCATCCACTGTGTTCATTTTATCTTGTGCACTCATTGCGTATGATAGTTGAACTGGCTCAGTTTCAATGCCTTGTACATTCTTTTTAGCATTTAAGTGTAAAGAAACACCTTCATTTGGTTGAATATTAATAACTAATAGGTTGGAATCTAGTTTTTTATCTGTTTTATAGTATAAATTCATTGGAACTTCTTTGAATTCGACGACTACTTGTATCGTTTTACTCTTCATTCGTTTACCAGTTCTTATGTAGAACGGTACGCCAGCCCATCTAAAATTATCAATGGTTAGTTTACCAGAAACAAAAGTTGGCGTTGTAGAATCTTCTGCAACACGATCCTCATCTCTATATCTTTTAACTTGCTGTCCTTCTATGATGCCTTCATCATATTGACCACGAACAAAGTTTTGACGAACTTCTTCAGGTTCTAGTTTGCGTAATGATTTTAAAGCCTTAACTTTTTCTGCTCTGATATCTTCACTATTTAAACTTATAGGTGCTTCCATTGCTAGCAAAGCAACCATTTGCAGCATATGGTTTTGGACCATATCTTTTAATGCACCACTAGATTCGTAGTAGCCACCTCTGTCTTCAACTCCAAGTACTTCCGAAGAAGTAACTTGAATGTTTGAAATATATTTGTTATTCCATAATGGTTCAAACATTGCATTAGCAAAACGAAGTACTTCAATATTTTGCACCATATCTTTACCAAGATAGTGGTCAATACGGTAAATTTCTTCTTCCTTAAATGAACGACGTAGTTGTTCATTTAATTTTTCAGCAGATTCTAAATCTGAACCAAATGGTTTTTCAATAACTAAACGTTTGAAACCAGTTGTATCTGTTAATCCAGAAGATTTTAAATAATCAGATATAACACCAAAGAAATTTGGAGCCATAGCTAAATAAAAGAGTCTATTACCTTGTAATTGGAAATCGTGATCTAATTTATTACTGAATTCTAATAGTGATTGATAACTTGCTTCGTCACTTACATCGTGTTTGTGATAAAATACGTGTTCCATAAACTTATCTAGGTGTTTAGTATCTTTAACGTGTTCTTGAATTGACGACTTCACTTGACTACGGAAATCATCGTTTGTTAAGTCTCTTCTACCAATTCCAACGATTGCAATGTGCTCATTCAAATTTTCTTGTTGGTATAAATGGAATAATGATGGAAATAATTTTCTGTGACTAAGATCACCAGTTGCTCCAAAAATTGTAATTAAGCATGGGATATCTTTATTTCTAGTATTCAAGATCAAAACCTCAATTCTTTATTAAATCTGTATTTATTATAGACCAATACACCAGTATCTTCCCACAATTTTGCTTGTAATATCATATTTTATTATATTTTTAATACTTTTATATGATAAAATATGAACAAGAAGAGGAGGCATATGCATGGAAATTACGTTTTTTGGGACAAGTGCTGGTCTGCCAACTAAAGAAAGAAATACCCAAGCGATTGCATTAAATTTGGAACCATACTCCAATAGCATTTGGCTTTTTGATGTTGGTGAAGGCACACAGCATCAAATATTACACCATTCAATCAAATTAGGAAAAGTAGATCACATTTTTATTACGCATATGCATGGTGATCATATATTTGGTTTACCTGGGTTACTCACAAGTCGATCTTTTCAAGGGGGCGAAGATAAGCCTCTTACTATTATTGGTCCAAAAGGTATTAAATCATATATAGAAACTACTTTAACTTTATCAGAATCAAAATTAAATTATCCAATCACTTATATTGAAATAGAGGAACAACTTTCTTATCATCACAATGGATTTAATGTTGAAGCACATATGTTAAATCATGGTATTCCTTCTTTTGGATATAGGGTAGAAGCGCCATATAAATCTGGTAAAATCAATGTTGAAGCGCTCAGAAACATTGGTTTAGAACCAGGACCTAAATATCAAGATGTAAAAAACAATGAAACATTTGAATACAAAGGTGAGATTTATAACTCTAAAGATTTTAAAGATGAAGCAATTAAAGGCCCAGTCGTAGCAATTTTTGGAGATACTATGCCTTGTAAAAATGAAATGATAATTGCACGTGATGCAAATATCATGGTACATGAAAGTACATATATAGAAGGAGATAAATCATTAGCTAATAGCTATCACCATAGCCATATTGATGACGTTTTTGAATTGATGAGAGAAGCAAATGTTGACTATAGTTTAATAACACATATCAGCAATCGTTATACTAAAGAAGAGGTGTGCGATATTAGTAAATCGCTTAAAGCTTTGAGTAATACACCACCATTTAGTTTTGTCAGTGATTTTGATTCTTGGCAATTTTAATAAATGAAAAGTGGGGCAGTTTTCTAAAAATTGTAGTATTTTACAATTTAGATTACTGTCCCACTTTTTATAATAATTTAAGCTTTTTAAATTTTAATCATTGTCTTGGTTAGATAATTCAATACTTCTATTTACTGCAGAACGTAAACAATCTTCGAAAATAGCTTCTATATCATGATCTGCAAGTGCATTAAGGCCTGCTTGTGTTGTACCACCTTTAGAAGTAATATTTTTTCTTAACTGTTCCATACTCAATTCTGAGCGTTCTATCATTTTGCTCGTCCCTATGATTAAATTACGAATTGATTCTTCTACCTGTGATTTTTCCAAACCCAAACGTGTACCCGCTGTGACATATTGCTCAAAGACATGGTATAAAAAAGCTGGACCGCTTCCAGTAATTGCTGTAACTTGATGCAAATTATCTTCTGAAACTTCTATCGCAGATCCAAATGCGTTTATTAAATTATCAACTTCTTCTTTTGACTTAGCGCCAAAATTATTAGAAAAGCTAATACCAGTAACTGAATGTCCAACATGGGCATTTGTGTTTGGCATGATACGTGCAATTGGGTTGTTAGAAGCCAATTTTTCACGAATATAGTTTATCGGTAAACCAGCCATAATAGAAATGAATTTATTTTTTTCTGCAATATATGGCTTAATACGCTCTGCTAAATCATCAAAATCATATGGTTTCGTTCCTAAGAATACATAATCTGCATCTTTTAACAATGCTGCATCATCATAGCTATAATTAACACCTAACTCGTCAGCATATTCTTTTAATGCAACTTCATTTGAACGATTCGTTAAATAAATATTATTAGAATCAATCACTTTAGAACTAACAATACCTGTAAAAATTGCATGCGCCATATTTCCGGCACCATAAAATACTAGTTTCATGTGAAGACTTCACTTCCTCTTTGCTTTTTATGTTTCCATACTAACATAGATTTAAATTATGGCTAAGAATTTTTAAAGACCTGTGGCAAAATATCGTTTACACTCATATACTTAAACTATGAATTTAAAGCAAGGAGAATTTACTATGATAGGTAAACATTTTGTGTTAACTGGTGGTACAAGTGGATTAGGTAAAGCTATATTAAAAGCATTATTATCTAAAAGAGCATATGTTACTGTACTTGCCCGAAATCCAGATAAACTAAAACAATTCGCAACGCAATATGATACGGAACATCTAAATATCATTAAATGCGATTTACAATCACAACAAGAAATCATTGATTTAAAGGAATACTTTCAATACCAAACCATTGATGGACTTATATACAGTTCTGGCCTTGGGTATTTTAAATCTATTGAAGACCATACATTTGTAGAAATGCTTGAAACATATAAATTAAATGTGCTCCATTTCAATATATTAATGAAAGTTTTACAACCGGCATTCTCAAAAAATCCAATAATAGTAGGTATAGGTAGCCAAGCTGCCTTTATAAGTCAAGGTTATGCTGCACATTATGGTGCAAGTAAAGCAGCTTTTAACCAATTGTTAAATGCACTGCGTATCGAGAAACCAAATTATCATATTATGACTGTTAATACTGGGCCAATAGCGACACCATTTCATGAAAAAGCAGATCCATCTATGAAATTTGCCAAAAAATACAGGGACATGATGCTTGACCCAGAAAAATTAGCAAACCAAATTATCAATGGTATAATTGAGAAAAAATTAGAAATCAATCAACCTAGATGGATGCACCATTTATTAAAAATTTATCAATTGATGCCACGGTTTATAGAAAAAAACTTTACTTCATTATTTAAGAACAAAGGTTAGCACTTCTTCAAAGTTTGGAAATATTCATTTTGACTAAAGCATTAAAATAGAAGACAGCAATGTCATGGATTAAGAAGCTTTATAAAAATAAAAACGTCAATTTCTATAAAATCATAAGAGAAATTGACGTTTTTGCTTTGATAGAAGTTATTTATATTTTTATCTTTGCTCAGACATACATGTTTTAGGACAACGAAAAGAGATTTATTTTAAATGTTGGGTATATTCTAAATTTTTCACTCGATCTTGCGCTGCTTTTAATGCTTCTAAACTTATGTCTTTTGAACGTTGATAATTTTTTACATTTTCATCTAGCTGATCTGTACTACTTGCACCTACAATGATAGAACCTAATGCATCATGAGAAGTTAAATAATTAAAAGTAAGTGCAGATAAATTACTTTCAATTTCTTTAATTGATGCAATTGTTTCTCCAAGTTCTTGATAAGTATAATCAAAAATACCATCACTAAATTTTGAATCTAACACATTGTTACTTTTAGCAGTTAATAACCCTTTAAATACTGGACCACGTGCTAGTACTTTAACTTTTTTAGCATGTACATCATCTAAAAGTTGCTCTGGTCTGTTATCAATTAAATTAAATTGAGACATTAGCGTTTCGATATCGCTATGTTCTAAATAGTAATCAATCACGTTAGGTCTGATTGAAGAAATACCATAAGCACGGATAATACCTTCTTTCTTTAATTCATCGAAAGCACTAATTGTTTCATCAATTGGATCCTCGATTGTACCACCGTGTAACTGATATAAATCTAAATGATCTAATCCGAGTCTTTTCAAGGATCCTTTCACTGCTTCTTTGATATAAGATTTAGAAGGATCCCAAGTTGTAGAACCATCTTCTGTTAAACGATTTCCTACTTTTGTACCAATAATGATATCATCTCTATTTTGATATTTTTTTAAAGTCTCACCAACAATTGTTTCGTTTACACCTTTGTCATACATATCAGCTGTATCAAAATACGTGATACCATGTTCAATTGCACGTTCAATGATAGGCTCTGCTTGTTTCTTACTTGTTCCAAGACTCATACAACCTAAACCTAACTCTGAAATTTCTATACCGCTTTTCAAAACATTTTTTTGCATGTTTTATCTCCTTTCGATACACTTGAATAATAGGGCGTAGACGTAATAAAGTAAGATGGATTTTCAATATTAAATCTATACATAGCATAATGAAACAAGTATATGTTCATTCGCTATTCCCATAATAACTAATGAGTACATCTTAACAATATCTTAAATCAATTAAAAGGACTGTGATTATTTATGAACCTATTTGAAAAGACTTTACATAGTACTTCTATTTATAAAGGGACAATCATTGATTTAGAAGTCCACGATGTTGAACTACCCGATGGACAAACTTCTAAACGTGAATTGATATACCACAATGGTGCTGTCGCAGTTTGTCCAATTACACCTGAAAACAAAGTGATATTAGTGAAACAATTTCGTAAAGCTTGTGAAAAACCACTTTTAGAAATTCCTGCAGGCAAATTGGAACAAGGTGAAGAACGAATTTCAGCTGCCAAACGTGAACTTGAAGAAGAAACAGGTTATATTGCTGATGAATTAGAACATATAACTGAAATGTATGGTTCTCCAGGTTTCTCAAATGAGAAATTATCAATTTATATAGCTGAAAATTTAACAAAAGGTAAAATGCAATTAGATGAAGATGAATTTTTAGAATTAGCATATTATGATATGAACGAAATAAAAACGTTGTTAGACAATAAAGAAATAGAAGATGCAAAAACTATAATTGCTTTACAACATTTAATACTTAATTATAATCATTATAAATAAGATGCGAGAATACTTGCGAATTTTATCAATTATTGGTATTTTATATATATATATCATAACTAAATTAAAATGATTATAATTATTAGTAGGGGAGTGAGGCTTCCGTGGAAGAACGATTAAATCGCGTGAAGCAACAATTACAGCAATCATCTTATAAATTGACGCCACAACGTGAAGCAACTTTAAGAGTTTTAATTGAAAATGAAAAAGACCATTTAAGTGCTGAAGATGTTTATTTGAAAGTTAAAGACAAAGCACCTGAAATTGGACTTGCAACTGTATATCGTACTTTAGAATTGCTAGCAGAATTGAAAGTGGTAGATAAAATAAATTTCGGAGATGGTGTTGCTCGATTCGATTTGAGAAAAGAAGGAGCAAAACATTTTCATCACCATCTTGTTTGTATGGAATGTGGTAAAGTAGAAGAAATCGAAGAAGACTTATTACCTCGTGTAGAGGAAAGAGTTGAAAATGAATTTGAATTTAAAATATTAGACCATCGTTTAACATTCCATGGTATTTGTGCGTCATGCCAAGCAAAAGGGAAATAAATTTAAAAATACTATTTCAGAAATAGAGGTAGTACAGTGAAAAATATTATAGATGAATATTTGAAATTTATACAATTAGAAAAAGGGTTAAGTGTAAATACAATTGGTGCATATCGAAGAGATTTAAAGAAATATGATGAATTTTTAACATTACACAAAATTAGTCATATTGATTTTGTGGATAGACAACTTATTCAAGAATGTTTGGGTCACTTACATGATGAAGGCGCATCTTCAAAATCATTAGCTCGCTTCATTTCTACCATTCGTAGTTTTCATCAGTTTGCATTAAGAGAAAAATATGCAGCAAAAGACCCAACGGTATTAATAGAAACACCTAAATATGATCGTAAATTACCAGATGTTTTAGAAATAGATGAAGTACTGAGACTATTAGAAACACCTGATTTATCCAAAAACAACGGCTATAGAGATCGCACAATGTTAGAATTACTTTACGCTACCGGCATGCGTGTATCAGAACTGATTCAGATTGAATTAGAAGACGTTAATTTAATTATGGGCTTTATACGTGTTTTTGGTAAAGGAAATAAAGAAAGAATTGTGCCATTAGGCGATACAGTGATTGAATACTTAAACACTTATTTAGAAACGGTAAGACCACAATTATTAAAAAATACGGTCACTGATACACTATTTTTAAACATGCACGGCAAACCTTTATCGAGACAAGCGATATGGAAAATGATTAAACAAAATGGTATCAAAGCAAATATATTAAAAACTTTAACACCACATACATTAAGACATTCATTTGCTACCCATTTACTTGAAAACGGAGCAGATTTACGTGCAGTACAAGAAATGCTCGGTCATTCTGATATATCAACAACACAATTGTATACACACGTTTCGAAATCACAAATTCGTAAGATGTATAACGAATTTCATCCAAGAGCATAAACACAGACTGGTTTATTCGATTGAATAACTGGACTGTGTTTTTTTATTGATGCCATAGCATGTAACAAATCATCTACGTAAGTAAAGTGTTTATACTGATCTATTTCGCGCTTGTAATGCACGTTTCCTTGCCGCTTCAACTTCAGTTCTATCCCTTTTTAAATGGTGGTCTATGATATAATCATCTTCAATTTTATAATATGTCAGCACATAATTCGGGTACTGTTCTAATACAATTTGTTCCATTGTATCTGTTAAAGGTAGATGAATTGGCTCAAAAGATTTCTCTTTTTTTGCAGCTTTAATTAATCCAACTAGCAGACTTTTATACGGTTGTATATCTAGTCCAATATTAATCGCTGAATCATAGTTTTCAATAACTTTTAATGCCTTATTAAAAGATTTGTGGGCGCCTACATAATTTTGTCTACGGTAATGATAAGATCCAGTTGCAATCAATATAAGACTCACAACAGCATCATTCTTATTGTAATTTGGGTTAGTTTTCCAAGCTTCTTCTAAAATATCGTGACAAAGAAAATAATGTTGCTTTGTATGAAATTGAAAATAAAAATCTTTTAGTGCATTTTTCAACATGAATATCGCTCCGATTTTAAATGTTTATAATAAACATGCTATAATAATTTAGTGAATTACGCACTTAACTTGCTAATATGAGGTAGATAAAATGTATGAAGTAAAACTCGATGCCTTTAATGGTCCTTTAGATTTATTATTGCATCTTATTCAAAAATTTGAAATTGATATTTATGATATACCAATGAAATCTTTAACAGAACAGTATATGCAATATATACATGCGATGAGTCAATTAGAAATTAATGTGGCAAGTGAATATTTAGTTATGGCTTCAGAATTACTTATGATAAAAAGCAAAATGTTATTGCCTCATTCAGAAGAAGTTGACGATTTAGATGATGATCCACGCGAAAATTTGGTTGAGAGATTAATTGAATATCAAAACTATAAAGAATACACAGTGCTCTTAAACGAAAAAAGGGCGGAAAGAGAAAAGTATTATTCTAAACATCCAACGGATTTAACGCACTTAGAATCAAATGAAACTTGGGATCCTAATAATACGATTGATTTAACAGAGTTAATCATAGCTTACCAAAAGGTGAAAAATCGTGTTGAATATCAAACACCTAAATCCGTCGATATTCGAAAAGAAACGTTTACAATTCAACAAGCTACTTCACAAGTAACTCAACGTTTACAAAAACATGAATCATTCAACTTTTTTAGTTTATTCAATTTTACTGAACCATTGGAAATGGTTGTTACTCATTTCCTTGCAATACTAGAAATGTCTAAATCTGGAATAGTAAATATTGAACAACAAAAAAGCTTTGACGATATTAATATTTTAAGAGGAGTTAATTATGGCATTGAACGATAAAGGTATCCTGGAAGCATTACTTTATACTGCAGGTGATGAAGGACTTGAAGAAAAACAAATTCTAGAAATTTTAGACATTGACCAAGATAGTTTCCACACATTAATAAAAGAATATGACGCTTGTGGCTTAGAAATCCAACATTATGGGGAACATTATGTCTTAACAACTAAAAAAGACGCGTCAGAATACATTGAGAAGTTAATAGAACAAAAATCTAAAATGAAATTATCGCAAGCAGCAATGGAAGCTTTATCGATAATAGCATATAATCAGCCATTATCTCGAAGTGATATCGAAATGATTAGAGGCATTAATTCTGACGGAGCCGTCAAAACTCTAATAGCACGTGGTTTAATTGAAGCTAAAGATGAGGAAGATTCCAGAAGTCAACAATTATATACAACAGCATTATTTTTAAATGTATTTGGTATTGAACAATTAGATGATTTACCAACTACTGATGAAGAAGACGAAGAAATAGAAGCTTTCTTTAGTAATTTAGTAAATCAAAAAGGAGATAATAATGAATAAAGAAACAGAAAGATTACAAAAACGTATCGCAAATAGTGGTTATACATCAAGACGTAAAGCTGAAACATTAATTACAGAAGGTAAAGTAAAAGTAAATGGTGAAATTGAAACAGAATTAGGTACTAAAGTAAAACCGACAGATACAGTAGAAGTTGAAGGAATTAAATTAGAACAAGAAGATAAACTATATATTCTTTTCTATAAACCTTCGCAAGTTATCACTAGCGTATCAGATGACAAAGGTAGAAAGGTCGTTACTGATTATTTTAAACAAATTAAGACAAGGATTTATCCAGTCGGACGTTTAGATTATGATACATCAGGGTTACTTTTACTTACCAATGATGGTGAGTTCACTAACTTAATGACACACCCTCGTTATAAAATCAAAAAGAAATATGTAGTTAAATTAAAAGGTTATCTAATGCGTGAAGAAGTTAAAGCATTAGAACAAGGTATTAATTTAGAAGATGGAAAAACACAACCTGCAACAGTTAAAGTCAAAAACCAAGATAAAGATAAAAACACTACACTTGTTGAAATTACAATAACTGAAGGTCGCAATAGACAAGTCAGACGCATGTTTGAACACTTTGGTCATCAAGTATCAAAATTACAGCGCATAGAATTTGGTCCTTTAAATCTAAAAGGACTCAATGCAGGTGAAGGTCGCGTACTTACACCTCACGAAGTAAAAACGATACGTCAAATTGCAGAACACGGACATTAATTATGACTTTACTTTAACAAAAACTTGATATTGATAATTTTTTCACAAACTTTTCATTCATAAACACTTTTATAGCTCAACCTATGATATAATATGGTTGAAATTGAAAGTTAGCAGTGTGGGAGGGTACGAACCTATGTCAAACGAAATACTTATCGTCGATGATGAAGATAGAATCAGACGATTATTAAAATTGTACTTAGAAAGAGAATCTTTTGAAACTCATGAAGCTAGAGACGGACAAGAAGCATACAAAATGGCAATGGAACATGATTATGCATGTATCTTATTAGATTTAATGTTGCCAGAAATGGATGGCATTACTGTGGCATCTAGATTAAGAGAGCAAAAGGAAACACCAATTATTATGTTAACTGCTAAAGGAGAAGAAACAAACCGCGTAGAAGGTTTTGAATCCGGTGCAGATGATTATATTGTAAAACCATTTTCACCGCGTGAAGTGGTTTTACGTGTCAAAGCTTTATTAAGAAGAACTCAAGTTGCACATACAGAACAAAGCGAACCACATGCACGAGATTTAATAGAGTTTGAACATCTTGTGATTGATAATGACGCACACCGTGTGCTAGCAGATGGCAACCAAGTAAACTTAACTCCAAAAGAATATGAACTTTTAATCTTTTTAGCAAAAACGCCAAATAAAGTCTTTGATCGTGAACAACTTTTAAAAGAAGTATGGCACTATGAATTTTACGGAGATTTGCGTACTGTTGATACACATGTAAAACGTTTAAGAGAAAAATTAAATCGCGTTTCTGATGAAGCTGCCCAAATGATTCAGACTGTTTGGGGCGTTGGCTATAAATTCGAGGTTAAATCTGAAAATGAACCGACTCAATAACGTAGTAGTAAAACTGTGGTTAACTATAATCTTTATAGTAACGACAGTTTTAATTTTATTAAGTGCAGCACTTATAACGTTTATACAATCTTACTTTACGCAAGAAACCGAAGATTCATTACTTGAAGATGCTAAAAGAATAAGTCATTTAGTTGAGAATTCTGATGATAAAACAACTGCCATAAAACATAGTAAATCCCTTATCGAGGGGCCAGTAGGACTCATCATCATGAACCATAAACATATGGATAGTATTAATAATGATGAGACAAAAGAAAAGATGTTCAAAGAAATTAAAAGTAATAAAAACTATGAAAAAGTGTTTGATCGAGGAAAACAGATATCAGAGCACGTGACAATTGATATGAATAAACAGCAAAAGACTTATGTTTTAATAGGCTATCCATCTAAAAATCTAGAGTCTAGTCCTCATAATAGTAAATATAGTGGTGTTTTTATCTATCAAGATTTGAAAACGATAGAAGATACTAATAATGTTATTACAGTCATTATATTAATTATTGCAATAATCTTTTTATCTATTACAACTGTGTTTGCCTTTTTCTTATCATCACGAATTACAAAGCCCCTTAGAAATTTAAGAACACAAGCATTAAAAGTTTCTAAAGGGGACTATGCTCAAGTAGTTCCTGTTAATTCTCGAGATGAAATTGGAGAATTATCACGTGCTTTTAACACGATGAGTTCCGAAATACAACAACATATAGACGCATTATCCTCATCTAAAAATATCAGAGATAGTTTAATAAATTCTATGGTTGAAGGTGTACTTGGCTTTAATGATAAACAAGAAATAATCATATCAAACAAGATGGCACAAAATATTTTAAAGATATTAGATGCTCACGATTTAGACAAGCTTGATCGTCAAAACGAATTAACATTTAAAACCCAGCAAACACAATTCGAAGAATATGAAATTAGCACACGTTATTTTGTCATTATTACAAGTTATATTGAACAAATTCAACCTGATGGTCGAAGTGGTATTGTCGCTATTATTCGTGATATGACAAATGAGCATAATATTGATCAAATGAAAAAAGATTTTATTGCTAATGTATCGCATGAATTGCGTACGCCTATTTCATTATTACAAGGATATACAGAGTCGATTGTTGATGGTATTGTAACAGAGCCAGACGAAATACATGAATCATTGTCAATTGTCCTTGATGAAACAAAACGTTTAAATCGATTAGTAAATGAATTGCTCAATGTTGCACGAATGGATGCTGAAGGACTAACTGTAGAAAAAGTTAAACAACCCATTGATCCGCTGCTAAGTAGAATGCAACAAAAATACCAAAAACAAGCAAATGATTTAAAGTTAACAATGAATTTAAATCCAAATACACACAATCAATTATGGTATTTCGACACGGATAGAATTGAACAAGTGTTGACCAATCTCATTGATAATGCTACCAGATATACAGAACCTGGTGATTTAATATCAATTAGTTATGGAGAAACAGAAAGTGAAAATATCTTATACATTTCAGACACAGGATCTGGTATTGCTCCAGAACATTTACAACAAGTATTTGATCGTTTCTATAAAGTTGATACTGCTCGAAAACGGGGTAAACAGGGGACTGGTTTAGGACTGTTTATCTGTCGTATGATCATTGATGAACACGGAGGAACGATTGACGTTAAAAGTGAGCTTGGCAAAGGCACTACTTTTATAATTAATCTACCAAAACCAACAGATGAATATAAAAACACTTGATTATCAATTAATTAGTATAAAGTTAAATTTGATTTAGTTTATAAATATGAATATTTATAAAGCATGAGTGTGCTGAAAAAGGCGAGATAAGAAATCAATATTTTAATATTGATTTCCAATCTCGTCTTTTTTAAAAATAATATCATTTAATTAGAATAGAGCACGTCTATTGTTTTTATCTGAGTAATAGGCTATGATATATTTATAAAATTTAACAAATTCATCTTCGGGGTAGGGTGTAATTCCCAACCGGCAGTAATTTAAGCCTGCGACCCGTTTATCTATTAATGAGATAAATGGCTGATCTAGTGTAAATCTAGAGCCGACAGTATAGTCTGGATGGGAGAAGATGGAGGGTTTTTGTTGTGCAATTAAATCCTCCTTTTCTGTGTAAGATGAATGGAAGGAGATAATTGAATATGCAACAACAAACCAAACGACTTATTACAATAAGTATGTTAAGTGCGGTGTCATTTATTTTGATGTTTATAAAATTTCCAATTCCGTTTTTACCGCCGTATTTGACATTAGACTTTAGTGATATTCCAGCTTTATTAGCAACTTTTAGTTTAGGACCAGTAGCCGGTATTATTATATTATTTATAAAAAATTTACTTAATTTCTTATTTAATATAGGTGATCCAGTGGGCCCCATTGCTAATTTCTTAGCTGGTGCAAGCTTTATTTTAAGTGCTTTTTATATTATTAAAAATAAACATACTGTCAAAACACAAATTATTGGATTTGCTATAGCGACAATTGTCATGACTATTGTCTTAAGTATTTTAAACTATTTTGTTTTATTACCACTATATGGCATGATTATGAATTTAACTAATGTAGTTGAAAATATTAAAATTGTTATAGTTTCAGGTGTTATACCTTTTAACATAATAAAAGGTATCATAATTTCTTTAATATTTATGCTACTATTCAAACGTTTGGAAAAAATTTTACTTAACTAATAGTTAAGTACACGTTTAAGTCTAAAAATATGAAACAAATAAGAATAAAAGACTCGAGAATGGCTGAGATAAATTTAATATCTCAGCTTCTTTCGTTATTAAAAGGTTTTGATAAATTTGAAACTTGAAGGAAGTTATTACCATTTATAATGTCTCTTTATTTGTTGTGCTTAAACGCCTCATTCATAACGATTTTGTAATGTGCTGACGCCTAGGGGAAAGATATGAGTGAGAGACTACTGGCTCGAACCATACCTAGGCAAGCATGCACAGTCAAAATCGTAAGTTTTTTATATAAAATGGACTCATCCATCATGCATGTGTATTCATTTTAAGTTATATCTTTTGTTTAATTAAAAATATGACTTTCTATTAGTTGTACAAGTTAAATAATACGAGGCTTTTTTATTGTATTAAAACACATCACTTATAGAGATTTTGCATCGTGCTGACGCCCGAGGGGAAAGATATGAGTGAGAGACTACTGGCTCGAATCATATCCCCAGGCAAGCATGCACGATCAAAATCGTAAAATATTAAAAAAATAAGATTTATGTACAAAGCTTTACTCGTTCATTTCCAAATGATTATCTGCATAATGTTTGCATTTTCCTAATATAAAAGCTCAGCATTTTCATTAATACAATGAATACACTGAGCTTATATAAATTAAATTCATTCAAAAATGAACATCTATTTGATTAATTTTATTATTCAAATTTTAAAGGATCGCCGTCAAAAGATTCCTCTTCAATTTTAATAGAATCTGTAGGACAACCTTCTAATGCATCTTCCATGTCTTCATATAATTCTTCTGGTACTTCCGCAGTACCTTGGTTATCATCTAGTATAACGTATGCGATACCTTCATCGTCGTAATCATATATATCAGGGGCAGCAGCACCGCAAGCACCACATGCAATGCATGTATCCATATCAACAATTGTATATTTAGCCAAACTCTTCGCCTCCTTTAACAAACATGCTACACTAATAACACAATTAGTATTGTAGTTACTGTTTTAAATTTTTTCAAATGTTTTTGTTTTATAAAATGAGGGAGCACACATGTATAATTTAATTCACTTTACACGAACGCAAGCACATAATTACAAAACAGAAAAAAGCATATATAATATTATCACAGGCAAAAAGTCCCATCAAACCTTTTTTGACGCCTGTAGTCAACAGCTATTATCATTGTATCATAGCTTACCAAACTTAAAATATCCATCATTTGTTGGATATGCTCAAAATGAAACACAAGATGTTGATGATACGCAATTAATTCGTACTCATCCAAGGTATACATACGATAGTTTATTAAATACTTTTAAGGCAATTCAATTATTAACCCAAACAATTTCGAATATCGCACATGATTCATTTCAATTTGTACCTGTAACGCACAACAGTACAATTCAATATAGAGTGAAAAAAGTATATAACAACATTAAAAATAAGGACATATCATTCAAATTAAATAACGAACTAAATATTTTATTTTCTTCAATTACGGAAAAGAATAATAAAACATACTTACATTACTATTTACAAGGATATAAAGAAAGCATGTATACAAGACAACAAGTTAGCTTAATAGAAGACATTTCTCAACAACATTTGTTTGTACTAGATATGAATGATTTAGTAATAATGATGTTTGAATTAGAAAATGTAACTAAATATCCTATTTTAAGTCAATTGATTATTTTACCTACTTTACTTTTTAAAACAGAAGAAACATACAATGGTATAAAAAAAGGGCTCAGTTTTAAACAATTAGCCAAGATGCAAAATGTAAAACCAAACACAATCGAAGATCATATACTAGAATTATTTATCAAAGGATATTTATCACACTACGACACATTTATCAACGAGAAGTCGTATACACATTTTTTAAGTTATTATGTAGAAAATCGTAGCGAAAGACTAAGAAACTACAAAGAAAAATTTCCAAAATTAAATTACTTTGAAATAAAACTATTAATCATCGGTTATGAAAGAGGTGATTTAAATGTTGCATCATGAATTAAAAAAATGGTTTGGTTTTGATACATTTAAACCTGGGCAACAAGAAATTATAGAACATGTATTAAATGATAAAAATACTTTGGGTATATTGCCTACTGGTAGCGGGAAAAGTCTATGTTATCAATTACCAACCTATATTAAGCAAAAACCAACGCTCATCATCTCACCATTAATATCTTTAATGGATGATCAGGTCATGCAATTAAAACTTCAAGGTGAGCATTACGTTTCATGTATCCATTCAGGATTAGATGAAAATGAAAAAAAACAAAATATACAATCTTTGCTACATAGTCGCTTTATATTTTTAAGTCCTGAATTTTTGTTGCAACCACATAATTTTAAACTTATACAAAGTTTGGATTTAGGGTTAATTGTTTTAGATGAAGCACACTGCTTGTCTGAATGGGGTTATGATTTCAGACCACATTATGCCCTTGTAGGGAAAATTATCAATCATTTTCCTAAAGCAAACATACTTGCTTTGACTGCTACAGCACCACCATATTTAACATACGACTTAAATGACATGTTAAATAAAACATTTACTGTTGTGAAAACAACAACGAATAGAGAGAATATTACATTATCTCACAAAAATTTCGAAGATGATCACGGAAAGTTAAAATGGCTACTTCCAATGTTAGAACAATCAGGACCAACAATTATTTATGTTTCATCTAAAAAAATGTGCCTGACTTTAGCCAAAGCAATTTACCAATATGGCTTTTTAACAGGAATATATCATGGTGATTTAACCTATCAAGAACGACATACAGTACAACATCAGTTTATAAATAATGAAATACCCATTATTGTAGCAACGAGCGCTTTTGGTA
Source organism: Staphylococcus sp. GDB9P120P (assembly GCF_017893435.1). NCBI lineage: Bacteria > Bacillati > Bacillota > Bacilli > Caryophanales > Staphylococcaceae > Staphylococcus > Staphylococcus sp. GDB9P120P. Next base: position 350,355 of record NZ_JAESNB010000008.1, read on the forward strand.
TGGGGATTAATAAAAAAGATATTCGAACAATCATACATTTTCATTTAGCTACGAGCCCATCAAGTTATATGCAAGAAATTGGACGTGCAGGACGTGATGGTAAGTCAAGCCAAGCAATCAGTCTTTATCAACCAGATGACAGCTATTTATTAGAAACGTTACTCTTTGCCGATATCATTACAGAAGAAGATGTGAGTTCATTTGAATTAGGTATGTTTTTACCACCTGAAAAAAATGAAATATTAGACGTTCTTAGTAGTTATTATAAAATTGAACAATTGCGTGCTATTTTCAAAGCAGCTTTTGAACGAAAACAACGAGGTTATTATCGAATGTTAGGTTATAAAAACTTAGATCAATGTCGCAGAGCATATATGATAGAATTTTTCGGTGAAAATCTAACATCTAAACCAACACAGTGTTGCGATAATGACTCAGAATTAAAATCAATTCATATAATTAATAGTAAAAAAGTGAAAAGAAAAATGGATTATAAAGAAAAATTACAAAATATATTCAAATAAAAGATAAATGCTTTACTTCACTTTTTCAATCAAGCTATAATACGAGATATACACTAAAGTTTTATTTATTTTTCATATAAAATTTATACATATATACTACCTTTTAGGGTAAAACAGTATATACTAAAATTAAATGACGGAAGGATGATGAATTTGTCTAATAATAATTTCAAAGATGATTTTGAGAAAAATCGTCAATCTATTGATCCAAAAGAACATCAAGATGATGTACAGGATTCTGTTAACGATTCCGTTGACAACGTAAAAGAGGAAGTTTCTGATAAAAAAGACGAACAATTCCCTCCTAGAAATGCTCAAAGAAGACAACGTAGAAGAGATACGGCAACACATCAAAATGAAGGAAACCAATCACCTGTTGATGAAAATAATGATAAATCAAGTCAAATAGATGATGAACAACAACAAGACACACATTCATCATCTCATACAGATGAAATCAATAAGAATCAAGACCCTTCAGAAAGCAATAATATAAATCAAAATCGAAGTGAAAAAGATAGTGATAACGAAACACATAACGACAACCAATCTGAAGATAAAAACGATAAGAAAAAAGGTGCTGCCGTGGCTGGTGGAGCGGCAGCTGCTGGTGCTGGTGCTTATGCCACTAAAAAACATCATGACAAAAAAGACGAATCTGTTGATTCAAAAGATGATATCACATCAACAAAAGATAAAGAAAAAAGTGGTGCTAGCACAGACGTAGGTGCATCTAATAATAAAGATCAACATACTGAAGAAACTAGTGCTAAATCTGAAAAAGATAAAGAGCAAAAAGACAACAAGAAAAAAGGTGCTACCGTAGCTGGCGGAGCAGCCGCAGCTGGTGCTGGTGCTGCAGGAGCAAAAGCTGCACATTCAAATGGCAACGGCTCTGGTGAAAATAATGGCAACGATAACAATAACAACGATAATAATGATGATGATAACAATAAGAACAAGAAAAAAGGTGCTGCCGTAGCTGGCGGAGCAGCCGCAGCTGGTGCTGGTGCTGCAGGAGCAAAAGCTGCACATTCAAATGGCAACGGCTCTGGTGGAAATAATGGCAACGGTAACAATAACAACGATAATAATAATGATGATGATAACAATAAGAACAAGAAAAAAGGCGGCTTGTTCGGAAAAATATTGCCTATTATAGCAGCAATTTTAATTTTAGCAGCAATCGGAATTTTTGGTGGTATGGCACTAACTGGCAATAATGATGATAGTGGCAGCAACGACGATAAAAAAGTAGCTGATAATAAAGATAAAAATGCTGACTCAGATAAAGACAACAAGAAAGATTCAGACAAAGACAAAGATGCTGATAGTGATAAAGCAAATAAAAACAGTGACGATAGCGCTGAATCAGATAATAATGATAGTTCAAATCAAACTGATTCTAATTCTGATGATGCTGCTACTAGCGACCAAAATCAAGCTACTGAATCAGACCAAAGCAATCAAAGTAATCAAAGTGATCAAAATGCACAAAGTGGTCAAAGCGATCAGTCTCAACAAGATAACCAAGCTACGAATCAAGGTAATGATTCAGCAAATCAAGACCAAGCAACTAACAGCCAAAACAATCAACAAAACAATCAATCTTCAAACAACAATTCAGGACAACAAACACATACTGTAAATGGTCAAAACCTATACAGAATAGCTATCCAATATTATGGAAGTGGTTCTCCTGAAAATGTAGAAAAAATCAGAAAAGCCAATGGTTTACAAGGTAATGATATTCATAATGGACAACAATTAGTTATCCCTCAATAATATCATTCACACTGTAAAAATATAATGAGCTTGAATATCAAGCCCATTTCCATAAAGGGACTAATCCCTATCAAATGGATTAGTTACTGAACGTAAACAAACCCTTCGCATTAATTTGCGAAGGGTTTGTTTATTTTCTACTTATATAGTTTTTTCAAAATAGTAGTAGTCTTTCAGACCATTATTGGTACTTTTACTAGTCGCAATGCGATTTATTAAATTCATGGCACCACAAATTAGCGTAGTATCCGGCTTCTGGATCAGTTGTGCTTAACTTTTTTGTTTTATTTTCCTCCTTGTTTTTACTTTTTAATGGCTTTTTTCTTAGTGCTCGTCTTTGTTTATTTATTTCATTGTCCAATTCTTTCTGCAAGTGGGGCGTATCTTTTTTCACAATTCTTTTGGTGTATTTATTCTTATTTGCATTTACTTTAATATGCATAAAATCAATAAATAAAAATGACTGATCTAATAGATTTCTTTTTGATAGCTATTTTTAGTATTTTCTCAAATATTTGTTCAAATAAATCTGTATCATGAAAACGACTTGTATAATTATTACTAAACAACTGGATCTATTGATGGTTTACCATTATCAAGACAATATTTATCTTCGACAAGTTCATATACAAAATTTAAATCTAATATCGCATCGACTTTACGTAATAAATGATTATTAGAGACAAATTCAGAAAAAGAAATTATTTTATCTTGCTCTCTTTTATTGATTTATTCAACAGCATAAATAACATCACTGTTTAATTTACATATATTATAATATTGACAGTGATTTATGCCGACTCCTGCGGGAATAGCACTAGCCGAAGACTATAGGCTAAGGCAGTGCCCGCGGAAAGCATGCATAAAAACTGCCAACAAAGTCGGAGACTTTGTCGACAGCCTGAGACTAATCCTTATCAAATGGATTAGTCCTTTTTGTATTGTGCTAATTTCAATGAATTAATTTTTATTGTAAACAAATTTTCAAATTCTATCACTTGGTTTTTTAAAATCTACTGTTATAATAAATGGGTGGTAAAAGGAGGACAAATACTATGCAAACAGTAGAAAGTATAATCATTGGCGGTGGACCATGTGGTTTAAGTGCCGCTATCGAACAAAAGAAAAAAGGGATTGATACATTAGTAATTGAAAAAGGAAATGTCGTGGATGCTATTTATAACTATCCAACACACCAAACATTCTTTTCTTCAAGTGATAAATTAAGTATCGGTGACATTCCGTTTATTGTAGAAGAAAGCAAACCACGTCGAAATCAAGCATTAGTGTATTATAGAGAAGTTGTTAAACATCATCAACTACGTATCAATGCTTTCGAAGAAGTCCTTACTGTAAAAAAAATTAATAATCGTTTTACACTTACTACTACGAAAGATGTTTATCAGTGTCGATTTCTAACTGTAGCTACTGGTTATTATGGTCAACATAATACTTTAGAAGTAGAAGGTGCAGAACTACCAAAAGTAAAACATTACTTTAAAGAAGCACATCCTTATTTCGATCAAAATGTTGTTATCATCGGTGGCAAAAACTCAGCAGTAGATGCAGCATTGGAATTAGAAAAAGCTGGTGCACATGTCACAGTTATCTATCGTGGTTCTGACTATCCAAAAGCAGTTAAACCATGGATTTTACCTAACTTTGAATCATTAGTGAAACATGAAAAAATAAACATGGCTTTTAATGCTGACGTCACAAAAATAACTGAAGACAGTGTTATTTATGAGCAAGATGGGGAAGTAATTGAGATTCCTAACGATTATATTTTTGCAATGATTGGTTATCACCCGGACTATAATTTCTTAGAATCAATTGGAATTGAAATCAATGAAAATGAATATGGTACAGCACCGGTTCATAACAAAGAAACTTATGAAACAAATGTTGAAAATTGTTATATTGCTGGTGTAATTGCAGCAGGGAATGATGCTAATACGATTTTCATTGAAAACGGTAAATATCATGGTGGCATCATTACACAAAATATTTTATCTAAAAAACAAACACCTTTAGAGTCATAATATAAAAAAAAGAGCTGGATAAGTGATTATTATTTTAGAATTCCTTCAATATTCTAAAAATCCAATATTACTTATCTCAACTCTTTTTTTATTTTATAACTGAGCTTCAAAATACTTTTTCAATTGTTCAAACGTTAAATGATTACTTAAACCGATTAATAATTTCAGTCTCGCTTTTTGTCCATTTAATCCGTTAGAGAAAATAACGCCTTTTTCCTCTAATGTTGCTCCGCCACCTTCATAGGCATAAATTGGGCCAACAATGCCATTAAAAGATCTAGATACAAGTATGACTGGTATATGATTACTTAAACATTGATTCAATCCCTCTAAACATGTCGGAGGTAAATTACCTTGTCCGAGTGCTTCAATTATAATGCCATCCACTTGTTTTTCACTGTAGAAAGATAATACATCACTATTCATCCCCATATATGCTTTAACAAGGGGGATATTTAAAGTTTGATTTATTTCAGTCAGTACTAAATGATCAAATGGTCTGTGATGAAATTGTACACTTTGTTTTGTAATCACACCTAAAGGACCATGATTCGGACTTTGAAAAGTATTCGTATTAGAAGTATGTGTTTTCGTAACATTTCTAGCTGTATGAATCTCATCATTAAATACCACCATAACACCCATATTTAATGATTCATCACTTATTGCAACTCTAATTGCTGATAAAAAGTTATATAATCCATCTGCACCAATTTCATTAGAGGAACGCATCGCACCTGTGATTACAATTGGTTTCGAGGTATCCACTGTTAAATCTAATAAATACGCCGTTTCTTCTAGCGTGTCAGTGCCATGTGTAATCACATAACCATCATAGTCATCTTGTTTTTCAGATTGGTTAATAATTTGCTTTAATGTTTCTACATACTCAATATTCATATGTGGAGATGGTACATTAAAAGGTGTTATTTCAGTTACATCAGCATATTTATTAATAATATTTTGATGATTCGAAATTGGATTATCCGTATTTGTAACAACTTTGTTTGATTCATCTTGTGACATGCTAATCGTACCACCAGTATGTATGACAAGAAGTTTTTTCATGTGTGCATTCCTCCTATTTATAAAATACATATTTATGATAAAATAATATCTATAAAACAACAAGGAAGGGTTACTAAAATGAAACCAATAAATATCGCACTTGATGGACCTGCAGCCGCAGGTAAGAGTACAATAGCAAAACTTGTGGCAGCCAAATTGTCTATGGTTTATGTAGATACTGGTGCAATGTATCGTGCTATTACTTATAAATATTTACAATTAAATAAAACTGAAAATTTTTCTGAACTTGTTCAGTCAACGGAGCTATCATTAACTTATGATGAAGAAAAAGGGCAAAGAATTATTTTAGACAACCAAGATGTTACAGATTATTTAAGAGAAAATGATGTAACGAATCATGTTTCCTATGTTTCTTCAAAAGAATCAGTGCGTTCATTTGCAGTTGAAAAACAACAAGAATTGGCAGAGCAAAAAGGAATCGTAATGGACGGAAGAGATATCGGTACTGTTGTCTTACCTGATGCTGATTTAAAAATATATATGATTGCTTCTGTGGAAGAACGTGCTGTACGTCGTCAAAAGGACAATGAAATCAGAGGGATTCAATCAACAGTAGAACAATTAAAAAAAGAAATTTCTGAGCGTGATCACTATGATATGAATAGAGAAATATCTCCATTGAAAAAAGCTGATGATGCAATAACAATTGACACTACTGGTATGAGTATCGAAGAAGTTACTGATAAAATTTTAACATTAGTAGAAAAAATTTAAATAATTAAGCATGCATGGTCAATTTGTTATTCTTTTTGTCTTTTTGTTAAAATAATGTAAAAAAGTTATAAAATATCAAAATTAGGGTATATTATTGTAGTAGATTTTTAAAATTTGTACTACATATAAGTCAATGTAAATTGCTATTGATATTAAAACTATTGTCTACATGATAAGTATCAATTAATATTTTTAAATGTATGGAATTAGAGTGTTCACTATAAAGTGGAATTTCTTGACAATTCTGTCAAATTATAAGATGTTATAAATATGTAGTGTAATAAGGAGGCAGACAAGATGACTGAAGAATTCAATGAATCAATGATTAACGAAATTAAAGAAGGGGATAAAGTTACTGGTGAAATTCAAGAGATTGAAGAAAAACAAGTAATTGTACATGTTAACGGTGGTAAATTTAACGGTATTATCCCTATAAGTCAACTTTCAACACATCATATTGATAATCCGAGTGATGCTGTTAAAGTTGGTGACGAAATCGGTGCATATGTTACAAAAGTGGAATATGACGAAGAAAATGAGACAGGTACTTATATCTTATCTAAACGTCAATTAGAAACTGAAAAGTCATATGAATTTTTACAAGAAAAATTAGATAATGATGAAATTATCGAAGCTAAAGTCACTGAAGTTGTAAAAGGTGGTTTGGTAGTAGATGTTGGTCAAAGAGGGTTTGTACCAGCTTCGTTAATTTCAACCGATTTCATCGAAGATTTCTCTCATTTTGAAGGTCAAGTTCTAAAATTAAAAGTTGAAGAACTAGACCCAGCAAATAATCGCGTCATTCTTAGTCGTAAAGCTGTAGAAGCATTAGAAAATGCGGAGAAAAAAGATGACTTACTAAATAATCTTAATGAAGGCGATGTAATAGAAGGTAAAGTTGCACGCTTAACAAACTTCGGAGCGTTTATCGATATTGGTGGCGTAGATGGACTTGTACATGTTTCTGAATTATCACATGAACATGTTAAATCACCAGAAGATGTTGTCTCAATTGGTGATCAAGTAAAAGTGAAGGTAAAATCTGTTGATAAAGATTCTGAACGTATTTCATTATCAATTAAAGATACGTTACCAAGCCCATTCGAATCATTAAAAGGAGAAGTCAATGAAGGCGATGTAATAGAAGGTAAAGTTGTCAGACTTACAAATTTTGGTGCTTTTGTTGAAATCAAACCTGGAGTTCAAGGTTTAGTTCATATTTCAGAAATCAGTCATTCACACATCGGTACACCTGGTGAAGTGTTAGAACCAGGACAAGTTGTCAGTGTTAAAATACTCAGTGTCGATATTGATAATGAACGTATTTCACTTTCTATTAAAGCAACATTATCTGATGAAAACGTTGCTGAAAGTGATAATGAAACAACGCAATCGTATTTAGATAATAATGAAGATGAAGACAATCCAACACTTGGTGATGTTTTCGGAGATAAACTTAAAGATATTAAGTTTTAATAGTTATCATAAGACCAAATCTAAATCTTGTCCTATATTATGTTAGGGCAAGATTTATTTTTTTAGTGTCCATATCAATCAATTAAGTAATTGTATTTAATGGAAATCATTTAAATGGTTTCATTAATAATTTCTTTTGAAATACTTACCCCGTATGATAGAATTATAGAGATTAAAAAAGAGAGGAAGTTAGTTATGACTAAACCTATAGTTGCTATTGTAGGAAGACCGAATGTTGGAAAGTCTACAATTTTTAACAGAGTCGTAGGTGAACGTGTCTCTATTGTTGAAGATACACCAGGTGTGACTCGTGACAGAATTTATTCATCAGGCGAATGGTTAACTCATGATTTCAATATCATTGATACTGGAGGTATTGAAATAGGTGAAGCGCCATTCCAAACACAGATAAGAGCACAAGCAGAAATTGCCATAGATGAAGCTGATGTCATTATTTTTATGGTAAATGTTAGAGAAGGCTTAACACAAAGTGATGAAATGGTAGCTCAAATGCTATACAAATCTAAAAAACCCGTTGTATTAGCGGTGAATAAAGTTGATAATCCTGAAATGCGTAATGAAATTTATGATTTTTATTCACTAGGTTTCGGGGATCCTTATCCTATTTCAGGTTCACATGGTTTGGGATTAGGTGATTTATTAGATGAAGTAGTTAAAAACTTCAAAGAAGAAGAACCAGACCCATATGACGAAGATACAATTCGTTTATCAATCATTGGTCGCCCTAATGTTGGGAAGTCAAGTTTAGTTAATGCCATATTAGGTGAAAATCGTGTTATCGTATCAAATGTTGCTGGGACAACTAGAGATGCTATTGATACTGAATATAGCTATGATGATCAAGATTACGTCCTTATTGATACTGCTGGTATGCGAAAAAAAGGTAAAGTATATGAAAATACAGAAAAGTACTCAGTTTTACGAGCACTTAAAGCGATAGAACGATCAAACGTTGTTTTAGTAGTAATTGATGCAGAACAAGGCATTATAGAACAAGATAAGCGTGTCGCTGGGTATGCGCATGAAGAAGGAAAAGCGATTGTTATAGTTGTCAATAAATGGGATGCTGTAGATAAAGAAACAAACACAATGAAGAAATTTAAAGACGAAGTGCGTAAAGAATTTCAATTCTTAGATTACGCACAAATCGCATTTGTTTCAGCTAAAGAACAGAAAAGATTATCTACACTATTCCCATATATTCTAGAAGCTAGTGAAAATCATAAAAAACGTGTTCAAAGTTCAACATTAAATGAAGTTATCACAGATGCAATTTCTATGAATCCTACACCAACAGATAAAGGACGTCGATTAAACGTATTTTATGCTACACAAGTTGCAATAGAGCCTCCTACATTTGTTGTATTTGTAAATGACGTAGAATTAATGCATTTTTCTTATAAACGTTATCTTGAAAATCAAATAAGAGCTGCCTTTGGATTTGAAGGTACACCTGTACACATCATATCTAGAAGAAGAAATTAATAAATGGAGGGGTTACATGTCTAATATAACTGTCTTTGGTACGGGGAGTTTTGGTACGGCATTAGCAAATGTCTTAGCTGAAAATGGACACCAAGTATTAATGTGGGGAAAAAATGAAACGACTGTTAAAGAAATAAATGAATTACATTCAAACACAAAATATCTTAAAAATGCACAACTTGAGTTATCAATTAACGCAACTACTGATATAAATAAAGCAATAACACATTCAGATGTATATCTCATGGCTTTACCTACTAAAGCGATGAGAGAAGTTGCAAGTGAAATAGATTCACATTTATCATCGAAAAAAACCTTTATCCATGTTGCTAAAGGAATAGAAAACGACACTTATAAACGTGTTTCTGAAATGTTAGAAGACTCAATCAGCCCTGAACATAATGCAGGTATTGGTGTATTATCAGGGCCAAGTCATGCTGAAGAAGTTGTCATCAAACAACCAACTACAGTGGCTGCTTCTTCTAAATCAACAGAGGTGAGTAAGCTAGCTCAAGATTTATTTATGAACGATTATTTAAGAGTTTATACTAATGACGATCTAGTTGGCGTAGAATTGGGTGGTGCTTTGAAAAATATTATAGCTGTTGCAAGCGGTGTGATTTCAGGAATGGGTTTCGGAGACAATGCTAAAGCGGCATTAATGACTAGAGGTTTAGCTGAAATAAGTAGACTTGGCGAAAAATTAGGTGCAGATCCACTCACATTTTTAGGTTTGGGTGGTATTGGCGATTTAATTGTAACTTGTACCTCTACACATTCTAGAAATTATACACTTGGTTATAAATTAGGTGAGGGTAAATCCTTAGACAAAGCATTGGAAGAAATGAATATGGTTGTTGAAGGTGTATACACGACAAAATCAGTTTATAATTTAGCAAAAGAACACAATATTGATATGCCAATTACAACTGCATTATACAAAGTTTTATTTGAAAACCAACCTGTCGATGAAAGCGTAAAAGATTTAATGGAACGTGGCAAAAAAGCTGAATAAGATAGAAGTATTACACTTTTTAGCAAATATATAACAATTTGATATTAAAATCCTATTAATTCAACGTTTTTTACACATAAATCATTGCAGTTGCAGTATTCGTTGTGTTAAAGTCATACCATAATGATATTAAGTTATCATTATAAACCCTAGGGGAGGTGAATTCATAATGAACAAAACAGATTTAATCAATGCTGTTGCTGAACAAGCTGACTTAACTAAAAAAGAAGCTGGTTTAGCTGTAGATGCAGTATTCGAATCAATTCAAACATCACTTTCTAAAGGTGAAAAAGTACAATTAATTGGATTCGGTAATTTCGAAGTACGTGAACGTGCTGCTCGTAAAGGACGTAATCCACAAACTGGTAAAGAAATTGATATCCCTGCAAGCAAAGTACCGGCGTTCAAAGCTGGTAAAGCTTTAAAAGATGCAGTTAAATAATTCTTTACTTACAAGTGAAGCCCTTGTTACAGGGGCTTTTTTCTTTTGGTAAAAACTTTTAAACGCAAATAAAAATAGATTGTAAACTATGTCTCTTAATATGGTATCATTCGATATGATGATATGATATTAAGAGCTTTTTAAAATAATTAACAAAACATAATTCATTTCTTTGAATAATTTTTATTATTCACAAAATACATAAAACGTATATATTTATCAGTTTGAAAACCGTTGATTTTAATTTTCCTTATATAATGTTAATATGTATATTGATAATAACGTGAGGTGTGAACATGGAAACGACATTAAGTATTTTTGAAAAACAAATTACCCAACGCTTGAAAGGTATACATCATTATGACGCTATTTATATAAATGAAATATTAGCAAAAATCCTTGATTCTTATGATATACCTGAAGATGCTAAATTAGCTTGCCTCACTATAGATACTGCGATGCGTCATTTAGATGAGGTTTCCAAAAATTTATCCTCTAAGAAAGCCATATTAATTGGTGATTTACTAAGCGCTCACTTTTATACATTATTAGCGAAGTTACATGATCCAATTTTTCAAAAGCAAATTAGTTCAGCGATTGTTGAAATTAACGAAATGAAATCTTCAATCCATAATGGAGTGATTCCAAGAGAAAAAATTGGACATTATATTTTAATGATAGAAAATAAATTTCCACTTATAACAATCAATCGATACGTACCAAATATAGAAACAGTAAATATAAACCAAAAATTATTAGCAAACATATTAGAAAATCATCCTTCGTATTTAAAGAAATATTCAAAAGATGAATTAACTACATTTTTAGATGAAATTAAATCAGAAATTTATTAAAAAAGAGGTAATCAATAATGACAGATAATAAAGCAAAAAAAGAACAAGTCCATAACGTTTTTCAAAATATTTCTGGAAAGTATGATCGCTTAAATAACATCATTAGCTTTGAACAACATAAAACATGGAGAAAACGTGTAATGAAAGAAATGAATGTCAAAGACGGTAGCAAAGCATTAGATGTTTGTTGTGGCACGGCCGATTGGACCATTTCTTTAAGCAAGGCAGTCGGTCCTTCTGGTGAAGTGATAGGTGTAGATTTTAGCGAGAACATGCTTGAAGAAGGGAAAAAGAAGACAACGGATATGCAAAACATCCAACTTATTCATGGTGATGCAATGAATTTACCGTTTGAAGATAATGAATTTGATTATGTCACAATCGGCTTTGGTTTGCGTAATGTACCTGATTATCTAGCAACACTTAAGGAACTTAATAGAGTATTAAAGCCTGGTGGTATGGTTGTTTGTTTAGAAACAAGCCAACCAACTGCACCAATATTCAAACAGTGTTATAAATTATATTTTAAATTTATTATGCCTATATTCGGTAAAATATTTGCGAAATCAAAAGATGAATATGAATGGTTACAACAATCCACTTTTGATTTTCCAGATAAAGAAAAATTGAAACGTTTATTTTCACAAGCAGGATTTAGTAATATAAAGGTACGTAGCTTCACTGGTGGCGTTGCAGCGATGCACCTAGGCTATAAATAAAATGAAACAACCAAAGGTGATGACTGTGTCAAAGTTAAATATGAATAATGAAATTAAAATAATTGAAAAGCGATTAGAAGAAGCATTAATAAGTAAAGATCAAATCTTAGAAGATGCTTCTTATCATTTGTTTTCATCAGGTGGTAAACGTGTAAGACCTGCCTTTGTAATCTTAAGTAGTCAATTTGGTGAAGAAATGAATGAAGATGTATATCGTGTAGCTGTTGCACTTGAATTAATACATATGGCTACTTTAGTACATGATGATGTCATTGATAAAAGTGATAAACGTCGCGGTAGCTTAACTATTGCTAAAAAATGGGATCAGGATACTGCGATCCTTACAGGTAATTTTCTATTAGCAGTCGGTTTAGAATATATTTCAAATATAGAAGATAATCGAGTACATAAAGTGATATCTAGTGCTATTGTTGAAGTATGTATGGGTGAATTGTATCAATTTCAAGATCAATTTAATGCAAATCAAACAATTACAAATTATTTAAGAAGAATCAATCGCAAAACAGCCTTGCTCATACAATTATCAACAGAAGTTGGCGCAATTGCTTCACACGCCGATACCAAAACAGTTCGTAATTTAAAAATGATCGGACATTATATTGGGATGAGTTTTCAAATCGTAGATGATATTCTAGATTTTACTAGTTCTGAAAAAAAATTAGGAAAACCTGTAGGCAGTGATTTAATGAATGGTCACTTAACTTTACCAGTATTGTTAGAAATGCGTAAAAATCCTGAGTTCAAATCAAAAATCGAACAACTTGGCCCTAACAGTGATCAATCATTATTTGATGAATGTATTCAAACAATTAAACATTCTGATGTCATAAACCAATCGCAAGCAATCAGTGATAGATATTTAGATAAAGCCTTACATCTTATTGATCAGCTAGAAAGAGATGAAGCAAAACCTATATTTAAAAAAATTATTAAAAAAGTAGGAAAAAGAAACGGATAATTGTGTGAAAAGCATTGAAAGCGCTTAAATTAACTGTTAATATTATAATGTGCTTTAAGACATTATAATATTTTGTTTTATATTTTTATAAAACTTACATCATTAACAGGGGGATAAACACACAATGGAAAGAACATTTTTAATGATTAAACCGGACGCGGTTCAACGTAACTTGATAGGTGAAATCGTTTCACGTATTGAACGTAAAGGACTAAAACTTGTAGGTGCTAAACTAATGACGGTACCAAAATCGCTTGCAGAAGAACATTACGCTGAACATACAGATAAACCATTCTATGGTAATTTAATAGATTTTATTACTTCTGCACCGGTATTTGCAATGGTTGTAGAAGGTGAAGATGCTGTACATATTGCACGTCACATTATTGGAGCAACAAACCCATCAGAAGCTACACCTGGTACAATTAGAGGAGACTTTGGTTTGACTGTAGGCAGAAACATTATTCATGGTTCAGATTCAGTAGAATCTGCTAATAAAGAAATCAAGCTTTGGTTTAACACAGAAGAATTAAGTGATTTCACAGAATCACGTGAAGCTTGGTTATATGAATAATTGTCTTTGAATTGACAAACCAATGCAAATAAGATGACATTCGTTATTAACTTTTAATACTTTCAACAATATAGATAAAAAGCTGATAGTTAAAAACACGATTCTTGGTCGTGTGATTAAAATCAAAACACTTTCGTTGAATTCATAATAATATGAATTGATACGAAAGTGTTTTTTCTATGGATAAAAGTTGCAATTGCATTCTATAGTGAAGTCGTTTAATATCTTAAGTTATTACTAAAATTTAGCCAGATGTTATAGTTGAATGTAGGTAAATCTTATAAAGTTTAGTTATTTGAAATTTTTCTGTTAATTTGAACAAATGAATATGATAAGATAAGGAACATATAATCATTTAAAGTACTAAAGAACGGAGTGGGTAAATAATGAGATATTTAACTTCAGGAGAATCACATGGTCCACAGCTAACAGTAATTATTGAAGGTGTGCCAGCAAATTTAGAAATTAATGTTGCCGATATAAATGAAGAAATGTTTAAGCGTCAAGGTGGATATGGTAGAGGTAGACGCATGCAAATTGAAAAGGATAGTGTTGAAATTGTGTCTGGTGTGCGAAACGGGTATACACTTGGTAGTCCAATCACGCTTATTGTCACAAATGATGATTTTAAACATTGGAGAAAAATTATGGGTGCTGACCCTATTAGCGATGAAGATCAAGAAAACATGAAACGTGTGATTACAAAACCACGTCCTGGACATGCAGATTTAATCGGTGGTATGAAATATAATCATAGAGACTTAAGAAATGTATTAGAACGTTCTTCAGCTAGAGAAACTGCCGCGCGAGTAGCTGTTGGCGCAGTATCTAAAATATTACTTAAGCAACTCGATATTCATTTTTATAGTAGAGTTATGGAAATTGGTGGTATTAAAGATGATTTAGAGTATGATCTTGAAACGATTAAATCTAATTTTGATAAAAATGATGTCCGTGTTATTAATGATGACATCGCTCAACAAATGAGAGATAAAATTGATGATGCTAAAAAGGCAGGAGATACTATTGGTGGTGTTGTGCAAACTGTTATTGAAGGTGTGCCAATTGGTATCGGCAGTTATGTCCATTATGACCGTAAATTAGATGGTAGAATTGCTCAAGGTGTCGTAAGTATCAATGCCTTTAAAGGTGTGAGTTTTGGAGAAGGATTTAAAGCAGCTGAAAAACCTGGTAGTGAAATACAGGACGAAATACTATATGATACAACCAATGGTTATTACAGAGGATCAAATCATTTAGGTGGATTTGAAGGTGGTATGTCTAATGGTATGCCTATTGTCGTCAATGGAGTTATGAAACCAATTCCAACACTATATAAACCTTTAAACTCAGTAGACATTAACACTAAAGAATCATTTAAAGCTTCTGTTGAACGTTCTGATAGTTGTGCTGTTCCAGCTGCAAGTGTTGTAGTAGAAAATGTTGTTGCATTTGAACTTGCAAAAGCACTATTAGAAGAATTCCAATGTAATCATATCGATCAATTAAAATCACAAATTGAAGAACGTCGCTTGTTGAATATAGAATACTAAGTTTTATTAAAATTTTAAGATTAGCCAGGTGATATCTATGAAATTACAAACTACGTATGAGACAAATAATTATCCCATCATCATAGAACATAACGCATTAAAGGATCTGCGTCATTATATTGAAAATTATAAAGATATTGTACTTGTCGTTGATACCGAAATCGCAAACAAATGGGATGACACATTAGAATTTATTACATCTGAATACGATGCACACAAGCTGATGGTTCCATCAGGTGAAACCACAAAATCTCTAGCTTATTATGCCGAAAGTATAGAAACATTATTGAGTAAAAATTTGACCAGAAATACGTGTATCATTGCAGTAGGAGGGGGAGCCACAGGTGATTTCGCTGGATTTTTAGCTTCTACCTTATTAAGAGGCGTTGATTTTATTCAGGTGCCTACGACGATATTAGCGCACGATTCTAGTGTTGGTGGTAAAGTGGGTATCAATTCGAAACACGGTAAGAATTTGATTGGTGCATTTTATAGACCAAATGCTGTTATCTATGATTTGAATTTTCTTTCAACACTCCCTTATACAGAAGTATTGAGTGGTTATGCTGAAGTATATAAACACGCATTATTAAATAGTGCGAACGCAGTACGAGATATTGAAGCGCATTTTTATGATAAAGCTACGTTAGCTTCCTTAAATGAAATGGAATATTATCTTTTTAAGGGCATAGAGACTAAGTTAAATATCATTGTAAAAGATGAAAAAGAATCTAACGTTCGTAAATTTTTAAACTTAGGACATACTTTTGGTCACGCCGTTGAATATGCATTTAAAATTCCACATGGTCATGCAGTAATGATTGGCATCCTATTCCAATTTATTGTGTCAAATCATATTTTAAATCAAAATTTTGATATTTCACATTACATCAATTATTTAAATTCTCTAGATTATCCATTAAATATCATCAATACCTTCGATTTTGATCCACTTTATGAATTGATGTTAAGAGATAAGAAAAATGATCAGCAAGGGGTGCAGATGGTTTTATTAGAAGGATTAGGTAACCCTGTGGTTAAACATGTTGATAAATCCATATTATTAGAGAGCTTTAATGCATTACAAACATATATTAAAAAGTAGGTGGCATATTTGGTTATTAGTAAAACAATTGATATAAAAGGTCCTCTGATTGGAGATATAGAAGTTCCTGGAGATAAATCAATGACGCATAGAGCTATTATTCTGAGCTCATTAGCATCTGGTAAATCAACGATATATAAACCATTACTTGGTGAAGATTGTATTCGTACAGTTGAAATTTTCCGTCTGCTAGGTGTGGAAATAGATATATTAGAAGATAAAATAGAAATTAATTCACCTGGATATAAATTTTTCCAAACACCACATCAAGTACTCTATACTGGTAATTCCGGAACAACTACACGCTTAGTTGCTGGATTATTGTGTGGTCTTGGTATTGAAACAGTGCTATCTGGTGATGCTTCAATTGGAAAAAGGCCTATGGATCGAATTATGAAACCCTTAACCTTAATGAATGCAGATATTTCAGGTGTGAATGATAATTATACACCTTTAATAATCAAACCTGCTCAAATTAAAGGCATAACATACCAAATGGAAGTCGCAAGTGCTCAAGTTAAAAGCGCAATATTATTTGCAAGCTTATTTGCAAACGAAAAAACGACTATTTCTGAAATCGGTATTACGCGTAATCATACAGAAACGATGTTTGAACATTATCAAATTCCAATCACTACCAATGATAAAACGATTGAATTACCTGAAAATAGTATCAAACATATTACTGCCACTGATTTTCATGTACCTGGCGACATTTCTTCTGCTGCATATTTCATTGTTGCTGGCTTGATAACACCAGGCAGTGATATTACAATTCACAATGTTGGCATAAATCCAACACGTTCAGGTATTATTGATATCGTGACACAAATGGGTGGAAATATAACTTTATTCAATCAAACTAATGGTTCAGAACCTACCGCTTCAATACGTGTACAGTATACGCCAAACATGAAACCTATCCATATCGAAGGTGAGTTAGTACCTAGAGCAATTGATGAGTTACCAGTTATTGCATTACTTTGTACTCAAGCAAATGGCACAAGTATTATAAAAGAAGCGGAAGAATTAAAGGTCAAAGAAACAAATCGTATTGATACTACAGCAAACATGTTGAATTTATTAGGCTTTACATTGCAACCAACAAGTGATGGCATGATTATACATCCATCAAGATTGGAACAAACTGCCACAGTGGATAGTTTTACTGATCACCGTATTGGAATGATGCTTGCTGTAACTTCTTTATTAACTGATGATACATTAACGATTGATCAATTTGATGCAGTCAATGTTTCCTTCCCAGGTTTCTTAGCTAAATTTAAACAATTAGAAAAAGAGGGATAAAGTATGGAAGATATCTATAAACTTATAGATGATATCAACTTACAAAAACTAGACAACTTAGATACACGTGTAAATGACGCGTTAAGTTCTCCAAAAGATGATGCACTCTTTATACTTGGTGAAACACTATATAATTATGGATTAATGCCGCAAGGTCTTGAGGTATTTCGTACACTTTATCATAAATATCCAGATGAAAGTGAACTGTTAATTTATTTTATTGAAGGGCTGATCGCGGAAGACCAAACGGATGAAGCATTAGAATATTTAAGTACTGTTGAACTTTCTACGGAACGTTTGATGTTAGAAGCAGATTTGTACCAACAATTAAATATGCTAGAAGTAGCTATTGATAAATTAGTAGAAGCTATTGATATTGAACCCAATGACCCAATCATCCATTTCGCATTGGCAGAATTACTTTATTTTGATGGACAATATTTACGTGCTTCATCGGAATATGAAACGGTACTAGAAACGGGAGAATATCAGGTCAATAATGTTAATTTATTCTCACGTTTAGCTGATTGTAGCTTGCAAAGTGGAAATTATAGCGATGCAATCACGATGTTCGATGAAATCAGTGAAGATGAAATGGATTCAGAAAGTTACTTCAAAAAAGCGATTGCTTATGAAAAAAATGATTTAACACAAGAAGCTATCAAATTAGTACAAACATTATTATCAAAAGATCCGGATTTCCTACAAGGCTACTTTTATCTACAACAATTGTATGAAAACGAGCATAATCACGCAGATGCCATTGAAATTGGTAAAGAAGGATTGAGATTGAGTCAATTTTATAAAGAATTAATGGTATCAACAGGAAGTATTCAAATCGAACACGGAGATGCTAATGAAGGTGTTCAATTACTACTACAAGCTTTAGATGTAGACAATGCTTATCAGGAACCACTTTTAATCTTAAGTGATTTCTATAGACAAGAAGAAGATTACGATTCAATTATTGGCTTACTACAATATGCAGATGAAGAAGATTTGGATCCAGTATTTATGTGGCACTTAGCACATGCATTAGGTCAAGAAGAGCGAGATAAAGAAGCTCAACATTTCTTTGAATTAGCTTATCCAACTATGAGAACGCAATCAGCATTTTTAAGTGATTATTATTTCTATTTAGTTGAAATTGGTTATATAGAACAAGCTCAACAAATCTTAAAACAATTACTGGAAATAGATCCATCTAATGAAACATGGCATGATGAAGCTGAGAGATTGCAATCATTCTAAAAAGTAAGGAAGGTGAGTACATTGACTGATACCTTACAACAAGTAAAAGCAAGTTTTATAGAATACGTATTATTCCATTATCGTTTTAAATCTCGAATTAGTGTATGGGTATTAAATTTGATAAAATCCTCACCTGAATTATTACAAAAAATATACTTTGTAGATGAGCAAATTCCTAGTCATAATACTTTAGAAATTGCTGCAGTGAATACAGACAATATCGCCATAAAACTTAAAGTGCAGAATCAACAATATATTAACAATGAAAAAATATTTGACTATATCGCAAATCAAGACATCTATTTTGATATCAAATTATATTTAAATAATGAAGGTTCAAGAGATACAAGATTAGATGAATTATTGTTAACACAATTACTTCACTCTCCTTATTATGCTATATATATTCAAGATATTTATGGCTTGCCATTATCAAAACAAAGTGAATCATCTATTATCAAATATTTACAAGACAATATTGACTTAAGTTTACAATTACAAGATAAAGCTTTATTTTATCAATTATCTCAAATCCTTAATACATTTAAGTTGAGGAATCTTAATACATTATCGAAGGATTGACTATATGAACATTTATTCGCTTTGGCAACTTATCATTTATAATAAAGGGATGCTCTATTTCTTATTAATATGTAATTTATTAGGAACGATTTATGGGTATATTTGGTATGGTTCACAAATGAGTATTACACCATGGTATTTTATACCTTTTGTACCTGATAGTCCGACTGCATCATTATTTTTATGTATTGCTATACTAGGGTTAATTGTTAACCAGAACATACCAATCATTGAAGCACTTGCTTTTGTCACATTAATCAAATATGGTGTATGGGCTGTAATTATGAATATTATTTTATTTATCCAATACGATATGATTACAGTTATAGGTTGTATGCTGATACTTTCCCACGGCATTATGGCCATTGAAGCTTTTATATTTTATCCAAGATTTAAAGTGACTATGTTTTCGTTTTTCGTAGCGATGATATGGGTGTTCCACAATGACATTATCGATTATGTATTCATGCAATATCCTTTTTATGATTTTATTGAAAGTCACATTGGAGCAATTGCATACTTAGCATTTTGGTTAAGTGTCATACCTTTAGTTTTATATTTAAGTTTAACTCTATTTAAAAAAGATAAAATATTTGACCATTATTAACGTCCACAGTAAAATGTTTATAAAGGAGTGAGGATTTTTGTCTTTTATTTATATGATTATATACTTTGTTATCTTAATGGTTCTGCCTCTATGGGCACAACACAAGGTTAAATCTAACTATGAAAAGTATTCTCAAGTAAGATCAACTAGTGGAAAAACAGGGCGTGAAGTAGCGCTTGAAATACTCCATTCAAATGGAATTTATGATGTAGACGTTGTCGAAGGTAAAGGATTTCTAACAGATCACTACGATCCTAGTAAAAAAGTACTTGTCTTATCTCCAGCGAACTTCAATAGACCTTCTGTAGCTGGAACAGCAATAGCTGCCCATGAAGTAGGTCATGCTATCCAGCATGCTCAGGGTTACTTCTTCTTAAGGTTTAGAACATCATTAGTACCTTTAGCAAATATTGGTAGTTCTTTAGGTTACATGGCAGTTTTTGCTGGTATTGTTTTAACTAGTTTACAGAGTACATTGGGTTCAACTGCACTTTGGATTGGCATTGCATTAATGTCATTTGCAGTACTTTTCTCAATTGTTACCTTACCAGTCGAATTTGATGCCAGCAGTAGAGCAATGAAACAAATCAAAAGTTTAGATATTGTTAATGAAAAAGAATATCGACATGCGAAAAAAGTATTATCTGCTGCTGCAATGACTTACGTTGCATCAACTGCTGTAGCATTAGCAGAACTTGCACGTTTCATTTTAATCGCTAGATCAAGTGAATAATTTGGTCATACACATGTGACAGAAGTCTAATTGGTTTCAAATGATTTCTTCGTCTTAAAATGGCAAGAATGACAATATTAGCATAAGAGGTTGAGACAATAAATTTGTCCAGCCTCTTTTTTATGCTTGCAATAATTATCCTTCAATATAAATATTTATCATGCTCATTTTTCGTAAGATTCATTATTACTGTGCTTTATGTGTTTTATATTATCATTATATTCAATGCTTACTTAACATTGAATAGCGTATAAAGGTTGCAGGAATAATGCATGAATCATAGAATTAGTCTATACTATAAAAGAAACTGTAAGAATGAGAGGCGTTTATCATGAAATCAATGAAAGATATGCAAATCGAAGTAGATGACTATATAAATCAATTTAAAACAGGCTACTTTTCACCTCTAGCAAATCTCGCAAGATTATCAGAAGAAGTGGGAGAATTATCAAGAGAAATTAACCACTTTTATGGTGAAAAAAAGAAAAAAGATAGTGAAGCAGCAAACACAGTAAAAGCAGAACTTGGAGATAATTTATTTGTGTTACTATGTATTGCTAATTCTTTAGATATAGACATGACGGAAAGCTTTAACGAAACGATGGATAAATTTAATACACGTGATAAAAATCGTTTTGAAAGAAAATAGATTGACATTGTTTAAGAAAGGATGTGCCACCTATGAAAATAGGAATTACATGTTACCCGTCTATGGGTGGTTCTGGTATTATCGCTACTGAATTGGGTATCAAGTTAGCAGAAAGAGGACATGATATCCATTTTATAACATCAAATATACCCTTTAGGATTAGAAAACCATTACCAAATATTACATTTCATCAAGTTGAAGTGAATCAATATGCTGTATTCCAATATGCACCTTATGATATCACCTTAAGTACAAAGATCGCTGAAGTAATCAATGAGTATGACTTAGATCTATTACATATGCATTATGCGGTACCACATGCTGTTTGTGGCATCCTAGCAAAACACATGTCAGGTAAAGATATTAAAATAATGACCACTTTACATGGCACTGATATTACTGTATTGGGATATGACCATTCATTAAAAAATGCGATTAAATTTGGTATAGAAGGTAGTGATGTAGTAACAAGCGTTAGTAAATCACTAGCCGAACAAACAACTGATATTATTGAAACTGATAAAGCTATTATTCCAATATATAATTTCGTTAGAGAAAATGAATTTCCTACAAAACATTCAACGCCGACTGAATCCGATATCAAATTAAAGGCTTGTTACGAGATAAAACCTGAAGAAAAAGTGGTTATTCACGTGTCTAATTTTAGAGCCGTTAAACGTATTGATACAGTCATTGAAACTTTCGCAAAGATACACCAACAATTGCCATCAAAACTTATTTTATTAGGTGATGGTCCTCAATTAATGGATATGAAAACAAAAGCACGTGAATTAAATATTGAAGATTCCGTACTATTTTTAGGTAAACAAAATTGGGTAAGTGAATTTTATCAAATATCAGATATAGTATTATTATTAAGTGAAAAGGAAAGCTTTGGTCTCACATTACTAGAAGCAATGAAATCAGGTGTACTTCCAGTTGGCTCAACTGCTGGAGGTATCAAGGAAGTAATTAAACATAATGAAACAGGTTTTCTTGTAGATGTTGGAGATAGTGAAAAAGCTAGTACGTATGCCTTACAATTGTTGACAGATAATCAGCTTTATAAAAAAATGCAACAGCAAATGTTGAATGATGTTGCTGAACGTTTTTCTTCAGATTTAATTGCTGATCAATATGAATATTATTATAAAAAAATGTTAGAGGGTAATCATGACTAAAACATTATTCGAACAAGCAAAACCTATATTAAAAACTTTACAAACTAACCAGCACCAAGCATATTTTGTTGGGGGATCTGTCAGAGATTATCTAATGCATAAAACAATACACGATATCGATATTACTACGAGTGCGACACCTGATGAAGTAGAAACTATTTTTGAAAAGACAATTCCTATAGGTAGAGAACATGGTACAATCAATGTTGTTTATAACGGGGAACATTATGAAGTAACGACTTTTCGTGCAGAAGGTGATTATGATGATCATCGTAGACCTAACGAAGTATTTTTTGTGCGTGAATTATATGAGGATGTTAAAAGACGTGATTTTACAATGAATGCAATAGCCATGGACGCTGATTTTCATATTCATGACTATTTTAATGGGCAACAAGATATAAAAAATCGCATAATCAGAACTGTAGGAAATGCACAAGAACGTTTTAATGAGGATGCATTAAGAATCATCCGAGGGTTACGTTTTCAATCACAATTAGGATTCTCACTAGAAAATGAAACTTTTTACGGTATGCAATCACACATCAATGATATTGAACATTTATCAATTGAACGTATAGTGGTTGAGTTAAAGAAACTCACTTCTGGTAAATATGTAGCCAATAGTTTTGAAAACTTACAGCGTTTGAATGCATTTAATTACATTCCTTTTTTTAAACATTATAATCTAAATAATTTTATTTTGGATGAAGCCATTCCGTTCACTTTATTAGTAGCATTATTGAAAGTACAGCAACCTTCAATAAATGGCAATCTTAATGATTTGAAAATCAGTAATAATGACAAAAAATATATAAGCAAGTTAGAAAAGCTACTCAATCAATTACCCAATATTAAATCAAAATCAGACTTTAAAATACTTATTTATGATTATGGTGAGCAAGATATACAATCCATATTAAATTATATGGATTTGCACATAAAAAACCATTTACCATCTTTTTCACCACTCATTATAAATACACAGTCTGTAAAAGAAGTATCCAAACAACTACCAATTCAATCGAGAAAAGATATTGATATTAATGGTAAAGATATCCTTGAAGTAGTCAATAAACAAAGCGGTCCTTGGCTAAAAACAATATTGAGAGATATTGAGATTGCGATTATCGATGGAGATGTTCAAAATATTAAATCAGAACTCATTAGGTGGGTGAATTCACATGTCGAAATACAGTAAAGATGTTATTCAAATCTTATATACAAATCAAGATGAATATATTTCTGGTCAATTTATCGCTGAACATCTTGCAATTTCTCGAACAGCAGTCAAAAAAGTCATCGATCAACTAAAGCAAGAAGGATTCGAAATTGAATCAATTAACCATAAAGGACATCGCTTAATTGAACTACCTGATAAATGGTATAGTGGGATTGTAGAACCTTTAATCGATGAGCAAAAAATGTTTGATCATGTTGAGGTAATAGCACAAATAGATTCCACACAGTTACTCGCTAAGCAGAAATTAGTTGGCAATACAGATACTTTTTTAATTTTAAGTGATGAACAAACGAAAGGAAAAGGCCGTTTCAATAGACCTTGGGATTCTTCACGTGGCAAAGGGTTGTGGATGTCTATTGTGCTACGACCAAAAGTTCCATTTGAAATGATAACGAAATTTAATTTGTTTATGGCATTGGGTATCAGAGATACAATGCAACAATTTAGTAATGAAAGCGTAACTATAAAATGGCCA
Source organism: Staphylococcus sp. GDB9P120P (assembly GCF_017893435.1). Lineage (NCBI taxonomy): Bacteria > Bacillati > Bacillota > Bacilli > Caryophanales > Staphylococcaceae > Staphylococcus > Staphylococcus sp. GDB9P120P. Next base: position 374,761 of record NZ_JAESNB010000008.1, read on the forward strand.
AATGATATTTATATTGATGGAAAAAAAGCTTGCGGCTTTTTGACTGAAATGGTGGCTAATAGTGATGGTATAGAAGCGGTTATATGTGGTATTGGCATAAACATGAATCACTTAGCCGAAGACTTTCAAGGTGAGTTACAATTAAAAGCTACGAGCTTGAGAATACATGCTAACCAAAAAATACATCGTTATCATTTTTTAGAGCAATTGATAAATCATATTGAAAGACGTTATCACCAATTTTTAAACCAGCCATTTTCTACTATACGAAACGAATATATTGAAGCTTCAAATATTTGGAATAGATCCCTAAAATTCACTGAAAATGCGCAACAATTTCAAGGTGAAGCTGTAGATATTGATGAGGATGGCTATTTAATCGTCATTGATGACCAACAGATACAACACAAACTTATGAGTGCAGATATAGAACTTTAAATTATAAGAAAAGGAGGAATGAAAATGACACAACCTTGTTACGCTGTTGTTGATTTAGAAACGACGGGTAATCAATTAGATTATGATGAAATTATTCAAATTGGTATTACTTTCGTTCGTGATAATAAAATAATTGGCACCTATCACTCTATGGTGAAAACAGATTTAGAAATTCCTCCTTTTATTCAAGCATTAACCTCAATTGAAGAAGAAATGCTAAATCAATCACCATATTTTCATGAAATTGCTGACGATATCTATAAGCAACTAGAAGGTTGCATCTTTGTAGCACATAACGTGACCTTTGACTTAAATTTTATAAAAAAATCGTTTAAAAATTGCAATATCAAATATAAGCCCAAAAAGGTATTAGATACATTAGAGCTGTTTAAAGTAGCTTTCCCAACAGATAAAAGTTACCAATTAAGTGAATTAGCAGAATCGCATGGAATCATATTAAATAATGCTCACCGTGCTGATGAAGATGCTGCAACGACGGCACAACTCATGATACTTGCTTTTAATAAATTTGAAGCGCTCCATTTAGACACTTTAAAGCAACTTTATTATTTAAGTAAAAATTTAAAGTATGATTTACATGATATTCTTTTTGAAATGGCTCGAAACCATAATCATGAACCTCTAAATGAAGATTTCGATCAGTTTGAACAGATTATTTATAAAAAACAAAAAGATTTTAAAGCACCTACTGCAAATTTTGATGGAACCTTAAAAGATCTATATACAGATATTACTGAAAAATTAAATTTAACATATAGACCACAACAATTATATTTAGCTGAAATTATATTAGAACAATTGATGCATAGTGAAAAAGCCATGATTGAAGCACCGTTAGGAAGTGGCAAATCATTTTCTTATTTATTAGCATCATTAATGTATAATATTCAAACAGGGAAACATGTAATGATTTCTACAAATACAAAATTATTACAAAGCCAATTGTTGGAAAAAGATATACCTGCTCTAAAATCAGCTTTAAATTTTAAAATAAATGCTTCATTAATCAAAAGTAAAAGAGACTATATTTCTTTAGGATTAATCAGTCAAATTTTGAAAGATGAGTCTAATAATTACGAAGTAAGCATTTTAAAAATGCAGTTATTAATTTGGATTACAGAAACGCATACTGGAGATATTCAGGAGTTAGATTTAAAAGGCGGACAGAAAATGTATTACGAACAAAAGTTAGAAACTTATGTTCCAGTGCGTAATGACATTAATTATTTTAACTTTATTAAACGTAACGCAAAAAATATTCAAATCGGTATTACTAATCATGCACATTTAATTCATGCTTCACATGATAATACAATCTATCAATTATTTGATGATTGTATTATTGACGAAGCACATAGATTACCTGACTATGCTTTAAATCAAGTTACGAATGAGTTAAGTTATTCTGATGTTAAGTATCAATTAGGACTGATCGGTAAAACTGAAAACGAAAAATTGCTTGCAGCAATCGACTATTTAGAACAACAACGTATACTTGAAAAGTTAGATATACCACCAATCGATGTTTTTGGCCTTAAAACAAATATCAATGAAATACATGATTTAAATGAACAATTGTTTAGTACTATGTTTAATAGCATCCAACAATCAGAAATACATGATGATGAAGTGCATAAAGTTCATTTTGTATATCATTTCGATGTAACGCCGATTTTGAATGATTTGCATGCCGTTATTCATAAATTAAACATGACTTTAGAATTCTTTAATGGCATGAGCCATAAAACGATTAAAACAGTAAGAAAACAATTACTTTATATCAATGATAAATTTAGGGCAATTGAAACTAGTTTGAAAAATAATCATATTAGTTATTTGTCTATTAAAAATATTAATCAAAAATCCACAATAAAATTAAATGTCAAAGATTATGATGTGAAAGAAATACTAACAAAACAAGTGTTAGATAAATTTAATGCGCTAACATTCATTTCAGGTACTTTAACCTTTAATCATTCATTTGAAAATTTCAAGCAGTGGTTTAATAAGGACATCGTTTTTAATACTTATGAACTTGATACTACTGCAGTATCTTCAAATCAGACAACAGTATTTATACCAAATGATATTGCTTCATATAATTATAAAAATATTGATGATTATGTGAGCTCTATTGTCAATTATGTTATAGAATATACAACAGTCGTTGAATCAAAATGTTTAATTCTTTTCACTAGTTATAAGATGATGCATATGGTACAAGAACTCTTGAATGAATTACCTGAATTTGAAGATTATGTAATACTCACGCAACAACAAAACGAAAACTATAAAATCGTTCAGCAATTCAACAGTTTTTCTAAAGCCATATTATTAGGGACTGGAACATTTTTTGAAGGGTTTGATTTTCAATCAAATGGTATCAAATGCGTGATGATCACAAAACTACCATTCATGAATCATAATAATACTAAATATTGGCTAATGGAATCTGAATTCACTTCCACATTCAAAGATTTTGTATTACCAGATGCTGTTACGCGTTTCAGACAGGGGTTAGGTAGACTTATTCGAAATGAACAAGATAAAGGCATAATTGTATCCTTTGATGATCGTTTAATTAAAAGTAATTACAAACAATTCTTTGAACAATCACTAGAAAGTTATCGCCAAAAAAAAGGTGATATAAAACAATTTTCAAGCTTACTTAAAAAAATAAAAAAAGAGACAATACATCATTAAAAGTTAACACGCGCAACTAGAACTTGTATCTTGATTTTGTTAAAATGTATAAGGATTAATAAAAGAAGACTACAAAAATATTAGGAGTTTGGTTATGAAAACAACGATAAAAGAAGCAAAACATTACATTAACCAAGAAGTAACGATAGGTGCTTGGTTAACGAATAAACGTTCAAGTGGTAAAATTGCATTCTTGCAGTTAAGAGATGGTACTGGTTTTATGCAAGGTGTCGTAGTAAAAGCTGATGTAGATGAAGAGACTTTTCAATTAGCTAAGGATATTACACAAGAAACTTCATTATATATCACTGGCGTTATCTCAGAAGATAATCGTTCTGACTTAGGTTATGAAATGCAAGTAAAATCTATTGAAATCATCGCAGAAGCACATGATTACCCAATCACACCAAAAAACCATGGTACAGAGTTCTTAATGGATCACCGTCACCTTTGGTTACGTTCAAAAAAACAACATGCAGTTATGAAAATAAGAAACGAAATTATTCGTGCAACTTATGAATTCTTTAATAATACTGGGTTTACTAAAATAGATCCACCTATTTTAACAGCTAGTGCACCAGAAGGCACAAGTGAACTATTCCATACTAAATATTTTGATCAAGATGCCTTTTTATCTCAAAGTGGTCAACTCTATTTAGAAGCAGCTGCAATGGCTCACGGTAAAGTATTTTCATTTGGACCGACATTCCGTGCAGAAAAATCTAAAACACGCCGTCATTTAATTGAATTTTGGATGATAGAAGCTGAAAAAGCATTTTGCGATCATAACGAAAGTTTAGAAATTCAAGAGCAATATGTAACTCATGTTGTTAAATCAGTACTAGAAAATTGCAAATTAGAATTAAATATTTTAGAACGTGATACTGAAAAGCTTGAAAAAGTTGCAACTCCTTTCCCACGTATCACATATGATGATGCAGTTGAATTCTTGAAAGAACAAGGTTTTGATGACATTGAATGGGGAGAAGACTTTGGTGCACCCCATGAAACTGCAATTGCAAATCATTATGATTTACCTGTATTTATTACAAATTATCCAACAAAAATCAAACCATTCTATATGCAACCAAATCCTGATAATGAGGATACTGTGTTGTGTGCAGATTTAATTGCACCTGAAGGATATGGTGAAATAATTGGTGGTTCTGAACGTATTAATGACCTTGCATTATTAGAACAACGTATCAATGAATTTGAATTAGATGCTGAAAGTTATAGTTACTATTTAGATTTACGCCGTTATGGCAGTGTACCTCATAGTGGGTTCGGATTAGGACTTGAAAGAACAGTTGCATGGTTATCAGGTGTAGAACATGTTCGTGAAACTGCACCATTCCCTCGTTTATTAAATCGTCTATATCCATAATCTTATCAATACAAGTAACTACCGAAGCTACGTCCAGTCTATTTTATGGCTGGACTTTTTTATAATATTTATACAAGATAAGGAGGGATGTATTTGAATATAGATATGCTAAAGACTAGACCAGTTGTAATTCACAAAGAATTACTAGAACACTATAATGAATTAGGTATCAATGAACGTGAATTAGTTATTTTGATAAAATTGATTCATGCATCGGAAATGACCAATAAACAACCATCTATTGAATCTTTACAAAAAGGAACTTCACTAGATTCCAGGGAAATTACTGCCATTATACAAAATCTTATTCAACGTGATTTATTAGAATTAAACGTTAATAAAGATGAAGAAGGCAAATTCACTGAATATATGAATCTCGATCCGTTTTATTATAAACTAAATGATATTATGCAACACGTTAATGATAATAATGATCAAAAACAAACTGAACTTGAATTCAACAAGCTTTTTCAACAAATTGAACAAGCTTTTGGTAGACCGTTATCACCATATGAAATTGAGACCTTAAACCAATGGTTAGATGTAGATAAACACGACTTAAGTGTGATTCAAGCAGCTTTAGATGAGGCAGAAAGCCAAAACAAAATGAGTTTTAAATATATTGATAGAATTCTATTAAATTGGAAAAAAAATAATGTGAAAACCATTGAAGATTCCAAAAAAATAAGCCGACAGTTTAACCAACCTAAAATGAAACACACAGTAAAAAAAGTGCCTAAATTTGATTGGCTAAATGAGGAGAATCAAGATGATAAGTAATAAAAAATCTTTAGAAATGATTGACGTCATTGCTAATATGTTCCCAAACGCTGAATGCGAACTTGTACATGATAATCCATTTGAACTAACAATTGCAGTGTTATTATCAGCACAAACTACAGATATTTCTGTTAATAAACTCACTAAAAATCTTTTTAAAAAATATAAAACACCTGAAGATTATCTAAATGTAGATATCTCAGAATTAGAAAATGATCTTCGTACTATTGGCTTATATAGAAATAAAGCTAAAAATATCCAAAAATTATGTGCATCATTACTAAATAAATTTGATGGCGTCATTCCTCAAACACATGCAGAGCTTGAAAGTCTAGCTGGAGTGGGGCGTAAAACAGCAAATGTAGTGATGAGTGTTGCTTTTAATGAACCTTCGCTTGCAGTAGATACTCATGTAGAACGTGTAGCTAAACGTTTAGGTATTTGTAGGTGGAAAGATAATGTTAGACAAGTTGAAGATAAATTATGCAAAGTAGTACCTAGAGAACGTTGGAATAAAACGCATCATCAACTTATTTTCTTCGGACGCTATCACTGTTTAGCACGTAGCCCTAAATGTGATATTTGCCCCTTATTTAATGAATGTAGAGAAGGGCAAAAAAGATATAAAGCCAGTTTGAAAGAAGTGTGACACAATTGATTTCAAAAGAAGATTTTATAAGATTAGAAGAACAAATAGATTTATTCTCGAAACAAAAAAAATTAAATTCTGAAGAAGCTAAGGTATTAATTGATGAATATTTTGATATGATTGAAACTTTTTTTAAACAAATCAATCACATTCATACGATTGACTTTGAGCGATTAACCGATTATCCAGTTGTACCAATGAATTTTAAAGAACGTTATCATTATATGATTGCGCGTAAATATCATTTTATGGGTTATAGTCAAATGAAGACACTTAAATCGGAATTAATTAAAATGAATGCATCATACCAAATACGTAACAAAAATAAAGGCCATTAACACAAATATTTAGCGTTGAAATTGAGTTACAAATCAATTTTGTGATGTCATTACAATCATATAGCAATATTTTAAACAAAATGCGTCTTGAAACATCATTGATTCGTCCAGACTTATTCATATATGGTCAATAGATAGTAGAGCTGAAATTAATAAGTCCCACTTCTCAATTTATTGAGTTAGTGGGACTTATGCATGAGCTACAGTTCAGATAATCCTCTTTTATTTTTTTCAATTATAGTCATCCTTGCCGAAGTGGACAACGAAACCATTTTAATATAATTAGATTTCTGTCTCATTTCTTTTTATTTAATTTCCAAAGTTTTTGGTGTTCTAAGCTTATCAAATTTACACTTGATATTTAGTTTCTTATTCATACAATTCCATAAGATGTCAATAAGTAACAAAATCTCTATAAAATAAAGAAAACGCCAATTTCTATTTAATTTCAATAGAAATTGGCGTTTATGTGTTCATAAATAATGATGATAACTAAGCACTTTTTGAGCTTTGTAATAGATACTCAAAAACTTCAACTAATAATTATTGCGCTCTTGATAAGCCATTAGAATTACTTGTATTACTACTGTTTGAGCTAGCTGATGAAGCTGATGAAGAACTATTGCTATTGCTGTTGCTATTATTATCACTGTCATCGCTATTACTACTACTGCTACCACCTTGTCCTCGAGGCTTATTACTTGTTGTGTTGTCATCAGGATGTCCTTCAACAGATAGGCTATCTTTACTATCACCATTTACTGAATCAGGTTTACTAAAGTCTTTGCCATCTCTTGGTGAGATATTGCTCATTACATCCTCGAATAGATACTGAGGATACTCTTGTTCGTCATGTCCAACAAATGAATTTACGCCGCCTTGTTTAACTTCTTTGAAGCCCATCCACACAGACATGCTGTATTTTGGCGTGAAGCCATTCATCCATACATCTTTTGCAGCATCATCAGGCAAGCCGTATTGTTGGTAAGTTTGGTCACCATAAGTACCTGTACCAGTTTTTGCTGCAACGTTTACACCAGATATACCGTGGCCATATGCAGAACCATATGCTTCAAATGTACCTTTAAGTACTTCTGCTAACATATAAGAAGTGGAATCTTTCATTGCTTTCTTACTTGTATGATCGTAATTAATTGTTTCTCCATCTTCTTTTTCTACTTTTTTAATAGAATGTGCATTATTATATTCGCCACCATTTGCAATAGATGCAAATGCAGATGCTAATTGTGTAGGTGAGAATTCTGATGATGAACCACCTAATACTTCAGAAGGTCCTACATCTCCTTCATATTCTAAACCAACTTTATTAGCAAAATCTTTTGGTGCGTCATTTCCAGCGTTCTCTTTTGAAGATTGCCAAGCTTTTAATGCTGGTATATTGAAACTTTGACGTAAAGCATCATACAATTTAACTTCACCATGACCTTTAGTATCATAGTTTCTAAATGTGACACCATCAACTTGATATGCTTCTTCATCTTGAATTGCGTGATTCGTAGCCCAATTCATATTTTCAATGGCAGGGCCATACGCTAAGAATGGTTTTAATGATGAACCAGTAGGGTGAGCATCTGTAGCTAAGTTTCTATCAACAATATCTTTATAATTTCTACCGCCAGATATTGCAACTAAACCACCAGATTCACTGTCTACAATAGAAGCACCAACTTGTTGGTCTTCATTTTTATAGTAGCCACCATTATCTACACGATCTTGCAGTGTTTGTTGGACATCTTTGTCCATATTTGTGTAGATTTTAACACCACTATTAAGAACTTCACCTAAATCTTTGCCTTTGAATGCTTTATTATTCATTAATTCAGATTTTACGAAGTTAACGTAAGAATCATATTCAGGATTTGAACTTTTATCACTCACTTGGCGATCTTCTGAATCACGTTTTACTAAGTTATCTTCTAATGATGTATTTTGTGCTTCTTCTTTTTGTTTCTTAGTAATACGATTATGATATTCCATTAAGTATAAAACAGTATCTTTACGTGATTCTGCTTCTTTTGGATGATCATAAATATTATAAGTATTTGGAACTTGCGGTAAACCAGCAAGATATGCCGATTCAGCTAAATTTAAATCTTTCAAATCTTTATCGAAGTAATATTTAGCTGCAGCTTTCACACCATAAACACTGTCAGAATAGTAAATTTTATTTAAATACATCTCAAAAATTTCATCTTTACTATATTCTTGTTCGAGTCTATATGATAAATAAGCTTCTTGTGCTTTACGTGCTATTGATTTTTGATCCGTTAAGAACGAACGCTTAACTACTTGTTGAGTTAATGTTGATGCACCTTGCGAACCAAATCCACCCGTAAAGTTTTTAGCCACTGCACCAAACAAACGTTTATAGTCAAGTGCACCATGGTCATAGAAACGATTATCTTCTGTTGCCAAGACAGCTGATTTCATGCTTTTAGGTACTTCATCTAAATCAACATGTTCACGTCTTTGCCCATTATCAATCGTTTTAATCAAATCGCCATCTTTATCATATATTTTAGCAGGAATTGGATCTTGTAATTTTGATTCTGTAAATGCAGGTGCTTTCCAAGCATAGTATGCAAATAATAAAATACCAATTAATGCTAGAACAATGAAGGCTATGATGAGAAACCCGATTATCTTAATAATCGTTCTTTTTATATTCCTATTCTTTTTTTCTCCGGACTTATCATTCTTATTTGAATCGGAAGTCCTTTTTTTCTCCGTCATACGCGGTCCTCACTTTCATCTAATATCAACTTATCAACTGCTTTGAGGTAATTCAATCTTGGTTGATACTGATAAGGAATATAGTAACCATTTTTTCTAATTTCTTCAACCGTAATCGACTTTTTAATTTCTTTTTTGTACCGATGCCAATAATATTTAAACTTGCGATAAGGCAACAAATAAACTTCATCTAATAATTTAAAGCGAATTAATAAAAAAACAATTCCTCCCTGGTCATAGCAAGCATCCATATGCTCCACTTGGTGTTCATGCATGTTATTCAATGGAAAAGAAGTTTTATTTTTAGTTTCTTTCGCTTCAAAATCTAAATAGTGCGCTTTGTAAATACCATTGTAATCAGTAGTCGAAGGCGTTCGGAAATAAGCCTCATTAATTACCGCCTTACTTCTCATAGGATAATGAACATTAACTATTTGAACGGGGGTGGGCTTTTTATGTATAACAGCTTGCCCAAGTTTCAAATAGTGCGTATTAGATAATTCAATATCACTCTCAAGTGACATGCCTCTGCCACCATAGTTTATTTTACTCTTTTCATCCTTATAAGTTCGTCCGACTTGAGACTTATTTCCGTAAAATGGTTTCCCATTTGGATAATTCATTGTTTTTCACCACTTTAATTTGGTTTCAAAAACTTTTTTCATTATACATGAAAATAATCTTTTTTTCCAAACTATGAAATATAATGCAATGTATCTGTACATACATCAATATTTATTTTAACGTGCTTTTCTCAATTAAACAATATTTCCCTATAAATATGCCCGGAATATGACATAAATGTTAGATGATTGTTTCACAAATGACTATCAAATTTATTTGTGGTAAATTTAATGTGTAGGAGGAAACTTCATGCAACAATTAATTACCCAACTATTAAATGATGTGCAATTGATGCAAGATAGATATGAATCAGTTAAATCGAAAGATATAGACTATGATTTTTACAAAGATGTTGTTCCATTTACTAGTTACATAGATAACCTGTTAGAAACACTTAGCACATTCGAGCCTAAAATACTACAACTATTCTATATGAATAAGAAAAAATTTGATTTACTTATTTCAAATATTGAATCATTGTCAGTTGAATGTCATTTTAAAAGGACTAGCCGCAAATTATTCACAGAAAAAGTTAAGGCAGTACAATACGATTTAAGTTATATACAAAGAAGTGATGTTACATTATGATAAGGACAATTTATGTGACTGGTTATAAGTCATTTGAACTTAATATCTTTAAAGATGATGCACCTGAAGTTTCTTATTTGAAAAAATTTATAGCACATAAATTAAAATCATTGATTGAAGAAGGGCTTGAATGGGTATTAATACAAGGACAGATGGGTATAGAATTATGGACAGCTGAAGTAGTAATTGATTTAAAAGAGACATATCCTGATCTTAAACTCGGTGTGGTCACACCATTTTATGGTCATACTGAAAGATGGAATGAACAAAATCAAGCAAAATATAATCACATTGTACAACATGCTGATTTTGTAGATAGCGTATTTCATACATCATATGTAGGGCCACATCAATTTAAACAGACAGATCAATTTATGCTCGACCATACTGATCAATCATTACTGATATATGACGAAGAACAAGAAGCTAGTCCAAAATACTTTAAACAAATGTTAGTTGATTTTATGGAAAAAACAAATTATACTTGTGACATTGTTTCGTTCGATGAATTAACGGAATTTATCAACGATTTGCAGTGGTCTCAAGAACAAAGTTTCGAATGAGGTGGAAAAATATGTCAGATGTTTCATTAAAACTATCAGCTAAAGATATTTATGAAAAAGATTTTGAAAAAACTATGACACGTGGTTATAGAAGGGAAGAAGTAGATGCTTTCTTAGACGACATCATAGCAGATTATCAAAAGATGGCAGATTTAGATAATGAAGTTGTTAAACTTTCCGAAGAAAATAACAAATTAAAAAAAGAACTAGAAGAATTGAGATTACGAGTGGCTACTTCAAGACCACAAGAGAATAAAAACTTTTCAAAAAACGGTAATGCTACAAGCAATTCTACTAATAATAACAACGTCGATATTCTAAAAAGAATTTCAAACCTAGAAAAAGCAGTGTTCGGTAAATAATATAACTAACTATCACAACAAATGACTATGTATACGTAGTAGTTATTGCGTACATAAAGATAAGTTTTGGTTTTCCCCAAAACTTATCTTATTTTTATTTGTTCTAGTCTTTGAAAAGTGATATACTCTTAAAGATGGTGTTTTGGGTAATCGCTATAGCGATATAGAGGAAAGTCCATGCTCACACAATCTGAGATGATTGTAGTGTTCGTGCTTGATGAAACAATAAGTCAAGGCATTAAATTGACGGCAACGAAATAACCTAAGTCTTTAGATAAGGTTAAAATAGTTTGAAAGTGCCACAGTGACGTAGCTTTTATAGAAATATAAAAGGTGGAACGCGGTAAACCCCTCGAGTGAGCAATCCAAATTAGGTAGGAGCACTTATTTAACGGAATTCAACGTATAAATAAGGTATACTTTTAAAGTATATAGACAGATGGTTACCACCAGCGTACGAGTGTAACTAGTACACGTTGGCAGTACAAAGGTACAAAACATGGCTTATAGAAACATCATTACTAGACCCCAAGCTCTCCCACTTAGGAGAGCTTTTTTAATGTTTAAAATTCACATAAAATTTTAATATGAACCTAAACAGAAGTTAAGTCATATCTATTTAAAATAACTTTTGATAAAATTAAATTAAATCAATTTAAAAAAAGGAGCAAAACAATGTATCAATTATTAGCTGTATGCCCAATGGGGTTAGAAGCAGTTGTTTCTAAGGAAATCCAAGATCTTGGTTATGTAACAACAGTAGAAAACGGCAAAATCTTTTTCGAAGGCGATGAAACAGCAATAGTTAAATGCAATTTATGGCTAAGAACTGCCGATAGAATAAAAATTGTTGTTGGTCAATTTAATGCAAAAACATTTGATGAATTATTTGAAAAAACAAAAGAACTCCCATGGGAATCGATTATTGAAAAAGAAGGAAACTTTCCTGTACAAGGTCGAAGTGTGAAATCTACTTTATTTAGTGTGCCAGATTGCCAAGCAATCGTTAAAAAAGCAATTGTTGAACGATTAAAAACTGCTTATCAAGAAAAAGGGTGGCTAGATGAATCAGGTGCTAAATATCCAGTTGAAGTAGCTCTATTAAAGGATAAAGCACTATTGACAATAGATACTTCTGGATCAGGGCTAAACAAACGTGGTTATAGGCTTGCCCAAGGTGAAGCGCCTATAAAAGAAACGCTTGCTGCTAGTTTGATTAAATTAGCAAATTGGACAGGTGATACACCATTGATAGATCCATTTTGTGGTTCTGGCACGATTGCGATTGAAGCATGTTTAATAGCTCAAAATATTGCACCTGGTTTTAATCGAGATTTCGTTTCAGAAACATGGGATATTATGCCTGATGGACTATACGATGAATTGAGAGATGAAGCTGATCAACAAGCTCATTACGATAGACCTCTAGAGATCTACGCATCAGATATTGACCCAGAAATGATAGAAATAGCGCGTAGAAATGCTGAAGAAGTCGGCTTATCAGACATTATTAACTTTAAAGTTCAAGATGTTAACACCTTATCATTAGAGTCAGAAGCACCAATTGCTTTAATTGGCAATCCACCATATGGTGAACGTATTGGTGATAGAGCAGAAGTTGAAGAAATGTATCGTTATATCGGTCAATTAATGCAGGAACACCCTTATTTATCAACTTATATTTTAACAAGTAATAATGAATTTGAATTTTTAGTTAATAAAAAAGCTACAAAAAGAAGAAAGCTATTTAATGGTTATATCGAGTGTACTTATTATCAATATTGGGGGAATAAAAAACCTAAAAATTAGACTGCATGAATCAATCAGAAAGAGGTGCGACAAATGAATAACGAGTTTAAAAAAGGCATATTTTTTGCTTTTGGTGCATACATTTTATGGGGGATTTTACCAATATATTGGGATCTAATAGAAGATATTGGTGCATTTGAAATATTAGCTTTCAGAATTATACTTTCAATGATATTTATGCTGATAGTAGTAGTAATCACTAACAATACAGCACCATTCAAACGCGATTTACAACAGCTCATTGCAAATCCTATACAACTCATTGCTATCATAGCTGCTGGCTATGTAATAACAATTAATTGGGGCACTTTTATATGGGCAGTTACGAACGGTCACGTATTACAATCAAGTTTAGGCTATTATATTAATCCACTCGTAAGCATTCTATTAGCGTTAATTTTCCTCAAAGAACGGTTTAATAAATTAGAATGGATTGCTATTGGATTTGCAGTCATCGGAGTTTTGTATATGACTATAAGAGTCGGTGTATTCCCAAGTATTTCATTACTATTAGCATGTTCATTTGGTATTTATGGTTTAATTAAAAAAATCGTGCCAATAGATGCAATTAGTAGTATTACAATAGAATGTATTGTTACTGCACCAGCAGGCATTATATATCTATGGTACATTTGGCAACAAGGTAGTTTAACATTTGGTTATAACTCCTCATCTTTTTGGTTGATTTTCTCAGGGGCTGTAACAGCAATTCCATTGATACTTTTCTCAGCTGGTGCACGTAGAATTCCATTGTCGCTTACTGGATTCATACAGTACATTGGTCCTACAATTATGTTTGTAATAGGTATTTTCTTATTCAAAGAACCATTTAGTGTCGACCAATTTATCACGTTCATCTTTATTTGGGTTGGCATTGTAATATATAGTATTTCACAGTATGTAAAAATTAAAAAAAACAATAATCCTGCTATCCACTAATTGGTATTGATTACTTCCCTAAGTTAACTTCATAAAAGTTGTTTTAGGGATTTTATTTTGTCTTGAAATTAATCAAAACATGTTTACATATCATACAGCTCATTTTATTATATTCAATATCGTAAATATATCATTAGTATAAATCATGCATTTGTAGTATTGTGAAATTAGATATAAAGAAAAGCATCCAAAAAAATTATTATATATACTAATATTTTTAACCATATATTATAATGGAGTGATTATATGACTAGAGTATTAATACTAGGGGCAAACGGAGCAATTTCTAAAGCAGCTATTAATTCTTTTTTAGAAAACACCTCATATACGCTGAGATTGTTTTTAAGAGACGCGAATAGATTACCTGATTATGCATCAGATCGCATTCGTGTTCGTGAAGGAGACGCTACAAACTTTGAAGATGTTAATAGTGCGATGGAAGATGTAGACATTGTATTTGCTAGTCTTTCAGGTGAATTAGATAAAGAAGCAAGTACTATTGTTAAAGCTATGGAACAGAATAAAGTTGATCGTTTAATATTTGTAGCTGCGCTTGGCATTTATAATGAGGTACCTGGTGAATTTGGCGAATGGGTAAATGAGCAAATCCATAATTACTTACCAATTTATAAAAAAGCAGCTGACACCATTGAAAGCTCAAAGCTCAATTATACAATTTTAAGACCTGCTTGGTTATCAGATATTAACGAAATTGATTATGAAATTACTCATAAAGATGAACCATTTAAGGGGACAGAAGTTTCCAGAAAAAGTGTTGCTGCTGTTGCAGTACAAATTGCCAAAAATCCTGAACTTTATTTAAAAGATAACATTGGTATTAGCAAACCTAATACTGATTTTAGTAAACCAAGCTGGAAATAAAATTTAAAAAACAACAACATTTTTGTAATGATTGCAAATGCCACCAATTAAGGTGGTATTTTTAATTTTAAATAAAGTCGCTACCAATAACTTTGTAACACTTCTTTGCTTTTACTAATAAATAAGCACTAAATACAATTTAATTTTGCTAACTTACTTTAGACCCACAATAATTTGTTATACAATAGAACTTAATTACATATAAGTAATAAAGGGGATACATAACATGTCTAAAACGAAGCAACTCGATATTCTATATAAACTAAAAAAAGAAGTTGAAAAATCAGATAATCATAGGCTTGTACATATTATAAATCAAGTCATTAAAAAAATATTTTTAGAACAATATACTGCTACATTTGTTGGTCATTTTTCAGCAGGAAAATCAACGCTCATCAATATGCTACTGGAAGAAAATATTTTACCAAGTTCTCCAGTACCTACAACTAGTAACACAGCAATCGTTTCTGTATCAGATGAACCAGGTATTATAGCAAATTTGAGCAACCAAAAATATACTTTATTAACAAACTATGATGAAGTTAAACAAATGAATCGCGAAAATATTGATGTTGAATCTGTAGAAATTAAATTCCCTTCTGATAAATTTAATAAAGGGTTCACACTTCAAGATACACCAGGTGTTGATTCTAATGTATCGACACATCAATCTAGTACTGAAGAATTTATGTATACAAGTAATGTTCTATTTTACACTGTAGACTATAATCATGTTCAATCTGCAATGAATTTTCAATTTATGAAACAGCTTAATCATGCTGGTGTACCAGTAGTTTTTGTTATCAATCAAATAGATAAACATCATGAATCAGAGATTCCATTCGCCACATTTAAACAACGCGTTGAAAAATCGATTGATGAATGGGAAATCAAATTAGAACAAATATTTTATGTTTCTAAATTTGAACATGAACACAACCAAATTCAAGCATTATCAGACTATCTCATTGATAAAGATCAACATAGAGAATCAATGTCGGATTATGTGGAACGTACTATCAATTTTATTACAGAGGAACAGCTATCATTTATACAACATGAAATTCAAGCAATTTTAACAGAGCTGGATATATTTGAAGCAGACTTTGACCAAGCATATTTAAACTTCCAACAACATCAACAAGTGAGTGAAGAAGCAAAATTACTAAATAATCCTGATCAGTTATATGATTTCTTAAAACAAAAACGTAAGGCGATTCTCGACAATGCATATGTAATGACACACGATACTAGGGAAAAAATAAGAACTTATTTGGAAAGCCGAACTAAAGATTTTAAAGTGGGTGGCTTATTCAATAAAAAGAAAAAAACATTAGAAACACAACAAATTAGACTTCAAGAACTACTTGAGCAATTACAAGAAAAGGTAAATCAAGAAATACGTCAACCTTTGAGAGAAGACATGTCCTTTTTGACTCGATTTATTAATTCTTCCGAAGTAACTGAGGCTATTTTAAACCAACATTATCAAATCCCTTCAAAACTCGTGGATGATTTGTATCAAATGCAAATATCTATTAGTAATCAATATGTCTTAACATTTTCAGATGATTTAATGAAATCCATCAAACAACATATTGTTAAAGAAACTGAACCATTATTTGAAAAAGCAATAAACCATTCTCAAGCAAACGACATTGGCACAGAAGAAGTAGATGATTATAATGATTATGTTAAATTTATGGAGCTACGTAATTTGAGAGAATCACTTGAAACACAAAATTACAGACACTACTATATTCATATTGATGATTCATTAGATAAATTAATAGATAGAGAAGAAATCACTTATCAAGCTAAACAGGAACATTCAGTGACTAAAAAACAAAATCAACCTAGTACCACTAAAGCAAAATCAACAAATACTTCAATTCAAGATATAAAACGTTCATTAGATTTAATAAAAAATATTCCATTATTTGAACAAACTAAGCAAGATATCAATGATGCATTAAATCGCCTTGATAATAAAATTATTAAAATAGGGGTTTTCGGAACATTCAGTGCCGGAAAAAGTAGTTTAATCAATGCGCTACTTGGTGATGCGTATCTTGTAAGCTCGCCAAATCCTACAACAGCTGCAATGACAGAATTGACTTATGGTGAGGAAAGTCAAATCACACTTAAATCATCAGAACAAATATTAGAAGAATTAAACCAATTATTTGAAGTGGAAAATAAATCTTTTGATTCAATTGAAGCATTTTTAAATCAAAATACACATAAGTTAACAGCATCTTTAGAAAAAAACAAATTAGCATTTATCAATGCAATTGACAAACATTACACGATGTATCAAAAAATGCTAGAACAAGGCTTAACCCATTCCATTGAACAGGACGAAATTAGAAAATGGAGTGCAGAAGATGAATATGCAACCTTTGTAAATACAGTTCACTTAAGATTACCCATTGATTGGTTAAAAAATAAAGTTATCGTAGATTCACTTGGATTACATTCCAATAATCAACGACATACAAATGAAACAGAAAAGATTTTAACTTCTTCAGATTTAATACTTTATGTAAGTTATTTTAATCATTCTTTCACAGATAATGATAAACGCTTTATTGAGCATATGAAAGAAATGAACCAATTAAGTGAAAACCAAGCATTTAAAATGATCATAAATGCCACTGATTTAGCTGAAACTGAAGAAGATCTGAATGCAGTCATAAACTATGTAAGTGATGCACTTAATCATGTAAATATGAATTCTGATATTTTTGCAGTTTCAAGTCGAAAAGCATTGAATACAGGTGACTCAGGAATTGATAAATTAAAAAATAGTATAGACTACTTTACTCAAGTTGAGTCGAAAGATATATTGCAACAACAAATGACTAAGCAATTAGCAAATATTTCAGAAGCATTTGATCAAATGATAGAAGATGCACAGCATAATCAATCAAAAATTAAGCAACGTAAAAATAAACTCGAACAGTACCAACAACAAATAATACTGAATAATAATATATTACAAATTGCAGTACAACGTGCTTCAAATGAAGTTGAAGATCAAATTTATCACTTAAATGAGCGTTTAAAAATTCAGTTGCTAGATGAGGTAAAATCAATTTATAACGGTCAAATGACACAAAGCAATAACTTCAATGAAGAAAAACGTCTTTCCACTAAACAATACTTAGATCAAATTCATCAAAGATTATATTTAGAACAATCCTTACTTGTAGAACGAATTAAAAAGTATTTCATTCAACAAATACATGAAGAAATCGCACCTTTAAAACAAAAATTGGAACAATTACACATTTTCATCGAACCAGAATTTAATAAAAGTAATATGGAACTAGACGATCCATATTTAAAAATTGAATTAAGCCAAATGATCTCTGCTTTGCCTAAATCACTGACTAAAAAGAACATTTTGCAACCAAAAATGCAAAATGAAATTCAAACTACAATAACTCAAAACACACTTGTGCAACTTAAACCTAGTATTGCTGATTTAAGGAAGGCATTAATTGAAATTGTAAATAAACTGAATAATGATGCAGAAATGAAATTCAATCAGTATGAAAAAGAGATACACACACAAATTAAACAACTTTTAGCTTTTAATATAGATAATTCATTAGTAAAACAACTTCAAGAAACAAATAGCGAACTAAAAGCTCAGTTGTTAACTTAGAAAGAGGTACGCACAATGTCCAAAAAAATATTATTAATAGATGGTATGGCTTTATTATTTCGTCATTTTTACGCAACAAGTTTACACAAACAATTCATGAGAAATTCATCAGGAATGCCTACGAACGGTGTTCAAGGATTTGTACGTCATGTATTTATCGCAATAAACGAAATACAACCCTCACATGTGGCTGTGTGTTGGGATATGGGAAAATCTACATTTCGAAATGAAATGTTTGATGGATACAAGCAAAATCGTCCCGCACCACCAGAAGAATTGATACCGCAGTTTGATTATGTAAAAGAGATAGCAAACCAATTTGGTTTTGTAAATATTGGTGTACAAAATTACGAAGCTGATGATGTTATAGGGACTTTAGCACATGAGTATTCACAAGAAAATCAAATTTATGTAATCACCGGTGATAAAGATATTTTACAATGTATTAATCCAAATGTTGAGATTTGGCTAACTAAAAAAGGATTCAATATTTACAATCGCTATACTTTAACCAGATTTCAAAATGAATATGGACTAAATCCACTACAACTCATAGATGTTAAAGCATTTATGGGAGATAGCGCTGATGGCTATCCTGGCGTTAAAGGCATTGGAGAAAAAACAGCTATAAAACTCATTCAAAATCATGGTTCAGTTGAATCAGTTATTGACGCTTTAAACGAATTAACACCTGGTCAACGTAATAAAATAGAAGATAACTTATATAATTTAAAACTTTCTAAATCATTAGCTAAAATTCATACAGAAGTACCAATAAATACATCCGATTTATTAAGTGATATGAAATTCGGAACTGATTTAGCTGAAATACTAAATATATGTAAAGAGCATGAGCTCTATGTATCTGGAAAGTATTTAGCAACACATTTTAGTTAAATAAAATAAACAACAATAAAGTACACGCTCATAGTTAAGGATCCTGGAACATAAAGTTCTTGGACAAGTGAAAAAAGGCAATTTCTATTGAAATAATATAGAAATTGCCTTTTTCGCTATTATTTTAATTATAGCTAGCTCATTGAGCTACTATTTTTCTTATATTAAGTGTCATTAATATAACGCCAAGCTCGCTTTTGTCGTGTTTGTTTTCCTAACTATACTACATTTTTCTTATTCAATAATATTACGTATTTTGGCGAGTCTCTTGAGGGAACAGGAGAAGCTGAAGCTGTCCCCAAAGTAAGCGAGCCAACAATACGAAGCATTGAATAAAAAAGAAGCATTCAGATGAATTGAATTAAATCATCTGAGTGCTATTTTTCTGAGATTTATATCCAATCTCCCTAATAATTAATATCGAATGCTTTTGACCGTGCATACTTGTCTGAGATATGATTTATATAATAGGAGCTCGTGGTCTATTGTTCATACAATTGTTTCGGACGAATTTGCATTAAAAATGTGTTATAAATGCAAAGGAATAACTATTAGCACCAACAACTAAAAAGTTTTGCACCAAAAAAGTTAATGTCTTAAGATTTTAAATAGATATTAACTTTTTATATCTTACTGGATATCTATCGTCCAGACACTATTTTTGACAATAAATTATTGTTTTAACGCTTTTTTTCTGCCGTTTTAATGATTTTATATAAGGCATTTTTGGCATGATGATTTGCCTCTTTATTTTGGTTTCTTGGAACCCATTTAACAAACAATAAATCAAAAGATGATTCTAATATTTTTATTTTATGGTAGTAATTTATGAACTGTTTATTTTTGACTTGTCCTTTGTTCATACTATCTTCTATTAATTTCGAATCAGTGTATACGAGTGCTATAGTGATCCCATGATGTTTTGCACATTCCAATGCAAATACAAAAGCTGCCCATTCTGCACTATGATTATCTAAAATCCCCAAATCAAAGTCATAATGCAATCGTTCTTGCTCAGTAATAATAACTATAGAGCATGCGCTTTGACCTGGATTACCTGCTGTAGCTGCATCAAAATATATTTTTGCCATAAATTCACCTTCAAATTTAATAAGTTAATTTTATATTAACAAAAGAGCATAAATAAGCATAATCATGAAGATATATTTTCTTGGAAAATACATCAAAATAACGTAAGCTATTACAGTTAATGAAAATGCACAAAATTAATATATACAAAGGATGATTTTAATTGAAAAACATGTTTATTATACATGGTTATCAAGCCAGTACAAAAAGTCATTGGTTTCAATGGTTAGCCTCACAGATGAAACCATATGGTTACAATGTTGAAATTGTATATTTACCAAATTCCGATTATCCTGAACTCGATTCATGGTGTCAGGCTATTGATAATATCGTACAAAATAAATTGAATTCGGAAACAATTATCGTTGCGCATAGTTTAGGTGTCATTTCAATATTACATTATTTAACTTCTTTTAAGGCTAATTCAAAAATAAAAGGGCTTTTTCTAATTTCTGGTTTTAACGAAAAATTGTCTAACATACCTGAACTAAATCAATATATCAATAACACCTGTATTGACATTAATAAATTAAACGCGCGTCACATTGTTACAATTGGTGCTTCAAATGATCCAGTAGTAAATATAGACGCGACTGATAGATTATCAAATCAATTAAATGTCAAAACACATTACATTAATCATGATGGTCACTTTTTAGAAACTGAGGGGTATGACACCTTCAATTACTTAAAAGATAAGATAATGGAAATTTTATAATTATATTCAATTCCTTGAAATATAAAAAGCCCGTAAATGAATTTCCGAAAATTCATTTACGGGCTTTTTTATCAGTTATATTGAAACACTTAATTAAAAATTAATAACCTTCATCTAACTTCTGAATCTTTCCTTTTCGGTACATTGATTTAGCCCAATAACCAAAAGGAACATTAAATATAGTAGAAATTATTTTTAATAAATACGTTGTAATAAAGATTTCAAGTACCGCTTCATTTGGCATTGCGCCTAAAAAGGCAATAATAACAAATAATGCAGTATCCACGATATTACTTAAAATAGTACTACCATAAGCTCTTATAATAAATGTTTTATCAGAGCTGAACACTTTTTTGATTAATGAGAAAAGTAAAACATCTAAATGTTGTCCGATGATGTATGCTATAACAGAACCTAAAGCAATCCTTGGAACAATATTAAAAATAGATTCTAATGCTTTTTGTGTATTATCTACTGGGGAAGGTGTGAAATGAAGTGAAAATTGCATCACTATAATCATTACCAACGTTGAACAAAAACCTAGCCAAACTGCACGTTTAGCTATTTTGCGACCGTAGATATCATTTAAAATATCGGTTGCTAAATAGATTGATGCAAACATAACATTTCCCAGTGTTGCTGAAATAGTAAAAATATCGATTGTTTTAATAACTTGAATATTAGCTATAATTGTGCCAATAGCAATCCATGCAATCAAACCATGTTTACCAAACAAACGATACATAGTAACCAATAATATAAAAGTTACTAAAAAAGTAATAACACCAAATATTTCATTAAACAATTTTATTCCTCCTAAATTTTGATAATGCGGGTGTTTAGAAACCGCAAAATAAACAACTACATTATTTTACTAGAAAATTATAAAAAAGCAAGCTCAAATTGTAAATTATCAACAAATGTTTTCACCAATGCCCTATTTCAATTTAATGATTAAACAATCGTTGTTACAAATGATATAATGTCATCAAGTCTCAAATCTTATAATAAATTAGTTAATTGGGTACTTATAATTCATTTTTAGAAATACAGGAGCGTGAAGCGTATTCTAACCTATTCTGAAAAAGAGGCAATTGACGCCATAGACCAATTGATGAACACATATTGTAAAGCGTGTTTATTAAAACGTCATATTAAAAATACAAAAGGCAAAACACAAGCACATCATTTTTGTATAAATGAATGTTCAGTCGGAAAACAAATTAAACAAATCGGTAATGAACTACAATAAAAAGGAGCATACGATTATGGAAATATTAAATGTAGCAACGACACCAAATCCAAATACGATGAAAATTGATTTAAAATTAGATAGTGGTGATAACAAACCTAATACGTATACAAAAGTTAAAGAAGACCAACCAGCCTTCATCAACGCAGTATTAGAAGTTGATGGTGTCAAATCTATATTTCAAGCAATGAACTTTATATCAGTTGATAAAAATTCAGATGCAGATTGGGACACACTTTTACCAAATATAACAAAAGTATTAGAAGAAATATAAAAATAAGGAGGGTGCCTTTATGGAAATTGTACGTGTTGAGCCTACACCAAGTCCCAATACAATGAAAATTGTATTGAGTGAAAAAAGAGAGGATAACCAATCTAATACTTATTCATCAATTGCAGAAGGGCAGCCTGATTTTATCAATGATGTTTTAGAAATTGATGGCGTTAAATCTATATTTCATGTGATGGACTTTTTAGCTGTAGATAAAAAACCTAAGTTTGATTGGGAAGATGTTTTACCTAAAGTAACAGCAACATTAAATGACGAACACGAAGTAACTTCCGAAGCGCTACCAGATGAACATTTTGGTGAAATAAAAGCAGAAGTTTTAACGTTCAAAGGTATTCCTTATCAAATTAAACTAACGACAAGTACAGAAGAACAACGTAAACAATTACCTGAAATATATGTCGACAGTATGTTAGCTGCCCAGAAAGATGATGACAATGTTGTGTTTCAACGTAAGTGGGAAGATTTAGGCATACGTTATGGTGAGCTCTCAGAGGTAATGGAGGATGTCGTTGAAGAGATTACAGCTGTCTATCCCAAAGATCAATTGCAAAAACTTGTGGAAGAAGCCTTAGCCTCTGATATTACAATTCCTGAAACCAAATACAAACATGTAACCTTGGAAACATATCAATCAACTGAAAGTTGGAAAGAACGTTTAAGAATGCTAAAATCATTCCCAACACCTACAATTGAAGATTTACCGTTGCTCGGCGAAGTCGTGAGTGATGAACAGAAAACACCATTAAGACGTGAAGCTATCATACTTCTTGGAATGATTGAAGATGAAATAGTACTTCCTTATCTCTATAAAGGGTTAAACGATAAAAGTCCTGCAGTAAGAAGAACTGCTGGTGATTGTTTAAGTGATTTAGGTTTCAAACAAGCATTACCAGAAATGGAAAAAGCATTAGATGATCCTCACAAAATTGTCAGATGGAGAGCTGCTATGTTTATTTTTGATGAAGGTGGACCAGAACAATTAAAATCACTACGTGAACATGCTGATGATTCAGCATATGAAGTGAAACTTCAAATAGAGATGGCTATAACAAGAATTGAAAATGGTGATGAAGCATTAGGTTCCGTTTGGAAGCAAATTGCTAATCGAAATAATGTCTAAAGAAACTATCATTTAATAAAATAGGAGTGTTATAAATGAATGCTTATGAAGCATATATGAATGAACTTGCAACACAAATGAGAAGCGAACTAACTAATCATGAATTTAATAGTTTAGAAACTGCAGATGATGTCGATGACTTTATGAATAATGTATCTGAAGATGATACAACATTTGTCGTGATTAATTCAACTTGTGGTTGTGCTGCAGGATTGGCAAGACCCGCTGCAGTTACTGTTGCAGAACAAAATGAAAAAAAACCAACTCATAAAGTTACTGTATTTGCTGGTCAAGATAAAGAAGCAACTGAAGCAATGCGCGCTTTCATTCAACAAGCACCATCTAGTCCTTCGTATGCATTGTTTAAAGGAAAAGAATTAAAACATTTCATGCCAAGAGAGCATATAGAAGGCAGAGATATTCAAGACATTTGTATGGATATTAAAGACATATTTGATGATTATTGTGATTAATCAATTAAGACCAAGGCTGAGATATAAATAAATGTCTCAGCCTTAAATTGCTTTAATGCTAAACACATAATTTCTGACTTTATCATGCATTTCATTAATGAACATATTTTGTTGTTTTGACTGATATGGTTGACCATCCCATTAGTATAGGATTAACTATTTAAAAAGTTGATTTTACTTTTGATTGTTTATCACAATATTTAGAATAACAGATTTGTGTCACTAAGCCTTTCAAAACACAAGTCATTAATTGGATACATAAATATAATGCTCAAATTCCAATTTTATTTTTGGTTTTACTAGTAGTTATCTCTTTAAATTATTGGTATTTTAAAATATGATTAAATAAAAATAACTATGCTGTTGAAAGGAGTGTGTTCCACATGTTAAATAAATTTGATCAATCCTATCATGATCTTTGTAACGAAATATTAGACATAGGAAAACAAAAAGAAGACCGCACAAATACAGGTACGATTTCAAAGTTTGGCCATCAATTAAGATTTGATTTGTCAGAAGGTTTTCCATTGCTAACTACCAAAAAAGTATCTTTTAAATTGATTGCAACTGAATTACTATGGTTTATCAAAGGCGATACAAACATTAAATATTTACTCCAATATAATAATAATATATGGAATGAATGGGCGTTTGAAAATTATATTAAATCAGTTGATTATAAAGGACCAGATATGACAAATTTTGGTCATAGAGCACAAACGGATGAGGCATTTAATGAAAAATATAAAGAAGAAATGCGTAAATTTAAAGAGCAAATTTTAAACGATGAAGCTTTTGCAAACAAGTATGGTGATCTAGGTAATGTTTATGGCAAACAATGGCGCGATTGGGAAGATAAAAATGGCAATCACTTTGATCAGTTAAAAACTGTTATCGAACAAATTAAAAACAACCCAAATTCAAGACGTCATATTGTTTCAGCATGGAATCCAACTGAAATTGATACTATGGCATTACCACCTTGTCACACAATGTTTCAGTTTTATGTCCAAGATGGTAAATTAAGTTGCCAATTATACCAAAGAAGTGCAGATATCTTTTTGGGTGTACCATTTAACATAGCTAGTTACAGTTTACTGACACATTTAATCGCAAAAGAATGTGATTTAGAAGTAGGAGAATTTATACATACGTTTGGGGATGCTCATATTTATACGAATCATATAAACGCCATAGAAACACAGTTGTCTCGTACTAGCTATGCGCCACCACAACTTAAAATAAATTCAAATGACTCTATCTTCGACATTAATTATGAAGATTTAGAAATTGTTAATTATGAATCACACCCAGCAATTAAGGCACCAATAGCAGTATAAATAATAGAATATTTAATTTTAATGTTTATTTAATATATACTTTATGCTGAGAACGTTTTACTTACTGAAATCATACTACTATTAGGAGGGAAATTATGACACTTTCTATACTGGTTGCTCACGATCAGCAACGTGTTATTGGAGTTAATAATCAATTACCATGGCATTTACCAAATGATTTAAAGCATGTTAAAAAACTCTCAACTGGCAATACGCTTGTTATGGGACGTGCAACATTTGATTCTATAGGAAAACCTCTTCCTAATAGAAAAAATGTAGTACTAACAAGAAATAAATCATTTGCGCATGATGGTGTGGAAGTTATCCACTCAATTGACGAAATATTTAATTTATCCGGTCATGTTTTCATTTTTGGTGGTCAAACATTATTCGAAGCAATGATTGATAAAGTCGATGATATGTATATTACTGTTATTGAAGATAAATATAATGGAGATACATTCTTTCCACCTTATACATTTGAAGACTGGGAAGTGGAATCTTCTATTCCGGGTAAATTAGATGAAAAAAATACGATTCCCCATACATTTCTACATTTAGTGCGTAAAAAAACAACATAGGAGGAAATAATATGAAAATGAAAATTGTAACTGATTCAACATCAGATTTATCTCATACTTATTTACAAGATAATGATATACATGTCATCCCGCTTAATTTAACTATTGATGGCAAGTCATATGTAGATCAAGTAGACATTTCCTCTGAAGAATATATTGAAAAGTTGGAAGAAAATGCTGATGTAAAAACAAGTCAACCAGCGATTGGTAATTTTATTGAATTATATGATGAATTAGGCAAAGATGGTTCTGAAATCATTAGTATTCATATGACATCAGGACTTAGTGGTACGTATCAGACTGCGCTACAAGCAAGCCAAATGACAGATAGCAAAGTAACTGTTATAGATTCAAAATCTATTTCATTTGGATTAGGGTATCAAGTTCAACATGTAGTTGATTGGAATAATCAAGGGTTTTCATCAGAAGAAATTGTTTCAAAAATTACAGATTTACAGAGTAATATAAAATTATACGTCGTGATTGGTCAATTAAATCAATTAATCAAAGGCGGTAGAATCAGTAAAACTAAAGGATTAATAGGTAATATGATGAAAATCAAGCCAATTGGAACGCTTGATGATGGTAAAATTGAATTAATTCATAATTCCCGTACTCAAAATGGTAGTATTCAATTTCTAAAAAAAGAAATCAGCACTTTTTTAGGTGATAAAAAAATTAAATCAATAGGCATCGCGCATGCAAATATTTTAGAATTTGTGGATAAAATAAAAAAACATTTCACCGAAGAATTTAATGTCACTGAATATGATACAAATGTTACAACTCCTATAATATCTACACATACTGGAGAAGGTGCAATAGGTCTAGTTGTTTTAAAATCATAAACTAATTTATAATAAATTAAGGTTCGTTTTAATTATTCTTTCATTTGTTAAATTTTCAAAACAATTTAATAGCTTATCTCTGGAATTAATGATAACTTAATGACAAGATAATAAAAAAGGAGGTATACCATGGCATATGCGACATTAGCTGGAGGTTGTTTCTGGTGTTTGGTAAAACCATTCACATCTTATCCAGGCATTGAAAATGTTGTTTCTGGCTATAGTGGTGGACATGTTGAAAATCCTTCTTATGAAGATGTTAGCCGTGGACAAACCGGTCATGTAGAAGCAGTACAAATCACATATAACTCTGAAATCACTACCTTCGAAAACATTTTGGATGTTTATTTTAAGACATTTGATCCTACTGATAACGGTGGTCAATTTTTTGATAGAGGCGAACATTATCAACCAGCTATTTTTTATCATAATGAAGCGCAAAAAAAGGCCGCAGAAGCAAAAATTCAAGAATTAAATGAGCAGGCAATATTCAACAACCCTGTAATTACACCCATAAAACCATACAAAAACTTTTACCCTGCTGAATCATATCATCAAGATTATTATAAAAAGAATCCACTACATTATGAGCAATATCAGCGTGGTTCTGGCCGTAAAAGTTTTATAGAAAAACATTGGGGGAAACAATATGATTAAAAAAAATAAAAATGATTTAACTGAAATAGAATATTTGGTAACACAAGAAGATGGAACTGAACCTCCATTTCAAAATGAGTATTGGAATCATTTTGAAAAAGGGATTTATGTTGATAAAATTTCTGGTAAACCTTTATTTACCTCAGAAGAAAAATTTGAATCAGACTGTGGTTGGCCTAGTTTCTCAAAAGCTTTAGATGATGAAGAAATCATAGAGCTTGTTGACAAAACATTTGGTATGGTACGGACAGAAGTACGCTCTGAAGATGCAAACAGTCATTTAGGACATGTTTTCAATGATGGTCCAACTGATAGCGGTGGTTTAAGATATTGTATTAACTCAGCTGCTGTTCAATTCATACCATATGACAAACTAGAAGAATTAGGCTATGAAGATTTAATACCACATTTTGAAAAATAAGGAGCGAACAAGACATGTTTAAAAAATTATTTGGTAAAGGTAAAGAAGTCGACAAAGAAACAAGTGTATATGCACCTATTACAGGAGAATATGTAAAAATAGAAGATATTCCAGATCCAGTGTTTGCACAAAAAATGATGGGAGAGGGATTCGGAGTGAATCCAACTGACGGTGAAGTTGTTTCTCCAATCAATGGTAAAGTAGATAATATCTTCCCAACAAAACACGCTATTGGTTTACAAGCTGATAATGAACTTGAACTACTTGTTCATATTGGTTTAGATACAGTTCAACTTGATGGGGAAGGTTTCGAAGTATTAGTTGAAAGTGGCGATACTGTTAATGTTGGAGACCCATTATTACGTTTTGATTTAGATTATATTAAAGAAAATGCTAAATCAGTTATTTCTCCGATTATTGTTACAAACTCAGATAACACATCATCAATTGCAATTGCCGACGATGTAACTTCAGTAACTAAAGGTGAAACTAAAATTATAGATGTGACAATGAACTAATGAAAGATCATTCATTTTATCAATTTGCATTAACAGCACGTGGTCGAAAAGACGAAAAAGGCGAATTAGCAGAAGAAATTTTTGATGATTTGTCTTTTCCACGACAGGAAAAAGATTTTCATGCACTATCTGATTACATTGAAATGCAAGGAAGTTACACCGTTTCAATGTCTGTTTTTGATAGTTTATATGAAGAATATACTGAATGGTTAAAATTTTAGTCTTAGTTTATATTTGAGCGAATATAGTAAAGTATATTAAAATAATAGAGTATCATAGAGAGCTGGGATTAATCTTTAATGATTCAATCCCAGCTACTTTTATTTTCAAATCAATAAAATTTTGATTTGAAACATACATATATTTAGGAAGTGATAAAATGTCGGAAAGATCAGACATGGAAAATGAACACAACAAAGAAACCAAAACTGACGATGCAAATAACAAACAGCCCACTAAAAAATTAAGCTTTAAACGTAAAAATTTTATTTTAACAATCATAAGTATTGTGCTCATAACAGCAGTTTTAACGGTCTTTGCAACCATAGCAGTCATGCACTGGACAAGTGGACTGGATGGAAAGCAAAAAGCTGAAATGAAAAAAGTTGAAGATGTCTATCGTATTTTAAATAAAGAATATTATAAAAATACTGATTCAGAAAAAATATCTGAATCTGCAATTAAAGGGATGGTTAAAGATTTAGATGATCCATATTCAGAGTATATGACAAAAAAGGAGTCTAAATCGTTTAACGAAGATGTCTCAGGTGATTTTGTAGGTATCGGTGCAGAAATGCAAAAAAAAGGAGATAAAATCCAAATTACAAGCCCGATGAAAAACTCCCCTGCGGAAAAAGCTGGCATTCAACCTAAAGATGTAGTGACTAAGGTAAATGGTAAGTCTATTAAAGGACAACCACTTGAAGCTATTGTCAAAAAAGTGCGTGGAAAACAAGGAACAAAAGTCACATTAACAATTGAAAGAGCGAATCAAGCACACGAAATCACTATTAAAAGAGATAAAATACACGTTAAGAGTGTAGAATATGAAAAACATGGAAATACTGGTGTGTTTACAATTAATAAATTCCAAAGTAGTACATCAGGTGAGTTAAAATCTTTAATTATTAAAGCGCATAAAGATGGAATTAGAAAAATTGTTCTCGATTTACGTAATAATCCCGGTGGATTACTTGATGAAGCTGTGAAAATGGTGAATATTTTTATAGATAAAGATAAAACTGCAGTTCAACTTGAAAAAGGCGATCAAAAAGAACAAATAAAAACATCAAACGACGCTAACAAAGAAGCTAAAGATATGGATGTTTCAATTTTAGTAAACAAAGGTTCAGCCAGTGCATCTGAAGTATTCACAGGTGCAATGATGGATTATAATAAAGCCAAAGTTTACGGTTCAAAAACTTTTGGTAAAGGTATTGTACAAACAACGCATGAATTTGATGACGGTTCGTTATTAAAATTTACGAATATGAAATGGCTAACACCAAAATCCCATTATATTCACGGAAAAGGTATTACGCCTGATACAAAAATTAAAGAACCTGAATATCAATCATTAAATGTCATACCTAATACACAAACTTATCAATTGGGTGACGAAGACAAACATATAAAAACAATAAAAATAGGTCTATCTGCATTAAACTATGAGACTAATAATAAATCTAAAATCTTTGATAACGATTTAGAAGATGCTGTTAAATCATTCCAAAAAGATAATAATTTAACAGTTAATGGAAAGTTCGACAAACAAACCAATGATAAATTCACTCAAGCTTTAGTTAATAAAGCTAATAAAGAAGATACTGTATTAAAAACTTTATTAAATAAATTAAATTAAAGAGGTGAAATCCCCATGATAAGATTAGGTACTATAAAAGATTTACCAACTATTTTAACGATTGTAGAAGAAGCAAAATCAATAATGAAACAAGAAAATAACACACAATGGGATGAACAATATCCATTAAAATCACATTTTAAAGAAGATATTAGTAAAGACTCACTTTTTGTACTAGAAGAAAATGAGATAATTTATGCTTTTATAGTTGTCGACCAACAACAATCTGAATGGTATGATGAACTGGCATGGCCAATTGATAGAAAAAATGCATACGTTATTCATAGATTAGCAGCCTCATCAGAATATAAGGGTGCTGCAACAAAATTATTTGATTTTGCTGTTAACCTTGCGTTAAAAGATAATGTACATGTAATGTTAACTGACACTTTTGCATTAAATAAACGTGCTCAAGGATTATTCTAAAAATTTGGCTTTATCAAATTAGGTGAAGTAAATATTGATTATCCTCCTTTCGACAAAGGAGAACCATTCTATGCCTATTATAAAAAATTAGAAGAATAGAGGTAATAATATGACAAAAATCGCATTTACTGGTGGCGGTACTGTTGGACATGTATCTGTAAATCTCAGTTTAATTCCAACAGCTTTAGAGGAAGGACATGAAGCTTTTTATATTGGATCAAAAAATGGTATGGAACGAGAAATGATTGAATCTCAATTACCAGAGATTCCATACCATAAAATTTCAAGTGGCAAATTAAGACGATACATCTCTTTTGAAAATATCAAAGATATTTTTAAAGTTTTAAAAGGTATATTCGATTCAAGACGAATATTAAAAAAAGAACGTCCTGACCTATTATTTTCAAAAGGCGGTTTTGTATCTGTGCCAGTAGTTATTGCTGCTAAATCTTTGAAAATTCCAACAATCATACATGAGTCTGATTTAACACCAGGTTTAGCAAATAAAATTGCTTTAAAATTCGCTAAAAAGATTTATACAACTTTTGAAGATACATTGCAATATCTTCCTAGTGAAAAAGCAGATTTTGTAGGTGCTACAGTACGTGAAGATTTAAAAAGCGGTGATAAAAATAGAGGTTATCAATTAACAGAATTTAAAGATGATAAAAAAGTTTTATTAATCATGGGGGGAAGCCTTGGAAGTAAAAAGTTAAATGATATAATTAGAGATAATTTAGATGCATTATTAAAAAATTATCAAATCATTCACTTAACTGGCAAAGGTTTGCTAGATCAATCCTTAACGCATAAAGAAGGTTATGTTCAATTTGAATTTGTTAAAGACGATTTAACTGACTTATTAGCGATAACAGATACAGTTATTAGCCGTGCTGGTTCAAACGCTATATATGAGTTTTTAGCATTAAGAATTCCAATGCTCTTAATTCCTTTAGGTCTTGACCAATCTAGGGGAGATCAAATTGACAATGCGAAAAATTTTGAATCTAAAGGTTTTGGAAGAACGATTCCAGAAGACACTTTAACTGAACATAAACTTATCGATCAGTTAAAAGATATTGAAACACAACGTGAATCAATCATCACTCAAATGCAAACATACAAGGAAAGTTTTACACGCCAAGATTTATTTCATAAAATTGTTAATGATGCAAATAACTAATAATAGGGAGGATACGCAATGAGTCGTTGGAAAAGAATAAGTCTACTCATTATTTTTACATTAATTTTTGGCATTATTGCATCCTTCCATGAATCTAGATTAGGAAAATGGATAGACAATGAAGTTTACGAATTTATATATTCTTCTGAAAGCTTCATAACTACCACATTTTTCTTAGGAGTAACTAAAATCGGTGAAGTATGGGCAATGGTTTGTTTATCATTATTACTCATCGCCTATTTAATGCTGAAAAAGTTAAATATAGAGGCACTTTTCTTTGCTATAGCTATGAGTTTATCAAGTACTTTAAATCCATTATTAAAAAATATATTTGATAGAGAAAGACCTACATTATTACGACTTATAGATATCTCTGGTTTTAGTTTTCCAAGTGGACACGCAATGGGCTCAGCTGCTTTCTTTGGCAGTACCATTTACATTGCTAATCGTGTCTTAAAAGGGAAAACAAAAGGGATAATGATAGGTCTTTCAGCACTATTTATTATTTTAATTTCATCATCAAGAGTATATCTAGGAGTGCATTATCCTACAGATATCATTGCTGGTATTATTGGTGGTGCTTTTTGCGTCGTTTTATCAACATTGATATTAAGACACAAGTTAAAAATATAAATGATAATTACACCTTGAGAAGTTAAATCACAATAAAATAGAGAAAAAGGCAATTTCTATACAAAAATAGAAATTGCCTTTTTTAAATTCGTCTGAAATGATTTTATCTCAAACTTAATTTAATTGTGTCAAAAATTATTATAAAAACCGATTTCACACTGCAAAACCGGTTTTTATATATACGTTGTTTTACAACGTTAGTCTTTTACGGGCATATAAAAGGGGATATTTACGAAAATGATCATTCCTACTAAAACAAATATGTGTGGGGGGAATGTCTATGTAGTATTGATAATCATTTTCAATTACATTATACAATACTGAGAATAATTGTCAATTAGATTTCGAAAATTTTTCTAATCTTTTATTTCAACATTATTACACTTAATTATCTTCACTATCTTATTGTATTTTTAATACCCTGTTACTTTCTATAAACTGTTATTTCATATATTATATATTTTGAGGTGTAAGCAATGACAAAAATTTTAATTGTTGAAGATGAACAAAATCTTGCTCGTTTCATCGAACTAGAATTAGAACACGAAAATTATGTAGTAGATATTGAATATGATGGCAAACCTGGGTTAGAGAAAGCTTTAACCAATGATTACGATTTAATTTTGTTAGACTTGATGTTACCAAATATTAATGGTTTAGAAATTTGTAGACAAGTAAGACAAAATAAAGCCACTCCTATAATTATTATCACAGCTAAAAGTGACACTTATGATAAAGTAGCAGGATTAGATTATGGTGCAGATGATTATATAGTAAAACCATTTGATATTGAAGAATTATTAGCAAGAATTAGAGCAATGTTACGTAGACAGCCACAAAAAAACATCATAGACATGCAAGGCATTATTATAGATAGAGATGGCTTTAAAGTCACTGTAGATGGTAATACTTTAGATTTGACGAAAACAGAATATGATTTATTGACCTTATTAGCTGAAAATCGTAATCATGTATTACAGCGAGAGCAAATTATCGCAGATGTGTGGGGCTATGATTCAGAAGTTGAAACAAATGTTGTTGATGTATATATACGTTATTTAAGAAATAAGCTTAAACCATATGGCAAAGATAAAATTATCGAAACTGTACGTGGTGTGGGATACGTGGTTAGAAAATGAAACAGCGTAAATTAAAAACTAAGTGGATGATTATCACAACAACCATTACATTTTCAACAATTTTTATCTTCAGTTTAATTATTATATTCTTTCTAAGTAATGCATTACGTCACAATGAACTTAGCGAAGCAGAAAGAAGTTCATCGGATATCATTCAACTATTTGAAACTAAACAATTGAATGATATTACGCCATTAGATTTAAATGCATCGTTAGGTAATTTTCAAAAAGTGATTCTTTTTGATAAAAAAGGTGAAAAACAAATAGAAACTTCAAATGATAACGATATCGTTTTTTCACCCAATTTTAAACCTAAAGAAATCAATACTGCTTTGATAAAAAATTATCATAACAACGATTATTTAATTATTACAAATCGAATTAATACGCAGCACTTCAAAGGATATAGTGTAATCATTCATTCTTTAGAAAATTATAATGCACTTGTTAATTCACTATATTTTATTGCACTCATATTTGGGGTTATTGCTACTTTTATCACTGCAATGGTAAGTTACTTCTTCTCTGCACAAATTACAAAACCATTAATCTTAATGTCTAATAAAATGCAGCAAATTCGTCGTGATGGTTTCCAAGAAAAAGTTGATCTAGTTACAAATTATGAAGAAACAGATAATTTAATCGTTACCTTTAATGAAATGATGTTTCAATTGGAAGAGTCGTTTAATCAACAGCGACAATTTGTTGAAGATGCTTCTCATGAGCTACGTACACCATTACAAATTATTCAGGGACACTTGAATTTGATACAGCGTTGGGGCAAAAAAGATGCAGCAATTCTTGAAGAATCTCTCGATATATCTTTAGAAGAGATGACTAGAATTACAAAATTAGTTGAAGAATTATTATTATTAACAAAAGATAATAACAACAGTAAAGAAAATGAAACAGAAAGCGTAGAAATTAATCAAGAGATAACTTCTAGAATTAAATCTTTAAAACAGCTACATCAAGATTATATTTTTGAATTTGAACCGTATCATAAACCACTTAATATAAAAATAGATCGTTATCAATTCGAACAAGTATTAGTTATCTTTATTGATAACGCTATGAAATATGATCAAGTTAATAAATATATTCAAATTCAGACAAACCTGCGAAACAAACAAATATCAATAGAAATCACTGACCATGGTGTTGGTATTCCAAAAGAAGATATAGATTTTATTTTCGATAGATTCTATAGAGTAGATAAATCTCGTTCCAGAAAATTAGGAGGAAACGGTTTAGGTTTATCGATAGCTAAAAAAATCATTGAATTAAATCATGGTACGATTCATGTAGAAAGTGAAGTAGGAAAATACACGACATTTAAAATCACATTTTGATTTTTAACCGGTTACTATTTCGACAGAAAATATGTTACGCTATAAAATGAAAATATAATTAGCAGAGCCAAATAAAATCAGGTTCTGCTTTTTTCATATAACTAGTTATTGACACTTTAATTTGGTTATATTTAATGCTATTATTGATTTGTAAGCGTTTTAACTATTTTGTGGAGGGTGTAATATGAGCAACGAAAGTCAGGTTACCCAGGCACCTGTAAATTTCGGGGCAAATCTTGGATACATTTTAGATTTATATGATTTGTATTTGAATGATCCGGCTTCAGTCCCTGAAGATTTACAAGTCCTATTTAGTACAATCAAAAACGGTGAAGCAAACATCGCAACAAATACAGCTGAAGGTCAACAAAATGCGACTAAAGCTGATAGCACGATTAAACGTGTTATGCGTCTCATAGATAACATACGTCAATATGGGCATTTATTGGCAGATATTTATCCAGTTAACAAACCTGTAAGAGAAAATCTTCCAAAATTAAATATTGAAGATTTTAATTTGGATAGAGAAACATTAGAATCAATTTCAGCAGGTATCGTATCTGAACACTTTAAAGATATTTACGATAATGCTTATGAAGCTATTGTTCGTATGGAAAAACGTTATAAAGGTCCTATTGCATTTGAATATACACATATCAATAACAATAGGGAACGTGTATGGTTAAAACGTAGAATAGAAACACCATACAAAGCGACATTAAACGATAATCAAAAGATTGAATTATTTAAAAACTTAGCACATGTAGAAGGCTTCGAAAAATATTTACACAAAAATTTTGTGGGCGCAAAACGTTTCTCCATAGAAGGTGTAGACACACTAGTTCCAATGTTACAACAGACATTAAGACTTGCTAGTGATGAAGGCATTCAAAACATACAAATTGGTATGGCCCACCGTGGTAGATTAAATGTACTCACACATGTGTTAGAAAAACCATATCAAATGATGATTTCAGAATTCATGCATACTGATCCAATGAAGTTCCTACCGAAAGATGGCAGTTTAGAATTAACTTCTGGTTGGTCAGGAGATGTGAAATACCATCTCGGTGGTGTCAAAACTACAAATTCATATGGTAGTGAGCAACGTATTTCTCTTGCTAATAACCCAAGTCACCTTGAAATAGTTGCACCAGTTGTTTTAGGTAAAACACGTGCAAATCAAGATGATACTGATAAATCTGGAGCTGTTCACACTGATTTCCATAAATCTATGCCAATATTAATTCATGGTGATGCTGCATACCCAGGTCAAGGTATTAACTTCGAAGCAATGAATTTGGAAAATTTGGATGGCTATTCAACAGGCGGTACACTTCATATCATCACTAATAATAGAATTGGCTTTACAACAGAGCCAGAAGATGGACGTTCCACAACGTATTCATCTGATGTTGCAAAGGGTTATGATGTCCCTATCATGCACGTTAATGCGGATAATGTTGAAGCAACAATTGAGGCAATCGAAATCGCTATGGCATTTAGGAAAGAATTCCATAAAGATGTTGTCATTGATTTGGTTGGATATCGTCGATATGGCCACAATGAGATGGATGAACCATCCATTACCAATCCGTTACCATACCACAATATTCGAAAACATGACCCTGTTGATGTACTTTATGGTCATCAATTAGTTCAAGATAATATTATTTCTGAAGATCAAATGAATCAAATCTTTGATGATGTTCAAAAAGAACTTCGTGCCGCTCATGATGAAATAGATAAAAACGACAAGATGGATAATCCTGATATGCAAAAACCAGATAGTCTTGCAGAACCACTCCAAAGTGTCGATGTGGATGTAAGTTATGAACAACTTAAAGAAATTAATGATGCAATGCTATCATATCCATCTAACTTTAATGTTCTTAAAAAATTAAATAAAGTCTTAGAGAAAAGAAGAGAACCTTTTGAGAGCGAAGAAGGATTAGTTGATTGGGCTCAAGCAGAACAATTAGCCTTCGCAACAATCACTCAAAAAGGTACACCTATTCGCTTAACTGGACAAGATAGTGAACGTGGTACATTCAGTCACCGTCACGCCGTACTTCACGACCCTGATTCAGGTGAAGAATATATCCCACTACACAATGTCCCAGGACAAAAAGCAACTTTTGAAGTGCGTAATTCGCCACTATCAGAAGCAGCGGTTGTTGGTTTTGAATATGGTTATAATGTGCAAAATAAAGATTGTATGACAATCTGGGAAGCACAATATGGAGATTTTTCTAATATGGCTCAAATGATATTCGACAACTTCTTATTTAGTGCTAGAGCCAAGTGGGGCGAACGTTCAGGTTTAACACTATTCTTACCTCATTCATTTGAAGGTCAAGGCCCTGAACATTCATCGGCACGTCTAGAAAGATTTTTACAATTAGCTGGAGAAAATAACGCTACAGTAGTAAACTTATCAAGCTCAAGCAACTACTTCCATTTACTGAGAGCTCAAGCTGCTAGCTTAGGTACACAATCAATGAGACCACTAGTGGTAATGTCTCCTAAGAGTCTCTTACGTAATAAAACGGTTGCTGATCCAATTGATAAATTTACATCTGGAAAATTCGAACCAATTTTACCAGAAGAACATGATAAGGATGCTGTTAAAAAAGTTATTCTAGCTTCAGGTAAAATGTTTATTGATTTAAAAGAATATTTAGCAAAAAATCGAAACAATTCAATTTTATTAGTTGCCGTGGAAAGATTGTATCCATTCCCAGCTGAAGAAATTGAAACGTTACTAAATGAATTACCTAATTTAGAAAATGTAGCTTGGGTACAAGAAGAACCTAAGAACCAAGGCGCTTGGTCATTTGTTTATCCATATCTAAAAGAATTAACAACTGATAAATACGATTTAAGTTATCATGGCCGTATTCAACGTTCAGCTCCTGCTGAAGGTGATGGAGAAATACACAAACTTGTTCAAAATATGATAATCGAACAAAGCACAAAATTTAACTAGGGGGAAGTTAAGCATGCCAGAGGTAAAAGTTCCAGAATTAGCAGAATCCATTACAGAAGGTACCATTGCAGAATGGTTAAAACAAGTCGGTGATAGTGTAGATAAAGGTGAAGCTATCCTTGAATTAGAAACAGACAAAGTAAACGTCGAAGTTGTTTCTGAAGAAGCTGGCGTATTGCAAGAATTACTTGCAAATGAAGGTGATACTGTAGAAGTTGGTCAATCTATCGCTGTTGTAGGCGAAGGAAGTGGCAATAATAATTCAGAAGCACCAAAACAAGATAATTCTGAATCACAAGCATCTGCTAGTAAGGAAGAATCAGAGCAACCAAAAACAGAATCAGAATCTCAAAAGGATAATGATAGCACTACTGACGATTCACAAGATAAAGGACAACGTGTTAATGCGACACCATCTGCACGTAAATATGCTCGTGAAAAAGGCATTGACTTATCAGAAGTAGCAACACAATCAAATGACGTTGTTAGAAAAGAACATGTCGATCAAACACAAAATAATAAAAATGAACAAGCTGCACAATCATCAACAAAAGAAGAACCTAAAAAACAAGCAGCTCAACAAAACCCAACAAAACCAGTTATCAGAGAAAAGATGTCTCGCCGTAAGAAAACAGCTTCTAAAAAATTATTAGAAGTATCTAATAATACAGCAATGCTAACGACATTTAATGAAGTAGACATGACAAATGTGATGAACTTACGTAAACGTAAAAAAGAACAGTTCATTAAAGATCATGATGGCACAAAACTTGGATTTATGTCATTCTTTACAAAAGCATCAGTAGCAGCTTTGAAAAAATACCCTGAAGTAAACGCTGAAATTGATGGTGAAGACATGATTACTAAACAATTCTATGATATCGGTGTTGCAGTATCTACAGATGATGGTTTACTAGTACCATTTGTAAGAGATTGTGATAAGAAAAACTTTGCCGAAATTGAAGATGAAATTGCTAATTTAGCTATCAAAGCACGTGATAAAAAATTAGGTTTAGATGACATGGTAAATGGTTCGTTTACTATTACAAATGGCGGCATCTTTGGTTCAATGATGTCTACACCAATTATTAATGGTAGCCAAGCTGCGATTCTAGGTATGCATTCTATTATTACACGTCCAATTGCTATCGATGCAGATACAATTGAAAACCGTCCGATGATGTATATTGCATTAAGTTATGATCACAGAATCATCGATGGTAAAGAAGCAGTAGGTTTCTTAAAAACTATTAAAGAATTAATTGAAAATCCTGAAGATTTACTATTAGAATCTTAATCCACAACACAAAATAGTTTAATAACCCTAATACAACGGCGTTTAGCGTCGTTGTATTTTTATGTGTTTATTTCATTTTTTGATAACAATCAAATGCGCGCTCTAGTATTATTTTACTGTTGAAAGTCATTGTAATATTTGAATATAAAACAAAAGCACCCAAATAATTTAGGTGCTTTCAGACTGTCGGCAAAGTCTCCAACTTTGTTGGCAGTTTCTTTTATGCACGCTTCCGCGGACACTGCCTTAGCCTATAGTCTTCGTCATATGCCCCTAATTCATTAATCAAGTTTCGACCCATGTTACCAGTTACATGTGTGTATATCTTTAATGCATATTGCTATCAGAATGACCCACACGCTCTTGAATAGCTTTTAAGGGAATTGGCATGCTGTGCTAAGATAGATATCTTTAAACTGTAACGCTAATACTTTATCAATACGTATACAAGTTTTATTTTGTTACGAAAAATAAGTAGAATACAACAGTTATGAAATAAAAGTAAACGATTAAAGAATAATAAACCGTTTACAATATAAAATGATATACTATATTTGAAATAAATAATTTAGTAGAGGAGATGGAATGATTTGAAAAAAATATTATTCGCAACTTTGGCTACGGGCGCTTTAATACTTGGATATGCAACTGTTCCATATGCAGACGCAAAAGAAGCAGAAAATCAGTCACAAGGCGGTCAGTCTACAAATTCTAAGGTTCAATATTTTTCAAACCAAGATTTGTTTGACCAATTAGAAAAAGATGGTTATGATATTAACGACATATATACAAAAGAAGAAATTAAACAGTATAAAGCTGAAGACCAATTACGCGCTGGAAAAACGACTTTTGTTGACCATGGCAACGGTAAAGCTACACTATACTTATCATCAGCATATACTAAAGCTATAGCGTGGTCAGGTGCAGCTGCAACCGGTGCAATATCAGGATTAATAGGTGGTCCTTTAGGTGGTTCTATTGGTAGTTTCCTTGGAGCTATGGCTGGTTCAGCTTTAGATACAAATAAAGGAGTTTATATAAATATGGAAACTGTAAAAGATGCTGCCGGTAATTATGTGTTTAAAGGTACTAATTGGGGATATCAATAAAAAGAGGTGGTTTTATGACACTTAAAAATTCATTGAGATTCGGTATCATAATGGCATTAGTTATGTGTACAATGTTTTATATTTTTCCAATGCCTGAAACAATAGTGTGGAAAATACTATTTTGCCTAATAATAGTTGGTGTTGGTTTATTACTATCGTATTTTATTTTAGGAAAAGAGAATATGAAAAAAAAGTAGCACATTGATTGTGTTGAAATTTACCACGTTATTAATTAAAATAACGTGGTTTTATTATTAATAAATGTATTGTATGGATGTAGACAAGTACAAAAGTGTTCACATCTAAACGCAGATTTTCGTTATGACTAAATCCAGACATTATTTCTTTGCCCCAAATTTGTCTCATAGAATTCACTAATCATGGAAATTCATAACAACATTTCACTATATATAACATTATAATATATATTCTATCTAAATCCTGAAGATTTACTATTAGAATCTTAATCCACAACACAAAATAGTTTAATAACCCTAATACAACGGCGTTTAGCGTCGTTGTATTTTTATGTGTTTATTTCATTTTTTGATAACAATCAAATGCGCGCTCTAGTATTATTTTACTGTTGAAAGTCATTGTAATATTTGAATATAAAACAAAAGCACCCAAATAATTTAGGTGCTTTCAGACTGTCGGCAAAGTCTCCAACTTTGTTGGCAGTTTCTTTTATGCACGCTTCCGCGGACACTGCCTTAGCCTATAGTCTTCGGCTAGTGCTATTCCCGCAGGAGTCGTCATAAATCAATCGATAAAAGAGAGCAATATAAAATGATTTCTTTCTCTGAATCAGTCCTTAATATTGCCTCATTTAATATATCAAATTAAGCATACCCATATCATCAAACATGAAAAAACTGTAAAAACAGTCATTTCAATCAATTTATGTTATTACTTATTAATAATGAATAGTCATATGTAATCGTACAGCTACGTTGTGCTGATTTAAGTATTGATGGAACATATTTCCATTAAATTTAATAGCTTCATTTTTATGAATAACAAAGGTTTCCCCGTCTAATATAAGTGTTAAGGTACCTTCATAGACTGTGATATATTCCATTGTATTTGATCCATGGGGTGATCCATTCATTTCACCTTCACCTTCAATAATAACCATATAGCTTTCAAATTTCTTTTCAATATCAAACTTAAATAGAGGAAATACTTTGTATTTATTATCATCTGAGATTAAAGGTTGTATTTCATTTAAACTTATTTTCTGTATAACATTACCATTTTCTTGTGTTAATTCTGTAAAAGATATTTTTAAACCATTTGCTATCTTCCATAATGTAGTGATAGATGGAATGGATATCTTACGTTCTATTTGTCCCAACATTGTTTTACTTACACCAGTGGCTTCTGATAATTGTTCTAACGAATATCCATTTTGTTTTCTATATAATTTTAAATTTTCAGCAATAATATCATTTATTTCTCTCATCAATTTTAACACCTCTATTTACAATATAACGTACAAAGCATATAATTTGAAGACCGAACACTATAACGTAAATTCGGACATTATAGTGTTTTTGCGAATAGGGGGAGTTATAATGTTAACAATATCTATGGTTATATATGCCATTGTAGCAAGCTTTACACCTGGACCAAATAATATTATGGCATTATTTTTTTCTCAAAATTTTAATTTCAAAAGTAGTTTGCGATTTTCAATTGGTGTAGGATTAGGTTTTCTATTTTTATTATTACTATCTAATATATTTAACACAACAATGCATGCTGTTTTTCCTAAAATTGAATTATGGATGAAAATATTTGCATTTATATATTTACTTTATTTAGCTTTTAAAATTTCCATGAGTTCTATTTATGGGACGAAACAAACTTTTAATCACGAACTAAGTGGTTTAAAATCTGGTGTAATGCTGCAATTCATTAATCCTAAAGGAATCATTTATGCTTTAACAGTGATTTCCACTTTTATTACACCATTTTATACGCATTGGCTAGAACAATTACCATTTATTATTTTATTGGCTATTATTGGATTTTTTGGCACTTTGAGTTGGGGTATTTTGGGCACTTTATTTAAATCATTTATAGCAGCACATGAGCGCTTATTTAATTTTGTCATGGCTGGTTTATTAGTTTATGTTGCTCTGAATATTTTAATGCATTAGTTATGAATTGATTTTACGTTAATGATTATCATATTGCTGTAAAAATTCGCGTGGACTACAACCATATGATGTTTTAAATCTTCTGTAAAAATTCGAATAATCAGTAAAACCACAATTGGTTGCTACTTGTTGTGGATTTTCTCCTTTTTTTAATAATCTTTGAGCATTTCGTAAACGTAAATTTAGTAAATAACGATAAGGTGGATAACCAACCAGTTTTGTGAATTGTTGTGTTATTTTGTGTCGACTTACAAAGAACTTATTTTCAAGTTGCTCTAATGAAATGTCTTCACTATAATGCAATTCCATATAATCTAATACCTGTCTAACTAAATGACTAGATGGGTCATCACTATAATCAACAATATCTTCATTTTCTATTGCTGTCCTATTAAGTATGATTAAAAACTGAGTAAGTAAAGACTTAGCTGCTAATGCTTTACCAAAAGCTTGATTATCTTGCTCATTAATTAAACCTTGTAACAAATAATATAATTCTCTTTTTTGAGATTCCGATAATTGCAGTAGATATTTAAACTTTGGTGAATATTTATCAAAACACATGCTCAGATCACAATTTTCTACGGAAAGTTCATTTAATATTTTAGCATCAAATCTCAATCCAATACGCTCTGCATGACCATCCATTTGTTCATCCAAACGGTGAAATTCATACGGTGGGATAATAAGCATTGAACCAACCTCTAAATTAAAAGATTGTCCTTCTATGGTATAACGCAAATTTCCAGATAATGAAAAAAATATTTCATAATGATCATGATAGTGTAATTCATTTCCAAAATGTCCATCACTTATTCTATGCCATGCGGCGTATTTACCTTCAAAAGGTAGTGAAATAGTATCAAATTGATGGACAAATTCTTCTCTATTTTTCATGAACGTATCCCTCCTGCTCAAAAAACATACTTTTTTCCATGATTTACAATGTTGTTAATTTTCCCTCAAATTATAATTATATTATAACACTAAAATATAAATATTTTTGAAAGGAAGAATGAATATTACATCTACACAAATTGGCGTTCAAATGATGATGCTCAAACAAAAAGTACAAGAAGAAGGATTGTATAACGTGCTGAAGAAAGTCAGTGATTTAGGTTATAATGCGATCGAGATTTCTCAAATCGACATGAATTCACAAAACATTGAAGAAATGCAACAAGCTATTAATGATTTCGGTATGAATATTGCAGCAATGTCCTGTGGTGTAGAGGATATATCTGCTAAACAAAAAT
This sequence comes from Staphylococcus sp. GDB9P120P, assembly GCF_017893435.1. Taxonomy (NCBI): domain Bacteria; kingdom Bacillati; phylum Bacillota; class Bacilli; order Caryophanales; family Staphylococcaceae; genus Staphylococcus; species Staphylococcus sp. GDB9P120P. The sequence continues at coordinate 418,887 of NZ_JAESNB010000008.1, forward strand.
ATCCTGGAGATACTTTACAAAATGATTTCGATAAAATTGTAGCAGACTGTAAAGCTGTAAACTGTTCTATATTGAGAATAGGGATGTTACCAATTAACTATATGGGGTCTAAAGAAAGCACCTTACAATTTGCTGAAATCTGTGAAACTTATGCCAAAAGACTTAAAGATGAAGGAATTGATTTATACTATCATGCGCATAATTTAGAATTTGTTCAATACAATGGACAGTTTATGCTTGATTTAATGAGAGACAATACTCATTATTTAGGTTTCGAGTTAGATGTACATTGGATTTGGAGAGCAGGACTGAATCCCATAGATGTTATACCAAAATATGCGAATCGTATTCGTGCTATACATCTTAAAGATTATCGTGTAGGCGAAATAGATATGTCGCAATATCCTGGGGAAGGTCATGAAAAAATATATTATATGTTGCATATGATTACTCAATTTGCTGAATTAGGAAAAGGTACTTTACCGCTTAAAGATATTATTGAAATTGGACGTGAGAGCGGCAGTGAATATTTCTTTGTTGAACAAGACGAACTATACGGCGAAGATCCATATGATTGTTTAACAATTAGCCGTAACCATTTATATGATTTAGGTTATAAATCTTGGTTTTAACATTTGCTTTTAAATAAGAAATATGTGCTTATTTATCATCGAATAAGTAAGCGCTACCAAAAATGATGAGGATGTTGATACGATGTTTAAAAATATTGAGATCTCTGGATTTTCTGATGAAATCGCTTCAGATTTTCAGACACAGTTAAAAACGGTAAATGAGCTAGGCATGAGATATATTTCCTTACGTGGTATTAATGATAAAAATATTGGTGATTACTCAGTAGAAATGATTAAGAAAGATGTAGTTCCTCGCTTAAAGCAATGGGACATTGGTGTCTCTTCTATAGGTTCACCAATCGGTAAAATTTATATAAACGATGAAAATGCATTTAAAAAACAATTAACAATGCTCAAAGCATTATGTGAAATAAGTCAATTGCTCAATTGTCAGTATATTAGAATATTTAGTTTTTACATTCCTAAAGAGGACAATTTTGATGCTTATAAAGATATTGTGATTTCAAAATTAAAAGAATTTGCAAAAATCGCTGAGCAATACAATATTATACTGTTACATGAAAATGAAAAAGATATTTTCGGTGATATTGCTCGTCGATGTAAACTTATTCTTGATGAAGTAAACTCTCCAAATTTCAAGGCGATATTTGACTTTGCGAACTTTGTCCAATGTGGGGAAAATACACAAGACTGTTATGACTTACTTTCAGATGACATAGCGTATATCCACATTAAAGATGCAGTATATAAAGATAATTTTAATGTGCTTTGTGGTACAGGTGATGGTCAGATTGAAAGTATCTTAGTACAATTTTTTGAATCAGGTTATCAAGGTTTCTTAACACTTGAACCTCACCTTGTGGTTTTTGATGCTATTAAAGACTTAGAATTAGAACATTCAACTGAAACAATTCAAAATTCTGCTGCAAAAGATGGCGCAGAAGGATACAAAATGCAATATGAAGCACTTTTAAAAATATTATCTAATATAAATAAAAAGGAGAATACACAATGAAAAAAATTCGTTTAGGCATTATTGGTTTGGGCGCTCAAGGTAGTACGTATGCTGAATTTATTAAAGCTGGTAAAATACCACAAATTGAAATTGGTGCGATTTGTGACATCAATGCTGAAAAGAAAAGTGAAGTAGAAAAACAGTATCCTAATGTACCATTTTATAATGATTATATCGCTATGCTAGAAAGTGGAGATGTTGATGCAATTGTTACAACCGTTCCTCATTATCTGCATACTGATATAGGTAAAGAAGCATTAAAACGAGATATTCACGCTTTACTTGAAAAGCCGGCTGATATTTATGCTGAAAAAGTGAGAGAAATAAGTGAATTAGCAGCATCTAAACCACACTTAACATTTGCTATATTCTTTAATCAACGCACAAATCCACTTTACCAAAAAGTAAAATCACTCATTGACGCCGGTGAAATAGGAAATGTTCGTCGCACGAATTGGATTATTACTACTTGGTGGCGTCCTCAAGCTTACTATGATCAAAGTTCATGGAGAGCAACTTGGTCAGAAGAAGGTGGAGGCGTTTTAGTAAACCAAGCACCACACCAAATTGATTTATTACAGTGGCTATGTGGTATGCCAAAATCTGTATTTGCAAATATTAAATATGGTTATCAGCGTGATTTAGCAGTTGATGATGATGTTACAACCATACTAGATTATGGAAATGGTGCGACAGGTGTGTTCATTACATGTACCCATGACATCATTGGCACCGACCGTTTAGAAATCACAGGTGATAAAGGGAAAATATTAGTTGAAGATAGTAAAACAATAACTTTGACACGTTTGAAAGAATCCGAGACACAAATGAATCGAAATATGACTTGGAAAGAAGCAGCTGAAATTTTTAAAGGCAATGGTTTAGAAAGTATTTATGAGCAAGAAACACTTGAATTTGAAAGTGTATGGGGTGAACAGCATATGAATGTATTAGAAAATTTCGCTGCTAATATCATTGATGGTACGCCTCTAATTGCACCTGGAAAAGATGGTATAAACGGCGTGAATCTAGTAAACGCTATTTATTTATCTAGTTGGACAGGTAAAGAAGTAACAGTTCCAGTAAATCCCTCAGAATTTAAGGATGCATTAAATAAACAAATTCAAAACGAAGCACATTAAAAAAGTTTAAAATCGGAGCTGGTAATATGTTGAAAATTGGAATTATAGGGCTAGGTGATATTTCAGCAATACATCTAAACGTGATAGAGACAAATTCCAATGTAGAATTAGTTGCTGCATGTGATATAGATAAAGCTTTGCAAGCTAAAGTACCCAACGCTCTTTTTTTTACAGATTTTGAAGTTATGTTAGAGGAAGTAGCGCTAGATTGTGTACATATTTGCTTGCCGCATCATTTGCATGTATCTGCGACGACTGCCTGTGTAGAAAAAGGTATACATGTATTGCAAGAAAAACCTTTATCAATCAACGCTAAAGAAGGATTAAAATTAATACAATTAGAACAAAAAAATCCAAATACTAAAATATGTGTTTGTTTTCAAAATAGATTCAATGATACATTTCAAACTTTACAACAAATAGTAAAAAGCAACAAATTTGGTGACATCATTGGTATAAAAGGAATCGTTACTTGGTTCAGACCCGAATCATATTATACTGATAAACCATGGCGCGGTAAATTAGATACCGCTGGAGGAGGCGTATTAATTAACCAAGCCATTCACACGTTGGATTTAATGCAATTACTTTGCGGTCCCGTTGATACAATTAAAGGCAATGTATCACAGTTGTTAGATTATCGTATCGAGGTCGAAGATACTGCTTCTGCTCATATAAAATTTGAAAATGGAGCAAATGGTATGTTTTTTGCAACTAATGCTAATTTTGGCAATTCAAGTATTGAGCTTCAAGTCATTTTTAAAAATGAAAAATTTACAATTAAAGATAATATACTTACACGTGTCAATAAAGAAGGTTACAAAATCCATATTATTGAGGATAAAAAGCTACCAGGTACAAAATCGTATTATGGACCAAGCCATGGGACACTCATAAATCAATTCTACGAATCAATTTATGAAAATACCCAAAATTATGTACACGTCAATGACGCATTACCATCAATTGCAATCATTGATGCGATACAAAAATCTTCACAAGCAAATGAGACAATTCATTTTACTAGTGTTTAACATACAAATGAAATTTTGATTTATTGCGGAACATGACCATTAGTGATTAAAAGCATACTTATTCAATTTGATTAATGAACCGGATAGAAATCTTTTTATATTGATTTCTGTCCGGTTTTATTATCATTTGATTTATTGTAAATAGTAATTTTATAAACTATAATAAACATTACCAAAATAAGGAGTAATCACGATGCCTACAAATAAAATTATCTTAGATTTAGCGATTACATTGGATGGATATATAGAAGGACCGAATGGAGAAGTTGATTGGTGCATCATGGATGAAGAAATGAACTTCAATCATTTTTTAGATCAAATTGATACCATTATATATGGTAGGAAAAGTTATGATTTATGAGGCGAATTTATCCCAAATTTAAAGGACGATCAATTTGGGGATAAAACGATGTGGGACCAAATTCATAGCAAGCATAAATTCGTGTTTACTAACCAACATTATAACGATAAAGATCAAACAAAATTTATTAATAGTGACGATATCAGTGGGATGGTTTTTAAAATTAAAGAGCATAGCAATAAAGATATTTGGCTCTATGGTGGCTCAAATATTATCACAACTTTTATAAATCTTAACCTTATTGACGAGTATAGGCTTTCAATCCACCCAGTCATTTTAGGTTCTGGCAAACCACTTTTTGAACATATTCAAAATCGTGTAAACATAACTTTGTGTGACACACATGTTTACAAAAGTGGGGTAGTGCAAATGATTTATCAAAAATTAGAGTAAAAATAAAGGTATAGATATTAATCTCATGTTCAAAATAAAGGACGCATCCGTAGTTAATGGATGCGTCCTTTATTTAAAATTTACGATTTCAACCGTTATTGTCATTTATATTCTTGACTATTTTAAAACGTTTTATTTAAGCAATAAATACAAATAGTTCAATAATTGCTAGAATTAAAAACACTAGAAAAACAATGCCGTAAATATTATTTTTCTTTATACTTTCTTTGCTTGCTTTTTGCTGTTTTGCTTTATTATTTATATTGGAAAAGAAAGTAATACCTGAATAAACTGCAATAAGTACTGTGACACCAAATAAAATCCATGTACCAATCATATATACAACCTCCTCTAGTAACTTAAATAAATATTTGAACATATAAAATAATTATTCCTATTATATACCTATATTAATACATTTCTGCTAATCCTCCAATGTTTAAAAATTACAATTTTGTAAATACAAGCACAATCAGATACTTCATCATACAAATAACATGAAAAATAAGTTATAATGTATTGAAAAGATATGAATAGAGGGGTTAATATAATGAATGGTCTTAGAAGTGTTACTACAGGGACAAATGATTTAAGTAAAACCAAAGAGTTATTCTCAAACATACTTGGATTAAATGTGGCAGATAAAGGACAAGCTTTACGTTTTGGTGATGCTGAATTAAATTCAGGTACACGTATACATTTTGTAGAAGTACCAAACTATATTAACAAAAACAACCATATTGAAAATATCGGATTGAGGGTTCCAAGTGATGAAGGAATTGAAGAATATCAATCTATTTTAGAACAACATCAAATTTCTTTCAGTTCACCTACAGATTTAAATGGCCATAAATACTTCAATTTCCAAGATCAAAATGGTCAAACATTTAATATTTATTCCAATGAACATAATTCTGGCACACCATTAGGTATACCAACATTCGAAAGTAATGTAAACCCATTACATCAGATTCAAGGGCTAGGACCTGTAATCTTAAAAGTTAATGATATTGTACTCACACAATCTATTTTAACTAGAGTATTTGGCCTAGAACATTTTGCAGAATATACTCCTAGTGATCATGCTGAATTTAAAATACAAGTTTTTCGTATAGGTGATGGTGGTTTAGGCGGTGAGCTACATATTCACGCATCAAACGAGGAAATTTTAATGCCTGAACATGGTATTTTAGAACAAATCGAATTTGGAATAGAATCTAAATCACAATTTCAAAAGACTATTGAAGAACTTGAATCCATAGGAATACCTTATCAAACGTTAGATCAAGAAGGCGAAAGATCTTTAAGAATCACTGAAAAAAGTGGTATTACATTCATTTTAACCTTAGAAACTTCATAATAAAAAAGAGAGGATTTTTAGAAATGTTACACGAAACTTGGAAAGATCATACACCCATTAAAAAAGTAGAAGTTACACATACAGATGCGCAAAAATTCACAGTCTCTGACATGTTAACTGTGGGACAACAATATGATGTAATAAATGAAACTGAAGAATATTATCAAATCATCGACAACTCTGGACTTGTTGGTGGCTACTTTAAAACCTACTTTAAAGAGATATAATTTACAGTATGACACATGTACTATTGAAAATGTGCATTTTAAATATTGCTTAAATTAATAAGACTAGGGCTATAATATCAAACATTATTCAAGCCCCGGTCTATTTTTAATGAAATGGATTTTTTATAACTTATTTTAAATTTAAAGGAGTAAGAAACAATGACGAACTCACAATATATTAATAAAGATGAAACAGTATTTGATGATGCAAAATCATTGATGGCATTGAATAAAAATATTTTATTAAAAGGACCAACGGGCTCAGGAAAAACAAAGCTAGCTGAGACTTTAAGTGAAACAATACAACGACCAATGCATCAAGTCAATTGTTCAGTAGATTTAGATGCTGAAAGTTTATTAGGTTTTAAAACTATACAGACAAATGAAAATGGTACTCAAGAGATTGTATTTATTGATGGACCAGTAATCAAAGCAATGAAAGAAGGCCATATTCTTTATATCGACGAAATCAACATGGCAAAACCAGAAACATTACCAATTTTAAACGGTGTATTAGATTACCGCAGAAAATTAACAAATCCATTCACTGGCGAAGTGATTAATGCTGCTCCAGGATTCAATGTAATCGCTGCAATAAATGAGGGATATATTGGTACATTACCGATGAACGAAGCACTAAAAAACCGTTTTATAGTCATTCAAGTCGATTATATTGATGGGGATATATTAAATGATGTAATTAAAGATCAAAGCCAATTAGCAGATGATACGACAATACAAAAAATCATTAATTTTAATGAAGATTTACGAACAATGACTAAACAAGGTCAAATATCTGAAGAAGCAGCGAGCATACGTGCTTTAATTGATTTAAGTGATTTGGCTACCGTGATGCCTATAGAACGTGCCATCAAACGTACGATTATTGATAAACTAGAAGACGAACGTGAACAACAAGCGATATTAAATGCGGTAGAATTAAATTTTTAGTGAGGGATATTTATGAGCGATCGTTTTATATTATTTAATGATGAACAGCTAGATGCAAAGCAAGTGATGATGCTACAAGATTTAGCTCGATTATTACTTAAAAATGAACAAACACAAGTTAAAATTCAAAAATTCCCATATTACGATCCAATCAATAATATGTTAATAACGAGTTCTTTTTGGTCACATAGAAAAAAAGATATTGAAACAACAGGGCTTAAAACAGATGTTATGCTCGCAGCTTATGGCTACCAATTAATGGATGAAACAGTAGTCAACGAAGTTATTCACAATGATACGTTTAAACATCCAAAATTTTTTCAACAACTGTTTAAATTACTAGAAGATAAAAGAGTATTGAATGAAATTGTTAAGCAACGACCATCTACTAAAGATGCAATTCACATGCGCAATGAAGTTAGATTAAGCTATACACGTACTCAAATTAATGTATATAAAACAAAAAAGACATTTACAGATTTGCTCTTTTTATATTTAGAATCTTCATTTTTAACTGAAAACTTTTACGACGTACCTCAAATTGGTCCACAAATTGATGATATTCTGTTAAATATGTATCAATATCTACCTAATTTTTTCTATAACGATTCTTCTGAGGATAATTTGTACTTAGCTGAACGAATCATGTTTCAAATTGATGATATCTTAAATGAAGATATGCTAAACGAATATTATCATTTACCTAAAAAAGTATATGAGGCAATTCATGAGCTTAATTTTGAAGATTTAAAACGAACAGATGCAAGTAATACTGATAATGCTTCAAATAATGATCATGATGAAGAGAGTGTCAGTGAAGATATAGAATCCAATCATCAAGATAGTGCTTCACAAGGTGGTGCATATTTAGAAATGGAACTTCATGAAGGTGAAAATAGTGATGTTGTTGGTGATAATGACACTGCCAGAGAAGGTGATAGTGGTGATAATATGACAGATATGCAAACAAAGAAAGGTAAAGGTTCCACAAACCAAGTTGAAAGTGATGAGGGCGGATCAATCGGCAATAATTCTATTTTTGCATTAAAAGGCATAAATGCAAACGTAGACGTTAAATGGAACGTACCTGAAATACGACCTGAATTTCAAAATGAATATCACGATGTTGAAAACGAAGTACAATTTGAAACAAAAGATTTGATACAAATTATCAAAAAAACAATAGATAGAGAATACCAAGATGAGCGTCGAAATCTAACCAAAGGACGATTACAAAAAAATTTATTAAATTGGTTTATTGATGATCAATATAAATTATTTTATAAAAAGCAAGATTTAAGCCAAACTTTTGATGCAACATTCACATTGTTAGTGGATGCTTCGGCAAGTATGCAGGATAAAATGTCTGAAACAATCAAAGGTGTCGTTTTATTTCATGAAACGTTAAAATCATTAAATGTAAAACACGAAATTTTAGCATTTAATGAAGATGCATTTGATGCTGACGATACAAAACAACCTAATATCATTGATGAGATTATAGCTTATGATCAATCAACTATAAAACGAGAAGGACCTAGAATAATGGCCCTAGAACCTCAAGATGATAATAGAGACGGTGTGGCAATTAGAATTGGAAGTGAACGTTTAATGCGCAGAGCGCATAATCAGCGTTTTCTAATCGTATTCTCTGATGGTGAGCCATCAGCTTATAATTATAGTCAAGATGGTATTCTTGATACTTATGAAGCAGTGGAAACAGCTCGTAAATTAGGAATTGAAGTTTTCAATGTATTTTTAAGTCAAGACCCAATTACAGAAGATGTTGAAGAAACAATTCATAATATTTATGGTAACTATGCAATTTTCGTAGAAGGTGTAGAAAATCTACCAAGCCATCTTGCACCATTACTTAAAAAATTATTATTAAAATCTTTTTAGTACGTAATTTATTTATAAAATCACACATAAATTGAAATATTCAGAAATTTATATAGACGCATTCTTATAAATCGTGATAGAATAGTAAATATTATTTTATAGGCAAGAAGGAGAACGATTTATGAATAAAAATACATGGATTATAGGGTTTACACTGTTCGCTATGTTTTTCGGAGCAGGGAATCTTATATTTCCACCAAATTTAGGTTTAGATAGCGGTCAATTCTTTTGGCCTTCCATATTAGCATTTGCTTTAACAGGTATAGGATTACCATTATTAGGGGTAGTCGTTGGTGCTTTAGATAAACAAGGTTATATTGGTTCTTTGAATAAAATTTCGCCAAAATTCTCTGTTGTATTCTTAATTATCATATATTTAACAATAGGACCACTTTTTGCAATACCACGTACTGCATCAACGTCATTTGAAATGACAATTACACCAATTGCCCATACTAATAGCAGTTTAGCATTGTTTATATTTACAATTATTTACTTTTTAGTAGTTTTATATTTATGTATCAATCCAAATAAAATGGTAGATCGCATCGGTTCATTGTTAACACCTTTATTATTGATTACTATTTTAGCGATGATTATCAAAGGGTTTGTTGATTATGGTAGCAATACACATAGTCAAGCAGCTGAAGCTTTCACTTCTAATTTTGCAGGATTTTCTCAAGGATTTACTAATGGTTATTTAACGATGGATGCTATTGCTGCCATTGCTTTTTCAATGATTGTAGTTAATGCGGTTAAAGCGACTGGTGTCACGCATGCTAATAAAATTTTCAGACAAACACTATTAGCTGGTATTATTGCTGCAGTTGCACTTATGTTCATTTATATTTCTTTAGGATTTATAGGTAACCACATGGCTGTACCGCAAGAGAAAGTTGCAAGTTTAATTGCTAATGATCAAAATATTGGTACATATTTACTAACAACAATGGCAAGCACTGGATTTGGTGCTTTTGGGAAGTACTTGCTAGGTATTATCGTAGCACTTGCTTGTTTAACAACTGCTTGTGGATTGATTGTATCTGTTTCAGAGTATTTTAATAGAATATTCCCGAGAATTTCATACAAAACTTACGTTATCATCTTCACATTAGTGAGTTTTATTTTAGCAAACCAAGGATTAAACTCAGTGATTACGATGTCAGTTCCAGTTTTAAGTATTGTATATCCAGTAGCTATCACTTCAGTACTACTAATATTAATTGCACGTTTTGTTCCAACAAAACCAATTGCACAGCAAATTCCTGTAGCGGTGGTTTCCATTGTTTCGATCCTTAGTGTGGTGCATACTCAAGGGTGGATTAAATTAGGCCTTATTGATAACTTACCATTGAAAGATTATTCATTAGAGTGGTTCCCAATTGCAGTTATTACTACAATTATTGGTTATATTGTAGCGCCATTGTTTAAAAAACAAGAAACTATCGTTTACGAAAAAGAATAATATAATCAAACAGCTAGGGTATCGTTATCCTTCATTAATAAATAAACGTCAATTTCTATATTATTTTAATAGAAATTGACGTTTGCTGTATATTGGGATAGATTCATCATACGAAACTTGGCATATTACTGATGAGAAAAATGATTTCTTGATTACAATTTAAGACAATGGTATAACATACAAAACAAAATCTTCTATTCAAGAAAAAAGCCTGTGAATGAATCAAGGAATGCATTCACAGGCTTTTTTATAAACTTATATTTTAAATTCTTTTTATTTTTCCTGTTTCATACCTAATAATTGATTCTTCATTTCTGTTTCTAATTGGTTTAATTCAGTTTCTGCTTGTCTACGTTTATTTCGACCTTGTTCTTGAATTTGGAGCGTTTGTTCAATCGTATCAATAATATCTTGTTGTGTTGTTTTTAAGGTCTCAATATCAACGACACCACGTTCATTTTCAGTAGCTGTAGCAACTGCATTTTGTTTTAATAGTTCTGAATTCTTGAGTAACAAATTATTCGTTGTATCTGTTACTGCTTTCTGTGCAGAAACTGCATTGCGTTGTCTCATTAACGTCAAAGCAATTGACATTTGATTTTTCCATAAAGGAATGCTCGTTAAAATGGAACTTTGAATCTTTTCTGCTAAGGCATGGTTTACATTTTGAATCATTCGAATTTGAGGTGCTGTTTGTATAGCAATTTGTCTGGATAGTTGTAAGTCATAAATACGTTTATCTAATCTATCTATAAACTGTTCCATATCTGATACAGCTTGAACATCCATTTGATTACCTGTAGATTCAGCTTGTGCGTTTAATTTAGGCACATCTTCCTGTTGGAGTACTTGTTGCTTTCTTTTAGCAGCTTCAATATACAGTGTTAATTCATCAAAATACGCTTTATTTAAATTATACAATTCATCTAGCATTCCTATATCTTTATTTAAATTATTTTTATGTTTGTCTAATTCAATAGAAATACGATCAATTTGAGAACCGACAGATTGCATTTTTGAAAAAATTTCATTTACTGATGCTTTTGTTCTTCTGAAAATACGTTTTAATTTCGATTGATTTTCTGGGTTTAACTCATCTGGGTTTACTGATTTAAGTTTGCTCATCAATCCATTTAAGGATTCCCCAACAGGGCCAACATCTGTAGTTTTTACCTCATTAAGAATACGTTGTGAGAATTGAGACATATCAGATTGTGCAGTAGTACCATAATTTAATAAGCTATCATTATCCATTGGTTTTATTTGTTTACTCAATTCATCAATTTTCTGTTGATCTTCTTGAGTAAATTGTTTTGTGCTGTTGATAATTTCCGATTCATTTGCTGATTGTTCATCAATATATTTATCCAATGGATGCGAATTTAAAAAGTCTTGTTCTCTTACCATTTAATTTCACTCCATTTCTTCATGTAATTTACTTATGCCTTTTTTGTTCAATTTTATTTAATTCCATTTCTATATCTAATTGACTATAGTCTTCTTCATTAATTCTCTTTAAGTCCGCTACTAAAGTTCGTTTAACTTCATCTAATGTGATACGAGTTTGTGCTAACTTTTGCTTTTCTTCTTCAGATTTTTTTGGAGATTTTGCTAATCTCGTATAAGATTCAATGAGATTCAATGCATTATCAATATGAGAGTAGAAAAAACTTTCTACTTTAAAAAACATTCTGGGTTGTTGTTTAACAGCAAAGTAAATAGCTCGAGATAATCTATATATTTCATTTACTTGTCTAAAATCTTTGATTGATCTCACATTAACAAAAGATTTTAAAATTCTTCTTATCTTGTCTTGAGCATTATTTAATTGACTATTTACAAAATGATAATCTCTTCGTGTTAAGCCAATTTCATTTAAATATTTTCTAGAAGTTAAACGCTGAGTAGGGAAGTAGAATGCTATAAACGCTACTGCAGAAATAAGAAAATCAAAAATAAAATTTAATTCTAATGCAAATATACTAGAAATCCACGCGATAACTGCTATTGGAAAAGCAATAATGGTCCCATAAATTCGCGAAATATTATATCTCAAACTTCATCTTCCTTTATAATGTACTAAAATTTTTCCATGATGGGTTCGTTTCTATTTCTTCAATTTCATAATCTTCAACTTGAGAAGCAGGTGAAGCACCCTCAATGATAGCGTTAATAAATGAAGTTAGTGATGTCTCATCACTTTGGGCATAAATCTCTACATAATCAGATATATTTTGAACAGTACCCACAACATTATATTTTCTTGCTATCTTCTCAGTATAATAGCGAAAACCAACACCTTGCACTATACCGAATACTTTAATATGTTTGCATTGCATATAATCACCTCTTATTATCATTATACGAAATTTTGTCATACAAAACTAATATTTTTGTCTGAACAACAATTGTCTATCCGTCAAAAGTATGAAACAGATAACTTGATTTTGTGTATGATACAGTTAAAATATTACACATAGCTATTTAGCAATATCATTTGAGTATCGATGAATAAATGTATTCTTTTAATACATTACATACATATAGCTAATATTTGCAAATAAATCAAAATGAACGTAATAAATCAAACTTAATATAATGTTGATAATGAACGAAAAATGTATTTGACGAAGTTAAAATATGAAGTTGAAAGTGAAAGGGTGTAATTTACATGTGGACAGTTGCAAAAATTCGAGCTGATTATGAAGGCTGGTGGTTATTTAGTGACTGGACTGATCATATCGTAGAACAATATCATTTTGAAAACTATGAGAAAATGCTAAATTACTATCAATCAATCATTGAAAATAGTAAAAGGCATTATGATAATTTCCTAGTTGGTAAATACAATATTCATGCATTTTATAATAATTGTGAATTAGGATTTTGTGAAGATTGTGATGAAGATTTACAGATTTTTTATAGTTATATTGTTTTAAATAATAATGAAGTTTATTATAAATTACCGATTGTTTAATAAATTGTTTTTTCATAATTGCATTGCATTTTCAGCTATTATGGCTTATAATATGAGTCAAGCAATTGTTTTATTCCATATTGCAAAGAATATTGTAAGACAGATTTACACTGTGAAATTGTATTTTTTGTAATATGCGAATAATGCATATTGAATGAATATTAGTCTTGGAGGTTTCACATTTATGAAACAAGGTACAGTAAAATGGTTTAACGCTGAAAAAGGATTTGGTTTTATCGAAGTAGAAGGAGAAAACGATGTATTCGTACACTTCTCAGCGATTAACCAAGAAGGTTACAAATCATTAGAAGAAGGTCAATCAGTTGAATTTGAAGTAGTTGAAGGCGACCGCGGTCCTCAAGCTGCGAACGTTGTAAAACTATAATATAGATTGCAATATTGACTATAAAAAGAACCTTGTTAAAGGTTCTTTTTTAATATACAAATTAATAAATTGTAACTTAAAAAGCTCTTTTTAAAGTGAATACTCGTAAATCGAGTACTTTAAAAAGAGCTTTTAAATATGTTTGGTTCTTTATAATACTAACAAGTTATTTTGTATCATTTATTATTAATTGTCGCAATGATTGTCGTTTTATAACTTCTCTCGCTTTACTATCTTTTAAAAAGAATACTGATGGCTTTTGCATTTGGTTATAATTAGAAGCCATGGAATAATGATAGGCACCAGTTGATAATACTGCTAGATAGTCACCACGCTTAACTGTACTAGGTAACTTAGCATCTTTAATTATAATATCTCCAGACTCACAAAGTTTACCAGCAATTGTTACAGTTTCATCTTTAGGCTCATTTCTATTAACTAACAATGCTTCATACTGTGCGTCATATAACGCAGTACGGATATGATCACTCATACCACCATCTACCGATACATATTTGTTAACATTGGGAATCTCTTTGATTGTGCCAACTTCATATAATGTTATACCAGCTTCTCCAACAATGGATCTCCCAGGCTCTATTCCAATTTCAGGAAGAGGGTAGTCGAATTCAGTTGAAAATTGTTTAATTGCATCAGTGATTTCAGTAATACCTGTTTCGATAGGGAAACTAACATCACCCTCAACATATTTAATACTGAAGCCACCACCCAAGTTAATCAGCTCAACATTTATAGCATTTTCTTTTAACCATTGAATTACTATTTTTGCAGTTTCAATCATTGCTTCTGTGCCTTCAATTTGTGATCCTACATGAAAGTGAACGCCTTTTAATTTTAAATGCTTAGTGTTTTTTACTTTTTCAACTGCTTGTATTGCCAACCCATGTTTAATTGACAGACCAAATTTACTATCTTCCTGACCAGTTTGAATAAATTCATGAGTATGTGCTTCTACACCAGGGTTTAAACGTAATACGACATTAACCGTTTCACTCGCATACTTATCGATGAGTTCTATTTCTTCTAAAGCATCAATAACGATGTAACCAACTTGACTTTCTAATGCATACTGTATCTCATGTTTTGTCTTGTTGTTACCATGAAAATGTATATGCTGTGGATCAAAACCTGCCTCCAATGCTGTATACAGTTCTCCTTCAGATACTACATCAAGTTCAAGACCTTCTTCTTGTACTAATTTCACCATTTGTAGACAGGTAAATGCTTTAGAAGCATATGAAATGTTATAGTTCAATCCACTTTTCTGAAAAGCAGAGTGAAATCGTTGCATTTGTGTTCTGATTTGATCTTCGTCATAAACAATCGTAGGGGTACCGAAACTTTGTGCTATTGTTTTAAGACTTGTACCTCCCATTGTTAACTCGCCACGATCATTATATTCTACTACCATAATTTATCTATACTCCTTTATTAGTGAGTCATGATTCATTGCACTTAATTGTTCAGAATTCGCGCCAACACCTTTAAATGTAAACTCATCAACACGAATATCATTATTATATAATATTACTTCGTCTTGTGCATGCACGTTATGATCAACTTCAACAAACATATGACTCATCATCAACGCACGAATAGGGTAACGCTTGCCATTGATAAGTGCCTCATGTTTTGCTCTTGACTTAAGAATACCATCTCCATAGCCAATATCAACTACTGCTAATTTTGTATGATCATGTTTAGCTTCAAATGCAAAACTATAGCCACAATAATCTCCTTCATTTACTTCACGAATTTGGATGACATTACCTTTTACAGTCAATGATTGTTCAATCGCATTTACATCAATTGTTTGATAAGGTCTAGAGCCATAAAGCGCAATACCGACTCGCGCATGTGTATGGTTTTCAAGCACCCCGTTTTCTCTATAATAGCTTGCACTGTTTTGTGCATGTATCATATCAAAGTGATAACCTTCGTCTATTAATGTACTAACAATATCTAACCAAGCCTTACGCTCTACGTTATATTCAGATACATCAAATTCATCAGCATATCCAAAGTGGGTCCATAAACCAGCGATATGCATTTTATTTTTATTTGCATTTTTCATATGATGATGTATCACTTCTCTTATTTCATCAATATTTTTCAAACCTGAACGGTGAAGTAAATTTTCAAATTCTAAATGCACTTGAATACCTTGTAAATCTTCAATATGTTCATAATAGAAGTTTAATGAGGGGAGGGTCATTTGAATCTGATAATCTCGTACTTTATCAAATTCATACACCGCATTCATTAAAAAAATTGTTGCATTAGGGGCTAATTGTCTAATGCGAACTGCTTCTCTTAAGGAAGTCGTACTAAAGGTATTGATACCTGCTTTTAAAAATTGCTGTACAGCAAATTCCAATCCGTAATGATAAGCATTATTTTTAACTACTGCCATAATTTGATTATTTTGGATTACTTTAAGCGCATTATTATAAAATCGTTGAGCATCAACAGACCATATTGCTGTCATTGTGTTTCCACCTCACTGTAGGATTTTAAAATCGCTTCATAATAATCTACAATTTTAATTAACATATGTTCATTAAAATTTAAATGGGCAGTATGCAACCCTGTTACAAAACCATTTGACTCGTCTCGTACACCGACAAAAATAAAATAACTAGGTGCAAGTTGACTATAAAAGCTAAAATCTTCGCCAAATAAATACGGTGTGGGCTTGTCTACTATTGTTAAGTTGGCAATGTTCAGACCATTTTCAACATGTTTACGTAATTCAGGTGAATTATATGTTGGCGGATAGCCTTCTTCAAACTTCACTTCACAATCAACATCAAACAATAATTTTACACTTTCAGCAATTTTGTTCATTTGCTGTTTAACAGTTTCCAAATCATAGACATCATAAGTTCTAATTGTACCTTCTAAATAACCATTGCTAGGAACTGTATTTATGGCTTCTCCAGCTTCAAAATGACCCATATGTACAATATTTCTCTTTAACCCATTTAAATGGAATTGTTGTATCTGACCAACTTGACTTAAAACATGCTGTAGCGCTTCTCCAGCAGAATGTCCTTGCTCTTTGTCCGCAACATGACTTGATAGACCAGTTAAATAAAAACGATATTCTGTGGCACTTGCTGTAATTTCTTCGTCACGAATCACAACTCGACCTTCATCTTCAAAAGGCATTACGTGAATACCAAATATAGCTTCGATAGGGTATTTATCAAAAGCGCCTGCACGGATTAAACGATTTGCGCCACCTCCAGTTTCTTCAGCTGGCTGAAAGATAAATACAATATTTTGAGGTAGTGTACCTTGATCTGCCATAGATTTACATCGTTTAACAAATAGCATTAATGCAGTTGTATGTCCATCATGCCCACATGCGTGCATAACATTATCAGTTTTACTACGATACGGGATGTCATTCTCTTCATAAATAGGTAAGGCATCTATATCCGCGCGATAAGCAATCGTATGATTACCATTACCAGGAAGATAGGCAATCAAACCCGTTTCCAGTGGCCGATGATATTCGATATTAAGATCATCTAAAAATGCTGCAATATATTTAGTGGTTTCAAATTCATGGAGGCTTAATTCTGGATGTTGATGTAAGTGACGTCTATGGGTTGTAACAAATTCTAACTCATTCATTAAAATCAAATCCTTTTAGTTATTGTAATATGTATAGGTATAAATTAATGCTCAATTAAGAAGATTTATGTATAAAAAGGAGGTTAGACGACTTGCATAGTTGCATATTGATATATACATTAAAATAAATGTATTTATCAATGATTGCATGTTATGTCGTCTAAAACCTCCTATAAATATTAAAATTTCAGTTTTTATTAATTAATCATTTAATTTTCTTAGTGCTGAAACGATTTCTCTTTTTGAATCTTCAACTTCACTTGTTTGCTTAATTACTTTTGCTGGTGTTCCAGCAACTACAGATCCAGCAGGGACATCTTGCGTAACGATTGCACCAGCTGCAACAATAGAACCTTCACCAACACGAACACCTTCAAGAATCACTGCATTTGCACCAATGAGTACGTCATCTTCAATGACCACTGGTGATGCACTAGGCGGTTCAATTACACCAGCTAATACTGCACCAGCTCCAACATGGACGTTTTTGCCCGTAGTAGCACGACCGCCAAGTGTTGCGTTCATGTCTACCATTGTTCCTTCACCAACTACAGCACCGATGTTGATAGTAGCACCCATCATAATTACTGCGCCATCTTCAATAGTAGCTTGTTCACGAATAAATGCACCAGGTTCAATACGTGCATTAGTATTAGTTAAGTCTTTTAATGGAATTGCTGAATTACGACGGTCCATCTCAACTTCTAATTCATCAATCACTGATTGATTATTTTCATAAAATTGCTTCCAATCATCCGCTTCACAAAAGATTACTTTAGAATCAGAACCACCAAACACTTTAAAGCTGTCAGGGAACGTTACTTTGTCAAACTGACCATTCACATAAACTTTAAGTGGTGTAGATTTCTTTGCATCACTTATATATTGAATAATTTCTTCTGCCGTTAAATGTTGTACCATAATTTAATTCGCTCCTTAAAAGTTATAAATTATCAAATGTATAAAATTCATTTGATTTATTAATTAATTTTTCTGCTGCACCAATCGCTCCATTAGCAAAAATATCTTTTGATTGAGCGCGGTGGGTGATTTCTATTGTTTCATCAGTACCTGCAAATAAAACATCATGTTCCCCAACAATCGTACCACCACGTATTGAGTGAATACCAATTTCATCTTGGGAACGCTTTTCATTTATTTCATGTCTGTCGTAAACTGGTGTTGTCTTTTCACGTAAAGACTCAATTACATCATAAAGTTTTACTAATGTACCACTAGGCGCGTCCACTTTTTTATTATGATGTGCTTCTGTAAGTTCAATGTCAAAATCTTGAAGTAGGGGAACAGCAGCTTCCAAAATTTTAGTTAATGCGTGAACCCCATAACTCATATTTGCACTGAAAAATACTGGCATTTCACTACTTAATTCTTTTAATTTTGCAATAATTTTTTCTTTTTCTCCAGTTGTTGCGATAACTAATGGCAAATTAAATTCATCGTCTAACAAAGGCAACAATAACTCTGGATTTGAAAAATCAATTGCGACATCAGCATCTTTAACGTCTGAAATACTTTGGTACGTTGGATAAGGATATGATTTTGAGGAATTAGGTACAATCACACCTTCAATTTGATGTCCTTTTTCTTCAGCTAATCTTGCTACCCGTTGATTCATGGCTCCATAGCCTATTAAAACAATCTTCATGTATTGTCACCTGCTTTAAATTGTTCGTATGCTTGCTCTAACGTTTGACGTTCTGCATCTTGAAGCTTCACTAATGGGAGGCGTACTTCATAATTACCAAACCCTTCAACCGCTGTTAATGCTTTGATTGGAATAGGATTGACATCAACAGCTAATGCATCTAATAGTGTTTGAATTGGTTGAAATTGTGAATTGATATCTTTTCCACTTTGTTTTGCTTCGAATAAAGACTGGAACGCATTAGGAATTACATTTGCTGCAACAGAAATGACACCGTGACCACCTTTTTCAAAATAATCAACCACATTATCATCATTACCGCTGTACAAAGCAAAGTTATTTAAATCTAATCGTTTTTTCAATTCATCCATATATTCAAAATCATTAGTAGCATCTTTTATCGCTACAATATATTCATTATCACTTAATGTTTCAACTGTTTCTGGATTAATAGTCATGTTCGTACGTGAAGGTACATTATACAAAATGACAGGTAATTTTACTGCGTTAGCTATAGTTGTAAAATGTTCAATCAATCCACGTTGATTTGTTTTATTATAGTAGGGCGTAATCAACATAATACCATCTGCACCAATTTCTCTCGCACGTACTGAAGCTTGGATAGATTTTTGAGTATTATTTGTACCCGTTCCAGCGATAACTGGCACTTTACCATCTACATAATTAACAACTGTCTCCAACACTTGATCTTTTTCTTCATCTGTTAAAGTAGGATTTTCGGCTGTTGTACCATTAACCACAATACATTTCGCATTATTTTCTAATAAATATTTTACATGTCTTCTAAGCGCATTTAAATCAACTTCATTGTGTGTAAACGGTGTTGTTAGAGCAACACCTACACCTTCAAAAATATGTCCCATTTTATTTTACTCCTTTCAAACTCATTACTTGTTCTAGAACTTGTACTGCATTTAAAGCCGCACCTTTTAGTAAATTGTCTGAAGTACACCAAACATGGAAAGTATTATCTAATGAATCATCTCGACGAATTCTACCAACAAAAATTTCATCTTTGCCAGTAGCGTTAACCGCCAATGGATATTCATTTTGTTCTGGATTATCAATAAGTACAACGCGTTGATCATTGTCAAAGAGTTGCTGAATCGCTTGAACTGAACTTTCACTTTCAAGCGTAACGCTCATATGTACACTGTGACTATCTTGAACAGGTACACGTACACAAGTTGCTGTTACTTTTAAATTATCATCTTTTAAAATTTTTCTAGTCTCATCAATCATTTTTTGTTCTTCTTTTGTATACCCATTTTCTAAAAAACTATCAATATGTGGCAACACATTATTATAGATAGGGTGAGGGTATGCTTCCGGGTCTTTACCATTCGCACCTTCAGATAAGTCTTGTCTACCTTTTACACCAGAACCTGAAACTGCTTGATATGTTGTATAAGCTACACGCTCTAGGCCAAATGCTTCTTGTAATACTTTTAAAGGTACAACTGATTGAATAGTAGAGCAATTTGGATTAGCGATAATCTTTCTGTTTAAAACAGGTTCATTAACTTCAGGTACAATTAAATCAATGTCATCTGCCATTCTCCATTGACTAGAATTATCAATAACAATGGCACCAGCTTGTTCAAAAATAGGGGAGAAGTGGGCACTTGTACTTCCACCGGCACTCATTAAAACATAATCATAATGTTCACTTGCAGCCTCTTCAGTTAATTCTTTAACAGTATACGTTTTGCCTTGGAATTCAATTTCTTCTCCTGCTGAACGTGCTGAAGAAAACAATACTAATTCATCAAACGGTACATTTTTACGATCTAATGTTTCTAACATTTTTCTTCCTACTAAACCAGTTGCGCCTGCTATTGCTAATTTTGTCATAGAATATACACTCCATTTTCATTTTTATAAGTTTTTAAAAATTAATTATATTTAGAAAATTCAGATATCAAAAGTTTGATATAAGGCATGAACTGCACGTTCACCATTTTCGGAATCTATTACACATGAAATACTAATTTCTGATGTGGTGGTTTGATAAAAAGCAATATCATTTTCAATCAATGTGATAAATGCTTTTGAAGCAACACCAGACATATCTCGCATACCAGAACCAATTAATGAAAGTTTAACGTATCCTTCGTTAATCTTGAAGTCTAATGCATTAAATCTTTCTTTTAACACATCTAAGATGTTTGTTATTTGAACAGCATCTGTATCTTTTATCGTAAAAGACATTTGCAACCCTTCTAAATTAATGATTTGAGAAATCATATCCACATTGACTGATCCTTCTTCTAAAAGATTGAATAAATCCGTCAATAATCTATTGTCCGGTAGGGGATAACTAATTGTAACGTGTAACATGTGTGTATCTAATGCTACACCAGTAACTGCTTTTTTTTCTAATAATTCTGCTTGTGACATAATCCATGTTCCTTTCACATTTGATAAAGTTCTTCCTAAATACAGTGGGATGTTATAATTATTTGCTATCTCCACACTCCTAGTTTCAAGTACACCTGCACCTAAAGCACTCATCTCCATCATTTCCTCATAAGATACATATGCTAATCGTTTCGCATCTTTGTAAACCCTTGGATCTGTCGCATATACACCATCTACATCAGTATATATCTCACAAGTCGTTTGATTACTTGCAGCTAAAGCTACAGCAGTCGTGTCTGAGCCGCCACGACCTAAGGTAGTTATTTCTAATTCATCATTAATACCTTGAAACCCTGCTATCACTAGTACATCATTGTTTTCAAAAGCTTGTTCAAATGTACTAGGATTGATTTCAGCAATTTTACTTTTCAAATGATGCCCAACCGTTTTAATTCCTGCTTGATATCCAGTCATCGCTTTTGCGTTTACACCGATATCATTTAATACCATCGACAAATAGGAAACGGTCTGTTGTTCACCGGTTGTTAATAGCAAGGCTAATTCTTGATCTTTAGGTGTCGTAGTAAGCGTTGAAACATTAGCCATAAGCTCATCTGTTGTTTTTCCCATTGCACTAACGACAACGATAAGTTGTTCGCCTTCATCAACTCTTGTTTTTAACATGCCTGCTATATTTTTAATTTTAGTAAAATCACTTACGGAAGAACCTCCAAATTTCAAAACACTTCTTTCCAATTCCATATCCTCCTCATTTGATAGGGGAGAATCACAGTGATATAAAAAAAGAACAAGTCCGGAATGCGAACCTGTTCTATAATTTATATACAAGTGATGCACTCCATTATTTTAAAATAATGACAGACTCTTAGCTCTTAACCATAAAGTCCAACTTGTTATAAGCTGCTATTATAACTGTTTCGGCATCTCACCCTTTCAAAATTAGCTGCTAGCAGACAGGTTCTTCTAAAATTTACTAATGATTGATGCGCCTCATCAAAACTTATTTAATTTTGTTTATGAATCATATTATACATATGCTTATATATACTGTAAACCGCTTTTACAAAGTTTTTTAAATTTACTGAAAAATTAAACCGTTTTATTAACGTTTTGCTAAATAAGTGTAATTATATATATATTAAAATTTAAATATTCAAATGTATGAACTATTAATTTAAAATTCTTCATAAGTGGCCGGATCTTGGTCTTTACGTCTGCCATCTGTACGTGTTAATGCATTGATTTTCTCAATATCATTACTATCAAGATAAAAGTCAAAAATATCCATATTTTGCAGTTGTCTTGATACAGTTGTAGATTTCGGAATAGGCACAACACCATTTTGAATATGCCATTTTAATATAACTTGAGGAATTGTTTTATTATGTTTTTTAGCAATTTCGACCAGATTTTCATCATCAATAACACTAGAAGCACGACCTAATGGGCTCCATGCTTGAGTAACAATTCCTTTGGATGTGTTGTATTGAACTAATGCTTCTTGATTGAAATACGGGTGTAATTCAATTTGGTTTACTGCTGGCAGAACACCAGTTTCTTGTTGTAGTGTTTCGATATGTTCTGGTAAAAAATTACACACACCAATCGATTTTATTAAGCCCGCTTTTTGTGCTGCAATCATTGCTTGCCAAGCTTCAACATATTTACCTTGTTTAGGATTAGGCCAGTGAATTAAATATAAATCAAGATACTCAACACCTAAGCGATAAATTGATTCCTGAATTGCAGTCAGTGCATCGTCGTAAGATTGATAACGTCCAGGCAATTTTGAAGTAATCATAATTTGATCTCGTGAAACACTGCTCATCTCGATTGCTTTACCAACTGTTCCTTCATTCTCATAATTATAAGCTGTATCTAACAAACGATAACCTTGTTCTAATGCATTCACAATTGCATGTGCACCATGCGCACCATTTAACTTATATGTACCAAACCCAATTTGAGGAATCACTTGTCCATCTAACATATTTAACTGTTCCATTTACATACCTCCATAACGATATATGTCTTTGATTATATAATGCATAACCATTTATGCCTAATATTTAGTCTTCATAGGGGAGAAGACTATAAACAAAAAAAGCTGAGATAAATCAATATCTCAGCTTCAGAACATAGACAAACCCTTTGCATTAATTTGCGAAGGGTTTGTCTATTGTCTATTTACATAGCTTTTTCAAAATAGTAGGGGTATTTCAGACCATTATTGGCCATTTTACTAACCATATTGCCATTTTTTAAAGATTCGTGGTAACGCAAATTATCATGGTATGCATAGAAACTTTGTCATGACGTCTATATTTCGTTCATCGCATACCATGTGTTCTTTTATATCGCCAAATCTTCTCTCAATTGTTTGACTTCGCAAATTATATTGTTTCTTTACAGTATCAACAATACTTTTCAATTTGGGAGAGAAAAGTATCTTTTTCCACAATTTCTTTGATTGTTTGTCACATTGACTTGAGACAAAATATTCTCTGAATTAATAGTGTTTTTAGTGTGATATTGGCAGTAATTTGGGCCGACTCCTGCGGGAAGAGCACTAGCCGAAGACTACAGGCAAAGGCAGTGCCCGCGGAAAGCGTGCACAAAAAAACTGCCAACAAAGCGAATACTTTGTCGACAGTCTAAGCTGATATATATTAATATCTCAGCTTTAACATATGATTTCATCCATTGATGGTATTTTTCATATATGATTAATAACGCTATTTGCTATCTAATTTACCATTGAAATATGCAATACTTTTAATCTATATGTTGACTAATATACTTCTATTTTTTTAATGGTCTTATTTATTTAATACACCAGTTTCCTGTAAATAAGCTTCATAAGATATTTCTTTTGATAAACCGCCAGTAGGATTTAAGTCAATTACTCGGTTCGCGATTGTGTTGATAAATTCAAAGTCATACGACGTGAAAATCATTGAACCTTTGAAATTTTTCAAACCATCGTTTACTGCAGTAATACTTTCTAAATCTAAGTGGTTTGTTGGTTCATCTAGTAATAGAACATTCGCACTAGATAACATCATTTTACTTAACATACAACGCACTTTTTCTCCACCAGATAAAACACTCGCTTTTTTCTTAACTTCTTCACCACTAAATAACATGCGGCCTAAGAAGCCTCTTAAGAATGTTTCTGTTTGTTCATCTTCAGGCGCATATTGACGTAACCAATCAACAAGGTTCATATTTACACCTTCGAAGTATTCAGAGTTATCTTTAGGGAAGTAACTACGTGAAGTCGTAACACCCCATTTTACAGTTCCTTCGTCTGGCGTCATTTCACCAGCTAATATTTTGAGTAATGTCGTTTTCGCAATTTCACTATCTCCAATTAAAACTGCTTTATCATTAGGGTTCATTGTAAATGAAATATTATCTAACACTTTATTACCATCTATTGTTTTTGATACATTTTCAACAAATAGTAAATCATTACCAATTTCACGTTCTGGCGTGAATTTCACATAAGGGTAACGACGTGAAGAAGGTTGAATATCATCTAGTTCAATTTTTTCTAGTTGCTTTTTACGGCTTGTTGCTTGTTTAGATTTAGATGCATTTGCAGAGAAACGAGCAACGAAATCTTGCAATTCTTTAATCTTTTCTTCTTTTTTCTTGTTTTGTTCTTGTGCCATTTTCATTGCTAATTGACTTGATTGATACCAAAAATCATAGTTACCTACGTATACTTTTATTTTTCCATAATCTAAGTCTGCAATATGTGTACATACATTATTTAAAAAGTGTCTATCATGTGATACCACAATCACTGTATTTTCAAAATTGATTAAGAAATCTTCTAACCAGCTTATCGCAGGGATATCTAAACCATTGGTCGGTTCATCAAGTAGAAGTACATCAG
Source organism: Staphylococcus sp. GDB9P120P (assembly GCF_017893435.1). Lineage (NCBI taxonomy): Bacteria > Bacillati > Bacillota > Bacilli > Caryophanales > Staphylococcaceae > Staphylococcus > Staphylococcus sp. GDB9P120P. The sequence continues at coordinate 444,328 of NZ_JAESNB010000008.1, forward strand.
GTTTACCGAACAGACTTTGGGCTAATAATACTTTTACTTTTTGGTTATTTTCTAATTCAGCCATTTTTTTATCTTGTAAATCTGCAGATATACCTAATCCAGATAATAAAGAACCTGCATCTGCTTCGGCATTCCAGCCGTCCATTTCAGCAAATTCACCTTCTAATTCTGCAGCTCTGATACCGTCTTCATCACTGAAATCCGGTTTCATATAAATTTCATCTTTTTCTTTCATTACTTCATATAGACGTTCATGTCCTTTAATGACAACATCAATCACACGTTCTTCTTCATATGCAAAGTGATCCTGTTTTAAGATTGCTAAACGTTCGTCTTTCCCCATAGATACATGACCTGATTGAGCATCCAACTCGCCAGATAAAATCTTTAAAAATGTCGATTTTCCAGCACCATTAGCTCCAATCAAACCATAACAATTTCCTTCTGTAAATTTAATATTTACATCTTCGAATAATTTACGATCACCAAATCGTAAACTCACATCAGTAACTTGTAACATGCATTTGCTCCTTTACGTTAATCTACCGGACAAATTATAACACACTTAAGAGGGAGTTTCGACCATTCACAATGAGTTGATGCTTGTTTCTTTATGGCATGTTATAATAGATAAGAATAAATTTAAGTACGAAGGAGAACAGTATGGCCCAAGAAGAGAAAAATATTGTAGGTTCCATTGAATTTCTTGAAGTTGTTGGATTAGAAGGATCTACTTACAAGTTACAAGGACCAAACGGAGAAGAAGTTAAACTCAATCAGTCAGAAGTTAATGAAGAAGATAATTTAATCATAGGCGAGGAATATAGCTTTTTCATTTATCCTAATAGATCTGGCGCATTGTTTGCTACACAAAATATGCCAGACATTACAACTAGCAAATATGATTTTGTGAAAGTTTTAAAAACCGATCGAGATGGTGCACACGTTGATGTAGGTCTTCCAAGGGAAGTTTTAATCCCGTGGATTGATTTACCAAAAGTAAAAGATGTATGGCCAATACAAGGTGATGAATTATTAGTTACTTTACGTATTGATAGCGAAAACAACATGTTTGCTCGTCTAGCAACTGAAACAATTGTTGATTCAATGTACACACCAGTAAACGATGATACATTACAGAATAAAGTTATCGAAGCAAGACCATACAGAGTTTTAAGAATCGGAAGCTTCATGCTATCCAAAGATGGTTATAAAATATTCGTCCATGAGTCTGAACGTAAATCGGAACCTCGCTTAGGTGAAAAGCTAGAAGTTCGAATTATAGGGCATAATGAAAAAGGGGAACTCAACGGTTCGTTTTTACCATTTGCACATGAAAGACTTGACGAAGATGGTCAACATATATTTAATTTACTTGTAGAATATGATGGCGAATTGCCGTTTTGGGACAAATCAAATCCTGAAGCTATTAAAGAAGTATTTAATATGAGTAAAGGCGCATTTAAACGTGCGATTGGTCATTTATATAAAAACAAAATTATAACAATTGAAACTGGCAAAATCGCGTTAACTAATAAAGGTTGTAGCAGAGTTGAAGACTAGTTCTTTCTATATAAAATAGTGTTTAAATATTTATAATTTTATCCTGTACTACATAAATCAACATGTAGGACAGGATTTTTTTGTTTTTATATTACAAATCATGCGCTTTTTGTAATATTCATTTTTCCACAAATGTTGTCATATCAAGGTTTATTCAAAAGTTTAAGCCATAGATTCTACCATTGTGAATTTTGTAAACAAGGTCAATAAATACTTAACAAAACATTTACATTAACTATATTTGTATTTAATAAAAGGTGTGTAGTATAGGAACTGTAAGAAATACATATAACTTTTGGGTTATTCACTTATTAGGAGGATGTTTCAATGAAAAAATGGCAATTATTTGGTACTACTGTAATCGGTGCTTCACTTTTATTAGGAGCTTGTGGCGGCGGAAATAGCGATTCTGGTAAAGGAAGTGGAGAAGTTAAAGGTGACGGTTCATCTACTGTAGGTCCAATCATTGAAAAATTAAATGAAAAATTTGCTAAAGATAATTCAGATGTAACTGTATCAAATGGTACATCGGGAACTGGTGGTGGATTTGAAAAATTCATTTCAGGCAGCACTGATTTCTCAAATGCATCTAGACCTATAAAAGATGAAGAAAAGAAAAAATTAGATGATAAAGGCATTAAATATGATGAATTTAAAGTTGCACAAGATGGTGTAACAATTACAGTAAATAAAGAAAATGACTTTGTAGATGAACTTACGAAAGAGCAATTAAGAGAAATCTACTCAGGCAAAGCAAAAACATGGAAAGACGTTAATTCAAAATGGCCAGATAAAGAAATTAAAGCATTCTCTCCTGACCAATCACACGGTACTTACGATTTCTTCTCTGAAGAAATTATGGACAAAAAAGATATCAAAGCAGAAAAAAATGCTGATACAAATACAATTGTCCAATCAGTAGAGAAAAACAAAGACAGTGTCGGTTACTTTGGTTATAACTTCTATAAACAAAATAAAGACAAATTAAAAGAAGTTAAAATCAAAGATGAAAATGGTCAATTAACAGAACCAACTAAGAAAACAATCCAAGATGGTTCTTACGCATTAAGCAGACCACTTTATATCTACACTAACGAGAAAAAATTAAAAGATAATGAAGGATTCCAAGACTTCATGAAATTTGTCATGAAGGATAAAGGGAAATCAGCTGAAGAAGCAGGATTTGTTGCCTTACCTGAAAAAGATTACACAGAACAACAAAGTAAATTAAAAGACATCATTGGTAAAGATAGCGACAAAAAAGACAGCAAAAAAGAAGATAAATAAACATAATAGCAATTTTTAAAGTTGGGATTCAGGAAGTAGATAGACAAAACACGTTATTAAATTTATCTATCTACTTCCAAGTTCAATTTATCTAGCGTTTAACAATATAGTGAAAATCGCTATGTTGCTAAACGCTAGATGAAGAACAGTCCCAACTTTATTTTAAATATTGGGAGTCTATACGAAAGAAGGGTATTTACATGGCTAATCAGAATACTTCTGTTAGTGAAATGATTGCTAAAAATAATGGCAAGAAAAAAGGCATTAGCGATAAAATTGTACCGATCATTCTGGGAATCATTGCAATTTGCTCAATCTTAGCAACAGTAGGGATTATCGTTACATTATTAACAGAAACCATTACATTTTTTACACGTGTTCCAATAACTGAGTTTCTATTTTCTAAAGAATGGAATCCATTCTCATCAACACCACAATATGGTATTTGGGCATTAATTTTAGGTACGCTTAAAATCACAGCTATTGCAACAATCGTTGCTGTTCCTCTTGGTTTAGGAGCTGCTTTATATTTAAGTGAATATGCTTCTACTAGAGTGAGAAAAATAATAAAACCTATATTAGAAATATTGTCTGGGATACCAACAATTGTTTTCGGCTTTTTCGCTTTAACATTTGTTACCCCTGTACTTCGTTCAATATTTCCTGAGTTAGGCAGCTTTAACTCAATTAGTCCTGGTATTGTCGTAGGCGTTATGATTATTCCGTTGATTTCAAGTATGAGTGAAGATGCTATGTCATCAGTGCCAAACAAAATACGTGAAGGTGCACTTGGTTTAGGCGCAACAAAATTTGAAGTTGCAACAAAAGTAATATTACCAGCCGCTACTTCAGGTATTATGGCGTCTATCGTATTAGCTATTTCTCGTGCAATCGGGGAAACGATGATCGTATCACTCGCTGCAGGTAGTACACCTAGTTCCTCATTAGATTTAACTGGGTCAATCCAAACTATGACAGGATATATTGTACAAGTGGCAACAGGAGATGCGACATTTGGCTCTGATATCTATTACAGTATCTATGCTGTTGGTTTCACATTATTCTTATTCACACTTGTGATGAATTTAATTTCACAATGGATTACGAAACGCTTTAGAGAGGAGTATTAATATGGGAGAGACAAATACTAAAGCGCTTGTTAATCAACAAAAAGTTGAAAAAAAACTTTCCAGTAGATTAGCAACAAATAAATTCAATAAATGGGCATTTTTTACATGTACTTTAGTAGCCTTACTTTTTCTAGCAGCTCTAATCATAGACACATTCATTAAAGGTGCAGGACATTTAACACCGTCATTCTTCAGTAATTTCTCGTCCTCAACACCTTCAATGGCAGGTGTGAAAGGTGGTTTAATCGGTACAATTTGGTTGATGATTACAATCATACCCATTTCAATTGTATTAGGTGTAGGTACAGCAATTTATTTAGAGGAATATGCCAAAGATAATGCATTTACAAGTTTTATTAAAGTCAGTATTTCAAACTTAGCCGGCGTGCCTTCAGTAGTTTTTGGTTTACTTGGACTCACTATTTTTGTAAGAGGTATGGGGATAGAAGCACTTGCTTTAAGTAACTCAGTACTTGCGGCAGCATTAACCATGTCGTTACTAATATTACCAGTCATTATTGTCGCAAGCCAGGAAGCTATCAGATCTGTGCCAAATTCGGTTAGAGAAGCTTCATATGGCTTAGGTGGAAATAAATGGCAAACAATACGTCGAGTTGTATTACCAGCAGCTATTCCAGGTATACTAACAGGTTTCATTCTAGCATTATCACGTGCATTAGGTGAAACTGCACCGCTCATACTAATCGGTATACCGACCGTTTTATTAAGTTTACCTTCAAGTGTATTCGACCAATTCCAAGCATTACCTATGTCGATTTACAATTGGGCAAAACTTCCACAAGATGAATTCCAAAATGTTGCGTCTGCCGGTATCATTGTCTTGCTAGTCATTTTACTGCTAATGAACGCAATTGCGATATTCTTGAGAAACAAATACAGTAAAAAATATTAATGTTATTTCAAAATCAAATTTAATTAAACGGTTATTTTGGGGAGAAATTATAAATTTATAGTTTGAAAATAACCGTAAAAGGAGTTTTAATTATGGCTAAAGATACAATTAAAGAAGAAAAAACAAAAATAGCGGAACATACGAATCAAAATTCAGTACCAATTGCATCCATTGATAGAAACACAGATAACAAAGAACATAAAATTCCTGATAGTAAGAAAAAAATTGTCTATTCTACAAAAAATCTAGATTTATGGTACGGCGATAATCATGCTTTAAAAAACATAAATCTAGATATCTTAGAAAATAATGTCACTGCTATTATAGGACCATCAGGTTGTGGTAAATCTACTTATATCAAAACATTAAATAGAATGGTAGAACTTGTGCCATCTGTTAAAACAGCAGGTAAAATCATTTATCGTGATCAAAATATTTTCGACGAAAAATATTCAGTTGAAAAATTAAGAACAAATGTCGGAATGGTGTTCCAACAACCCAACCCATTTCCAAAATCAATATATGATAATATCACATACGGACCTAAAATACATGGTATTAAAAACAAAAAGATTCTTGATGAAATTGTAGAAAAATCTTTACGTGGGGCTGCAATATGGGATGAATTAAAAGACCGCTTAGATACAAACGCATATAGCTTATCAGGTGGCCAACAACAGCGTGTTTGTATTGCACGTACATTAGCAATTGAACCAGATGTTATTTTAATGGATGAACCAACATCTGCGTTAGATCCAATTTCAACGTTAAAAGTTGAAGAGCTCGTACAAGAACTAAAAGAAAAATATTCGATCATTATCGTTACACATAATATGCAACAAGCTGCGCGTGTATCTGATAAAACAGCATTTTTCCTTAACGGTTATGTAAATGAATACGACGACACTGATAAAATCTTCTCTAACCCATCTGATAAACAAACAGAAGATTATATCTCTGGTCGTTTCGGTTAATATATGGTTATTAGAGAGAAATATGAAGGCCAATTAGACGCATTAATGAAAGATTTACGTCGACTTGGCCTTCACGTATATTATAATATTGAATATGGATTAAAATCGTTAAGTGAAGAGGATAGAAATTACGCGCGGGAAACAATTGCGAACGATAAAGACATCAATGCCTTAGAAACAGAAATAAATGAAAAAGTAATTATGTTAATTACTAAACAACAGCCCATCGCTACTGATTTAAGGTTGATGATGGCTGCATTAAAAATTGCTTCTGATTTTGAAAGAATTGGTGATAATGCTGCAAATATTGCAGAAATTAGATTACGCGCTAAAATCACCGATGAATACGTGCTTACAAGATTGAACACAATGGGTAAACTTGCATTATTAATGTTAAAAGATTTAGATGATGCAGTAAAAAGAGACGATGTTACCTTGATTAAGGAAATTATTGAACGTGACGAAGATATTGATGATTTATATAAAAATATTGTTAATACAACTTATTTAATAGATAATGATCCTTTTGTTGCAGGACAAGCACATCTAGCAGCCAGACATTTGGAACGCATCGGTGACCACATCAGCAATGTTGCAGAAAGTATTTTTTACTTTGTCACAAGTGAACGTTACGAATCATATGACTAAAATACAAAAGCACGGTGTCGAGATAAGCTACATCCAGTTGTAAAACAGGGCTTGCTTATTTTATCGACATCGTGCTTTTTTAAGATATGTCTTTATTTATATTTATTAGTGTTGATGATTGTCTGCTTCAATTTCATCTGTAAGCTGCTCCAACTCATCTACCAATTTACCTATATATGCAATTGTAGATTTTAATGGCTGATCAGTGCGAATATCAATACCAGCCAATTGAGCTAATTCAGTAGGTGATTGACTGCCACCTGCTTGCAATGTTTTTAACCAATCACTCACAGCAGGTTGTCCTTCTTGCTGAATACGTTGTGACATAACTGTACCTATTGTTAAGCCAGCAGAATACGTATACGAATATAACCCCATATAATAATGTGGTTGTCTCATCCATGTAAGCTCTGAACCTTTAGTAAACTTAACACTTTCTCCAAAAAATTGAGTGTAGACATCCAACATAATTCGATTTAATATTGGCGCAGTCAGCGATTCGCCATTATCAACTTTTTTATAAACTTCGCGTTGATACGCTGCTTCTAGTAAATGCGTTACCATATTGTGATAATATGTTCTAGAAACGATAGAACCTATAACCCAACGCTTAAATTGAGCATCACTACTATTTTCGAATAAATAATTCGCCATTAACATCTCATTCATTGTCGATGGTGCCTCTACAAAATACATGGATGGTTCTGATTCCAAATAATTTTGATGACTTTGTGCTAACGTAAAATGGCCAGCGTGTCCTAACTCATGTGCTAAAACAAATGTCTCAGTCATTTTACCAGTCCAAGAAATAAATATATACGAATGTGTAGCATATGGACTTGCACAATACGCACCAGTATCTTTGCCTTTGTTCTGAGCAAAATCTATCCATCTATCTTGATAAGCTGTTTCAACCATATTCAAATAATTTTCACCTAATACATTTAATGCGCCATAAATATATTTTTTAGAATCTTCAATAGAGATATCTGGTTCGTAATTAGGATCTATAGATATCTTTAAATCTTCAAAATGCATGACTTCTAAGCCATGAACACGTTTAATCAATTTCGCATATTTTTGCATAATAGGCGCTAAATTACTCATAATAACATCAATTTGACGGTCAAACATATCTCGAGTAATTTCTTGATCTTGTAATAGGTAATCAATTACAGAATCATAACCACGTAAATCTGCTTCAATTTTTTCTTGTTGTACTTGCATATTATATGTAGCAGCAGTTGTATGTTGATACTTATTTAATGCATCGCTAAATTTTTTGAAACTAATCCTTCTAAATGCTTCTTCTGGATGATCTTCATATTCATTTTCAAAGGTAGCATAATCTAAAGGATATGTTTTACCGTTATATTCAAACGAATCAAAATCTATATCTAACATCTTCGTTATACCATATAGTTCAAAAGGACGTTCAAACACTGATGATAAACTTGCTAATGTTTTTTCAACTTCAGGACTAAGTTGATACGGTTTACTTTCTTTTAATTTTTTTAAATAATGTGGGTATTTAGATGTTGAAATAAAATGATTGAATACCTCATCAGAAAGTTCCAATATTTCTGATTCAACAAATGATAGTTCACTCGCAATTTTTCCATAAGTATTTGAAAATTTAGCACTTAATGTTTGTGCTTGTTCATTTGACGTATCAACACTTAATCTCAATTCTGCATAATTTGCCATTTTATCTAATTGGACCAGTATATCAGAATATACAGCTAATGCTTTTTCAATAATAGTAGGATTATCCAATTGATGAACATAATTTTCATTAAATGTTTTTGCAGCTGCTGTGGTGTTATCTAAAGTTTGATAAAATGCTTCATCTGATGAAAATAGAGCTGAAATATCCCAAGTTGTTTCAGCTGAAACTTCATTTCTAAGTGGTAAAGTATCTGCCATTTAATCACTCCTAATCATGTATAATAATTTCATGTTTAATTATACATGAAATTACCTGGTAAGATACAATTGTGCGTTTATAGACCAAACCCGCGTAAGAAAACAAGTTATCTAATTATATAAAGAATGTTAATTTGACGTGATTAATGCAATATTTTAATATGTTATTATACTACTCAAGATGGATATGATATATAATTTCATTTAGTATTATTGTTATAATGACAAATATGTCGATTTTTATAAGGAGCGCTATAAATGACTATTTTTGATTTACCTAATTTTTTATGGATTACAGTAGTAGCTGTTATAGTAGTTACATTATTCTGTACACTTGTTTTAAATAAATGGTTTGCAGCTGCAATTTTAACATTTGTTATATTAGCTATTGCTGCATTCTTAATACCTAATTTTGAAAATATTACTTACGAGCCTTTATTAGGTTTTGCTGCATTTATGGCGGTATTAAGTTTAATCATGAGCTTTTTAATTTGGTACTTTACGCGTGACTTCAGACGTAAACGTCGAGAAAAAAAGGCATTAAAAGAAATGAAAAAACGTGGTATCTCGCCTGAAGACGAAGCACATGAATTTAAAAGAAAAAAATAATTGTTAAAAGTAACATCGGAATAAAAATGCAAAGCTCATTGTTTCATCTACCAATATTGAAAGTCCCCAGACACATTTTGTCTCAGGGACTTTTTATTTTTATTATACTGCTAACAATAATACAAAATTTATTATTGACCCTGACGTTCCGTTAAGCATTATAGTCATTTTATGAGGAGGTAAGATAAATGCAAATGACGGTTAAACAAATAGCCAATTTAGTAGGTATTAGTGTGCGTACGTTACATTACTATGATGAAATTAATTTATTAAATCCAACGAAACTGTCCAAGTCAGGATATCGGCTATATTCAGAAACAGACCTAGATAAATTACAGCAAATTTTATTTTTTAGAGAACTCGACTTTTCTCTTAAAAAAATAAAATCAATCATTGATAGCCCGTCTTTCGATAGACAAGAAGCATTAAAAATACACAAGCAATTACTTATTGAAAGACAAAATCGTACCGATCAAATGATTCAAACAATTGATCAAACATTACGTCATATGAGAGGAGAAATAGCAATGACCAATGAAGAAAAATTCGAAGGCTTTAATTTTGATAATTTATCTAAAAGCTATGACGAAGAAGCACGTAAAAAGTGGGGCGATAGCACTATTATAAAAGCTAACCAACATATTAACTCATGGTCAGACAAAGAAAAAGTTCTAAAAACAAATGAAATGAATGATATCTTTTCAACTTTCGCCAATTTAAAAAGTCAGCCACCAGAATCTGTTGAAGCCCAGTCAAACGTACAAAAATGGTATGATTATTTAAATTCAAATTTAAATTTTAATTACACATTAGATATTTTTGAGTGTTTAGGTAAAATATATGTCGAAGACGAACGATTCAAAGTAAATATTGATAAATTTGGAACAGGCACTGCTCAGTTCATTAAAGACTCAATAGATGTTTATGTAAAAAACAAACAATAATGATATGCCTTTATTAAATCAAAAAAATTACGATTTGATAAAGGCATATATTTTATGTAAAGTTATCAGTTATATTTTCAACATCAATGATTAAAGCTGTAGAGTTCATATAATGATTAATAGATTATAGTAAATACTTAATAGACTAATACGTATCGTTACATATTTAAGATACAATGCAAATAATTATATATAATGAATACATAGTGACTTAATAATTTCAGTTATTAAAGTAGATAACGAATAATCTAATTTAAACTGCAAGTAAGATATGAAATTGGTTATTCAAAAAAGCTAACGAAAACAAATTAGAACAAACGTAAATAACATAAAGATTATATGATAGGTCCCTTATATCGAAATACACATAACTTCCTATAATATATATTATGTAAACTAAAATGTTAATTTATATATGCATGCTGATTTATCTATTAATTTATAAAAGTATAAAGTTCATCGTATGATAAATCCTTAATTAATTTAACCAAAACTTAAGATACAAATACAAAATTGATAATCACATCTTATTTCATTCATATGAACATCACTATATGTATTCTATTTTTTTCTTAACCATCCTCAACGTGTATTTACAGTAATCTAACTGACAATAACATTATCATAAATCAATTTTTGGCTCATTTGCAATCATGTTTACATAGATACACAAAAGCAAAGTTCAACGTTCAGAAATCAACTTCTCAGCGTTTTAAATGAGATGTTTTTTTAAAAGTAATTATAGTTTCTATTAATTATAAGAGTATTACTATCAGATAACATTTATAACAATCCTTATTTAATCTATGGTTTAAAAATAAGCATATATAATTATAGGTTTACATAACATAAATAACGTTAACTAAATGATTGTCTTATATAACATAAATAAATCAATAGTATTGAGATAAAAGTAAAATCTCAATACTATTGATCGAAAATTTTATTTTAATTATCTTTGTATAAATAATCTCTTGTCATTGGCAGTTCATTATTGACGCCTTTTGTGATTAAAAACTGGTGCAAATCAGAAACGCCACATGTAAAGTTTGCCGCACATGCATTTAAATACAAACGCCACATTCTTATAAACCTCTCATCAAATTGCTCTCGTACTTTATCTAGATTTGCTTCAAAATTCTCTGCCCAGTTGCGTAAAGTTAAAGTGTAATGCCTTCTTAAACTTTCTACATCTACAATTTTTAAGTTATTTTGTGACATATTGTCAACTAACGCTCTTATAGAAGGAATTGCACCTCCGGGAAAGATATATTTAGTGAGAAAGTCGTTACCTTCTACTTCAACAAGTCCAGTAATACAATGCAATAAGGCCACACCGCCATCGTTCAATAACTTATGTGTATTTTCCATGAATATAGGAATATGATCATGTCCAACATGTTCTAACATGCCTACACTTACAATACGATCAAACGTTCTTTTTTCATTAATAAGTTCTCTATAATCCATTAACTTAACATCCACTTGACCGATCAAACCTTCAGCTTTAATACGTTCTTTTGTTTTGATATATTGTTCTTTACTTAATGTAATACCTAATGTTTGGACATTGTATTGTTTTGCAGCTTCAATAATAAGATGTCCCCATCCAGATCCAATATCTAATAAGCTTTGTCCAGACTGTAAATTTAGCTTTTTTAATATATGGTTAATCTTGTTAACTTGAGCTGTATATAACGAATCTTCTTTCGTTTTAAAATATGCACAAGAATAATTCATCGTTTTATCTAACCATAAGCGATAAAAATCGTTACCTAAATCATAATGAAATGAAGCATTTTCTTTAGCAATTTTTTTATTGTTTTTATATTTTTTACGAGATTGTACATATTTTTTCTTAGGTTTATTAATAAAACTTTTTTGTTGTGAAAAGATGGACGCCATAATAAATTCTAAATCACCACTGACTTCAATATTCTTATCCATATAGCCTTCTGCTAATGCAATCATCGGATTTGCTTTTAACAGTTTTTTATTTAACGGTCTATTGAAAGTCAAATGAAATTTAGCAATTCCGTCATTATAATGTACGGTTGAACCATCCCAAAATGTTACATTAAACGGCTCAGTTGCTAAATTTTTTAATAGTTTTTTATAAATTGATTTTTGAATCGAAATTCCCACTGATCATACACTCCTAAAACGAATACTTAATTTTTAAACCATACATATTATAGATTGGACCTAAATATTTATTAAATCAAACAAAACAGGTTACTTTGTTATTCGTTTTTGTTAACATAATAATATTATTATTTACTAAAGTGTTGAATACTTTCATTTTGGGTAAATATTATTGAGATTGGAGTGAAAAACATGCAACAAAAATCAGGTATTAAATGGTCCAGTTTATTAATAGGTGTTTTCTTCTTGATTATAGGCGTTTTTATCATTAGTTTTCCTGAAGAAAATTTATTTGCCATTACTTGGTTAATTGGTATTTTATTTATAATTAATGGCTTCATTGAAATTTTTGTAAGGCGTATTATGAAACAAGCCACGCAAAATGGTTCGAGTTTACTTATTATCTTAGGTATTATCAACATCATTATTGGTATACTTATATTATTTAATGTAGTAACAAGTACAACATTTATTGTTTATTTATTTGCCATATGGTTTATTATTAATGCACTTTTGAATATGTTTACGATTACGTCAGCAGAAGGTGCAAACAAACGATTTCATATGGTATCTATTATATTAAACATAATAGAAATTATATTTGGTGTCATTTTATTGTTTAATCCATTGATAGCTGCCGTTGTTATCGCTGTATTTATGAGTGCAGTTTTCTTTATTATTGGAATAACTTATCTCATAGACGCTTTACGTTAATTGTTTTCAAAAAGATATTTTTAATATATTAGAAATATTTCTTAAACCTAACATTTTTGAATAATATTATTTATTAATTTACTATCCTGTTTATATAATAAAATGATATTGCACTTCTGATTAGTGAGATATATACTAAAAATGTGGAAAACAACCAGAATTGACATCGCATGATAATCCACGCAAAGGGAGTGGGACAGAAATCTGATTTTATTAAAAAGATTTCTGTCCTACGTGAAATGAGGTTGGGCGAATCCATTATATCTCAACCTCTTTTGAACATAAGAAAGCATACTGGCTTAGGGCTTATATACCAGTATGCTTTCTTTTTATTTTTTAATTTTTTTTCTAATATTGTTAAGCGTATTGAATAACTTATACTTCGTTTTTTTGATTGGTTTATAAAAATCACCAATTAATTCTTCGATTTGTACGCCGAAACCTCGTTTAAATCGATAAACACCATAGTCTTCACTATTTTCAGTGAAGTCACCAGATAAGCCATAGAAATTGTAACGACCATATCCATGATCAAAACAATAATTAATCATAAACCAATGCATCATATAAGGTCCCATGTATTGATTGTATTTTTCAGATGACCCACCTGAGAAATAATTCACTTCATACGCATTAGCAAAATATACGCCTGCTGCAAGATTCAAGATAGAGCCATCTGTCTGTCTTAATTCACTCGCATGTAATAATTCTTTTTTATCATGCTCAATTTGTTTATCGATTTCAGCAATTTTTTTCAATTGCTTATCAGATTTATTTTCATTTTGCATCATTTGATCCCTACGCGCTTCTTTTTCATTAATACTTTCTTGCGTATTCGTAATATATTCATCTAAATCAATATAAGCTAGAGGAATTAAAGCTTTATCCCCATAATTATCTATGAAATTATAGAAATATTCATCCGTTTTTGATACAAAACCAGCTCGTTTTTCAGTTTCACGATAGAGTGATAAAAAGATGTCAAATTCATCTCTTTCTAAAAATCTTACTTTCACGCCAAAATTAATCGCTTTATTAATATTTCGTTTTCTTTGGCTATCAAATTGTTTTTTTAATGATGCTGGTGATTTACCATCTAAATTAAGTACACCCATCCATCTAACTTGACTTGATGTATCATATTCTGTTGTAAAACCATGATGCGTATATCCATGTGATTTAAATAAATTAACAAGCGCATCATTTTCTTGATAATCAGGCATTGGATTAATATCTTTATCATAAATTTGGTATATCCAATAAGGATCCATTTTCACATATAAACAATTTTGTTTTTGAAGGTAAGTATCTAATTCACGTAAATAGAAATCAACTAAACCTAAATCATTATAATCCATGACTGGACCACGGTTTGAATAATATACATAGCTACCCATAGTTGGGATTTTAGAGAAAAGACTAGCTGCGATAACTTGATTATCATCATCTTTTAAGCCTAATAAAACAACTTGAAAACCATCTTCTTCTCTAGTAGCTATATTTTCCTTTACTTGAAAGTAATGACTCTCTAAAGCTGGATTTTGTACAAAATTGTCATATTCTTTGACAGTTAACTCTGTAAATTTCATTATAGCTAGTTCCTTTCTAAATATAATACGTATTACTTTTTATCTTTTAATCCCTTTAACATTGTATAAATTTTGTACATTGGTTTATTTATTGGTTTTATAAAATCACCAACATATTCAACTACATCAGCGTTGAAGCCTTTTTTAAATTTAACAACACCTGCATCTTCTGCATCTTCTGAAAAATCACCACTAATGCCATAGAAGTTATATCTATCAATATTATTATCGATTGCATAATTTATCATTTTCCATTGTATTGCATAGCTTCCCGCAAAATGTCTAAATTCGTTAGATGTTCCTCCAGCGTAATACACTACTTCGTACGGATTAACAATAAAGAATGCTGCTGAAATTGGTAATTCATTACCGTGTTGTTCTTGTAATGACTTAGCTTCATCAATTTTTTGCTGATTTGCAATAAGTTGTTTTTCTAAATTTTCTTTTTTATTATATGCTTTTTTATTTTCAGGACGTTTTTCTATATCTTTAAGCGCTTTGTTGATATCTTTACTTAACACTTCACGCTCTGACTTGAGTTCATCGATATATGCTTCAAAATCCATATAAGCTAATGGCACCAATACACGATTCTTATAATACTTTAACCTATTGTAATAGAAACTGTCTTCTCTATCATCGAAATCTTTAGATTCTGAAGTATCTTCCATAAACGAACGGAAAATAGGTAATTCATCTTCGCCTAAGAATCTGACCTTCACGCCATTTTTTTGAACTTTTTTCGTATTACGTTTACGTAAACTATCCATATCATTTAGTGCATCTTTTGCTGTCTTATCTTTTAAGTCTAATACAGAATGGAATCTTATTTGAATAATTGGATCAAAACCAGTTAAAAACCCTTGATGTTTATAACCAAGTTGTTTCATTTTATCGAAAATCCAATCATGACCTGCATTTTCTAATACATCTCCATCGTGATTTCGATATTGATATGCTAAGTATGGATCTACTCTTAAATATAATGCATTATGTTTTTTTACATATTTAGCTAATTCATTGAAAAAATAATGGACGAGTTCTTTATTTTCGAAATCAATCACTGGTCCACGATTTGTATAAAAATATTTAAATATTTTCATAACTGGTACAGCCGTTAATAAACATGCTGCTATAACTTCATTTTCATTATTTTTAACGCCTACTAAATGTGTTTCTGTGCCTTCTGCAATTTTTAACTCATAATTCCCTACCATCTGTGTGAAATGACTGTTGGGCATGTGATCAACAAATGCACCAAACTCTTTTGCAGTTAAATTCGTAAATTTCATTTTATATACTCCTATTTGTCTATAGTACTTTATTTCGAGTTTAAACTTTAATCTTAATTATTATACAATATTCAATTATAAAACTAAATCGATACCCTAGTTAGAATTACTAAATGCTACAATTCACTTATAATTTATGTATTGTTTTATTATAGCATTACTTTTATTCTAACAAAGAATAACTATTTAAACACAAATCTTAATTTAATTATGTAAATATAAAAACTACTAACAAGTTTTTTACTTGTTAGTAGTTCATGTTACCCAATATAACTTATTTTAAAAACCCCACTATTTTAAGGCATCTTTTAATGCTTCACCGATTGCTACACTTGATTGAGGATTTTGACCAGTGATGAATTGACTATCTGTTTCAACATGTTCCGTAAAATTATCTTTGGTAACGAATTTAGCGCCCTGTTGCTCTAATTCTGTTTGTGTTAAGAATGGTACTTTATTCTCTAGTCCCATCGTACGTTCTTCATCATCTGTAAATGATGTTAAAGTAACACCTTCTACGAGATATTTACCATTTTTATCTTTTGCACCGACAAATGCACTTGGTCCATGACATACAGAACTTATAAATTTGCCTTCATGTTTAAAATCAGACAAGATATTAGCTAATTTTTGATTATGAGCAAAATCAAATACTGTACCATGACCACCTGGTAGGTAAACTGCATCATAATCTGAAACATTAATGTTATCTATACTAGGCACATCATTAATTTTTTCTACAAATTGTGCATATTTCGTTAATTCGTCATTTTGAGTTGAGTTTGGATCTAAAGGTATTTCTCCACCTTCTATTGAAACGATATCTACGTCGATACCTGATTCTGTTAAAATATGATAAGGTTCACTTGCCTCTTCCAACCATAATCCAGTTGGTGTACCATCTTCATATTGTGCTCTACTTGTTATAACGAATAAAACTTTTTTATTCACGATTGTCACCTCTTCATTTATTTAGGTTATTATCTACTTGAAATCACGTCAAATTCATTTCGATGTTTCAATTTTGACTATCTATTTCAAATAATACCCATCTAAAATAAACATTACACATCATTTATTAATTTGTACATCATCTAGGGTTGTTCTAATTGAATTTAGATACGCGATTGTCGATTCTTTTTGGTCTTGTTCAAACCGTTTAACAATTTCACTACCGATGACTATACCATCAGCTACTTCGCTAATGTCACTAACATGCGTTTTAGTACGAATACCAAAACCGGCTACTACAGGTACATTTGCTTTGTTTTTAATTTTTTCAATTTTTCGTTTTAGTTCTGGATGAAACTTTCCATTTTCTCCAGTTGTTGCATTCATTGTAACTGTATAGATAAACCCTTCCGCATTTTCAGAAATTTGATTGATGCGTTCATCAGATGTTGTCATAGCAATTAATGAAATAATATTAACTTTGCGATGAGGATGTCTATCTTTTAATTGTTGGACAAGTTCATGTGGCAAATCAGGTATAATTAATCCATATACACCAGCTTTCTCACATGCATCAAAAAATGCATCTTCTCCATAATGATTAATTATATTGATATACGTCATAAGTACATATTGACTGTTTATAGAATCACGATGTGCAGTCAGTTCATCAAAAATATATGCGATGTTCACGCCTTGTTGTATGGCTTTATTTCCAGCTTCCATAATCACTGGCCCATCAGCTACTGGATCTGAAAATGGAACGCCTACTTCAATAATATCCGCGCCTGATTCACTTAATATTTTCATATTTTCAATAAAATTTTTGTTCCCCATGATATAGGGAATAAATAATTTATGCATTACTTTCGCCACCTTGTCTCATGTAGTTTCTAATCGTTTCCATATCTTTATCACCACGTCCTGACACAGTTACGACAATGATTTGGTCTTTATCCATAGATGGTGCTAGCTCTTCAACAAAACTTAATGCATGCGCACTTTCTATCGCAGGTATAATACCTTCTGCCTGGGTAAATTTCACCAATGCATCCATGGCTTGTCTATCACTAGCAGTTGCATATTTAACTCTTCCAATATCATGATAATATGAATGCTCAGGTCCTACACCTGGATAATCTAACCCAGCTGAGATTGAATGTGCTAATTCTATCTGTCCATTTTCATCTTGTATTAAATACATTTTTGTACCATGTAAAATACCTTCATGACCTTTATTTATTGCGAGTGCATGTTTGTCACTATCAATGCCCTCTCCTGCTGCTTCAACACCATAAAGTGCAACATCATCTTGAATAAATGGATAAAATGTACCAATAGCATTTGATCCTCCGCCTACACATGCAATTATCGCATCTGGTAAACGCCCTTCCTTCTCTTTGATTTGATCTTTGATTTCAGTACCTATAACTTTTTGGAAATCTCTCACTATTGTCGGGAATGGATCTGGTCCTAATGCAGAACCTAATAAATAATGTGTATCGTCTACATGACTTACCCAATATTGTAACGCCTTATTAACTGCATCAGATAACGTTCCTTGTCCTTCAGTCACGGGTTCAACTTTTGCACCAAGTAATTCCATTCTAAATACATTCAATTCTTGTCGTTTGATATCTTCTTCACCCATAAACACCACGAGTTCCATATCAAATAAGGCTGCTGCTGTCGCGCTAGCAACTCCATGTTGTCCTGCACCAGTTTCTGCAACTAATTTATTTTTGCCCATTCTTTTAGCTAAAAGTGCTTGACCTAGTGCATTATTAATTTTGTGGGCACCAGTATGATTCAAATCTTCTCTTTTTAAATATATTTTTGCCCCGCCTAGCGCTTCTGTATATGATGCCGCATATGTTAATGGTGTCTCTCTTCCTACATAATCTTTTAAATAGTTATTCAATTCATTTTGAAACTTAGGATTTAGTTTAGCTTTTTCATAAGCTTGTTTAAGTTCTTGAATTGCTGGCATTAATGTTTCTGGGACATATTGCCCACCAAAATTCCCAAAAAATCCAAATTCATCTGCTTCTGTCTGTATGTTTTTAACCATATTTAATTAACTCCTTTTACAAGTTCTATGATTGCTTGCATTTTTTCGCTATCTTTTACACCATTTGTTTCGATACCACTTGCAATATCATAACCATTGTGATTTAAATTAAGTTTACTTACACTTTGAATATTTTTATAATTCATACCGCCAGCTATTAAAAAATCCACATCTTTTATATATTTTAAGATTTCCCAATCATAGGATTGGCCAGTACCACCGTAAGAGATTGATGGTGTATCAATAATAAATTGATCTACAAAACCTTTATAATATTGAATATGCTTCGCTAATGTATTTGTGTTTTTTGCAGGCAATGCTTTAATAATTTTTATGGTGTCTTTTTTTTGACGTATAAAATGAATGGTTTCTAAATTTTCCAACCCGTGTAATTGGATGGTAGTTATATTTGTATTATCTATGAGGTTACTGATCGTTTGATAATCTGGATTTACTACAATTACTACTTTGTCTATATCTTCTGGTATTATGTTAGCAAATGTTTCTATCTTATCGATATCCACATAGCGTTTACTTTTGGGGTAATGAATAAAACCAATTGCATCAATATCTAAATCTTTTGCTTTATATACATCTTCAATTGTTTTAAAACCACAAAATTTCAATTTCATACCTTCACCTTATCTAACTTTAGACTTGGTAAAAACTGACTTAAATCATCACATTTCATTAATGATTCGCCGATAAGTAAACCATCAATACCTGCGTTTATAATACTTGCAACGTCTTGTTTGTTGCGAATACCACTTTCAGAAATATAATAATAACCTGCTTTTTTATTTTCTAATATTTCATTTGTATGCAAAACATCTGTTACAAATCGTTTTAAATCTCTATTGTTTACACCAATAATTTTGGGATTTAACTTGTAAGCACGTTCCAATTCTTCTTTATCATGAACTTCTACTAATACTTCTAAATTTTTTGATATCGCATAATCATATAAGGCTTTTAACTGTTGATCAGTCAATACATTTACAATAAGTAAAATAATAGATGCACCTGCCTTTTTAGCAACATCAATTTGAATAGGATCAACTACAAAATCTTTACACAATACTGGTAAATCAGTTACTTGTGTCAAAGTTTGTAATCGTTCGTAACTCCCTCCAAAATAATGTTCATCTGTTAAGATTGAAACTGCGTTAGCACCATATGCTTCATACGCCTTAACTTGTTGTTTCAAATCTCTCCCTGGAAGTTCAGATAATGTCGGACTTTTCGATTTAATCTCAGCGATAACTGATAATTGATCAGCTTGTGCTAACTGTGACTCAAACGTTTGTTTATGCGTAATGTCTACCTCATCAAGGTCTGATAATTTTTTTGTATAATAGCCATCCTTCAATAATTCCTTTTTATATGCTACTATTTCATCCAATATAGTCATACGTTTTGCCTCCCATTTTGTTATATTGTTTGAGTGCATCTCCATTTTCAATTAATATTTTTGCTTTATGAACACCTTCTTGAATAGTGGCTGCTTTTTCAGCAACATATAAGGCAATACCTGCATTCAATAACACCACATCTCTTTTAGCACTTTGATCTTTACCATTTAATATTTGTTTTGTAATTTCTAAATTTTCCTGAGGTGTGCCACCTTTTAAATCCGTATTTGGTGCATAATCTAACCCTAAATCTGTTGCATTTATAGAATAAGATTTAATATGTTTGTCTTCCGTCACTTCATATAGTGTGTTATTTCCAGATAATGTAGCTTCGTCCATACCATTTGCACCATGTAAGACGATTGCTCTTTTTCTACCTAAATCTGCTAATGTTTGCGCAATTTTATTTAATTGAGACGGTTCATAGACACCCATAACTTGATAATCTAATTTGAATGGATTAATTAATGGTCCAGTAACATTAAAAATAGTTGGATTACTTATGGCTTTTCTTAACGGTTGAATATGCTTCATAATTGGATACGTTTCAGTCGCATTTAAAAAAACAAGCCCTTGTGTTTTTAAATGTGTTGATGTTTCCTCAACACTTCGTGTCGGAATACACATTGCATTTAATAAATCGGTACTCCCTGATGCTGATGTAACGCTTCTATTACCATGTTTAATAACTGGTACACCTGCACTTGCCAATACAAAAGAAACTGTTGTTGAAATATTAAAACTATTAGATTTATCTCCGCCAGTACCACAAACACACATACTATTAGGAAAAGTTGGTTGTGTAGGGTACATAGACCCTATTAAGCTTTTTGAAATATATGTTAATTCCGCTTGACTAGGTTCTCTTTTCGAAAAGGCTTCTAACAGTTCTCGTTTTATATCATCTTCTAGTTGATCTGTGATTAACAATTCTATAAATTCGTTCATTTGTGTTTGATTAAGTGGCTTATACTGTTTTATATGATTTTGTAGACTCAATATCATTGACCTCCTCTACTATATTTAAAAAGTTACTTATGATTGCTTCACCGTATTCCGTAGCAAAAGATTCGGGGTGATATTGTATGCCAAAATGTAAGTCATTAACATGCTCAAATGATTGAATACTATCTTTTGTTTGAGCAGTTACTTTTAATGTATCGGGTAACGTTTTTGGGTCACTAATTAATGAATGATAGCGCATTATTTCAGAATATTCTGTAATATTTCGGTATAGTTTGGATTCACTTACAATCTGCATCGTATCTTTTTTACCGTGACATATTTTTTCACCTTGGATAACATCACCACCGTGGTAACATGTCAACGCTTGTGAGCCCAGACATACACCTAATATAGGTTTATGTTTATAATGTTCAATAATATTGACTAAATAGCTAGTATCTAATGGATGTCCAGGTCCTGGCGATATAATCAAACCATCTATTTTTAAATCAAATATTTCAGGATCATCTGGATACTTAATAATTACATCAGAAGTCTTTCCTACAATATTGACTAAGTTATACGTAAAAGAATCGTAATTATCCACTACTAAAATCATGGTGATACCTCCAATAAACTTTTGGCTTTTAATTTTGTTTCTTCTAATTCTTTTTCAGGTATTGAATCATAAACGACACCACATCCTGCTTCTACATTGATGTATGTATCATCAATCATCATTGTACGAATCGCTAAAGCAAAATCTAGGTCATGATTACAGTTGATATATCCTATTCCTCCACTGTATACACCTCGTTTTTGAGGTTGGGCTTCATAAATTCTTTGTATTGCTCTTAATTTAGGTGCTCCTGACACGGTACCTGTAGGTAATAAACTTGCAATTACAGTCATTGGCGAATAATTTGATTTCAGTTTTCCTGTTACCTCACTAACGATATGCATAACATGTTCATAGCGTTCAATTGACATTAACTTTTCAATTTTAGAACTAGCAATTTCACTCACTCTATGAATATCATTTCTACCTAAATCAACAAGCATGCTATGTTCGCTTATCTCTTTTTCATCGTTGATTAGTTGTTTTTCATTTTCAAGATCTTCTTTGTCAGTCGTGCCTCGTTTAATTGTTCCAGCTATAGGATTTGTGACTACAGTTTGCCCTTTCACTTTGACAAAACTTTCAGGCGAACTACCTACAATAATCGGTTCATCAAAATTCAAATAATACATGTAAGGACTTGGGTTTTGTCTCTTTAAATTCTGATAAAGCTGATACGATAATTGTTGTAAATTCATTCCAAAATTATGTTTATACTTATATATAATTGAGGGTACAACTTGAAACATATCCCCTTGTTGTATCAATGATTTCATTTTACTAACAGTTTTTTTAAATTGATCTGGTGTAATGTTTGATTCAATTGCTTTGTCTTTTATGTCATTTTTTATAGGCGAAGGATATATATTTATATTTTGCAACTCATCAACATGACGTTTGACACGTAATGCTAATTGTTCTTCATTTTCATTGGAAAACAAGTTTGTGGATATAACGTATAGATGCTCTTTGTAATGGTCAAATACGTATACATCTTCTACCATGTGAAATTTAGCATCGTGTTGTTTGTGGTCAGCTAAACCGATTTGCTTTAATACAGGAAATTCATGTCTTACCAAATCAAAACTGCATGATCCAACAAAGCCTGAGATAAATGGTAATTGTGCTAAATCTTCGTCTTCTATTTCTACTTTATATTGATCTATAAAAGCTTTCAGTTTGTCATATGGTGCTTCGTTTTCTATCTCTGTTTGCTTGTCATTGTATTGAATGGCCATATTTTCATTATCTAAAGTCACTGAGCCATATACATCAAATATTACAATTGAATAACGCCCTTTCACTTTAGATTGTTCTGTACTTTCCAACACTATTTTTTGTTTTTTTAATCTTGCCAATGCTTCTGGTGTTACTTCAGCATTTATCTTTTGATATTGCACCTTCATTTTTACTCCTCCTTATAAAAAAAATCAGCATCCTTAAATATTAATTAAGGACGCTGATGCGCGGTACCACCTAAATTAGTAGATAATATCAATCTCACCTACTCACTCATTTAATTATGCAATTTTAATCCAACAAAACCCAATTTCAGTATGTGTAGGTGTTAGTTTTCATCTACCACTAACTTTCTGCTTGCTACCATTCACAACTTACTACATTTTGTTTTTTTATATAAAAAACACCACACTAACGCATGCTGTAAGGACGCGTTACCGTGGTGCCACCTTAGTTAACAATTTCATTGTTCACTTTAAAAATTATTATATTATGCTTACGTTTAAAAGCCCAATTCACAATATATGTTGTGCTAATTTCCATCTACCATTAGCTTTCTACTTGCTACAAATCACATACGTTACTTTACCTTTCAAACGGCAACTGTCGTTGCAAAATGAATTAACTAGAATAATACAAGCATCATTCATTTTTGTCAACTCTTATTTTTAAATTCTTCTACTTATTTAAAGTAATCTGGTGACTTAGTGTTTTAATTATATTGAAATTGTGTAAGCTAAATTGTTTAGAATCAAAAACTGTTAAACCAGTGGCCTTATAAATGAGTTCTGCTTATGAAATAGAAAATAAAACATGTATTGCGAATTAACTACTCCTACTATACAATGTTACTATTCTGAAAATTTTGATAGAGGTGGTCAGCAAAATGAAACAAATACTTTTCGTAGGTTTAGGCTTAATTGGTGGTAGTCTGGCAAGTAATTTAAGATATTATCATAATGACATTGAAATCACTGCATATGATGCAGATTGCTCCCAATTAGAAAAAGCTTTATCTATTGGAATTATTGATTATCAATCTACTGATTATAAAGCCTGTGTGGAAAATGCAGATATCATTATTTATGCCACACCTGTGCAACAAACAATCAAATACTTACAAGAACTACCAAACTATCAAACAAAGTCTGACGTCATTGTTACCGATACTGGCAGTACTAAATTGACGATTTTGCAATATGAACAATACCTTTTAAATCACAATATTCACCTAATTGGTGGTCATCCGATGGCAGGTAGTCATAAATCTGGCGTACTCAATGCAAAGAAACATTTATTTGAAAATGCTTTTTATGTTTTGGTTCACGACGAACCTGCAAATGATAAAGCTTTTGATGAAATACGTTCATTACTTAGTACAACAAATGCAAAATTTATTGCTACTAATCCAAAAGAACATGATTTTGTGACAGGAATCGTTAGTCATGTCCCTCATATCATTGCGTCGAGTCTCGTTCATTTAAATGCAAACCACGCATCTCACTCTTCATTAGTTAAAACACTTGCTGCTGGAGGTTTTAGAGACATTACAAGAATTGCAAGTGGCAGTCCAATTATGTGGCGTGATATTACTATTGAAAATAAAAATACTATTGTTGATATATTAAAAGAATGGAAATCACAAATGGAAGATGTCATTACGCTCGTTGAAGAAAACAAACCGGACGCGTTATATAATTTTTATAATGATGCAAAAGTATATAGAGATGGACTCCCCCTTAAATCACAAGGTGCACTATCTATAGAGTATGATCTTTATGTAGATATTCCGGATAAACCGGGTATGATTAGCCAAGTAACACATATCCTTAGTTTACATAATATTTCTATAAGCAACTTAAGAATATTAGAAGTCCGTGAAGATATTTATGGTGCGTTACGTATTAGCTTCAAAAATCCAGAAGACCGTAAAAAAGGCGCTGAAGCATTAAGTGATTTTGATACTTATATTGAATAGATTTTATCTTTTTAAAAAGGTTAATTACTTAATTGTTATTGTTTTATTTATTTTTTGTTTGCATAAATCGTAAAGTACATATTTAAGCCAACCACTCATTTCTGTGGTAATGGTTGTTGTTTTTTACAACGCTAAATTTAAAAGCATTTTCAATTTATTATCAAATATAAATATGAGCCTAGCGCAGTTTTCTTTTGTTAGAAAGCTACGTTAGGCTCATATCGTTTCATTCTCGTATCTCGGTATAGTTTGGATGAGACTGTTTATATTTCAAATGTTGTTTTACATAACTAATTTAGCAATTTTCCTTCTTCTTCTTGTATCATCTCTATAATTTCATTTTTTTCATTCATAAGCGCGACTTTTGGATTGTGATTTAATGCTTCTTCTGCAGTAACTTGTACATAAGACATAATAATAATAATATCATTTACTTGAACAAGCCTAGCAGCTGCACCATTCAGGCATATCTTTCCACTATTACGTTCTCCTTCAATCACATAGGTTTCTAATCTTTCTCCATTGTTATTATTAACAATTGCAACTTTCTCATTAGGTAATATATCTACTGCATCTAAAATATTACGATCTATCGTGATACTACCAACATAATTAAGGTTAGCTTCTGTTACACGTGCACGGTGTATTTTTCCATTCATCATAGTTTTTATCATTTGATTTATGCTCCTGTTCAAAAAAATAATTTTACATTTTTAGTTGATTAACACTTCATTATTGATTACTATCATAAACATATCTATTATAATTTTATTTTCTAAATAAACGGAGGTCAACTATAAATGAAAAAGATAGGTGTTATTGGTCCTGGTGCTGTTGGTAGCTGCATCACAGTTCAACTTTTAACAACAGAACATAAAGTCTATTTAATTGGTCAACGTAATGAGCACATTACCTATCAAGATGCTTCGAATAACGTAAATATAGTACTTAATGTTGTTAAAGCATCAGATATGACTGAACCATTAGATATTATATTCATCGCTGTTAAAATTCCACACTTAGAGGGGTTATATGAACAAATCAAGCATTTATCACAAGATACTACTATTGTTATACTAGCTCAAAATGGATATGGACAACACTTAAAACTTCCTTTTCCAAATATATATCAAGCTGTAACTTATATTAGCGGTCAAAAGACCGCTCAACATGTGATTCACTTTAGAGATGAAATACTGCATTTACAACAAGATGACAACACAGTGTCATTGAAAAAAATATTAGCTTCAAGTGGTCTTTCGCTTGTGTTACATAAAAATATTGAAGTGGAAATCTGGTATAAACTATTAGTTAATTTAGCAATCAATACAGTTACAGCGCTTGGAATACAGCCTGCATCTATTCTCAAGCAACCTCATATTAAATCATTATGCATATCGTTATTAAATGAAGGTTATATGATAGCTAAACATTCTGGTATCAATCTTTCTGATAACGTTATTGAAGAAATAATGACAATTTATCAAGGTTATCCAGACGATATGGGAACAAGCATGTATTATGATGTACTTTCAAATACACCATTAGAAATCGATGGCATACAAGGTTTTCTATATCGACAAGCTCGAAAGTACAAATTAACAACACCTCATCTAGATACAATTTATGCTTTATTACTATCTAGACATCATACTTTTTTAAATAACTCATAGTAGTAATGTAAAGTCTATTATACCCTCCTTATCATACTAATATGATATTTATATGTTTAATAGATGTACGTTAGATTTTTTACTTACCTAGCATAGACAAATCATCTATTATGTTATAGATACGTTATTTAAATTGTATTTGTTAAAAAGCTAACTAAGTTTGATTCAACAGCTACTTTAGGGACGGGCTGCACCGTATAAACTTACTTAAAATTATCTCCGTTCCATATATTGCCAATGAAATTGATTTATGACTATATTAAACGTTCAGTTTATCATTTTAATTTTTACATTTTATGCCCTGCCATAAGTCCTAAACGCCCATGTTTTGTGCCTGCATCTGTATAGGAGATTGCTTTAGATACGATACCTTTACCAAATTTTTGATGTAGCGCATCAATCGTTTTGGCCAACTTTTCATTCCTTTTTCTTTCGTATTCATCTATAAATAAATTCAACTGTGTATTTCGCTCATCTATAAACTGCGTGAGTGAAATGCTCACCGTTCTGTACAACATTGTTGGATCACATAATTTATCTGCTAAATATTCAACCACCTTAAAAATAGTACCATCTAAATTTGTTGGATCTTCTAATGTGTATTGTTTCTGCACCCCTCCTTGGTCACTATAACCAAATGAAAAGTGTATTGTCTTAGCTAATTTATTTCTTGCTCTAACACGACTCGCTACGTCCTCAATTAATTCCTGCATCACTATTTTAGCTTCATCATAATGGTAATCACGCATCAATATTTGACTCTTACAAATTGAAGGATTAACTACACTATACTTGTCTCTTATTCTACTTTGATCAATACCATTTGCATGCAAATGTAAATCCACACCTACAGTACCAAAATCCCTTTTTAAATATTGATATGGATAATGAGCTAAATCACCTATAGTAAAAATACCTCTTTTATTCATTTTTGCTTCTGTTTTTCTACTAATCCCCCAAAATTTACTCAATGGTGAAATAGGCCAAAGTTTGTGCGAAACATCTTGATATCTCCATTCAGCAATGAGATCATCAGTATGTTTTGCTTCTACATCCATTGCAACTTTACTCAATAACATATTTGATCCAATCCCTATCGAACAATGTATACCTGTCTCTTCTAGAATTTCATATTGCAATTTTTTACAAAAAGATTGAATTGTACTACTAAATCTGTGATAACTATTTGTTACATCCATAAAAAATTCATCAATACTATATTGGTGTAAATCTTCTGGAGCAACATAGCGTAAAGCGATTTTAGAAATTGCTACTGAAACTTCCAAATATTTTCTCATGCTTGGATTGATAATATATATATCATTTCTATGAGGGATTTCGAATAATCTTGACCCTGTTTTAATACCTATAGCTTTTAGTGGCCCCGTAGCAGCCAATACAACCGATCCCTGTCTCTTAGTATCCGCAACAACTGCTAACTTTTCTTTCATTGGGTCTAATCCTTTTTGTATGCAAGAAACACTTGCAAAAAAACTTTTTTGGTCGATACACAATATATCTCTTTCCTCTAACAGATTGTAATCATAAAATTCATACATATAACATTCCTCCCTTAATCACTTACATTATAAAAGAACATACGTTCTATTTCAATATAAAAGAGAACAAATGTTCTTATTTATATTTTTTATAATTTTGTGAATTTTCATGCTATAATATATAAAAATAGCTTTAGGAGGAATTTAAATGCCAATAGTAAATGTAAAACTATTAGAAGGTCGTTCTGATGAACAACTAAAAAATTTAGTCACAGAAGTTACTAATGCAGTAGAGAAAACAACAGGTGCTAACAAAGACGCTATACAAGTTGTAATAGAAGAAATGAAAGCTTCTCATTATGGTGTTGCTGGAATTAGAAAATCAGATCAACAATAAATTACATATCAAAAAACTAGAACATAATCATCAATTTCTATTCTAAACATATTAGGGATTGATGTTTTTTACTTTTCAAAAGTTTATTCATTTATCAATGATATGACCAAAAAAACGAATGATACGTATAGGTATATAAAATTATTTTCAACAACATCACTTATAGAGATTTTGCATCGTGCGGACGCCCGGGGAAATGATATGAGCGAGAGACTACAGGCTCGAGCCATATCCCCAGGCAAGCATGCACAGTCAAAATCGTAAGATTTTAAATATAAAGAGGACCAATCCATCATGTGTTTTCATATTAAGTTATATCTTTTGGTTAATTAAAAATATGACTTTCTATTAGTTGTATAAGTTAAATAATACGAAACTTTTTTCTATTGTATTAAAACACATCACTTATAGCGATTTTGCATCGTGCGGACGCCCGGGGAAATGATATGAGCGAGAGACTACAGGCTCGAGCCATATCCCCAGGCAAGCATGCACGGTCAAAATCGCAAGTTTTCAAATAAAAAAAGGCTAATCCTTTTGAAAACGGATTAGCCTTTTTAAGTATGAGATTTATATTTCATTCACGTTTAAATGAATGCTTTTAATCATCATTCATTTAAAAATTTCTGTACTTCTTCTTTATTTTTGGCTTTATCGATTTCTAGCGCGCTACCATCCATTGGTGACTGAATATCTTGATAAGTGTTTGATACAGGTAAAGTGATAGACTCTACTTTTTTATCACCACGTATTCCAAAATTCAAACCAGTTTGGATGAGCGCAGAATCTGGCATATTCGTATTTAAATAACCTCTTAAAATACCTGCAACTCTAGGTAATTTAGGTAGCGTGTCTAAACTAGCCAATTCTTGTTTAAGTGATTGCATGACTTGTTGCTGACGTCTTACACGCCCGAAATCGCCTTCTTCATCATGTCTGAATCTAGCATAACCTAATAATTCTTTACCATTTAATCGATGATGACCTTTTTTAAGCGATACACCTATATTTTTAGACATATCTTTTTCAACATCAATCGGTACACCGTTAGGTTCCAATTCATCAATCATTTTTTCAAAACCGGTAAAATCAAGTATTGCATAATACTCAGGGTCTATACCTAAATTTTTCTTTAATGTTTGTCGTAATAATTCAGGTCCACCGATAGAATAAGCTGAATTAATTTTATGTTGCCCATTGCCTGGTATATCTGCATAAATATCTCGCATTACAGACATCATCTTCATCTTTTTATGAATATAATCATATTGTGCAATCATAATTGAGTCGGTTCTAGAAATACCACCTTGCTCTTTATCTGCACCTAAGACCATAATCGTAATTTTTCCATCATTTTTTTTAGCACCATTAAATTTATGTTGCTTGAGCGTTTTGCCATGATCTTTTGCGTATTCAATACCTGATTTATAACCATGAACAGAATAACCAACTATAATGGCTAAAATAATTACAATGATTAAAATTACAATCGGAAATTTTTTTAATTTCTTCTTTTTTGTCCTACGCATCGTCGGTTGTTCTTCTGTGTTTGCACTTTCTTTACTACTGTGTTTGTGTTCATTCATATGTAATCAACCTTATATCTTCAAAATTGCACTGCTATGTACTATAATTAACATATATTAAAGTTATATAAAAACTGAATAAAAATCAAGTGATATCTTAATATATGGTACTAAGGTCTAATATGGAAAGGATGTTAAACATGAATATAAACAAGGCATACTTCGCTGGAGGTTGCTTTTGGTGTATGGTCAAGCCTTTCGACACATTTGAAGGTATTGAGAAAGTGACTTCTGGTTACATGGGAGGTCATACAGATAATCCGTCGTATGAAGAAGTTAAAACGGGTGACACCGGGCATTACGAAACAGTTGAAATAGAGTATGATGTCGCTCTATTTTCCTACAATAAATTATTAGAAATATTCTTTTCTGTAATAGATCCAACTGATGAAGGTGGACAATTCCAAGATAGAGGGTCACAATATAAAACAGCAATTTTTTATACAAATGAAGACCAAAAAGCGGTAGCTGAAGATTATGTAGAACAATTAAAACAAAGTATAGATAAAGAAAAAGCTATTGCTACAAAAATATTACCCGCTTCTACATTTTATGAAGCTGAAGCAGAACATCAAAATTTTTATAAGAAAAACCCTGAACGATATGCTCAAGAACAGCAAGAACGTCAAAAATATAAGTAAGCACATAAAAAAACCGGTGCCTTTTGCATCCGGTTTTTATTTATTACTCAAACTTCAAAATAACTTATTGTCGTTTCATTTCTAAAGGTATTTTATTCTTTTTCTCAACCTTTTTACCATTATATAAATTCATTATTGTTTTAATACTTTCTTCTCCCATCAAATTAGGTTGTTGCGCAACTGTAGCAAATAACTTACCCTTTTCAACAGATTTTATCGCATCTTCATTACCATCAAAACCAACGACTTTAATATCCTTATTTCCTATCGCTTCTACTGCCCCTAAAGCCATTTCATCATTTTGAGCAAAAATAGCTTTGATATCAGGATGAGCTTGAATAATATTTTGTGTTACATTTAAACCTTCTGTTCTATTAAACTTAGCGCTTTGTTTGGAAACTACATCAAGTGATTTATCTGCGACGTTATGGAAACCTTTACCACGTTCACGTGTAGCACTGGCACCAGGAACGCCCTCAAGTTCCGCTACTTTCGCATCTTCACCTAATTCATCGACAATGAGTTCGCCACCCATTTCACCGCCTTTGATATTATCGGAAGCAATAAATGATGCAACATCCCCTTTAGCTACATCTCGGTCTAATGTAATAACTGGTATTGCCTCATCATTCGCGATTTGGATACTACCTGATATCGCATCAGAATCTGTTGGATTTACAATCAGGTAATCCACTTTTTGTTGTATTAAATCATCAATATCATTAGCTTGTTTCGCTGCATCATCTTGGGCATCTGCAAACTTAACTTTGACACCTTGTTTCTTTGCCTCTTTCTCAATGCCATCTTTAATTTTCACAAAGAAAGGGTTATTTAAGGTAGAAATACTCACACCAATAACAACATCAGATTTTTTCTTATCTACTTTACCATTATCATTTTTTTCTATAGGTGATTCTAGAGAACAACCTGTTAAAAATAATAAAATAGCTATTGTAGTTATAAAAAGTTTTTTCAATATCAACACCTCCAATTATTTATTTTTTCTATCTATCAGTACTGCAATGATAATAACGACACCTTTTACCACTTGTTGGTAAAATGAAGATACACCTAGTAAATTCAAACCATTGTTCAAAACACCAATAATTAACACACCAATTAATGTTCCAACAATACGACCTTTACCACCAGTTAAAGAAGTTCCTCCTAGTACAACTGCTGCAATGGCATCCAATTCATAGGACATCCCTGCTGTTGGTTGTGCTGAATTTAAACGTGAAGTTAAAATTGATCCTGCCATAGCTGACATTAAGCCGGCTAAACTATAAATCATTATTTTGATTTTATTAACTTTAATTCCTGAAATAAATGCTGCTTTTTCATTACCACCCATAGCATAAGTCTGTCTACCAAATACGGTTTTATGTAGCACAATATATAATATGATAAATGTAATAAACATTGTGACAGCTGGTACTGGAATACCTAAAAAATAGCCCCTACCAAATAATTGAAATGCATAACTACCATTTAAATTTGTAATGGGATTTCCATCTGTAATGACAAGCGTTAGTCCCCTAAATACAGTCATTGTAGCTAGTGTTGCAATGAAAGGTGCCATTTTACCTATCGTGATGAGTAAGCCGTTCACAGCTCCCAAAATCGCACCAAATATACAACCCATGAATAAAGCTACAATAGAATCCATACCTGAAACCATTAAAATCGCTACAAAAGCACTAGATAACGCTAACGTTGAACCTACTGATAAATCAATGCCTCCAGTCAATATTACGAAAGTCATGCCAAATGCAATCAAACCATTAATAGAAACTTGTCTTAATAAATTAAATAAGTTAGAAGGTTCTAAAAAAGCACTATTTAATATACTAATAATAACAACTAATAGTATTAACCCAATAAAAGGTATAATTTTTTCCAAATACGAATAAGAAAATGATAATTTAGACTGTTTCATTTAATTTTCCTCCTGTAGCTAAAGTCATAATACGTTCTTCTGTGATAGCTGAACCCTCTAATGTGCCTGCAATGGATCCTTCATGTACAACCGCAACTCTATCACTCATACCTATAATCTCTGGTAGTTCTGATGAAATCATAATAATAGACATACCTCGGTCAGTTAATTCATGCATCAATTGGTATATCTCACGTTTAGCACCTACATCAATGCCTCGGGTTGGTTCATCTAGTATTAACACGTGTGGTGCAGTCGCAATCCATTTAGCTAAAACTACTTTCTGTTGATTACCACCTGATAAATTGCCACAAGTATCTCCTATTTTGCCTTTAATATTTAAACGCTGAACCATTTGTTCTGAATATTGTTCCATAGCATGTTGTGTTAAAAAACCAGACCTTGAAAAACTTTTCAAAGCAGGTAATGTAATGTTTTCTAAAATTGAATCCTGTAAAACTAAACCTTCTTCTTTTCTATTTTCAGTGATAAAAGCCAGACCTTGTGAAATGGATTGGTTAGGATTTTGAATCTGTAATTGCTTATTGTTAAGTTTCACCGATTTATTCCCTTTATCTAAGCCAAAAAGTACTCTCATAATTTCTGAACGACCGGCACCCATCAAACCACTAAAACCAAGTATTTCACCTTTATGTAAATCAAAATGAATATGTTTTAAATGATGTTCAGCCGAATCCAAATTTTCAACAGAAAGCACAACATCACCTTGATGATATTGTCTAACAGGGTATTGATTATCTAAATCTCTACCAATCATAGATTTTACTATCTCAGCATGCGTCGTATTTTGAGTTTCTTTAGTTAATATCGAACGACCATCCCTCATTACTGTAATACGATCTGAGATTGCAAAAATTTCTTCCATTCTATGCGATATATATATAAAAGAAACGCCTTCTTTTTTTAAATTTTTGATTTGTTCAAACAACGTATTTATTTCGTTATTTGTCAGAGCTGCAGTAGGCTCATCCATGATAATGATTTTCGATTTTTCCATTAATGCTTTACTGATTTCGAGCATCTGTTGCATGCCGACTGATAAAGTACCTGCCATGCGGTTTAAATCGATATCAATATTTAATTTTTTGAAAATAGCCAAAGCACGTTGTTTCATTTTTTTATTATCAACAATGCCAAAAACTTTTGTTTCTTCTTTTCCTAAAAATAAATTTTCAAGCACTGTAAGATTTGGCCAAATATTTAATTCTTGCTGTATAAATGACACACCGTTTTGTTCAGCATCCATCGTATTTTTAAAATGAATAGGTTGACCGTTTTCTAAAACATTACCGCTATCAGCGTTATATACACCTGTTAATATTTTCATGAGCGTACTCTTACCTGCACCATTTTCACCCATTAACGCATGTATTTCTGCATCATTGATTTCAAAATCAACACCTCTTAAGACATCATTTTGACCAAATGATTTATGAATTTGATTCATCGTTATCATATTTTTCACCCCTTAAAATAAAACACCGCTTGATAAAATTGCATTAGCGTAAGGTGTCGCTTCACCTGTTCTTATAATTGCTTTAACATCCTTACTATACATTTTTAATTTTTCATGGGATTCCGTGACCATATCAATATTTTCAGCTAATAATTTCACATATAACTCACTATTTTGTTTTATCATTTCATTTGCAATGGTAAGCTGTTCAATTTTCATATGTGCTTTAACTAAATTAAATACTTCTTCAAATGAAGGGTGTCCAAAAGTTAATGCTAAATCTATTTTTTTAACACCATCTGGTACTAGTAATCCACAATCAGCAATGATAATTGTATCTGTATGCCCTAAATCACTTAATACCTTAGAAATTTCACTGTTCAAAATACCTGTTTTATACATTTAATTCCCCTTTCGTTAAATCATATTTTATGTAACCCGTTACATATCATTACTCAAATCTAATACTGCCTCTGCGTTTAGTTGATAACTTTAGCGTATTATCTTGTTGATTCACTACACAGTTTTTATTTAATTTCAATAAAATTGATACCGCTTGTTGTCCTAAAAAATACGCAGACTGATCAATAGTTGCAATTTGAGGAAACGTCATTGCAGAAAAAGGTATATTGTCATAACCCACAATTTGAATATCTTCAGGAACTTTCAATTGAAATTGCTGAATAAGTCCCATTGTTTCAATTGCAAGTACATCATTGCTACATATAATGCTATCAATATGTAAATCTTTAACTAATGAAATAAATGCACTTTTATTTTTTAAAGTCTCGGCTGAACAATCGTAATAACTTACATCATAATTGTTCAATTCTTGTTTAATGCCATCTATTCTCAATTTAAATGCCTCAATATTCAAATCTAAATGAAGAATCAAAATATTTTTTGGCTTACCTTCTAACACAAGCCGAGCTTGTAATTGTCCACCTTCAAAATGATTCATAGAAATACCATTACCTTCATCTTTAACACGATCTACAAATACATAATGAATACCTTGTGATACTAATAACTTTTCGATTTGATCATCAGCAAATGCTGTAGCAATCACGCCTACACAATTATAAGCATTGAAAGTAGATAGATAATCTTTAGCCTTATCAACATCGTTGTCACTATTGCCAATTAAAACTTGAAAACCATGCGCAAGCGCTATATCTTCAACACCTCTCGCTATCAATGTAAAAAAAGGATTACTGATATCTGGTAATAATAAACCAATCATTTTTGACTTGCGTTTATATAATGTACGTGCTGCTTCATTAGGTTGATAGTTAAGCTCATGAATCGCACGTTCAATTTGTGTTTTTGTTTGAGCTTTTACATATCCATTATTATTGATAACTCTAGATACCGTTGCTACAGAACAACCCGCTAATTTAGCTACCTCTTTTATTGTTACTATAAAAATCACCTCTATTTTTGTAACCGTTTTCATATTATCATAATAATTTATATTTTGGTAGTTTATTTGAAATTTTAATTTTTATATTACTTTATATCCCATGTTTTTATTAATTTATTTATATAGCACAAAAGCATTAGTTTATACTAATCGGACCAAAAATATAAATATCTTACCATTTTATAAACTATTGCGCTATTAGTTATATTAAATAAAGACGTACTCGAACCTTCATTACTTTTATTAAGTGATAGTTTCATCATTTTCTTGAAAACCGCAATTCTTTCACCTCATATAAATTTAAATAAAAAAGACTCATCCTGTTAATTCGGATAAGTCTTTAAAGTTGATATTGAACATTATGTCCACACTCATTAATATCTATTCTATAGTAGATATTTGATCTATATTTTCTATTGCCGTCACTTTTTCATTTGAATCAAAATATACTTTAACAGAAAAATGATTAGATGGATTATCATCATATATTATCGTGCGATTATGACTAGTAAATGTTCTTTGACCATGTACTTGAGCAAACGATTCAACAGTAACATTATCAGGAACAACAAAAATTCGTTGAACTTTATCATTTTTAAACAAAACTGCGATGTTACCATATTTATGTGCTTTCTCATTAGCAATTTGTATTATATTTTCACTATCACCAAAATATGTTTCAACTTTACGCTTGTGCATACCTTTTGAAATATGCATATAATGATTTCTTACATCACTATTCATGAAATTTTCACTGAATTGTTGCGATAATACATTAATCTTAGGTATTTTATACTTTGGATTTTTTTCCTTTTTAAATTTTTCATTTTGAGCAGATTGGTTCGAACCTTTGTAATTTGTGTGTATGGTATCATATAACGACTTAATTGATAACGTTAACGCAACTAAAAGCATTATTAATACCAAACAAACGATAACTTTTTTCATTTTTTCACCCCATTGCGCACACTGCAAGCATTAATATTTACATGTTACTACATAATCTTAAAATATTGAATGTATTTTAATAATATAACAAATGATAATAATTCAAATTACAAATATTAACTTTAATCTGATGTAAAAATACATTTAAGTTTCAAAATGAAATTAACTATATAAAATGTCAATTTTTATTCACATGAGATGATATTATAGTATTGAAAGCGTTTTCTATTGATGATATATTATATTTACACCTTGGACAAAGGGGTAACTAGAAATTCATAAATATAGTTAGAGTCAAAATGATATTTAGAAAGTATATAGTTAGTTTATTAAAAAGTAGTTAATAACTTCTCCGGCATTGACTACAAAAACCATTAAAAGCTATAACTCCAAAAAACAACCAACAATCATTAACGGGATTGTTGGTTGTTTTTTATTATTTTTTTCTAATTACGCGCATGACTTTTGTCATACTTACCCATAATGAATTACCTTTACGATATACTAAAAATCTTGGTTGCCAGTTGGGATTGAACTTTTCTTTATAACGTCTTAAACCTTGAAATCTATATAAGCCATTGAAATGCTCAAATATTCTACCAGCAAGTCTTTCTCTGTAAAATGAAAACGGTACTTTACCTACATTAGACAGTGTGGCCATGCCCATATTAAAGTATTGATAATGATTTGCTTTAGCCCATAATAGCATATGCAGATATAAACTATCCATCAGTGGTAAGGAAGCATCTGATTTCCAACGAATTAAATCAATAGATAATGTCGAATTGTCATTCACAGGCATAAATGTACAAAAACCAATAATAACTTTTTCTTTATCTCTAATGACTCCAATCGGCGCTTGTGATATATAATGTTCACTAAAATTCCCTACTGAAAATTGCATTTCTGTAGAACCTGATAACCAATCATCACTTATTTGTTTCAATTCATCAAATATGTTTTGTGAAAAAGGCGGTTCTAACATCTCAAAATTACAACCCAAATCTTCTAGTTTGTTCAAGGTAGCACGCAAACCGCGCTTCTTTTTTCCTGAAGTAGTGAAAGTTGATAAATCAATAATGGCTTCTTCACCTAATTTAAAAAATTGATTTCCAAAATCATGGTAAATTGACATATATTTGTCAGTTACTTGATAGAAAATAATATCGTAACCTAAATAGTGTGCTTCATTATAAAATGTTTCAAGCAACTCATGGAACGATGCACTATTTCCGATAGGATCACCCAAAACAATATATGCATTTCGTTTATAACGATACATCACAAATGCATCTTGCTGTTCATTAAAGAAAAACTTCTTATCACCACTATAAATTAGATGACTTAAATAATTCCCGCCAAATTTTTGAATGATTGTTTCACATTGCTCTAGATTGTGATCACTGCCTGCAGATTTAAATCTTGCTTCAAACCACCACACAATAACACTTACTATAATAACTACCGTAATAATTGTGAACCAAAAATAATATCTTAAAAGAGAGGTATCTACTTCTAAATGATAAATATCTAAAGTATAAAATGTATTCTTTATAAACACATGGTTAATGAACAACACTAGTGCGCCTATGATTACACTAGACAATAGTTTCGTATATCTAAATGGACGCTTTATGACGCGTGCGCTTCTATAAAATAAAACAAGCATTACGAACATAGTTATTAACCAACTCAAAAGAATCAAAGAAGGATAAGTATAAACTGTGACGCTAAATATAATGATGATTGAACAGATAGCGAACAAAAGTGCTCTCTTAGATAAATGATATACACCAATCACATTTAACAATAATAATAAACATGCACAAGTATGGATAGACGCTATAATATAATAAAACGCATGATTGTTACTATATAGCCCATCATAAATAATTGTAATGTTATTAAAGAAAAATAAAACACTCGTAAATAAAAGTAATAATGCAATGGAAAACGCTGGAATTCTTGTTAAAATATCTTTTTGATAAGATGCTAGAAGTGATGACATATCTTTGACAGGTATCATAATTTTAGAGTCATCCCAATAACGTTTTGCAGTATTTCTGAATTCAAATGTTGAGAGAATAAGTGCAATTAAAACAGGAAATAGGTAATAAGCTAACCTGTAGAGTAATAAAGCTAAAACAATTTTCTCTTCTGGAATGTTTAAACTTTTCAATCCTAGTAATAGTACCAAATCAAATGTGCCAAATCCTCCGGGAATGAAACTCATTAACCCAGATAAAGCGCCAATGATAAATATCCCCATGAATACAGGAAAATGCACATGTATACCAACAATTAATAGTGCCATGTACAACACTAAAGCAGCAATCATCCATTCAATACTAGAAACAATGGTACAATATATCCCAGTCAGTTTACTGTTTTTATTGACTGGTTTCCAAATTGTAAAGAAAATAAAGATCGGCAAAAATAATGCTACAATATACATTAACCATCTAACCCAAGGGAATGGACTAAATACATGCCTAACATCAAATACATGAAATACTACTAAAATAGAAAGCATACTCAAACCAGTCAACATAGAGATTAAAACAATAGAAATAGTGTGTAGTAATCCTTTTTTATCTTCCGTAGTATCTTTATATAATAAAAATCTTACGCTCGCTCCTATAAATCCTCCAAAACCCAATACTGCATTCAAAGCATTTACAATATATCCTATACGTACGGTTTTAACTAAAGAAATTTTCAAATGTAATACCTTAGCTAAAATTACATCATACATCGATAAAATCAATATGGCTAGGCCGCCACTCATAAACAACACAACCAACCATACACTATTAATATCTTTTATAGAATGAATCGTTTCTTTTAAATTTATATTCGCTAATTCTTTATATAACGTAAAAGCAACAAATATAAATAACGAAAGTGCAAATATAACTTTCATTATTGTTAATATTTTATTTCCTAACTTCTTTGACATGTGTTCACATCACTTTTCTATATTCATATAATATTTAAAATATAGCACAATTCTTATTTTTAATAAATAATTCTTATACATGTTATATATTACAATATTGTTAGACTCTGTATACTTCGTTTAAAAGTTTACACATGGAATCATCTTACAAACAAAATAAAAATGAGCAGAACGGGAAGCTAATTCACTTAAAATGAATATTTCATCCCATCTTGGCAATTATAAAAGAGACTGGAACATAAATCCCCATTCTCAAAATAAGAGGGCCAATCCTTAATATAGATTGGTC
The DNA here is from genome assembly GCF_017893435.1 of Staphylococcus sp. GDB9P120P. Taxonomy (NCBI): domain Bacteria; kingdom Bacillati; phylum Bacillota; class Bacilli; order Caryophanales; family Staphylococcaceae; genus Staphylococcus; species Staphylococcus sp. GDB9P120P. The sequence goes on from NZ_JAESNB010000008.1 coordinate 484,108, forward strand.
CTCTTTATATTTAAAATACTACGATTTTGATCGTGCATGCTTGCCTGGGGATATGGCTCGAGCCTGTAGTCTCTCGCCCATATCATTTCCCCGGGCGTCCGCACGTTACAAAATCGCTATAAGTGATGTGTTTTAAAACAATGGAAAAACTTTCGTATTTATTATTTAAAGAAGTAACTGTTTTATAATATTAAAACACATGATTTAACATATACAACTGCCAGAAATTTATAATTTTAATTTCACCAAATGATATAACTTAATATGATTACACATGATGGATGAGTCCATTTTATATAAAAATCTTACGATTTTGATTATGCATGCTTGCCTGGGATATGGCTCGAACCTGTAGTCTCTCGCTCATATCATTTCCCGGGCGTCCGCACGTTACAAAATCGCTATAAGTGATATGTCACGACATGTGAATGAAATCGTTGAAACAACCCCTAAAAATGTATTCGGTTAAAAAAGTAAACACGTCAAAAGAGAACTTGGATTTGTATTGATGGCACTTAATATTAGAAAAGTAATAGCTCAATAAGCTAGCAATAATCAAAACAATAATGAAAAAGACAATTTCTATATTATTTCAATAGAAATTGCCTTTTTTCACTTGACCAAGAACCTTATGTCTCAGCCTTTTAATACATTGTTTAAATTTTAAATCAACGAATTTCTTCATCAGAAGTAATTTCATATTCCCCTGCATCATCACCATAATATTTATTATAACGACGTTTGTACATGGTAAATAAATGCGAAACTAATACTTTCAATATCGCATAAGCTGGAATACCTAAAATAACACCGACAACACCTAATAAATTACCTGCACTTAGTAAGATGAATATAATTGTCAGTGGATGAATTTTCAATGTTTTACCCATGATATTCGGAGAAATGAAATGCCCTTCAATAAATTGAACAGCTGTCCAAACAACCACTAACTTCAGCAACATAATCGGTGAAGTAATTAAAGCAATTATAATTGCTGGTGAAATCGCAATCGTCGGACCAATATATGGAACAACACTTGTGACTGCAGCGATTGAAGCTAAAATTAAACTGTAGTCTAAACCGATGATACTATACCCAATAAATAATAATATACCAATACAAAACGATACGATAATTTGTCCTTGGATATAAGAACCAACTTGTAGACTCATTTTATCTAACAAATCATGAAAGTCTTTTCTAAATTTAGGCGGCATCAAGTTTGTTGAAAATTCTTTGAAGCGGTGCCCATCTTTTAACATAAAGAATAAAACAAATGGTGTTGTAGCAATCACAACGCCAACATTTACTAAAGCTTCAGCAAAATTTTTAACTTTAGAACTAAAACCATTAAAATAATCAGACACCATTGAAGGTAATTTTTTCGCCAATGAATCTAATTGATCTTGAATTTGTCCATAAAAATTAGAAATTAAAGAGTATTTCGTTACACTATCTATAAATTTATTAACCTTATCTACATAGTATGGGAAGTTATTTCCAAAACTTTTAAACTGAGCGCCAATCACAGGTATTAATAAATTAATAGCTAACGCAATCACACCAATAATGACTAAGAATAATATAATCACACCCCAAAGTCTTGATATATTATATCGTTCCATCAAATTAACTAATGGGTTAAATAAATAATATAATATAATCGATACAATGATCGGTGCTACAATTGTATTAAAAACAATTATAAATGGTTTGAAAATATAAGAAACTTGATCAAATATAAAAATAGCACAGCCAATAAATATCAATATAAGCAAAGCAAAAACTAAATCTTTGCCTCCTAAAAACTTCATAAAACGCGTTTCGGGGAAACTTAATTTTAACTTACTTTTCTTAGATTCCGTTTCTTGCTTTAAATTATCTTCATTTGACATAACATCACCAAACCTTATTTTTCAAAATATATTGATCTTTTAGCGCATAATAAAAAAATTATGCACTTTTGTGACACAATACATAACGTTTAATATTTAAAATAACTAATGTTAATCATAACACAATGACCATTTCCCAAACATATATTTTGTCATGTTTTATTAAAAATTAACTAAACACCCATAATTCATAATAACAACTACAAATAAAAAATGTATTGGACTAAAATATTACAGTGTATATTAAAAAGCAGTAATATAAAATCAAATGTTTAACATAACTTTATATTACTGCCTATATATAAATTAATATTAAAGAAAATATGATAATGAAGAAACATTTAAATCTTTGCACTAATATTTAAACAAGATTATTTTTTCTTCATTCCCCAACTCTCAATACCGAACAAGTTGATTTCTAACTCTTCAGGTTTAAATACAGGCTTTTTGCCGGCTTTACGTTGACGTTGGTAATCATTCATAACTGCGAAAGCAATGTTAGATAAACCAATAATAGCTACTAAGTTGACAATCGCCATTAGACCCATGAATACATCTGCCGTACTCCATACCGTTTCAGTTTTCACAACTGCGCCAACGAAGACAAGTACAACAACTAAACATCTGAAAATAAATAATACAGTTTTATTTTCCCATAAAAATTCCATGTTCGATTGACCATAATAATAATTACCGATAACGGAAGAAAATGCAAATAAAGTAATCGCAATCGTTAAGAAAATACCACCTGCACTACCTAAATGTTCATTCAATGCAGATTGTGTAACTGCAACGCCTTGTGCTGCATTCTCTCCAAATTCCAATCCAGTATATAATAAAATCATTATCGCCGTTGCCGTACATACTAACATCGTATCAAAGAATACGCCTAATGATTGGATCAAACCTTGTTTAACTGGGTGTGGCGCAGCAGCTGTAGCAGCAGCATTTGGCGCAGAACCCATACCAGCTTCGTTTGAGAACAAACCACGTTTAATACCTTGAAGAACAGCTGCACCAACAGCGCCTCCAGTTGCTTGTTCAAATCCAAAAGCATTTTTAACTATAGTTGCAATCATTGGTATGATTTGATCATAGTTGAATATTAATATTACAGCAACTAAACCTATATAAATAATTGCCATCACAGGCACAATTATAGAAGATAATGTTGCAATACTTCTTACGCCTCCAAATATAATAATAGCAGTAACAATAGCTAAGATTATACCAGTAACAATAGGGCTTACATTATATTGCGTTTTTAATGATTCAGCTATTGTGTTTGATTGTACTGTATTAAAAACAAATGCAAATGTCACTGTAATTAATACCGCAAAAACAACACCTAACCATTTTTGGTTGAGTCCTTTAGTTATGTAATAAGCTGGTCCACCACGATAACCACCTTCTTCATCAGGCACCTTATACACTTGCGCAAGCGTCGCTTCAATAAATGCACTGGCTGCTCCGATAAAAGCAATAATCCACATCCAGAATACTGCACCAGGGCCTCCTAATACAATTGCTGTCGCAACACCGGCAATATTACCAGTACCAACACGAGAACCTGCACTAATTGCAAATGCTTGGAATGGTGAAATACCTTTTTTTCCATTTTCTAATGTTTCAGGTTTTTCTCCAATTGCTCGAAACATTTCCGGTATCCATCTTAATTGTACGAACTTAGATCCAATGGTAAAAAATATACCTGCTGTAATTAAAAGTCCAATTAAGTATTGTGACCAGATTAAATCATTCCCGACTTGAACAAATGCTTTGAACCAATCCGGAATCAAACTATCAAAATTGCTCAATTTAATCCCTCTCATCTATACAAATTAATTTTCATAGTAAAATCAAGAGATTTATAGTTTCATTCATGTTTATAAACAAAATCCAATGCTTATGTAGACATGAAAATAAATGAATCGGTAAAGTACTTATCATCAAGCATTGCACAGTACCTTTTCACATTACTATAAATCTCTTGCTTCATTTTTGTTACACCTAATAGGTATTTTATCATTATATTGTTGTATTTTCTAACAAAATTTTAAAACTTGTGTTATTTAACGATCATATTAACAACTTCACCAAATTCTTTAACATCTACTACAAAGCTACCATTGGTATATTGTTCCGATAAATGAATATCTTTAATATTGCCGCTTTCTTCATGTTGTTTTGAATATACTGTATAAGTTGTATGATCCGGCTGAACAACGTTAGCTGCTACGATGCGATGCGGTGTTTTTTTAAGCTCTTTTAATAATGTGATACCGCGTTGTGCACGTTTAGCTTTTTGTAAAATATTAAATCTTATGCGTTTTAATGAACCACGTTGAGTCGCCATCAAGATCGTGTTATTTTCATTAACGATTTGTGTTAACACAACATAGTCCTCACTTTTAAGGTTAATCGATTTAACACCAGCGGCTCTTAGTCCAGTATCTGATAACTCTTCACTACTGTAAGTTAATGACATCCCTTTGTGTGTTAAAACAGTAATCGTTTGTGGTTCATCTAATCTCATTACATTGATCACTTCATCATTATCTTTTAGTTTCATAGAGACAAGTGGTTTATTGTATCTTGATGTTTTAAACATAGAGACATTACTTTTCTTAATCATGCCATTTCGCGTAGCTAAAATATAAAATACATCTGGTTTAAAATCACTTTCACAATAAACATCTATAACATGCTCGCCTTCATCAATAGGCACAATCTGTGATACATGTTGTCCTAAATCTTTCCACTTAATCTCTGAAAGTTTATGAACTGGTATATAAAGATGTCTGCCTTTATTAGTGAATACTAATGCTGTATCTAATGTATTTACTTCTTGATATTTGAGCATTGTATCCCCATCTTTTACACCTAGCTCTTCTACACCACTGGCATTAAAGCTACGTAACGATGTTCGTTTTATGTAACCATGTTTCGTAATACTCATAATCACATTTTCGCTTGGCACCATGACCTCTTTGTCAATTTTGATTTCACTGATTTCAGCTTCTATAGTAGATAAACGTTGTTGTTTATATTTATTTTTTATTTCTCCCAATTCTTCTTTGATAACATTCAACAAAGCATCATGGTTATCTAAAATATTTTTTAAATGTGCAATTTTAGCTTTTAATTCATCATGTTCTTCTTGTAATTGTACTATATCTGTATTTGTCAGACGATATAGTTGCAACGTAACAATAGCTTCAGCTTGTGCTTCTGTAAAATCAAACTCAGAAACCAAATTATCTTTAGCATCTTTTTTATTTTTTGAATTTCTAATGAGTTTGATAACTTCATCTAAAATTGACAAAGCTTTCATTAGACCTTCTACAATATGCATTCTACTTTCTGCATTATCTAATTCAAAACGTGTACGCTTAGTAACTACATCAATCTGATGATTGAGATAACTGTCTATAAATTGACGAATACCCATAAGAAGTGGACGACCGTCACTGATTGCTACCATATTAAAATTATATGCAACTTGTAAGTCTGTGTTTTTATATAAAAAATTAGCAACCGCTTCGCTATTGACATCTTTCTTTAATTCAATGGCAATTCGCAGCCCTGTACGGTCTGTTTCGTCACGTACTTCTACAATACCATCTACTTTTTTATCTGCTCGCAGTTCATCCATCTTTTTAACAAGTGAACTTTTGTTAACTTCATAAGGTAATTCAGTAACGATGAGTTCTTTTCTACCATTTCTCAATTCTTCGACATCGACTTTAGAGCGAACAACAATTTTACCTTTTCCTGTTTCATAAGCTTTCTTAATACCATCAATCCCTTGAATAATACCACCTGTAGGAAAATCGGGACCTTTGATATACTTCATCAACTGACTTACAGTGATGTTGGGATTATCTATATACTTCAATGTTGCTTGAATAACTTCAGCGAGATTATGCGGAGGTATATCCGTAGCATAACCTGAAGATATGCCTGTACTTCCATTGATTAACAAATGTGGCAGTCTAGCAGGTAATACCATTGGTTCCATTGTCGTATCATCGTAGTTAGGCATAAATGGTACAGTTTCTTTATTAATATCTCTTAATAACTCTTCTGATATTCTGCTTAATTTCGCTTCAGTATAACGCATAGCAGCTGCTGGGTCGTTATCAATACTACCATTATTACCTTGCATTTCTATCAGAACATGTCGCAGTTTCCAATCTTGACTCAAACGAACCATCGCATCATATACAGATAAATCACCATGAGGGTGATATTGTCCGATAACATCACCGACAGTTTTTGCACTTTTACGGAAATTTTTATCAAATGTATTACCACTAGAATACATAGCGTATAAAATACGTCTTTGAACAGGTTTAAGCCCATCACGAACATCTGGTAATGCACGCTCTTGAATGATGTATTTACTATATCTACCAAATCGGTCGCCAATAACATCTTCCAGCGACAAATCTTGAATTATTTCACTCAATTCATTTCCTCCTCATCAGAATAATCCTGCTCTAGTATTTGAATTTCATTGTTATCCAGAATGCTTTGATCTTCTTGAAGACCAAATTCAACATGTTTTTCAATCCATTCACGTCTAGGAGCTACTTTGTCTCCCATTAAAGTTGTTACGCGTTTCGATGAACGTAATTCATCATCAACTTGTACTCGAATCAGCGTTCTTGTATCTGGGTTCATTGTTGTTTCCCATAATTGATCAGCGTTCATTTCCCCTAAACCTTTATAACGCTGTAAACTAAATCCTTTACCTAATTTCTTTTGTAGTTTTTCTAATTCTTCATCTGTCCATGCATATTCTATTTTCTTAGAAGCACCCTTACCTTTTTCCAGTTTGTACAATGGAGGTAATGCTATAAATACTCTACCTGCTTCTACTAAAGGTTTCATATATTTAAAGAAGAATGTTAATAAAAGCACTTGAATATGTGCGCCATCCGTATCCGCATCTGTCATTATAATTACACGATTGTAATTGCTATCTTCTAATTTAAATTCATTACCTACACCAGCACCTATTGTGTGGATAATCGTATTAATCTCTTCATTTTTAAAAATATCTTCTAAGCGTGCTTTTTCAGTATTTATAACTTTACCTCTTAAAGGTAAAATTGCTTGATATTTCCGGTCACGCCCCAATTTTGCAGAACCACCAGCTGAATCACCCTCAACTAAATACAATTCTTTTTTCTCTGTATTCTTACTTTGCGCAGGTGTTAACTTTCCGGATAATAATGTATCTTTTCGTTTGTTTTTCTTACCTGAACGCGCATCTTCTCTTGCTTTACGTGCTGCTTCTCTTGCTTGTTGGGCTTTTAATGCTTTTTTAACGAGGGTTTTTGACAATTGTCCTTTTTCTTCTAAATAATAAGGTAATTTTTCAGATACAACTGAATCTACTGCACTTCTGGCTTCAGGTGTACCTAATTTAGACTTAGTTTGCCCTTCGAATTGTAATAATTCCTCAGGTATACGAATTGAAATAATCGCAGTCAAACCTTCTCTTATATCATTACCATCTAGGTTCTTATCTTTTTCTTTCAATTCATTAATACGTCTAGCATAATCATTAAACACTCTCGTCATTGCTGTTTTAAAGCCAACTTCATGAGTGCCGCCATCTTTAGTACGCACATTATTGACAAAACTCAAGATGCTTTCCGAATATTGATCATTATACTGAAATGCAACCTCTACTTCTATATCATTAGCAGTGCCAGCAAAGTTTGCTACATCGTGTAACACTTCTTTACCTTCATTTACATAACTCACAAATTCTTTTATACCATCTTCATAGTGGAAAACATCTTCTCTTTCTTTGCCAGCTCTCAAATCTTTAAGTGTAATTCTAAGATTTTTAAGCAAAAATGCTGATTCTTGTAAACGTTCGCTCAACACATCATAGTTAAAAGATGTTGCTGATTTGAAAATTTCAGCATCTGGTTTAAAGGTAACTTTAGTACCTGTTTTTCTAGTTTTACCTTGCTTTTCTAATCCAGTAGCTGGTACACCACCATGACTAAATAGCTGTTTATAGATAGCACCATCTCTGTATATTTCTACTTCTAACCATTCACTTAATGCATTTACAACTGATGCACCTACACCGTGTAGACCACCTGAAGTTTTATATCCGCCTTGTCCAAATTTACCGCCTGCATGAAGTACTGTAAATATTACTTGAACAGTAGGTTTACCCGATGTATGAATTCCGGTTGGCATCCCACGTCCATCATCTTCTATAGTAATACTTTCGTCCTTATTTATTGTCACTAATATTTCATTACCAAAACCGTTTAATACTTCATCGACGGAATTATCGACAACTTCATACACTAAATGATGTAATCCTCTTTTATCGGTAGAACCAATATACATACCAGGTCTTTTTCTTACGGCTTCTAACCCTTCCAAAACCTGAATGGAATCATCCGAATATTTATTTTGTTTGTTCATTGCCAATCGTTTCGCCCTCCTACAAACGTACGTTCGTTTTTAAAACTATACATTAGTTATTCTTATATAAATCTTGATAAATTGCAAGTATCAAATTAATATTTAAACCGTGTTTTACTACAGTTATAAATTTTTATTCGTCTAACCGAGGTCATATATGGTAAAATAATTTTAATGTCATTAAAGGATGTGGATTATGTATGGTGATGATAATTATCATGTTAATTTTAAGTTATCTCATTGGTGCTTTCCCAAGTGGCTATGTAATAGGTAAATTATTTTTCAAAAAAGATATTAGACAATTTGGTAGTGGGAATACAGGAGCAACAAACAGTTTTAGAGTATTAGGAAAACCTGCAGGATTCCTTGTTACATTTTTAGATATATTTAAAGGGTTTATTGTTGTGTTCTTACCACTATGGTTACCAGTGCATGCAGACGGTGCTATTAGTACATTTTTCACAAATGGACTCATCGTAGGCGCATTCGCTATTCTGGGTCATGTTTATCCAGTTTACCTTGGATTTAAAGGTGGAAAAGCGGTTGCCACAAGTGCTGGTGTTATACTTGGAATCAATCCTATATTATTACTCATTTTAGCAGCGATTTTCTTCGGCATACTTTATTTAACAAAGTATGTATCACTATCGAGTATCATAGCATCAATCTGTTGTGTAATCGGTGCACTATTAATTCGAGATTATATCTTACTAGTCGTGAGTATCGGTGTAGGCGTTCTATTAATATTTAGACATCGAACTAATATTGTTAGAATATTTAAAGGCGAAGAACCAAAAATTAAATGGATGTAACTATTACAAAAGTCATTAGCAATCAATAACAAAAATAGCAAACATACTCAGACTGGGACAATCTAATGCCTCAGCTACTGATAAGTAAAAATGAATGTCTGGCTAATAGAAAATGATGGAACATAAACCTATTCATTAGTCAGTTTTCCTTATAGTGAAGCAGAAATCTTTAAAATAGACTTCTGCTTCACTATTTTTTTATTCATTAAATTAAAGATTTATAGCTCAGACTATCATTATACTATTAATTTTTACTTATTATAATCCAAGTTAAGCGTATGAATTAAATCTTGTCTCAAAATCAGCATTTTAAAACATTATTTATAAAACATAACTTAACATTTGTGGAATAAATGCACTTCTCTTAATTCTACATTCATAAGCAATAACATCTATCGTTCATTTACTATTATTTTAATTATAATCCTTATATTCATTATGCCACACTAATCTACAACGTGGTTAAATATCTTCGTTTTCACTCTGAAACATGATTGAACAATTTGAATTCAAAGAAAATTATACTTAAATATGATATACTACTTTTATTATTACTCAAAATTGGGTAATAAATATAGTACTAATTTAAAAATTAGTAACCAATGGTCACAAGCTATAACTTGTGAAATGAGAGGGGACTTTTATTATGGATATAAAACTTTCAGATAACGCTGTATCTTGGTTTAAAGATGAACTTGATTTACCTGAAGATAACAAAGTCTTACAATTTTTCGTTCGCTATGGTGGAGAATTCCAATTAAAACAAGGATTTAGCCCTGCATTTAGTGTTGATCAAAAAGATGATGTAGAAATTGGTTACGAAAACCATTTCGATGGCTTAGATGTAGTGATTGCCGAAAAAGACTTATGGTATTTTGAAGACCATGATTTATTCATAGACGTCAATGATAGTGTCGATGAAATTGCTTATTCTGCTAAATAATAATAGAACTCAAAACACATAACACAATATATAATTCATATAAAAATATATACTTAAAAAGAGCCTGGTTTCATTCCAGGCTCTTTTTATCAATCATCTTTATCATTCTTTTGTACACTTGAAAAACATATGGCAAATGAATTAATGTATATAAATACAAATACCATACATTGAATTATGCATTTATACATCTAACTAAATTAAAGCATGCCATTTTCTACTTCAAATGTTTCTCCAGCTTGATTTCTTTTATCTACTTCTGCATACATAGCATGCCATTCTGGAAAATATCTATCTAATCTAATAGGCTTAAAGTTATCCTTCCTAATACAAGTCAAAACAGTTGAACCTGTAGTAGCTAATTCGCCAACCTCGTTGTACACTTCATAACGATAAATTGATCTTAAACGTGTATATTTTTCAACCCATGTTTTAATTTTAACAGTTTCAGGATATTGTATCGTTTTTATATATTTAATATCTAAATCTGTAACAGGAGAAATAATACCAGATTCTTCCATTGCTTTATAGCTAAAACCTAATTTTGATATATAATCTGTGCGTGCAACCTCAAACCATGTTGGATAATTACCGTGATAAATAACACCCATTTGATCTGTTTCTGCATAACGTGAAGGAATTTCTGTAATACTATAAATCATTATAAACGTCCTCTTTTCAATTGTTCGAATTACTTATATATAAATATTAACATAAAAATGAAAGCAAGGCAGAAAACACATTTTAAAATCATTTCCACAGACTTAACTAGAAAAAGTTAAATGTTTAGCGTTCACAAATAAAATAAGGCTGAGACACAAAAGATTGTCTCAGCCTTATTTTTGTTCAGAATAAACAATTAATTTGCTAATTTATTTCTTAATACTAATTGTAAAATGCCGCCATGACGATAGTAATCAATTTCTACATGTGAATCGAAACGTGCAACTGCTTCGAAGTCAACAACTTCTCCATTTTCTTTTTTAGCAGTTACTTTCACTAAATCATGTGGTTTTACATTTTCATCGATGTCAACAGAAATAGTTTCTGTACCATCTAAACCTAGGCTATCTGCAGATTCACCATCTTTGAATTGTAAAGGTAGTACACCCATCATAACTAAGTTAGAACGGTGGATACGTTCATAACTTTGAGCGATTACAGTTTTAACACCTAGTAAATTTGTACCTTTAGCAGCCCAGTCACGGGAAGAACCCATTCCGTAGTCATTTCCGGCTAATACTACTAAACCAGTACCATCTTCTTTATATTTCATTGCCGCATCATATATAGGCATTTGTTCACCAGTAGGCCAGTAAGTAGTGAAACCACCTTCTGTACCTGGTGCTAATTGGTTTTTAATACGAATATTAGCAAAAGTACCACGAACCATTACCTCATGGTTACCACGACGAGAACCATAAGAGTTAAATTGACGAATAGGTACGTCATGATCTAGTAAATATTTACCTGCTGGCGTATCTTTGCCGATAGCACCCGCTGGAGAAATATGGTCAGTCGTAACTGAATCTCCAAATTTACCCATAATACGTAAATTATTTAATGATTTAATATCATTTGGTTCTTTAGATAAATTTTGGAAGAATGATGGATTTTGAATATAAGTTGATTCTGGATCAAAATCATACAACGGTTGATCTGTTACATCGATTTCATTCCACATTTCATTGTTGTTATAAACAGTTTCATATTCTTCTTTAAACAATTCAGGTGTAACGACACTATCTACAGTATCTGCTACTTCTTTAATTGTTGGCCAAATATCTTTTAGATAGATATCTTCACCATTTTTTCCTTTACCTAATGGCTCATTTTGTAAATCAATATCAACTGTACCTGCAAGTGCATATGCAACTACTAATTGAGGTGATGCTAAATAGTTAGCTTTTACTAATGGATGAATACGTCCTTCAAAGTTACGGTTACCTGATAAAACAGATGTTACAAGTAAATCTTCTTCAGCAATCGCTTTTTCGATTTCTTCTAATAATGGGCCTGAGTTACCGATACAAGTTGTACAACCGTACCCTACTAAATTAAATCCTAAGTCATCTAAATATTCTTGTAATCCAGAATCTCTTAAATAACCTGTAACAACTTTAGAACCCGGAGCTAATGAAGTTTTAACATATTCAGGTACTTTTAAGCCTTTTTCAACTGCATTTCTAGCTACCAAGCCAGCACCCAACATAACATATGGATTTGACGTATTCGTACATGATGTAATTGCTGCAATCGCAAGGTCACCTGTAGTCATTTGTGTTTTAGATCCATCTTTAAATTCAATTGTTGCTGTTTTATCAAATTCACTTTCATCAAAACCATGACCTTGGTTACCAGCAGGTGCAGTAACAGATTTTTCAAATTCTTCTTTCATATCACTTAAGAAGATTAAATCTTGAGGTCGTTTAGGACCTGAAAGTGAAGCTTCAACTGTAGCTAAATCTAATTCAACCACATCTGTATAATCTGGTTCATCTTTATCAGCAGTAAAGAACATATTGTTTTCTTCTAAATATTTTTCAACTAATTCAATTTGTTCTTCTGAACGACCAGTTAAACGTAAATATTTTAAAGATTCTTTATCTACAGGGAAGAAACCACAAGTTGCACCATATTCAGGCGCCATATTTGCGATTGTAGCTCTATCTGCTAATGGTAGATGTTCTACACCTGGGCCAAAGAACTCAACAAATTTACCAACAACGCCTTTTTTACGTAATTCTTGAGTTACACGTAAGGCTAAATCCGTTGCAGTAGCACCTTGAGGTAGCGCATTAGATAATCTTACACCAATTACTTCAGGAATTGGGAAATAAGAAGGTTGACCAAGCATACCAGCTTCGGCTTCAATACCACCTACACCCCAACCTAATACACCTAGACCATTAATCATAGTTGTATGTGAGTCAGTTCCTACTAATGTATCTGGAAAAGCAACTGTTTCTCCGTCTACTTCACGTGCGTGAACAACGTTTGCTAAGTACTCTAGGTTAACTTGGTGTACAATACCAGTTGCTGGTGGAACAGCACTATAGTTAGCAAATGCTTTAGTAGCCCAATTTAAGAATTGATAACGTTCGTAGTTTCTTTCAAATTCTAATTTCATATTTCTTTCTAGCGCATCTGGATTCGCATAGCTATCTACTTGAACTGAGTGATCAATAACTAAATCCACTGGCACTTCTGGATTAATTTTATTTAAATCTCCCCCAACATCATTCATAGCTTTACGTAATGACGCTAAGTCAACAACTGCAGGTACACCAGTGAAATCTTGTAAAATTACACGAGATGGTTTGAAAGGCACCTCACCTACTGTACCTTTATTGAATTCAGACAATGCTTTAATGTGATCTTCAGAAATAACAAATCCATCTTCTTGTCTCAATTCAGATTCTAATAAAACTCTTATCGAATATGGTAATTTGGATATTTTAGTTAAACCTTGTTCTTCTAAAGTTTTTAAATCATAGTATGTGTATGATTTCCCATTTAGCTCGAATGACTTTTTCGCTTGCTCTTTTAAATTAGAAGCCATATAAATCCCCCTTGAAATTTTTAGTAATTATATGCCGTTAATTAAATTGTATAATTATATGTAACTTAAAACAACTACCTACCATTATAAACATCTATAATTTAGATTTGAATTTACAATCAGTATGTATAAGTAAAACTTATCACAAGTGTATCGTGTAATAAGTTATTATTATTAATTGAGAATCATTATCACTAATGAAGTGCAATTAAACTTAAACAAAAAAACTGAGAGCCTTCATCGGCCCTCAGTTTTTAAGCTTATTTCTCTGATTTTTCAGCGTCTCTTAACGGCGCTCTTTTATTGATAATATCATCTTCAAAATCTTCTTGTTGATATTGTACATAATCTTGTAGTCTGTGTTTGTTAGGCGTTAAAGTTAAGCCTAAGAATTTACGTTCTTTATTCGCATCTTTGTAGAATGAAATCATCATCATTATAACTACAAAGGAGAATGGTAACGCACTGATTATGGCAGCACTTTGAATTGCATTTAAAGCATCTGCACCATTTCCTCCACCTGCAAATAATAATACGAAAGCAATTAATGACTGAGCAATACCCCAAGTCACTTTAACAACATTTGAAGGTTCTAATGAACCAAATGTCGTTTGCATACCTAATACAAATGTTGCAGAGTCAGCAGATGTAATAAAGAATGATGCAATGAGTACTAGCGCTATCAACGATAATACAATTCCAAATGGTATTTCATTAAACGCACCAAATAATTGAGTTTCAGCTGTCATATTAAACAGTTCAGGATTTTTCTTACCAGTTTCAATACCTAGTACACCAAATACACTGAACCATACAAAACTTACTAAAGCAGGTACTAAAAGTACCCCACCAATAAATTCACGTACTGAACGACCTTTAGAAACACGCGCTATAAAGATACCTACGAATGGACTCCAACTTAACCACCAGCCCCAATAGTAAAGTGTCCAGCTAGACATCCATTCACGTTTTTGTGGGTTTTGAGCCGCTGTATCAAAAGTATTAAATAGGAATGAATTTAATAAACTACCTGTTGAACTTGTCATCATATTTAATATCAACACAGTTGGTCCAATAATCAAGACTGCAATCATTAGAACTGCGCCCAAACTAATATTTAAATTACTTAAGTATTGGATACCTCTACTTAAGCCTGACCATGCACTCATTAGGAATAGAATCGTAACGATCACAATAATGATTGCTTGTACCCAAATAGTATTTGGTACACCAAATAGGTAATTCAAACCACCATTGATTTGTAATGCACCCATACCTAATGAAACAGCAACACCGACAACTGTAGCAAATACTGCTAACACGTCAATGATTGTTCCAATTGGACCTTCTACTTTATTGCCTAAGATAGGGCGTAACGTTCTTGAGATAAGTCCTGGTTCTCCTTTTCTAAACTGTGCGTAAGCAAGTGCTAATGCAACGACACCGTAAATAGACCACGCATGGAATCCCCAATGGAAGAATGTAGAACGTAATGCTTCAGTATATGCTGCAGTAGTTTTAGGTTCCGCATTTGGCGGTGCAGCAAAATCTGCCATAGGTTCAGCAGCACCGTAGAACACAAGTCCTATACCCATACCAGCACTGAATAGCATCGCAAACCAAGATATAGTATTAAACTCCGGTTTATCATTTGGTTTACCGAGCTTTAATTTTCCAATAGGGCTAAAAATTAGGAAAATACAGAAGAAAACAATAAACGTTGTAAGAATTAAGTAATACCAACCCAATTTATCAGTAATCCATAGTTTGATTGTGTTCGTAACAGTGTCAAATTGTTCTGGAACAATTGCCCCGATTAAAACAACTATACCAACAATAATCGCACTATAAATAAATACTGGGGATATCTTCTTACCGTTTGGTTGATTTTCAGAAGAATTCACAATTAATTACTCCCTTTCATATTTATATTAAATTTTTAAATCTAAATAGAAAATTTGAAAAAACAAATTTATTTCTATTTTTTAGTTTTACCATTCATAAGAATAACAAACATCTATGTTAATATCAAATTCACTTTTAAAAAGTATTTTCTTAATTTAATAAATATTGTATAATAACATTTATATTAAAAAAATTTAATTAAGAGAGGTTATTAATATGCTACAAGAATTTAAAGATTTTGCATTAAAAGGGAATGTCTTAGATTTAGCAGTAGCTGTAGTTATGGGTGCAGCTTTCAACAAAATTGTAACAGCTTTGGTTTCATATATTATCATGCCATTAATCGGTTTAATATTTGGTACCGTTGATTTTGCCAAAAGTTGGTCCTTCATGGGTATCAAATATGGTATGTTTGTACAATCGATTATAGACTTTATTATTATTGCATTTGCATTATTTATATTTGTTAAAATTGCAAATACATTAATTAAACAAGAAGAAGAAGAAATTGAAGAAAACACAGTATTATTAACAGAAATTCGTGATTTATTACGTGAGAAACAATAAGCAGCAAGCAACAAATACATTATTTAGTTATCTCATATTAGCGTAAGCGATGAGGATAGACCCGTAAATGAATTTTGAACATTCATTTACGGGTCTATTTTTGTCTATAATTCCTAATTTTGTTTTCTTAGACTCATCAGACTGTGCAATCTAACTCTTTTAGATAGGCTAGTATTTGCGGAAACTTTGTCCTAAATATTCAGTTGAGCGTTACTTGTGTTAACTATTTACTATAAAATCAATACACAACCATATTATTATTAAATCTTAAAATTTAAATCGACGTATCATCATTGTTACTATGCTTATTTCAATGGACAAAGTAATCAAATATACATCACCTATTCATTTAAATGCTTATAGCTTTAAGATTAAAAAACAGTGAATTTACTTTATCAAAAAGTAATTCACTGTTTTTTTGTTTTTATTGTTTTATAAAGTTTGTTGTACTTTGGTATTGCTCAGTTTGTACTTCTAAAATAAGCGGAATACGTTGTTTTAGTTCGCTAACATGAGAAATAATTCCAACCATTCTTCCAGAAGATTTTAAACTAAGTAGTGTATCCAAAGCAGTTTCCAGCGTTTCCTGATCTAAGGTACCAAATCCTTCGTCTATGAACATAGAATCTAATGCAATCCCACCAGATTCTTGTTGCACCACTTCACTCAAACCTAATGCCAGCGCTAAAGAAGCTTGGAAGGTTTCCCCTCCCGATAACGAGGTGATATGTCTCTTTTTATTAGAGTGAGAATCAAATACATCTATTTCCAAACCACTATACCCTTTTGAAGTTTGTTCCCTTCTAACTAATTGATACCTTTCACCCGTCATCAATGATAAGCGCTGGTTCGCATGAGCAAGTATTCGTTCTAAATAATATATTAAAACAAAATTTTCCAAAGTTAATTTTTGTTCATTTTTTCCAGATAATACTTCTGCTAATTGAAAAACTTCTTGTTGTTCTTGTAACTCTTTTTCTAAATGATTTATAACAGCATAAATATTATCGATTTTCTTATTGTTAAATTCAAGTTTATAATTATGTTGACTTAACATCGATTTAGCTTGATCTAGTTGTACTTTTTCTTGTTCATAATCTTTTTTTAATTGAGAAATATCATGTAATTCTTGGTTATTAATTTCTGCTTCTAGCTGATTAATGATAATTTCAAATTGTTGTTTCTCTTGATTGAACTTATTTATTTCCGCTTCTATTTTTACTTTATTAGGAATTTCATTAATGGTGTGTTCTACATCTTTCAATGATGTAAAGCCTATCCTATTCATTTCATGATCAATTTTTTGATTTGCTTCTTTAATATCCTTTTGCAAACTCTTTATAGTATTTTCTAGATGTGTTTTATTATTCATTTCAAGTGACAGTTCGTTATTATATTTTTGAACTTGCTGTACTAACCATTCATATTGCTTTTGATATTCATTTACTTCCTCTAATGATTTATCATAAGCCGTAATAAACTTATTCACATCTTTATATTGTGTGGTATTTTCAAAGTCATTAATCATCAGTGTGCTTTCATCTAATTTGAATTGTTTTGTTTTTAAATCCAATTCTAACTCATGTGATTTTTGCCTTAAATTTAAAATTTTCTCTTTAAGGTTTCTAATTTCTTCATTTTCCTCTTCTATTAATCCTTTTTCTTTCAAAAGGTTATCCTTAGTTAATTCAAGCTCTGTATAGTTAATTTTTTCTAACTCATCTAAATTAAATCTATGTAATTGTTCTAAGATGTGCTGTAATTCACTATCATATTTGATTTTTTGTTCTTTTAACTTTAATCGTTGTTGTTCAATATTATTGAGTTGGTCATGTCTTTTTGTAAGTTCATCAAAATCAATATGATGTTCAATTTCATGAATCTCATTCCCACAAAGTGGGCATTTGTCACCTTTAGAAAGCACTGATTGTAATTTAATAATCATATCTTGTTTATTGTTTAAATCTATATTTGTTTTATCAATAGCTTTATATTTATCATCTAATGCATTTATTTCAGATTTAATATGTTCATTTTTCGCTGTTATGTCAGTTTGTCGCTTTTGCAACGCTTGATATTCTTTTTTATTTAACTCATTTTGTTTTTTAGTTTTAATTTCACTATCCAACTGATGTATTTTTTCATTAAGTTGTTCATTTCTTTTATAATCTGGCTCTCTGTCATTTAATTTTTCAATATATTGATTAAGTTGTTGCTTTTGTTTTTCGTACTGTGATTTAAACTCACCGTATGTGTTTTTTAAATTTTCAATTTGCTGGTATAGCTCTTTATATTTATCAATTTTTTTATAAAATATTTTACAATTTTCTATAAATGTTTTCGATTTATCTATTGTCTCAGATAAGTCTTTATGTTTTGCTAATTGTTTCTCACAATTTTCTAATTGCTCCTGTAAATTTGATATGCTTGTTATTGTTTTTGCATTATCTTTTTCTATCTCTTTATGCTTATTTAAAAGTTTTTCTTTTGAGTCAAGTAAATTGGAGAGCGGTCTTACCTCATTGATTTCATTTAATAATTTTATTTGATTTTTTATATAATTTTGATTGGATAACAATGCTTCTTGCTTTTGTTTATTTTCTTCGAGACTTGTCATTGCATCTTGAAGTTTCAAATTACGATTTAATAAATTTTCAGCTTGCTCAAATTTTTCGATACTTCTTTTTTTAGCTGTTAATAAATCATTTTGAATAGATTCGCCTAAACTTTTGAATTGTGGTATTAATGCTTTGATTTTATCAGTTTGTCTTGAATTTACTTCTTTATACTCATTTAATAAGGTCTCATCAAAAGTATCTAAATCCATCCAATCCGTTTCAAGTGTATGATAACGCTTTTCAATATTCGCCCTTACTTCTTTAACATCATCATTTAACAATTTTTGTATTTCTTCAAATCTTTGACTATTAAACAATGTTCTTAATATTTCCTGTTTTTCTATGCTTTTAGATAATAAGAAACGTTTAAATTCACCCTGAGGAAGGATAAATAATTGTCTAAACTGTTCTGAATTAACACCAAGTAACGTTCTAATAAATTGATTTCCAGCATTCACTTTACTTTCACGTAATTCAAATGTATCTTCAAGTTGATAAATTGAAAGTTGTCCAAGTGTTTTATTTTTATTTCCTTCTTTTACAAATGCGCCTTGTCGATTAATTTTATAAATACTATCTCTCAATTTAAACTCGAATTCAACGACCATTGGTGATTTACCGTCTGCAAAGTGACTACGTAAATCTCCTTCATTCCTATCTTTTGTCGATGCTTCACCAAATAAAGCAAATACAATTGCATCAAATATCATTGTTTTTCCTGAACCCGTTTTTCCACTAATTAAAAACAATTGATCATTATTTACTTGTTGAAAATCAATGGTTTCGTCTAAAAATGGGCCGAAATTTGTTAATTTTAATGTTAAAGGTCTCATTTATTCTGATCTCCTTCAAGTAAATGATTTAATACTTTACCAATTTTATTATTTTGAATGCTTGTTAATGATTGATCCGTCATATTCTCAAAAAATTTATTAATGATTGTTGTATCATCTAATTTTTGTATTTCTATATTTTCATGATGTAACGGAGTATTAAATTCAAAAGAACTATTGGTAAGCGCCAACGTGTTTGGGTATATTTGTTTCAAATGCATCATAGGATCACTAACATGTGACATATGTTTTAACTTGAAATGTAAATAGTTGTTTTTATCTTTTATGCTTAATTTTTCTTGAATAGCGTCTTCATAATCCCCTTCAATTACTTCTAATTGTCTTAAGGGCATTAATGGCCTAAATATACTTTTCAATTTATGATCTATCATTTCAATCACTCTATAACCTTTAGGTTGTGTAGTTTCTGAAAAAGAGTATTGTAATAAAGAACCACTATAATGAATAAAATCTGAATCTATACTAAATGGATGATGTAAATGGCCGAGTAACACTGCATCAAATTGCTGAAATGAATGTTCTGTAACTGATTCAACAGTGCCAATCGTCAATGCTCTCTCAGATTCAGTGCGTATACCACCTTGAACTGTGAGGTGGCCTATTAGTATATTGACTTTATTTGGATTAATATTCTGTGCCATAAATTCTATTGATTTACTCACGGCTTGTTGATGTGTTTCTATCTTTTTATCATTAAAGAAATAACTTGTTTCATTCACTGTAGAAAATGGTAATGTATAAAAATCAATATTTCCAATGGTAATAGGATCACACATATCTTCAAGTGAGGTTCTGATATAAAGTTGAGATTTTTCAAACCACTTTGAGCCATAATTTAACCGTTCTTTACTATCATGATTTCCACTTATCATCACCAACGGAATGTTCATTTCTAAATTTAATGTATTAATTGTATTTTCCAATAACTGTATTGCAGCTTTATTGGGATAACTAGTATCATATAAATCACCTGCAATTACGATTACATCTGGTTTTTCGTCGCCCATTTTTTTAATAAATTGATCTAATATATGTGCTTGGTCTTCTAGCAATGATTTTCCGTTCAAAATCCGCCCTAAATGCCAATCAGCTGTATGTACAATTTTCATTCTATCACTCCTAATAGAACATCCGTTCGATTTTATGATATAATACTCCTACTTAATACTCAAGTAATTTTTCAAAATATAAAAGAGGCTACTTAAATTCCATGATTTTTAAGGAAATTTAGTAGCCCTTTAGTATTAAGCATATTCAATTACTCTAATATAATTATTACTTCATTCGCTTATTTAATTAATGTTTTCTTAACTTTTTTATATTGATATAACATAGCCAATCTCCAAGGTACAATCATACAAAAAGCAAGTAAGAAAAACATGCCACCAATTTCACCTGGATCTATTTTATTACTTATAAATATTTTCATAATTGTTCTGATTAACAACAGTGAAATTAAGATAATAGGAAAAGCTTTAGACCGCTTCATGTATACTTCGCTACCGGATGTTTCAAATCGAGAAGTCCAAATTAATATCGTCGAGAAAAGAACACCTAATACGATGCACTCTATTATTTCCATACCCGTTAATCTGAAATAAGGTACCACATACATTAATGCACCTGTTGCCATAAAAAATGGCGGTAAAATAATTTTCTTTTCATTTACTGGATATTGCTGCGCTTTCATTCTTACAACGATTACCCCAATACCCATTAAAAAAGCTACAACTATAGAAAAAACTAAATATAACATGCTTACACCTTCTTTATGTTACTGGCTTAATCTCCACCTCAAATAGTATATCATTTTACTATTTAACATTCAGTAATTTTAATATGTTTTCATTTGGACTGTATAGCATGTTATTTAGCCTTATCTGTATATTTCAAAAATTCAATTATGTATAGGTGATCTATAGTATCAAAAGATTAATGTCAACGTCGGGAGGTATTGATAGAAAATTACTCAAAATAAAATAAGCCTTGTTTCAGACTTATCTTATTCATTGCTATTTAAATAGCGCGTGTTGTGTCACAAGCTGACAATGCATTTTCTAAAGTATATCTAAGATAATTCATATCATGAATTTGCATCGCGTTGTGATATTCTTTGAAAGCTTCATCAGTAGAAAAGTTAATATGCATATTTGCTAATCGATCTAAAACTTCTTTGTCTTCCATGTCATAAGCACTCTTCACTTATTAATACCTCCCTTATATATACAAATTATAACAAATATGATTTTACAATCAAATATTTACTGAATATTTAAAAAATAAATTACATTCACTATCACTTTAATTATTTTAATGCGCATTTAAAAAACCTAATCCGTCTATAAAATTTCGAAACATTAAAGTATGATTTGCAAATGACAAAAATTGAGTAGCATCACATTTATATGACCGAACCAGGATTATATTCTCATTTTTTAAATATAATAGGTATTTGTTCAAATCAAAAAAGCTGACGATTTACTAGTAGGTAGTAATCATCAGCTTTTCACAAGACATTATTTCTTCTTCTTGAATGCGTCGTCTTGATTTTTATTCATCATTGTCATCATTTGATTTATTTTCTTTTGAGATGGTTTTTGACCCATTTGCATCATCATCATTCGTAGCATTTCTTCATTAATTGGTGGGTTCTTTTTCAGATAATCCATCATATATTTTCTCGCAAGGAAAAATCCACCGACTAGTCCTAGAATTAGTGCTAACACGATTAATAAAATTGCTAACCAAGTTGCCATTGTTTCACCCACTTTCCTATCCTAATGCATTTTACTAAAATAACCACTCCTTTTCAAGAGTGACTCAATTAATTTATATTTCCAACCTTATGTATTATATCAATTATAATTTCAGTTTGTAAATATAATCCAATCTTTATTTATAATTAAAAATTGGTATGAGAACAAAAGCTCTCATACCAAAAATGTTACCTATCTTTTTATCTTAATAATTAGAACGTTTGAATTTGATTTAAGACATTTTCTTTAGTGAAACCATATTTTTCAACTACTAAATCACCAGGCGCACTTGCACCAAATCCATCAATACCAATCACTTTACCTTCAGTACCAACATATTTATGCCAACCTAATGATGATGCCATTTCAATAGCAACACGTTTTGTAATTGAAGAAGGTAAGATAGATGCTTTATATTCATCGGATTGTTGATCGAATGCATTCCAGTTAGGCATTGATACAACACGTACACCTTTACCTTGTCCTTCTAAATCTTTAGCAGCTTCAATAGCTAAATTAACTTCTGAACCTGTAGCTAATAGTAAGTACTCTGGATCTTTATCTGATTCAAACACTACATAAGCACCTTTACGCACACCTTCTTCAACAGTTTCTTTAGGTAAGTCCATTGTTGTTAGGTTTTGACGTGTCAATACTAAAGATGTAGGTGTATTTTCTGATTCCATTGCTACTTCCCAAGCTACACGTGTTTCATTACCGTCTGCTGGACGAATAACATTCATGTTTGGAATTGCACGTAAACCAGATAATTGTTCGATTGGTTCATGTGTAGGGCCATCTTCACCAACTGCAATTGAATCATGCGTGAAAATAAATGTTGAATTTAATCCCATGATTGCTGATAAACGAAGTGCTGGTTTTAAATAGTCACTAAACACGAAGAAAGTTGCACCATATGGATGTAAACCACCGTGAGCAGCCATACCATTTACAGCAGCACCCATTGCAAATTCACGTACACCAAACCAGATATTTTTACCTTCAGGTGTATCTTTATCAAAGTCAACCGCATCTTTAACGTTTGATTTGTTTGAACCTGCTAAGTCAGCTGAACCACCAAAGAATGAAGGTACTGTTTTACTTAGTGCTTGTATTACTTCACCAGAGTCTGCACGTGAAGCACCACTATGGCCAGCTTCAAATTCTGGCAATTCATTTGAGTAGTTCGTTGGTAATTTACCACTGATTGCCAATTTGAATTCTTCAGCTAATTCTGGATATTTTTCACTGTATGTTTCAACAAGTTTATTCCAGTTTTCTTCTTTTTCATTAGCACGTTTTAACATTGTTTGTTGGAAAATTTCATATACTTCATCTGGTACGTTAAAGCGTTTTTCAGGATCCAAACCATAGTTTTCTAATGCTAATTTTCTTTCTTCTTCACCTAATGGAGCACCGTGTACGCCATGAGAAGCTTGTTTATTAGGCGCGCCGTAACCAATGATTGTTTTCACTTCAATGATTGTTGGTACATCTGAAGTTTTAGCTTCTTTAATAGCATTATCAATAGCATCTATATCATTACCATCTTTAACTAAAATGTGTTTCCAACCATATGATTCAAAACGCGTTTTAACATCTTCAGAAAATGCTTTGTTTAAATCTCCATCTAAAGAAATGTCATTTGAGTCATATAATACAATAAGTTTATCTAATTGTGTATGACCAGCTAATGATGCTGCTTCATGTGAAATACCTTCCATTAAATCTCCATCAGATGCTATTACGTAAGTATGGTGATCTATTACATTAGCATCTTCTTTATTAAACTTACCAGCAAGATGTTTTTCAGCCAATGCCATACCTACAGACATAGCAAAACCTTGTCCTAATGGGCCAGTTGTTACCTCAACACCATCAGTATGTCTAAACTCTGGATGGCCTGGAGTTTTTGAACCCCATTGTCTAAATTGTTTTAATTCATCTAATTCTAAACTACCTGAAACGTGTAATAAACTGTATAGCAATGCAGAACCATGGCCTGCAGACAATACAAAACGATCTCTATCGAAGAAATCTTTTGATTGGGGGTTGAAATTTAAGTGGCGTGTCCATAATGTATATGCCATTGGAGCTGCGCCCATTGGTAATCCAGGGTGACCTGAGTTTGCTTGCTCAACAGCATCGATACTTAAGGCTCTTATCGTATCTATCGCTAATTGATCTTTTTCTTTATTCATCTAAATGACTTCCTTTCTTATAGCAAGTTTCATTACTATTATACCTTATTTAGTAATTATTTAACAAAAAATTGATTTAGTTATTATCTTTTTTATCTTTAGAATCTAATATTTTTTTCACCTTTTCAGGCGTTACATCATTGCCTTCTGGATCAATAACTCTCGTACTTTCAATTTGTTTTTTAAAGCTTTGTCGGAAAGAATCTAAATATGCTTTTCTTAATTTCGATTGTTCTTTCGATTCAGATTCAGTCAATCCTTGTTCTTTTTTCTTTTTTGCTAACTCATTTATACGCTTAATATCTACGGCATCATTTTTCGCCATAATAAACCTCCGTAATTCATAATATAGAAAATATAACAAAAAAATAAGCGAAACTAAATAGTTACGCTTATATTACCATTCTACTAAATAAATTCACTTTCACAATACAGTTGGCTTAATATTTTATTTGGCTTTTGCTAAAAATTGATTGAGTGTCCGTTCGCTTTTTTCATCTGAATTCATTTGATACTGTTCGTCTTTTGTAGAAATATTTGTGATTTGATGATCTGTCATTTCGTACGTTTGTTCTGATTTTGTATTATAATAAGCACTTAATATAAATACAGTACTTAAAATCATTGTAACTAGTAATACTGTAATATAAGGTTTAATTTGATATATATATAGTTTAAACATATAAGTCACTCCTAGAACGTTTGTTTGTACTTAAACTTTATCAGAACATCTGTTCTCTGTCAACACGAAAACGAACAAACGTTTGTAAACATAAACAATACATGCTATAATAAAAACAAATTAACGTAGGGAGTGCCTATTATGAGAGAATTAACTAAGCGACAAAATGAGATTTTTGAGTATATTAAACAGACTGTTCATTCAAAGGGTTATCCACCAAGTGTTCGGGAAATTGGTGAAGCTGTTGGTTTAGCATCTAGCTCAACTGTGCATGGACATCTATCCAGATTAGAAGAAAAGGGTTATATAAAAAGAGATCCAACTAAACCACGTGCAATTGAAATTGTTACCGAACAATTAGGGGAAACCGTGAATATGGAATCTACAATTCACGTGCCAGTCATTGGTAAAGTCACAGCAGGTATACCTATTACTGCTGTTGAAAATGTTGAAGAGTATTTTCCGTTACCCGAGCATTTCACTTCAACGCATAACAGCGATATTTTCATCTTAAATGTTGTTGGTGATAGCATGATTGAAGCGGGAATATTAGATGGAGATAAAGTTATCGTAAGAAGCCAAACTATTGCTGAAAATGGTGATATTATTGTAGCAATGACTGAGGACAATGAAGCTACAGTCAAACGTTTTTACAAAGAAAAAACACGATACCGTTTACAGCCGGAAAATAGTACAATGTCGCCAATCTATTTAGATCAAGTTGCTGTTTTAGGTAAAGTTGTCGGCCTGTTTAGAGAAATTTAATTTTATAGATAAAGACACTCTCAATTAAAATAAGAGGCTACGCTTATAGCGTAGCCTCTTATTTATTGTCATTTTTTTCTAAGACATCTTTCACTTTTTCTAGTATATCTTCTGTTTGATCTTTTTTATTTGTTGTCATAATACCTCATCCTCACAGAATATAGATACCCTTTTCAACAATGCATAAACACTATCCCGTATAATTTTCAGTCCAATAAGGTTGTTTATGTTCATTAAAATCAACGCCGACACCTAAAGTATTAAATTCTTTTTTAAGAATATTTTTTCTATGACCTAAAGAGTTCATTAATCCTTGATGAGCATAAATGCTACTTGGTTGACCATAAGCTAAATTCTCGCCAGCTGCATTAAAATCATGTCCATCTTGTTCTAATCTATCAAATGGTGAATCCCCAGATTGATTATTATGGTCAAAATAATTATTCTCCGCCATATCATTACTGTGTTTGCGTGCTGTATCAGAGATAGTTTCAGAATAATCTAATGTATTTAACCCATGTTGTACTCTTTCAGCATTGACCAAATCAAAATTTTGAAGTTCAAAACTTTTTGCTAAATTACGCGAAGGCGTTGCATATTGATTTTGAAGTCTATTCTCCATTTTTTCACTTACTAATAGTAGCGCAGTGAGATTATTGTCATTATGCTTATCATAAAAAGCTGTCGTGTAAATATTGTCTTTTTTAAAATTATCAAATTCATTATCGCGAACGTCTATACTCAAATGACCTTTACGTTTTGTAGTTATCGGATCACCTAATCGTTCTCTAACTATATCTTTAGGAGTACTATATTTAATTTTAGATTTTGAAGAAATAACATTTTGATTACTGTATAATCCGTTCACTTTACCTTTAATATAACTTACCATAATAAAGCTTCTATAATTCTCCGAATAATACGCATACCATTGTGTACCATATTCATTTGCAGTAACGCGTTTTGCTTTACCTAGTTTTCTTTCAACTTCAGTCTTCGACATATTCATTTGAATATTATTCAAAGCAAATTCTTGCTCATCAGGTACTTTCAAAGCATTTTGAGTTTGTGACTGTTCAGATGATGACCAACTATCTACTTTTGCTTTAAATTGTTGTTGCAAATTTTCTAAAGGTGTAAATTCTTTGATTGGAACAATTAAAACAATACAAAGAAGTACAATTACATATAATAAAAATCGTTTAATTTTTTACACCTACTAGTTTATTAGTCTCTGTCTCCATTAAAAATGGAGTTTCTTACTATAACATAATCTACTTTAGTCAATGAATTTAAATCATCGCCACCCGCATATGAAATAGAACTTTGTAAATCTTGTTGCATTTCAATTAATGTATCTTTCAATAAACCTTTATGTTCAACAAACATTTTTTTACCTTCAACGTTTTTGTGTTCACCTTTTTGGAACTCAGACGCACTACCAAAATATTCTTTATACATTTTTCCATCTAATTCAACGGTTTCACCAGGAGATTCTTCATGTGCTGCAAATAATGAGCCTACCATAACCATTGATGCACCAAAACGAATTGATTTAGCAATATCACCGTGCGTTCTGATACCTCCATCAGCTATTATCGGTTTTCTTGCAGCTTTACTACAATGGTTCAACGCAGCTAATTGCCAACCACCTGTGCCAAATCCTGTTTTAATTTTTGTAATACAAACGCGACCTGGTCCAATACCAACCTTAGTTGCATCTGCACCAGCATTTTCCAATTCACGAACACCTTCTGGCGTTCCAACATTACCTGCAATAACAAATGCTTCAGGTATGTGGTTTTTAATATGTTTGATCATATTAATAACGGCATCAGAATGTCCGTGTGCGATATCAATTGTAATATACTCAGGAATCACTTTATCCTGTGCTAATTTTTCTACAAAATCAAATTCACGGTCTTTAATACCAACTGAAATTGAAGCAAATAATCCTTTATCATGCATTTGCTTTACAAATGGTATACGTGCTTCTTCATCGAATCTATGCATAATATAGAAGTAATCATTTTCAGCAAACCATTCTGCTAATGTTTCATTCATTACTGTTTGCATGTTTGCAGGTACCACTGGCAATTTAAATGATTTTGGACCAAATTTCACAGTAGTATCACATTCTGAACGGCTATTAACAATACATTTATTTGGAATAAGCTGTATATCTTCGTAATCAAATATCTTCATAATTAAATAAACCCCTAACATTTATTAATAAAATAGTATTTAAAGGTAAGATTTTCAAATAAAATTCATAACTCTAAATAGAAATACTTAAACATACGATAGTTATTTCCGAACAATGACATTTTATTTATCTTTACCAATAGTTAATATACATGCTTTTTCCCTAAATGTAAATGAACTAAAGTCCTAAATTACCAACTTGATTTTTTCACGCCAGGAATTTGTCCTTTATGTGCATGTTCCCTAAACGCAATTCGTGACATTTCAAACTTTCTCAGCACGCCTCTTGGACGACCAGTTACTTTACATCTACGTGTCAGTCTTGTTGGTGAAGCATCTCTTGGTAATTTTCTTAATGCTTCATAATCACCTTTTTCCTTCAGCGTTTTTCTTAATTCGTAATATTGTGCTACTAAGCGTTCTCTTTTTTGCTCCTTAGCAATTTTAGATTTTTTTGCCATAATATTCTCTCCTTTTTACAAATCGTAATTATTACGTTTTGTAAAATAACACATTCTTTTTATTTATCAAACTAAAATATTTAAATTATTAACATTCGTATAATGCTTAGAAATTTAACTTTAATTAACTACATACTTTTCAAAGCTCAATCTTATTGAAATTAATGAAAGAATATGATATTATTTTAAAACGTAATGATTCCTGTTAAGAAAGAGGTGTTAACTTTGCGCGTAAATATAACATTAGCTTGTACTGAATGTGGTGATCGTAATTATATTAGCACTAAAAACAAGCGTAATAATCCAGAACGAATTGAACTTAAAAAATTCTGTCCACGATTAAATAAATACACTTTACATCGTGAAACAAAATAATTCTGTGCTTTCATTATCTTTTTAATACGACATTCAAACTAATTGTCTGGTATATAAACGTCTCGGACTTAGTATTAACGTCAATTCTATTCCTTTACTATAGAATTGACGTTTTTTTATATTTTAAATGGTAAAAACGCGGAACATATATCGCATCTATAAGAAAATGATAAGTTTATTATTTTGATTATGGGATTTATGTAGCTATTTTTAATATTTAAATGTTAATTGAATCATTGAAGATGAATGGTGATTTAAAACTTTTACATGCACAAAAATACGATAGTTTATTGCAAATTATAATTTATTCATCAAAATTAATAGTTATTTAACAATAAAGTACTTAATTAACACTTTTAAATAGGTTAAGAGACTACTAATAAAGGTTGCCAAGCCTTATAATAAATACAGTATATTAAAATATGTGGAGGCGTTTCATATGGAAAATCGTCATATTACAAATGAGCAAAAAAGGCATATTATAGATTCAATAACAGAGAAAACAAAAGATAAAAGTGTATGTAACTGCGGACATCCAAATATTGAAATATTAGACGGACATTATTTCCTACCATTGTTAACTGCTTCTTTAGGTAATGATCCGACACCTATGATAACTTTATTATGTAATAACTGTGGGAAAATGCATTTCTATTCACAAAATTTCTTAGGTATCAAAACTCGATAATTATTTTTAGTAATTGAGAAATAAATTACTGTTCATCACTCAGTCGCCTCATA
Organism: Staphylococcus sp. GDB9P120P; assembly: GCF_017893435.1. NCBI lineage: Bacteria > Bacillati > Bacillota > Bacilli > Caryophanales > Staphylococcaceae > Staphylococcus > Staphylococcus sp. GDB9P120P. The sequence goes on from NZ_JAESNB010000008.1 coordinate 513,912, forward strand.
TGATGTGAGCGATAGTTAACAACCTTTGACAACCTACAAAGCCTCTGACTTTGTAGGTTTTTGTATGTGGAAATTTATAAAAACAAAGCAATACTTATAACATAGACTCGGTATAAATAAATATAAAAACGGATGATTTTTACTTTATATCGTAAAAATCATCCGCTTAAAATCATACACGAACTACATATATCTCAAATGTTTAACATAAATTAATTATTTTGTATAATTCCATGCGCCATTGAAGTATAAATATGCGTGTATAATTAAGATACATTTATTAATCTGCAATTTCTAAATCTACATCATTAATGTCAATGCCTAGTGCTTTCGCAACACCTTTACCATATTCGCTATCCGCTTTATAACAGTGACGAATATGACGATGTTGTACTTCTAAAGTAGTGCCTTGCATTTCATTAGCTGTATTTTCAAAAATACGTTCTTGTTGTTCTTTTGATTGTAATCTGAATAAACGACCTGGTTGTTCGAAGTAGTTATCATCATCTTCTCTTAAATCATATTCATATGCTTCACCTTCAACTTTTAGACCAGGTTTTTTAAATTCAGGTTGATCTTCAAATGAGCCATCACTATTTGGATAGTAATGAGTACTGCCACCTTGATTATTATCAATAATTCTCATTTGGCCATCACGGCTGAATGGACAAATATTTTCCATACCTACACCTTTAGGTTGGTTAACTGGGATTTGCCAATGGTTCACACCTAATCTATAACGTTGTGCATCACCATATGAGAATAGTCTACCTTGTAACATTCTGTCTGGAGAAAAATCTATGCCAGGTACAATATTGGTTGGTGCGAAAGCAGCTTGTTCAACATCTTGGAAATAGTTGTCTGGATTACGATTTAATTCAAACTCTCCAACTTCTATTAATGGATAGTCTCCTTTATACCAAACTTTTGTTAAATCAAACGGATTATCTTTATGGTTACGAGCTTGTTCTTCTGTCATAACTTGGATATACATTTTCCATTTTGGATAGTCTTTATTTTCAATTGCTTCAAATAAGTCACGTTGTGATGATTCTCTGTCTTCAGCAATTACGCTAGCTGCTTCATCAGGTTGTAAGTTTTCAATACCTTGTTGTGTTCTGTGATGGAATTTAACCCAAACACGTTCACCTTTATCATTGTACATAGAATAAGTATGAGAGCCAAATCCGTGCATGTTTCTAAAGCCTTTAGGAATACCACGGTCTGACATTAAAATTGTTACTTGGTGCAATGCTTCAGGTAAAGACGTCCAGAAATCCCAGTTATTTTGTGCACTTCTCATATTTGTTCTTGGGTCACGCTTCACTGCGTGGTTTAAACTTGCAAATAATTTCGGATCTCTAAAGAAGAACACTGGTGTATTATTTCCTACTAAATCCCAGTTCCCTTCATCTGTATAAAATTTCAATGCAAATCCGCGAATATCACGTTCAGCATCAGCTGCACCTCTTTCACCTGCTACTGTTGAAAAACGTGCAAACATTTCTGTTTGTTTACCAACTTCAGAAAAAATGCTTGCTGAAGTATATTGTGTAATATCATTTGTAACTGTAAATGTACCAAATGCACCTGAACCTTTTGCATGCATACGTCTTTCAGGAATAACTTCTCTATCAAAATGAGCCATTTGCTCTAAAAAGTACCAATCTTGCATTAATAGTGGTCCTCTAGGGCCTGCTGTCATACTATTTTCTCTATCTGAAATTGGTGCGCCAAATAGGCTCGTCAACTTTTTCTTGTTACTCATAATATTTCCCCCGCTTTTTCTTATTAATAATTATTATTACCTAGTATTTATTTTAATCTATAACATTTGTAAAAGCAACTCACAATACATCTATAAAATAACAATTTTCAAAATATTTGAATATTTTATGGCTTTAAAGTCATAAAAAGCATTGCTCTTAAATCATAAAACCATTAAAATGGAGAATATATTTAAAATTCAATAGACTATAGGAGACTGTATTATGGCACAAAACAATATGAACCGTGGTCTTAATTCTAGACACATTTCTATGATAGCAATTGGTGGTGCAATTGGCACAGGCTTGTTTGTAGCTACTGGAAGTGTAATATCACAAGCAGGACCAGGTGGCGCAATATTAGCTTACTTGATTATTGGCGTGATGTTATATTTCTTAATGTCTTCAATCGGTGAACTTGCCACCTTTTATCCGGTTACAGGTTCTTTTAGTTCTTATTCAACCCGTTTTGTTGATAGTTCCCTAGGTTTCACTATGGGATGGCTATATTGGGCAATCTGGCTACTAGTTACCAGTGTTGATATTATTATTTCTTCAAGTGTAATTTATTATTGGGATTTCTTCCAATTTTTCAGTCCAGTTACTTGGAGCATTATCTTCCTTGCCATACTTTTTTTACTTAATATTTTCTCTGTAAAAGCTTTCGGTGAAACAGAATTTTGGTTATCACTTATCAAAGTTGCAACAATAATTATTTTCATCGTAATTGGTGTATTGACGATTATTGGAATCTTAGGTGGAAAGACATATGGTCTAGGCAACTACGTAACAGGAGAAGCTCCTTTTGTAGGAGGCGTCTCTGGCTTCTTGGGTGTCTTGCTTGTCGCTGGATTCTCTGTCGGTGGTACCGAAGTGGTGGCCGTAACAGCTGGAGAATCTTCAAATCCAAGTCATTCAATGCCAAAAGCAATTAAACAAGTGTTTTGGAGAATATTATTGTTCTATGTTTTATCAATTGCTGTTATTTCAGCTATTATTCCTTACACAGACCCATTGTTATTAAACAAAAGTGAATCTGTATCACAGAGTCCTTTTACAATCGTATTTGATCGTGTAGGTATTGCCTTTGCCGCTTCGGTTATTAATGCTGTTATTTTAACTTCATTATTGTCTGCTGCGAATTCAGGTATTTATACTACAAGTAGAATGCTTTTCTCAATGGCAGAAGATAAACAAGCGCCTAAATTTTTAGGTAAATTAAATAAAACTACAAAGTTACCTTTGGTATCATTGTTCGTAACTTTCATTATTGTTTTAATTATAATTATAATTGCTCAGTTTAAATCAGATATCGTCTTTTCACTATTAAATATTATTGGTTCTTTAGTCATCGTTGTTTGGGCTTCTAGTATCGTAGCGCAAATCAGGCTACGTTCAGCGATTAAAAAACAAAATTTGAATCCTGATGAAGTACTACCTTATAAAGCTCCTTTCTATCCTTTAGGACCAATCATAGTCATCATTGCATTATTATTCTTATTCATAGGTAATTCAATTGGTGCGATTTTAGCTGGTGATATGGGCGTCTTAATTAGAAACCTATCGCCGATGATTATTTTAGCTATCATTTACTTTGTTCATAAATTAATACGACAAACTAAAATTGTTAAACTCAAAGACATTGATTTAAAAGAACATGATTATAATTAATGAATTGCACTGTAAAAGTATTTTAAGATACTTTTTGCAGTGCTTTTTTAATATTGCAAACCTTACATTTATTTATTACCTACTTGTTCTAAAATAAACCTCAACAATGAGAATTTATAATAATTAAAAGCTTATCATATTTTCAGATACCCAAAATTAAGGTATAATGAAGTTAATAATTTAATGACTTAGAGGTGGAAATTATGATTGGACAAACAAACCTATTTGACGATATTTTAGAAACTGACGAGCGTTTCGTTATTGTTGTACAATCACTTGAAGAAAGACATGATCAATTAATCAAACGTACATTAAGAGAGTATCCAAGTTTAGATCACTCACAAATGGAAAGTCTTTTTAGCCATCTTAAAGAATTATTTTCAGAAGAAGAATTTGAAGAAAATCAGTCAGCGTTTTCAATCACAGTTTATACCAATTTAAACTATGCTGCAGATAACGTTTATGCTCATGTTAAAAGACACCGAGGCAAAAATGAATGGACACATACTGCTAAATAATCACCAACAAAAAATGGCAATTTCTAATTTTCATATAGAAATTGCCATTTTTTCTGCTAATTATATGTAAACAGTAGATTGTAGTTGAAATATTCTAATGTATTAGCTTAGTAAAAGACTGCATATTGATAATTTAGCACTATTTATACATGGTATATTAATTTAAGTTTACACGTTTCTTATAATCGTTTTCGTTCTTATAAAAGTAATTTCGTGTACTGTTTCGCGTTCAATTAATTTAATATTTTTATTTAGTATATATAAGGCGCTTATTTTCGTACTAAAATACATACTTGATAACGATTTTGTAACGAGCTGACACCGAGATCAATGGTATGAGTGACTTATACTATTAAATCATAACCCTAGGCCAAGCTTGCACAAGCAAAAATTTCAATTTTTTACATTAAAAGTTAAGTCTAAGACATCATCGATTCGCCCCAGGCTGTTTTTTAGTAGATGATTGAACTGAAAAATAAAGTCCCACTACTCAATAAATTGAGTTAGTGGGACTTATAGGTGAGCATTTCGGATCAAACTATCAATCATTTGCGTGACCAATATTTAAAAATAAAGGTTAAGCAATTAATTTGTTAGTTAAGTAAAGCTTTTAGTGTGTGTGGGATACCATCATTATCATTTGTTAAAGTAACTTCATCAACAACAGCTTTGACATCATCATTTGCATTGCCCATAGCAACAGCTTTACCAACTACTTTCAACATTGATATATCATTTGAACTATCACCGAAGCCAATAACTTGAGATAATTTTACATCTAATTTTTGACACAATTCAGTGATAGCATTGCCTTTAGATACACCCTGTGCCATAAATTCTAAGAAAAACGGTTTACTTGTAGTAACATCAATATTTTCATTAAAGTGACCTTCTAAATCATTTCTAATACTTGTAATATTTGAAACATAATCAATCCCCATAACTTTAGGTACGTCCTCTTGAATATATGCTTTTAAATCATCCACCTGTTTCATTGGCAGGCCTGTGAGTTCTGATTCAATGTTCATATATTCATGTTCACCTTCATATACGATATAACCATCTTGGTAAGTCAAAACAAACAATTTTTGATTCCTACAAAAATCTACAATACTATCAAAATCAGACTTTGACACAGTGCGACTTACTTCCACTTTTTCATCAGAAACTTTAACTGTTTTTCCACCATTGTAACTTATGACATAACTGTCATGTTGGTCTAATTTCAAATGTTTTGCTGTAGGCATCATACCATCTGTTGGTCTACCCGATGCAAGTACAACTTTATAACCTTGCGCTTGTATATCTATTAAATATTGCGCTGTTTCAACACTAACTTCGTTATCAGAAGTCATTAATGTATCATCCATATCCATCACTATTAATTTATATCCCATCTTGCTATCTCCTTTCAACCTCTACAAGACTATATTATAACAAATAAATCAAACTAATATACTACTTCAGATTCCACTCCTGTGATATTAACTGTAACGAGTTCAGATCGACAATTCGTAAATTCACGTTTAAGTTCCCTCACTAATTCACCGCTTCGTTCAGGTGCTATCAAGGTTAAAACAGTTGGGCCTGCACCACTAATAACTGTAGCATATGATTTATATTGTTTTGCAATTTGTTTAATGGTTTGAAATTCTGGGATTAGATGTTGACGATATGGTTCATGAAAACCGTCTTGTTCCATCATCTTGCCTGCAAGTTCATAATTTTGTTGTATTAAAGCACTAATCATTGTATTGCTGATGGCACTATTTCTAACAGCATTTTTATGTGAAAATGTTTCCGGAAGCACATTCCTTGAAAGTGTCGTACTTAATTCATTTGATGGTATTGTTATGATAATATCAGCTTTTGGTGGATCAATATATGATACATCCGTCACTTTTGTTTCAGGATCATAGTATCCTAAGACAAGCCCTCCGTAAATTGTAGGTGCTACATTGTCTGGATGTCCTTCAAATTCAGTTGCCAATTGCAATAATTCATATTTAGAAAGCTCTATATCACCAAAATAATTAGCTATGTATAATCCCCCTACTAGTGCAGAAGCAGAGGAACCTAAGCCTCTTGCTAAAGGGATTTCACTTCTCATTTCTATAGATAAAGACGGTAAAGTCACGTCATATTTATTTGCCACTTGTTGTGCAATTTGATAAATATAGTGCGATTCGTCTGTTGGTAATGATTCAACATTTGGCCCTATATGTTTAAAAGACCATCTATCACTATTATTAATTCGCACATCAAGATATAAAAATTTATTTAAAGCCATTCCAATAGAATCAAATCCGACACCTAAATTAGCAGTAGATGCCGGTATTTTTAAACGTAAACGTACACACATGCTAAAGTGCTCCTTTAATATATTCTAAAATGCTTTCTCTATCATTTGGTAGTGGCTTAATTGGATTATCTAATAATGAGATAGCTGTATCTGGATCTTTCAAACCATTACCAGTCAACACTGACACAACACGTTTCCCCTTTGGTAACTTACCAGCACGGTGTAACTTAATTAAACCAGCAATGGAGGCATTGCTTGCAGGTTCACTAAATATACCTTCTTTTCGAGCCATCAGTTGATATGCTTCTAAAATTTCTTCGTCTGTTACGCTATCAATGAGACCTTCTGATTCTTTTAAGGCACGATTAGCTTTATCCCAACTTGCGGGGTTACCGATTCTAATTGCAGTAGCTACTGTATCTGGATTCTTCACTACTTTATTTTGAACGATTGGGGATGCACCTGCAGCTTGGAACCCATATAAGTTAGGAAGTTGCGTATCATTCGTGTCATGGTACTCTTTAAATCCTTTCCAATATGCTGAAATATTACCAGCATTTCCAACCGGAATTGATAATATATCTGGTGCTTGGCCATTCAATTGTTGAATCACTTCAAAAGCACTTGTTTTTTGACCTTCAATACGATAAGGATTAACTGAGTTCACAAGCGCAATTTCACCATTTTTAGCCACTTCTTGTACAATTTCAAGTGCTTCATCAAAATTTCCTTCTATAGAAACAATTTCTGCACCGTACATAACTGCTTGCGACAATTTCCCTAAAGCAATTTTCCCTTCCGGAATAACTACAATCGCTTTTAAACCTGCTCTCGCAGCATATGCTGCCGCGGAAGCTGAAGTATTGCCAGTTGAAGCACAAATCACTATTTTCTTGCCTTCTTCTTTAGCTTTAGCCATTGCCATTACCATGCCTCTATCTTTAAATGAACCTGTTGGATTTGCACCTTCGTATTTAACATGTAATTCAATACCAAGCATTTCAGACATGTTCTCACAGTATATCAAAGGTGTATGGCCTTCATTTAAACTTACTTTAGGTGTATCAGCTGTTACTGGTAAATATTCCTTGAATTCTTCTACAAGCCCTTGCCAATTTTTCATAAACATTAAACTCCTTCAACTGGGTAAATTTTCTGTACAACATAACCTGATTCTTGAATTGTTTCTATCGGGGATTCATCAATTCCTATGATAACTACACCAGCAGTATGTGCATCACGTTCAGTAACTGCTAATGATTTATGAACAGGCAATTCGCCTTTCAATAAAGTTTCAACTTGGTTTACATCTTCTCCATCTGTTTGCACCACGACATAATAACTTTCTTTCCCTTTGATAACAATCGTATCTTCTTCTTCGTTCATCATTTCTTTGGTTTCTTCAGTTTTCAATTCAAAATGCGGTGGTAGCGTATGCAAATTAGTATCAAAATTAAATGTAACATTTAATAAATCACTTACAACGGCACTCCCTGTAGCTAAACTACCTGCACCTTTACCATAAAACATTGTTTCTCCAACAGCATCACCTATCACATAAATCGCGTTAAATTCATCTTCTACTGATGCTAACTGATGGCTTTTATCAATCAAAGTTGGTGCGACTGATGCATTGACTTGAGCATTTTCATATGTACCTTTACCAATCAACTTAATTTTATAACCAAGTTTATCAGCTACTTTAATATCTGATAGTGTGACATCGCTAATACCATATTTATCAACCTCATCTAAATTAATCACCTGATTAAATGATAAATACGACGTAATAACTACTTTTCGTGCTGCATCAATACCTTCAACATCATCAGTTGGATCTGCTTCAGCAAACCCTAGACGTTGTGCTTCTGCCAACGCTTCTTCAAATGATGTTTCTTCTTGTGTCATCTTACTTAATATAAAGTTAGATGTACCATTTAAAATCCCCATAAATTTACTTATATTATTGGCGTTTAAACCGTTATTTATGGCATTTACAATCGGAATACCACCTGCGACACTAGCTTCATATTTTAAAGCAACATCATTTTCTTGTGCTAAATGTTCTAGCTCTCTTAAATTTTCAGCTAGAAGATCTTTGTTTGCGGTAATCACGTGTTTCTTCTCACTCAATGCGCGTTTTAACCATTCTACTGTGGGCTCAACTCCACCAAGTACTTCGACAATGATATCAATTGTTTCATCATCAAGAATATCTTCTATATTTTCAGTTAAATTATATTTAGATGTATTAATAGGACGTTTTCTAGACTTGTCACGTACTAATATATGTCTAATATTAATATCTTTATTCATTGTTTCTCTAATTTGTTCTCTATTTTCTTCTATTATTTTTACTACACCAGAACCTACAGTTCCTAAACCAAGTAGTGCTACATTTAATTCTTTCATGTCTTCATTCCTCCGTTTGTTTATCTAAAAAATACAATTGTACAGTTGAAAAATACTTGAATATGGTATAGTATAAATTCATTCATTATTTTTGTAAAGTCTATGAATATTTAAAACGTATATTTATATTATCACTCCTGTGATAAAAACTAAACTAAATTTTCTGATTTTTTAGAAAGGTTGTATAACATTATGAAAGTAACTAAATTCGGAGGAAGCTCTGTTTCCAATGCAGAGCAAATTAAAAAGGTATTAGACATTGTTAATTCAGATGAAGCTCGAAAAATCGTAGTCGTATCGGCACCAGGAAAACGAAATAAAGATGATGTAAAAACTACTGATTTATTAATTCGACTTTACGAAAAAGTGATAGAACGATTAGACTACAATTCTAAAAAAGAAGAAATCATTCAACGTTACAAGGATATTATTAACGAACTCAACATGAGTGATGCACTTTTAAAAACAATTGATGAAACTTTAGAAAGTTACATAGCTACATTGAGCGAAAAGCCATCCAGACTGTTAGATGCTTTACTTTCATGTGGTGAGAACTTTAATGCTCAGCTTATTGCAGAATATAATAATAGCCAAGGTATTCCAACGCGTTATATTTCTCCTGGAGAGGCTGGTATTACTGTTACGGATTTACCTCAAAATGCTCAAATCTTAGATCAATCTTATGAAGCACTTTATAACTTAAGGTCATTTGAAGAAAAATTAATCATTCCTGGGTTTTTTGGTATTTCTAGACAAAATTACGTGGTCACATTCCCTCGTGGTGGTTCAGATATAACAGGAGCTATTGTAGCAAGAGGTGTAAGAGCGGATTTATATGAAAACTTTACAGATGTTTCTGGCATTTTTAGAGCTAATCCTTCTATTGTTAAAAATCCTGAAGTTATAAATGAAATTACATATCGCGAAATGCGTGAGTTATCTTACGCTGGCTTTGGCGTATTCCATGATGAAGCTTTACAACCGCTACACAAAGACAGAATTCCTGTCGTTATAAAAAACACAAATAGACCTGATGATATAGGAACTTATATTAGACATGATAGAGAAATTGACTCAAATAGTATTGTAAGTGGCATTAGTTGTGACAAAGATTTCACAGTATTAAATATTAAAAAGTATCTTATGAATAGACAAGTTGGTTTTACACGTAAAATACTAGCCGTACTAGAAGACTATAATATTTCATTTGATCATATGCCATCAGGTATAGATAACATAAGTATCATCATGCGCTCTAAAGAGATACAAAACAAAGAGGAACAAGTACTTAATGATATACGTAAAAATTGTGATGTAGATGAATTAAGCATTGAACATGATTTAGCGATACTAATGGTAGTTGGTGAAGGCATGCATAGAATCGTTGGTACTGCCAGCACAATTACTCATGCACTTGCAGAATCAAACATAAACTTGAAAATGATGAACCAAGGCGCTTCAGAAATTTCTATGATGTTTGGAATCGACGTTACAGATGCAGAGAAAGCAGTTAATGCTACTTATGAATATTGTTACACTAAAAATTGTTTGAATATTTAAACAATAATTACTAACTATTTATCGATAAAAAATCCTTCAAATCGTATAGACTCATTTGAAAGTGAATGAATCCTAAAGAATGATTTGAAGGGTTTTTAAATTGCTTTTTTTTCAGATATAAGTGCTTGATTAATGCGTTCATCTCCAACAACTAAGCGTAAAATAACAAATTGATAATAACTTAACGAATCGATAACACTTCTATAATTTGGTAATTGATGATAATCGATGGGATCCAATAATTCATACATTAATACAATTTCAGGCTTAATATAATCTACATCCCATTTGATAGAATGAAAATAAATATGCTTTTCGGGTAAACGAATATTGTGATTCCACCTGAACATCCATTCATCATTTTCAACATCATAAACAATAATTGTCATTATTAACTCATCATTTATATAAATATTTGCATGAGTGACATCTGCAAATTCTAACTTTGTAAAATCAGTGGTTGTATTTTTACCATCGTGTAAAACAATCGTATTGCTTTTAGGTATAAACTTTAAAACTTCACCAAGATATTTTCTTTCGACACTAATATCTACCTTATCGTCTAAATTAAACTCATCATGAAGAAAAAGTTGTTTTGCGACTTCACCATTATATTTAAACAGTTCAGGTACATTTTCAGTTAAATTTTTTACAACTTCTTTAATATTTTTATCATTACTAACTGCCAAATCTGTACCTCCTATCAAAAGTAAGCGTTTCCATTAATGATCATTATATTATTTGTTGCTACATTTTTCAATGTGAAAAGCACAAAAATGTGAATTTAAACACATTTTTATTTAAAATTCGCCAATATAGCTATAGTCTTGTCGATGATGTTGTTTCAAAATCGCTGGTCTGTTAACAATTAATAATTCTTCTGAACGATTGTATAAAGCTAACTGAATTTCAGCAATTTCTGGCAATGTTTGATACAATGCTTTATCTGTCATATAAGGTGCAGTTGCAAAATAATAGCGAATGCGATATCTCTCAAATGTTTGGATAACATCCGTACCAGTGATAATATGTAGTGCATTGTCTACCTTTCCATTGGGCATTATAATATTAAAATCAGTGTACCTTGCAACATATTTAATGATATCAGTTGAAAAAGAAATCACTGAAATTTTAAATTTAGCTTCATATAGTTCGTCAATAATGTGATAAGTAACTGGGTGGTTATCAAATGCAATAACATCTTCATTATTTACGTTTTCTATTATATAGTTGATATATTTTTTCATAGTAGTCAAATCAATGTCCTCCAAACAGACTTTTCTATGGTAAGTATAGTAGATAATATATGTATTACCCAATTAAGCACTAATTAAATAGATACATCATTTTTTTAATTCAATAATTTTTATAACAAATCATATCACTCATTTATATATTAAGTAGGAATTGCTTATAATTAAAAAATATGATTATACTAATATTAACCCTATTAGTTAATTGTATTTGTACAAATATAAATAAAAGAGTAAAATATAGTTTATTAAAAATATTAAGATTAGGATGATACCAATGTTTTTACCGATTATTTTAGCAATAATTATTGTAATACTATTATTAGTTATTATTATTGAAAGAAGAGTGATGAATCATAAGCTTGAGACTGAATCATATGCAAAAGATCAGTTAATAAATAAAATTAGTATCATCACGCGTGAAAACACTTATTTAAAAAATCAAATGCTTGAAAAAAATGTTAATAATGATACACACCATCATGGATTAAGAAAAGCTAAACAGGATTTAAATGACATATTAAATCAATATCAAAGTGAAGGTTCAATTTCATTTTTTGATATTATAACAACTGGAAATTTAGCTGTTAAGCATCCTTTGTTTGAATATGCTAGAGCTTTCGATTACATTGTTATTACTGAAAAAGGGTTATTTAATATTAATGTGAAAAACTGGAAGCAAAAAACATTTTACCACTTCACAGTTGACCCAACAAATGACACACAAAATAGTGACGATGATACTGTAAATCAAACAGTTGGCCGTTATATTGCAAATCAATTCCATAGTCAATTCCAATCAACACGACCTACAACATACACATTTGTAGAGAGAATTAGAAATAATTCTATTATTTATGACTTTTATAATTATGATCCATATGAACAGTCTTCAAAAAATGCCAAAGCATTGGAAGATAGAATTGCAGACCAATTGCATCATAGAATTCAAAATATTGGTTTAGTTTACTTTACAGATGGTAGCGTAAATTTAATTGATGGACCTACAGAAAGACAAGATTTTGTAGAAACAGTTTCATCCAAATCTTCTCTAAAAGAAGTAATTGGTGAAACGATTGTAAATGCTCAAGAATCATTAACTGAATCACAGTATAATGAACTACTTGCACATTTCCACTAATTAAACAGTATTAAAAACTGCATGAACGATTTTGTAACATGCCGTCACTTCTAATAATGATATAAGTAAGAGATTACATGCTCAGATTAAGTAAATCAAATACTCAGACAAACATGTATTGCCAAAATCGTAAGATGTAAATATAAAGGAGAGCTAACCCATTATGGATTAGCTCTCTTTTTTGAGAATAGATATTTATGTACCAGTCACTTTTGTGTTTAAGTCATTTGAAATTTTTAACTCCATATATTTTCGTTATTACTTTTAGCTATCTGTTCTGCTTTTTCGAACATTTCTCTATATTTACCATTTGGAGAAAAATATTTTTCTCTAGCCAATCCTTTTTTCACTAACAGTTCATTGAACATCGTATCTTTATCTAGCCAAACATATGCCAGTGTACGACCATATCGATCTTCTTTTTCTTTATCATATTCTAAAAAGACATCTTTATCGGTTAAATGTTCTTTTGAAAAATCAGATGCTTCTTTACCATATGGTTGTACTGGCGTATTTGGTTTAACAGTTTCAGGCGTATCTACACCTATCAACCTCACTTTAATTTGTTCATGTTGATTATTATTTGCTATTAATGTATCACCATCAACTACACGGGCTACATGTACTTTCTCAGTTTGCTTTGGTCCGTCATTATTATTTGTATCATTGGATGAAAAAGGGCCAGTCCCATTTATAAACTGAAATGCAAGTACGCCTAGTACAACTATACTAATAATTAATGTAGTAATTTTCTTTGTTGGTTTCATTGTTGCACCCACTTTTTATAAATATACCAAATTATCATATAAAAAATTAAAGTTTACGTCAAGACGCTCATTTTAAATAAAAATTAATCTTTTACATTAAATTAAACTTTAATTAGTCATTATTTTATTTTAACGTACTTAAGCAATCATGATATAATACATAAATGATAGGAGTGAACAGTTTGAGTATATTTAAGGAGAACATGATTACAGTTATTGCGATTGTTATAGCAATCATTGTAGGCTTAATATTACAATATCAATTTCAATTTCCACCGCTTGTGTCTGCAGTTGTAGCAATATTTTTAGGCATTTTCATTGGATTTATTATTTTTATTATTCAAGTTATTGTAACTAAGAATAAGAAAAAATAGTGTCTTCTGCCGAGTGTTTAAATCGGCAGTTTTTTTATTTTAGTTAACATAATATTATTATAGGAATATACTAATAAACACGCTTTTCTTTAAAAAATATATTTATAAAATGCTTCGATTTAACGTTTTTTCCAATAAAGCCCATGCTTCATGATCATATTCATCAGCATGAATTGGTCTGAATCCAAAATTAAGATACATATTGATTGCTTGGAAGCTTGTTGTTTGAGAGGTTAAATATGCTTGATTATGATATGCAGCTAAAATTTTCATTGCTGCCGTTAATAAAGGTTTAGATAATTGCTTACCTTGATACTCCGGAATAATCGCAACCCAATGGATTCGTCCAGATGTTTTGCTATCTTTTGTTAAATGTCCATACCAAGCAGTTGCGGTACCAATAACTTCTCCTTCGGGATTCTCAAGAAACAAACATCTTTGTTCCATTTCATTAATATACGGTCCAAATTCAGTGTTGAAATGTGTCAATGCTTGATCAGAAGTATCAAATTCATTAACTTTCATTTCCAAATTTGCCCATTTTACTTCTTCTCCTATTTTAAAGTTACGAATTTTATATCCAACAGGTAATTCATACTGTGGAATACTTTCTAAATTTTCTCTTGTCATCTGTACTTTTAAATACTTCATTACATTCTACCTTTCATTCACAAATCAATTTTCATTAGAAAAAGGTTGAGACGTGATAATAGTCTCAACCTCATATTGTGTATTTTGTAATTCCCTAAAACTTAGTAATCATTACAATCAATAACGTTTGTTCTTATTCTACTTCTTTTATAAATGTTAATATAGCATGAAATTCTTCTTCATTTGCTGAAAAAGCACGCTCTTCTATTTCACGAACAGTTGAATTGAGTAATTGATAATCCGCTACTTCTTCATCTTTTAAATATGCATTTATGCTACTTTCTAATTCTTTTAAGGAACCCGCTTTTAACGTACTTAATTTTACTTCTTGCATTTAACTCCAACCCCTTTTTAATTAGTTTAAATCATTTCAATAAGACTAAACGTTATTTTTACTTTAACTTAAAAACCTATAAATATAATACACTATATTAAAAAATCTAATCTTATTTTCAAAAATTATATCACTTCATACAAATTTTACATAACTTTTTCACTTTCTAATAGTTAAAAATAGGCTGAATCATCCCTGATTTTCACCCAAAAGGCACTTATAAATACGAGTGGGTGCAAAAAAAGCAACCCGAATCACTTACGAATAAGTGACCCGAATTGCTTATATACCTAGTGTTTGCCCCTTTTGCTTAGCACCTAGTATTGTTTTAAGTATTGTTCTCTTTCCCATTCAGAAACTTGAGTTCTATAGTAATCCCATTCAATAGATTTAGAGTTTATAAATTGATTATAAATGTGATTACCTAAAGCTTCTTTAATAGAATCATTATCTTTCATTGCTTTAATAGCTGTATATAATGTTGATGGTAAATCTTGAATACCAACGGCTTCACGTTCTTCACGATTCATTTCATATATATTTTGATTTACTGGTTCTGGTACTTCTAATTTATTTTCAATACCGTCTAAGCCCGCTTGTAAGATAGCTGCTAATGCTAAGTAAGGATTGGCTGCTGGATCTACTGAACGAACTTCTACACGCGTTGATAAACCACGTGAAGTTGGTACACGGATTAATGGTGAACGGTTTTTACCACTCCAAGCAATATAGCATGGCGCTTCATAACCTGGAACTAAACGTTTATAAGAATTAACTAATGGGTTACATACACCAGTTAAACCACGTGCATTTTTCAGAATCCCCGCGATAAAATGATAAGCATCTTTAGTCATTTCCATATCGCCCTCTGGATCGTAAAAGGCATTTTCTTTACCTTTGAAAAGTGACATATTGAAGTGCATGCCGCTTCCGTTCACACCAAATAATGGTTTAGGCATAAATGTTGCATGAAGATTGTGTTGACGTGCGATTGTTTTAACAACTAATTTAAATGTCTGGATATTATCACAAGCAGTGATAGCATCTGCATATTTAAAATCAATTTCATGTTGGCCTGGTGCCACTTCGTGGTGACTTGCTTCAATATCAAAGCCCATATCCTCTAATTCTAAAACAATATCGCGACGACAATTTTCACCTAAATCTGTTGGTGCAAGGTCAAAGTAACCCCCATTATCATTTAATTCTAATGTTGGTTCACCTTTTTCATCTAATTTAAACAAGAAGAATTCAGGTTCTGGCCCTAAATTAAGTTCACTAAATCCTAAATCTTGCATGTTTTTTAACACACGTTTTAAGTTTGCGCGTGGGTCACCTTCAAATGGTGTGCCATCTGTTTTATAAACATCACAGATAAGACGAGCTACTTTACCTTGACCGGCTGTCCATGGGAAAATAACCCATGTATCTAAATCTGGATATAAATACATGTCTGATTCTTCAATACGTACGAAACCTTCAATTGAAGATCCGTCAAACATCATTTCGTTATCTAAAACTTTTTCTAATTGGCTTACTGGTACTTCCACGTTTTTAATTACACCTAAAATATCAGTAAATTGTAAACGTAGGTATCTGACATTTTCTTCCTTAGCGAACTTGTGTATGTCTTCCTTTGTAAATGTACGTTTTGCCATTATAAATGTCCCCCATTAATTTTATTTGATAAATCGAGATAAATCTCCACGATTTATCGGAATCGCTTCTCGTTGTGGTTTCTGTGTAGCATCAACAATCATTTGTTTTCTCGTTTCTTGTTCAACATCAGAAAGGTGTTCTTGTTCGTCATTTAAAATCTGTTTAATACCTTTTAAATTAAAACCTTTTTCTATTAATCTTTTTATCTCTAAAAGGCGTTCCAAATCGTTTAACGAAAAAAGTCGTTTATTTCCTTCTGATCTATGTGGTTTAATCAGTTCATGTGTCTCATAATAGCGAACTTGTCTAGCAGTTAATTCACTTAATTTCGTAACAACACTCATAGAGAAGACCGGCATGCTTCGTCGTATCGTATCTTTTGACTCCAATCCAATCACCTCTATTTTTGAACTTGTATTTAATTTAGCATAATTACTAAAGTAATTCAAAAATATGTCAGGTTTTCTAACATATACATCAAACCATTGATCTTACTGACTTTATAACAGTTTTATTCAATTTAATCGCTGAATTTTCCGAAATTTTTTTAATTTAATTAAAAAAGCCACATATACATTACAATTTGCTATTTAACATAGCAATAAATGCAATTCAATGTGGCATCTCTTTCAGGTTATTAAAATAACTTTTCAACAGCTCTTGTTACTGCTAACTTAATGTGTTCATACGTTAAGCCGCCTTGTATATATGCTTCATATGGGGGTCTAATTGGACCATCCGCTGATAATTCAATTGAAGAACCTTGAATAAAAGTACCCGCAGCCATAATAACATCATCTTCATAACCTGGCATATAAGATGGTTCAGGACTAAAATGTGCGTTAATCGGGGAAGCTGCTTGAATACTTTGACAAAATTGAATCATCTGTTCCTTCGTATCAAAAGTGACCGTTTGAATCAAATCTGTTCTAGGCACATCAAATCTTGGTGAAGTGTGCATATTCATTTTTTCTAATAATAAACTCGTAAATAATGCACCTTTCAAACTTTGACTAACCACATGAGGCGCTAAGAAGAAGCCTTGATACATTTCTTGCAATGAATATAGAGAGGCACCGGCTTCTTTACCAATTCCTGGCGCGGTTAAACGGTATCCACATCTTTCTATCAATGTTTCATTACCTACGATATAACCACCAATTTTAGCTAAACCTCCACCTGGGTTTTTAATTAATGAACCTGCCATTAAATCAGCACCACATTCTATAGGTTCCCGTTCTTCAACAAATTCACCATAACAATTATCTACAAAAATTATGATTTCAGGGTATTTGGCTTTTATTTTTTGAATCGCGATTTCTATGTTTGTTAAATCTATGGATGGTCGTTGATCATAACCTTTCGAACGCTGAATAGCAATAACCTTAGTTTGCGATGATATTTTAGACAATACCTTATCAATATCAATTTCACCATGCTTTAAGTCAACCTTATTATATAGTATTCCGTGTTCTTTTAAACTTTCTATACCATTACCATTAATACCTATCACTTCTAATAACGTATCGTAAGGATCTCCAGTGATATACAATAACTCATCCCCATATTTCAAAGTACTTTGTAATGCAATCGTGATCGCATGCGTGCCAGAAATAATTTGGGGACGTACTAATGCATCTTCTGCCTTAAATGCATGTGCATAAACCGCTTCTAAATGATCCCGACCTATATCATCATAACCATAACCCGTTGTCCCCAGTAAGTCACTTTCAGCTACTTTAACAGCATGGAATGCATCTAACACTTTTTCTTGATTGATATAAGCGATTTCTTCTATTTTTTTAAAATATGGTTCTAGTTTTGCTTCTGTTTCTGCTATTAATTGCTTCGTATTTTTCATCGTAATTCTTCTTCCTATTCTTTTTTAAAACCTTTTACAGTATATGTTGCATCTGTTTCATTAAATTTGATTTCAGTGACAAGTGTATGCTGTTTTAAAAAATATAATCTATCGGCATCAGCACTTGGTACATTTTCTTCATAAGTAGTCAAAGCAGATTTTACTTGCTCAATAAGTAATTGTTTCACTTTTTCTTCATCTGCTTCATTTTTACTTGAAACAAAAATTGATGGTAAATTAGTAGTAGGGGCAGTACCTTCATGTAAATCTTTTTTATTAAAAATAATAGCTTGTGGAATATGCCCCATTTCTAAATCACCTATAATTTGATTAACTGTATCATACTGAACACGATATTCAGGATGACTCGCATCTACGACATGTAACAACAAATCTGCACCTTTCGCTTCTTCTAATGTAGATTTAAACGCAGCGATAAGTGTAGTTGGTAGTTTTTGAATAAAACCAACCGTATCAGATATGATTAAATTAAATCCATCATTAATTTGAATTTGTCTTGTCTTAGGATCTAAAGTAGCAAAAAGTAAATTCTTCTCATAGGTAGCTTCATTAGCTAATGCATTAAACCAAGATGATTTACCAGCGTTTGTATAACCAATTAGTGCTACTTGAAACACATTATTTTGTTCACGTTTATTACGATAACGCTCACGATGTTCAACCACTGTTTCTAATTGATGTTTTATTTCATTCATGCGTGTTCTAATATGACGACGGTCCATTTCTAATTTAGTTTCACCAGGACCTCTCGTTCCAATGCCTCCACCTAATCTTGATAAACTACGCCCATGACCTTGAAGTCTTGGTAATAAATAATCTAATTGCGCTAATTCTACTTGTAACTTACCTTCTTTACTTCGTGCTCGAAGTGCAAAAATTTCTAAAATCAGTTGCGTTCTGTCGATAATTTTAACATTCAAATTACCATTTAATGTTTTTGACTGTGCCGTTGTCAATTCATCATTAGCAACTACTACATCTATTTCGTTCATTTCTACGTATGCTTTAATTTCTTCTAACTTACCTTTTCCAACGTAATATTTATTATCAAAATGTTGTCTGTTCTGAGTAAATTCAGCTTGTACATTTAATTGGCATGTTTCAGACAATGAAGCTAATTCTTCCATTGTTGATTCAAAATCAAACACTTCATCGGTTTGAGCTTGTACTCCAACTAAAATTGCTGATTCTAATTCCTTTTTAGTCGTATGTGTTTGTTGGCTCATAACATGCACCTCTTTCAAAGTTTTCTTTGCTATTTTATCACAGTGTTTATATAAAGACTATCTTCTCAAATTATGTTAAATTATTAATAAGAGGTGACGCTATATGACTATATACGATATAGAAGTTCAAAAATCAAATGGTGAAACATACAAATTAGAAGAATATAAAAACAAAGTATTGCTAATTGTTAATACTGCTAGTGAATGTGGTTTCACACCACAATTTGAAGGATTACAACATTTATACGACAACTATAAAGACCAAGGATTTGTTGTACTAGGTTTTCCATGTAATCAATTTGGAGGTCAAGAGCCAGGTACCGGTGAAGAAGCGACTCAAAACTGTAAAATTAATTATGGCGTATCTTTTCCAATGCATGAAAAGATTGATGTCAAAGGAGAAAATCAACACCCATTATATCAATTCCTAACAGAACAACAAAATGGATTTTTCAATGAAAAAATCAAATGGAATTTCACTAAATTTTTAATTGATAGAGAAGGTAAAGTAACCAATCGTTACGCACCACAAAAAAAACCAAGTCAAATTGAAGCAGATATTGAAGCACTATTATAAATAATAAGAAAGCTACACTTGATAATTTATATCAAAGTGTAGCTTTTTCATTTAAAGTATGCAAAATAAATTGTTTTTTAATATTATACTTCTTCTACTGCATCATCAAGCGTGAATGTACTGATAGCATGTTTATAAATAAGATGTTGCTTTCCTTGTGTTAATAAACAAACTAAATTGTCATCATAATCTTCAATAATGCCCTTCATTTGAAAACCGTTTACTAAAAATACAATAACTTTCGTTTGATCAGCCTTAAATTGTCCTAGGAATTTATCTTGGATGTTTTCTGTTGTATTCATATTATGTTCTCCTTTTCTTTATTTGGACTGAAACTTCATCTAACATCAATGAAAGTGACATTTTCTCTCTATCTAACCATACTACGTCGAGTTTGTTTTTGAACCAAGTCATTTGTCTTTTAGCATAATTTCTAGAATGCTTTTTCAATTTATTTGTTGCTTCGGCTAGACTAGCCTCATTTTTAATTACAGGTAACATCTCTTTATATCCGATAGCTTGCATACTTTGACAAGTTTCAAAACCATCTTCAACGAGTTGTTTCACTTCATTTAGTAATCCGCGTTCCAACATTATATCTACACGTTTATTAATTCTTTGATATAAAGTTTCGCGTGACATTTCTATCCCTATTAATAATGTATCATAATTTTCTGTATATTGTTGGTTTTTCTTGCGTGAACTTAAAAGTTTTTTTGTTTTTAAATAATATTCAATAGCTCTTCGAACTCTTTTTCGGTTATTTGGATGTATATTATCAGCTGAAATTTTATCTATAGATGCTAAATAGTCATGCATTGCTTCATTTGTTAATGAATCTATTTCTTTTAGCGCATGATCGACTTTAATTTGTTGTGCTTCAGATATCGTTTCATCCTCGAAGGCATAATTATAGATTAATGATTGGATATACAAGCCTGTGCCACCAACTATGATAGGCACATGATTTCTAACCGTGATTTCATTAATTAAATTTTGAGCTCTATTTTTAAAATCATATGCAGAAAAAGTTTCATCAGGTTCCAAAATATCTATCATATGATGAGGTATATCAGCCATCTCTTCTTGTTTTATTTTTGCTGTTCCAATATCCATGTATTTATATACTTGCATGGAATCTCCGCTAATTATTTCACCATTAAATTTTTTAGCCAATTCAATGCTTAATTCTGTTTTACCAACAGCTGTTGGACCAACTAATGCAATTATGAATGGTTTATCGCTCTGCACTTATATCAACTCTCTCTATGCTTTATCTGCTCTGTTATATTTTTTTAAAATTTGTCTTTCTATCCAATCGTACATATGTTGCCATGTAGTCGTCGCATCTTTTTCAAATAACACTTCATGTCTTTTATTTTTGTATAAATGTACTGTGATATGTTGAATATTACCTTTTTTATATAATTTCCCTAAATGTCTAATCCCTTTGCCATAATTACCTATCGCATCATCTTTTCCAGAAATAAGTAAAATGGGTAGATCTGGTTTCATTTTTTTTATATTTTTTAATTTACTTGTCTGTAACATATATTTTACTGTTTCAAAAATCAATTGATTTGAGACTAAAAATCCAGTATAAGGGTCTTTTTCAAATTTTTCTACTTCTTGTTCATCGCTGGATAACCAATCACTTTCCGATTTATTATTTTTTATATTTTTATTAAAGGTTTTATACATTATTTGGTTTAACCATTTTAAACGCCGTCTTTTTCCAGTTATTAAAGTGATAAGTTTTAAAACTATTTGTACGAGTTTACCTAGATATTTAGGGTACTGCATAGTTCCTGATAAAATCATACCTTGCGCAACATCAGGATATTTTTGTGTGAAAATTCTAGCGATAATAGAACCCATAGAATGCCCTAATATAATATATGGCGTATGCACAGAATCAGAATACAACGTCTGTGCAATCTCAAAAGTATCGTCAGCTGTTTGCTCCATACTATCAATGTGACCACGTTCATATGATTCTATATCTATACCATGCCCTCTATGGTTGTGTCGCAGTACATCATATCCTTGTTGATTTAATGATTCAACAAGCGCATCATATCTATCCATATGTTCCGCCATGCCATGAAGTAAGTGAATAACACCAATCGTATCTTTTTTCGCCTTATTCAATTTCACTTCTAAAGTTGTCCCATCTGCAACAGTGATTTTAAACTCATTTCCACTCATGTTTTACCCCCAAATCACGTTTCGTTTCATTCATCATACATTATACAATATACCTTCAAAGTACACTGTTTTCAAATACAATGCTATTAAGCTTTATTACATTTTACAACGCAATTATTAGTAAAATTAAATGCATTATATCTTTAAAAACTAACTAAGTAAAAAAACCTGTGTCGCTCTATATATCTTAGATATAAAAACCCCCTTCAAAGCTTACATTTTTTTAATGTCTACTTTGAAGGGGGGAAATTATTATTCATAGTTTGAATCCACTCACTCATATACATGAGCATTCAATGATAGATTCATACAATATTTAAATTTATTCTTTAACTGCAGGTTGATTATTACCCGTTTGTGCTTCATCAATTGCAGTTTGAAGTTCTTTTGTAAACAAGTCTTTTTGAATATCTGTGTAGCCAAGTAATTCAGCCATTACATCAATCACTTGATCTTTATAATTTAGAACATCATCTATTTTGAAATAAAGTTTACCAGTACGACGAATAAAGAAATCTGTTGGACGATGAACCATTTCGTTTTGAATAGAATAAATCAATTCTGTATAAATATCTAATGGTAAACCAGACTCTTGATATTGTGCTGTTTGAGCAATTTTGAATAATTCTTCTACATTCGAACCATATTTCGTTGCAAAATGACGTGCTGTTGCATCATCTATTTGATAAGCTTTGGCATCTTCAACTTTTTTATCAATAAAGTTATCAAAGTTTGCACTACCACCAACATCTCCACCAGAAATTGGTAAGTGTTTTGTAGCACATTTATCAAATTTCAAACCGTACTCTGATTTTAAGCGTTTAGATAATAAGTCCACAATTTCTAATGCCATATGGCGATAACCAGTTAATTTACCACCAGCAATCGTGAGTAAACCAGACTTACCTTCCCATACTTCATCTTTACGAGAAATTTCTGAAGGATCTTTACCTTCTTCTAAAATCAATGGTCTAACACCAGCCCATGATGATTCAATGTCTTCATCAGCTACATTTACATCTGGGAACATATAGTTGATTGCGTCGATTAAATAATCTCTATCTTCCTGCGTTGCTAATGGTGACGTTTTATCGTTATCGTAAAACGTATCTGTTGTACCTACATATGCTTTTCCTTCACGAGGAATCGCAAAAATCATACGTCCATCTTTTTCAGTATCAAAGTATACTGCTTGTCCTAATGGGAATTTCGATTGATCTATAACAATATGAACACCTTTTGTTAAGCGCAGTTGTTTGTTATTACGTGCATAATCACCGCTACGTACTTCATCTACCCATGGGCCACTCGCATTGATTACTTTTTTAGCCTTAATTGGGTAAGTTTCGCCAGTAATTTGGTCTTCGGCATGAATACCATTTACCTTTTCATTTGAATCATATGTGAAATGTACTGATTTCGTATGGTTAATTATTGTTGCGCCTTTTTCAGCTGCACGTTTCATAACTTCAATTGTTAAACGCGCATCGTCAGTACGATATTCAACGTAAGATCCACCGCCTTTTAAGCCTGATTTTTTAACAAGTGGCTCTTTCGCTAACGTTTCTTTAGCATTTAACATTGTTTTACGTTCTGATTTTTTTACGCCTGCTAGTCTGTCATACATTGTTAAACCAATAGCTGTGGTAAATTTACCCATTGAACCACCTTTATGCATTGGCAATAACATACGCTCTGGTGTCGTTACATGAGGGCCATTTTCATATACAATCGCACGCTCACGACCAGTTTCTGCTACAACGCCCACTTGCAATTGCTTCAAGTAACGTAAACCACCATGAACTAATTTTGTTGAACGTGAACTTGTACCTTGTGCAAAGTCTTGCATTTCAACTAACGCAACCTTCATACCTCTTTGTGTTGCATCTAATGCAATACCTGCACCAGTAATACCTCCACCGATAATGACAACGTCAAAAGTATCATTTTTTAAATCTTTCTTAATCTGCTCTCTTTTCAAAGTTGATAAACTCATAAAATCTAGCGCCTCCTAGTAGTAATAAAAAAAGAGAGACCTATCCCATACATATATAATTGTACGAACAGTGTCTCTCAATTCTCATCTCGATAATATTAACTTACCCTTATTATAGCATAAGAAACTTAGATAAGTCTAATTCTTTATTCATCGTCTAACTTAAAGACTTGCGTTGCTTCTACAGCTTTTTTCCAGCCTTTATATAATTTATTTCTTTCTTTTTCTTCCATATCTGGATTAAATTCTTTTTCTAGTTTCCAACGGTTAGCAATTTCATCTTTATTATCCCAGAAACCTACAGCTAAACCAGCTAAATAAGCAGCACCTAAAGCTGTTGTTTCATTAATTTCTGGACGTTCAACACTCACGTTTAATAAATCAGATTGGAATTGCATAATAAAGTTATTTTTAACAGCACCACCGTCAACACGCAGGTTATTCACTGTAATATCAGAATCTTTTTCCATTGCTTCAAGTACATCACGCGTTTGATAACACAGTGATTCTAATGTAGCACGGATAAAGTGTTCTTTTTCAGTACCACGCGTTAAACCAAAGATTGCTCCACGTGCATCTGCATCCCAATATGGTGTTCCTAAGCCTACGAATGCAGGCACAACGTAAACACCTTCTGTAGATTCTACACGTTCTGCGTAATTTTCTGATTGTGGTGCAGAATTAATCATTCTTAATCCATCTCGTAACCATTGAATGGCTGAACCCGAAACAAAGATAGAACCTTCAAGTGCATAATTAACTTTTCCATCTAGTCCGTAAGCGATTGTTGTTAACAAACCGCTTTTAGATGCTACAGCTTCTTCACCTGTATTCATCAACATAAAGCCACCTGTACCGTAGGTGTTTTTTACATCTCCACGTTCAAAACAAGCTTGACCAAATAATGCTGCTTGTTGGTCACCTGCAATACCAGCAATTGGTATTTCTTGTCCAAAGAAATGATAATCAATGGTATTTGCATAAACTTCACTAGACTCTTTAACTTCAGGTAACATAGTGTTTGGAATTTCTAATATATCCAATAATTCTTGATCCCATTCTAAATCATGGATATTATAAATCAATGTACGGCTTGCATTTGTATAATCTGTAATATGTGCTTTGCCACCAGATAATTTCCACACTAGCCATGAATCAATTGTACCGAATAATAAATCTCCATTATCAGCTTTTTCTCTTGCACCTTCTACATTATCAAGAATCCATTTAACTTTTGTCCCAGCGAAATACGGATCTAATAAGAGACCTGTTTTTTCTCTGAATTTATCTTCTAAACCTTGTTCTTTTAATTCTTGACAGATGCCTTGTGTTTGACGTGATTGCCAAACAATTGCATGATATACCGGTCTTGATGTTTTCTTATCCCACACTACCGTAGTTTCACGTTGGTTTGTAATACCAATACCAGCAATTTGATCTGCACCAACGTTTTCTTCATTTAAAACTTCAGCCATAACAGCTAAAACAGACGTCCAAATTTCATTAGCATCATGTTCTACCCAGCCTGATTTTGGAAAATATTGTTTGAATTCACGTTGTGCAACGCCTTTGATTTTTCCGTCTTGATCAAACAGAATTGCTCTAGAACTCGTAGTGCCTTGGTCGATTGACAAAATATATTTTTCCATAATTATTAGCTCCCTCTTCTAATGTTCATAACACGAATTACATATGTAATTCACATTGATATACATACTTTTCTGTACCCTTTTTTTATTAGTTCACTCAACTAATAATTTTATATTAATCCAATGATAATAATATCTAGTTATATTTTAACGTAAATACAAATAAATTAAACTTAATTAATATATCGATTCAATACCTTTAGCATTTTTCGCTTTATTTAATACGACACCTAAAATAAGTGTGATGATTAATAATACGATTGCAACCACTGACATTGTATCAAATGCACCTTTATAAAACAGTCTATAAATCACCGCACCAATCATACCACCAGTCACAGGGCCTAACACTGGTACAATTGCATAGGACCAATTAGAATCGCCTTTGCCAGAGATTGGTAGAATTGCATGTGCAATACGCGGACCTAAATCACGCGCTGGGTTAATTGCATAACCT
The DNA here is from genome assembly GCF_017893435.1 of Staphylococcus sp. GDB9P120P. NCBI lineage: Bacteria > Bacillati > Bacillota > Bacilli > Caryophanales > Staphylococcaceae > Staphylococcus > Staphylococcus sp. GDB9P120P. The sequence continues at coordinate 540,315 of NZ_JAESNB010000008.1, forward strand.
GTAGGACCACCTAGGCTTAAACCAATTGCAACGATTAAACTACCGACAATTAATGGATTTAGTCCATCAGCAATTTTATTCATACCGATGAATAAAAGCCCCATTGTTAAAATAGCTGTGCCAATAATTTCACTCATAAAGTTTGCAAAATAGTTCTTAATGGCAGGAGCTGTAGAAAATACAGCTAATTTTGTACCTTGATCTTCTGTTGCTTTCCATTGAGCTAAATACATTAGCCAAACTAATGCACCACCCACAATACCACCAAGGATTTGACAGATGATATAACCAGGTACCATAGACCAATTAACTGCGCCATCCATTGCAAATGCTAAAGTCACTGCTGGATTTAAATGCGCACCCGATATATTACCTACCGCGTACACTCCCATAGTAACTGCTAATCCCCAACCTGTAGCAATAACGATCCAATCTGCGCCATTCCCATTACTTCTTTTTAAGTTGACGTTTGCAACAACGCCTCCCCCAAATAGTACAAGTATTGCTGTTCCCAAAAATTCAGCAAAATATACACTCATAAAGACTCCTCCTAAAATAAGACAGGGAGACCCCTACAATTATATCCAGTTGTGAACCACCGGTTTAATTACTGTAGAAATCTCCCATCTCTGTTCTAAATATTAACTTGAGTTTATCTTACACCGTTGTTGTAAGCGTTGTCAAATGTTTTTGTAGAAAAGTTGTCACAACTTAAGTGGATACTACACTGTTTTCAGCGATACTAAACTGACTGGTTAATGGATCAATTTGTGCCATCAACCCATAAGGAATCGCATGTTTTGGTTCATTGTGACCAAATGATAAATTATAAAAAACAACCATTTTAGGATTATTGCATTTTTTTATTATTTTAAATATTTCTCTTTTATAATTTTCATAATATACATTGTTAAATGGCTTGCCAAAAATCATGCCATTCAGACGATTTAAAATACCATGCTCTAGCAATTGCTCTAAATATTCAGTAAACATTTCCGGTGTCGGTGTGTCTTCCGATGTTTCTAAAAATAATATTGCCCCATTAAAAGCCTCAATTTCAGGAAATATTGAAGTATGACATAAGTCAACAAAAGTTTCTAGATTCCCGCCTAAAAGATGGCCGCTTACTTTGTTATTACCATTTAATATTTCGTATCCATTTTGGACTATTTCAGGTCTACACCTGTTTTTATTTTTTATATCCCACTTTAATCCGTATGGTCGTATATAAAATGCTGGTTCTATTGTTCCAATTTTATTTGTATTAAACCAACACTTGTTAATATTCTCTACAGTATATGTATCCATTGCAATATTTTCTGCAAAATCAGTAAGTAATGCCTGCCCATAAAAACTAACTATCCCCATTTTATAAAACATCAAATGTACTGTAGTTGTATCTGAATAACCACTGAATATTTTAGGATTTGTGGTAATTGCCTGCAAATCCACATAAGGCAAAATGCGTATCGCATCTTCTCCACCAATACAACTAATAATAGCTTTAACTTCTGGATCTTTTACTGCTTCATTTAAATCTTTCGCTCTACATTCTGGGTGATCGTGAATAAACGTTACACCTTTGAGTGCATGGGGCATTACTTTGACTTTTAAACCAAATTCACTTTCCAAACGATGAATGCCTTGTCGCGTTCGCCATAATATATCACTTTCACCTGCTAAACCAGAAGAAAGAGACACAATCGCCACAGTGTCTCCTTCTTTTAATTGCATTGGTTTTATCATTATCAACAACTCCCTATACTCGTTCATGGTGATCGTTCACAAATATATTGATGATATCAAAATACTTAACTTTTATTGTTTTAGTTATATCATCTGGTTAGATCACCATAACGATCGATCACTAGTTGTAATATATTTTGCACCATTTGAAACTGCAATGTCTACTTCTTCTTTACTGTTAATGAGTCCGCCAGCAATTACAGCAGTATTCGTTTCTTCGTTAATGATACGTATGGCTTTTGTAGCAATACCCGGTAAAACTTCCACAAAATCTGGTTCTACACGCTTAATCAATTCAATACTTCTAGATAATGCATGGCTATCTAATACAAATACTCTGAACACAGTTGTTGTATTTAGTGATTTTGCTTTGTTAATTACTTTTGTCTTGGTTGAAACGATGCCTTTAGGATGATAATTTTGAATAATGTATTCACACGCGAATTCATCATGGCTCATACCTTTGATTAAATCGATATGCATGTATGTTTCAATATTATTCTTGTTTAATAGACCCATGATGCTTTTAACATGCCCAATATGCGCATCTAACATGACACATTCCTTATAATCTGTCATCGTTAATTTTTCTAAATCTTTCATTGAGCGAACTGCAGGTAAAATATGCGGTTTCAACATGAATTCCTCCTTAGACAATACGTTTAAATAGACGTTCTAATTCATAATTTGAGAAATTAATAATAATGGGTCTTCCATGCGGACAGGTGAATGGATCTTCAGTCTCTCTCAACTGATTGACTAAATCTGCCATTTCATTATTTTTTAGATAGTGGTTAGCCTTAATTGATTTTTTACAACTCATCATAATCGCAGCTTCTTCACGAATTTTTCTAACGTCGACTTTTTTATGTTCTAATACATATTCAATCATATCTTTGATGATTTCTTCTGCTTCTTCTTTCGGAAACCAAACAGGATAGCTATCTACAATATAATCATGTCCGCCAAATGGTTCTAAATGCACGCCTACCTTATCTAATTCATCTTTATACTGATTAATAATCATTAATTCATCTTTTGAGAAATGGAAAGTTAACGGGATTAATAAATTTTGACTTTCATTTACAACATCACCAATTTTTTCTCTGAAATATTCATACTTTATTCTTTCTTGAGCTGCGTGTTGGTCAATCATAAACATACCATTTTCATTTTGAGCGATAATATAGGTACCGTGGACTTGTCCAACAATTTCCATGTAGGGTATTCGACGAGTTGGTGAAGCACTCACGCGACCTTTAATATCCTCATCACTATTATCTTCAACTGAGACTTCATTATCAGTAGAATCACTATTTGTTGTTTCAAAATCATAAAGTAGTTCATTTTGTATTTTCTTATAATCATTTTGTGATTCTTGAATACGATTTTGTTCACCATCGTGTTGATTTATATAAGATGCTTCATTTTCTACACTTGTGTCATTTTCATTATGCATGTTTGAATCAGCTGTTTGCTCAATATTTTGCTCAAAGTTATTTTGTTGTTGACGTTTTTCAAAATCCATTTTCTGTTGCTCAAATTGGTTTAATACCTTGTTTTTCTTCGTCATTTTATCCATATCATTTTGAGGAATTAAAATGCGATCTTTAAAAGCTTCACGAATTTTGTTAACGATTAATTCAAAAAGCTGGTCTTCTTTTGATAATCTTACCTCTAATTTAGTTGGATGGACATTGACATCTACCAATATCGGATCCATTTCAATATTGATATAACATATTGGGTAACGACCAACCATTAATAAAGTATGATAACCTTCTAAAATCGCTTTATTTAACAAGAAATTCTTAATATATCTCCCGTTAATAAAGATAGAAATATAATGCTTATTACTTCTAGAATGTTCAGGTTTCGCAAAATAAGCATCTAAATGATAATCACTTGTATCCCCTGTAACATGTACTAAGTCTTTAGCAACTTTCATACCATAAATTTCAGCCATCACTTCATTTGTTCTACCAGATCCATTTGTTTTTATAATTGTTTTACCATCAGACACAAGCGAAATACGTATATCAGGATGACTCATGGCCATACGATTTACTATATCTGTTATCTTACCTAGTTCGGTATATAGACTCTTAATATATTTTAATCGTGCTGGCGTATTATAAAATAGTGACTCCACTAAAATATCTGTGCCTCTTTTTGCTTTAGCTGGTTTTCGATTTAAAACCTCACCATTTTCCACATAAATTTCTTGGCCTTCTTGATTATCTGTGCATGTTTTCAATGTTACCTTAGAAACTGATGAAATACTAGCTAATGCCTCTCCACGAAAGCCTAATGTACGAATATGGAACAGATCATCATCTGCATCCAATTTGCTTGTTGCGTGACGATGGAATACTAAATCTAAATCATCGATTTCAATACCAGTACCGTTGTCAACAACACGTATAGAAGCGACGCCTGATTGTTCAACCTCTATATTTATTTCTGTTGCTTGTGCATCAATTGCATTTTCTAATAGTTCTTTCACAACTGATCCAGGTCTTTCCACTACTTCACCAGCTGCTATTTTATTTGCTAAAGATGTCTGTAATTCTTTTATTTTACCCATTGAATGACCTCACCTCTACTTTAACTGATTCTGTAATTCACTAAGTTTTACTAGGGCTTCTATCGGTGTCATATTCGATAAATTTAATTGCTTAATTTCATTCTCTATTTCACTTTGTGCTGCTGGATAATCAAACAAATCAAAAGCTGCTTGTTCAAATTGGTAGCTGTTATGTTCTTGTTTGTCATCGCTATAGTTGTAATCATTTTCTGCTACTATTGGTTTTTCTAAAGATTGTGCTTCCACACCTGTTTTAATAACATTAACTTTTTCATTTGTCGTTTGTTCTTGATTATTATTTTGTTCAAATGCATCTAGAATTACTTGTGCGCGTGAGATAACTGCTTCTGGTAAATGTGCTAACTTCGCTACTTGGATACCATAACTATCATCGACAGCTCCATCTTTAACTTTATGTAAGAAGATAAGCTCACCATTGTATTCATTTGCTGCAACATGAACATTTTTCAACGAAGATAACGACTGATCTAAAGTTGTTAATTCGTGGTAATGTGTAGAGAATAATGTCTTGGCATGAGAAGTATGTGCAACGAATTCAATCATAGCTTGTGCCAAAGCCAATCCATCATAAGTAGAGGTACCTCTACCTATTTCATCAAAAATAATTAAACTATCTTCTGTAGCATTAGCAAGAGCTTTTTGTGCTTCCAACATCTCAACCATAAATGTACTTTTACCAGAAACTAAATCATCTGCAGCTCCAATTCTTGTAAATATTTGATCAAAAACTGGTAATACAGCTGCTTCACAAGGTACGTATGCGCCCATTTGTGCCATAATACTTATGATTGCAACTTGTCTCATATAAGTAGATTTCCCTGACATATTAGGTCCTGTGATTAAATAAATAAACGTATCTTGATCTAGTTTACAATCATTTGGCACATAGTCGTTGTGATCCATGACACGTTCTACAACTGGATGCCTTGAATTTGTTAATTTAAGTGTTTTGTCTTCACTAAATGCAGGTCTTGCATAATTGTATTTTTGCGCTATTTCTGCAAAACTTTGTAAACAATCCAATTCTGAAATAATTTTCGCTTGTTTTTGCAAGCGCTCTGTATACGTTTTTATTTGCTCTCTCAATTGCACAAATAATTGATATTCTAATTCAATCGCTTTATCTTCAGCACCTAAAATAATATCTTCTTTTTCTTTTAATTCATCCGTAATAAATCGTTCTGCATTTGATAAAGTTTGTTTACGATGATAACCATATGCAGAAGGATCAAAACCTTGCAAGTTGGCTCTTGTAATTTCAATAAAATATCCAAAGACTTTGTTAAAACTAATCTTCAGTGATTTAATACCAGTGCGTTGACGTTCCTTTGTCTGCAGTTCAGCCAACCAAGATTTACCATTCTTCGATGCTTCTAAATACTCATCAAGCTCCTGATTAAATCCTTTTTTGAATAATCCACCTTCTTTAACAGAGATAGGTGGCTCTTCTTTCAAACTATTTTCTAATAATGTTAACAATTCATCTAAAGGTTCAAGTGCTTTAAATTGTTCAGTGGTTTCTGTATCTAAACCATCTAATAATTGTTTAATATTGGGTATCTCAGAAATTGAATGTTTTAACTGAATTAAATCTCTAGCATTTACATTTCCATAACTTACACGGCCGACTAAACGCTCGATATCATATACTTGATTAAGATGTTCTCTCAAAGTGTCTCTCTCTATAAAAAAGTCAATAAATTGCTCAACTGTATCTAGCCGAGATTCAATTTGGTTTTTATGGATTAACGGTCTATCAATCCATTGTTTTAATCTTCTTGCCCCCATAGGCGTTTTAGTTTCATCCATCAACCATAGCAATGTTCCTTTTTTACTTTTTAGGCGTATGCTTTCTGTCAATTCTAAATTACGTTTTGCATAAAAGTCCATTTTCATAAAATCTACTGCTTCATATTTTACAACAGTTTCTATATGAGATAGATCTCGTTTTTGCGTATGGAAAATATAATCAAGTAATAACTGAGTCGCATTATATAAAGATTGATCATTACTTGTATTAACTGCATATTCTGCATTTGATATTTCATTCAATACTGTAATTGTTTCAGTTGTCAAACTAATTTGACGTTTTAATCCCTCATCTATTTGCGCATTTACCACGATTTCATTTGGATTAATTGTTGTTATTTCATTAATTAATGTAGCTTGATCGTTAAAAGATGTTACTTTAAGTTCTCCTGTAGACACATCACAATAACTTAGTGCATAACAATCATTTATTTGTACAAAGCTCAAAATATAATTGTTTTGTTTTTCATCTACGCCGCCTTGATCCATAACCGTACCAGGCGTAACGATTCTAACTACCTCACGTTTTACCATTCCCTTTGTTTGTCTAGGGTCTTCCATTTGCTCGCAAATAGCAACTTTATATCCATTATTAATTAATGTTTCGATATAGCCATCTGCTGAATGGTAAGGTACACCGCACATAGGAATGGGATTTTCTTTTTTAGCATCCCGTTTCGTTAATGTTATTTCTAGAACTCTAGATGCTTCTTTCGCATCTTCAAAAAACATTTCATAAAAATCGCCTAATCTAAAAAATAGTAAACAATCTTGATATTGTGATTTTATTTTTAAATACTGCTGCATCATTGGCGTTTGGTTAGTCATTTAATCTTTCACAATCCTTCTATTAGTTTCTCACTATAATTTAAAATACATTAAATAAATCATTACTTATGTATGGTAAATCATTAAATCAGATGACTTTTCAATTGTTCATCTGATTGATATTTATGCTTTATATCAGGAATTTTACTACTTTATCGTTTTGTACTCTCAAACCATTTTCCTGAGATTTTATTGTCCATTTAACTCTTAAATTTTAACATAACTTTAGCTTTTACGCTTATGCTTACAGGGTCAGATTGATATAAAAACTTCATTAATTCGCTGATTGATATATAAAATTTATAAAAAAAAGATTAAGTCTCATTTGCACATACAAATAGTTAATTACAAATCTACATTATAATTAATTCTTTTATATGTTAAAAGTAATGAAACTTAACCTTTTCATATTTACATATTTATAAGAAGCGTTTTAAAATACCTTTTCTTTTCATAATCATTAAAACGATGTAACTAATCATTGCACCAATCACACTTGATACAATAAAAGCTATCATTAAAGGCTTTACAGCAAAATTATTAAAGCCTAATAACCAAGCTAAAGGTATGCACATGATACTACCAATGATACCTGTACCTATAACTTCACCTACTGCTGCCATAAAAATATGTTTTCGATAATAGTAAAAACCACTTGCTAATAATACGCCAACCATACTTCCAGGAAATGCAAAGAAACTACCGGTGCCAAATAGCATTCTTAACAACGAAGATATAAACGCTTGTGCCAAACCAAACCAAGGTCCCACAAATACCGCGCATATAACATTGATTAAATGTTGAATAGGTGCCGCTTTAATAGGCCCTAAAGGTATAACAACAATGCTACTTAACACTACATTAATAGCAATCAATATCGCAGTTAGTGTTAATTTTCTTGTTTTCATATTGTTCATTTCCTTTCTACAAGTGGATTACGTATCAATCTTTATCTTGTTGAATTTCATTTAAACGGTTTGACATCGTACTGATCATCATTTGCAATAAGTCATTCGCTTCTGTTTGTGATTCTCTAAATTCTTCAACAATAGGTATAACATTGATATTTTGCTCAATATCTTGAATTTTATCTTCAGATTGACGTAATGCCTGATGTTTACCATAATTTTGTAAATTAACAGACTGTTTCTGTGTTTTTTTCAAGTCTTTCATGCGTGTCTCAATATTTTTATTATGATGAATTTGCTGTTCAATCGCTTGATATTCTTTGACAGTGTCTAATGATTGAATACGTTGGCTGAGTTTATCTGCTTCAGCTAATATTTCATATTTTTCATACATTATTGTGTCACCACTGCTTTTTCACTAGCTCCTAAAAATGTACCATTTAACGAAAATTGTTTTGCTTCATCAACTTTTACATCAACAATTTTTCCGATCATTTCTTTAGGCGCCTTAAAGTTAACAAGTTTATTTTTATTTGTATAACCCGCGAGTACAGTATCGTCTTTCTTACTAGCACCTTCACATAGAACTTGAACCGTTTGTCCTTCATATTGTGTCATAGCTTGTTCAGAATAATAAGCTACTTTTTTATTTAACTGTTGTAGTCTAGCCTTTTTTTCCTCTAAAGGTACGTTGTCTTTCATTTTAGCCGCTGGCGTGCCATCTCTTTGTGAATAGATATACGTATATGCATGTTCAAATGCTACTTCATCGTAAAGAGTTAATGTTTCTTCAAATTGTTCTGCTGTTTCGTTTGGATAACCAACAATAATATCTGTTGTTAAAGCAACGTCAGGTATTTTAGACTTAATACGATCTACTAAATCTAAATAACTTTCTCTTGTATATTTACGTCCCATAATTTTAAGTACAGCATTATTTCCTGATTGTACAGGCAAATGAACATGCGGCACTATGTTCCCACCGTTAGCAATCACTTCTATCATACGATCAGTAAAATCCCATGGGTGACTCGTAGTGAAACGTACTCTCGGAATATCTATTTTCGAAATATCTTCAAGTAAATCACCAAGTCCATATTCCAATCCATCAATATCTTTGCCATATGAATTAACGTTTTGACCTAATAATGTAACTTCTTGATATCCTTGACGTGCTAGATCTCTAACTTCATCAATAATATCTTGTGGCCTTCTACTCCGCTCTTTTCCTCGTGTAAATGGCACAATACAGTATGTACAGAATTTGTCACAACCATACATGATATTTACCCATGCTTTTATATTGCCTTTTCTGACCTTAGGTAAATTTTCAATTACATCGCCTTCTTTAGACCAAACTTCCACTACCATTGCTTTCGATAGATAAGCTTCTTCAAGTATTTCAGGCAGTCTGTGTATATTATGAGTACCGAAAATCATATCCACGTTTTGATATGATTTTAATATTTTATTGACGACTGATTCTTCTTGCGACATACAACCACAAACACCAATGACCGTTTCAGGTTTTTCTTTTTTTAAGTGTTTTAAATTGCCAATCTCACTAAACACTTTATTTTCTGCATTTTCACGAATTGCACAAGTATTAATTAATATAACATCCGCTTCATTTATCTCTTCCGTTGCTTGATAACCTAAAGCACTTAAAATACCTGCCATGACTTCTGTATCATGCGCATTCATTTGACAACCATATGTTTTTATTAAAAATGTCTTCCCTTTACCCATATCACGATATTTTTCATCAATTTGAAAATCGCGATTATAATGTATTTCTTCTTTACCACGTTTACGTGCTTCTTTTAAACTTGGTGGTTGGTATACATGCTCAAAATACTTACTATAATCTTTTGTCTTCTTATCGCGTTCGGCCAACACATCTATAGAAGTTTGCTTTCTTTGTTCTTCATTCACGCTAACAAAACCCTTTCTATATCATAAAAACTAAGAACAAACGCTTTAAAATAGATTCTATCTCGCTGTTTAACAATCGAGTCGTTCAAAGTTCTATAACTTTATCTATAATCATTATTTCATTATATTAAATTTAGCACTAAAGTGCAAAAGTCATATACAATAATCAACTTTGATTTAAAAATTTATATAACAAAAACTCCTTTTACTTATATATATATTGGTCGATAACAGAAATATGTAGTTAAATCATCGTGAAAAATCGAATTATCTTTAAGTGTACCTCTTACTATTATAATATTTTCATATAAAACTATCCTTGGTTTTACCCACAAAAAATAAGGTACTTCTGTATTATTTAGTAAATTTAACTAAATTAACGATGTACCTTAAATAGTTAACAATTTAATTTTATCTTTATAACATCAATAGCCAATATCTAACTAACATGACAATCACTTAGATTTCATCGTATTTTCCAGTTAATGTTTCAATCGTGATACCTTCAGGAACATGATAAAATTTTACTTGACTGATGGTACTTGGTATTTCTAGTTCTACCATTCGCTCATTAAGCTTTTGAATCAATATTAAGCATTCATTCATTTCACCTTGCACAGTTGTTTCTAGTGGTCCAACGCGATATTCTAAACCAGAATCATCTATCACTTTAATTGCTTCATCTACGTAAGGTATAACGTCTTCACCATTAGTAGTTTTTGGAATAATTTGTACGCTCATTAAAGTATCATTCATACTTATTCAACCCCTTAAATTTTACTTATCTTCAGTTTACCAAAACATTAACCTAAGGTATAGAATTCTAAAGCTTTGTTTATCGATAGGTTTCATCTATAAGATCCATCATCATATTTTTAGCAATGTTCCTTCCATTCGCAGCAGCATCAATTAATTGACTAACAAAGTTATCTTTAACCACTCTAGCTACATACAACCTATTAATATTAGTTTTTCCATAAAATCTCGATTAGATTTTCCTTGTTTATCAAGGTGTAGCTCTATATTATTTAAAGAAATCGAATTCGGTGTTAAACATCATTTGTGTAAATGCACTTTCTATTTGTATAAGACTACTATCTTCAAATTCCATTCCTTTTATTTATACATATATTAAAGATTTTTAATATCTATAATAAATTTAAAATAATGTATAGAAATAGTTTATCATTTCCTATTTCTATACTATAAATTCATTTACTTGTTCTATTTTTATCTAAACTTGTTAATTTTTTTTGTTTCAATGTTGTTATCAATGTTGTTTCAGCATCTTCCATTATAGCTTTAATCGGGCAACCTTCATCGTGATTAAAGGAGTCTTCTAATAAACTTTGCTTCCCATCAATCGTAATTATGACATCATAAATAGATACTGAATCCCAACCATTTTTTAATTGATACCCACCTTTAGCACCACTACTAGCAGAAATGATATTGCTTTTTACTAAACGTGTCAGTACTTTTGATAAGTAAGTTGTAGAAACACTTAAAACTGATGCTAAATCTTGTACAGGAATCTTTTTTTGGTCCCCTTGGTTATTAACCATAAATAACAATGCGTGTAAAGCATAATCAGTCGCTTTTGAAAATTTCATAAATTCATCATCTTCCTATTATAGATATAATAAATCTATAATAACTTATTAGATTTTCCTTTTCAATATTATGCAATGTTTTTAGTCGCATTAATGATTGCTTGTGCAAAATCATACATAAACTGAGTCCAATTACTGCTGTTTTCTCTACTTTTTTTATTATAGCGTCCATTTTCAAACAATTTTTTTCTTATTCCTGAGGTTAATTCGAGTTGTACACCTTTTTCAGTTTTACAACAATTAATAATATTGTCATCATGTGCACCAGACATATGTGATGGCGCTTGTCTGACATCTATCTCTAGTTTTTCAAATTCTTCTGTCATTGCATCCATTAATTGCTCGTCTTTACCACCCATATAAATAGTTTCATCTTCACCTTTACAACCATGTATAGCGATGGCGTATGGATTATTAGCAATCATTTTCATTAATTTAGGTTCATCATAGTTTCTGGAGGTCACATGTAATTCTGCATTAGCTTTTGTTCTAATTGCTTTAAAAGTAATGTAGTCAAAACCACCTTTCTCAGCTGTTAATTCCGCCAATTCGGTAGTAGCAGGTTCAATAGCTCCTCCGTGAATTGCAGTTATTATAACATTGCTATTTCGCTCAATAGTATTAATGATCCAATCCGTATTTTCCTCTGTAAGATCCATTAATTCCGTCATAGACTTAAATCGATCAGACATATTCCACCTCCTATATAAATGTACTTTTTTATTTACCACACTTTAGCGTCCACTATCTTAAATCACTGTTAAGTTTTTGCTAGTTTATTAACAAAATTTTTACATTTGCTTCTGAGCAATTTGCAGTTAACTATTTATGGTATGTGATTGCCTTAATCATTGCTTCCGAAAATTCTTTTAAATAAGTTGACCAATTTGAACGATCTTCTCGATCTTTTAGATTAAATTTTTTATTAACAAAACATTGCTTCCTAAAGTTAACGGTCAATTCTAACTGTACTCCCATACCATTCTTGCCACAATTGACAAAGTTATCTTGTTGTTTACCAGAAATATGAGATGGTGCATCCTTTATAATGAATCCTGCTTCATTTAATACTTGTTTTATGTGCGTAATTAACACTTCATCTCTACCACCGATATACACTTCATTTTTCTCACCCATACAACCATGAATAGATATAACTTGGGCATGTTCGCTCACAATCTTTTTTAATTTAGGTTCATCAAAATGAGTTGACGTAACATGAAGTTCATTATTTTTATTTTTTCTTACACCTTTAAAACTATAAAAACTGAAATTTCCTATTTCACTTAAATATTGTGCAATTTCAGTGGTACCTCTTTCTATAGCCCCTCCATGGACAGCAGTAACAAGCACAGGTGAATCTCTTTCACGCGTTTGAATTTCCCAATCTTCACCTTCGTGTGTGTATGCTAGCAATTCCTTCATTGTCACAAAATGATCAACCATTTTTCTCTATGCCTCCACTTTTAATGTTTATATATAAAAATAGCTGATCCACAAATATAAAACAATGATTTTTCTATGAAAATCATCTTTTTGTGATCAGCTAGTTATTTTACACTTTTGATTACTATTTAAGTAGATAAACTACTATACAAATTGTTTTGTTAAGTCTTTGAATTGTTGTTCATCAAGGTGAATATCTTTTTTGGCTAGTGCTGTGCCTTCTATTTCTTCAATTTGAGATTCATAGGAAGGTGTTTCTGTGTCTTGGTATACGATACCTTTAAGTAATGAATTATATTCTAAAACTTTTTGAGTCGCTTTTTGTTTGTCGGTCGTATCAAAATCTTCAATTTCATCAATATTGGTAAGATTTTCTTTAAACCAATCATAAGTGTTTACTTTATTGTATGTCACACATGGAGAGAATACGTTAACGAATGAAAAACCATCATGATTAATTGCATCTTCCAACATTTTAGTTAATCCTTTGATATCACTAGAAAAGCCTTGAGCAACAAATGTTGCACCTGAAGACAATGCAAGCTCTAATGGCGCAACATTTTTCTCAATATTGCCTTTTGGCGTAGATTTAGTCACAAAACCCTGTGCTGAAGATGGTGATGTTTGTCCTTTTGTTAAACCATAGATTTGGTTATCCATCACTATATATGTCATATTCATATTTCTACGTAGTGCATGAATCGTATGTCCCATACCAATCGCATAACCGTCACCATCACCACCGGAAGCAATAACTGTTAAGTCTTTATTAGCCATTTTCACACCTTGTGCTAATGGTAATGAACGGCCGTGAATGCCATGAACACCATATGAATTAACGTAACCAGATAAGCGACCTGAGCACCCGATACCTGTTATAATTGCAACTTCTTCAGGTTCTAGTCCAACATTTGCAGCTGCTTTTTGAATCGCTGCTTGAACAGAAAAATCTCCACAACCAGGGCACCAATTGGGCTTCACATTATTTCTAAAATCTTTAAATGTTGCCACTTATACCAACTCCTTTAAATTTTTGGCAATTTCTAATCCTTTGGATTCTATTTCATTTGGTAAGAATGGCGTACCATCATATTTCGTTTGGTTAATTAACTTGTCTCCAACGTTCACATTCATTTTTAATATATTTGAAAGTTGACCTTGATAATTATGTTCAACAACTACAACTTTTGAAGCTTTATCAACCGCTTCTTGTATCGTTTTGCTTGGGAATGGATGTAATTGTCGAATTTGTAAATGGTTAATCTTCAAACCTTGGTGCTCTAATCTTTCTTTACCTTCTTGAATCGCGCCTTTAGTAGAAATGAAACCTAAATAAAGTATATCTGCTGCTTCATGAAACGCATCATTTTCAACAGGATCATTAATCAATAGATGCTCTGTTTTTCGCATACGTTTATCCATTTGTTGTTGTCTGTTATCAGCTGCTTCACTTGTCTTACCTTCTTCATTATGTTCCACACCCGTAACATGATGTATGCCCCCTTTAACGCCAGGGATTGGTCTAGGAGAGACACCGCTTTCAGTCAACGCATAACGCTTGAAGTATGTTTTATCATCTTCATCTCTTTCTATATCTGATTGAATCGTTTCTCCACGATTTATTTCGATTTTATTATAATCTAATGATTCTACAGTTTGTTTACCTAATGACAATTGTAAATCACTTAAAATGATTACAGGGCATTGATACATTTCAGCAAGATTGAAAGCTTCTATTGTAAGATAAAATGCATCTTCAGCATCAGTAGGTGCTACTACTATTTTAGGTATATCACCATGAGTACCGTAAATCATTTGCATAAGGTCTGATTGTTCTTGCTTGGTAGGTAATCCAGTGGATGGACCTCCGCGTTGTGTATTAATAACAACAAATGGTGTTTCAGTCATACCAGATAGGCCAATGGCTTCCATCATGAGTGAAAGACCAGGTCCAGCGCTTGCTGTAAATGCACGTACGCCAGCATAGTTGGAGCCAATTGCCATATTTGCTGCAGCGATTTCATCTTCTGTTTGTACAACAGTACCTCCAACTTTAGGTAAGTTTTCAATCATATATTCCATAATTTCAGATGCTGGTGTAATAGGATATGCTGCCATAAATCTTGAACCGGCTGACAGCGCACCTAAACCTATCGCATCATTGCCTATCATATATAGGTGTGGTGTGCCTTCTGTTGTTTCTAAAACAAAATCACCATCAACAGTACTTAATTGCTCGTTCATTAATCGATAACCTTCATTCAATGCTTCAATATTCATTTCTACAACTTTATCACCTTTTTTAGTAAACATATTGGTGATAAGTGTCTCGAAATCTGAGATATCTAAGTTCATTACGGCACATGTTGCACCAACAGCGACCATATTTTTCATTAAAGTCGTGCCTAATTCTTTCGCAGTAGCAGTAAAAGGAAGCGCAACCAATTGTGCTTCACAATGTTCGGGCTTTTCTGGTTTAACTTTACTATCAGCAATAATCACACTATCTTTACGCATTTCTTGGTGATTCAATTCGATTGTTTCTTGATCGAATGCGATTAATATATCTAAATCATCACTAATTGCATGCACTGGTGATGTTGATACTCTAATTTTGTTATTTGTATGACCGCCTTTGATTCTACTTGAAAAATGACGATATCCGTATAAATAGTATCCTTTACGGTTCATAGCAGTGGCAAAGATTTCACCTGTTGATTCAATACCTTCACCTTGTTGTCCGCCCACTTTCCATGATACTTGAGATTTCATATCATCTAGCCTCCTAGTGGTTATAATAATTCATATTTCATCATACCAAAACAAACCACGCTTTTACTATGAAAAGAGCGGTTTAATTAAAAATTCATACTAATGGACGATTATTTAAAAGGATGGTCATCATTAATAAGAATACGTTCTATACGTTTTGTTTTACCATCTTTATTTAAATCTATAATTATACCTGATAATACACTTCGACCTTCATCAGGAACGACATGTCTTTGTGGTAAGCTCGTGATAAAGCGAGTAATCACTTCTTCACGATTAATGCCAAGTATACCATCGTAGTAACCAGTCATCCCTACATCTGTAATATATCCAGTGCCTCCAGGTAATATTCTTTCATCTGAAGTTTGGATATGTGTGTGAGTACCAACAACAGCACTAACTCTATTATCTAAATACCATCCCATTGCATTTTTTTCTGAAGTAGTCTCAGCATGAAAGTCAACAAAGATATAATCTGTTTCTTTTTGTGCTTCAGCTATTAATGCATCTGCTTTTTTAAAAGGATCGTCAATGTCTTGCATAAATGCTCTTCCTTGTAAATTAATGATAGCCAATTTGATTTCATTAATTTGAATGAAGCGCATACCAACACCAGGCGCTTCATCTGGAAAATTGGCTGGACGAACCATCCGATTGGCATTCTCTATAAAATCATATATTTGACGTTGACCATATGTATGATTTCCCATTGTCATAAAATCAACGCCTTCTCTTAGTAAAGATTTATATATTTTTTCAGTCAAACCTTTACCATGAGCTGCATTTTCTGCGTTTACTATTGTAACGGTAGGTTTATAAGTTTGTTTCAACTTGGGTAAATAGTTTGAAATAGCTTCTCTACCTATTTTGCCAACAATATCCCCAATAAATAAAATTCTCATTTACGTGTCATCCTCTCTTACTGTTAGTTTAATTGAAATTATCTATGATGAAAAGGCTCTTTAATAAATATTCATAAACATTACTTTGTTTTAAATTTCAGATTGGTGGTAATATTTATATTATAGTTAAGTATCATTTCAAAAAATAGGAGTTGTATGTAAGAAATGTCAATTAATATTGATCCACAACATTTTGCTGACTTAGTTGTTTCTGCAAACCCTGCAAATAGTGACAATCCGGAAGATATTGCTAAAGATAGCTTAGAGTTATATATCAATGCTTATAGGCTTGCTGAAAGATATGCCAATATCTCCACTAGTTGTTATGACACTGCTGAAGTAATCAAAGAATTGCAGAAAGTAGACTTAGAGTTAAAATAACTAATCGTAACGCATAGGAATAACAAAGACTAAGATATAATGCTTAGTTTCAAAACAATGAGTCTGGGATATCAATGATGTTTCAGACTCATTTATATAGTCAAAAAATGACTTCCCAATCTCTTTTTTAATTTAAACATTTACAATTTTGATTGTGCTATACTTGCCTGACGATACGATTTACATAATCTGAGTTTGTAGCCTGTCACGCACATCATTTTTCATTTTTTTTCAGCTATTACAAAATCATTACTAATAAGGTATGTTAATTCAAAAAAGAGCGATTTCCCATCATATATTGATACTTTCTCAATGTGTTAAAAATCACATTATTTTTCACAAACTAAAAATAACTGCCAACAAAGTTTTACTTCTCTGCTAGCAGTTATTTCATAAGTTAATTATGTTTTTATTTATTATTTTGCGTATTCAATTGCTCTAGTCTCACGAACAACTGTCACTTTTATATGACCAGGATATTGAAGTTCGTCTTCAATCTGGCTCTTAATATCTCTTGCTAAGCGATGTGACTTTAAGTCGTCGATAGTTTCTGGTGATACAATAACCCGAATTTCTCTACCAGCTTGGATTGCAAATGCTTTTTCAACACCATCATAGCTTTCTGAAAGTGTTTCTAGTCTTTCCAATCTTCTAATATAATTTTCTAACGTCTCTTTACGAGCACCTGGTCTAGCAGCTGATAGAGCATCTGCTGCTGCAACCAATATAGAAATAATAGAAGTTGGTTCTACATCACCGTGATGTGAGTGTATAGCATTTAATACTGTTTCACTTTCAGCGTATTTTTTAGCTAATTCCACACCAATTTCAACGTGACTTCCTTCAACTTCATGGTCAATAGCTTTACCAACATCATGAAGTAGTCCAGCACGTTTGGCTAATGTAACATCTTCTCCTAATTCAGCTGCTAACATGCCACTTAAGTGAGCAACCTCTATAGAATGTTTTAACACATTTTGACCATAGCTAGTACGATATTGTAAACGACCTAGAATTTTAACTAAATCTGGATGCATGTTATGCACATTAATTTCAAATGTTGCTTGTTCACCAGCATCCCTTATAATATCGTCCACTTCTTTTCGAGCTTTTTCAACCATATCTTCAATTCTTCCAGGATGGATGCGTCCATCTGAAACAAGATTTACTAATGCAGTTCTTGCAATTTCGCGTCTAATTGGGTCAAAACCTGATAGAATAACTGCTTCTGGTGTATCATCTATAATTAAATCAATACCAGTTAACGTTTCTAACGTTCTTATATTTCTACCTTCTCTACCAATAATTCGACCTTTCATTTCGTCATTTGGTAAATTAACAACTGATACTGTAGATTCTGAAGTATGCTCTGCAGCTAACCGTTGTACAGTAGTTGCTAATAGTTCTTTTGCATTTTTATCGACTGCTTCTTTTGCTTCTTTCTCTTTTTCCTTAACAAGTATTGCAATATCATGTGACAATTCTTCCTCGACTCTTTGAAGTTGTTCATTGGCAGCTTCTTCTTGAGTGAGACCAGAGATGCGTTCTAATTCTTGTTCATGCTTATTTATTAATGACTGAACACTACTCTCTTTTGCATCTACTTGTTGTTGTCGTTCTTCAAGTTTAGACTCTTTTTGCTCTAAAATCTCATCCTTTTTATCTAAAAGATCAGATTTTCGCTCTAAGTTTTCTTCTTTTTGAAGAAGTCGTGCTTCTTGCCTTTGAAGATCACCACGTCTTTCACGAAGTTCATTTTCACTTTGCTCTTTTAAGATTTGATTCTCTTCTTTAGCTTCAAGGAGCTTTTCCTTCTTGATATTCTCTGCTTCTTTATTACCATGTTCGATAATATCTTCAGCAGTCTGTCTTGCTTGTAATTGCTTTTGATGCAATATATTTCGGGCAATAATATACCCTACAACAACTCCGAGAATAATACCTAGCAAAATGAGTAGGAGGTTTAATAAATTCACACAAACACCCCCTTTTTCTAGGATTTTGCTCTGTATATCAAATTCAATATGATTATATGAAGTTATATAAGAATCATACAATGTAATTGTACGGTTTCAAACTAAGAAGTGTCAAGGTGTGCAACTACATTAATTCATTATTTGAATAGCTCATTTTACATTAAATTAGTTATAGTTACTGCTATTGTCTATTTCTTGTTGTATTTTCATCATAAAATATTCTTATTTAATAATTTTAAACCTGTATGTTATAACAAAAAAATAAGCCTATATTTTAAAATATAAGCTTATTTTATAAGGAAAAATTTTTATTTTACGTCAAAATATAATTTATTCATCTTTTTCATCAAAAAGTGTAGCTGTTGCTTCTTCTTCCTCTTTTTCATCTACGTCACCATCGAAAATACCAAGTTTTTCTCGCAATTTTTGGTCGATTTCTTGTTTAACTTTTGGATTTTCTTTTAAATATAGTTTAACGTTTTCTTTACCTTGACCCATACGTTCACCATTGTAAGAATACCAAGCACCCGATTTATTGACGATTTCATTTTCTACACCGAGATCAATGAGTTCGCCTTCTTTCGAGATACCTTTGCCGTACATCATATCAACTTCTGCCACTCTAAATGGAGGCGCTACTTTATTTTTTACCACTTTAATTTTTGTTCTGTTACCAACAATTTCTTGACCTTGTTTCAACTGTTCAGCACGACGAACTTCTAAACGCACTGAGCTATAGAATTTCAATGCACGTCCACCTGGTGTCGTTTCAGGATTACCAAACATAACGCCAACTTTTTCACGAATTTGATTTATAAATACAGCAGTTGTATTTGATTTAGAAATAGCGCCAGACAATTTACGTAGCGCTTGTGACATTAAACGCGCTTGTAAACCGACGTGTGTATCGCCCATTTCACCTTCAATTTCAGCTTTCGGCGTTAACGCAGCTACAGAGTCGATAACAACGATATCTACCGCACCACTTCTAACAAATGCTTCAGCAATTTCTAAGCCTTGTTCACCGTGATCTGGTTGAGACAAGTATAAATTTTGAATATCAACACCTAATGCTTCAGCATAAACTGGGTCTAAAGCATGTTCAGCATCAATAAATGCGGCAATGCCACCATTTTTTTGTACTTCAGCTATGGCATGTAATGCAACTGTTGTTTTACCGGAACTTTCTGGTCCGTATATTTCTATAATTCTACCTTTAGGGTAACCACCAACTCCTAATGCGTTATCTAGAGTTACTGAACCACTTGATACACTAGAAACTTTACGTGCTTCATTATCACCAAGTTTCATTACTGCACCTTTACCAAATGATTTTTCCATATTTTTAATTACTGTATCTAAAGCTTTTTGACGATCATTATCCAAAACGCTGGACCTCCTAAATGAGATTTATCTCTGAAAAATATCTTAACCATACTATACATTGATTTAAAGTATTCTGCAAGCATTTTGCGAATATTTGTTCGCTAATAACAGAACGATTTTTACAAAAAGCGAACGTACGTACTAATTATTACTTGTTTTGATTTAATCATTTATGCTTTAAAATAATTTAATAATCGGATCAATGTATAGTTTTGTGCTCTTTTTTTAATTAAATTTCTATTTTTCGTCATTTTAAATGATTTAATTGTTAGATATTCATTTTCTAAAATACCTAAGTATACTGTACCATTTTCATGTAATAATGAAATACCTATCTCCGCATTATATAAATCTTTAACGATACGACATGATATTGACAGTTGACGCTCAATACCCTCTTTTAGATTTATAAATTGTTGATGATGCGGTAACATACCCAAGAGTTTATTTGAATCATCATTATTTTTCATTCTCGAGTATAATTCACCATCTGTAACACCATCATAGATTGCAAATGATTGCTTCATATGTTTTAAAAACGCTGCTTCAATGGAAACGTCATCCGATCCATAATAATAATCACCAATACGTGATAGTATTTCTTTTTTTACTGGTGCTATTAATGCTTCACATTCTTGTTTTGAATCACCATTCGCCGTCAATCTTATATTCACTTCATGCGTACCTGCTAAAGGGGCAATTGTAGGGTTCGTTTGATTATCTATTAAGTCCATTAAAATAGTTTCAATTTTGGATTCACCTATACCTGCAAAACGCAATAATTCTGAAAAAATAATGCTTTCTCCATTTAAAAAATATGGTAATAAGCCATGTTTTGCCATCGGTTGCATTTCTTTAGGTGGACCAGGTAATAAAGCAATATGTTTATCGTTATGTTCAATCAACATGCCTGGTGCCATACCTACTTTATTATCTAAAACTATTGCACCTTCAATGACTAATGCTTGTTGTTTATTGTTCGGTGTCATCTCAACATTTTGATCTTTAAAATATTGCTCAATATACTTCAATGATTTTTCATCCGTCACCAAATTGCGATCTAATATCTGAGCTATCGTATGCTTCGTTAAATCATCTTTAGTAGGTCCTAGTCCACCAGTAAGAATAACAGCATCATACTGCTCTAATGATGAATGTATAGCTCGTTCAAGTCTTTTAGGATTATCTCCTACTACAATATGTTCTACAACACTGTGTCCTATATCATTAAATAATTTTGACAGATATTGACCATTGGTATTTGCAATTTGACCCAGTAATAATTCAGATCCAACCGCTATAATTGATATATTCACGCTTTTTCCTCCTCGTTCGCAAATAACCATTTCGCTATTTAACATGTTAAATTACTTATTTTTATTATAAATCTAACTCTATTTAAAAACTAAAATTTCGTTTGTAAATTGTTCTGTTTTGATGAATCAGCATTCTGTTACAAAACATACTATTTCAACAAAAAAACTGGAAATGTGCTTTAAAAAACACTTTCCAGTTGAATTCATGATTGTCAGAATTAAACTCATATTATTTGGCTTTGAATACATCTCTACCCTTATAGAAATATTCAATACCAGAAAGAACAGTAAAGAATACCCCAATGTATAAAAGCACCTGACCTATTGGAAAACCAATCCACGTTGCTAATGGGTCACCAAGTAAAATCCATACTAGCGCTATCATCGTAACGGCCGTTTTAATTTTACCTAATTGCCCAGCCGCACTTACAAAACCTTGTTCGATTTGTAATAATCGCAACCCTGTGACCGCAAATTCACGTGCAATTATGATAATCGCTACCCAGGAGTTTGTTAATCCAATTTCAACTAATGCTATCAAAGCACTTGAAACAAGTAGTTTATCTGCTAATGGGTCTAAAAATTTCCCCATATTTGTAACGAGTTGCCATTTTCTTGCTAAATAACCATCTACAAAATCACTTAACGAGGCAATAATAAAGATAACACCACTAATCAATAATTCGATTCTTATTTCATATCCACCAATAAAAGTTACATTACCAAAACCAAAATCTACTAAAGCGAATAATAGAAATACTGGAATTAATATAACTCTAAAAACAGTTATCCAATTCGGAATATTCATTTCAAATCCTCATTTCTATATATATAACTTACTACAAATGCACGAAAATATTTTTATAAAAATAATACTGCTAATATCCACAGTATGGCAGTGATAATAATCACCAGACTTATTACTACTGCTAACTGCAAAGGTTCTTTGTTTTTACTGCGATAACTAGGTTGATGATCAGAAGAAAAAGCGTCAATTGTATCTTTCAAGTTATTATCATGATTAGGAATTTCATCTCTATGTGCATGAATAAGCTGTTCAGCATCAATATTTACAGCCTTTGCATATTTACGGATAAAACCTTCTACATAATCTGCATTTTTAAGTGACTCAAAATCATTTTTTTCAATGAGTGTCAAAGTTTGACGTTTAATTTCTGTTCGATTTTCTAATTCTGTTAATGTCATACCTAATCTTTCGCGACGTCCTTTTAAAGTTTGACCAACTAAACTCACGATGTTAGTCCTCCTCATCCATTATCTTTTGCTATTCAAAAAATCCAAAACCTCCACCGAAAACATCGTCACCGAAATCAAGATTATTTTTACTTTTTACAGTGTGTTTTTTCATTTCTTCATAATGGATTTCTTGATTTTTATTTTCTCTTAGTTCAATGATGTAATCAAAATCACTCATCTCATAATCACTGGTTTCTACAAATAAATCAGGATGCTCTACAACTTTAATTGCTGGTAAGCTCATAACCTCTTTTACTAATTCTTGATGTTTTTGGTTGGATTCTCTTGCCGTAACCGCACCATCAATAATATAGACGTGATCAGAATCATACTCACCTTTTATGAGTGAACTACGAACAGTTTGCTTAATTAAAGTAGAACTAATAAATAACCAACGTTTGTGTGCACAGACACTACCGGCTACAATTGATTCAGTTTTACCCACTCTTGGCATACCTCTAATACCGATTAATTTATGACCTTTTTCTTTAAATAATTCGGCCATAAAATCTACTAATAAACCCAAATCTTCTCTTTCAAAACGAAATGTTTTTTTATCAGCAGCATCTTGTTCTATGTATCTGCCATGTCGTACTGCCAATCGGTCTCGCAATTCTGGTTTACGCAATTTAGTAATAGAGATATCATCAATTTCACTAACGATATTTTCAAATCTACTAACTTTTTCAAGGTTATCAGATTTAATTAATAGACCTCTTCTACCTTCATCAATACCATTTATAGTAACAATACTTATACCCATCATACCTAACAAACTGGAAACATCACCTAGCAGTCCGGCTCTGTTCATTGTTATTTCATATTCTAAATACCATTCTTTTTTTGCAGCAACTGTCATGGCATATACACCCCTTAGTTTATAAATCACAGCAATTAGCTTTGACTAAAATCTATCACATTTCTAGTTATCTATTAAATGAAAAAAGCATAGTACAGCACAAATAATTTTAAATTGTAATGTAATGAATGATATTGATATTATATCATTGAATGTTTCACAAGTGGTTTATTTTTTCAATTATATCAAAAATTATAAATACCAAGCGCCATTCACTTTTTGTATTGTACCAGTCACACTTTTAGCTAATGGATTGCAAAGGTAACTACAGGTATGTGCAACTTCTTCAGGCTCAATAAACCTTTGTTGTGGTAATTCTTGAGTCAAAGTTTCAAGCTCACTTTCTCCCCAAGCTTTTAACATATTACCGCTCACAAAACCGGGTGCGATGGCGTTCACAGTGACTGAAGTCATTGATAGTTCTTGACTCAATGCTTTTACGAAACCAATTTGAGCTGATTTCATCGCCGAATAGATCGTTTCCATACTTGCACCTGTTTCTCCCCAAATTGATGAAATAACTACAATTCGACCATTATGACTTTGTCGTAACTGGTCTACAAAATATCTACATATTCTAATTAATTGGCGCACATGAATTTGATAATGCTCATCAATCATTGCATCTGTCATATCTTGCAACTGACCATACAACGCGGTTCCACTGGCATAAATAAGACAATCTAAATTTTTTATAAAATGAAAATATTGATTGAAATCATTTACATTGCGCAAATCGCATTGTATAAATTGTACTGAACTATGGTTGAACTGAACGTTTAGTTGATTGATATCAGCATTATTGTAATGGATGATGACTTCATATCCATCAGACAACAAACGATTAACGATTGCAGAACCTATAGATCCTGAACCACCTATAACCAAAGCTTTCATTGTTTATTTCATCTCCAAACGACTATCAACAATTTGGGATAAATTCAAACACGTTTGCGCCGTTTCATTTACGCTTTCTAACGTAATACTTTCTACAATATCTAATAAATCAAATAAACTTACACCTTCAAAATAAAGTTTTGTGTATTGGTTTGCTATATATTCAGGGGAATTCAAACCGGATATAAACTCTCCAATAAATTGTTTTTTCAATAAATTAAACGCTTCTACATCAGTTAAATTACCCTGTTTTGCTTCTAGTTCATCTAATAGTAATTTTTTTAACTTATCTGGATGTTGTGTTGCACTGGTAATCATGGAAAAGCTATATGTAGGTTCTAATACAAATTGATAACCAAATGTTTCATCTATCAACTCTTTATTAAGCAACATTTGATAAAAATCAGTTTCTTCACCAAATAATAATTCAAAAAACAAAGTCATTTCTAAATCTTTTTTTACTAATAATTTATCTGGCACATCAACTAATGGTGTATTTTTAAAGCCAAGCATAATTCTAGGTGATTGTAACTTCATCTTTTCAGTTACTATGTTTTCTCTTACGCTGTCTTGTTCTGTTAACGGATCTCTTACTATTTGAGATTGATTCGTTTTATCTCTTTGATTTTCATGGTCTGCAACAACATTGTAAATATGGTCTACATCTACATCTCCAACAACAAATAAAACCATGTTAGAAGGATGATAAAATGTTTCATAGCAAAGATATAAATCTTCTTTAGTTATTTCATAAATACTTTCTACACTACCAGCTATATCAACTCGAATTGGATGTGATTCATACATAGCTCTCAACGTATTAAACATCATTTTATAGCCAGGCTGTTCTTGATACATTTTAATTTCTTCAGCAATAATACCTTTTTCTTTATTTACAGATGCCTCAGTAAAGTACGGTGTTTCAACCATCGTTAACAAGCGTTTTATATTGCTTTCAACATTATCTGTTGCACTAAACAAATAACTTGTTCGGTCAAAACTAGTAAATGCATTTACTTGTGCATTATCTTCTGCAAATGCTGTGAATAAGTCTTCTTCTTCATTTTCAAATAGTTTATGTTCTAAAAAGTGTGCAACACCATCTGGTACAGTAACATAATCTTCACTACCATGTGGTTTGAATTTACGGTCTAAAGAACCAAATTGCGTTGTATATGTAACAAATGTTTTCTGGAAGCCTGTTTTAGGTATCACAAATAGTTTTAACCCATTATTCAACTCAGTTTCATAAACAGTTTCATCTATTTGCTCGTAATATGTGCTTTGCATTATTGTTGACCTCCTTTCGTTAGTATATAAATTGTATTGAGTTCTATGTTTTTCACTAATTCTATGATTTCAGATTTATTAACATCTTGAATATGTTTAATGTAATCATCCTCTGATATATCATGCTCTAATAAAATATTATTATTCAATATCTCTATGATACGTTTAGGACGATCGTACGACTCTTGACGTTGAGAAATAATAATTTTCTTAGCAAGTTCCAGTTTTTCTTCGCTAAATTGACCTTGCTGGAACTTTTCAAATTCCGCAATAATTGTATCTTTTGCTACGCTATATTTATCAGATGAAACACCGCTAAGCACAAACATAAAACCATTTTTTGCATCTATTTGCGAATGAATTGAATACGCTAAACTTTGTTTTTCTCGAACTTCGTTAAACAAAACGGAAGAGGGATCTCCGCCAAACATGGTATTAAAAACAACACTAGCAAAATATTGTTTATCTCCAAATTGTACTGGCAGTTTAAATCCAATATTTAATTTAGCTTGGTCCACTTCATCTGTCTCAACGATCTCTTGTGGAACTTTATCTGCTTGTGGTACTGGCGTCGCATGAGATTGTTTGAATTGGAATGGTTTTATATCAAAATAAGTTTTGATTTGAGATTTTACTTCTTGTTCATCTACATTACCTACGACATAAACAGCACAATAGTCGTTCTGTAGCATAGATTGATATGTATGATATAAAGTTTCGGGTGTTATATTTGCTATGTAATCTACTTGCCCTGATGCTAGGTGACGATACGGCTGTTCACCAAACATATACTTCAATAAATTTAAAAAAGATATTTGAGATTTATTATCAACCATTGCTTCTAATTTTTTAGTTAGTAAAGCTTTTTCTTGTGAAACAAAGTTTTCATCAAAACTATCATTAGAAACTAAAGGGTGCCAAATCATTTCTGTTAACAAATCTAAACCCTTTTCAAATAATGGTGTTTGATCAGTAAGATAGCGTTCGTTGACTAACTCCAATGATATCGTTATGACATGCTTGTCTTTAAATTTTGAGACAAAACTATTAACATACGCGCCATACAATTCTGAAAGATGACGGTTAAACGCCTTGTCTGTCGGCCATTTTTTAGTGGCACGCACGAGTAATTTACTGAGTATTGATCGCGCTGTCATGGTTTCACTATCTAACGGGGCCATAAATTTTAAAGTAATTGTGGTTGTTTTGAACTTTGTTGTTGGTAACACATTAATATGCAAATCATTTTGCTGTTCATTTATTTTCAAATTGTCAAACCTCACTTTCATAATTTTGTTATTATATACTATTTCTAACCGTTTTAAATTTTACTAAACTACTTTTGAAATAATTAAAAGAATAAAGTATTGGTTGATCATTTTTATCATAATGAATTAATTTCAACAACATAAGCCCTTCATGTGGTGAGGCATCCAATATGTCTGATATATGTGGTTCATAACCAATAGCCTCTATCTCAGTTTCTGCATATGCAACTTTTTTCGAAGCATAATATTCAATTGCGTTTAACAACGATTCATCACTATTTTGATACTGCGCACATGTTAAATCTTCTGCTGGTAGCTTATCTAAGCAATAAACAACTGGCATACGGTCAGCCATTCTCACGCGTTCAATAATTGTTACTAACGCTTTTTCAGGAAGATTTAATCTCTGGGCATCTAAAGATGTCGCAGGTTTTTCGTCTAAGCTTATATACTCCGTACTCGCATGATAACCTTGATTTTCAATCATTTTACTGATACTAACCAATTCATCTAATGGATAGAAGAACGGGTGCAGCGTTTTAACACTTGCACCTTCTTCTAAATTATTAGATAACACTTGTTCAGTAATTAGTTCATCAACTGCATCGTATACGTCATCTGTTTTAACATTTAATTTTCTAGCAACTGCAAGGTTACTAGGTAAAGCATCTCCTGGTTTCAATGCTCTCGTATTTATCTCTTGTATCAGCCATTCTTTTACTTTATAAACAGAAGTCAATTCCATATTTACACCTCATCACTATCTAAATCCACAAGTATTTGTCTAGGTTTACTGCCTTTTTGTGGTCCAATCACTTGATTACTTTCTAAATCATCCATCAATCTAGAAGCACGGTTGTAACCAATTCTAAATTGTCTTTGTAATAACGATGTACTTGCTTTTTGTTGTTCAATTACAAATAAATACGCTTCATCATACAAGGCATCTTCACTCTTCATTTCTGATTTTTCAACAGGCGCATCTGGTTCCATTTCTTTTACATAATTCGCTTTTTGTTGCTCTACGACATAATTTACAATGTCTTGAACCTCTTGGTCACTTAAAAACGCACCTTGAACTCTGGTTCTAGTAGATCCACCATTAGCAACATAAAGCATGTCACCTTTACCAAGTAATTTATCTGCACCACCGCTATCAATAATCGTTCTAGAATCTGTTTGTGAACTCACAGCAAAAGCAATTCTAGAAGGTATATTATTTTTTATTAAACCAGTAATTACATCTACGGAAGGACGTTGTGTTGCGATTATTAGGTGAATACCTGCTGCACGTGCCATTTGTGTGATTCTTTGTATTGCGTTTTCTACTTCTTTACCAGCAACCATCATTAAATCTGCTAACTCATCTACTATAACAACAATATATGGTAACTCAGATTGTTTCTCATCTAACTCTTCATTTTGTTTTCTAATTGCTTCATTATATCCCTCAATATTTCTAGTAGAAGAATGTTGAAACAAGTCATACCGTCTTTCCATTTCTGCTACTACTTTTTCTAAAGCTTGTGATGCCTTATGCGGATTGGTTACAACAGGTATGAGTAAATGAGGGATACCATTGTATATATTTAATTCTACCATTTTCGGATCAATTAACATAAGTTTAACTTCGTGTGGCTTTGCATTTAATAGGATACTTGTAATAATACCATTGATACAAACAGATTTCCCGCTTCCTGTAGAACCTGCTACAAGTAAATGAGGCATTTTGTTAAGTTCTACTGTAATAGGGTCACCTGAAATATCCCTACCTAGTCCTACTTCTAACTTATTAGAAGCAGGAAATTTTTCATCTAATACTTCTTTTAAAGAAACAAGCGAAATTTTATCATTCGGTACTTCTATACCTACAGCAGATCGTCCAGGTATTGGTGCTTCGATACGTATGTCCTTAGCTGCTAAGGCTAAGGCAATATCGTTATGCAGATTAACAATCTTACTCACTTTAACCCCTTGAGCGGGTTGTATTTCATATTGTGTCACTGCTGGGCCTATTTTAATCTGAGTCACTTTAGCATCTACACCAAAGTTTTTCAATGTGTTTTCTAACAACTGCCCCTTTTTCTGCACCTCTGCTTTAGAAGTCGATTTCTGTTTAGTTGGTTGTTTCAATAATGTTAATGGTGGTATTTTATATGCTTCATTTTCTACTTCTCCAGCTTCAGATATGGAATTTGAAGCCGCATCTTCATCTTGTGCTTCACTTTCTTCTAATTCATTAACTGGTTGATCAATGATTACGTTATCTTCTGGATTTGATTCTTGGATTGTACTTTGATTATTTTGATCAAATACGCGTTTCGCTCTCTTGTTTTGAGTTTGTGTTTGTTTATTATCTTCATCTTTATAATCGTTATGTCCATAAATTGGAATTGATTGTTGTTCAGGAGTGTTGTTACTTATCTCTGGTAGATCAGTTACATCCTTAACATTATTTTGAGTTTGTGCTTGTTCAGTTGCTTTTTCGGCTTTTTTTTCGGCTTTTATACGTGCTTTAGCATCTTTATTAATTTTATTTTCTTTACGGCGTTCTTTAAGATTTGCAGAAGCATCTTGACTTTTTACTTTCATCTTTTCAAAAGCAACTTTAGACACATCTCTATGTCTTTGTTTTGTCAATAAGATAAAACTAGAAGCTATTAATAATAGCGTTACAATAATTACACCGACAATTGAAATGAGTGGTATAAATAATGCCAATAAGTAATGTCCAAATAATCCTCCACCAAAATTTGGAAATGTATTATGTTCATAAGATTTATAAACATATGATAACACGGGTTCTCTTAATGATTGAGCTCTATGCATAAAATAGTACACTGTTTGAGTCACAAGTAATAATGCAATTTGTAAAACAAATGCACCTGTTGTACGTCTCGTCTTCGGCAATGCCTTATAGTAAGTAATAAATACAGTACTTATCAAAATTAAGATATAAGTTAAATACCTACTTGTGCCAAATAAGTAATTAAAAAAACTATCTATCATTGTGCCTATAATGCCCAATTGAAAAACACCAAGAATGATAGCAATAAAAATTACTATCGCAATAATATATCTTAATGGACTATCACTTTTCCTTTTTTTATTATTTGCAGTTTTCTTTCTTGTATTCGATGTTTTTTTCTTTGTTGTTGAGCTCTTTCTCGTTTGTGCCAACATTCACACCTTCTTTTCAACTCTGTTTTTTCGATATGTATATGAATCATATTTGTGTATTTTAATATCAAGTGATAATACAAATTATAAATATGATTTTAAATTCTATAAAAATCATTTTATTATATACTTATAATAACATAAAAGAGGTAAGACATTATTCGCTCCAGTATATTTAAAGGTTGTATATATCTTGTTTAGATATAACATATATACAATTTACTTTTAAATAACCTTACCAAAGCGTCTGTCTTAACCTCTTTATTTTAGAATAGAAATTATTAAATTTCAGATATTACCGGAATAATCATTGGACGGCGTTTTGTATTTTCAAAAAGCAATTTGCTTACTTGATCACGCATATTTTGTTTGATTTCTGACCATTCAATACGTTTTTCTTGTAAACCTAATTCAACGATTTCACGCACTTTTTCTTCAGCTTCATTTAATAAAGCTTCACTTTCCCTTACATAAACAAAACCACGTGATTGAATTTCTGGACCAGCGGCAATTCTACGATTCTTGGGATCTAGTGTTACGACTGCGATAAAGATGCCATCTTCAGCAAGTAAATGACGATCACGTAACACGATGTTACCAACATCACCTACACCAATACCATCAATGAGCACATTGCCGGAATTGACCTTCTCATTTAAAATCATTTCTTCACCATCATAGTTTACTACATCGCCTTTTTCCACTAGGAATATTTTCTCAGGTTGGACGCCAGCTTCATTAGCTAACTTAGCATGCGCAATTTGCATTTTAAATTCACCATTTACCGGAATGAAATACTCAGGCTTCATGATATTAATCATCATTTTTAATTCTTCCATGCAACCATGACTTGAAGTATGAATTTTTTTGCTGTTGGGAATGATTTCTGCTCCTGCACGAACGAGTTCATTAAGCGTATTTCCAACAATCACTTCCATATTAGCAGACGCAGTAATTGCTAAGAAGACCGAATCTCCTTCTTCAATATTCATTATCTTATGTTTCTTTTGTGCCATTTGGCTTAATGCTTCAACTGGTTCTCCTTGCATACCAGTTGCAATAATTATCACTTCATTTTTCGGATAATTTTCAACTTCATTAATTGGTATTAGTAAATCCTTAGAAATATCAAAATAACCAAGTTTTCTAGCGATATTAAATGAACTTTCTAACGAACGCCCTAGGAAAGATACTTTTCTATTTAATCTTTGCGCAATGTTTAAAACCTGTTGAATACGAATAAAATTAGATGCATAGCATGAAACAATCAATCTACCTTTCACCTTTGTAAACGCATCATACATATGAGATTCTATCACGTTTTCTGGCGTGTTATAACCTGGCTTTTCTGCTTCAGTCGAGTCACTGATCAAAGCAAATACACCATCTTGTCCAACTTCAGTCATTTTTTTCAAATCTGGAGCATAATGTCCTTGTAAACTTTGATCGAACTTGAATTCCCCAGTGTATACAATCGCGCCATAAGAAGTGTGTATACAAACACCTAAACTATCTGGAATACTATGTGTAGTGTTAAAGAATGTGACATTAACACCTTTAAAGCGCATAATTGATTCATTATTAACAGTATAATATCTAACTTTCTTATTTACATTGCGAGCCTTCATATTTTCTTTGATTAATGCAATTGTTAATTTAGAACCATAAACAGGCGCATCAACTTGCTCAAGCACATAAGTAACAGCACCTATCGCGTGTTCATAGCCGTGCGTTAGGAATATACCTTTTAATCTGTCTTTATTTTCTATCACATATTGAATATCAGGAATAACAATATCTACACCCAACATTTCATCTTCTGGAAACATCAGTCCCGCATCTAACATAAACATTTCATCGTCTACTTCAACGATATACATATTTTTCGCAATTTCCCCAACGCCTCCGAGAGGGATAATACGAATATTTTTATTCTTTTTCTTAATTAAACTCAAAATGTTACCTCCTATTTAAATTACCCGTCCATATATAAACTCATAGTTTATTATAAGTTAAAATAGGCCTTATGTACACTATTAAAGTAGCTACTTTAGTTGTTTTAAAATATATAATTGGATGATTTATTTTTATGTAAAAGCGATTCTAACGTATGCAATGATGTATTTGTAGCGCTTTTTATGTATATATTCACATTTATTTTTAGCTTTTTGCTTACTCCTATTTAATTATCAATGCTGAAATATTAAAAAAAGAAACCAGTGATATGACTTGAACTTTTCTACAATAGAATTAAAATAATTCTATTGTAAGCAGTTCTCATCATTTTACCAGTCTCTAATAATAAACATTATTTAGTATTATTTGATAACAATGCCTTATGTGAAGCATTTACTCTACCTTGTTTATCAATTTCTGTAACTTTAATTTTAAATGTGTCTCCTACTTTCAACACATCTTCTACTTTATCAATGCGCTCATTAGCAATTTGAGAAATGTGTACAAGTGCGTCTTTACCTGGGAATAATTCAACAAACGCACCATATTTTTCAATACGTTTAACTGTACCGTTGTATATTTCTCCAACTACTGCTTCTCTTGTAATTTCGTCAATGATACTACGCGCTTTTTCAATCGCATCTTTATCTACTGCACCAATAAATATCGTTCCATCTTGTTCGATATCTAATTTAACGCCCGTTTCATCAATGATTTCATTGATTTTTTTACCACCCGGACCAATTACATCTCTAATTTTTTCAGGTTTAATAGACATCGTAACAACCTTAGGTGCAAAGGCACTTAGTTCACCACGTGGTGTATCAATTGTTTGTAGCATATGATCTAATATGGCCAAACGACCTTCTCGAGCTTGGTCTAATGCTTCTTTAATAATTTCTTTAGTTAAACCATCAATTTTGATATCCATTTGTATAGCTGTAATACCTTCAGATGTACCAGCTACTTTAAAGTCCATATCACCAAGTGCATCTTCCATCCCCTGTATGTCAGTTAATATGGTATAACTATCGTCACGTGTAACTAATCCCATAGCGATACCAGCAACTGGGGCTTTGATTGGAACACCCGCATCCATCAACGCTAACGTTGAGCCACAAATAGAAGCTTGTGATGATGAACCGTTTGATTCTAATACTTCACTCACTATTCTCACAGTATATGGGAAATCTTTAACATCTGGAATGATGTGGCTAAGTGCGCGTTCTCCCAATGCACCATGTCCAATTTCGCGTCGACCAGGTGAACGAACTGGTCCAGTTTCACCAACTGAATAATTTGGGAAGTTATAGTGATGCATAAAACGTTTTTGTTCTTCTTCACCAAGACCATCTAGGATTTGATATTCACTCATCGAACCTAATGTTAACACTGAAAGTGCCTGTGTTTGTCCTCTTGTAAATAAACCTGAACCATGCGCTCTTGGTAAAATACCAACTTCAGATTCTAATGGGCGAATTTCATCTGTTTTACGACCATCTGGTCTGATTTTTTCTTCTGCTATGAGACGTCTTACTTCTTCTTTAACCAAGTCATCTAATATACTGTAAACTTCTTTGATTAAAACTTCATTCTCATCATCATTTTCATCAACAAATTCTGATGCAACCTTCTCTTTAAGTTCATCTAAATTAATATCTCGTTGTTGCTTATCAAATGTTAACACGGCATCTTTTAAACCATATGATGCAGTTAATGATTTTACCTTTTCAACGAGTGTTTCATCTTTTTCAACAGGAACAAATGCTTTTTTCTCTGGTTGAATATGATCGATAATTTCTTCTTGGAAGCTAACTAGACGCTGAATTTCTTGGTGTCCAAAGAAAATAGCTTCAAGCATTTCATTTTCTGTAATTTCACTTGCGCCTGCTTCTACCATATTTACAGCATCTTTATGACCAGCTACTTCTAAATCAAGTCTAGATACTTCTTTTTGTGCAACGGTAGGGTTAATCACATATTCTCCATCTATATAACCAACGTTCACGCCTGCTATTGGACCTTGAAAAGGTATATCAGAAACACTTAATGCCATTGACGAACCTATCATTGCTGCCATTTCAGGAGAGCAATCAGGATCAGCACTTAAGACTGTATTCATTATTTGTACGTCATATCTATAACCTTTAGGGAACAAAGGTCGAATGGGTCTATCAATTAATCGTGCAGTTAACGTAGCTTCATCACTCGGACGGCCTTCGCGTTTTTTAAAGCCACCAGGTATTTTACCTGCAGCATACATTTTTTCTTCGTAGTTAACCATTAATGGGAAAAAGTCACCATCACGTGGTTCTTTTGACGCTACTGCAGTAGATAAAACGACTGTATCACCATATCTAACAAGTACTGCGCCGTTAGCTTGTTTAGCTAATTGTCCGGTTTCAATCGTTAAAGATCTATTTGCCCATTCAGTTTTGAAAACTTTTTTTTCTTGAGACATTACGAATCTCCTCTCATTTATCTGTTAATCCTATCATATCATTTATTAATAATGATTTATATTAGTATATAGTTTAATGAATAATTATAAATGCTAAAATTATAAAAAAGGGAAAGACCCCAAAGGTTCTTTCCCGATAAATATACGTCTAAAGATTAACGACGGATACCTAATGATTTAATTAATTCACGGTAACGTTGAATATCTTTGCTACGTAAGTAGTTTAATAAGTGTCTACGACGACCTACCATTTTTAATAATCCACGACGTGAATGGTGA
The DNA here is from genome assembly GCF_017893435.1 of Staphylococcus sp. GDB9P120P. Taxonomy (NCBI): domain Bacteria; kingdom Bacillati; phylum Bacillota; class Bacilli; order Caryophanales; family Staphylococcaceae; genus Staphylococcus; species Staphylococcus sp. GDB9P120P. Next base: position 575,388 of record NZ_JAESNB010000008.1, read on the forward strand.
TCTTTCGTATGTTCACGTAAGTGAGTGTTTAATGCAGTGATTTCTGCAGTTAACACAGCGATTTGTACTTCTGGAGAACCAGTGTCCGCTTCGTGTGTACGATATTCTTTAATTAATTCATTTTTACGTTCTTGTGAAATTGCCATAGTCAATTTCCTCCTTTTATTTTTATGCGCCTTTATCCGAGCAATCGTCGGAGTCTCGAACTGCCAAGATAAAGGTGCCTTGTATGTGTGTGTAACACATCAGACTTAAATATTATATGATATTTCGTCACCAAAATCAACAGAAAGTAAATATTTCGCTTTTTCTTTATCCTTATTCATTTGTTCAACTAAAGGATCTATACCATCAAATTTAACTTCTGGTCTTAAATAATGATGCCAATAAACGATAACACGTTCACCGTATATGTTTTCGTGGAAGTCAAACAGATTCACCTCTATGACAACTTGTGCTTTAGAAGGATCATGAAATGTTGGTTTGACACCAACGTTGGCAGCTCCACGATAAATCTTATCATTTGCACCTATTTTCATACTCACGGCATAAACACCATTTTTAGGCAGTACGTAATCTCCACTCGGCTCTACATTCGCTGTAGGAAAACCAATTGTTCTTCCACGTTTTTCCCCTTGTACAACCATGCCTTTTATACGATATCGATATCCAAGCTCATCGTTTGCCTTTTGTAAGTCACCTGTTTTCAGTGATTTTCTAATATCTGTTGTAGATATTTTCTCCGATTCAATTTCTTGTTTACTTACGATAGTCGTATTAAAATCCGACATTTCGTCTAAAATCATCATGTTACCTTTACCAAATTTGCCAAACGTAAAATCAAAACCTGCAATTACTTCTTTTACATGGTTATTAATGATGTATTCCTGTATAAATTCTTCTGCACTTACATTCGCAAATTTAGAAGAAAAATTAATGACAATGCAATAGTCAATCCCGTAAGATTCTAATATTTCTATTTTATCTTGAATCGGAGTTAAGTAATCCGTACGTTTAAGTTCAGGATTTAAAACAACAGAAGGATGTGGATCAAATGTCATCACAGCTTTCTTTAAATTCGATGCCTCTGCCTTTTTTTCTAAAGTATCAAATACCTCTGCATGACCTTTATGCATGCCATCAAAAAAACCAAAAGCCATTGCTACATCTTCTGATATATACTGATCTTCTTGAATCGGATGAGTTACTTCAATTACTTTCATGGCTATTTCTCCTTTAGTTAAATACCTTCTTCGGTTTTATTTCATAAGGCTTCTCAGGATGTGGTGTATAAATTGCTAATGCCTTATTATTTAGTGTATCAAACATCACAACCAACGTATCTATGGATTGGTCAAAATCATTCGTATCAAATTTTTGACCATTCAATATTTTAAATCTTTGACTTTCATTTGAAATGTTGATTTTTTTCAAACCTCTCAGACCATATTCTATCGGAAAAAGTTTTTCCTGTAATGTTTCGTGCTCATGTAGTGATTGTATATCTTCGATTGTAAGACTATTTTCAATATCAAAACCACCACTTTGTATTCTTGTTAACTTTGACATATGTGCTGGTAATTCAAGCGCTTTTCCTATATCTGTTGCCAACGTTCTAATATAAGTACCTTTACCACATTTTACTATGATATCAAACTGGCAACCTTGATTTTTAAATCGTAGTTCAGACGCTCGCTTAATGTCGAAAATCTCGACTTCTCTTGAAGGCCTTTCAACTGTTTCATTTTTTCTTGCATATTCATAAAGCTTTTTACCGTTAACCTTCACTGATGAATACATCGGTGGGATTTGCGTAATTACACCTTCAAAACGTGCTAAAGTGTTATCTATTTGTTCCTCATTAAGTGCGTCTTCATCAATAGCCTTTTTTTCTAAAATTTCACCTGTCTGATCTTCTGTAGTGGTACTAAAACCTAAATATACAGTTGCAAAATAGGTCTTTCCCATTTCCATAATATAATCGCTCACCTTAGTCGCTGGACCTATACATATGGGTAATACACCTGAAACTTCAGGATCTAATGTACCAGTATGCCCCACCTTTTTGGTTTTTAAAATTTTCCTTAATTTAAATACAACGTCATGGCTTGTTAAGCCACGTTCTTTGTACACAGGTAAAATACCATTATACATTTTAATGTCACCTTCAATCGTTCTTTTATTATCATTCCTTACTTATATTAACACGACTCAATAAAGAAATGGTTATAAAAAAGCTGAAACAAACATCTCAGTGAATGTTTGTTTCAGCTTTGAAAATTAATCATTTTTGTGTAAATCTTGTATCATTTTTTCAATTTTATTTCCGTAGTCAATAGACTCATCGTATTCAAATTTTAAATCTGGTACAATTCTTAAACGCATTCTTGAACCAATTTCAGATTTGATAAAACCTTTTGCTTTCTCTAAACCTTTAAACGTATCATCAATTTGTTTGTCATTACCAAGTACAGTTAAATAAATTGTTGCAATAGATAAATCATTCGTTAATTGAACTTCTGTTATTGTTAGGAAACCAATTCTAGGATCTTTTACTTTATTGTTAACAATGTCCATGATTTCTTGTTTCATTTGTTCGCCAACACGTTCAGCTCTCATATTCATATATTTCACCTCACAAATATCATTCATACATGTATATTTATCTTACTTAAAGATTATATGACAGTTCATTTCACAACGTCAAACAAACTTCATTCTTTTTTTAATAAAAAAAATTTAATTGCTAAATCAATAATAAATCAAAAAGGTAATTGTTATGAAACGATAAAACATTATTTCCATTACAGTTAGGCACAATTATATTTCTTAAGTGTTATAGCCTGAAACTTTATTACATTTTTATTTTTAAATGCTGCGGTAGTTTATAAAATTTACATTGAATTTTATAAATGATTACTATTTAGGAAACAACTAAGTTTTTAATTTATTTTATATTGTTTTACACATTATAGAAAATATCATGCTATAATTCAAACTAATAAAATATGAATTGTTCTATTGAAATTGTTAGGAGCGTGTATACTTGGATAAATCAGAAAGACTACTTTATATTTTCACTCGTCTATTTAATGGGAAAAAATTAAGCAAAGAAGAACTCGCACAACAATTAAATGTTAATGTAAGATCAATACAGCGAGACTTTAGTGATATAAACAATTTTTTATATGAAGACCATGAATGGGAAGGACTAAATGCAAGAATTGTTTATGAAAACAATATAGGCCGACATCGCATAAGAATAGATCGCTATAAATTTAAAAATAATCGGTTACTTAATCTGCTATTTAGAATGAAAAATTTCACGCCCAACATTCATATCGATACATATAATTTAATTAGAGGCCTAAACAGTAATTCGAATCTAGCTGAAAAATTTTTATCTAATACATTACTCAATCAATTTACAATCAATCACGAATTAACAGAATCAACACTTATTTATAAAATACAACTTGCCATACAAAATAAACAGATTATTTCGCTAAATGATGTTGATCATCAAACATATAAAGTTGTACCAGTATATACAAGACATTTCAAAAATAAATATTGGATTACTTATATATATCAGAACAAAATTTATACGCAAGATTTAAATTCAATACTTGATATTCATCAATTTGATGAAGCTTTTGACGAAAATATTTTTCTACAAGTCCCGACTGTCACTATGAAATTCCGTTCATCTATATGGGAACAAATTCAACGTCAATTTATAGTCCTGAATGCTCAAAATAACGAAGCATTCATTGAAGCTGAACTCATTATTTCAAAAAGCGAATGCCTACACTTAGCATATGAATATCCACAAGAAATCATTTTATTAAAGCCAGATCATTATGTGGAAGATTTCAAAAATAAAATCAAATCGTTATTTAAGCATTATCATATTTAACTGCATACTAAAAAGGCCGGGACATAAATCCCATTCTCAAAATAAGAGGGCAAATCCTTAACAATGGATTTGCCCTCTTTATATTTAAAATCTTCCGATTTTGATCGTGCATGCTTGCCTGGGGATATGGCTCGAGCCTGTAGTCTCTCGCTCATATCATTTCCCCGGGCGTCAGCACGTTACAAAATCAGTACAATTTGCATTTTTTATTCAAAAAAAGAAGGGCATTTCGTATAATTTAATAAACACTACTAAACCAAATTAACGAGTTGCCTTATGTATAAAGATTATAACATGACTCATATTATACGAATGTGATGATTGTTTAAAATGTCCACTTAAAAATTTATGTATGAAAAACAATTCAAAAACGAATAAGAAGATAATGAAGCATTTTAATTTGGGAGTATTTTAAATCTCAAATTAATCAGCAGCTTTCAGAACTAGGAACTAAAAAATCTAAAGTCAAAGAAAAATTGATGTAGAACCAGTTTTTGGATTCATGAAGGCTATTTTGGGTTTCACTCGAGTGTTAGTTCGAGGGGTAGACAAAGTCAAAAGAAAATTAGAGTTTGTCTTAATGGCATTGAATGTAAGGAAAATAGTAGCTCAACGAGCTACACTATTTGGTAAAAAAAGAAAACGACAATTTCTACATTATTTCAATAGAAATTATCGTTTTCTGTTTAGTCAGAGACATTTATGTCCCGAACCTTTTCAGTCATTTCAATTTTACTAACGTGGTAATGCTTCCTTATATTGGATAGCTTTAAGTTTTCTTATAAAATCCGAATTGCCTAACTCTCGCTCTTTTTTTTGTTGTTGATTCCACTTATAATAATCTATTTTATTTAATGACTCTTTCTTTTTTAAACGCTTAACATGCTCTTTATAACTCAATACATTACATGCTGTGATGTGTCTATTCTGTTTAGATGAAAGCACAAACAAATTGTCAACAAGGTATTGATGTAATTCACTATTAGTAAAATTTTTAAAAATTGAAATAAAGAGTTCTTCTTCACTTACAATATAAATCCGCCTCTTATCATCATTTATAATTTTTAATAATAGTTCAAAATTCATAACTTGGGATGGTAGATAATGATTAAATGTTAAAAAATCTTTTGGTATACCTGCTGTATGGCCAGTTTGATATGGAAAGAAATTCATAACCATCACTCTATTTGGATTAATATTAAATTGCTTTAATATAGACCCATTGCTATAGATATATTTCTTAAACCAACAATGATGATCTATATAAGGAAGAAATACTTTTTGTCCGTTTAAATTCAACTCACCTTGGATATCTTGCAATATTCTATTACGATAATGTACTACCATTTCTTCTGGTAATAAAGGGTCATTAATTATAAAATCATTCTCAGCCTTTTTTTTCAAAATCACTATATCTGCTATTTCAGGATTTCCAAAATATGGTCTTGCTATGGCTGGACTTAATACTGCATCATTTTGTACAATTCGTTGTCTGTGCTTATTAATTTTCACTTTCCCATTTGCAAAATCAATCAACTTTTTAAATCTTGGGATATTACTAAAATCTTCACCAAAATTTCTTTTGAAGTATGCTAAATCTTGTGGGTGTAGAAAAGCGGTTGTGTCATGTCTTTTTATTATTTCATTTAAAGTATCTAAGTCATAAATAGAGTTATATTGATCCAAGTATTCTTGCCAAAATTCATTTATTTCTTTTAAGTATTCACTCATCACTTATAACCTCCTATTTATGCTAAGTTTAATTAAGTACATAGACAGTTAGTGTCCAGATTAAGGTAACAAGCAATTTTACTTAAACTTTTTTAACTCGTTCACAACGCTTAATAAAAGGCTAAATTTTCAAATAACTATGCACTTAAAGCTAAACATTAAAATAAATTATAAAAATAAACAATTATTTTAAATGATCCAAAGTTACACATGCTCTTACCCAAAAGATAACATATTTAAAAGAAAAAAACCGTAAGCTAACACTATAAGTTAGCCTACGGTTTTATTTTTCTTATTTATTTAAAATAACTATCTTTATCTTTTAATTTCAACCATTTCGAAAGCTTCTATAATGTCGCCTTCTTTTAAATCGTTATATTTTTCAATTGTGATACCACATTCATAGCCTTGGGCTACTTCTTTAGCATCGTCTTTATAACGTTTTAACGTGTCCAGTTCACCTTCAAATTGAACAATACCATCTCTGATAACACGGACACCCGCATTTCTCGTAATCTTACCATCTGTAACATAACTACCAGCAATTGTACCTACTTTTGAAACTTTAAATGTTTGACGTACTTCTGCTTGGCCAATCACTTGTTCTTCGTATTCTGGATCTAGCAAGCCTTTCATTGCAGCTTCTATTTCTTCAATAACGCTATAAATGACGCGGTGTAATCTCATGTCTACACCTTCTGTTTCAGCTGCACGTTTGGCACCTGTATCAGGTCTTACATTGAAACCAATGATAATACCATTTGATGCATTCGCTAAGGTCACATCGGATTCGTTTATCGCACCTACTGCAGTGTGAATAATACGAACATTAACACCTTCTACTTCAATTTTCATTAATGAAGCTGCAAGTGCTTCTACAGAGCCTTGGACATCACCTTTAATGATGACATTTAAATCTTTCATTTCACCTTGTTTCATTTGTTCAAATAAATTATCTAGTGAAACGCTCTTACTTTCTTGACGTTGTTGTAAAACATTGGCTTCATGACGTGCTTCTCCAATACGTCTTGCTTGTTTCTCATCTTTAAACACAACAAAACGGTCCCCAGCTTGTGGTACATCATGAATACCTGTAATTTCAACAGGAGTAGATGGCTTTGCAGATTTAATTCTTTGACCTAAATCGTTAACCATCGCACGAATTCTACCATACGTATTACCAACAACCAATGCATCTCCGACATGTAGCGTACCATTTTGTACTAGAAGTGATGCAGATGGACCACGTGATTTATCTAATTCTGCTTCTATCACTGTACCCACTGCTTTTTTATCAGGATTAGCTTTTAGTTCTTGTATTTCAGATGTAAGTACAATCATTTCTATTAAATCTTCAATACCATCACCGCTTAAAGCAGAAAGTGGTACGAAAATTGTATCGCCACCCCAGGCTTCAGGAATCAAACCATATTCAGTCAATTCTTGCATTACTCGGTCTGGGTTAGCAGTTGGTTTATCAACTTTATTAACAGCTACAATTGTTGGTACATTTGCCTCTTTGGCATGATTAATAGCTTCTATCGTTTGAGGCATTACACCATCATCTGCTGCTACTACCAAAATTGTAATATCAGTTACTTGTGCACCACGTGCACGCATCGTTGTGAATGCAGCATGTCCTGGTGTATCAAGGAAAGTAATTTTTTTGCCATCATTTTCAATTTGATAAGCACCAATATGTTGTGTGATACCACCAGCTTCACCTGCTGTTACTTGTGTGTGACGGATAGAATCCAATAATGTTGTTTTACCATGGTCAACATGTCCCATAATAGTAACGACTGCTGGTCTTTCTACTGCATCTTCATCTTCAGATTCATCATCAAAATAAATTGATAAATCTTCTTCATCAATAACAACTTCTTTTTCCACTTCCACACCATAATCATCAGCAATCAATTCTAATGTTTCATCATCTAATGCTTGATTAATGTTAGCCATTATTCCTAATAAGAATAACTTTTTAATAATTTCTGAAGAATCAACATTAATTTTCTCAGCAAGTTCTCCCACTGTTATACCTTCTTGATAAGTGATGTTTGAAGGTATTTCTTTTGGTTCTTCCTGTTTAGTTTGTTTGTTTTTATTGTTATTTTTATTGTTCTTGTTGTTCTTCTTATTTTTGTTATTATTTTTATTATTTTGCTTGTGATTTTGATTACTATTATCTTTTTTATTAGCATTAGACTTGCTATTTGATGATTTCTGTTGATTTTGACCTTGTTGTTTTTGTTCTGATTGATTGGATTTCTCTGGTTTATAAACTTTATCTAATGCTTTTATTTGGTCGTCTTCTAACGTTTGCATATGGCTCGTTACCTCAACGTCCATCTTCTTTAATTCGTCTATAATATCTTTACTTTTTAATTTTAAATCTTTGGCGTATTCGTAAATTCTTATTTTACTCATATAGTCACTCCTTACGATATTCATCTATCATTGACACTAACTTTTTAGCAAAGCCTTGATCAGTGATTCCAATGTTAACTCGTTCTGCTTTACCTAAAGCTTGTCCTAATTCAGCTCTCGTTCCAAATATACGAAATGATATATGGTAACTTTCACACTTGTTCTGAAACATTGTCATTGTATTTTCAGAAGCATCAGTTGCAATAATTACGAGCTTCAATCTATTTTTCTTAATGTCATTTAAAATGACTGATTCACCTGTTTTAACTTTTCCAGCACGCATTGCTAACCCTAAAAAATTCACGATTTTCTCTATAGTCATTTAGGTATCTCTTCACGATAAATAAGACGTATAATTTCCTTATATACAGGATTTAGAGTTTCTGCATCAACCTTAAAGTATTTTTCTAATACACCTTTTTTTTGTGCATCTTCTACTAATTTAACATCTTTTGATACATATGCACCACGACCTTGTTGTTTTCCAGTTGCATCAGCAAAAATTTCGCCTTCTTTATTAATAACAACTCGAATCATATCTTTTTTAGGGTGCATGTCGTTTGAAAGTATACATTTACGCATTGGAATTTTTTTCTTTTTCATAAAGCTCACTCCAATTTATTTTTCAGCGTCTTCTTCATCCAAGCTATCTGTTTCATCATCTTTTTTGAAGTCATTAATTTCTGTATTAACGTCTTCTAAATCAATGTCTGTGTTTTGTTCAATATTTTCAACATCCTCAGTTTCAATCGCTTCATCTGTAGGATAAACGCCTTCAGCTCTAGCATCACTTTCTGATTTTATATCAATTTTCCAACCAGTTAATTTGGCAGCTAAACGTGCGTTTTGTCCACGCTTACCGATTGCTAAAGATAATTGATAGTCAGGCACAACAACAACCGTTGATTGGTTTTCTTCATCAACAATAACTTGTAGTACTTGAGAAGGGCTTAAAGCATTTTTAACAAATACCTTCGGATCTTCATTCCATTGAACAATGTCAATTTTTTCGCCACCTAATTCTTCTACAACCGCTTCAACACGGGAACCTTTAGCACCTACACATGCACCTACTGCATCAATATCTGGATTATCTGAATGAACGCTGATTTTAGAGCGATCTCCAGCTTCACGAGCAACTGATTTTACAATTACTGTACCGTCAAAAATTTCTGGTACTTCTTGTTCAAACAAGCGTTTTAATAATCCTGGATGGCTACGTGAAACGTAAATTTGAGGCCCTTTTGTAGTTTGCTCTACTTTATTGACATATACTCTAATTCTCTCATTAGGAATGTAGCTATCATTAGGGCTTCTTTCAGCTTCAGATAAAACAGCTTCTGTGCGTCCTAAATTAACGTATACATAACGATGATCGACTCTATCAATGAGACCATTAACAATATCATCTTCTTTATCGATAAACTCATCATATAATATTTCACGCTCAGCATCGCGTAAACGTTGCATTACAGCTTGTTTCGCAGCTTGTGCACCTACACGTCCAAAATCACTTGGCGTTACATCTTCTTCGTAGATATCACCAACTTCATATGCTGGATTTTTAACTAGTGCTGTACTTAAGTCGATTTCTTCTCTATTATCCATTACTTCTTCTACGACTTGTTTACGAGCAATCACATGAAATGTACCTTCATCCATGTTTAACTCAACGCGTACACTTCTTGCACTGTCATAGTTCTTTTTATATGCAGTAATCAGCGCTGCTTCAATTGCATCAATTAAAACTTCTCTTGGAATCTTTTTTTCTTTTTCTAAATATTCAGTTGCTAATAATAATTCATTACTTGACACGATTTATCATCCTCCTCATCACATTAAAGCATTACAGCATGACGTGCTTTAGCGATTTTATTTCTTGGAATTTCAACTTGTTTCTTCTTTGATTTTTCTTTTACTTCCATAATAATCGTTTCACTTGTTACTTCTTTTAAGATACCTAACCATTCTTTTCCACCTTCAATAGGAGCATATAAAGAAACGTATATCGGTTTTGAAACAGCATTTTGGAAATCTTTTTCTTTTTTTATAGGTCTTTCAGCACCTGGAGAAGCTACATCTAAATAATACATTTCTTGAATAGGATCTTCTTCATCCATAACTTCACTAATCTTTTCAGAAGCTAGGGCGCAATCGTTTAAATCGACGCCACCTTCTTTATCAATGGATACTCTTAAGAAGTAATCTTTTCCTTCTTTTGTGTATTCGACTTCAACTAATTCGAAATTTAAGTCGTCAAGGACGGGTTGAATAATTGATTCAACTTGCTCAGTTACTTTACTCATACTGACCTCCTTTTTTGGCAAATAGAAAAGAGCGGGTATAACGCCCACTCTTCCTGCCTGAGTCTAATTTTTTAAGCAATATTATTATACCATATGTTTATTTCCTATACAAACAACTATATCTTTTCATATAGTATGACAATAACTAATATCAAATTTTTATAAATTTAGCATTTTGATATTCAATTTCAATCACTATATTGCACGATTACATATCAAATATTGATAATTGTGCTTTATCTGGCAAGTTAGGTAATGAACCAAGTTCGTCTAAATACTCAATGACTTTTTGTGACAAGCCAGCTTTTTTATTTAAATCTTCTTTAGATAAAAACGGTCCCTCTTCACGTGCTTCAACTATGCGTTGCGCAACGTTTTCTCCTAATCCAGGAACAGCAATAAACGGTGGAATTAAACTATCATCTTCAATGATAAAATCAAATGCTTTGCTTTTCTCTAAACTTATCGGTTGCATACGATAACCACGTTGCGCCATTTCATTCATGATTTCTAATACAGTTAATGTATCTTTTTCTTTTTTGGCTAAATCCATGTAGCGCGAATACATATCGTTTACTGTATTTCGAATACCTTCTTTATCTTTAATCATTGAGATTAAATCAAAATCAGATGCACGCACCGTAAAGTAGCTTGCATAGTAGTAAAGTGGGTAATGGACTTTGAAATATGCAATACGTACCGCCATCAACACATATGCTGCAGCATGCGCTTTAGGGAACATGTATTTAATTTTTCTACATGAATCTAAATACCAATCAGGCACTTCATTGTCTACCATTGCTTCAACCATATCATCCGTAAGCCCTTTACCTTTACGCACAAATTCCATTGTCTTGAAGGCTAGTGAAGGTTCTAAACCGTTATACATTAGATAAACCATAATATCATCACGACAACAAATGACACTTGATAAATCGCAAGTTCCTGAGCGTATTAAATCTTGTGCGTTACCTAGCCAAACATCCGTACCATGTGATAATCCAGATATTCTAACTAATTCTGAAAATGTAGTTGGTTTGGTATCTTCTAACATTTGACGAACAAATCCTGTACCAAATTCAGGCACACCAAATGTACCAGTTTTACATAAAATTTGCTCTGATGTTACACCTAATGGTTCTGGTGAACTAAAAATCCCCATGGTTTCCTTATCATCAACAGGTATCGTTTTAGGATCAATACCTGATAAATCCTGTAACATACGGATCATGGTCGGGTCATCGTGTCCTAATATATCCAGTTTCAATACGTTATCATGTATTGAGTGGAAATCAAAATGTGTTGTCATCCAAGCTGATGATTGATCATCTGCCGGAAATTGAACAGGTGTAAAATCGTAGATATCCATATAATCTGGGACAACGATGATGCCACCTGGATGTTGTCCTGTTGTACGTTTAACACCCGTGCAACCTTTCACGAGTCTGTCAACTTCAGCTCCTCTTTTGTGAATGCCTTGATCGTTTAAAAATCCTTTCACAAAACCGAAAGCTGTTTTTTCTGCCACCGTACCAATAGTACCGGCACGAAAGACTTTGTCTTCACCAAACAATTCTTTTGTGTAATTATGAGCTTGAGGTTGATACTCACCACTAAAGTTCAAGTCGATATCAGGCACTTTATCACCTTTGAAGCCTAAGAAAGTTTCAAAAGGAATATCTTGCCCTTCTTTAATCAATTCACAACCACATGTGCCACATTTTTTATCTGGTAAATCAAAACCAGAGCCAATGGATCCATCGTTAAAGAACTCACTTTCTTTACATTGTGGACAAATATAATGCGGTGGTAATGGATTAACTTCTGTAATTTCAGTCATTGTCGCTACAAAACTCGAACCTACAGAGCCACGTGAACCTACTAGGTAACCGTCATCCAGCGATTTTTTAACAAGTCTTTGCGAAATTAAATATATAACAGAGAATCCATTCCCAATGATACTTTCAAGTTCTTTCTCTAATCGGTCGATGACAATTTGTGGTAAATCTTCGCCATATAATGCTCTGGCATTGGCATAGCTCATATCTCGTATTTCATCATTAGCACCTTCCATACGCGGCGTATACAATTCATCTTTTATCGGAACTACACGTTCGATACGGTCTGCTAATTCATTCGTGTTTTTAACAACTAGTTCATGAGCTTTTGCTTCACCTAAGAAATGTAATTCGTCTAACATTTCATCTGTTGTTCTAAAGTGTGCCTCAGGTAAAGTACTACGATTTAACGGGTTACCTGGCTGTGATGCAATTAAAATTTTACGTGCAATACCATCATGTTCGTTTAGATAATGCGCGTTCCCTGTAGCAATGACAGGAATATCATTTACATCTCCAGCTTGAATAAGGCGTTGATAAATTTCATGCAATGTTTCATTATCTCTCACCAGTTCTCTATCTATTAAATCTTGATATAATGCAGGTGGCTGAACTTCAATGAAATCATAGTATTTTGCTATTCTTTCCACTTGAGATTGATCTTTTTGCATTACTGCAGTAAATACTTCACCTTCATCACATGCAGAACCAACAAGAATACCTTCACGATATTCATCTAATAATGATCGTGGAATTCTAGGTGTTCTATAATAATATTTAACTAAAGACGCACTTACTATTTTAAATAAATTTTTCAAGCCTTGTTGATTTTGCACAATAAGTGTTACGTGGTTTGGACGTGCACGTTTATACGCATCTTCATTAGATAACGATTTATTAATATCTTGATGATTATAAACTTCCGCTTCTTCTAATTGTTTTAACATTTTTATAAAAATATAAGCTGTTGCTTCAGTATCATAAATCGCTCTGTGATGCTGTGTTAAATCTACACCATATTTTTTAGCTAAGAAATTCAGACCATGCTTACCATATTCTGTGTTGATAGTTCTGGAAAGTTCAAGTGTATCTATCACACCATTCGTTGATGCACCTAGACCAGTTTTTTCATAACCGGTATCTATGAATCCCATATCAAATGATGCATTATGTGCTACAAATATCGCATCGCCGACCCACTCTTTAAACTCTGTTAATACTGTTTCAATTTCAGGCGCATTGACGAGCATATCGTCAGTGATATGCGTTAAATTCTTGATTGTTTCAGATAAACGTTCATGTGGATTACTAAAACGTTCAAACTTATCAATGATTTCTCCTTCTTTTACTTTTACAGCTGCGAGTTCAATAATTTTATCATACTGATTAGATAAACCTGTTGTTTCAACGTCAAAAACAACGTATGTTGCAGTTTTTAAATCAATATCTTGTGGCTTGTAAGCTATAGGCACACCATCATCAACCAACATGCCTTCCATACCATATATCATTTTAATATTATTTTTTTCAGCTGCAGCATGCGCATCTGGAAATGCTTGAACCACATTATGATCAGTAATTGCAATCGCTTTATGACCCCATTTGGCTGCTTGGTCCACATATGCACTTATATTCGGAATGCCGTCCATCTGACTCATGGATGAATGCAAATGAAATTCTACGCGTTTCTCATCTGCTTTGTCTTGTTTAACTGCTTTTTTTATTTCTTCTATATCAGACATCATCATTACTAAGTCACGTACGAATGTGTCTTCTTCTATTCGACCTTGTGCTCGTACCCATTTACCAACACTAAGGGCTTTAAAATGAGCTAAATCATCTTTATTTTTTCTAGTGAACATTTTCAACACTAATGAATCGGTGTAATCTGTAACTTTTAATTCAACAATATGACGTCCGCTTTTCAATTCTTTTAAATTAATATCAAAGATAACACCTTCCACCGCAACTTTAAATTCTTCTTCGATAATTGATTCAATAGGTTTTACATTTTCTATTTGAATCGGTTTACCAATTTGACATTTAGCTACAGCACTTTCGTTATTATCTTGTTGTTTGGCTTTTTCAGCGCGCATCTTTTCTAACTTTTCAGTGGCTTCACGTGCACTTTTTTCATCTTCTTGTTGAATATGTGCCTCTAATGATGCTAAATCGTCTCCATTTGAAGTATGATCAGTTTCAAAAATGATACTACTGATTGCAAATCCACATTGTTGAAATGCTTTAATCAAACTCCCATTGCAAGCTTTATCAAAATGATCTCGTTCTATATCATTCTGACACATGACTTTGAGAACATCCCCTGACATAATTAAGCGTTTTTGCTTAAGCTGACCTTTTACTTTTGGCGATAATTGCGTTTGATCAATACAATAACTAAAGTATTTCAAGGCATATTCGTCTTGATTCACTTTATTCGTAACTGTAAAATTGCAATCAACTTTGGCAATTGTTTTAAATTCTTCAGTGATTGCATTCATAAATAACAGATAATCTTCTATAGGTAAAAAATATGGAAATGTTATCTGAAATACCCAAATACGATCAGTTGTTTTAACATCTACACGCGTTAATTCACTTTGTGCTAAAATTTCTGGATCCAAATGATCTGCAATTTTAATTTGATCTGCTAAGACCTTAAATTTTTCTTGATTTGTCATTGACATGACGATAACCACCTTACTATTAATTACACTACGTTACTATTTCAAATCATTTCTTTAACTGTCGCGTATGTATTTTTTACATTATCTATCTTATAACGGAAAAGCATTAATTTCTAATACTTAAACTCTACTATTTTTACAATATGGTTACTAATAAT
The DNA here is from genome assembly GCF_017893435.1 of Staphylococcus sp. GDB9P120P. Lineage (NCBI taxonomy): Bacteria > Bacillati > Bacillota > Bacilli > Caryophanales > Staphylococcaceae > Staphylococcus > Staphylococcus sp. GDB9P120P. The sequence continues at coordinate 590,457 of NZ_JAESNB010000008.1, forward strand.
AAATAGGAGCGGAAATGAAATCAAATCTGACTCATTCGATTTCGCTTTCCCGCTCCCCTAAATAAGGCGACTATTTACCAAATTACAGGTTAATCTTAAAAATTCAACTATGCCCATATACAAATATATTCATTGATAAAAACTATATTTGCTTTTAATTGTTTAACATACATATCATTCGTCATAGCAATTACTTTCTAAAAGTAAATTGCTGAATTATATACTTAGGTATAAATCATTAATATAACGATTTAAGTTATCAATTTGAACATCTTCACTTTCACCTGTATCACGTCGTTTAACTTCTACGATACCTTCTGCAGCATTTTTGCCAACTACTACTCTAATTGGTAACCCAATTAAATCAGCATCATTAAATTTAACACCTGCACGTTCTTTACGGTCATCATATAGTACATCGTATGTTTCTTTTAATTGTGTATAAAGTTGATCGGCCAATTCACGTTGTTCTTCTTTTTTAGGGTTGATTGTAATTAAATGTAAATCAAATGGCGTCACTGATTTAGGCCATATAATACCATTTTCATCATTATTTTGCTCAACAATCGCACTTAAAGTTCTAGAAATACCTATACCATAACATCCCATTAATAAAGGTTTGGCTTTGCCTTGATTATCTAAGAATGTTGCATTCATTGCTTCAGAATATTTTGTACCAAGTTTAAATACTTGCCCGACTTCAATTCCTTCAGCAAATTTAGCGACACCTGACCCATCAGCTAAGGCTTCACCTTCTAAAATAAATCTAAAATCGCCATACGCTTCTATTTCAAAGTCACGCCCTACATTTGCATTCAATAAATGGTAACCATCTTCGTTAGCGCCTACAACAATATTATTTAAATCTTTTATAAAGTTATCAGCATATACTTTGATATTTTTATCAAAAATTGGCCCAAGTGAACCAGGAGATGCACCTAATAAATTTTTAATTTCATCTTCTGTTGCTAATTCGATGTGATCAGTACCAAAGAATGCTTTTAATTTCACATCATTAATTTCATGGTGACCACGTACAAGTACCATAATAAATTCACCATCGACATTAAACACCATAGATTTTGTAATTTCATCCAATGGTTTTTCTAAAAATGTTGCTAATGCTTGTGCTGTGTGTACTTGAGGTGTTTCTATTTTTGTTAATGGTGCTACATCATCATGTTTTTCATTAGGATGATATACAACCTCAGCTTTTTCAATATTGGCAGCATAATCACTATTTTCACTATAAACAATTGTATCTTCACCAATTTCACTTAAAGCCATAAATTCATGTGTATGACTTCCACCAATAGCACCTGAATCTGCAACTACTGGTCGTGCATTAATTCCGACACGTTTAAATATGCGATCATAAGCGTGATACATATCTTGGTATGTTTCATCTAAAGAAGTTTCATCTGCATGAAACGAATATGCGTCTTTCATAATAAATTCACGACCACGTAACAGTCCAAAACGAGGACGTTTTTCATCTCTAAATTTAGATTGTATTTGGAATAAAGTAAGTGGTAATTGTTTATATGATTTAAGCTCATCTCTTATCACAGACGTTATAAGCTCTTCATGTGTTGGCCCAAGTGCAAACTCACGACCATGTCTATCTTTTAAACGCATCAGTTCTGGACCATATGCATTCCAACGACCTGATTCTTCCCATAGTTCTGCTTTTTGTAACGCAGGCATTAAAATTTCCACAGCATCAATACGTTCCATTTCTTGTCTTACAATTGTTTCAATGTTATTCAAAACTTTTGCAGCTAACGGTAAATAGCTATATATGCCGCTCGTACTTTGTTTAATTAATCCTGCTTTTAGCAAAAGTCTATGACTTAAAGCTTCAGCTGCAGCCGGTACTTCTTTCATCGTTGGTATAAATACTTTAGATTGTTTCATTTACATGCTCTCTCCTTTTATAAGAAATAACGTTGAATGTCATTCCATGTCACTAAGACCATAACAATTAATACAAATACTGCACCAATCGCAATAATGGTAGTTTCTGCTTTTTTGTTTAATGGCTTTCTGAAAATCGCTTCATATATTACGAATAAGATACGTCCGCCATCAAGTGCTGGGACTGGTAATAAATTCATCAACCCTAAATTGACACTGAGCAATGCTGTCCAAGAAATTAAATTGATAATGCCTGTTTTAACAACAGAGTCAACCGTATGGTAAATACCGACAGGACCATTTAACATATCAAATGAAAATTGACCTGTAAAAATGCTCGCAATCATACTTAAAATCGCAGTAAATATCAGTTTCCCAGCTACAATTGTTTGTTTTACACCTTCAGCAATAGGTTTAAATACTGTATGTTCAGTAGAAGCAGTATAGCCTAATAAATATTTTGTTTCTGAATGTGTTTTAGTTACTTTTTGTTCGTATTTTTTCGGTTTTACTTGTAAATTTTCTGTTTTGCCATCTCGTTCTACTTTAATTTGCGTCTTTTTGTCTTTAACCTGTGACATTGCTTGATCTATATCAGATTTACTATCGATAGATTTGTCATCAATTTTCACGATAGTGTCACCTGTTTTTAAGCCAGCGTGTGCTGCTGGACTATCTTGCGCAACTTTATCAACTGTATTTGTTGGTGTACCTTGATAATAAGCTAAGCCAATAAATAATACTAATGTAAGTAAGAAGTTAAATAACGGACCCGCAAACAGTGTTAAGAATTTTTGATAAGGTTTCTTGTGTGTGAATTGTCGGTTTTTAGGAGCAATTTGAATTAAACTACCATTTTCAACAAAATAAGCTTTGTCAGCAATCTGATAATGATGTCTTTGTTGATCATATGCAGTTACACCTTCTATATATAAATCTTCTTTAAAATCACATTGCTTAACTTCCATTGCTTCAATTTGTTGGAATTTGTGTTGATCATCTAAAATGATGTGTGTGATTTCATATTTATCATTTAATTTTATCTTTACATGCATACCTGGTTGAACGGGTGGTTCTTCCAATCCGTCACCTGCCATTCTTACATATCCTCCAACTGGCAATAAACGAATGGTATATAAAGTTTCATTTTTTCTGAAGCTGAAAATTTTTGGTCCCATTCCAATTGCAAATTCTGGGCACATAATGCCAGCTCTTTTTGCAAAAAACATATGACCGTATTCATGAACCGTTACAAGAACACCAAATACGATTATAAAAGAAATAATTGTCACTAGAAAACTCAAATTGATACACCTCATATTTTCCGTAAGATTGTTCCATTATTTTATATTATTATAATATACAAGAAATTTAATGCTTTTGATTATAAAATTATAACATAACACTACCGACTGATACACGTAACTTTATACAGTATAAAAAATTTTCACGACTTACCTCTTAAATATATACGATTCATTTTATAAACTTATGAAAAGGAGTTAAAAATTTAAATGTCTCATGTGATCAATCATCAACATTTAAATTAATAACTCCTTTTATTTTTCAATTATACAATTTTAAAAGCACATCATTTCTTTCAAAATCACTTAAATTAAAAATATATTTAATAATGGTAAAACAAACATAAAACTATCGAATCGGTCTAATATTCCGCCATGACCAGGTAAAATACGTCCAGAATCCTTCACACCAAAATGGCGTTTAAAACCTGACTCCACTAAATCACCTAGCTGACCAAACATACTCAAAATAACTGTACATAATAGCAATAACCATATTGCAATATTAAAGTCTATAAACATCACCATTATAAGTGGAACAATCAGACTACAAATAATACCACCTATGAATCCTTCAATTGTTTTATTAGGACTGATTACTGGCCATAATTTATGTTTGCCCATTAATCTACCAAAAATGTATGCACCAGTATCAGTAGACCACACAATTAAGAAAGCTAACAGTATGTAATGTAATCCCTCTGATCTTGTTTCATAAAGATACATAAAACCTATGCCTACATAAGCTATAGACATTAAACAAAAAGCAGCATCCATAAAACTAAATCTATTTTTAGATAACACAGTATAACTTAATAAAATAAAACTCATTGCTATCAAAGATTTTAATTGTAAATCATTCACCCATGTACCTGCTTCTTGCGGTATCATAATAATTAAAATTCCTAATGCACTTATAATTCCTGGGATGGATAAGAACTTTATCATATTCATATTTAACAATTCCTTGAGACCTATAAACGCTAATAAATATGAAAAAAGCATTAGTACAAGCCCACCCTTTAACAATACAGGTAGAAAAACAATAAGTGCTATTATTGCTGTTAAAGTTCTAACTTTCATACTATTCTCCTAACTATCTATAATCCCCCAAAACGTCTTTGACGAGATTGATAAATTTTAATACAGTTTATTAATTCTTCTTTGTCAAAATCTGGCCAAAATTTTTCATTGAATATAAATTCACTGTAAGATACTTGCCAGATAAGAAAGTTACTAATTCGTTGTTCACCTGAGGTTCTAATTAAAAGGTCTGGATCAGGATAATGGTGGGTCATTAAATGTTCGTTAATCAATTGTTCTGTAATATGTTCACTGGATAAGCCTTCTGAAGATAATTTTTCATAAATTGATTTTACACTATGGACAATTTCAGCACGTCCGCCATAGTTAATTGCAAAAATCAGTTTTAAACCTGTATTATCTTTGGTTTGGTCTTTTGCTTTATTTATAGCTTCAAGTGTTGCTGTTGGTAAATCATTTAAAAAACCAATGGTTTCTACTTTAACATTATTTTCTATTAATTCTGGTAAAAAGGTTTTTAAGAAATTAACTGGTAGGTTCATAATATAATTAACTTCATTTTTAGGTCTAGTCCAATTTTCAGTTGAAAATGCATACAACGTTAAATATTTAATACCTAAATCACTAGCTTCTTTAGTTATTTTTTTGATCGTTTGCATACCTTGGTAATGGCCTTTTATTCTAGGCAGCTTTCTTTGTTTAGCCCAGCGTCCATTGCCATCCATAATAATTGCTATATGATTAGGTACATTATGTAAATCCAAGCCAATGTTGGATTCGTTAGGCTGATTTTTTTTCTTGTTTAGCTTTTTAAACATGGTATTTCCTCCGAGCGTTATCATCTCTGCTTTTTATATTAGCTTCTAAATGCAATTATCTATCATTTTATCATACTAGATAAGCGCAATGAATAAACAAATAAAAAAACTGTACCAAAGTCTGATTTGATACAGTTCAGATAAATTTATAATATGCTTTATTTTCAATATCAAACAACTAAAAGATAGATATTTACTCACAAAAAGTCATATCATAATTACCATGTTTATACTGACATAATATCTTGTTCTTTTTCTTCTAATAATTTATCAATGTCATTTATAGAATCGTCAGTTATTTTTTGAACTTCATTTGTTTGAGTTCTTAGGTCATCTTCAGTGATGTCACCATTTTTCTCTTGTTTTTTAAGCTCGTCATTCGAATCACGACGCACATTTCTAACTGCAACTTTAGAATCTTCGCCAATTTTTTTAACTTCTTTTACAAGCTCTTTACGACGTTCTTCTGTTAATGCAGGTACACTTATACGGATTACTTCACCATCACTAGATGGATTCACACCTAGGTTTGCTGCATTAATGGCTTTTTCAACATTAGCCACTGATGATTTATCGTATGGTGAAATGACTAAAAGACGTGCTTCTGGCACACTGATACTAGCAAGTTGCTGTATAGGTGTTGGTGCTCCATAATAATCAACAGTAACACCATTTAAAAGGTTTGAATTTGCTCTACCAGCACTAATGTTGGCTAATTCTCTTGAAAGACTATCAATTGATTTTTTCATCTTTGTTTTCGTGTCATTAATTATGTCACTCATATTATACACCTCTAAATTATTTTGTAATTAATGTTCCTATTTTTTCACCCATAACAGCACGTTTGATATTCCCTTCTTCTGTAATAGAGAACACATTCAATGGAATATTGTTATCCATACAGAAAGAAGATGCTGTTGAGTCCATGACTTGTAATCCTTCTTGTAACATTTGAATATGTGTTAAATGTTCATATTTAACTGCATTTTCATCTTTTTTAGGATCTGCAGAGTAAACACCATCAACATTATTTTTGCCCATTAAGATAACATCTGCTTCTACTTCAGCAGCACGCAGAGCTGCAGTTGTGTCAGTTGAGAAGTATGGATTACCTATGCCAGCTGCAAATATCACAACTCGTTTTTTCTCTAAGTGTCTAATTGCACGACGACGAATATAAGGTTCTGCAACTTGTTTCATCTCTATAGAAGTTAACACACGTGTATCACACTCTAATTGTTCTAGACTATCTTGAAGTGCTAAAGCGTTCATGACAGTAGCCAACATACCCATATAATCGGCTGTGCCACGATCCATACCAAGGTCACTACCAGTTTTACCTCTCCAGATATTTCCTCCACCAACAATCACTGCAATCTCACAATCCATTTTTGCTACCTCAGCTACTTGTTGAGCAACACTTTTAATAATTATCGGATTAATCCCGAATCCGTCTTGACCTGCTAGTGCTTCACCACTTAATTTTAAAACGACACGTTTATATTTAGAAGTTTGAGCCATTGTCTTATCCTCTCTATTGTGAAAATATGTATTTGATACAAGTAAAGAAGACACAGTAGAACTTCCAATATAAAAGTAAGTCTTTCATACGGAGCACAAAAAGGTGTCTTCTTTCTTGTTCAAACTATGAAAAATTATTTCATTTGTCCTTTTACTTCGTCAGCAAAGTTTTCTTCACGTTTTTCCATACCTTCGCCTACTTCATAACGTACGAAGTCAACTAGTTTTCCACCTTTTGATTTTAAGAAAGCTTCAACTGTTTGATCAGGATCTTTAACAAAGTTTTGGTCAACTGCACAAATTTCTTGTAAATATTTACGTAAACGACCTTCAACCATTTTCTCAACGATTTTTTCTGGTTTTCCTTCGTTTAAAGCTTGTTGTTTCAATACTTCTTTTTCATGAGCAATTTCATCTTCACTTACTTGTTCAGATGAAACATATTTAGGGTTAATCGCAGCAATATGCATAGCTACATCTTTAGCAGCATCGCTATCAGTAGTACCTTCAACAACTGTTAATACACCGATACGTCCACCCATGTGTAAATATGAACCAAATGCATCACTATCTGATTTTGTTCTAACTGCAAAACGACGGATACTTAATTTTTCACCGATTGTAGAGATTGCTTCTTTCATGCGTTGATCTACAGATTTACCGTCAGCTAATTCAGATTCTAATAAAGCTTCAACAGTATCTACTTTACTATCTAACACTTGGATAGCAATTTCTTTTACTAATTCTTGGAAACCTTCGTTACGTGCTACGAAGTCAGTTTCTGAATTAATTTCTACGATTGCTGCTTCATTTCCTCTTTCTTCTACATGTACTAGTCCTTCTGCAGCGATACGGTCAGCTTTTTTAGCTGCTTTTGCAATACCTTTTTCACGTAGGTAATCAATAGCTTTATCAATATCACCATCAGTTTCTGTCAACGCTTTTTTACAATCCATCATACCAGCGCCAGTTTTTTCACGTAATTCTTTTACAAGTTTAGCTGAAATTGCCATTTCATATTCCTCCATTATTTAATGAATTTTAATATATTTATTTTAAAAAAAGGTGATAAGCTTATATATCTTATCACCCATTTTACATTATTCTTAGTTTGATTCAACAGAAGTGTTTTCTTCAGTTGTTTCTGCTTCAGTAGCTTCTTCTTTTGATTCATTTAAATCAATGTTTTGTTCAGCTGCTACTTCTTCATTTGATACACCTTGTTGACCTTCTAAGATTGCATCTGCCATTTTACCAGTTAATAATTTAACGGCACGGATAGCATCATCGTTTGCAGGGATAACATAATCGATCTCATCTGGATCACAGTTAGTATCCACAATACCAACGATTGGGATGTGTAATTTACGTGCTTCAGCAATTGCGTTGCGCTCTTTACGAGGGTCAACTACAAATAATGCTTGAGGCATAGATTTCATATCACGAATTCCGCCTAAGAATTTAATTAAACGGTCATATTCTTTTCTAAGTTCTACTACTTCTTTTTTAGGTAATACTTCGAATAAGCCATCTTCTTCCATTTTTTCAATTTCAGAAATACGTTTGATACGTTTTGAAATTGTTTTATAGTTAGTTAAAATTCCACCTAACCATCTTTGGTTAACGTAGAATTGACCAGCACGTTCTGCTTCAGCTTTTACTGATTCTTGTGCTTGTTTTTTCGTACCAACGAATAAAACTTTTCCGCCATCTTCTGAAATTTGTTTGATAAAGTTGTAAGCTTCTTCTACTTTCTTCACTGTTTTTTGTAAGTCGATAATGTAGATACCGTTTCTTTCAGTGAAGATGTATCTTTTCATTTTTGGGTTCCAACGGCGTGTTTGGTGACCGAAGTGAACACCTGCTTCTAGTAATTGTTTCATTGAAATTACTGCCATAAATAAAATCCTCCTATTGGTTTTTTACCTCCATAAAAAGCTCATATAAACACGATAATAAGTTATCGCACCCTTTATACTTCCGCTCTTTATGTGCGTATTGGCTTAATAGCCGTGAATAAATATATCATATTCATACATATAAAGCAATAGTTCAGCTTATAATTTCTCATTAATAATGGCATGGTCTCAAGTTGTATTTTTACAAATTCAGATAACACGATTCCACCCCAGTATGAGATGCTTAATATGAAATGCTTAAGTTTAAAAATGACATTGTATTTATTTTTTACATATTTATCAAATCAACGCATAACGCATGGATATACAAAATGATGTGAATAGTGTAAATAGCAAATGCACGAATTAGCTATTCTACGTTTTATTTTATTCTATCTAATTCATCTAAGAATTTTTCTTTTTTAACTTTAATAAACGTACCTTTCATACCTAATGAACGTGATTCAATAACTCCAGCACTTTCTAACTTACGTAATGCATTAACAATCACAGAACGTGTAATACCAACTCGGTCAGCTACTTTAGACGCAATTAGCAAGCCTTCTTTACCACCCAGCTCTTCAAAAATATGTTCAATAGCTTCACTTTCTGAGTATGATAACGAATTGATTGCCATATTGATTGCAGCTTTATCTCTTGCTTCTTGTTCAACTTCATTATGTTTTTCACGCAGAATTTCCATACCAATAACTGTAGCCGCGTACTCACCTAAAACGAGATCGTTTTCAGAAAAATCGTCTTGTACACGCCCAAGTACTAACGTACCTAGTCTTTCTCCCCCACCTAGTATTGGAAAGATAGTTGACTTACTATCTTTAAATACATCTTTATTTTCAGGTGGGAAAACTGAAAGAGCACTTTCAATACCAATGTTAGATTCTGTCTCTTTTACATCCATTAACTTGTCAGTATATTCTACAGGTATATGTCTATTTTCTAACATTTGAATAATACGTTCATTTTTTAACAATTCATTTAAACTTGATCCTAAAATTTTACCTTTTCTTGACACAATAAAAACATTTGTCACTGTTACACTGCTTATTGTTTGTGCGACGTCTTTAAAGTCTACAGCAATTCCTTTGTGCTTTTGCAAAAGTGTATTTAATTCTCTTGTTTTTGATAATAAGCTCATATTACTTCTCCTTTTTGTTTGTATTATAAAATAAATGCACTTAAATCTTTATTTGTTGAAATTGATTTCAACTTATCATCAACATATTGAGGTGTGATATCTACGACAGCATGTGGCATGCTCGGTGCTTCAAACGATAAATCTTCCAACATTTTTTCAAGTATTGTATGCAATCTACGCGCGCCAATATTATCTGTATCTTGATTAACTTGAAAAGCAATTTCTGCCAGACGTTTAATCGCTTCTTCAGTAAAATTAACTGTTACTTGCTCTGTTTGAAGTAGCGCTTCATACTGTTTAATTAATGATAATTTAGGTTCAGTTAAAATGCTTACAAAGTCTTCCACAGATAGGCTTTCTAATTCAACACGAATTGGGAAACGACCTTGTAATTCAGGTATTAAATCACTTGGTTTTGAAACATGAAATGCTCCTGCGCCAATGAATAGCATATGTTCAGTATTAACAGTACCATATTTGGTTTGAACCATGCTACCTTCAAGTATAGGTAAAATGTCTCTTTGAACACCTTGTCGTGAAACGTCTTGACCTGAATTTTGATTGTTCGTAGCCACTTTATCTATTTCATCAATAAAAATAATTCCCATTTGTTCAGCTAGCTCAATCGCTTCTTGGTTGGCAGTTTCTTGATCAATCAATTCATCAGCATATTCATCTGTCAAAATATTTCGAGCTGTTTTGACTGGTACTTCTCTTTCCACTTTTTTCTTAGGCATAAGTTGGTTCATCATATCTTGCATTTGTTGATTTTGATTTGTTCCTAACATACCTAAGGCACCTGGGTCTTGCTCGACTTTTAATCTCACTTTTTCTTCTTCAAGTTCACCATTTAATAATTGTTGTTTAATTTCAGAACGCTTTGTTTTGATTTCTTCTGTTGGTGTATCTTCTTCATCATCTTCATTATTTTGACCAAAATTGGGTATTGCTCCACCAAAAAGAGACTCTAAAGGGTTATTACTATTACTGCTATTCGCTTTCTTCTTCATACTTGGTACTAAAAGTTTAACTAATTTTTCATTTGCTTTATTTCTCGCTTCATCTTTAACTAACGCTTTCTTTTGATCTTTAACTAATCTAACAGCAATGTCAACCAAGTCTCTAACCATACTCTCAACGTCACGACCAACGTAACCTACTTCTGTAAATTTCGTAGCTTCTACTTTAATAAAAGGTGCGCCAACCACTTTAGCCATACGTCGCGCAATTTCCGTTTTCCCTACACCAGTTGGTCCAATCATTAAAATATTTTTAGGTGCAATTTCTTGTTTCTCTTCATCAGAAAGCAAGCTCCGTCTATATCTATTTCTTAATGCTACTGCTACCTTGCGTTTAGCGTCATCTTGACCGACTATATATTCGTTAAGTTTTGAAACGATATCTTTTGGCGTTAATTTAATACCATTCGACTCCATAAGATAAATACCTCCGTTACTATATTTTCTTCAAAAACTCGTCATTTATTATGCATTTATTTCATAATTTTTTAGTTTTTGTTATTTCTACTTACGTTAAAACATGAATTTTTAAAGTTCTTCTACTACGATTTGGTCATTCGTGAATACGCAAATATCTGATGCAACTTTCAAACTTTCATAAGCCATCTCGCGCGCGCTTAAATCTGTCGCATGACGTTTTAATGCTCTACCTGCACTTAGGGCATAGTTACCACCTGATCCAATTGCAATCAAATCATCATCTGGTGCAATCACTTCCCCAGTACCACTCACCACAAGGATGGAATCTTTATCCATAACAATAAGCATTGCTTCTAGTTGTCTTAACTGTTTATCGCCTCTCCATTCTTGCGCTAATTCGACAGCAGCTCTTTCCAAATTACCACTAAACTGTTGTAATTTTGTCTCGAACTTTTCAAACAGTGTAAATGCATCTGCCACACTACCTGCGAATCCTGCTAACACTTTATCATTATATAAGCGTCGAACTTTTCTAGCGGTTTTCTTCATAATCACTTGTTCTCCAAGTGTTACTTGACCATCACCAGCCATTGCCGAATGTCCATTATGTTGTACTGCGAAAATAGTTGTCGCATGAATAGATGTACTCATATATTAATTCTCCTTCTTTGCACGAGGATGTGCATTTAAATATACTTTTTTAAGCTGTTCATTCGTAACATGTGTATAACGACCTGTCGTCGATAAATTAACATGTCCTAATAACGATTGCACTGTTCTTAAGTCAGCGCCTTGATTTAACATATGTGTAGCAAACGTATGTCTTAATTTATGCGGATGTATATCTGTCACACCTGCAGTTCGTTTCACTACATCATTCAACACATAACGAACGCCACGCTCAGTGATAGGCGCACCGTTCATATTAACTAACAAATAAACGTGTTCGGTACTTTTTTTGGGTCTAAATGTTTCTAAGTAATGTTCAATGCTCTGTTTACAAAATTCGCCGAAAGGGATAAACCTTTCTTTACCACCCTTACCTAAAACTTTAACACCTGGCAAATTCATGTCCAAATCTTGTTCTTTGATATTTACTAATTCTGAAACCCTAATCCCAGTTGCATATAAAAGTTCCAAAATAACACGATCTCTTAAACCTTTTTTTAAATCTTGCTCTACTGTTTTAAATAATGCTTCCATTTCTTCTTCATAAAAGAAATGCGGCAAATACTGTTCTTTTTTCGGATGAACTAATTGTATAAATGGATTTATAACACTTTCATCTTGTACCATCCAATACTCATAAAAACTTCTCAGCGTAGAAATTTTACGAGAAACCGTTGTTCTTTTCAAGTTTTTTGAATATAAAAAGCTTAAGTAATTTCTTGCATCTTTATATTCAAAATTAGCTAAGCTTAAATGCTCTTGATTTAAAAAATCATTAAATTGTTCTAAATCATCATGATATGATTTTAATGTATGATCTGAAAAATGCCGTTCTACTTTAAGCATATATAAATAAGCTTGTTGGATTTCTTCCAATAAAAACCCCTCCATCGATATAAATTGTAGCATATCGATGGAGGGAACTGCGAAAAATAACTATTAAATTGAGAAAAACTTTTTTTTATTTTCTGAATCACTTTTTCATTCTATTAAAATCATAATGTTTCTTTAAAGTTGTCCAAATATGATAAAGCTCTATGAGCGAGTTGTTCATATCTTATTTTTTTATCTTTAATTTTTTCATCTAAAACTGGTAGCAAACCAAAATTAGCATTCATCGGCTGGAAGTTTTTTTCATTTTTTGCATGAGCAATATAATAAGCCATGCTACCTAACATTGTTTCTCTAGGGAAAATAACCTTTCCTCTATTTTTAATTTTATGTGCTACGTTAATACCAGCAATCAAACCACTTGCCGCACTTTCTACATAACCTTCTACACCAGTCATTTGGCCAGCAAAGTGAAGTGTTTCTTTTCCTTTTAATTCATAAGTCTCCGTAAGTACATCAGGAGAATTAATAAATGTATTTCTATGCATAACACCATATCTAACGATTTCAACATTTTCTAAACCCGGTATCAATCTAAGCACTTCTTTTTGTGCACCCCATTTTAGATGTGTTTGAAACCCTACTAAATTATACAAAGTACCAGCAGCATCGTCCTGACGTAATTGTACAACAGCATATGGTATTTCACCAGTCTTAGGATCTTCCAAGCCAACTGGTTTCATTGGACCAAACAATAACGTTTTACGTCCACGTGCTGCCATTACTTCAAATGGCATACAACCTTCGAAATATTTTTCTTTTTCGAATTCATTCACAGGTGCTACCTCTGCTGCTAATAAAGCATCATAAAATTTATTAAATTCTTCTTCGGTCATAGGACAATTTAAATAAGCCGCTTCACCTTTATCATAACGTGATTTTAAATAAACTTTATTCATGTCAATACTGTCTTTTTCAACAATCGGTGCTGCAGCATCATAAAAATATAGCTGATCTTCACCTGTTACATCAACAATTTCTTGTGCTAATTGATCTGTTGTTAGCGGACCAGTAGCAATAATAGTATATCCTTCAGGTATCGTATTAATTTCTTTATTCATTACAGTTACATTCGGGTGATTTTTCAACGTTTCAGTAATATAACCTGCAAAATCATGTCTATATACAGCAAGTGCTCCACCAGCAGGTACACGTGCTTTATCTGCTGCGGTTATAACGAGAGAATCCATTCGGCGCATTTCTTCTTTTAATACACCCACGGCATTAGTTAGCGCATTGCCACGTAATGAATTGGAACATACTAATTCAGCAAACTTATCTGTATGATGTGCTGGAGTTTGTTTAACCGGCCTCATTTCAATTAAATTTACTTTTATGCCTCTTTGCGCTAATTGATAAGCGGCTTCTGAGCCAGCTAAACCAGCTCCTACAACATTGACAATTTGAGTCATATATTATCCTCCTATACAAAAAATAGCAACTACGATACTAATTTATAAGTTTAATAACATATCTCTACATTATAAATATGAATCGTAAGTTGCTAAATATTATTAAAAAAATACTTTCTTTTCCTAATAATCAATTTATATATAATTGTTATTTTTGTTCTTCTTCTTTGTAATCACAGTTTGAGCAAATAACCTGACTTTTACGTCCTTGTTTTTTCTCAACTAAATAGTGTTCACATTTTGGACAATCACGTCCAATTGGTTTATCCCAAGTCACAAAATCACATTCAGGATATTTAGAACAACCATAGAAGATACGATTTTTCTTAGACTTACGTTCAACGACATCGCCCTCTTTACATTTAGGGCAAGTCACACCAATTGTTTTGACGATTGCTTTTGTATTTCTACAATCAGGGAAGTTAGAACATGCCATAAATTTACCATATCGACCCATTTTTATAACCATAGGTGCACCGCAAACTTCACAATCTTCTCCAGCAGGTTCGTCCTTAATTTCTATTTTTTCCATTTCTTCTTCTGCACGTTCAACATCTTGTTTAAAGCTATTATAGAAATCTGAAATAACTTTTTTCCATGCTATCTCACCTTCTGCAACTTTATCGAGTAATGTCTCCATATTAACTGTAAAGTCTACATCAATAATTTCAGGGAAGTATTCTTTAACTTGTTCATGAACAATTTCACCTAATTCGGTAGGAACAAAACGCTTACTCTCATTTTTAACGTAGTTTCTTTTTTGAATTGTATCAATTGTAGGTGCATAAGTTGATGGACGTCCTATTTTCATTTCTTCCAAGGTTTTTACTAATCTTGCTTCGGTATAACGTGGTGGAGGTTGTGTAAAATGTTGTGAAGGTTCAATATTTGTTGCTGTAACCATTTCACCTTCATTTATATTAGGTAACTTATTTTCTTTACCTTCATCTCCATCATCTTTTGTTTCTACATATAAAGTCATAAAACCTTTGAATTTGATTGTTTGTCCATTGGCTCTAAATTTCAAATCATTTTGCGTTAAATCTAATGCTACCGTATCTAAAATAGCTGGTGCCATTTGACTTGCCACAAAACGCTCCCAAATTAATTTATATAATCTATATTGATCCCTAGTTAAATAATTTTTCATTTCGCTAGGTGTACGCAAAGTACTAGATGGTCTAATAGCTTCGTGGGCATCTTGGTCTCCTTGACCTTTAGATTTACGATTTGAGGTATATTCATTCCCATAAGTATCTTGAATATAACCTTTAGCTTCACTCTTGGCTTGTTCAGAAATTCTAGTAGAATCTGTACGCATATAAGTGATTAAACCAACTGTACCTTGTTTTTTCAAGTCGATACCTTCATATAATTGTTGAGCAAGCATCATTGTTTTACGCGCTTTGAAATTCAATTTTCTTGCAGCTTCTTGTTGTAGTGTTGAAGTCGTAAATGGATTTGCAGGATAACGCGTCTTCTCTTTTTTTGTTACTTTTGTAACTTCAAATTGATCTCCATCAAGTTGTGATGTAATCGTCTCAACTTCATTTTTATTAGTTAATTTATATGGTTTGTTTTTATAATGTAAGAATTTAGCACTAAATTTTGATTTTTTATATCTAAATTCCCCTTCTATTTTCCAATATTCTTCTGGCTTGAAATTTCTGATTTCATTTTCACGATCTATGACTAATCTTAAAGCGACTGATTGTACGCGACCCGCAGAAAGTCCTTTTTTAACTTTCTTCCATAAAACAGGTGAAATATTATAACCTACTAAACGGTCTAAAATTCTTCTAGCCTGTTGTGCATCCACGAGTTCCATTTCTATGCCCCTAGGATGTTTAAAACTTTGTTTTACTGCATCTTTTGTTATTTCATTAAATACTACTCTATTTTCAGTTGAGTCTTCTAAATTTAATATATTCGCTAAATGCCAAGCAATTGCCTCACCTTCACGATCGGGGTCACTTGCTAAGAATATATTTTTTGCTTTCTTAGCATGTTTTTTTAATTCCTTAACAACAGGACCCTTGCCACGTATAGTAATATATTTGGGTTCATAGTCATTTTCTACATCTACGCCCATTTGGCTTCTTGGCAAATCTCTTACATGCCCCATAGATGCGATAACTTTATATTTTTTACCTAAATATTTTTCAATGGTTTTAGCTTTTGCAGGCGATTCAACTATGACTAAATTTTCTGCCAAAGTAGTTACCCCCTTGCATTTCTAATTACAAAGATAAATGATAAACGGTCTATTTTGTTTTTGTCAATGTTTTTAATTTTAAATTCATTTAAACAAAGGCATATTTAGCTTTAATTATTGGAAAAGACACCGATTATTCACATCTTTTTTATAAATCAAAAAGTATTCTCGTACAATTTTATTTATATCAATTTTAATCAAAATCATCTATGATATCTTTCGGTGAAATTACAATTTTTGCGCCTTCTTGTGCACTCATTAGGTTGCCCATTGTCATATTATTAAACATTGAACCTGGTAAAACATATACTTCTCTATTTTGTTCTAATGCGCAATTTGTTGTAATTGAAGTGCCACTTTTAATTGTAGATTCTGTTATCAATACACCTTTCGAAAGACCACTAATCAATCTATTTCTTTCTGGAAAATGGTGTTTAAGCGGTTTTTGATAAGGCAGATATTCACTAATGACTAATCCTGTTTGTTCTAACTGTTTCCTAAGTTTTTGCGTCGATTTTGGATAATGATTAAGGTGGCCAAAGGCTAACACTGCAATAGCTGAAATATGATTTTCTATAGCGTATTGATGTGCTACTTGGTCTGCACCTTCTGCTAATCCAGAAACGATAGTTAAATTCTTCTTTTTAAATGAAGGAAAAAGGAATTTCAGAGCATCCCTTGTATAATCAGTAGCATGTCTAGAGCCGACAATTGCAAGGTTTTGATCACGTGCAGTTAATGCGATATCTCCTTTATAAAAAAGTATGAACGGGGGATCGTGTATTTCACGAAGTAAATTTGGATAAGATGGATGGTTAAATCCAATAAAATTAATATTCCATTTATATAATTGCATCAGTATAGCATCAATATGATAGTTAACAAAATCATGATATATTTGATATTTCTTTTGAGATTTAGTAGTTGATAAATATAGTTTTAATATTGTTTGTTGTTCACGCTTAGTGTATGACAGAAAATTGCTTTTAAATTTAAGTAACCGATGTATTTGCTGTGTGGACAGTCCTGAGAAACGTAATTTTAAAAATAGATAATCTGTGTTCATATATCGTGCTCCTTTATAAAATCATTATAAAGTAAATCGATATAAAGTCAGTTTACAAATTAAATTCATTTACACTACATTTGTAATCTATTTTTAAAAAGAAATTTAAATGAGTACAGTACATAATCTTCATATCATACAAATTTCATACACTTAAAATAGCACAAACTCCAACATATTTCGGGAGTTTGTGCTCATTTTTAATACTATTTTATTGTTAATTTATACTATTTAACAGTAAGTAACTGTTCATAGATACCTGCTTCTTTTGCAGCATCAATTAACGTAGTACCAATTTCTGATGGTGTATCTGCAGTCTTCACACCACAACTATTTAATGTTTTGATTTTCTCATCTGCAGTACCTTTACCACCAGAAACAATTGCGCCAGCATGACCCATACGTTTTCCTGGAGGCGCTGTTTGGCCACCAACGAAACCTACAACAGGTTTATTCATATTAGCTTTAATCCACTCAGCAGCTTCTTCTTCTGCTGTACCGCCAATTTCACCAATCATAACAACTGCTTTCGTTTCATCATCTTCATTAAATTGTTTTAATACATCGATGAAGTTAGTACCGTTAACTGGATCTCCTCCGATACCTACTGCAGTAGTTTGACCAATGCCTTCTTCAGTCAACTGATGTACAGCTTCATAAGTCAATGTACCTGAACGTGAAACTACGCCCACATGACCTTTTTTGTGTATATAACCAGGCATGATACCAATCTTACATTCGTCTGCAGTAATAACACCTGGACAGTTTGGTCCAATAACACGTGTTTTCTTACCTTCTGAATAACGTTTCACTTTAACCATGTCGATAACTGGAATATGCTCTGTAATACATATAGCTAAATCTAACTCAGCTTCAATGCATTCTAAAATAGCATCTGCTGCAAATGGAGCAGGTACATAGATTACTGAAACGGTTGCACCAGTTTCTTTTTTAGCTTCTTCAACAGTATTGAAAACTGGTACGCCTTCAACCACTTGTCCACCTTTACCTGGAGTTACCCCTGCAACAATTTGCGTACCATATTCAAGCATTTGTTTTGTATGGAAAAGTGCAGTAGACCCTGTGATACCTTGTACAATTACTTTTGTATTTTTATCTATCATTACGCTCATCTTAGCGTTCCCATCCTTTCCTTACGCTTCTTTTACAAGTTTTACGATTTTTTGTGCGCCTTCTGCCATTGTTGCAGCCGGTTCAATAGCTAATCCTGATTCTTTCAGAATTTCTTTACCTCTTTCAACATTTGTACCTTCTAAACGTACAACTAACGGTAAAGTTAATTCTACTTCTTTAACTGCAGCAACAATACCTTCAGCAATAATGTCGCATTTCATAATGCCACCAAAGATATTAACAAAGATACCTTTTACGTTTTCATCACCCAATATGATTTTAAACGCTTCAGTAACTTTTTCTTTCGTTGCGCCGCCCCCTACGTCAAGGAAGTTCGCCGGATTACCACCAAAGTGATTGATTGTATCCATTGTCGCCATTGCAAGACCAGCACCATTTACCATACAGCCAATGTCGCCATCTAATGCAATGTATGATAAATCATATTTAGAAGCTTCGATTTCTTTTGGATCTTCTTCTTCTAAATCGCGTAATTCTTGGATATCTTTATGTTTAAATAACGCATTGTCATCAAAGTTGAGTTTTGCATCTAATGCAAGTACTTGCCCATCACCTGTAGTTACAAGTGGGTTAATCTCAACAATTGAACAATCCTTTTCAATAAATACATTATAAAGTGATACTAAAAACTTAGCTGCTTTATTAATAGATTCTTTAGGAATATTAATATTGAAAGCAATTCTTCTTGCTTGATAAGGTGCTAATCCAACAACTGGATCAATTGTTTCTTTGAAGATTTTTTCGGGTGTTTCAGCAGCAACCTTTTCAATTTCAGTACCGCCTTCTTCTGATGCCATCAAAGTTACTCTATCAGTTGCACGATCAATTACAAATCCAACATAATATTCTTTTTGAATATCGCAGCCTTCTTCTATGTAAAGGCGCTTAATCTCTTTACCTTCTGGTCCAGTTTGATGTGTTACTAATGTTTTTCCTAACAATTCTTTTGCATATGTTTCCACTTCAGATAGTGATTTTGCAATTTTAACACCGCCTGCATTACCTCTACCCCCGGCGTGAATTTGCGCTTTTACAACATATACATTTGAATCTAATTCTTTTGCCTTTTCAACTGCTTCTTCAACAGTAAATGCTACACGTCCTTCTGGGACAGCAACGCCCATTGAACGAAATATTGCTTTACCTTGATACTCGTGGATATTCATTCTCCATCCTCCTGTTTCTTAGGTTAAGTTCATATTTAATTATAGGAAATGAAAGCGCTATTGTAAACTGATTTAAACTACTTATTTCAATTCTTTTAATTTTTAGATTATTTATAAAGTGATTTAATTGGTTGAAATGTTTTTCTGTGGACATTTAAAATGCCGTGATTTTTAATTGCATCTAAGTGTTGCTGAGTACCATAGCCAACGTTTTTTTCAAACCCATATTCTGGAAATTTTTGGGCAAGCTGAGTCATATACCTGTCTCTATTTTCTTTGGCTAAGACACTTGCTGCAGCAATCGATACACTTTTAGCATCACCTTTCACAAGAGATGTTTGATCGATATTTGTTTCTAAAGTCATCGCATCAATGAGTAAATGTGTTGGCTGAACTGACAGCCCATTAATAGCACGTTTCATAGCTAATTTTGTCGCTTCATAAATATTGATTTCATCAATTTCCTCTACAGTAGCATAGCCGAATGCATAAGCATGTAATTCCTCTAATAATTGACGTTCTAATACTTTTCTTTTTTTGGCAGTAAGTTGTTTCGAATCATTAAGACCTGTAAAGTGATGATCATGATTTAATATCACCGCACAAGCGACAACTGGTCCTGCAAGTGGACCTCTCCCTACTTCATCAATACCACAAATTATCGCACTTTCATCATTTGCTAATATTTGATTTTCATAAAATGTCATGGCTTGATATTGATTTAATAATTGTTGTTCTTTATCTAGTTGTTTTATTCTTGTTGCTATTGCTTTTTGAACCCCAATACGTTCATCCTTATAAAATGGTTGAAGTTGAATGTCGCTTGTGTTGTGTAACGTTGCTAATTGGTCTTTAATTTCTTTTATCGTTTGCTTCATAAATTTATGTTACACATCCATTTCTTTAATAACATCAAACGTATATGTTCCGATTTTTGCATTTCTAATTTCATGGATGATTAATTCAATGACCGCTTCATAGTCAACCTCATTACCGCTACGCAACAATCCTCTACGACGTCCTATAGCATCAAACCATTCTAAATTTTCAGCTTCTATTGGCACATCGACCTTATAGTGATTTTTCAATCCTTCATAATCATAGGTTTTTAAAAATTCAAGACCATAAATCGCAACTTCATCCAAATGTACAATACTATCTTTAATCGCTCCGGTAATACTTAATTTTTTCCCTACAAGTTGATCTTCAAATTTAGGCCAAAGTATACCTGGCGTATCTAATAATTGAAGTGAATTTCCAACTTTGATCCATTGTTGTTGCTTTGTGACACCAGGTGTATTTCCAGTTTTAGCAATGGATTTGTGTGCTAACTTATTAATGAGTGTAGATTTTCCAACATTAGGAATGCCGACGATCATCGCACGTATCGCACGTGGTTTTAGACCTTTTTTCTTTTCACGGTCAAATTTTTCTTGTGTTGCTTTAATAGCTGTTTGCTCTACTAATTTTAGTCCTTTTCCATGTTTAGCATCGATTGCCACTGGATAATAGCCTTTTTCTTTAAAATAAGACTCCCATTTTTCTAATTCTTTTAAATTCGCCATGTCTTTTTTATTCAAAATAACTACTCTCGGTTTTTGTTGTATCACGTCATCAATCATTGGATTTCTTGAACTATAAGGAATACGGGCGTCAACAAGTTCAAAAACAACATCTACTTTCTTTAATTGTTCAGCAACTTCGCGTTTTGCTTTTGCCATATGTCCTGGATACCATTGGATTACCATTTACTTCACCTTTCTTTTTACGTTTATTCGTTTGTTTTTCAAAATTTTATATTTTATTCATACCATTCATTGACCTTAAAATCATAACACGAGCGGTGAATAGAGATAAATAAAAACTTGTATTTACTTTATTTAAAAAACTAATTTACACTATTTTCCTATAATAAGTGCCCAATTGTCTATAACAGACCTTAAACTAAGCAAATTTGTGTCCTTCAATACTAAACACCAAAATAAATATAATCTTGAGATTAATTTTTTTGAAATAAAATAATAGTAATTTTTATCAATAAATCTAAAAAATCGTTACAATAGAATTAAAATAATTCAATTACAGGAGACTACTCATGAAAAGGATGCTTTTTTACATATTATTATGCTTTATATTAGCAATCATTGGTCATGGATATGTCATCTATAGATTTATAAATGATGGTGTTTTATTTACAGGGCCCAACGATGGCATGGAACAAATGATTCCAATGCAAATGTACTTGTATGATAAATGGAGTCATGGACAATGGTTTTACGCCACTGATTTTGGATTAGGCGGAGATTTTTTTACTGACTTAAGTTATTATTTTTCAACTAATATTTTATTTATGATGAATGTGCTGTTTATCTTTATAATAAAATTAGTTGTCAATATAAATACGCAAGACATCATGTTTTGGATGACAAATGCTATTGTCATATCAGTATTTAAATCAACATTAGCGATGTTAGCAACTTTTGGTTTTGTACGTTACATTACACATAACAGAAGCATTGCACTACTATCGTCATATCTTTTTGTAATATCACCACTCTATTTTAGGTTTACTGTATATTGGCCTTTTTTCAGTGATATTTTTATATTATTACCGCTACTCTTATGGTCTATTGAATTATTTTTGCAAAAAGAAAAAAAAGCTATGTTTATTATAGTAGTCACAGTTTCATTAATTAATAACTTTTATTTTGCATATTATCAATTAATCGTAGGCCTAATCTATTTCACGGTTAGGTTAATATATAAGCATAAACATGATATCGTTCCTAGACTTAAAGCAATATACACAATCCTCATTGCTGCAATTTTAGCACTTGGTTGTAGTCTTTTCTTTTTTTATCATGGCTTACGTGCTTATACCAATAATAGACGTATACCTTTTAATGGAGACGTAGATGCTTTTGAACCCTTCAACCAAAATACGAATTTATTTTATGACAATTACCTAATAGTGATTTTATTTATAGTGATACAAGCACTGTTATCATTTAAACTGTACAAACATTTTTATTTTAAGTTATTCGCTTTCTTTATGATCCTTACGATAGGTGCTAATTATTTACCATTTGTCGATCAGCTCTTTAACGGCTTTTCTGCTCCACAAAAAAGATGGCATTACTTAATAGCTTTTAACGCTGCATTGCTCATTGGACTATATGCAAAATACTTTAGCACTTTAACGGTTAAAAACTATCTTTTTTCATCAATCATAAGTTTAAGTTTTATCTTTATAAGCGCTTGGGTTTATGATGATTTCGTTTCTTGGCTTTGGTTTACACCTATTGTTAGTTTAATTGGCTTATTAGTATTGTGTATTCATGTTCCAACTTATCGTAAACGTTTAGCTTATTTTTACTATACTGCCATATTGATATTAGCAACACTCGTTGTAGCTGTTTTTATACGCAATCAAATTTATTTTGAAGATCATGTTGAACGAGCAAATCGTTATTATGTCAATGCAAGTCTTTTTAACACACCGTTACAAAGACAGTTAGTCTCTGAAATGAAACATTCTAAGACCGAAGACGAACGTATCGATTGGCGTGTTAATGAACAAGATAACACACCTATGTATCAATTTTTTAAAGGTTCAAGTATATACTCAAGTATCTTTCACCATAATATTTTAGACTATTACTACGATGATTTAAAAATTAACCTGCAGTCTGAATCAGTGAGTAGATACCAAAGTACTAATGGGCGACAAAATATTAGCAGTTTATTTTCAATGAAATATTTAATGTTAAAAGATTACGAAAACAATGTTCCTAGTTATTTTAAAAAAGTAAAAAGTGAAGGACAATATCACATTTATGAGAATACTTTAAACTTACCTTCCGTAAAAGTGAGTGATCAAATCTATAATGCCGACGCTTTAAAAACACCTATCGATCGAGAACATGCGATGTTAGATGGTGTTGTTATAAAAAATAAAGGTGAGACTTATACGGACAATGCACAAAACCTTATCAATTCAACTAAAATAGTTTATAAAAATGTAAAAATGAAAAATCATAATCAAATCTATCTGCCCAAAAACCAAGGTCAGATTAAAATTCATGTTCCAAATCACATAAGAAAACGTTATTCAGACTTTTATTTAAGTTTAAAAGTTCAACGTGGCAAACCCGATAGTAACTACACAATTAATATAAATAATTATGCTAACCACCGTTTATATAACAATTCAACCTATAAAACTGGCGTTGAAAACCAATTATATAGGACGCAACCAGATAAAGATGGTAATATTAACATAGCTATTAATCCTAGAGGTAATTATTATTTTGAAATTCAAAGTCTTCATGGAGAAAACTATAATAAACTTAAAAAAGCCTATAACACAAAACAAAATCATTATTATAATGATATTAACAATGGAGTTAAAGTGAAGTTAGCGCCACACTCTGAGGGTATCGCAACGATTAACATTCCTTATCGTGACGGTATGATGGCCTACATAGATCATAAAAAAGTAAAACCTAAAAAAGTAAATTATATGATGACTGGTGTGCCAGTCTCAGAACAAGATCATGAAATTGTCATTAAATATCGACCGAAATATTGGTTTACGATGATTATAATTTCAGGTATAAGTATCTTAATAAGTGCTTTTTGGTGTCTAAAACAAAAATCTAAATTTAAATAAAGGAGTTTATCTGAGATGAGGTATGACCGTGTTTCATAGAATTTGGTCTCACAAACTAACAAGATTTTTTACGATCCTTTTAATGGGTGTTGGCGTAGCTTTATTAACGTTCACACCATATATTTATCGCTATTTAACTGACGGTGTCGTATTCAGTGGTCATGGTGATGGGTTTAGGCAAATGATGCCTTTCCAAATGTATCTTTACGAACACTTTAGCCAATTCAAAAGTTTTTATGATCATTCTTTTGGTTTAGGTGGAGATTATGTTAAAGATTTATCCTATTACTATGCAACCTCACCTTTTGTAATAATTAATTTTTTATTCGTGTGGTTATCTGAAGTAATATTTAATAGCAACCCTAGCAATATCACATATTGGGCAAGTAACCAATTGATTGTAGCTTTTGTCAAAGGTATTGCTACATTTATCCTTGCGTTCTATTTCTTTAATTATATCAAGCTCAAAAACTACATAGTATTTTTGGCTTCAATGTTATATGCAGCTTCAACAACCGTCATTTATTTTAATTTTACTTGGTCATATTATGGAGATTTATTAATTTTTCTCCCACTATCTTTGCTTGGTATTGAACGGTTTTATAAAGAAAGAAAAATTGGATTATTTATTTTTGCTATTGCTTTAACATTATTTTCTAATTTTTATTTTAGTTATTACGAAGCTATTGTCATTTTGAGTTACTTTATCTACAGATGTATCTTCCCACATGCAAAAGATAGCGTCACAAGGAAACAACAACTTTGGATGATACCTATAGCTGTTATATTAAGTACCTTAATTGCTATATGGGGTTTTTATACTGGAGTTTCTTCTTTTTTAAATAATGATAGAGTAAGTAATCCTTATTTTAATTTTGGTATCATTACAGATTTCGCACGACAAAAACATTTTTTCACAAATGGATTTTATATCACTGTTACTATCATTGCACTCATTGCCTTACTATCTTTTAAATTATATCGACATTATTATTATAGACTTTTCGCTATCGCAACTTGGGTGATGCTAATAGGATCTCTAACTCCCCTTTTCGATAGTATGTTCAATGGGTTCTCAACACCTGAGCGCCGCTGGGTTTATATATTTGCGCTTACTACTGCTGGATTAATTGCATTATTTATTCAGCATTTATCTGAATTATCATTGAAGTCGTATATATTCGCTTGCTTACCCGTATTAATGATTATGGGTATTATGCAAATTATAGTAAAAGAACAAAAAATGTCATGGATGGGCGTCTGCCTTGTAATTATGATTTTTATCGGTATATTGCTTTATAAAAAATCACTATTCAAATTAAAATGGCCATCTGTTGTACTTGTAATATTATTCATTATTCAACAAGCAATTATTTTAGAAAACGACCATGTAAATAATGTTCAAAAATACGAATCGACAGTTTCGTCAATGCATGATTCAAAATATAAAAGTCCTTCATTAGCCAAAAAAATTGATAAGATTAAACAGAGTCAAGATAATCCATTCAGTAGAATCGATTACATGTCACAATACGGTTTGAATTCACCAATGATATATCATTTCAACGGCATTGCATTATATTCAAGTATTTTTGATGGCGATATTTTAAAATATTATGATAAAGCATTACAAATCAATATGCATACGGATAAAAACAGCACTTACCGTTTACTTTCAAATAGAGCTAATTTGATGGCACTTTGGGATGTCAATGATCGTATACGACGTCCAGAAGACAAAAATATGCCTTATGGTTTTTCTAAGCATAGTACAATCAAACATTCTGATGATGAATCCTTTGTACACTCAACAAATAAAATCAACTATCCAAGTGCGCATATTACAAATAAAGTATTTAATAAAAAAGATCTTAAATCACCTTTGGATAAAGAACAAGCAATGTTACAAGGGGTCGTTTTTGACCAGACAGACGCATACCCTACCAATCAACAGTTCACACCGAATAAAAACTTACTTGCAGAAACTTCAACTCATTTAGTTAATGCAAAACGTACACAAAAAAATAAATTATCCGTTTCTAAGGACGGCGGTGGTATCCAGTATAAGTTACCAACATCTATTGCCAATCAATATGAAGACCTCTATGTAGAGATGGATGTTGAATTATTGGGACCAGATAAAGTACACAATGTTGGCGTAAATGAATATAATCAACATCGTAATAACTTATCTTATAAGTACAGACGTTTCGTCACTCCTGTAACAATGCGCATAAAATCTGCTCAAGATTTGAATATAAAATTATCTAAAGGTACTTATCGTTTTAATATTAAAGGAATATACGGAGAAAACTACGACGTATTAAATAAAGCACATAAACAACTACATTCAGTGAAAGTTTCACAAAATGCGCGTAATTATACAATTGAAAAAAATAAAAATGATGAAGGTTATCTCGTGTTGCCAATGCCTTATAGAGATGGAATGAAAGCTTATACAGACAAAGTCAAAACGTTACCAGTTAAACAAGGAAATGGCATCATGACAATCATCCCTGTAGAACAAGGACAAAAGACAATTACGCTTAAATATACACCACCCTATACATGGTTATTGATCATAATTAGTGTTATTGGCGTCGTTTTAAGTTTCATATATACAAAATGGATTTACGCTAAAAAATAATATCATTATTACCTTCGTCGAATTGATTACGAAACAAAAAAAGAAGCAGTTCCTATTAGGAACTGCTTCTTTTTTATGACTTTTATGCTGATTAACGAATTTCTTTGATTCTAGCAGCTTTACCACGTAATTCACGTAAGTAATATAATTTAGCACGACGTACTTTACCGCGACGTTTAACTTCGATTTTTTCGATTTTTGGAGTGTGTAATGGGAATGTACGTTCCACACCTACACCTGAAGAAATCTTACGTACTGTGAAAGTTTCTGAAATACCTCCACCACGACGTTTGATTACAACACCTTCGAATACTTGGATACGTTCGCGAGTACCTTCAATAATACGTACGTGAACTCTTAAAGTGTCACCTGGACGGAATGAAGGTAAATCTGTGCGTAATTGTGATTGTGTTACTGCTTCGATTAATTTGTGATTACTCATTATTTTTTCTCTCCTTCAACCTATGTTCTTGCCTTGACAAATATATAGCAGCGGATCATAGTGATTTTCGTGTGTCGCACACTTAAATTATGTTAGCACACTGTCATTCATTTTTCAATTGCTTTTTATATCTTTCTAAAATATCTTTATCTTTATCCGTAAGTGGATAATTTTCTAATAAATCTGGACGCTTTTCCCACGTACGTATCAGTTTTTGCTCATGACGCCATTGATCAATATGCGCATGATTACCTGATAATAATACATCTGGCACGTTCATATCTTGGTATGAACGTGGTCTTGTATATTGTGGAAATTCTAATAAACCATCCTGAAAGGAATCATCCTCATGTGATTGTTGATTACCTAAAACACCTGGTATTAACCTTACAATTGCATCAGTCATTACCATAGCAGGCAATTCTCCACCTGTTAAAACATAATCTCCCATAGAAATTTCATCAGTAACTAGATGCTGTCGAATTCGTTCATCATATCCTTCATAATGTCCACAAATAAAAACCAAATGTTCTGAATGACTAAGTTCCTGGGCAATTTCCTGATTAAATGGCCGACCTTGTGGACACATTAAAATCACTCGTGTATTTTCTGTTTTTTCAATGCACTTCATTGCATTAAATATAGGTTCTGGTTTAAGCACCATACCTTGTCCACCGCCAAATGGATAATCATCTACTTGATTATGCTTATTTTCAGCGAAACTTCTAAAATCGACAGTATTGACTTGTAGCATTTCCTTATCTTGTGCTCTTTTTAAAATCGATTGATTTAATACGCCATCAAACATTTGAGGGAACAAAGTTAAATAATCTATCTTCATTACTCCAACAGTCCTTCCATAGGCGTAATATCAATACGTCTACCTTCAACATCTATATGTTTAACAACACCTTCTATATATGGTATAAGATATTCTTTATCACCTTTGACAACCCATACATCATTCGCACCCGTTTCAAAAATTTCTATCACGCGTCCAATAGGCGTTTCTTTTTCATCGAATACGGTACAACCAATAATATCTGAGTAATAATATTCATGTTCACCTAATTCAATTTCTTCATGGTCGCGTTCTTGTAAAAGTATCTCCCCTTTTAAATGCTCAATATCATTAATATTATTGATGCCTTCAAAAGTCAACATGTGCAACCCTTTATGCATACGATATGTCGCAACTTTCAATTCTATTGTTGGTTCATTTTGACGTTCTATCATCACAATTTCACCTGGTTGAAAGCGGATATCTGTAAAATCTGAGTGAGATTGGACTTTGATTTCGCCTTTTATACCATGTGTATTGATAATTTTACCTATTTCTACTTTCATTTAAGCTCCTCCGATAATGTGTATATATCATTGAAATTCGTTTTTTTCATTTTTTGACTAAAATAATTATAACATGAATTATTATAATTATAATAAGCCTTCTCTATCGTTACGTGGTAAAATGTTGTATTGATTATTTTATTGATTATTTTATTTATTCCTTTAAACAATCTTATCAATTAGTTAATGTGTATTAAAATGTTTGTGATAATTTAAAAGGCTGGGACAAATGTATTGTCTCAGCCTCTTATCATTATATTGGCATGCGCTATGGTAAACATTTTACCTTAGTCATTCATGCGAAGATGAGACGACGAAATCATTTTAAATCACTGAGATTTCTACGCCTCTCCTTTTATAAATTTAATATGTGTAAATGATGACAATTATTTTTGATCGTCAAATTTTTTCAAGATACCTTCTCTTGATAAGATATTGTGTACAGTATCTGTTGGTTTAGCACCATTTTTTAACCATTTTAATGCTAACTCTTCGTCAATTTTAACTTCTGGAGCATTTACATTATTTGGATTATAAGTTCCGATTTGTTCGATGTTACGACCATCACGTGGCGCACGAGCATCTGCTGCTACGATACGATAGAATGGATTTCTTTTTGAGCCTAAACGTGTTAAACGTAATTTAACTGCCATTTATATTCTCTCCTTTGATTGTTCTAATTTTTATTTTCTACAAGAAATAATATTAACAGTTATTTAGAAGTTTGTAAAGAGTTTCTTCTTTACCATTTTATATTTTTACTTTTAAACAATTAATTGTATCAATATAGCTTCCGACTTTGAAGTAAACTTGACATTAATCATTAAACACTATAAATTGAGAATAAATTAAATATGAAATGCACTAGGGGTGTTTTTTAACTGAGATGAGTTTACTCAAACCCTTTGAACCTGATCTAGTCCATACTAGCGGAGGGAAGTGTTACAAAAATGACAAAGCTATTTTAATATCTTAACTATAGATTGTAGATTTTTAGTACACAACTTCTCTCACGGAGGTTGTGTATTTTTTTATTTAATAAATAATTCTAGGAGTGAAATGATGACTAAAACAATACTTATAACTGGTAGCAGTAGAGGATTAGGTGCATCAATAGCAAAAACTTTAGGTAAACAAGGACATAATGTAATTATCAATTATTTTCAAAATAAAGCATTAGCAGAAAAAGTTGTGGACGAAATTGGTCACGAGCATGCAATTGCAATACGTGCTGATGTCACAGACAGAACACAAGTTGATCAATTAATCACGGAAGCTACTAATTATTTTGGAAAAATAGATGCTGTTGTGAATAATGCGCTTATAGGATTTAAATTTGATCCTTCTAGTCAAAAATCATTTAAAGACTTAAGCTGGTCAGATTATCAACAACAAATTGACGGTACGCTCAAAGGTGCTTTCAATGTAACGCAAAGCGTTATTGATCAATTTATTAAGCACAAATCAGGTACCATTATATCTATCGGAACGAATTTATACCAAAATCCTGTCGTACCCTACCACGAATATACTACCGCTAAGTCAAGTTTAATCGGTTTCACTAGAAATATCGCTGCCGAACTAGGACAATATGGCATCAAAGCTAATGTCGTTTCTGGTGGTTTATTAAAAACTACAGACGCTAGTGCTGTCACTACGGATGAAGTGTTTGATTTAATCGAACAAACTACGCCATTACATAAAGTTACAACACCACAAGATGTAGCTAACATGGTGACATTTTTAGTTTCCGATCAGGCTAATGGTATCACTGGTCAAAATATTACCGTAGATGGCGGCTTAACAATGAATTAAAATATGGAGGACATCAATTATGACACATACCCAACATCTCAATATAGGTGTATTACTTTATGGTTGTGGCCATCACCAAGCTGCATGGCGTATGCATGATTCTAGTATTGACCAAATTGGAGATACCGCTTATTACAAATCGTTAGCTAGACTAGCAGAACGGGGGTTGTTGGACGCTATATTTTTTGCAGATAATCAATCTTTTCCTGCTAAAACGGATAATGACATGCCTGCTTTTTGGTTTGACCCATTAATGAATTTAGCAGCAATAGCACAAGTAACACAAAATATAGGTCTTGTTGCAACTATCTCAAGTACATTTTCGAATCCTTTTACTGCTGCAAGGCAATTATTGAGCCTTGATCATATGAGTCAAGGACGTGCAGGCTGGAATTTAGTAACGTCTATGACGGATTTAGAAGCTGCAAATCATAGCATGTCTAGTTTACCTGCACATCATGAACGTTATAAAAAAGCAGATGAATTTGCATGTGTCATGAATCAATTATTAACATCTTGGAGCTCAGATGATTTTATACATGACAAGGTACATGATATTCTAATCAATGCGAATCATATCCATGCGATCAATCATGTAGGAGAGCATTTCAAAGTACAGGGACCTTTAACAACACCAAGCAGCCTACAAGGCAAACCTGTTGCTATGCAAGCTGGTGCATCAGATCCTGGCATTGCATTAGCTACTAAATACGCAGATGCTGTTTATGCAGTAGCTTGGAACATACAGCAAGCCACTGTATTTAAAAAAAGATTAAATCATCAACTTAAATTAGCAGGTAAATCAGAAAACAGTTTAAAAGTCTTTCCAGGATTAGTCACATATGTCGCCCCAACATACGAAGAAGCTTATGCTAAAAAGCAAAAACTAGATGCAAACTTAGCAATTGAAACAGCATTAAATCAATTAGAATTTTTCATCCATCAAGATTGTCATAATTGGGATTTGGATGAACCGGTGCCACCTTTACCACCATTAGAATCTTTTAAAGGCCCCAAAGGTCGTTATCAAACTGTGTTGGAAATTATAAAAGACAAAAATCCAACTTTACGACAATTGTTAGGATATCTTAGTGCAGGTGGTGGGCATTTAACGCTCATCGGAACACCAGAACAAATTGTTGATGAAATGGAACATTGGTTTAATGAGGGTGTAGCTGACGGATTTAATTTAATGCCGCCAACTTTTCCTAATAGCTTGGAAGATTTTGTAGATTACATCATTCCAGAATTACAAAAAAGAAATCTTTTTAGAACAGAATATGAAGGTACGACATTCAGGGAAAATATTAATATACCTAAGTTAAATTAAATAACATGTCATTCACAAATGAAAATTCATAATTTTATATTTTCTACGATTTTGCATCGTGCTGACGCCCAGGGAAATGATATGAGCGAGAGACTACAGGCTCGAGCCATATCCCCAGGCAAGCATGCACGTTCAAAATCGCAAATTATCCATATAAAAAGGACTAATTCTTTATTACTTATTATTTCAAGATAATTCATGTTAGTAACTTTATAAAATAAGAACTTCATCAATTTATTAGGGTTAATAAATTGTTTTAATTGAACCTTTTCTTTTGTATCTTGAGAAATATTTTAAACGATTTTGCATCGTGCTGACGCCCAGGGAAATGATATGAGCGAGAGACTACGGGCTCGAGCCATATCCCCAGGCAAGCATGCACGTTCAAAATCGCAAATTATCCATATAAAAAGGACTAATCCATTTTCATATGGATTAGTCCTTTATTTTGTGAATGAGACTTGTGCCCGTTTATTTCTTTAAAAAATTATTTTATAGACAATTGTTAAAATGGTAAGTTCATACCATTTAACATATTCTCCATTTGTTTACGTTTACCTTTTTTGCCTTTGCCGCCACCAGAAAATTGCTTCATCATTTTCTTCATTTCATTAAATTGTTTCATCAATCTGTTAACTTCTTGAACAGTACGTCCTGAACCCTTAGCAATACGTTTTTTACGTGATACATTTAATGTTTCAGGGTTATTACGTTCATTAGGTGTCATAGATTGAATAATAGCTTTAATATGGTCGATTTGTTTATCATCCATATTAAGATTATTCATCCCTTTCATTTTGTTCATTCCAGGGATCATTTTCATAATGTCATCTAATGGACCAAGGTTCTTGACTTGATCTAATTGTTCTAAGAAATCTTCCAAAGTAAATGATGACGTACGCATTTTCTTTTCTAAATCTTTAGCTTTATCTTCATCTACATCTTGTTGCGCTTTTTCTATTAAACTTAACACATCACCCATACCTAATATTCGAGAAGCCATACGTTCTGGATGAAATGGTTCTAAGCCATCTAACTTTTCACTCATACCAACAAATTTAATTGGCTTTTGTGTCACTGCTCTAATTGATAAAGCAGCACCACCACGTGTATCACCATCTAGTTTTGTCAAGGTAACACCTGAAACTTCTAATTGCTCATCAAACGATTGGGCTACATTTACTGCATCTTGACCAGTCATGGCATCAACAACAAGCATAATCTCATCTGGTTTAGTGATTTCTTTTACATCACTTAATTCTTCCATTAATGCTTCATCAACATGCAAACGACCTGCAGTATCAATAATGACAAAATCTAAATGTTCCTCTTTTGCATGTTTAATTGCATTTTCTACAATTTGTTGTGGCTTAACTTGGTCCCCTTCACTGTATACAGGAATATCAATTTGCTTACCTACAGTTTGTAATTGATCAATTGCTGCTGGTCTATAAATATCGGCCGCAACTAATAATGGTTTTTTGTTGTATTTTTTACGCATAAGCAATGCTAACTTACCTGCAGTCGTAGTTTTACCTGCACCTTGTAAACCAACCATCATCACAACTGTTGGCGGTTTGTTGGCCATCTGGATGGTTGCATTTTCGCCACCCATGAGTTGTGTAAGTTCTTCTTGTACTATCTTAATAACTTGTTGTCCAGGTGTTAAAGACTTCATTACATCTGAACCTAAAGCTCGTTCTGATACGGTTTTGACAAAATCCTTTACGACTTTAAAGTTAACGTCTGCTTCAAGTAATGCTAGTCGGACCTCTCGCATCATTAATTTAATATCTGCTTCAGTTACTTTCCCTTTGCCACGGATTTTTTGCATCGTCCCTTGGAGACGATCGGATAACCCTTCAAATGCCATATCAATACCCTCCTTTATACTCTTAATTATTCTAAATCTTCAAGTGCTTGAAGATACTGTTTAATTTTTTCTGGCTCCTCAATATGCTTTTTTATTGCTTCATATATATTTTGTCGTTTTTCAAAATTTTGATAAAGACCTAGTTTCTCTTCATAATCTTCTACTAAATCACCAGTTCTTCTTATGTTATCATACACTGCTTGGCGGCTCACATCAAACGTATCTGCAATCTCACTTAAAGAATAATCTTGTAGGTAAAATAGTTCTAGATAGTTTCGTTGCTTTTCCGTTAATAATGATTGATAAAAATCAAACAAGTAATTCATACGTATTGTCTTAATTAAATCATTTTGACTCATCTTTATTGCCTTCATTCTGCACATCCGTGCTATCTGCACCATCGTCAGATGCCTCTGTATCATCAACATTTTGTTCAATCATATCAGCAAATAGTCCATATACATAACTTTCTGGATTAAATGGTTGTAAATCATCTAATTTTTCACCTAAGCCAACATATTTAACTGGTATTTTTAATTCATTACGTATCGCTAAAACGATACCGCCTTTTGCAGTTCCATCCAGCTTAGTTAATACAATACCAGTCACATTCGTAACCTCTTTAAATGATTTAGCTTGGGACAATGCATTTTGTCCGGTAGTAGCATCTAAACAAAGAAGTACTTCATGGGGCGCTTCTGGTACTGCTCTGCCTATCACACGTTTTACTTTTTCTAATTCATTCATTAAATTAGATTTATTTTGTAAGCGACCTGCAGTATCACAAATTAAAATATCAACGCCCTTACTTTTAGCTGCATTGATAGCATCATACATAACTGCAGCTGGGTCTGAACCTTCTTTTTGGCTCATTACTTCCACACCAACACGTTCTCCCCATACTTTGAGTTGTTCAATAGCGCCAGCTCTAAAAGTATCACCAGCTGCTAGCATCACTTTCTTACCTTCAGCTTGATAACGATGTGCTAATTTACCGATTGTTGTCGTTTTGCCAACACCATTCACACCTACCATTAAAATGACATTTAATCCTTCATTTTCAATGTTCATTACTTCTGAATGTTCATCGTCTTGATGATAGATATCTACAATTTTTTCTACGATAACTTCACGTAAATCTTCAGTTTCTGAAATATTACGTCGCTGAGCTTCGTTACGTAATTCTTCTACGAGTTCCATCACTGTATTAAAGCCAACATCTGCAGTTATTAACATTTCTTCCAATGCTTCAAAGAAATCTTCATCAACTTTACGATAACGTGCAATTAAGTTATTTAACTGTTCTTGGAAATTTTCGCGAGATTTTTCTAACCCTGCTCTAAATTTTGCACCTAATTGCTGTGCTTCAATTTCTTCAAAATCCTCAATTGAAATTAATCCGTCATCATCAAAATCAGCTTCTTTTAATTTTTTTGGCTGTTTTGTTTTTTCTTGTGGTTCTTCAGATGTTTGAGATTGTTCTACATCTAATTCAGATTGTTGTTCTTGCTCTAATTCGTCTGGTTTTTGATTTTCTGTAGACGTTGTGAATTTATCTTTTAGTCGTTTGAAAAAGCTCATACTTGTTCCTCCTTAATGACTTCATCAATCGTATTTAAATTGACACTTACTAATTTTGATACACCTGATTCTTGCATCGTTACACCGTATAAACGATCTGAAAATTCCATCGTACCTTTACGATGTGTTATGACAATAAACTGAGTTTGACTTGATAATGCTTTTAAATATTGCGCATAACGTATAACATTGGCTTCATCTAAAGCGGCTTCTACTTCATCTAAAATCACAAATGGCGCTGATCTCACTTTTAAAATTGCGAATAACAAAGCAATTGCACTTAAAGCACGTTCTCCACCACTTAATAATGATAGATTTTGTAGTTTTTTACCTGGTGGTTGGACGATAATATCTACCCCTGCTGATAAATAATCATCATCTGTCAAGCGCAGCTCTGCTTGTCCCCCACCAAATAATGATTTAAATACTTCAGAAAAATGACCTTGTACGGAATGAAAAGTCTCTTTAAACCGTTCCTTAACTTCTTTATCCATTTCTTCAATTAATTGTTCTAATGTCGCTTTGGCTGCTCTTAAATCTGCACGTTGCTCATTCAAGAAAGTATAACGTTCATTGATTTCTTCAAATTGTTCAATCGCATTTAAGTTTACAGGTCCTAATTCTTCAATAGACATCTTCGTTAATTTTACTTTTTTACGCAAACTCTCAATATCTTCTTCTAATGTATATAATTCACTCGCTCGTTCAAAGGTAAGATGATACTGCTCACTTAAATGATCTATCGCATGGTTAATGAGTACATCTAAACGAGATTGTTCTGCTTTAATATCTTGGTAACGGTTTTCAATTGATAAAATATCTTGATTTGCTTCTTCCAACTTACGTTCTGTTGTCTCAATTGTATCATTCAAAGCTTGACGTTGTGATTTAATAGTAGCTAAATCTTCAGTTAATTTTACTTTATTATTTTTACTTTGTTCAATATTATTTTGAATCGTTTCGAAAGCTTTTTCGCCAGTTATTTCATCTGAATTAAATAATTCAATTTGTTCACTCAATTTTTGCTTTTGCTCTTTTAATTGTTTAAGTTGATGATTTAATCTTG
Source organism: Staphylococcus sp. GDB9P120P (assembly GCF_017893435.1). Classification (NCBI taxonomy): domain Bacteria; kingdom Bacillati; phylum Bacillota; class Bacilli; order Caryophanales; family Staphylococcaceae; genus Staphylococcus; species Staphylococcus sp. GDB9P120P. The sequence goes on from NZ_JAESNB010000008.1 coordinate 626,901, forward strand.
ATTCAGTTTGCTTTTGAGTATTTAGTCTTTCTTTAATTACTGCTAAATCAGATTGTTTTTGATGTAATTTTTGTTGTATTAACGTTGTACTCTCTTTACCTTCTTTTGATAATTTTGTATAGATATTAATATCTTCTTCTAATTTTTGCAATTGCGCTTGAATTGTTGCTAATTGTTCCTTTTTGTCGTTTAAGGTTTGCTTACTTGTTTCGCTTTGGTAACCATCATTTTTCTCAAATTCAAATTCCTCATGCTCATTTTTTAAATGTGTTTCTTGCTTTCGTAATCTATCCAATTCTAAGTCAAATTCATGTACGTTTTGTTTTATCGTATTATAGTTTTGACTCGTATCAAAATAAGTATTACTTAACGCATCTGCTTCTTCTTTAATAGCTTGGAACTGTTTTTCGAATGAAACAGTTTGTTGTTGATAATCTTCTAATTGTGCACGCATTGTTGAAAGCTCATCTTTTTGAGATAAAATACTTTTAGTTTTACGATCACCACCACCAGTCATGGAACCACCTGGGTTTACAATATCTCCTTCTAACGTTACGATACGTGTTCTATAACGAATTTTTCTAGCTAACTCGTTAGCATTTTTCAAATTGTCTACAATTATTGTATTACCTAATAAATTTTGAATCACATGTTTATAATCATTTTCAACTTGTATCGCATTTGAAGCAACGTTTACAAAGCCAGTTGAGCTATCTGCTATATTCAAAATATCGCTTGCAACATTACGAGGTTGAATGACATTTAATGGTAAAAATGTAGCTCTTCCAAGACCATTTTGTTTTAAATATTGTATTGCTTGACGACCATCTTTTTCAGAATCCACAATGATATGTTGCAGTGAAGCACCTAATGCCGTTTCAATTGCTTTCGTTAAATTCGAAGGCACATGGATGACTTCTGCGACTGCGCCACGGATGCCAGAAAGTTTATTATCTTTCATTTTCAGTATGTGTTTGACACCATTGAAAAAATAACTATATTCTTCTTGCTGTGTCGCTAAACTGTCGATACGTGATTTTAATTTTTCATTAAATCTGTATGCTTGGTGTAATTTCTCTTCGTATTCATTTTGTTGATTTTTAAGTTGTGTTAGTTTTTTCTCATAAGATGCTAAATCACTTTCCGCTTTTTTCAACTCTTTTTTCGCGATGGTACTTTGTTTCTCAGTTTCAGTAATTTGATTTTGAATATTTTTCAAATCTTTATAAGCATCTAACAAGCGTGAATCTAATCGTGATTGTTTCGTTTCATTTTCTTGAATCGTATGCTCTAAAAAACGAATATCATTATTGACATCTGATTGTTCTGACATAAGTTGATAGTATTTATCTTTTATTGACTCTAACTTTTCATCATGTTGTTCATCGGATACATAAAGCTGTGACTCATATTGTTGTATCTCTTCATTTAAATCTGTTTGTTTGGATTTTAAATGTTTTATTTGGTCTTTCACTTCTGCTTGCTCTTGCTTTATATTTGTGACTTGTGTCTCTAGACTTTCTTGTTCTTCTTCAAATCGTGCATTAGTTTGTGATTGATTTTTCTTACGTTCCTCTAACACATTTAACTGTCCAGCAAATTTTTCAACTTCTTCAGTTGCTTTAACCAGTTTAAAATTTAAAGATTCGATTGTTTCGTCTAATTGTTGACGTTCAGATTTATATTGATTTAATGATTGTGTGTGTTGTACCTTTTCTGCATCTTTTGAAGCTTGTTGACTTTTTAAGCGATTGAGATTTTCGTCTAGCTCATAAATATTTTGATTATATTGCTCAATATCATAAACAGTGACTAGCACATCACTTTTTTCCATCTCATTAGATAAGTGTTTATATTCTTTTGCTATTGCAGCTTCTTCTCGTAATGGTTCGACACGACCTTCTAAATCAAATAAAATATCTTCTACACGCGTCAGGTTGTCTTCTGTTTGATCTAATTTTTGCACAGAAGTTGCCTTTCTTTTTTTATATTTTAATACACCTGCAGATTCTTCCAATATTTGTCTTCTATCAATTGGCTTTGCATTAAGAATTTCATCAACGCGACCTTGAGATATTATACTGAATGCTTCTTTTCCTAATCCCGAATCTAAAAATAATTCTATAATATCTTTAAGTCGTGACCGGTCATTATTTAAATAATATTCACTTTCCCCACTTCTATATAAACGGCGAGTGACTACTAATTCTTCTGTATCAACATTTAATTTACCTGTACTATTATCTAATTTTAATTTTACTTCAGCAAAATTTTGAGCTTTTCTATGCTCTGCACCAGAAAAAATAATATCTTCCATTTTAGCGCCACGCAATGATTTCGCGGATTGTTCGCCCAATACCCACTTTATTGCATCTGTAATATTACTCTTACCACTACCATTAGGTCCAACTATTGCCGTGACACCTTCATCAAACTGTACATTTGTATGTTCAGCAAATGATTTAAATCCAAAGGCATCAATAGATTTCAAATATACCATGCTATTCTCCTTTAAAGTGTTTCTCAGATGCGAGATAAAAACTACGCAATACAGTTATGCTCATGCTCTCGCTTCTATATGATTAGTGCATCAATAAATTTGGCACAACGACTTGCAGTTATTACATTTCCACCAAATAATATCCACAATTAAAGACATGTAATAAATGCATTATAGACTAATCTCTTAGAAATACTTTTACATCAGTTCTTAACTCATGCTACATAAATTACAATTTTGTACAATATGCGATAAATCACGTGTGAGCTATATCACACTAAACAATTGCACTGTTATTAAACTTCTTTATTTTTCAAAAGTTTATATGCACTTTCTGCTGCTTGCTGTTCCGATTCTTTTTTCGTTTTGCCTTTGCCAATCGCAACTGGCTTGTTTTCTAAGATGACTTCCGACGTAAATAAACGATGATGTGCAGGCCCTTCTTCATTTATTAAACGATAAGTAACGTCACCTTTGTTTTGTTGATGCACATATTCTTGAAACTGTGTTTTAAAATCAACGACGCCATCAAGTTTATCTCCTTCAACAAATGGAAAAATCACATTTTCAGCAAATTTCCAAACAGCGGCTAGTCCTTGGTCTAAATATAATGCACCTACAAAAGCTTCAAATGCATCTGATACGAGTGAAGGCCTTGTTCTGCCACCTGTTTTTTCTTCTCCTTTACCTAATAAGATAAGGTCGTGTAATGCAATTTTATTCGCGAATATTACAAGTGAAGGCTCACAAACAATTGTCGCACGCATTTTAGTTAAATTACCTTCAGGTAACTCTGGATATTTATCAAACAAATAGCGTGAAACCGTCAATTCTAATACCGCATCTCCTAAAAACTCTAAACGTTCATTATGATCTAATCTGTCCATGTTAAAGTCATTAATGAAGCTCGAATGCGAAAATGCTTGTTGGTATAAATTTACCTGATTAAAATTCAAATTTAATTCTTGCATTTTTTTGGAAAACTTTTCTTGGAATGCATGAACCATTTCTTTCTTTTTATGATTCGTCAATACTTTTCCACCTCAATCTAATGTAATTTTGTATATACTTATGCCTTTATATTTTACGTGAATTTATTATAAAACAAAAGGGAAAACTGCTAATAATACGTTCATTTTATCATATATCGTACACTTAACTTTTTTAACGAATACTCATAATATTATTGCTGAAATTAACCATTTTTAATAGAAAAAAATCTGAGCCGTAAAATCCACGACTCAGATATTGGTTTATTATTTTTCCATACTATTGATAAAGTTAACTGCGTCACCAACTGTGTTGATTTTTTCAGCTTCTTCATCTGGAATTTCAGTACCAAATTCGTCTTCTAATTCCATAACTAATTCAGCAATATCAAGTGAGTCAGCGCCTAAATCATCTTTGAAAGATGCATCTTGAGTTACTTTTTCAGCGTCAACACCTAAACGGTCAACGATGATATCTTTTACTTTGTCGAAGTTTTCCACGTCGATTCACCTCCTTTTAAAAGTCTATGATAGACTTTTATATTTTCCCATTTTATCCATTGAAATACAAGTAGTATTTCGACGAATTACATACTTAAAGCATGACATACATATATAAGACACATCAAGTAATGTTAAAATGGTGTTTTTCACACGTTAACACTATTCCATGAACATGCCACCATTAACATGTATTGTTTGACCAGTAATATATTTTGCTTTGTCTGAAGCTAAAAACGCCACTGTATTTGCAATATCAGTATCTTCACCGAATCTTGATAATGGAATTTGTTGAAGCATTTGATCTTTTAAATCATCTGTTAACGCATCTGTCATGTCAGAAACAATAAATCCTGGTGCAACAGCGTTAACTGTAATATTTCTTGAAGCTAATTCCTTCGCAGCAGATTTAGTCAAACCAATAACGCCTGCTTTTGTCGCCACATAGTTTGCTTGACCAGGATTACCGACTGCACCAACTACGCTAGATAAATTGATGATTGAACCACTTCTTTGTCGTAACATTTGTGGTGTTACTTTTTGAATACAGTTAAATACACCTTTTAAATTAGTGTCGATAACGTCATCCCATTCACTTTCTTTCATACGCATCAATAAATTATCTCTAGTTATACCTGCATTGTTAACTAATACATCGACTGTACCAAATTGGCTTACAACTTCTTTAATCATTGCTTTTACTTCATCACCATTGGCAACATTAGCTTGAATTGCAAAACTTTCTACACCTTTAGCTTTGATTTCTGCTACTACAGCTTCTGCTTTTTCTTTATTACCTGCAAAATTTACTGCTACGTTATAACCTTCTTCAGCTAATTGAATTGCTATACTACGACCGATACCTCTAGATGCCCCAGTTACTAATGCATTTTTAGTCATTTTCATTCCACCCTTTTACGTCTTCTAATGTTTTAATTGAAGTGAGTTTAACATCTCTATTTATTTTTTTAATTAGACCTGAAAGCACTTTACCTGGTCCAATTTCTATAAAATGATCTACACCTTGGTCGAGTAACCATTTTGTAGAATCTATAAATTGAACCGGAGAATATAATTGCTTAATCATATTTGATTTAATTATTTTAGCGTCTGTTTCACCTTTAGCATTTACATTTTGAACAACTGGATAATGCGCATCGTTCCACTCAAATTGCTCGATATAATTTGCAAAATCTGATTCAATGACTTGCATCATTGATGAATGAAATGGTCCAGAAACGGCTAAAGGCATCACACGTTTAGCACCCATAGATTTTCCTTCAGCAACGAGTTGATCTATCAAAGTTTTATGTCCTGAAACCACAATTTGTCCAGGTGCATTTATATTAGCAGGTTCTATGATTTCGTCTTCTGTTGAAAGTTGTTTACAAATATCATCAACTTCACTGTAATTTAAACCTAGTACAGCCGCCATGCTACCAACACCATCAGGAAAAGCTGCTGACATTAATTGTCCACGTTTACGTACTATTTTTACCGCATCTTCAAACTTTAATACACCGCTCGCTACTAAACTTGCGTATTCACCTAAGCTATGCCCCATTGTATAATCTGCATTGATCTGATTTAACGCCTTTAATAGTGCAGTGCTATGCGTAAGTAATGCTGGTTGTGTATTTTCAGTTTGGCCTAACTTATCTTCGGCATCTTCAAACATTGTTTCTAAAATATCAAAATCCAATTGTGCTTGCGCTTCATTTAGAATTGATGTTGCTGCATCATTTTCATTAAACAAATCACTAGCCATACCTACTTTTTGTGACCCTTGTCCAGGAAAGATAATCGCTGTTTTACCCATTTTTTGACCCCACCGTTTCTCTCATTGTATCTACTATATTTAATTCTCCGGCAACCTTAGCTTGACGAATTGCTGAATAAAATGCCTTGGCATTAGAACTACCATGCGCTTTAACAACGATACCATTCAATCCCAGTAAAACTGAGCCACCGTATTCTGCATAGTCCATTTTTGTAGTTATCTCATTTAAATCTTTACGCAAGACTAATGCTGCCAACTTATTTTTAAAATTACTTAAAAGTGTGGTTTTCAACATTTTTCCTATAGATTTTGCTACACCTTCTAGATTTTTTAAAATCATATTCCCAGTATACCCATCCGTAACAACGACATCTGCAGCATCATCCATTAATACTTTAGCTTCAACATTACCAGCAAAATGAAAATCTTGTTGTTCTTCCATTAGATTAAATGCTTTTTTAGTTAATGTATTCCCTTTGGCTGCTTCAGTTCCTATATTAAGTAATGCTACAGAAGGTTGTTCAATATTACGTATTTTTTGTGCATAAATATTGCCTAATTGCGCATATTGCAATAAATGTTCTGCTTTAGCATCTGCATTTGCACCAACATCCATAAATACAAAACCTTTACCTGAGACAGTCGGTAAAGTAAGCACTAAGGCTGGTCTTTCAACACCTTTAATCCTACCAACTATAAATAATCCTGCTGACATTAAAGCACCTGTATTCCCAGCTGATACACAACCATCCGCTTCTCCAGATTTTACTGCTTCAGCCATGCGCACCATGGAACTATTTTTTTTTCGTTTAATTGCTCTTACAGGTTCATCTTCCATCGTTATTGCTTCTGTACAGTGACGCACTTCCACTCGACCGTGGTTAATATTACATTTATTTTGATCACCAAATAATATAATTTCTAAATCTTTAAAATCATTGACCGCTTTTTCAACAGCTTCTAAAACGATGCCGGGCGCATCATCGCCACCCATCATGTCGATAGCTATTTTAACCATTTTGTTCATCCTCACTTGTATAATACATTTTGAAGGTACCTCTAAATACTAAAGTATCTTTGACATACGAACTTACTTTTATCTTAAAATATTTATTAGTTATTTCAACAGCTTGTGCTTCAGCACGTACCGTATCATTTAATTTAACTTGTTTTAAAAATGAAACGTTACTTTCTTTAGTTAAAACGATTGGTTTATGTATAAGTGCCACACATAATGAATTGGCCTGTGCAAACAACACATGACCTCTGGCAATCTTATTTCTTGTAAATACTGAATCTTCATCAATATTAATCAGAGATGTTGCTTGATGATCAGGTTCTACGTTAATCACATCACCTATGATTTCACTTCCGTCAATAGACCGAATACTTTCGTAATTTTTTCGAGCAACGGATTTTATTCTTTTTCTCAACTCAGGAATATTTAAGTGTGTACGGTCCAATCTTATTGTTTGGATACTGACTGAAAAAAGACTACTTAAATCAAGATCAGTAATAAAGGGATTTTTTTCTATTTCTTTTTTAATTGCTTCACGACGTTCTTGTTTTTTTAATTTCATAGTTTACTACTCCCCAATTTTAGTACCAAGTCTTAAACATTCCTCACATATCATAACACTTTCTATTTCAATTGCTCAACTAAAAACATAAGACTTTCTATAATATATCAGTTAAAACTGAGCATCTTTATTGTTAATACAAAAAAGTTTTTTGTAGTTAATATATAATTAAAAATAATAGTATGTTAAATTATATAAAAATAATATGTATAATTTTAAAAATTCTTAACTATCAAGAAATTTTTAAGAAATAAATAGATCATACATTCCAATTCAAAGGGGTTGAAAACATTGAAAAAAGTAGTGACCAATACATTACTATCAGCAACATTTTTTGCAGCTATCTCTACTCAGTCCAACGCAAAAGAACTAAATAGTATCATTCCTGAACGCTTAGAAAGTTCAACTGAAACAGAAATTTCCAATAAAATAGATGTAGAAAATTACCTTCAAAACAATGCTACGTCTATGCTTAACAATAATAATAAAACGAAAACGGAATCAATTAATAAAAATGCTTTCAAACAATATAAAGTAATCAATAGCAATACTGATTCAACTGGCGTTTCGCATTATGAATTAAAGCCAAAAATCAATAATGTATTAGCAGATGATAGTACGATAAAAGTCCATGTCAACCGAGATGGTAAGGTATCACTCATTAATGGGCATATACACAGACAACATATCGACGTTAAAAACAAAGTAAACATTTCATCTTCTCAAGCAGAAAAATTAGCCTTTAAAGCGATTGGTAAAAAAAGTAATGATGTTGCAAACATAGATGGCTTTAAAATAGTGTCTAAAAACAAATTAGATATTAATAGTGAAAAAGAAAGATTTATACATAATATTGAATTAAATTACGTATCTCCAAAACTTGCGCATTGGCAAATACAAGTGGATGCTAGTACTGGGGAAATATTAAAAAAACAAAATGTGATTGAACATGCTTCGGAAGAAGGTTCTGGTATCGGAGTGAACGGGGATAAAAAATCACCACTTAACGTTTCTAGTAACGGTGGACAATATACTTTAAATGATACAACTACAGATACGCATATTAATACTAAAAGTGCCGATGAAACCATTGATCGGTTTTCTCCTATCACTCACGATTCAAAACATTTTGATGAAAAACAACAACGTCCGGGTGTCGATGCACACTATTACGCAAAAGCAGTTTATGATTATTATTTAAATACGCACGGCAGAAATAGTTACGACGGTAATGCTGCTGACATTAATTCTATCGTACACTTTGATAAGAACTATAATAATGCTGCATGGACTGGACAATATATGGTTTATGGTGATGGTGATGGTCAAACATTTAATCCTTTATCAGGCGCTAAAGATATTGTCGCTCATGAATTAACGCATGCAGTGACAGAAAGAACTGCTAATTTAGAATATGCAAACCAATCTGGTGCGCTCAACGAATCTTTTTCAGATGTTTTTGGATATTTTATAGATCCTGATAACTGGTTAATGGGTGAAGATGTATATACACCCAAACAAGATGGTGATGCGTTAAGAAGCTTAAAAAATCCAGAAAAATATGATCAACCAGCACATATGGACCAATTTTATACTGGCTCTGAAGATAATGGTGGTGTTCATATTAATAGTGGTATTCCAAACAAAGCAGCATATCTTACTATACAATCTATTGGTAAAGATAAGGCTGAACAAATATACTATCTAGCATTAACGCAATATTTGACATCCAACGCTGAATTTTCTGATGCTAAAATTGCTTTAAAACAAGCTTCAGATGAATTATATGGTCATGATAGTACCGAATCAAAGTCCATAGATCAAGCGTGGACTAATGTAGGGGTTGATTAGTAAATATTAAAAAACAGCAGTTTAGCGAAACCCGTACTAAATTGCTGTTTTTTTATATTATTTGGTTAATCGAAGCTTGTATATAGTAAATTATCTTCTACAAAAGTTCTTAGCCTTTGATACTCATCTTCAAAAAATGCACCAGATTGTATTAATTCTGCTGCTTCATCTCTTGCTACTTCTAACATTTTGTAATCTTCAACTACATTGGCTACTAAGAAATCAGGTAATCCACTTTGTTTTACACCAAAGAAATCACCAGGTCCTCTCATTTCTAAGTCGCGTTCACTTAATTCAAAGCCATCTGTTGTTTGGGTCATTACATTCATACGTTCTATTCCTGTTTCTGTTTTAGGAGAAGCGATTAATACACAATAGCTTTGATGTTCACTTCTACCAACACGTCCTCTTAATTGGTGCAAAGTCGATAATCCAAAACGATCTGCATCGTAAATCATCATAAATGTTGCATTTGGTACATTAACGCCCACTTCTACAACAGTTGTAGACACTAATATATCAATTTCGTGCTTACTAAATTGTTGCATCACTTGATCTTTTTCTTCAGAAGTTAATTTACCATGAAGTAATCCAACTTTTTCAGTACCATAATAAACTTGTAAAGACTCGAATAATTCAACAACATTTTGTACATCTTCTAAATGCTCTGAACTTTCTATCAATGGACAGATCACATATGCTTGTCTACCTTTTTTTAATTCAGCAGACATTTGTTTTAATACACTTTCATATGCTTCATGCTTAGACCAAGAAGTTATAATAGGTTTCCTACCTTTTGGTAACTGTTTGATTGAGGATACATCCATCTCTCCAAAAACTGAAATCGCTAATGTACGTGGAATAGGTGTCGCTGTCATAAACAAAACATTTGTCATAGCACCCTTCTCTCTCAACAATTGTCGTTGATTGACACCAAAACGATGCTGTTCATCTGTAATTACAAGACCGACATTATTAAACACAACATCATCTTGAATAAGCGCATGTGTTCCAATAATGCAATCTATCTCATTTTGCTCAAGTTGTTCCAACAAAATTCTGCGCTTTTTCCCTTTAACTGAACCTGTTAGTAAAGCAATATTCATTCTGTCACCAAATATCTCCGCAAGACTTTCAGCGTGCTGCTCGGCAAGTATTTCCGTAGGTACCATTAAAGCAGATTGATAACCTGCCGTTTTTAATGCAAACATACAAATTGCAGCTACTACTGTTTTCCCTGAGCCAACATCACCTTGTAATAATCTATGCATACGGATGGGTGCTTTTAAATCTCTAAATATCTCATTGACACTTTGTTTTTGTGCGTCGGTTAATTCAAATGGCAAACTTGCTATAAAATTTCTAACTAATTGAATATCATAATCAATTTCGATTGCCTCATCTGAAATTTTTTCCAATCTATTTAGCCATTGCATTCTTAGTTCAAACATAAATAATTCAATAAATGCGTATGTTCTTCTAGCTTTGAGTAATGAGGTTTTATCAGGCGCAAGGTGCAATGTTTTGATTGTATCTTCTAGCGTTTCTAATTTATATTTTGCTCTTAACGAATCTGATATCCATTCATGAATCGTGACATGTCCTAATACTTGCCTAATCATATCACGTAGTGGTTTTTGCTTTATACCCTCTTTAATTCGATAAATGGGTTCAAATTGTACATCATCCATCGCTGATTGATTAAAAAACATTCGATTTCCGTTGATTTCTTGCTTGTTTCTATTCCATTTACCTTTAATCGTAATCGTTTGGTGTAATTCTAATTTGTTTTTCAGATAAGGTTGGTTAAAAAACACGCATTTTACAGCAATATTGTTAACCATTAGATGAACTGTAAGTTTAGATTTATTCCTACCAAAAAAAGCGACAGTGGGTGTTGAGTATACTTCCCCAACAACAGTCACCATCGCTTGATCTTCTGCTTCATTCAAGTCAATTACAGTATTGTCTTCATAACGCGTTGGTAGATATAAAATTAAATCCTCTACTGTATAAATGTTCAATTCATTTAATACCGCTAACCTTTTCGGACCTAAACCCTTGATTTGAGATAAAGGAAATGGACTTTCTATTAAATTGACTTTTGACATTTTAATCACCAAATATTTCTTGTTTTAAACGCTGTCCTGTCGGTGTACCTGCTAAACCTCCACGACCAGTTTCACGCAATGCTGAAGGCATCGTTTGCCCTATTTTATACATCGCTTCTATAACTTCATCTGTCGGTATTCTAGAAGTTACACCTGCTAATGCCATATCTGCTGATACGATTGCATTAGATGCTCCAGCTGCATTTCTTTTTACACAAGGTACTTCTACTAAACCAGCTACTGGGTCACATACTAAACCTAGCATATTTTTCAAACAAATTGCAAAAGCTTCAGAAGATTGTTGAGGTGTACCACCTGCGAGTTCAACTGTTGCACCTGCTGCCATAGCTGCAGCAGAGCCAACTTCAGCCTGGCAACCTCCTGCCGCACCTGATATCGATGCATTATTTGCTACAACAAATCCAAATGCACCTGAAGTAAGTAAGAAATTTAACATATCTTTACGCGTAGGTTCTAGTCGTGGTTTCAAACCAAATAGAACGCCGGGAACTACCCCAGCTGAACCAGCTGTTGGTGTAGCACAAATTTTCCCCATTGCAGCGTTTACTTCATTTGTTGCTACTGCTTTACTCACAGCGTCTAATAATGTTGCACCAGATAAAGATTTACCTGTTTTTAAGTATTCTTTGATTAAAACAGCATCTCCACCTGTTAAACCAGTCGTTGAAGTAACACCTTCTAAGCCTTCATCTAAAGCATTTTCCATAGTTTGTAAATTCTTATCCATATGTGCATATACTTCTTCTTCTGATAGACCCGTAACTTCCATTTCTTGCTCGAGCATCACTTCATATATTTTTTTATTTTCTGTCTCACATTTTTCAATGAGTTCTTTCACACTTTTAAACATTGATAACCCTCCATTAGGCGTCGCCCATGAGTGAGACTGTCACTACACCATCGACGTTTTTTATTTTTTCTATTATTTCATCATTGATAGCATCATCTAATTCACAAGTCATTAATGCTTGGTCACCTTTTTCTTTTCTTGAAACTTGCATGCTGCCAACATTAATACTGGAATCACCTAAAATATTAGCTACGCGTCCAATCGTACCGAATGTATCTTTATGGAATACTAAAAGTGCTGGATAATTGCCACTAATTGCAATACTAAAACCATTGATTGCAACAACCTCTATTTTACCACCACCGATAGATACACCTTCAACAGAAATTTCTTTTTCTCCGTCTCTCATATTAATAATTGCAGTATTTGGATGAGAGCGTTCTTCTGCCATTTCAATAAAATTTACTTTCATCCCAATTTCTTCAGCAGTTTCCAAACTTTTTTGGATTCGATCATCGTCTGTATCATATCCTAATAAACCACCTACAAGTGCAACATCAGTACCATGACCCTTATATGTTTCCATAAATGAGCCATACAAATATATATCAACTTGTTTTGGTATTTCATTAAATAAATCTTTAGCTACTAACCCAATTCTGACTGCACCTGCTGTATGTGAAGATGATGGACCAACCATTGTTGGACCAATTATATCGAAAACTGTTTTATATTTCATAATGGATACCCCACCCTTATTTTTAATCATTCTAAAGTGTTGCGCTTACATTTTATTTGCACCTTTATTATTATAACAATTTAAGTTAACATTATAAACTAATTTTGGTTGTACTGCTTTTAATTTAAAATTGTTACAAATTGCACACTATTGTGAATTGAATATACATATAAAAATAGTGAAAATAATTATTTTTCACAATAAACGTTAATAAATTAAACATAACAATCTTGTATATACTTTTTAAAAATTTTAAATCTACCAAATGTTTTATTTTACTTCAAAAATAAATATACGTAACTAGATATGAAACATACCTAATTACGTATATTGATAGAAATTTTTGTCATTATCAACAAACTAAAATTATTCAACGGAGAACAGATATTGATATACTGGCTGATCACCTTGATGTTGATCTAGTTCAATGTCTGGATATGTTGCTTCAATCCAAGATTCAACATTGGATGTTATATCACCATTGGCATCTTCACCGATAATCATAGTGATGATTTCACTTTCATCAGTAATCATTTGAGACAATAGTTGCTTAACTGTCTCAAATTCGTCTTCATTACTTGTGATAATTTTATCTTCGATTAATCCCATAAATGCATCTTTTTTAATTTCTACACCATCAACTTTAGTATCTCTCACCGCGTAAGTAACAGAACCAGACGCTATCACTTCTAATGATTCAACCATACGTGCTTTATTGTCAGTTAGCTCGTCGGATTCATCAAAGTTAAATAATGCAGCTATTCCCTGTGGTATAGATTTCGTAGGAATGACAACAGCTTCAGCATCTACGATTGTTGCAGCCTGTTCACTCGCCATCATAATATTTTTATTATTTGGTAAGATGATTGCACGTTTACATTGTGATTGTTCAATCACTTTTACAATATCTTCTGTAGACGGATTCATTGTCTGGCCACCACTTATTAAATGTGTCGCACCCATGGATTTAAACAATTCAGATATGCCTTCTCCCATAGATATAGCGATGACTGCAGTGTCTACTGTTGAAGTTTCTTGATTAGATTGTTGTGCATTTGTACCTTTTTGTTCTTTTTTTACAACTTCACGATGTTGTTCACGCATATTCTCAACTTTTAGTTTAATTAATTCACCGTATTGCTGACCGTAATTAAAAACATCTCCGGGTTTTTCAGTATGTACATGAACTTTTACAATTTCATCATCATTAATAACTAATAAAGAATCACCAAATTGGCTCATCTCTTCTCTAAAAGTATTTTCATCGAATACTTTTTTATTAACTCCAAAACGAACCATCATTTCGGTACAATACCCATAAACAATATCTTCAGTATTAATCACACCGTGGAAGTCATGTTCTTCATTTACTAAAGTTTCTGTATCTAATTTTGGAGTTTCTGCAGTTACAGTTTCACCTTTTAACGCTTTTAGAAAACCTTCATAAACGATGACTAATCCTTTACCGCCACTGTCAACTACACCAACTTCTTTTAATACAGGTAATAAATTAGGCGTATTTTCTAAAGAAATATGAGCTTGTTCTATAATATATGTCACAAGTTCAATGCAATCTTCTGTTTCCTGTGCCTTTTGTATACCTGCATCCGCAGCATCTCTAGCAACAGTTAAAATTGTACCTTCTACTGGTTTCATAATTGCTTTGTATGCAGTGTCAACACCAGCTTTAAAACTGTCTGCTAATTGTTGTGCATTAATTTCACTAAATTCTTCTAAATTTTTACTAAAGCCTCTAAAAAGTTGTGATAAAATAACACCAGAATTACCTCGTGCACCCATTAATAAACCTTTTGAAAAGGTTTTACCTAACTCACCTATATGTTGAGATAAATTCTCTTCTACAGCTTCTCTACCTGATGTCATAGTTAAGTTCATATTTGTCCCAGTATCACCATCTGGAACCGGGTATACATTTAATGAATCTACTAAATCTGAATGATTAGATAAATTTTGTGCCCCTTGAATAATCATTTCGGCAAATAATTTACCATTTATTTTACTAACCATCTCGTTATGTCCTCCTAGTTTTTCTTGCCATTATCCACTCGTACGCCTTGTACAAATATATTAATTGAATTTACTTTAACTTTTAATGTTTGTTCTAATGTATATTTGACAGTTGATTGAACATTGCTTGCAACTTCTGATATCTTCGTACCATAACTTACAATAATGTACATATCAACATCCAACACACTATTTTCTTCTCTCACAACAATGCCTTTTGCATAATTTTCATAGCCTAATATTTCAGCAATTCCATCTCTTACTTGTTGTCTAGAAGCCATTCCTACAATGCCATAACATTCTACTGCTTTACTACCCACAACTGAAGCTATTACTTCGTTTGAAATGTCTATGCTACCATAATCATTTGTAATTTCTAATGTCATTTTATTGGGCCTCCTAGTTTATGGTTCTTACTTTATTTTTGATACTTTAAAACTTTTTATTAAGATTAAAAAATACAATATTATCCATAGTTTACAATTATATCATAAAATGAGTGTAACAAAAGTAGAAGCTATGTAAAGAAATTTTTTTCATTTTATTGCCATTATTTTTTTTATGTGGTACATTATTCAAGTATGTAGTAGATATGTGTATTTATATTTATTAAAGGAGGTACTTTCATGGGCAAACAATGTTTCGTAACAGGTCGCAAAGCTTCAACTGGAAACAATCGTTCACACGCTTTAAATTCTTCTAAAAGAAGATGGAATGCTAACCTTCAAAAAGTTAGAATTCTTGTAGACGGAAAACCTAAAAAAGTTTGGGTTTCTGCACGTGCTTTAAAATCTGGTAAAGTAACTAGAGTTTAATAAATATAATGCACGAAAAAGACCAATCCTTATGTGGAGGATTGGTCTTTTTTTGTTTGAAATTAAATTTACTACGATGTATCAATCTTTACTTTTAATCATTAACACGCTACCTGAATGAATAGAAACAATGCCCTGTGGTTTTATTAATTCATTAGATATTGTCAATGTAGAACCTAGCTGTAAAGATGCTTGTTTCAATTCATATTTAAAATTGATTAATGAAATAACTGTGGGATATGCAATAGGAATAAATGATATATATGGGTAATTTAAATCTCTATCGATATGATAGTCTTTAGCAGAAAGATATGAAATTTCATTTTGTTGATCAATGATTTTAATATTAATTTGTTTTTTTGTATATTCTGGCTTTTCTAATATTTGCATTGCACCCATAAAATGGTCTAAACGCCCTCCGGTTGCACCGTAAACACATATTTCACTATAACCTGAACTTATAGCTTGTTCGATACCTAATGCTAAATCAGTGTCATCTTTTTCAGAATTATATGGATTAATTGCTAATTTTTCAGTCAAATAATCCTTTTCTTCTTTAGTTATTGAATCAAAATCACCGACTGCAAATTGTGGCATAATCCCTGATTCAATCAAGATTAATGCACCTCGATCAATCCCTATCCATGCCTCATTTGTTTTATTTTGTAAAATGTTTTCTGGTAAATTTCTTGCACCGCATAATAAATTGACTTTCATTGACTTCAACCTTTCAATGTTTGCGTCACTTGTTTATAATCCTTTTGTTTAAAGAAATATGAACCAGCTACTAACATAGTAGCACCGTGTTCGATTACAGTTGCAACTGTTTCTTCGTTAATACCACCATCAACTTCAATTTCAAATGATAAATTTAATTCTTTCTTCATCTTGTCAAGTTGATCTAATTTATCAATACTTTCTTGAATGAAAGTTTGTCCACCAAATCCAGGATTGACTGTCATGACAAGTACATAATCCACCATTTTCAACACTGGAATAATCGCATCAACCGATGTACCTGGGTTAATGACTACACCAGCTTTTACATTTGTCTTTTTAATTTGTTGTATCACTCTGTGAATATGTGGCGTTGCTTCTACATGTACTGAAATCATATCTGCTCCTTGCGTTGCAAAAAGCTCTACATATTTTTCAGGTTCTTCTATCATTAAATGTACATCTATTGGTAAATCAGTACCCTTCCTAACTGCTTCTAATATAGGTAATCCAATTGAAATGTTTGGAACAAATTGGCCGTCCATCACATCAAAGTGCACACCATCAACACCTGCATCTTCCAAAGCCTTTAATTCCTTTTGTAATTGTAAAAAATCAGCTGATAATAATGATGGATATAATTTTGCCACTTAATATCTTTCCTTTCTGTTTGCAATTTCTTTAAATAATTGTAAATAATGCTCATATCTAAAATGAGCTATATTTCCTTTTTCTATTTCATTTTTAACGTTACATTTGGGTTCGTTTATATGGTTGCAGTCTCTAAATTTACATTGTTCGCCATATTCATTGATTTCCATGAAATAATGTTTCACTTCATCTTTTTGAATATGATTAAAATCTAGCGCACTAAATCCAGGCGTATCAGCTATAAAGCCATTTTCTCGTTCAAATAACTCTACATGTCTTGTAGTATGTCTTCCTCTATTTAAGGCTTTAGATATATGTTGCGTTTCAATATCCAATTCTGGAAAATATTTATTTAATAACGTAGATTTCCCTACACCTGACTGACCGCTTAATACCACTAGTCCTTCACCCCATTGTGAGAAAACCTCACCAATATGGTCTTCAACACTTATAAATTGTGTATTATATCCCATCTTTTCATAAACTTTTAGTGTCTGCAATATTGTATTTTGCATGTTAGGTGAAGTAATATCCCGTTTTGTTACTAATATGCGAGGTCTCATATGATAAGAATGTGCTATTACTAAAAATCTATCCAATAACTGAGTTGAAAATTCAGGCTCTACTGCACTCATCACTAATACAAGATGATCAACATTGCTAACTGGTGGTCTTTTTAATTCATTTTTTCGTTCATGAACATGGTGAATATAGCCCTCTGTAATATTTTCAACTTCAAAATCTACAACATCACCAACTATAGGCGAAAATTTATTTTTTCTAAATAATCCACGTGGTTTTGTGTCATACATTTCTCCATTTACATCTACACGATATACACCACTTAATGATTTTATGATGCGTCCTGTTTTCACTTAGGCACCCCTCTTTTTAAAGCTTTACATACTATATTATAGCAAAGGCTTTTTAATTTAAATACGATTTGAGACTATTTCAGTTAAAAATAAATAACAGAGCATTATAACTACGAGCAATCGTAGAAATAACACTCTGTTATAAACGTTTTTTTAAAGCAGTACGCTGTGCATAAGCGCAACTAAACTCTCTTCGCTTTGCTCCATTCGCCTTTCGGTTCGCTGAAGCCTTTGGCTTCTGCATAAGCACAACTAAACTCTCTTCGCTTTGCTCCATTCGTTAAGTTGCGCTAAAAATCGTAAGGAATATCTTTATCAGCTACAACCTTACCATCAACTCGAATGGTATAACCAGCCGTCTCTCCTTTTTCAATAGTCATCGGAATGGTTACAGTTTTGTCATCTTTAATTTTAAAGCTTTGTGCAGCTGACGATCCTTTGTCATCTTTATCTCTCACATATACCTTCACTTCTTGACTTTCATCATCATCACCCGTATAGGGAACTTGATAGGTTTCTGTATATGTTTTAGTTTGTGATTTTTCATCTTCTTTAGATGACTTATCTTCTTGCTCATCAGAATCTTTACCATCTTTTTTCTCTGATGATTTCGGTTCACCTGTGGATACCACAAATTCTATAGTAGAACCTTCATCTACTTCTTCGCCTTTAGGTGATTGACTAATGACATTATCCTTTTTAACTGTTTTATCAGAGCGTTTTTCTACAGTAACTACTTTAAACCCTTTAGATTCCAGCTCGGATTTAGCAGTCTTAAACGATTTTTTCTCATAATCATCCACATAAATTTGTTTAACACCTAACGATTCAGTCAATTTAATATCACTATCATTGATTTTCACTCTGTCTCCTGGTGAAATACTTTGTGCTTCAATTAAACCTTTAGCAACATTTTGTTTTGTATAAGATTGGTCAACTTTAGCATCATCAATTCCTAGTTTTTTTAATTTATTTAACGCTTCTGATTTTGGTAAGCCATATAAATTTGGCATTTCTGCAGTTTTAGGACCTTTTGATAATACAATGTCTACTTTACTTTGCTGTTCTAAACGCTCACCTTTTCCTGGTGTTGTTTTAATAATTTTATTCTCCGGATACTTATCACTGTATGCTCTTGTAGTTTTGCCTAATTCTAGTTTGTTATCTTTTAAAATACCTTCTGCTTCTTTTTCAGTTTTACCTATTAAATTAGGTGTTTCTAAATATTTATTACCAAACATTCCCATAGCCATGAAACCAAAGAGTCCAAATAAAAGTAGTACGATGATTAAACCATAGAAAAACTTTTTCTTTTTTGATCTTTTTTTCGGAGGCATCGCATATAATTGTTCCTCATTTGATTGAAAATATTGTTGATTAACAATTGGAATTTGCATGGTTTGATTCATGCTTTTTGATTTATCTTCAGCACGTGTCTGATTAGCTATTTCATTTTTATCAATAGGAACCGTTTTAGTGTCAGCATCAACAGAATGATATGGTGATTCATTCTCTCGCTCTTTTGACAGCACAGTAGACAAGTCTTCTTGCATTTCTTGAACTGTTTGATAACGATCATTCTTATCTTTTTCAGTAGCTTTTAGCACGACATTGCTCAGTGATTGTGGTACTTCAGAACGTTTATTAGAAACATTAGGCATCGGATCTTGAATATGCTTTATAGCAATGCTTACTGCTGTTTCACCTGAAAATGGAGGTTGCCCTACTAACATTTCATAAAGCACAACACCAATAGAATATATATCAGTACCGTTATCTGTTGCATCACCGCGAGCTTGTTCAGGAGAAAGGTATTGAACCGTACCTAAAACATGATTTGTTTGAGTCATCGTTGTTTCACTTAATGCTTTTGCAATACCAAAATCTAATATTTTTAATGTTTGATCACGATTCACCAAAATATTTTGAGGCTTTACATCACGATGAACAATTTTTGTATCATGTGCATGCTTTATTCCTTCAATAATTTGTTCAGTAAATTTGATTACAGTTTTGATGTCTAAAGGTCGATGTTGTTGAATATATTCTGATAAAGTGGGACCTTCTATGTATTCCATCACTAAAAAGAAATTTTCATCATTTTCAGTAACATCAAAAACATTAACGATATGTTTATGTGAAAGTTGTGTTAAGTTGTGAACTTCACGCTCAAAACGCTTAATTGTTTCTTCTTTTTCACCAGAAGGTATCCTAATAGCTTTGATTGCTACATTGCGATTCAAAATAGTGTCATCAGCCAAATAAACCGTGCTCATGCCACCGCCGCCAAGCTTTTTTATCACTTTATAACGTTCGCTTATTAATTTTCCAATCATACCTTATCTCCTTCAATTTCTGCTAAAACAATGCTTACATTATCATTTGTTTCTTGTGATAATGCTAATTCAATAAGATTCCGACCATGTGTTTCTAGATCATTTTCTTGCATTAATTCTTCTTGAATCATATGATTTCTTGCAAAATCTGTTAATCCATCCGAATTTAATAATAGAAAATCATAAAAATTGGTTCTTTTTACAAAAATATCTGGTGTTACTACTTTATCCGTACCCATGACTTTTGTAATGATATTCTTTTGGGGATGATTAAATGCTTCTTCGACACTAATTTGCCCTATCATTACTAAGTGATTAACGAAGGAATGATCATTTGTAATTTGTTCAATTTCTCTACTATTAATCAAATATCCTCTTGAATCACCAATATTTGCGACAACGACATAATCATCAAATACAAGTGCACAAACACAAGTTGTTCCCATGCCATGATAGTCTGCATTGTCAACTGAGAGTTGATATAATTCACGGTTAATCGCTTTTAGTGTGGTTCTCAGCCAATCTTCAGCTTGGTTAGGTTCAATTAAATTTTCTTCTTCAAAACGACGTTGCAACTCATCTGTCACAAATTGACTTGCTACTTCTCCTGCTAAATGTCCACCCATACCATCACAGAGTACAAGTAATTGTTGTTCTGTTTGATTATAGAACACACCACCTGCATCTTCGTTCTTATCACGATATTGACCTGTGTCAGTAAAAAATTGTGCTTTTAGCATACTATTACCTCGTTTCTACTTTTCGTTCCTTAGCTCTTAATTGACCACATGCTGCATCAATATCAGCACCTTGTTCTCTTCTTATTGTTGCATTAATACCTAGTCTCTTTAATTCTTTTTCAAATTTAAAAATATCCTCTTTAGGTGTCTTAACGTAATTTCTTTCTGGTACATGATTTACAGGTATTAAATTCACATGACAGTTTAATTTTTGGATTAAATGTGCTAATTCTCTTGCATGTTCAACTTGGTCGTTGACTCCTCCAAACAGTCCATATTCAAATGTAATACGTCTATTTGTTGTTTCTTGATAATATTTAATGGCTTCCATTAATTTTTCAACATTATACGCTCGATTAATAGGCATTAAACGAGAACGAATTTCGTCATTAGCACCATGTAAGCTTACTGCAAAATTTATTTGAATATCTTCGTCAGCAAAATCATAAATTCTAGGTATAATACCAGAAGTAGAAACAGTAATATGACGCGCACCTATATTTAAACCATTATCATGGTTAACAATCTTTAAAAAGTCCATCATTTCATCATAGTTTTCAAATGGCTCACCAATTCCCATGATTACAATTTGTGATACACGTTCATCGGTTTCATATAATGCTTTTTGGACAGTGAGTACCTGAGATACAATTTCTCCCGCTTCTAAATTACGCTTTAGGCCACCTAATGTGGATGCACAGAATGTACAACCTATACGGCAACCCACTTGAGTAGTAACACATACGGAGTTCCCATATTCATGTCTCATTAATACTGTTTCAATCGTGTAACCATCTTGTAATTCAAATAAAAACTTAATCGTTCCGTCTCTACTTTCTTGTTTAACTACTGTAGTCATCACTGTCATTGCAAAATGGTCTTTCAAAAGTGCTCTTAGCTCTTTAGACAAATTTGTCATTTCATCAATGCTATCTACTCGTTTTTCATATAACCATTCAAAGATTTGTTTCGCTCTGAATTTTTGTTGTCCATTTTCTTTTAACCAATTTTCCATTTCATCATATCTCAAAGAGTAAATAGATTGCTTTTCGAAATTGGGAAGAAATTTATTTTTTTTCTTCTTCTCTGCAGTTATCATTATTTATTGTTCCTTTCTTTTTATCCTAGTAATGAAAAAGCCATCAGAATTAAATTGCTGTGGTAGCACCTGTAACGTTTTTACTTTTTCTCCACTGATTGGATGTTCAAATAAATCAAATTCAAAATCTTTATTTTCTTTTAAAAATGTATATATAACATTTTCATTTTCTAACTGTTCTATCGTACAAGTTGAATAAACTAATGTGCCACCAGGTCGCAAATGATTTTTCACGTTATTTAAAATTTCTAGTTGAATATTCACTAAAGATTGAATGCTTTGTTGACTTTGTTCATATTTGATTTCTGGCTTATGTCTAAGTACACCCAAGCCACTACAAGGTGCATCTACCAAAATCTTATCATACACTTTATCATAATTTTCCGTCGCATCGTGACTAAAAGCAGAAATGTTAGATAATCGTAATTTTCGAATATTAAAATCAATCAAGTCGATTTTATGTTCATGGATATCTGTCGCATCTACATGTCCAGTACCGTGAAGCCTTTCTGCTATATGGCATGCCTTTCCACCAGGTGCACTACAAGCATCTAATACAAGGTCGCCATCTTGGAGATTCATTACATCAGCTACAAACATAGAGCTTTTATCTTGGATAGACACTAGACCATCTTTAAATACACGTGACTCTATAATTGGTTTACCACTAATATGTAAACAAATTGTAATGTCACTATCTTGCGTTACAGTATAACCTTCGTCTTCTAAACGTTGCATCACATTTTCAACTGAAATTCTTGTCAAATTGACCCTTACAGTTGTTGTCACTTTTGTTAAAAATGATTGTGCAATTGCTTCAGTTTCTTCTATTCCAAAGTGTGTAACCCAGTGATCAACAAGCCATTTGGGCAAACTATATTGAATAGCAATGCGCTTCTTATCGTCCGTAATTTCATTAAAATTTGGTAATTCACTGCGCATAAGGTTTCTCAAAATCCCATTAACCACATTACCGTTATGCGGGCCACCTTTATATTTTGCTATATTAACAGCTTCATTAATAATCGCATGTTCAGGGACTTTATCCAAGTAAATATACTGATAGATACTCATCCACAGTAATTGTCTGACCCAACCTTTAAGTTTAGTTTGTACGAAAGGTTTCAAATAATAATCAAGTGTATATTTTCTTTTTAATGTACCATATACCAATTCGGTTAATAAATTCTTATCTGCCCGGCTCAAATCATTATTGGTTAATACCTCGTTAATAATAATATTACTATATGCCTTATCATTAATAATATCTTGTAATGTTTCAAAAGCTAATAATCTTACATTAGTTTCAATTGTCATTTTAATACCTTCCCAACGAGTGTTGATTGCACACCACTTAAGTAATTAGCTGTAGGCATTCTTTTTTTACCTGCAACTTGAATCTCTGTTAATGCAATCGCATCGTTAGAACCTGTAGCCACAATAATTGCTTTCTTAGTTGTCTCTATTATTGTACCCGGTTCACCATCTTTATCATTTTCAATGCGAGAAGCATAGACCTTTAAATTTTCTTCATCCATTATTGTGTAAGCAACCGGCCATGGAGACAAGCCTCTAATATGGTTATAAATTACTTCAGCAGGTTCTGACCAATCAATTTTTTCATCTTCACGACGAATATTAGATGCAAATGTTGCTTCGTCTTCATTTTGAACAATACTTTCATTCGTACCATTAATAATAGAAGGAAGTGTTTCTTTTAATAATTCAGCACCTAAAAAGCTTAATTTATCATGCATCACACCAACGTCATCTTGTGGTTCAATATCGATTGCTTTTTGAGATATAATATTTCCAGCATCCAATTTCTTACCCATATACATGATAGAAATACCAGTTTGTTTTTCTCCATCAATAATCGCTTGATGTATGGGAGCGCCACCTCTATATTTAGGCAATAATGATGCATGCACATTGATAGCACCTAACTTTGGTGAATCCAATAAAGTTTGTGGTAATAATTGGCCAAATGCTGCAGTAACAATTAAATCCGCGTTCAAATCAATCAACATCTGTAATTCTTCAGATTGTGACAGTTTTTCCGGTTGATATACAGGAATTGCATGTTCTATCGCAACTTGTTTCACTGGTGGTGGTGTTAATTTTCGTTTTCTGCCAACTGGTCGATCAGGTTGTGTAACTACTGCTATGACATTATGTTCTGCAATTAACATTTCTAACACTTTTGTCGAAAAATCAGGTGTGCCCATAAAAATAATTCTACTCATTTTCAAAATACGCCTCCACTTCTGCTTCAGTCAAAATTTTATCCGCACGTTCTGTAAAAAACTTCCCTTCAAAATGGTCAATCATATGTAATATCATACGCGCAATATCATCATATGCTGTCATCTCTACTTCATTTCCATTTTTATCATTACTTTTAACAACAATCATTTTACTTCTTTCAACTTCACCATAAATGTCAGGTAATGAAATAGATCCTTCTAAGTCAGTTACTTTTTGGTCTGATTCGCGAATAATTTTTGGATTGATAAGTTGTAACAATCCATCTATTTCCATATCGATAATAGCTACTTTTTGTAAGATGCCAATTTGTGGCGCACATATGGCAGAAGCTTCAACTTCATACATAGTGTCTTCTAAATCGAGCAATAATTGAGCTAAGTTTTCATCAAATCGCGTTACATCAGGAACGTTTTTATGTAAAATTGGATTTTCTGCTGCAACAAGTTGCTTTATTGTCATACAAATTACTCCTCATAAAAATTCATCACATCATTATAACTTATTTTAGTTAAATTTGCACCAAGGTTAGATGAAATGCAAGCGTTAAAACAATACATATTTTCTTTTTTACGCTTTTACTTCATCACAAAATATAACCGCAAGCTCTCACATACAAGCTTACGGTGTAATATATTTTTATGCTCCAGTTAACTTTTGTAAAATCATAGCGATAACTTATTGATTTGATTACCAAATTCATCAAAATTGTTTTCGTTCAACCAATTTTCAAACTTACTTTTATAAAGTGACCACTCATCTGCTAACATAGCAAGCCAGTATGTATCTCTACTTCGTTGTTTATAAATAGTATGATGTTTAAATAAACCTTCATATTTGAACCCAAGTCGTTTTGCTGCTTTTATAGATGGTTCATTGAATGCATCACACTTCCATTCATACCTTCTATAACCCAACGTGTCAAAAATATATTTTGCTAATAAGTAGTGTGTCTCTGTAGCTATACGTGTTTGTTTCATTTTATTAGCATAATGAATATGCCCAACTTCAATCGTTGCATTTTGTTCATTTATTCTCAGTAATGATAAAATGCCTACCACGTCATTATCCAATTGATCAATTATAGCAAAAAAGTATGGATCTTTTGTTTGTCTTTTATTATTTATATATGCTGCAAAATCATCATAACTTTGAGGCTGCTCATCCGGTAAATAAGTCCAATTAGGTGCATCATCTTGTGCCTTGAAATGATTAAATAAAGGGTTAATATGTTGCGAAGTTAATTTTTCTAACCTACAGTACTTCCCTTCTAACACATCAACGGTTGGTGCTTTGGGTTGAGTGAAATTGATTAATGACTTACCAATAGGTTGTTTAAACTGATTATATTCCATTTATTTCCTCCCTTTTAAAATCAATAAGTATAAACCATTATCATATAATATTTCCATTAACGATTAAGCATTGAAATGTTTAGCAATTGCATATAATACCTTTATACCAATTCTTATAAATTAATAATATGTTATCATTATAATTTACATTACGAAAGCGTTTTCAATATTCAAATAGTATTTTTTTATAATTTACAATAGGGATTAATAAAAAAGTAGAAGTAAAAAGAAATCAATAATAGTTTAATTGAATTCTCTTACTTCTACTTCTTAATTTTATATTTAGATTTATTATATATTGAAAGGTTTAACCTTAATTATTATTTCAATAAAAAAATTTATATCTAATACTGTTCACTTCGTTATTTTATAACTCAATGGTCATGGAAGATGCATTTTTTATGAAACCAATTTTAGAATATAATGGTTCTGCATTAGTAGAAGCTTTTAAATTAACTATATTGACCTGTTCTGTTTTACACTTTAATAAAAGCTCATCTAAAATTTGTTTACTTAAACCTAACCCTCTGTACAATTTAGTTGTATAAACATTGGTAATATAACCTTCAACGCCAGAATAATTATCATATGCGGGTGGTATTTGTTGAAAAATAACTGCTCCTGTAGATACAACTTGTTGATTATCTATCATAAACACTTGGTAGATGTTTTCTTTGTCGAAAACATCTTCAAAATATTCTCTCATATTATCATCAATATCTTCAGTAGCAAGCATACCTTGATCCAGTAGTTGTTCTTTTCTTAATTTTATAATTGTTTCAATATCATTTTTATTTGCAATTCTCATCTCCATATCTAGTACTCCTTTTAAAGAAATATGAGCAAATAAATTTACTATATCTATCAATCATATTCAACTAATAATATTTATAGTTTAATAAAAAATAGGGCCATCAAATCAGCAAAACACCGATTTACAGACCCCATTTTAAAAAAAAGAAAAATATTAATTATCTAAACTGTAACTTAATCGCTAAACAACAGGTTTTTAAACACTACGGTTAAACCACATTTAATAGTGACCTACATCATCATTTGAGGATTAATGTCAATCTTCAGTGATAATTTGTCTTTTAAATATTGATCATGATAAAAATCATCTAAATATTTTAGCGCTTCGTGTAATGAAGGTTCGCTTTTATATTTAATTAATATTTGAAAGCGGTATTCATTATTAATTCGTGATAAAGCTGCTGGAGAAGGGCCTAACACTAATGCCTTATCTGATAAATGCTGTAACAATATTTTGTGTATATGTTTAGAAGCTTCCATTACTTTTTTCATATCTTTGTGTGCAATCGTAAAATTAATTAAAAAGAAGTATGGCGGGTATTTACCTAACTTTCTATAATTCATTTCTTTTTCAAAAAAAGAATGATAGTCATTATCTTGAACATCTTTAATTGCATAATGATCAGGATTATACGTTTGTATGATCACTTGCCCCTCTTTTTCATGGCGGCCTGCACGTCCTGAAACCTGTGTCAACAATTGATATGTACGCTCACTAGCTCTAAAGTCAGGCAAATTCAACATCGTATCAGCATTTAATACGCCAACTAATGTAATGTTTGGAAAGTCTAAACCTTTCGCTATCATTTGTGTCCCCAGTAAAATATCCCCTTTACCTGAACCAAAGTCATCTAATAATTGTTCATGTGCACCTTTTCGAGAAGTTGTATCTACATCCATACGAATAATCTTTGCTTCCTGAAAATTTTCTTGTAATAATTCTTCAACTCTTTGCGTACCCGTACCAACCTGTCTAATGTGTTCACTTTCACAGTTAGGACACTTATTGGGAGGGATTTCTTGATGACCACAATAATGGCATTTCAATTGATCCGTTGATTTATGATATGTTAGAGAAATATCACAATTAGGACATTGAGGTACATGACCGCAATCACGACACAACATAAATGACGCATAGCCACGTCTATTTAAAAATAAAACAACTTGTTCTTTTTTATCTAACCGCTCTTGAATCGCATGACGCAAATCTTCTGAAAACATAGAACGATTTCCAGATGCAAGTTCAGCACGCATATCTACGATGTTCACTTCTGGCAAAGCTTGTTGATTCACTCTATGAGGTAATGATAAAAGTTCATAAACACCTTTAGTTGCACGTGCATATGTCTCTAAACTTGGCGTGGCACTGCCTAATACTAAAGGACATTGATGATATTGACTGCGCCATTGTGCAATATCTCTAGCATGGTATCTTGGATAGTCCTCTTGTTTATACGAAGACTCGTGCTCTTCATCAATAATAATCATACCTAAATCTTTAAAAGGGGCAAACACACTGGAACGAGCACCAACGCTCACACTCGCTTTACCATCTCTAATTTTTTGCCATTCATCATAACGTTCGCCCTTAGATAACCCTGAATGTAAAACTGCAACTTCGTCCCCAAATCTTTGTTTAAATCTTAATACCATTTGGGGTGTGAGTGCAATTTCCGGTACTAACATCATCGCTTGTTTGTCCTGATTGAGTACTTTTTCTATGGTTTGTAAGTAAACTTCAGTCTTTCCAGAACCCGTCACGCCGTGTAATAAAAATGTCCGTTGTTCACTTTTATTAATCGTCTCAAGTATGGCATTATATGCTTCTTGTTGTTCTTGCGTAAGTTGTTGCTTTTGATCTTGTTCAAATACTCGCGTCGCAAAAGGATCGCGCTCTACAGTTGTATCATATTTCTCAATAAAACCTTTACGAGCTAATGTCTCAATGCTAGATTTTGAAAAGCCCATTTCTTCTAATTGCTTTAAAAAAACAACGTGATGACTTTCATCGATTAAATAAGCATATAATTCATATTGCTTTTTTGATTTTTCTAAAGAGCCTAATACCATATCATAATCAAAACCTTCGACGATGCGCACTGCACGTTGTTTCTTTTTCTTTAAACTTTGAGATAAAATGGTATCTTCAAGAATTGCACCTTGCTTTAAGAATGGTGCAATTAGAGTTAAGTCTTCATTTTTTTGTGCTTCTTTATATGCATAATGCCCTTCCGAGTCAAATCGTTTTAATAACTTTTCTGGTATAGCTTCAGCATCTTCAACTGCAAAAACTTTGGTATATTTAGCTTTGATTGCACTTGGAAGCATAACCTCTAACATAGAAATTCGCTTTGTAACAAAATAAGTATGATACCAGTCTGTAAGTTGTATTAATTCTTTCGTTAATTCAGGTTTAATATCTTGTATCTCTTTTATTTCTTTTAATTTTGATATATCCATATCAGTGTCAGGTTGCTTAGTGATGTCCATGACATAACCTTGTATCGTTCTCGGTCCAAAAGGTACAATTACACGCATACCAACTTCAATCATCGCTTGAAATTTTTGTGGAATTAAATAATCAAATGTAAAGTCAACACTTTTAGATGGGATATCTACGATTACTTTTGCTATCATTTTATTGCCACCTTGTTTCTAAACTATCTAGTATATGCTCCGCTAATATGACTTTTTTATGTTTTCCTAACGCTATAGTTTCACCGTTTTTATAGTACATTGTATATGCATTATCATCAGAGCTAAACCCAATTGTGCGATCTCCAACATTATTCGCTATAATGACATCTGCGTTTTTACTTTTTAATTTTTTTTGAGCATATGTTTCAATGTTTTGTGTTTCTGCTGCAAAACCAACTAAAAATTGATTACCTTTATGTTCTCCCAAATATTTTAAAATATCGGGTGTGCGTTTAAAAGTAACCGTCAAATCGCCTTGTTGTTTTTTTAGTTTATGCTCTAATAATTCTGTTGGAGCATAATCTGATACTGCTGCAGATTTAAAGACAATATCCATGTTCTCGAATCGTGTTTTAACCGCTTCAAACATCTGCTGTGCACTTTCTACTTGTATGACTTCCACATTTTTCGGTGGTGTTAGCTTGGTTGGACCAGATATAAGTGTCACGGTCGCCCCTCTTTGAGCTAAAGATTCTGCTAGCGCATATCCCATTTTACCTGATGAGCGATTGGATAAATAACGAACTGGATCTAGTTCTTCTATGGTTGGTCCAGCAGTCACCAAAGCTTTCATACCGTTAAATCTACTATTTTTGGGTGTTGATATGTCGTGTTGAAAATATTGATTTAGCCTTTCTACAATTTGCAAAGGTTCTTCCATTCTACCTTTTGCAACGTAGCCACATGCTAAGAAACCTTCACCAGGTTCTAAGAAATAATAACCATCTGAACTTAACGTTGCTAAATTATGTTGCGTTCTTTTATTCTCATACATATGTACATTCATTGCTGGAGCGATAAATTTAGGTGTTTCTGTAGCTAATAGCGTTGATGTAACCATGTCATCAGCAATACCGTTTGCTAGTTTAGCGATTATATTTGCAGTTGCCGGTGCAACTACAATTGCATCTGCCCAATCTCCTAAAGCTACATGTTGAATTTCTTCTGGATTGTCTTCTTTAAAAGTGCTCGTATAAACAGGATTTCTACCGATGGCTTGAAAAGCTAAAGGAGTTACAAACTCTTGTGCATGGTCTGTTAACATCACTCTGACATTATAATCAGCCTGTGTGAGTTTACTCGTTAAATCTATTGCTTTATACGCAGCGATACCACCAGTTACAGCAAGTAATATATTTTTCATCGTAGTTCTCCTCCAAATAATTTATATCTTTCTATTAATGGTTTAACATAGTAGTTTATATATTTAATCTTCAATATAACTAAATATAGACAAATGTTTTTATTCCGCATTAGTTTAATGTATAGGATTACATAGCATGTTTTCATTTTCATTAGTTAAATTAACTTTTAATATTTTAGCTATATTGCTTTAAGTATAAATATGGTTACTGCTTATTATACACAAATTAATGTCCAAATTAAAAAAGCACACCTTGGCTATGAAACCTCAAAGTCATCGCATGCGTCCGACTTTTGAAGTGCACATCATTAACCCGGTGTACTTTTCAAAATTATAAAATTATATTATTCAATATTCGCTTAGAAAGTGTTATTTAGTAGTTTCAGGATAAATTTCGCCGCCAGCAATTTCTTCCAATGCTTTTCCCACTGATTTTTCAGAATTATATTTGCTTAATAGCGTACTATTTGGATGCTCGTCTAACTCACGTGCACGTTTAGCAGCAGTCGTAGCGATTAAATACTTTGATGTGATTTTTGATGTTAAATCATTTAATGGTGGATATAACATTATTTTTTTGCCTCCAATATCATTTTTCTATATTTTGCTTCAATTCTTTCCCTTTTCAAATGCTCAGCTTCAACAATAGATTGAATACGTTGCTTAGCTAATTCAACTTCATCATTAACCACAACATAATCATATAAATTCATCATTTCAACTTCTTTACGAGCTTCGAGTACTCTACTTTGAATTTTTTCATCAGACTCAGTACCACGTCCTACTAAACGTTCACGTAAATGATCTAAACTTGGTGGTGCTAGAAAAATAAATAATGCATCAGGGAACTTTTTACGAACTTGTTTGGCACCTTCTACTTCAATTTCTAAAAATACGTCATGTCCTTGGTCCATAGTATCTTTTACGTATTGCACCGGTGTACCATAATAATTACCCACATACTCTGCATATTCTATAAATTGATCTTGTTTAATTAATGCTTCAAACTCTGATTTTGTTTTGAAGAAATAATCTACACCATCGACTTCACCTTCACGCATATTACGTGTCGTCATCGAGATAGAATATTTATAAGATGTGGTTGGGTCATCAAATATTTTTTTTCTAACTGTACCTTTTCCTACACCAGAAGGTCCAGAAAGTACAATCAACAAACCTTTCTCATTATCCATGCCTTACTACCTCTCTAAGCTATTCTTCTATTATTAAACTATGATACCATAATGAGCGTTTGGTTGTATAGCATACGTTCAAACAATCTTTGCTCATGACCAAATCTTTTCATCATGTTACAATATGATGAATGACTAAAAATAAGGTGGCTGATAGTAATGGCATACGATGGTTTATTTACACGAAAAATGGTAGAATCTTTACAATTTCTCGTTGATGGTAGAATTCATAAAATCAATCAACCTGAAAACGATACAATCATCATGGTAATACGTCAAAATCGTAAAAACCATCAACTTCTACTCTCGATCCATCCTAGTTTTGCTAGAATGCATTTAACAGATAAAAAATACGATAATCCATTTGAACCACCAATGTTTGCAAGAGTATTTCGTAAACATTTAGAGGGTGGTTTTATTAAAGCAATAAGACAAATTGGAAATGATAGACGTGTAGAAATAGATATACACAGTAAAGATGAAATTGGTGATACCACTTACCGTACAGTTATTTTAGAAATAATGGGGAAACACAGTAATTTAATATTAGTAGATGATCAACGCAAGATTATTGAAGGTTTTAAACATTTGACGCCTAATACAAATCAATATCGTACAGTAATGCCTGGGTTTCAATACGAAGCACCTCCTACGCAAAATAAAACAAATCCATATGATATTACAGGTACAGAAGCTTTAAAATTCATTGATTTCAATAGTGGAAAAATCGCTAGACAGCTATTAAATCAATTTGAAGGCTTTAGTCCTTTAATTACGAACGAAATCGTCAATCGCAAACAATTTATGACAACTGAAACGTTACCAGAGGCATTTGATTCTGTAATGAATGAGACAAAGGAATTACCTACCCCTGTTTTTCATAAAAATCATGAAACAGGAAAAGAAGATTTCTACTTCATGCATTTAAATCAGTTTTACGATGATATGGTTGAATATGATTCTTTACATGATTTATTAGATAGATATTATGATGCCAGAGGCGAAAGAGAACGCGTAAAACAACGTGCAAATGATTTAGTTAAATTTGTACAGCAACAGTTGCATAAATATCAAAATAAATTAAGTAAACTAATCGATGAACAAGAAGGTACTAAAGATAAAGAAGTACAACAATTATTTGGTGAATTAATCACTGCCAATATTTATAGAATTAAACAAGGTGATGAGTATCTGACGACTACTAATTATTATGATGGTAATGAAGTAACCATTCCTTTAGATACCACAAAATCACCAGCAACAAATGCCCAAATGTATTATAAAAAATATAATAAATTGAAAACACGTGCACATGAATTAACACGTCAAATTGATTTAACTAAAGAAAACATCACATATTTTGAAAATATAGAACAACAACTTACACATATATCCGTGGAAGATATTGATGACATTAGAGAAGAACTTGCCGAACAGGGCTATATGAAACAACGCAAACAAAAAAATAAGAAAAAGAAACCTTCCATTCAATTACAGGAATATGTCTCAAGTGACGGAGATACTATGCTTGTAGGAAAGAATAATAAGCAAAATGATTATTTAACAAATAAAAAGGCAAGCAAACAGCATTTGTGGTTTCATACAAAAGACATTCCTGGTTCTCATGTGGTGATCTTAAATGATGCACCTAGTGAAAATACCATAAAAGAAGCGGCTATGCTGGCTGGCTATTATTCAAAAGCTGGTAATTCTGGTCAAATACCAGTAGATTACACTGAAATTAAACACGTTCATAAACCTTCTGGTGCAAAACCAGGGTTTGTAACATATGATCATCAAAAAACACTCTATGCTACACCTGATTACGACCATATTCAAAAAATGAAAGTGACATCATAAACATAAAATACTTTAAAGTTGTAGTAACCATGTCCCTATAAATTAAAAACAAGGCTAAGATTATGAGCAATTAGTACACACAACATGTGTACGATGCTTAATCTTAGCCTTTTTAATATTTATTTTTTTCTGGTAACGCGAGTTGAAAATTAACGCCAAATCTATCTACAATCCATGTAAATTCTCTAAATGGTGGCATTTCAGTTTTAGGCATTAAAATTGCCCCACCACTTTTTAATTTACTAAATAATCTTTCCATTTCTAATGGACTGTCTACCGTAACATATAATGACATTGCTGGATTCATGTCCACATCGACACCATTCATATTATCAATCGCCATAAAAACTTGATCTTTCAAACGAAAGATAGCATGTTGCACTGCACCAGTAGGTTCTTTATCATCTTCTTCATATTTAACCATCGTTAATATTTCTGCATCTTCAAATGCTTCTACATACAGATTGATTGCTTCCTCTGCTTGTCCATTAAACATAAGAAATGTCGTTATTTTTGGAATTGCCATTAAATTGCCTCCTTAAAACATCTTAAATATAGAATAAAACAAATTCTTAAAAAAATCGAACGAATTAAATTAGCAATTAACAAATAATTTGAAGCATAGCACCTATAAAGATCTATAATTAAGATAAATTCATAAATCCGTTTCCTAATACATCTCTCACATCATGAATAACTAAAAAGGCATTTTCATCTACCTCATTTACAAGCTTTTTAACTCTGGTCACTTGTGATTGTGGCACTACAACATACAACATACTTGTTTCATTTTTACCATAACCACCTTTCCCTTTTAAAAGTGTCGAGCCTCTACCTGTAAAACTATTGATTTCATCACTAATTATCTCATTTTTACTTGATATCACAGTAACTGCTTTTTTAGGATAGAATCCTTCAATAATAAATGCAGTTGCACGTTCAGTGATAAATATCATAATTACAGTAAACAAGACATTTTCTAATGGTAAGACAAATAAAAAGGATAAGACAACCAGAGCATCTAAAACAAAAATACCTTGTGATGTTTTGATGTCAAAATATTTATTTAACATCTTAGCAATGACTGATGTACCCCCTATCACGCCCCCAGAAGTAATTACTAATCCTATACCTACACCTACTAATACCCCTCCAAAAGAAGCATTTATTACAAAATTATCAATACCTGTTTTAAAGTTTTCAGTTAAATCTAAAAAGATAGATATCGCTGTATTGGCAATAAAAGTATATACTGCTGTTCTGGTACTCAAAAAACGCCATCCTACAATAATGACCAATGTATTTATAATTAAAGAGGATATAGCAGGTGAAAAGCCAAATGCATATTTTAATGCCAATGACATACCAACTGTACCCCCATCACCTAAATTAGATTCTAATATAAATGAATTAACTGCGATCGCACTCACAAACGCACCAATTAAACAGACAATAACATTTTTTGTATGGTTTTTTAGTAGTTGTTTCACAAACTTCATATCATTTCCCCTTACATTTGATAATATAAATTTAATTAAGGTAAGCTAGAAAAGCGTATTCAAATCATGCTTCATTTTGATTTTACAAATGCGTTTTTTTCTCACAAATTGAATTAAAAACCAAATTAATTGAAAATATAACATTATTTGTTGTTACATAGTATAATTGCAAATGTAACACAACCTATTTCAATATACCACTTAGTGTAGTTTGCAACATTAATTTCTAAAGCGTGTGTTATTGAAAACTTTGACGGCTTAAAACAATAAAATCATTTTACTTTTGAATATTTATAGTTAAAATAAATACAAATACAATTGGAGGTATTTCATGCTTTATTATATTATACCGTTACTTATTGCAGCTTTAGTGATACTCATTGGCTTTATCATCATTAAAATTATGATTCGTTAATAATTTTTATATAACAACTTTATCACATTTCTTTTTAATCATTTCAAATCGTGAATGATTTCAGTCGTTTTCATATAGCAACATTCAAATAACGCAGAAACGTAGACAATATAATCTTATCTACGTTTCTGCGTTTTTGTTTTTGAAGTTAACCGAAACTTCTATAAAAAATCTATACCATTTACTCACTTGCTAAATTTTCACTTTATTTAAATTCTTTTCTAAAAAGCGTAACAAGTAACAAGATGATAAAAGATGCAATAACTGCAGTTAAAAATATTGGCATATACGCAAGATGTGTTGCATCTTCAATACCATTTGTGATTGCACGTCTTAATGTATCGTTAGAAATTTGATTTACTTGCCCTAATATTTTAGTAAGATTACCTGAACGATGCTCCATTATGTTCATTAAAGAAACTGGTATGTCTTTGAGTCCAAAATGGGCTGAATTTATACTTTCTTTAATTTTACTCCCCATTTGGCTATATCCGAATTGAATAAATGTCGTAAACATTGTCGGTGCAATAGTAATTCCGACTTGTCTAGAAACTGATAATGTTCCAATAACTGTACTATTATTTTTAGCTGAATGTGCTGACTTAGTTGCTAATACAGTCATTGGTGCGCCAATAGTAAAACCAAAGCCTAAGCCTGCAATTATTGAAAATACTAGAAATGGCATAGTTGAATAAGTTAAAAAGGCTAAACCACCATAGCCAATCATACTAATGATACTTGCAATCACTAATGCAAATATAGGACCTTTTTTATCTACAATCTTTCCACCCATTGATGCGCCTACACCTGAAGCTAATGCCAAGGGCGTCATCCAATATCCACTGTTAGCAGCTTTAACATGCAATACGTTTTCAACAAATGAAGGAATGAAAATAATTGATCCAATTAACATCCCAGATAAAACGCCCATAATCAATACCACTGAAAAAGCTGGCTTTTTCAGTAAATAAAAAGGTAAGAAAGCATCTATATCAGTCGCTTCATTTTTATATTCCACTAAAATTAAAATACCATAGCCAATCATAGCCAATACAAATAAACCAATCACCGAAAAACTGAGTATACTATTAGCAATATTACCAGTTTGTATATTATTAATCGCAAACATCATTAATAACGTTGAAAATGAAAATACAATGATGGCATATTTATCAATTTTGGTTTTAACTTTTTCTTGTGTTTCTGGCATTTTAATCATCATAAAAATGACAATCATTATTGCCACTGGGACATTGATCAAGAATAACCAATGCCATGTACCACTTACATTAATTAATAAACTTCCAATATTTGGTCCTAATACCGAAGCAATACCATTCATTGCTCCTAATCCACCAAGCATACTACCTTGCTTTTCTTTGGTATATGTAGAAATGATATGTGAACTAGCGATTACAAATAAACCGCCACCACCAAACGATTGAATTAAACGTGCAATGATAAAGAACGTATAATTAGGACTTAATGCAACTAACAATGATCCAAAACCAAATAAAATCACTTCAATTATAAATATTTTTTTACAGCCATACATATCAGCAAGTTTACCTGCTATAGGTGTGGTTACAGCCATACCTAATGTATAAATCGTTATTCCCCATGATCCCATTTGTGCTGAAATTTCAAAGGATTGATTTATTGTAGTTAACGCTGCACTAATAATACCGTTGTCTAAAGCCGCCATAAACACACCAATGAGTAAAAATAGTGCAACAATATCAAATTTTTTATGTTTCAAATTCATTCATTCCTTTCTATCTTGGAATTTCATATGATATTTATTATTTAAAACCTACTTTGTGAACTAATTATGAACAAAAATGTATTTACATATTAAAAAATGCCTAAAAGACCTTTTATCAATATATAAAAGTCTTTTAAGCATTTTCTAATCAATATAATTACATAATTTTTTTGCGTTATTTCAAATTTCCACAATATATTTACAAATAATGGTTATTTAATATGGCCTTTTTGCTTAAGGTTTGATTTGGATTTTTTATAAATATTTGATTCTGTAGCGTTAAATACCCATTTATTTTCGTCTTCTGAAGTTGATTGTGCTCTATAGTCTTCTGATTTTTTGAGGAATTTATTTAAATGAGCAAAATGATTATAGGCTACTTTCGAGTCTTTTGTCATAACATCCCCTCCACTTAACATTTTATGACAAGTTATCTCTCCAATCAACTAATGTAGTAATATCATTTTCAGAAATTTCTCCATTTTCTCTTGCAACTTCAATTAATTCATTATAATTACTTAATGTATAGAAAGGAACTCCAGCTTGTGCAAATTGTTCGTCTGCTTTTTTCAAACCATAAGTAAAGATCGCTACTACACCAATGACATTTGCACCAGCAGCTTTCAATGCTTCTACTGCAGTTATTGAAGAACCACCTGTAGATATTAAATCTTCTATAACTACTACATTTTTCCCTTCACTTGATGCGCCTTCAATTTGATTCTGTTTACCATGGCTTTTACTTTTTGATCGAACATAGTTCATCGGTAAGTTCATCACTTCTGAGACATAAGCTGCATGCGGTATACCGGCTGTTGCAGTACCTGATATAACTTCAATATCTTTAAAATGTGATTCAATCAATGCTTGTAGACCATCTCTAATATGATTACGTACGTCTGGAAAACCTAATGTAACGCGATTATCACAATATATTGGTGATTTAATGCCTGAACTCCAAGTAAACGGATCATTGGGAGATAATGATACAGCTTTTATGTCTAACAATGCTTGTGCAATTGATTTAGTCATTTGATTTCAACCAACTTTCTTTAATTTTTTGGTAACTCTTAACCGGAGTTTCACTCTGCGTGATTGGTCGCCCCACAACAATATGTGTAGCACCAAAAATGCTTGCCTTTTCTGGTGTCGTAACACGTTGCTGATCATCGGAGGAAGTATTTTCCGGTCGAATGCCTGGCGTCACTTTCAAGAAATCTTCACCCAATTCTCGTGTTAATAATTTTGCCTCCAGTGGTGAACATACAACGCCATCTAAACCTGATAATTTGGCTAAACGCGCATAATTCAAAACCGCTTCATCCATTGTACTTTGGATATTTTGTTCATCATGTAACATTATTTCTGTAGTTGACGTTAATTGTGTCACTGCAATAATTTTAATATCATTATTATGTTTTTTAATGCCTTCTAAGGCGCGTTTCATCATTTCTGAACCACCAGCCGCATGTACATTTACTAAATCGACATCTAATTTACCTAAGCCTTCCATTGCTTTGCCAACAGTGTTAGGAATATCATGTAATTTTAAATCTAAGAATATGCGATGACCACGTTTTTTAATATTAGTGATTAATGACGGACCAGTTTGATAAAAAAGTTCCATCCCGACTTTGACAAATAAAGGTTCATCAAATTGATCTAAGAATTGTTCAACTGCTTCTGCTGAATCAAAATCTAAAGCAATGATTGGTAGATTATTTTGCATATATATCGCCTCTCATAGTATCTTTTTCATTATATTTGCCAAGCACGTAAAGGCATATGACAGCAATGATATTTTTAAATTTTTTACCCTGACAAGGACAACTAGGAGAAAAATTTATGAAACCATTTTTCGTCCTAGCCATCTACTGCCAATTTCATAATTTTCACTTAAACATAAACAATTGTTTTAGTTTTCTTAACATTGGAAACTAAATTTTACATATTTTTCATTGTAAAAGTCATACTTTCTATAACCGATGTTAATGCTTCCGCTGTATCTAATGAAGTTAGACAAGGTACACCATT
The DNA here is from genome assembly GCF_017893435.1 of Staphylococcus sp. GDB9P120P. Lineage (NCBI taxonomy): Bacteria > Bacillati > Bacillota > Bacilli > Caryophanales > Staphylococcaceae > Staphylococcus > Staphylococcus sp. GDB9P120P. The sequence goes on from NZ_JAESNB010000008.1 coordinate 666,067, forward strand.
TTCTACAGAGGCACGTCTAATTTGGAAACCATCACGTTCAACTTCTTTTCCTTTTGTCATTGTATTAATCACAATTTGCACATCATTCGTTTGTATACGTGATAATAAATCGTCTTCTCCGCCAATTTTCCCTACAGTTTCTGCAGTTATATGGTTATTTTCTAATTTTTTAGCAGTACCTTCAGTAGCTAATATTTTATAACCGACTTCATTTAAACGAGCTGCGATATTCACAATTTCATCTTTGTCTTTATCACTTACAGTCATCAATACCGTGCCATAATCTTTAACTTCCATACCACTTGCTGTCAAACCTTTATATAAAGCCTTTTCCATAGTTGAATCTTTGCCCATGACTTCTCCAGTTGACTTCATTTCAGGTCCTAATGTGATATCTACATTTTTCAATTTATTAAAACTAAATACCGGTGCTTTGACAAAGACACCTTCACTATATGGTTGAACACCTTCGCGATATCCTAAATCTGTAAGTTGCTCACCTATAATTGCACGCATGGCCAACTGTGCCATTTGTATATGCGTAATTTTACTTAAGAAAGGAACTGTACGACTCGCACGAGGGTTCACTTCTAAAACATATACACCATCATGTGCAATGACAAATTGTATATTGATTAAACCTATGATATTTAGGCCTTTCGCTAAGCGAATTGTATAATCTTCTAGTGTTTTAAGCTCTTCTTGTGTCAAGGTTTGTGGAGGATATACTGCAATCGAATCACCTGAATGAACACCAGCGCGTTCAATATGTTCCATAATCCCAGGTATAATTACCGTTTCACCATCTGAGATAGCATCGACTTCTATTTCTTTACCTGTGAGATATCTATCAACTAATACAGGATGATCCGGACTCGCTTTCACTGCTTGGTTCATATAATTGGTTAACTCTTCATCGTTATATACGATTTCCATAGCACGTCCACCTAATACATATGATGGTCTAACTACTACAGGATAACCGATTGCACGTGCATTTTTGAGCGCTTCTTCAGCTGAAGTTGCTGTTTTACCGTTAGGTTGAGGCACATCAATCTTATGTAACAGCGCCTCAAATTCTTTACGATCTTCAGCACGGTTCAGATCTTCAAGTGATGTACCTAAAATTTTCACGCCATACTTTTCAATTTTATCTGCTAAATTAATCGCAGTTTGACCACCAAACTGAACTACTACACCTTTTGGTTGTTCAATATTTATAATATTCATTACATCTTCTTCTGTTAGTGGTTCAAAATATAATTTGTCTGAAATTGAGAAGTCTGTAGACACTGTTTCAGGATTATTATTGACGATAATGGCTTCATAACCAGCTTGCTGAATTGCCCAAACAGCATGCACAGTTGCGTAATCAAATTCTACACCTTGGCCGATTCTAATTGGTCCTGAACCTAAAACTAATATTTTCTCTTTTTCAGTGACGATTGACTCATTTTCTTGTTCATATGTGCCATAGTAATATGGTGTAGCTGATTCAAATTCTGCAGCACAAGTATCTACCATTTTATATACTGGTGAAATATTATGTTGTTTTCTTAAATTATAAATTTCAGATTCTGACATATCAAAACGATGTGCGATAATTCGATCACTAAAACCATAACTCTTAGCAAATTTTAAATAGTCTATATCCCCTTTGTGTTCTTTTAAATCATGCTCTATATCAATGATGTGTAGGAATTTATTTAAGAAGAAATAATCAATCTTAGTCATTTCGTGTATTTCTTCTAAAGATGTACCTCGTCTAATAGCTTCTCCTATAAAGAATAAACGCTCATCATCTTGGTCTTGTATACGCGCTTTTATATAATCTAAATCATATGTTTCACCATTTGGTAAGCCTAAATGATGTACACCATATTCAAGTGAACGAATCGCTTTCAATAATGACTCTTCATATGTTCGACCAATCGCCATTACCTCACCAGTTGCTTTCATTTGTGTACCTAGCACACGTTCACCCTTTTCAAACTTATCAAACGGAAAACGTGGAATTTTTGTTATAACATAGTCCAACGTAGGTTCAAATGCAGCATAAGACGTTTTAGTTATTGGATTCAGCATTTCATCTAAAGATAAACCTATCGCTATTTTGGCAGCTAATTTTGCAATCGGATAGCCTGTAGCCTTTGAAGCTAAAGCTGATGAACGTGAAACACGTGGATTCACTTCAATAATATAATATTTCATTGAGTGTGGGTCTAATGCCAGTTGTACATTACAGCCACCTTCAATGCCTAAAGCACGAATCACTTTTAACGACACATCACGTAACATTTGATATTCAACATCTGATAAAGTTTGACTAGGTGCTACTACAATCGAATCCCCTGTATGTATACCGACTGGATCTATATTCTCCATGTTACAAACAACAATGGCATTATCATTTTTATCTCGCATCACTTCATATTCAATCTCTTTAAAACCTGCGATTGATTTTTCTATTAAACATTGTGTTGCAGGACTGTAATGTAAGCCATTCGTTACCACTTGTCTGAATTCTTCATCATTATGGCAAATGCCACCGCCAGTACCTCCCATAGTGAAAGCAGGTCTCACAATTAATGGATATCCTACCACTTCTTTAAATTCAAACGCCTGTTCTAAAGTATTTACGATATCACTTTCTGGAACGGGAACATCTAGCTCATTCATTAAATCTCTGAATAATTCTCTATCTTCCGCTTGTTGAATAGACGCTAGTTTTGTACCAAGTAATTGTACATTGTTCGCTTCTAATACGCCGCTATCATGTAATTGAATCGCCATATTAAGCCCTGTTTGGCCACCTAAAGTTGGTAGTAAAGCATCAGGTTGTTCTTTACGAATAATGCGTGCAATAAAGTCATGCGTTAAAGGTTCAATATAGACTTTGTCAGCAATCTCATTATCCGTCATGATCGTCGCTGGATTTGAATTTACTAATATAACACGATAACCTTCTTCTCGTAATGCTAAGCATGCTTGCGTACCTGCATAATCAAACTCTGCAGCTTGACCTATAATAATCGGTCCAGATCCTATAACTAAAATTGTTTTAATATCGTTACGTTTAGGCATTTGTCAAAAGCTCCTTTTCTTTAAAGTCATGCATCATTTTAATAAATTCATCAAACAAATAATTTGAATCTGTCGGTCCAGGATTTGCTTCAGGATGATATTGAACTGAAAATGCAGGTAATGATTGGTGTCTTAACCCTTCAACTGTACCGTCATTAATCGCTACATGTGTTATTTCTAATGGTGTATTAACTAATGAATCTTTATCAATTGCATAACCATGATTTTGGCTTGTTAATGCTATTTTTCCAGTTTTTAAATCTTTCACAGGATGATTTGCACCTCTATGTCCAAATTTCATTTTAAACGATGTAGCTCCTTGTGAAAGTGCAAATAATTGATGACCTAAGCAAATGCCAAAGAAAGGAATTTTTCCTAAAATACCATTAATCATATTAATTGCAACTTTGACTTCTTCTGGATCACCAGGCCCATTTGATAACATCACACCATCTGGTGACATTCTAATAATTTCTTCTGCCGTGGAATCATAAGGCACAACTGTAACATTACAACCACGTAAATTAAGTTCCCTTACAATATTTTGTTTTTTACCAAAATCTACTAATACAACACTTAAGTCATAGCCAGTAGACACATATGGTGTCTTAGTAGACACTGTTTTCACTTCATCTCTAGGTAATTCAATGACCTTCAACTCTTCTAACAATTGCGGAATATCTGCCTTATTATCTGTAAAAGCTGCTTTTAAAACGCCATAGTTTCTAATTTTTCGAGTAATACTACGTGTATCCACGCCAGAAATACCTGGTATATCATAGTCTTTTAACACTTCGTGGAATGTTTTTTGCATGCGAAAATGACTCGGATAAGTGCTCGCTTCTTTAACAACAACACCACTCAATGTTGGTATCAATGATTCAAAATCATCTCGATTAATTCCATAGTTTCCTATCAATGGATAAGTAAATGTAATAATTTGTCCTGTGTATGATGGATCTGATATCGTTTCTTGATATCCAGTCATAGCAGTATTGAATACTATTTCACCTTTCGTCAAATGATCTGAACCCAATGGATAACCTTCATAATATGTTCCATCTTCTAAAACTAAATAGCGTTTTTGCAACATTACTTTTCCTCCTTAAATTTAACTTCACCTTCTACCAATGTTAATACTGGAGTACCGAATACTTTTTCGCCTATAAAAGGTGTATTGGTTCCTTTAGATGCAAAATCTTCTGACCTAATCTCTTTCTCTTCTTCTAGATTAATGACAGTAAGGTCAGCCAAACCACCTTCTTCTAATCTTCCATAAGGTAAATCAAATATTTGAGATGGCTTGATTGTTAAATAGTCAACCAATTGTTGCAATGACCAATCACCATTTTTCACAAAGTTTGTATACAATAATGGAAATGCTGTTTCACTGCCAACGATGCCAAAAGGTGCTTTTGTCATCGGCTGTGCTTTTTCTTCTTTCGCATGTGGTGCATGGTCTGTAGCAATGCAATCTATTGTCCCATCTAACAATCCTTCGATTAGCGCTGCTCGATCTTCTTTACTTCTTAAAGGAGGATTCATTTTATAGATTGCATCATCGCCAGGCACATCCTCTTCAGTTAATAATAAATGATGTGGTGTCACTTCTGCTGTTACATGAATACCTGCTTTTTTAGCATCTCTTATAGCTCGTACACTTTCTTTTGTAGATACATGACACACATGGTAATGTGCCCCTGCTGCTTCAGCTAACAGAACATCTCTCGCAATTTGTACCGCTTCACAAATATTAGGTATACCCGGTATGCCTAAAGCTTTACTACGTTCCCCTTCATGCATAGCACCACCATATATCAAACTATTATCTTCACAATGCGCAACTACTGCTTTATTTACTTTTGCTGCTTGTTGCATGGCTTCATACATCATATTTGCTTGTTGTACACCTACGCCATCATCAGTAAAGGCAAATGTGCCTAACTTTGCTAAAGCTTCGAAATCAACGTGTTCATTACCTGCTTGTCTAACCGTGATTGCACTGTATGGTAAAACTCTAACTTGTGCATTTTCTTCGATTAATTTGTTTAAACGCTCTAAATATTCAACAGAGTCAGGTACAGGGCGTGTGTTTGGCATTGGACAAACTGTTGTAAATCCTCCTCTTGCAGCTGCTTGAGTCCCTGTTGCAATTGTTTCTTTATGTTCACCACCTGGTTCTCTTAAATGTACATGTACATCAACTAAACCTGGAGCAACAAAATCCCCCTTTAAATCAACGATTTCAACATCGGTATCTACCTCTATATCTGACGCAATTTTTTTTATATTTTTACCTTCTATTAAGATAGAAGTGGTTTTAAGTTCACCATTTTCTAAGATTTTCGCATTAGTTAGCAATTTCATTTATTTCTGCCTCCTTTGTTTGTAATATATACTCAATGACAGCCATTCGTGTATACATGCCATTTTCCATCTGTTTAAAGATGCGCGATTTTTCTGCTTCAACTAAACAATCATCAATTTCAACACCGCGATTGACAGGTGCTGGATGCATAACGATTGCTGATGATTTCAATCGATTATAGCGATCTTTCGTCAAACCAAAGTTTTCGTGATAATTTTGATTTTCAAAATTTGATGTTTCTTCATCTCCATGTCTTTCGTGCTGTACTCTAAGTAACATGACAATGTCTATATCATCTATCACTTTATCTATATCAACATAGGGTGCTGCTAAAGTGTCATCTCTCCACGCTTCAGGACTCGAGAACATAACATTTGCACCGAGTGCTGTTAGACTTTGGAAGTTACTTCTCGCTACACGGGAGTTTTTTATATCTCCACATATTAAAATATTTAAATCTTTAAATGTGTCATACTCTTCATATATTGTCATAAGGTCTAATAAACTTTGTGTTGGATGCTGTCCACTTCCATCACCTGCATTGATAATCGGTAACTTCAGTGAATTTAAATCATTATAGTATGTTGTATCTGAATGTCTAATTACTAAAACATCTGCGCCTACTTGTTCTAATGTTTTACACGTATCGTATAAACTCTCACCTTTTTGAACTGAAGACGTGCTCGTCTCAAAATCAATCAATTTTAATCCTAATTTTTGCTCTGCCACTAAAAAGCTACTTTTCGTACGCGTAGAATTTTCAAAAAATAAATTTGCTACAAACTTGTCTTCATAATTATGTGGTTTAAACGATCCGTTTTTAATACCACTCGCAATTTCGATTAGTTCATAAATCTCATTTGTAGTTAGATGTTCCATTGATAGTAAATTATCCATTTTTTCAGCCTCCTAATAATGAAATACACATTTATCTATTTGTTTCAATCTCTTGCGGTAAAATTAAGTTTAGTAGAATACCAGCTAGTGCTGCTAATGCCATACCTTCAATTTCTAAATTAATACCTATCCCATTTAAGTTGAAGACGAGGTTGCCAATACCTATTACTAGTATGACTGATGCAATGACAAGATTTCGGTTACTTGCAAAATCAACCTCACTTTCTACAAGCATTCTCAGACCACTTGCTGCAATAATTCCAAAAAGTAATATCGATACACCTCCCATAACAGGTGTTGGTATAGATGAAACCAATGCTGTGAATTTGCCTACAAATCCTAATATTATAGCTATGACTGCAGCACCTCCAATCACATATATACTATAAATTTTTGTGATAGCTAATACGCCGATGTTTTCTCCGTAAGTTGTACTTGGAGGACCACCTATAATACTTGCAAACATTGTTGACACACCGTCACCAATAATGGATTTATCTAATCCTGGATCTTTAAAGAAATTTCGTCCCACGATTTTGTTAATCACCATTTGATGTCCAATATGCTCACTTACCGTAACAAAAACGATTGGTATTAAAACGAGCACCAAACCTAGATGAAATGATGGCGTGTAATCTTTAAACGGCAGGTACACCTCTGGAAACTGAAGCCATTTTGCTTCGGCTACAGGTTTAAAGTTAACAAGTCCCATAAAAATTGAAACAATGTAACCCGTTATAATGCCTATTAATACAGGTATAAGCGACAAGAAACCTTTAAAGTATCCTTGAACCATAATCGTTACAAGCAATGTAATCATTGCTACTATTAAATAACTTAAGTTATAACCCTTCATATCCCCTGAATTTTCAAACATTGCCATGTTAACCGCAGTAGGTGCCAGACTCAAACCAATCACCATAATGACAGGTCCGACAACTACAGGAGGGAGTAAGTGCATAAGCCACCCTGTTCCACTTAATCTAATAGCTAATCCGATGAGCACATACATTACACCGCTCATAAACAATGCCACTAACATGTCACCTAAGCCATGTGAATTCAATCCAGTTATGATTGGTGTGATAAATGCGAAACTTGAACCTAAATATGCTGGTATTTTCGCTTTTGTAATTAGTATATACAATAATGTCCCTATGCCTGATGCTAGTAAGGCAGATGATATGGGTAATCCAGTTAAAAAAGGTACGAGAACAGTCGATCCAAACATTGCAAATAAATGCTGGGTGCTTAAAAATGCCCATTGTCCTAATTTAGGTTTATCTCGTACATCTAATACTGGTTTAGCTGTCCGTTCAAACATTGTTTCATTTTCCATGACTTTCCGCTTCCTCTCATAAAAAAAGTCTCTTTACATTGTTTTCATGTAAAGAGACTTAAAAAGTATCAATCCTCAAATCAAAATTTAGCTCATTCAAACAAAATTACTGCTTAAAGCGTAAGGTTTGTTATTTGAATACTAGGCTTAAATTAAGATTAGATGATATGGAGAGAATCTATAGTATATGTTTTATATAATATAACTATATTTTGAAATGTGGTTGCTTTGAAACTTCATTTTGACTTCCACATGATTCTCTTCCCTTTTTCAGTCTCTCGTACTGAATTAAAAGGTGTTGATTTATTCAATTACAACTGCATTTCTATTATCTATTTCACTAAGAAAAACTGAGACAGCTTCTTCTCTAGCAGTAGGTATGTTTTTACCAACAAAGTCTGCGCGTATCGGCAGTTCTCTATGACCGCGATCGATAAGTGTTGCTAGCCCTATTTTTCTAGGTCTTGCATATTGAAGTACTGCATCAAGTGATGCTCTAACTGTGCGTCCAGTATATAAAACATCATCCACTATAATTACGACTTGATTTGTTATATTGACATCAATTTCATACGTTTGTTCTGCAGCTTGATCTATTGTCTGTTCCAAATCATCTCTAAATTGTGTAATATCAATGGTACCTGTTGGAACAGTGATTTCTTCAATTTGTTCGATTTTTTGTTGTATTCGTCGCGCTAAAAATGCCCCTCTTGTTTTAATGCCTAACAAAATTAAATCATCAGTACCTTTATTATATTCTAAGATTTCATGTGCAATACGTGTCACTGTTCTTTGTATTGCTGCTTCATCCATAATCACTCGTTCTGACATTTTGGGCACCTACCTTAATCTTAATGATATAAAAAAACCTCACATCTTCAGAAGACATGAGGTTGCATAATAAAATATTACAAACAAAAAGCAGAGACATTTCTGAATTTCAGATGATTTCTCCATCATAACCCATTTTGTGTCTGTGATTACGATTTTTATCGCGTTTACTATAAAACTACGATGGCTTTTAGCTATTTTTGTGACTAAAATGCTTTGTTTGTATATTCTATTTTCATTACATGTCTTCGAAGCCTCTCTGGACTTTCAATTAAAGACGTTCGTTCTTTATTAAACTGTCATTATATTATCATGAATAACATGTCGTTGCAAGTCTATATTAGAATATAGTTCGATTTGTAAAAGCAATCGCTTCAATTCAAATATCATGGTATGACTTTCAATTTGTCATATAACTTAGCCTTATTAATTATCAGATTTACGAATATCATTTAAAAGTTGTTCAAAATCATCTGGTAAAGGTGAAGTCTTTTCAATGTAAGCTTGTGTAACTGGATGTTCAAAACCAATTACTGCCGCATGCAATGCTTGACCACCAATATCTAATGTTTTCTTCTGACCATATTTTGGATCTCCTACTAATGGATAACCAATATATTTCATATGCACACGAATTTGGTGGGTACGACCTGTTTCTAACTGACATTCTATTAAAGTATACTTATTAAAATGTTCTAATACATTAAAGTGAGTGATTGCGTCTTTACCATCATCGACTACAGCCATAGATTGACGGTCATTTTTATTTCGACCAATAGGTGCATCAACAGTACCATAATCATGTGGAATGTTACCATGTACTAATGCAATGTATTTACGCGTGACTGATTTATCTATCAATTGTTCAACTAAACTACGATGTGCAATATCGTTTTTCGCAATCATTAATAAACCTGAAGTATCTTTATCAATACGATGTACAATTCCCGGACGTATTTCACCATTTATACCAGATAAGTCTTTCATTTGATACATTAAACCATTTACTAATGTACCTGTATAATGACCTGCAGAAGGATGTACTACCATACCCTTAGGTTTATAAACAATTGCGACATCATCATCTTCATAATAAAAATTTAGATTAAGATTTTCTGGCTTAATATCTGCCTCAACAATTTCTTTTTCAGTTACTACAATTTTATCATTTAGCTTAGTTTTATAATTGGATTTTATCACTTTATCATTGACTTTAACTAAACCTTCTTTAATCCAATCTTGCATTTGAGTACGTGACCATTCAGCATTAAACTCAGGCAAAAGTTTATCTATTCGTTGTCCTGCGTTAGCTGGGTCTTCTATGTTAAACTCATGAAACTCCATACACTATCTCTCCTATTCTTCTGTCCTCATATCCCTTAACAAAGCGATTATTACTAAAACGACGCCTATAGTTAAACTAGAATCAGCTACGTTAAATATTGGAAAATTATAACTAAATATATAAGTATCAACAAAGTCTACAACTTCACCGTTTAATACACGGTCAATAAAGTTACCTAAAGCACCAGCAAACAATAAACTTATAGCAATTTGCATCAATAAATTATGCTTCGCTTCTTTTATAAAAAAGACAATGAGTATAATTAGAATAATGACAGTTATGATATAGAAAAAAGCCATTTTTCCACTTAAAATCCCCCATGCTGCACCATTATTTCTATGTGAAGTGATGCTCAAAAAATTAGGGATTACTTCAAATGAGTCACCAATTTGCATTGTTTTAGTTATTATAAATTTTGTGATTTGATCTAATATAAGTATAACAATTGTTATAAATATAGAAGTACCAATATAGTACTGACGTTTCATGTCTGTACCTCCTATTTATTCTACGTGCGGTCGATTTTTACAACAACTCTCATTATATCCTAATCAAACTTATAAAAAAAGTTACAGTTCAAATATTAAGTTATTTTTTTGAAACATTATTCAAATAGACATTATTTTAAAGTACAGAATAATAATTAAATCTAAACTGAATTCCGTCGGGACCAGTCAATAATTTATGTGTTGTTTCTGGAAAGTGAAAATCTACGCATGCTAGACCATAAGTTTTATGATTTTCTATGCGTTTAACACTTGATAGCCAATTATTCACTACAAGATGCTGATGATAACCATTTGAAGCCAAATATACTGCACTCTCTGTTTCTACAGAAGATGGTACCAAACCAAAGTAATTTTTATAATATTGTTTAACTCTATTTAACCGAATTGTTTTTAAATTAATATATCCGATAATACTGTCATCAGGAATGCCTTGCCATTTCTCATCTGAGACATATGTTAATAATTTAGGTACATTTAATGGTTTTGTTTCTAAAACTGCTTTTTCATTTTCAATAGACCATTCATCAATTGGATTGTCTACATAAAACTCTAAGCCATTTCCTTCAGTATCTTCTAAATATAATGAAGTTGAAATATCATGTTCTCCACCGTTGATTGGTATTTTATATTCACTTAATTGTACAAGTAGGTCTGCTAAATCTGTTTTTGTTGGTAATTTAATAGCTAAGTGAAATAAACCTGCTTCTGAAACAAGTGGTTCTCTTCCTATATTTATTTGATTAAGTGTCATGAAGTGATTTAGATTTCCAATCTCATATTGAATCGTAGAATATGATTCATTCACTACATTTAATCCAATTATGTCTCCATAAAATTTTTTCATTTCATCTTTGTCTCTCACATTTAATATAATGCCATTTACAAAATGCGCACTTTCGTTATGGAACATATTTAACACCTTTCTAATTACTTATTGCATTCATTATATATGAATTGTTCAATTTTAAATTTCAATATGCTCATTTTAATTTAAAAATTGGATTTGCTAAATAACTCGCTTAAGTTTTTTATATTAGAGAAAAGAAAACCTGGGACATCACAACGATGTCTCAGGTTATTCAAAAATATTAGTCGAAAGTTGTTGTAATGTTTAAAATACATACCGAATTTAACTTGATTCAATTCAAATATGTTGGAACAAAACTGTGGAATATTTTGTTAATACAGTTATTGCCATGCTCCTGCATTTTCATTTATAAATATTTAAACAAGTGTTTTAACAACTGCTTGACAACGTGGGCATAAGTTATCTAGTTCGCCTACAGAAACTAATGTTTCACTATAATTCCAACAACGTTCACATTTTTCTCCGTGAGCATGTTCAATGTGGATATCACCGTATTGATATGCTTCTCCATTTTCAACTTTATCAACTACCTCTGCTTGTGAAGTAATGAATAGTTGTTGTAAATCAGAAAATTGTTGTAAAAACGTAGTTGCATCAAAGTTATCATTACTACCGATTACTACTTTGGCTTCTAATGATTTTCCAATTACTTTTTCATTACGTGCAACTTCTAAAGCTCGGTTCACATCGTCACGTAATTTCATAAAAGTATTCCATTTTTCCATGAATTCAGCATCAACAGCGACACGTTCAGGCATGCGTGATAAATGCACACTTTCTTCCTCTACATGTGGAATATGTGACCATACTTCTTCAGACGTATGTGCAAGAATAGGCGCTAATAGTTTCGTCATGTCTACTACAATTTGGTATAACACAGTTTGCATACTACGACGTTTATGTGCATTTTGCTCTTCTATATATAAGATGTCTTTACCATAATCTAAATAGAAATTACTTAGTTCAACGTTAATGAAATTTTGTAATTCTTGATATATATCTAAATAATCATAGTTATCATAATTATCTAATGTGTTCGCAGTAAATTCACGTAATCTATTTAATAAATATTTATCTACTTCTAATAAATCAGATTCTGGGACTGCATCTGTTGACGGATTATAATCATTTAAATTACCCAACATAAATCTTAATGTATTTCTAATTTTACGATATACGTCAGAAGTTTGTTTTAAAATTTCATCTGAAATACGCACATCTGATAAATAATCAACACTACTTACCCAAAGACGTGCAATATCTGCACCTTTTTGTTTTACTATTTGATCAGGTACGATGACATTGCCTAATGATTTACTCATTTTTTTACCTTCGCCGTCCATTACGAATCCATGTGAAAGTAACATTTTATATGGTGAAATACCTCTTGTAGCAACAGATGTTGTAATTGAGGAGTTAAACCAACCACGGTACTGGTCACTACCTTCTAAATATAAATCAGCAGGATAAGATAATTCTGGACGCTCTTCTAATACACCACGATGTGATGATCCTGAATCGAACCAAACATCCATGATATCTGTTTCTTTTGTAAATACACCATTCGGACTGCTTGGATGTGTGAATCCGTCAGGTAATAAATCTTTAGCTTCTCGCTCAAACCACACATTTGAACCATGTTCTTGGAATAAATCTGCAACATGATTAACAGTTTCTTTAGTCATAATAATGTCGCCGTTTTCCGCATAAAATACTGGTAATGGCACGCCCCAGACACGTTGACGTGAAATAACCCATTCGCCACGGTCTCTTACCATGTTGTAAATACGAGTTCTACCCCAATCAACCTTAAAGTGTGTATTTTCGATTGCATCTAAAATATCTTGACGTACTTTATCAATAGAAGCAAACCATTGTGGAGTTGCACGGAAAATAACAGGTTTCTTAGTACGCCAGTCATGTGGGTAACTATGTGTCATGAATTCTAATTTCAATAATGAACCATTCTCTTTTAATAAATCTGTAATTTCTTTATTGGCTTTATCGTAGAACATACCTTCAAATTGGCCAGCTTCTTCTGTAAATACGCCTTTATCATCTACAGGGCTGATAACAGGCAAGTTATATTTTTGGCCTACAATAAAGTCATCTTCCCCGTGTCCAGGAGCCGTATGAACACACCCTGTACCAGCATCTGTTGTAACATGTAATCCATTAATCACTAGTGACACACGATCAGCAAATGGATGTTGTGTTTCGATGTATTCTAAGTCACTACCTTTGAATTCTTTTTCTAGTTCAATGGCATCTTCGTCCCATTCTAATGCTTCAGCAACATTAGCTACTAAGTCTTTGCCGATGATGTATTTGTCACCGTTCACATTATATTGACCATAAACTAAATCTGGATGTACTGTGATTGCAACATTAGATGGTAATGTCCAAGGCGTAGTAGTCCAAATAACGAATTTTGCATCTTCAGCAACAATACCTTTACTATCTTTAACATCAAATGCGACATAAATAGATGGCGAACGCTTATCTTGATATTCAATTTCTGCTTCAGCTAATGAAGATTCACTAGATGGTGACCAATAAACTGGTTTTTTACCTTTATAAATAAGTCCTTTATCAGCCATTTCACCAAACAAACGAATTTGAGCAGCTTCATATTCTGGTTTTAAAGTTATATATGGATTAGCAAAATCTCCTTTAACACCAAGGCGTTTAAAATCTTTTTTTTGATTTTCAATTTGCTCTAACGCAAATGCTTCACATTTTCTTCTAAACTCAGCAATTGATAATTCTTTACGCTTAACACCTTTTTTAGTAAGTGCTTGTTCAATTGGTAATCCATGTGTATCCCAACCTGGAACATATGGTGTATAGAAACCTTGCATTGTTTTATAACGCGTAATAAAATCCTTCAAAATTTTATTTAACGCATGTCCCATATGTAAATTACCATTTGCATATGGTGGACCATCATGTAAAATGTAATGTTCATTATCTTTGTTTTTTTCTAATGCTTTTTGATAAATATCATTAGCATCCCATTCTTCTTGAATCTTTGGTTCTTTATTTGGTAATCCTCCACGCATTGGAAAATTCGTTTTTGGCATTAATAACGTATCTTTGTAATCCATTTCCTACACTCCTTATTACAATATTCTGACTTGTCTAGTATCTAACAATAAAAAGAACTCTAAGTTCAATTAACAGGGACGATATTTACCGCGTTACCACCCTGATTAACTCAACTTAGAGTTCTCTCATTGCATGTTATTCAATTAAAACGACAGTGATATAAGAAACAAATATATATTAGGCTCGCACTATCCCTAACTCGCTTGAATATATCGACTGTTTCTTACGCGTCTGTTGTTTATTGTTTATTCTCATTATCTGTTGCTTCTGCATCCGCTTCTGCTGCACTATCTGCTTCAGCTTTTGCTTTCATCGCTTTTTCTTCTTCAGTTAATTCATTTTCATTTAAATGATTAATGTTCTCTTGCGTTACTTGTTCAGAATCAAGGTCATAATTCAATAAATAATCCCAATCATCATTTTTGAGTAAATCTAACTGTGCTTCTACTAACATACGGAAACGAGATCTAAATATTTTAGACTGACGTTTCATATCTTCTGTTTGGAAAGAAAGTCGACGAGCTTTTTCAACTGCATCATTGACAATACGATCTGCTTCACTTTTCGCTTTTGCAATTGTTGCCTCTGCATCTTTATTTGCTGCTGCTTTCGTTTCTTCTCCAGCTTGTTTCGCTTGAACTAATGCATCGCTCACTGATTGATGCACATCTTTATAAGATTGAATATTCGTTTCTTTATCTTCAACAACTTTTTCTAATTGTGCTTTATCTTCTTTTAAACGTTCAATTTCATTACTGAGTTGTTCTAGATAACTTTCAACTTCAGTTGGTTCAAAACCCGTTTTAACACGAGTAAATGATTTGTTTTTTATTTCACTTGGTGTAAAAGCCATGCGTCATTATCCTCCTTTTATCATACACTATTTTGTTATTTCATTAAATATCAGAAATAAAATTTATTTTATATAGTATCAATGCTAATTTTAGTCGTTAAAATTCGGTTGTTTTACACTTTATAAGTATAACTTATTTAAATAAAGTTTTGTAGGAAATTCGTGTTTTATCTTTTTTTGTTTTTCCACCGATATCAACAACCATTGCTCTTCCGTATCCTTGAATAGACAGTAAGTCACCTTTGTCCAGTTGGAAATCAGCAGAATCAATGATCGTATGGTTAACTTTAACACGTTTCTTTTCAATTAACTGTTTGCTAATAGAACGCGATTTACGAATCATTTCTTTTAGAACGACATCTAAACGTAAACCAGATACGGTTGTCTCAAATGAGTGCCAGTTCTCTTTTGATTGTATCATATCTTTTATTGGTATCGCATTTAGTTTAACTGTAGCGCCTTTAATTTTATTTAATTCCAATATAATATATGATTCTAATTGCTTTGTCAAAGTAAATTGTATACTTTCATCTACCACAATGTCACCTAATTGGTCTCTTTCGATACCTAATGACATGATTGTACCCAGTACATGTTGATGTTGAAGTGTGACAAATTTTTGAGGATAATCAATTTCAAAAAGAATGATTTCAAAATCTTCCACTTCAGGTTGAAAGTAATCTGGTGCTATGATAGCTCTTTGTCTCTCAGCAAATGGTCCTCCATAAAATGTAACTTCTAAATCTTGAAAACTACCAACTATAACATTTAATATATATTGGCCTCTGGGATCTAAAAAAGAAGTTAACACAGGCGCAAATTGCTCATTGGCACGATAACACTTATCGATAAGTTGATCGATTAATTCATGCTCTTCTTTTCTAAAATGTTGATAAATATCGATGTGATTTCACTCCAAATATAAGTTAAAGCACCTCTCGTTTTTAACGTTAGGTGCTTAACATTTATTTTAAACTTTATTCAATTATTATTTATTCTCAGTACAAAACTTACACTAAATTTCTTAAAATCAAACTAAAAATATTTGCCAAGCCAGTTTGGAATAATACAAGTACAATTATTGCAACAATTGAAGAAATATCAATCATGCCAATGGGCGGAATAATTTTACGGAATGGTTCTAAAAACGGCTCATACAATTTTGATAAAAATCGACCGAATTTATTTTCCCGTGCACCTGGAAGCCATGACATAAAGAAATACACAATCATCCCAAAGTAATAAATTTTGACCAAGAATAAAATAAATTGAAATATATTTGCTAATAAACCTATATCCATGAATGTTTACCTCTATTCACCTTGGTATTCCATATTTTCAATTTGGTCCGTTATGCTTCCTGCGACTTCAACATTATCTGGCGTACATAAGAATATATCAGAACCTACACGTTGAATGTCTCCACCAATTGCATAAACGGTACCGCTTAGAAAATCGATAATTCTTTTTGCAGACACTTTATCAATACGTTGTAAGTTTACTAAAGTTGCTCTGCGATTTTTTAATTCATCCGCAATATCTTGAGTATCTGAAAAGACGCGTGGCTCAAATAAACACATTTTAGAACTTTCTTGCGTAAATCCATAATTATTTTGTTCTTGATTATTCATGTTCACAACGTTCCTAGTATTATTTTTAGGTGCACTGTTATTCATTTGATACTTCCTTTCCCCTGTTGATTGTTGTAATCTTGTTGGTTGTTTTTTGGGTACGGACTGTATACGTTGTCTTTCTGTATTTTCAGTTTGTTGATTATTATAATTTGTTTGAGACTGTGCTTGTTGTCTATCTTGTTCTTCTTCGGGTGGCGCTTTTAAATCATCGTCTTCCTCTTCAACTACGAAAAAACCACTAAATAAATCTTTTAAAGCCACGGGGCTCACTCCTCTTTTCCTACAAGTTTAGTCCCAATTCTCAAAAATGACGCACCTTCTTCAGCTGCTAAATGGTAATCATTACTCATTCCCATCGATAACTCTGTGCATGGTGCATAATTTAAATTGAGCGCTTTAATTTCATCTCTTTTTGCTCTTAATGATTTGAATAAATCTTTAATGTACGGTTCATCGTCCGTATATGGTGCCATTGTCATAAGACCAGTAATTTCTATGTTTTCATATTGCTCTAAATCTTTAATAAACGTATCTACTTCATCTAAAGCGATGCCTTGTTTTGACGTTTCTCCAGAAACATTTACTTGAACAAAACATTTCACTTTATGTTCAGCTCTTTTATTAATCTCTTTTGCTAATTTCAGACGATCTAAAGCGTGAAAATAGTCGATATCATTGATTACTTCTTTAACTTTTCTTGTTTGTAAAGAACCGATAAAATGCATGACTACATCGTCTGGTAAAGCTGCTTTTTTTTGTTGAAAACCTTCTAAACGATTTTCACCAAAGTGTCTAATACCTGCTTGGTAAGCATCATTAGCTCGCTCTATTGTAACATATTTTGTCACTGCTATCACGTGTGGGACTGTTGTAATATTTCCTTTTTTACAATGTATGTCCAATTGATTATTTATTTGCGTTAAACTTTGCTGTACATCCAATTTTTATACACCTCTTAGTTATTGACCAATATAAGCTAACATACGACCAGTATTACCTTTCTCTACTCTATATGAAAAGAATAAAGTTAAATCTTCTGAAGTAGCATAATCTGTTATATAAATATTATTTTGGGGAACGCCACCATACGCTAGCAACATAGCATTTGCTTTTTTTAAGTCTATACCGTGACGGTTTTCTGCTCTCGTCTCAATATATTGATGTGAATCTATAGGTAAGCGCTCAAATTTACTTTTAATATCATCATTAATTTCATATGAATTTGCTGTTGCTGGTCCTATAACAACTTTTAAATCATTAAAATCAAATGGTATATGTTTTAACATTTGGTTGCCAATTTGTCCTACTGTACCACGCCAACCCGCATGAGCCAAACCAATAAAATCATGCTTTTCGCTGTAAAAATAAATTGGTACACAATCTGCATAACACATGGTTAATAAAATATCTTTTTCAAATGTATACATACCATCTATACCATGTAACGCATTAGAAAGTCTATCAATATTTGTACCCTTATCTTTGTTAGTAATTTCAACCACTTTATTTTCATGTGTTTGAATCGGAAAAACCCATTGATTTGTGGGAAACTGAATTACAGAAGCAAGTAACATTTGATGCTTTGTAACATTATCTTGATCATCATTAATATATCTTGCCATGTTAAATGCATTTTTCGGGTAATTACTAAATCCATCTTCTCTTGTTGTTATACCCAATTTCACATTGTTTAATTGATTGTCATCATATTTTAAAATATGACGATCTTTGATAAATTTCTCTTGCATGTCATAAACCTCCAGCTATTCAACATTTACAAACTATCTAAAGTCATTGGGAGATTCTAAATAATTGGAAACTACATTTTGTCCATAACGAATTATTTCACATCTAATTATATGCCAATTTCTAAATTCAAAAAAGTCATCAGATCTTTGGACCTGATGACATCTATATGTTTTATGTTGTCTTAATTAATATTAATTATTATGAAAAACTAACAGAAGAAGAAGTTCATTCGAGATTAACGTCTAGTTCTTCTAGAACGTCTTTCTTCACGATTTCTAATAAAGCTAGGAATATCATCTTCATTTGTAGTATGTGTTCTACCTTCATTTGCACTATCTGTAGATTGTGATGCACTAGAAGAGAATGAATCTTCTTTTGCAGTTGTACTTCCAGATGATGCACTATTGCCGAATCCAGTATTTGATGCTTTGCGACCTTGAGATGATGGTTTATCTTCAAATCCAGTAGCAATTACTGTTACCACAATTTCATCTTGTAATTCTGGATTAATTACAGTACCGAAAATCATATTAACATCTTCGTCTGCTGCATCTTGTACAATATCTGCTGCTTCCTGTGCTTCGAATAATGATAGTGATTCTCCACCAGTAATGTTCATTAACACACCTTGTGCACCCACAATAGAAGTTTCTAATAATGGTGAAGAAATAGCTTTTTTAGCAGCTTCTACTGCACGGTTTTCGCCAGAAGACACACCGATACCCATTAACGCAGAACCTTGGTTAGACATAATTGTTTTAACGTCTGCAAAGTCAAGGTTAACTTCACCTGAAACAGCGATTAAATCTGAAATACCTTGAACACCTTGACGTAATACATTGTCAGCTTCTTTAAATGCTTCCATCATTGGTGTAGACTTATCAACAATATCTAATAAACGGTCATTAGGAATTACGATTAATGTGTCAACAGCAGCTTTCATTGATTCTACACCAGCAGCTGCTTGTGTTTGACGTTTACGGCCTTCAAATCCGAATGGACGCGTAACAACACCAACTGTTAACGCTCCCATTTCTTTTGCGATTTTCGCTACAACTGGCGCAGCACCTGTACCAGTACCGCCACCCATACCTGCTGTTACGAACACCATATCCGCACCTTGGATGGCATCTTCAATTTGCTCACGCGATTCTTCGGCAGCTTTTTTACCTATTTCAGGGTTTGCACCAGCGCCTAAACCACGCGTTAATTTTTCACCAATTTGGATTTTAGACTCAGCTTTAGATAAGTTTAAAGCTTGTCCATCCGTATTGATGGAAATAAATTCAACATTATTCATACCATGATCAATCATTCGGTTAACAGCGTTATTTCCGCCGCCCCCTACACCGATGACTTTTAACGTCGCTAAATGATTAAATCCTTGTTCAAATTCTAACATTTAAATTTCCTCCTAGTTTTAGTGGCCAATCAATCGAATAGAGATTTCATAAGTTTCTTGAACTTACTTTCTTCTTTGTCTTGAGGTTTACTTTCTTCTTCATGTTCTTGTTCTATGTTGTCTTCATGTTCGTATGCCTCAGACGCTTCTGGTTCTTCTATATCAGAAGTTGATGTATGTGGCTCTTCTTGTTTGTTTGATTTCTTTTTGAACCAATCAAATCCGCTTGACTTCGTACTATTTTCTCGATCATTTGATTCTATGACTTCTTCTTCAAATTCTTCACTGTCATGATTATTAATTGTAACATAATCTAGTAATTCGTCGAAAGTAATGCTACTAGAAATCGTTGAAATCGCTGAAGAAAACTCTGGTTTTCTTATGCCCATTTGTGATGGTGTATGAATTCTTACTTTTTCACTTACCATATCTTGAAGCAATTCTTTAACGCCTAGTAAATTAGCTGAACCACCAGTTACAACGAAACCTCCATTTACCTTTGTAAGACCTAACTCTTGTAATACATCAAACACATTAAAGAATATATCTTCCACACGTGCTTCTATTACATCTGCTAAATCTTTTTGAGTAAATTGCGCTTCTTCTTCACTATTTACTTGGTCAATAGTGAATACATCATGATCAGACGCTGAATCAAAGAAAGCGTGACCATATTGATGTTTAATTTTTTCAGCCGTTTCATATGATGTATTTAAACCTTTTGCAATATCTTCTGTTATATCTCTACCAGCCATTTCTATAGCATCAGCATCTACGAGCTCTCCTCTTTCGTAAAATGCTAATTGTGTTATATCTTCACCTATATCAATGATGCATGCGCCAAGTTCTTTCTCCGTTGCTGAAAGTACTGATCCATAGTTATATGCATCAGAATAAACATCTAACACGTCTACACCACAAGATTCTACACATTTAATCATGTTTATTAAGATTGATTTTTGAATTGCAATGACACCAGCTTCTACTTTCAAACTGTGTCTAGCAATGAGTTCTTTAGGATCTGACACTTCATTTTCGCCATCTACAACAAATTTAATTGGGAAAGCGTTTATTATTTCTGTTTCGGGTACATCATTTTTTTCACGTATACCTTCCAGTACACTTTCAATGTGTGTACCATCTAGTTCAGTATCTTCATAAAATTCAATTTCATTTGATTCATCAAATACCTCAGTACCGATAATTGGAAGTTTTAAAAACACTTCTTTAACATCGACGCCTGATGCAATAGAGGCTTTTTTGATTGTATCTTTAACCGCTTGTTTTGCGATGTCGAAATCATCAATAAGACCATTTTTTATACCACTTGTGTAGGTCTGTCCTGTACCTATCACATTTATTCCATTGTGAAATTTTTCGCCCACTATCGCTTTAACACTTGACGAACCGATATCTATACTTACATAATAATGCTCTTCCATAGATAGGCACCTCCTGACAATTACTTATTCATGTTCACACTATTAACAGTTTACAATACGTTTTGACGCTTGTGAACTATAAACACATGTATTTGTCTAAATTTTTTAATTATTTTTGTCTGATTCTTTATTTATCTTATTTAATGCACTTTGTAACTCGTCTTTAGCTTTATCTTCCTCTGTATTTCCTTTATCAACATTTTGATCACTTGTTGATTTAGTCGTACTTCCACCACTATAAGGAATGAAAGAAGCGCCAACTGACAAATCAATGTAACCTGATTTTTTTAAACTTCCTGATTCATCACGTTCTAATGATTGTGACATTTGAGGATAATACTTCATCTTATTGGCAATAGTATTTAAATTACCTACAATTTGAATCTCATCTGTCGTAAATAATTTGATTTGATTTTGTAAATTTTCTTGTGGATCATATTGCACTTCTGCAATCATACCTCGAACTTTTGCAGGCATTTTTGATAATTCTTGTATCATTTTTTCTTTTTTCTCTTTTTTGAATCCTTCTAGTACGGGACCGTCATCTGTCACATTACTTTCTTCATAATTTTCTAACTCTGTGCCATCTTCAAGAATGGGTACATAATCATCTTTCTTTTTAACTAAACCAACAATTTGACTTTCTGTCACTTTAACATTCAACTTATTCGGTAATACTTTAGTCACTTCTGCATGTTTTATTAATTTATTCTTTTTTAAATTCTTAACAGCTGTTGAAGTACTATAGGTATACATTCTTGAATCATCTTTCACATTGATAGCTTTTTTAATAGAAGTTTTAGATACATTATCATTACCTTCAATGGTCACTGTGTTGATTTTACTTAATGGTGTGAACATATAAATAAGAATCAGCAAAATAATAAATAACAAAATACCGAAAATCGCGTATTGGATTTGTTTTTGTTTTTTACGTCGCTTTGCACGTTTCTCTTTTAAATATTCAGAATCAAATTCACTAACTTTATCTGACATTTATTTCACAACCTTTAAAGTGAAGGTAAATGCGCTTGGAAACTCTTAATAAACTTATTCCCGCGCTCTTCGAATGTATTGTATTGATCCCAACTTGCACAAGCTGGCGATAATAACACAACGTCATTAGGCTCAATAATTGATTGTACTTTATCGACTGCATCTTCTACATCAGTAGCCTTTATTACATATTTGCCTTGATTCTCGCCTAATTTCACAAATTTATCTTGTGTTTCACCAAAAGTTACCATCACTCTGACGTTATTCATATATGGAATCAATTCATCAAATCCATTTCCTCTGTCTAAACCGCCACACAACCAAATAATAGGTTGTTTAAATGAATTAAGCGCAAATTGAGTTGCTAAAGTATTAGTAGCCTTAGAGTCATTGTAGTACTTATTAGTTTTATTTGATCCTACATATTGAAGCCTATGTTCTATGCCTGAAAATGTTGACAAACTATCTATAATTGCTCTTACAGAAATACCTGCTAATAATGCAGCTAACACGGCAGCAAGTATGTTTTCTAAATTGTGTTCACCAGGTAGTACTAAGTCATCTTTATGAATAAGTCGGAAACCTTTAAATGTAATATAATCATCTTTTACGTAGATACCATCAACCTCTTGCTGTGTTGAAAAATAATATACTTTTGCTGTTAAAGACTCAGATTCAATCAAATGGCGTTGATGATAATTACATATTAAGTAATCATCTTCTGTTTGATTTTTATATATTTGTTTTTTGGCATTTTGATAATTCTCTAAATTTTCATGATAATCCAAATGTGCCGAATAAATATTTGTAATAATTGAGATATGTGGTTTATATTTATCAATCCCTAGTAATTGAAATGAAGATAATTCAGTTATAAGGTAATCCTCTTCATCTACTTCTTGTGCCACTTTTGAAGCAACATAACCTATATTGCCAGATAATTTACCAGTAATTCTACTTTTTTTAAACATATCTCCAATTAATGAAGTTACCGTTGTTTTTCCATTTGTACCTGTCACACCAATAATAGGTGCTTTTGAAACTAAATAACTTAATTCCACTTCAGTAAGTATTTGTAGTCCTCGGCGTTCCGCTTCTTGAATCAACGGAACAGTATAAGGTATGCCAGGGTTTTTAAAAATGAGTGGATCATTATCAAGTAAAGAAAATGGGTGCTCCCCACCAACAACTTTGACACCCATATTTTCTAAATCAATTGCATGTGCATCTCGACTTAAATCCTTGCCGTCGTTGACAACGACATTTGCGCCAAGTTTTTGTAATAATTTTGCTGCTTCATATCCGCTTTTTGCTAATCCTATTACTAATACATCTTTATTTTCTAAACCTGTATATTTCAGCAATTTAATTCACTCCAATCCATAAGCCAATAAGACCTGAAATAATACCAACTGTCCAAAATACAGTAACAACTTTTCGTTCATTCCAGCCGACTAACTCAAAATGGTGATGTAGTGGTGACATTTTGAAAACTCTTTTCCCTGTAAGCTTATATGATGTAACTTGAATCATAACTGATAATGTTTCAGCTACAAATACAAAACCAATAAAAATGAGCGACAATTCTTGGTTTAGCATAATTGAAATCGTGGCAAAGATACCACCTAAAGCTAAGCTGCCTGTATCTCCCATAAATACCTTTGCAGGATTTAAATTAAACGGTAAGAATCCAAGTAACGCAAAAATCATGATAATACAAAACAAACCAATAGAATTAGCCCCTTGGATATAAGCCATTAATGCATACATAATAAATCCAATAATGGAAAGCCCTGTAGAAAGTCCATCTAATCCATCTGTTAAATTCACTGCATTAGAAAAACCAACTTGCCAAAATACAATGAAAATTACATATGCAATAGATAAAGGTACTTCTAAACCTGTAAATGGAATATGAATGCCAGTTGAAAAGTCTGTTAAATTAAACACTTGGCTTAATATGAAGAAAATAACCGCAATAGCGATTTGAGCAAGAAATTTTTGTTTACTCGTTAAACCTTGATTATTTTTTTTAACAACAATGATGTAGTCATCTATAAAACCAATTAACCCAAAACCAATCGTCACAAACAATAATAATATAATTGGATTCGCATTATCCATAAAAATAATAGCTAATATTGAAGTGATAATAATACTAAGTAGGAAAGTTAACCCACCCATAGTTGGTGTACCTGTTTTTTTCATATGACTTTGAGGGCCTTCTTCTCTTATACTTTGTCCGAATTTCATTCTTTTTAGTGTTGGTATCAATACAGGGACTAATATAAATGTTATTAGTAATGCAATGATCGCTAGTAAATAAACCATATTATGCTCCTTTAATATTAAATTGGATTAATGTCGTTAATGCTAGGTGCAACTTATAAATCATATGTAACGAGGCAGTATTTATGTTTTAAATCTACAAAATTATATTTTGTACTAAACATTTAAATTACTACCTCGCATCAATTTCAAATTATACATTTTAACATGTTTTACCATTGACGTCAGAAATAAAATAATTTATTTATTCACTTTGTTTGTCACTACTTGAATCTGAGTTGTTATCATCATTTTTGTCAGTATCGTCTTTGGATGATTCCTTTTCTTTAGATGACGTGGTTGATGATTCACCATTAATCGCTTCAGCAGATAACGTCACTTCTACTTTATCTTTTTTGTCAATTTTTTGTCCTTTATTAACAGATTGATTAGAAACAAAACCACTACCTTTTGTAGTCACTTTTGTTTGCGTCAATGTTTCAAAGGCAATTACTTCTTCTTTTGTCCAACCAGTCATGTCAGGCATTGTTATATCCCCATCTGTCAATAGGAGTACCTTACTATTTGGAAGCACTTCCTTATCAGGTGATACTGATTGTTTTACCACTTTATCTCCACTTCCTATGACTATTGGATCAAGAGATTTACTATTCACCTTATCTTGTGCTTTTTGCGTCTCTTGACCTTGAACATCTGGTACTTTACTATACTTCACATCAGATTTATCTTTAGAATTTTTATCTCCAACATTTAAGTATTTTAACGTATTTTCCATAATAGGTTTAAACGCTTTACTTACACCCATTTCGTAGGCTTCTTGATCATTTTTTTGTGCTAAACTCATACCAGCATAAACAATTACTTCTGGATCATCTTTAGGTGCGTCACCAATAAAGCTTACAAAATATGGATTTTCACCTTGAACATAACCACCATTATCAGAGTCAGCAACTTGTGCTGTACCTGTTTTACCGGCTACGTCATAACCATCAATTTGATAGTTTTTAGCGTGACTGTCTTCACTGTTTACAACTTTATCTAATTCGGTACGAACTTTCTTAGCAGTGTCTTTAGTAATTGGTTTTCCTGCAAACTCTTTTTTACCTTTATAAAATGTATCATCAGTAACAGGATTGCTCACGCTATCCACAAACCATGGTTGCAACATTTTACCTTCATTATTAAAAGCTGATTGCGCTCTTAGCATTTGAACTGGTGTTACGGTTGTAGATTGTCCAAATGAAGATGTTTTTTGCTGTGCTTCATTATCCCAGGCAATACCACCTGTAGATTCACCATCAAACATGCTATCGGTAGATTTACCAAAACCAAATTTTTCATACCATTCTTTCATCTTATCTGAACCAACTAAATCTTGTAAGTGCATCATTAAAGTATTTGAAGAATATGTGAAACCAGTAGACATTGAGATTTCTCCCCAACCTACTTTATTCCAGTCAGATATTTTAGATCCCATAACTTCTCTAGGTTCAGCAGTGTATTTTTTATCCGGTTTAAATTCACCTTCTTGAATTGCAGCCGCTAGTCCATAAGATTTAAAAGTTGATCCTGGTTCATAAGTGTTTTGATATAGATCGTTTGCCCATTTTTTTCCAAAATTTTCACCAGTTTCTGGGTTGAAAGTTGGCCTTTGACTAAACGCCAAGATTTCTCCAGTTTTTGCATCCATAACTACGGCAAACAAATCTTTTGGTTTATAATGTTCAACCATGCCATCTAATGCTTCTTCAACGAAAACTTGTATGTTTGAATCAAGGGTTAAATGTACGTCATCTCCACGTTTAGGTACTTTTTCTTTTTTGGTATTTGGTGCAATATAGCCCCAAATATCATGAATATATGATAATGCACCTTTTTGACCTGAAAGATAGCTATCAAATATCTTTTCAACGCCTAAAGCACCTTTTAATTCTCCACTATCAGGATCTTTTTGTGCAATTCCTATCAAATGAGATGCGAAGTTTCCATTAGGATAAAATCTTTCAGTTTCTGGATATAACGTCACACCAGGAAGGTTCATTTTTTCAATTTTTTCTTTCTCTTGATACGTTAAATCTGTACCTTTTTGACCAAATTCAACTTGAAAGGCTTTTTTATTATCCAGTTTTTTTTCAATTTCTTTTGCTGACATATCAATCACAGTTGCAAGTTTTTTGGCAGTTTCTTTTTTGTCTGTCACATGCTTAGGTTTATCGCTACCTTCACTTGCTTTTTTATCTACAACTGCCACAACTTTATAACGTTCCACATCTTCAGCTAAGACTTTGCCATTTCTGTCATAAATCTTACCTCTTTCTGGTTGTTGTTGTGTATTTACTAAGTACTTTTCATTCGCTTTCATAATTAAATCTTCACCAGAAGAGTGTCCTGTCAACATAATATACGAGTATCTTAAAACCAACGTAAAAAAGAGCAGTCCAAATCCAAGGATGAGTAGGACTGCCCCTATTTTACTTTTTTTAATTGAAAACTTCGGTTTTTTTAATTTAATTCTTCGCTTCGCCATTATTACGCACTACCTTTACATTATCGTTCTTAAGGCTCATTCCATCTTTTTTGGCCTTATCGTAAATGCGTTCATATGAGGAGTTCTTTTTAATTTCAGATTTTATTGCGCTGTTTTCACTAGATTGTTTTTCAATTTTTGTATCTAAATCTGCAATTTTTTCTCGAGTTTCATACGCATCCATTTTTAAAGATAGCATATAAATACTTATTAAAGCAATTACTGTTATAAGTCCTATGTATAACATCTTTTCAAACTTAGTTAGCTTGACAATTACTTTACGCTTAACTGTCTGGGGTTGACTCTGGGGATGAGGCGACGGTTGCGTTTGTGGTATATGCTGCTCTGCTCCACTATACGGTTGGTATATTTTCTCTACTGCCACTCAAAAATCACTCCTTATTTTAGTATTTCAGCTATACGTAACTTGGCACTACGCGCTCGATTGTTTTCTTCTAAATCTTCATCTGTAGCAAGGATTGGTTTTCGGTTAACTCGCTTCAATTTAGGTGTATAAGCTTCTGGTATGACAGGTAAACCTCTAGGAACTTCGGGACCTTTTTCATATTCTTGAAACATTTGTTTACATAGCCGATCCTCTAACGAATGGAATGTTATCACAGATATTCTTCCGTCCACTTTCACGAGATCAATCGCTTGTTCTAACGAATTTTCAAATGCAGATAATTCATCATTAACTGCAATCCTAATTGCTTGGAAAATTCTTTTAGCAGGATGCCCACCTTTTCTTCTTGCTTTAGCTGGGATACCTTCTTTAATGACATCTACAAGTTCTAAAGTTGTTTCAATTGGCTTTTGTTCTCTATTTTGTTCTATACGTCTTGCAATTTGTTTTGAAAATTTTTCTTCACCATAACGATGAAAAATCCTAACTAATTTTTCAAACGACCATTCATTCACTACTTCATATGCTGATAATGATTGTGTTTGATCCATACGCATATCTAATTTCGCATCATTATGATAACTAAAACCTCTTTCAGGCACGTCTAATTGGGGGCTAGATACACCTAAGTCATAATAAATGCCATCTACTTTTTCAATATTTAAATCATCTAAAATTTCAGTTAATTTTCTAAAGTTGCTGTGAACGAAGGTAACTTTATGTATATGGTCTTTCAATACTTCTTTTGCATTTTCAAGTGCTGTTGTGTCTTGATCAATTGCAATAAGTCTACCTTCGTCTCCAATTTGATTTAATAAATAGAGGGCATGACCTGCTCCACCTAATGTACAGTCGACATATATGCCATCTTCTTTAATATTCAAGTAATCTATAGTTTCTTCTAGCATAACGCTGACATGATGAAACAATTTAACGCCTCCATTTAAAAATCAAAGTCAATTAAGTCTTCGGCAATATCTTCAAAACTATCTTCTGATTCATCATAAAAATCATTCCAAGTTTCTCTATCCCAAATTTCTATGCGATTTGAGACACCTATTACCGTACATTCCTTACTTAAATTGGCATACTTTCTCAAATTCTGAGGAATATTAATACGCCCTTGCTTATCTAATTCTACTTCGACAGCGCCTGAAAAGAACATACGCATAAATTTACGCGCATCTTTTTTTGTCATTGGTAAGGTTTTCATTTTCTCTTCAATTACTTGCCATTCTTCTAAAGTGTAACCAAATAAGCATTTATCAAGGCCTCGGGTAATTATAAAACGCTCATTTAGGTCATAGCGAAATTTGGAAGGAACAATCATACGTCCCTTAGTATCCAATTGATGCTCGTATTCACCCATGAACATTTATAATCACCTCACCTTCTTATATATATAATTTACCACATCTCACCACTATCCTCCACTAATTATACAAATTTCACCAAAATTTCTTGAAATATAGAAAAAAACACCCGATTCATCTTAATGATGAATCGGGTGTTCCCATTGTCGCTCTAAGGTTTTATCAATATATGATCAAATGTGTAAGAAAGTGGTGGATAGGTGGAGGGACTAAACACATCTAGCCCAAAATCATTCATAATTTGAAGTGGATTCCATATTCTTTCTTGTAATCCACCCATTGGATGGAGTGTTTTACTTAATATCTCAAAATGTTTCATGCTAATGTCATTTTCTCTTTCGATATTTAATAAGTA
This sequence comes from Staphylococcus sp. GDB9P120P, assembly GCF_017893435.1. Taxonomy (NCBI): domain Bacteria; kingdom Bacillati; phylum Bacillota; class Bacilli; order Caryophanales; family Staphylococcaceae; genus Staphylococcus; species Staphylococcus sp. GDB9P120P. The sequence continues at coordinate 695,442 of NZ_JAESNB010000008.1, forward strand.
CCGTTTTAGCAAGTAATCAAATTGTTTTTGATGAATTTCATTATTTTTGTTTAACAATACTTTATTATCATGATTGTCTGTAACTTCTGCTTGAAGAGATTGAAATAAGTCCTTTTGCTGTTCTTTCAGTGTTTCAATTTGTTCTATAAAAGTTTGTGACGCTTTGGATCTAATAAACTGCGCTTTGTCTGCCTCTATTCCTTTTTCAATGATATCATTACGGTTCAATTGATAATGCGCTAATAACTTTTCTATTCTAGCATTTATATAAGTAATTCTTAATCGAGGTAAAACGATAGGCATGTTTACTTCTAATGTTCGAAAAACATCGCTTAATTCTGTCCAATATTTAATTTCACTTGGACCGCCTATAAACGCTACTGTATTAAATAGCCATTCTTCCATTACTGGCCTTGTAACGACATTATTAGAAAATCTTTCTGGTTCTGTTTCTACTATATTAAGAAGTTCTTGTTCCGAAAATGACTTCTCAGATTTATTTAAATAAAATCTCCCATTTTCAAAAGTTAATAGTTGTCTTACACCCTCATCATGCATGAACAAATGCACATTCGTCTCTGTCTGTATCATTTGGTCTAAGCCATCAGCCATTGTTTGAGCTTGCGTTTGTCTAAAGGCATCGTCAACTGAATGATGCTTTTCAATCATGTTTCTGAACATTGGTTTTTCTAATTGACGCAACGCTTTATCATTTGCATCTATCAGTAATAATCCATAATGTTTGAAAACTTCGTGTAATAAAGCTTTAAACATGTCAGTCCAACCATCATAATGATCGATAATATTTCTACACATGTTCAATAGTTTTGAAGAAGCCTCAGTTTCTTTTAGTTCTTTAAAAAATTGATTTAACGCTTTATGTAACGCTTCTTTATCTGGCAAATACTTTGAAACACTAGACTCTGGTGGCGTCATTGTACTATATCTAATTTTTTGTAAAGTTGCCTTGTGCTCATTAAAAACATAAGTATGATTTACTTCATCAAAATCATGATCTTCACCCGCAATCCAAAAAACAGGGACAACGTGCGTATCGTAATCTTTTGATAGTTTTTCACTTAATGTAATAATTGAAAATATTTTATGGAACGTGTATAAGGGCCCACCAAACAAACCAGCTTGTTGGCCTCCGATTACAACTTTCGCACCGTTACTAAGTGCTTTTAAATTGTCATTTTGTTGATGATCTAATGTTAAATCACCCATGTATGCTTCAATGATTTTTGCTAGTGACGCTTCTCTTCCGTTATTTTCTATAAGTAGTCGTTTTTTGTAATCATGTTCATTCATTGCATCAAGATGATAATATTTAGCTAAAGTTGAATCACTATTTTTAACATTCGATATAAATTGATCTTTTTCATTAAGTTTCGTTGTCATACAATCCATTCGTAATTCTCCTTACGTTACTCTATTCCTATTTAGTATAAAGTTTATGTTCAACATTGACAATTTTACGGCTTATAAATTGATTGGAAATTATTTTAAATATGTATAAACGTCGTTGTCCAATATTCATACAAGTTATCAGCACTTTACATTATATAAAAACAATGAGCAAATTAACATTGTTAATTTTACAAAATGTTTTAAGCATTCATTTTTGTGAAATATCCAATAAAATAAGGTATAATAGTTAGTAATAAAGCAAAGGGGGAAGCTAAAGTGAGTAATGTTAAACGACTAGATATTAATTACAAAACTGACGAATTATTTGAAGATTTTAGAAACTTCGGAAATGAAGATTTATATTTAGTAGATGAATTACGCGGTGAAATGATAGACGCTAGTTCAGACTCACCATTTTTCGGCATATATGTTGGTGATAGGTTAGGCGCTCGTATGGCTTTATACCGAAAAGGAGAAGTTGAAGATGTATATTTCTCAGATTTTAATGATTATAATATTTTATGGAAACTAGAAGTTTTACGTGATTTCCAAGGTCGTGGTTACGGTAAAGCATTGCTAGATTTTGCCAAGGAACAAGGCCAACCTATAAAAGTTATTGCACGTAATCAATCAAAAAATTTCTTTATTAAACATGGATTTAAAGATATTGAACAACAAAATAAAGATGGCCACGATATACTTATTTGGACACCATAATTTTCACATCTAATACATTTAAAATAATGCACTCATTTTTATAATATAGTAGATACTTTATTAATAAAGTAAACTTTTTTTATTTCTTGAATGATCATCAACATAATATGAAGCGTGAATTAAAATCAATTTTTCTGATTATAATTCACGCTTCTTTTATTTTGCTATATCTAACAATTGATCAAGCGATTCGATAGTATAATCCGGATTAATTTCTGTGTCATTTATTTTATTTCTTGGATTAAACCAACATGTTTTTATTGCAGCATTTTTCCCACCTAAAATATCTGATGTTATTGAATCGCCAACAATCATTGCATGGTCTCTTTTATCATGACCAATTTCATTAAAAACAAAATCAAAAAATTCTGGCATCGGTTTTTGATATCCTGTTTGCTCAGATACATAAACACCTTTAAACCAATTCCCCATTTTTGTTTTTGCTATGCGTCTTTCTTGTGTTTCTAAAACACCATTTGTAACAATATATAGATCATGTGTATCTTTGAGCATTCTCAATGTTTCCACCGTGTTCATAAAATATTTTATTGGAGCATTTGCCAGTTCATCACGAAAGATTACGTCCGCTTCTTCTCCATTAACATTGATTTGATGTAACTCAAAATACACTTCAAACCTTTTACTTAAAACTTCAGTTTTTGATAATTGGTTTTGTTGAAATGCTTCCCAATGCGCTTGATTTACAGTCATAAATTGATTTAAATCATTTTGGTTTGTCTCTAATTTATATTTTTTTGTAAGTTGGTGAAATGCATATGCTTCTGCATCATGAAAATCAACAATTGTATCGTCAAAATCGATAAGCAAACATCTTTTATTCATAGTATTTTCTAACCCCTTAATGATATCTTTTAATAAACTATATCAGTTATGTCCTCGTCAATGTATAAACATAGCCGAATTTTACTTCATCATACCATATTTCATATCTCAGCAAACAAAAAAGGCCAAGGTTATTACCTTGGCCAGTCCGTCATAGAAATTTATATTAGAATCCGAATAATTTACTTGCTAAACCTACACCGTTCTCTACGATGTCTACAATACTAGTACCTAATTTAGCACCATCGCCTGCTATGCCAGCTTGTACTGTATCTTTAATTGCATTAAATAAACCTTCCATTATAAACACCCCTCACTATATTTTTAAAATAAGCTAAGTACTCAATTTTAAAATCCGAAAAGTTTACCTAGTAAACCTGCACCACTTGAAACGATATCTACAATACTTGTACCTAATTCTGAACCGTTACCTGATTTTGCCGCTTCAACTGTGTTTGCAATTGCCTCTGCTAATTTAGTCATAATTTATATCTCCTTTATTATTTATTTATATTAGAATCCAAATAATTTACTTGCTAAACCTACACCGTTTTCTACGATGCTTACGATACTTGTACCTAATTTAGCACCGTCCCCTGCTATGCCAGCTTGTACTGTATCTTTGATTGCGTTAAATAAACCTTCCATTATAAACACTCCTCATTATATGATAGATGCTTATGACTGTTTTATTATGTTTTAAACGATACTGTTATTTTTTTATTTAATTAAGTATCGTTTGTTATCTATAACTATAAGACATTTACATATAAAATTGTGTTTTATTTCATACTTCATTAAATAATAGTAAAAACTGTAGTGAAAAACACATCATTTTACAGTTTTGAATGCTCAACTGTATTTTGTACAATTCCATGTTATACAACTTAGATGAGAGCCTTTAATTATAATATATATATATATAATTAAACTTACCGAATAATTTAATGCTAATTAAGCTTGCTATGTAATATATCAATGTTTTTAATACGAAAGGTTTTTATTAATTTTACAAATAACATTAAAAATGCGCCACTTCAAATTGAAGTAGCGCAAACGCAAAATAATCATTAAGTTATATATTACCTTATAGTTATATATTAAATACCACTTATTGTTAGACTGAAACATATGTTAATGTCTCAATTATCTATAAATAATTTCAGCATCTTACAAATTTAGATGATTAAGCATTAAATGACAATGTATTTTAATTGTTATAGCCTAATGAGCAAGGGAAAGTTTAAATTCACTATATAAAATAATACTTTTTGACATCATTTTCATATATTATAATGATCATTCACTTTATTCAATATTCAATATCCAATTTCATCTGTAAACTTAGTTTTGCAATGTGCTAATTAACTATATTATGACTTTAATAAACAGTATGTTTGTATCCACTATGTGTGTCAACTATATGTAAATAAAATTTAAAGCAAAATAAAAAGACTGCTGATATATCAGCAGTCTAGTCAGTAAATGCATAAATTAATTTATGTATTTTAACGCTTTTAGTGTCCTGGGAGGGCATTTGTATACTTTCGGATATAATCGAAAACCGTATAACTAAAGGATTTTAGAGTATATACTTTAGAACGGAATAGAACGAAACAGAAACATTTTGACACGTATTTGACACGCGACCCACCTTAATTGGTGGGTTTATTTATGTTCCTTCAATTTTTCTATGTCTTTTTCTAATCGATCTACTTTTACTGATTGCCCATAAAAAGCTAATCCGAAAAATGCCGCTGATAAAGTTAGTAGAATCCATATAAGGTTATCCATGTTTATCACTCCGATTTATCTTTAATTATCTTTCTTTGCTCTTCAATGATAAGTTGCTGTTGTTTGTTAATTTCATCAATACCTTTTTGTAAAATATTTTGAACTTTGTTACAAAAATAACCACCCAGTGACATGTATGGGTGGCGTAGGTTTAAATAAGCGTTAGCTTACAACTACTTTTTAATATGATTTCTACTTTCTCTGATGATGAGAGGCATACTTTCAATTTTAGACACGGAACAGCAAATATTACCGTTCGGAATATACAGTCGGTTCATTACCGCTGCATTTACATTATAACACAAAAAAATAGGGCAAGCACATGAGTGCTTACCCTAGTATGATTACGTGGTATCTACATTATACCACACTTTATGAAATTGTTCCCCATAGTTTTCCTACCGAATGACGTGGCGGAGGTGTGCCATCCCAATTTCTGATTGGAAGGTAGTATCTTTTATTTTTCCATGTATACCCTATCCACACTAACGAATCTTGCAACATTACTTCGTCATAATCACACCATCCACCAGGTTGAAAATCATAAGCATATGGACAACTTCTAAATGGTCCAGTTGTTCTAGCTACAATAGGTTGATTACCATTAGTAAATCTAGCTTTTTCACTCATATACCAAGTACGATGACTGTTACGTTTCCAAGCACCAGCTACTGTTGATTTAGTGTTACTTGCAGAACTAGTTTTTTTAGAAACAGTTGCAGTTGGTATTTTACCATCTTGATAAGCTCTAATTTGCTTAATGAAGTAGTCTTTGAGTTTGAGTTTAATTGCTTGTGAAGGTACGCCTTGTGTCACTGGGTCAAAACCAGAGTGAAGCTTCATTGATCGATGTGGACAGCTAGTTTGTGAAAATTCCATATGAAGTCTCACTGTATTACGATTAGCTTTTAATCCCCACTTGTTTAATAATCTCGCAGCTTCTTGGAACGCTGCCTGCTCATTGGCAAGAAATACTTTATCACTTGCACCAATAGATTGACATATTTCAATACCATATGAATTTTTATTACCGTTCTGATTAGCTGTATGCCACGCTATACGCCCTTCTGGTAATGCTTGGTATACTGTATTTCCACTAATATAAGAATGAGCTACACCAGCTTCTAAACGTGATAAAGGTGCATTAACTAATCCACGATGATATGCTTCTGCAGTAGCGCCTACACTTCCTGCATCATTGTGTAACGTTATTGAAGTCGGCTTATATCCACGATTAGGTAAACGATAACCTTTCACTTCATCTCGAATATAAGTTAATTTCTTCATTTTCTTTTTAGCCGTTGTTTTCTTCTTAGCAGCGGTTTTAGTAGCAGATTGTGCAGAAACTGATTTTGCACCCTCTGATTTGTAATATGGTCTGATAAACCACATTGGATTATCGTAACTTTTTGTTCTTTTAGTAGCTACTTCAGTTTTACTTGCGCCACCACCCAACCAATTCTGCTCGATTACAACAAAGCTGTTTAATGTGGCAGAAATAACGACAGCAACGTGGCCATAACCACCACCATATTTTCTATTCCAAACAACAACGTCACCTGGTTTAGGTAAAAATGATGGTGTGTTCTGATAAACTTTAGCTTCATTAGTAAAATTATTTTTAAAAGGAATATCTGCTGCACCTTCTCCTTTTAAACCGTGACCGAATAGTTGATACCAATAGTAGTTGACACTGTCGAAACATTGCCATCCTGCATAATTATCAAAATCGTACCCTTTTCCTTCTTGTGATTTAACATAAGCAACTGCTTCCTTTTGTGTTAATTTAGCGACCATCTTCATCACTCACTTTCAATACTTCGTCATCGTGGTAACGACTAGCACCACGTTTTAATTCTTCATCATATTCATAATCCGCAACATCAAATTCCACTTCGTCAGTGTCATCAGTGAATGGTTCAGATGTGTCGAATTCTTCGGGCGTTAATTCTTTTCGTTCTGGTGTAACTTTTTCATCACTAACCACTTTCTGATACTCAACTGGATTTTCATTTTCATCACGCGGTTTTGTGTAAGTTTTAGTTATGCCACTGTCCTTCACACCAACTGTAGTAGGATCAGTCACAACGCCTATCCCAACTAAAAACGTAATAATTGCACCTATCAATCCGCTTACTTGTTCAATCTGTGCAGATAAGTCAACACCGAACGCTTCCGTTATTTGCTTAATGAATAGTAAAATCGCACCCACAATAGCTGTGAGTGTTGCTTTGTTTTTAAGTCTTAATATAAAATTCATAGTTTACCTCCATAATAAAAAGCCGACACATATGTGCCGACTTATTTAAAGAAAATGTTTGCTACCAAAGTGATAAGTGGTACTAATACAACACCTGCAAATCCTAACCAGTAGCCAATTACTTCTCTGTTTCCTTTTGCTTCTGCTTCTACAGTTCCTTGCAAACTTTTAATTTCTTTCTCGTGACTTTTTGTTTCGTATTCTAAATCAGTTACCCTAGTTCCTACCGTTGATAATGATTCACTCATTTTTTCTAAATGTTTTTCTGACCTGGATTGCGATTCGAATGCCTTCTCTTGTAGCAATGTCTGTCTATCTATTTTATTCAACAAACTATTAAAGTTTTCTGTGTGTTTGTTATCTACTTCGTTTATGCGTTCGTGTATCTTGCCTCTTGATTTTTCCCACTCGTGTCTTAGCACATATTTATCTTCGTCCATAAATACCCAAACCACCTAAGAAACCGACAAATCCGAGCCATGCCGTCATGATAATCATTTGTGCTGGGGTTAGCAAATTAAGGGCGTTATACACAGCTGCCGACGACATTAAGAAGTGTATGATGGCACTTCCTAACCCACCTATTAACATAAAGTGATCCGAAATATTATTCACAGATCGTTTGCCGAAAAACAAACTTGATAGAATCAGACAAGTACCGAATACAAGCAGTAACAAACCCCAAATCCAAATAGGCATAACGTCATTTAACGCTTGATAAAAAGCGCTCTCTTTGATTACATTTCCAGGGTTTACAAACCAGTAGAGGCCTCGTACATCTACAAACACGCCTAATCCAAATAAGGATAATGTGGCTAGTTTGTCACGTATTGTAAAATGTTCATTCATGCGTTCACCCACTTTTTATAAAATAAAAACCACAAGCCTAAGCCTGTGGTTGTTCTGGATATTCTTCACCTGTGATTTTTTTATATTCTTCTTTCGTCAATGCGTCTAACTCCACATAAGTTTGAATATCTTCATTTGTGTAGCAGTTAATGTCATAAAAATATTTGATTGAATCAAATCCTGGATACATAATTTATTCCCCTTTCAATTTAGCGATTTCAAGCATAGTTTGAGCTTGTTGTTCTTCTAACTGTTGCATACGCTTTTCTTTTTTAGTTAATTCTTTTAAAGTTTCTGCTTGTTCTTTTTGAGACTTTACTAATTGATTAGCTGTCTTGGTTACTTGCATTTGTGCTTGGGCCAACATCATTTCATTAGCACTAGGAACATGAGGTTCTCTTTCAGGTAAACTTTTCTCATACTCCTCTTTCGTAGCACCAACCCACTCATTACCATTAAAATAGAACGGACTGTATATACCTTCTGGAGGAGCTACCTCAGTCCATTCATCATTAGGATAATCATATTCTCCATCTTCATTTCTAAATGCTAAATAAGGTGTTCCATCATATAAAAATACTTGTTTGAAATCCATTTTTCACTCTCCTTCTAGTCTAACCAACTAATTTCTCCGTATAGATAATGACCATCATCGCTACTCCACTCTGCACTATTACTAATATACACTTTTACCTCTCCAGTATTTTCAACAATAATACTAGTTCCATTGTGAGCTAACGGTGCTCTTATAAATCCTACTTGTACATTTTTACAAAAGTTAGGAGGTAGTTGTGCTATAACTTGTCCCTGTGTAACATTAGAACCATTTATTCTTAAATGTCTTTCTGTTACCTCACCACGTTTTATAGTTCTATAAGCAGAACCATAACCATTACGAGGACCACCGTAATCATAAGCACTATTAGTTTTAGCACCGTTTATTAAATTAAATGGTACCCAACCAGTGTCGGTTTGGTTGTTTGATATTTCTTTCCAACCAAACCATTCGTTGTAATATCTGTTAACAAACAATCTATCTTGGTTATAAGGTTGGAAGTAAATTATTTTTATAGTGCCTCTTTGTAGAACCGTTAAGAAACCACTTACTCCATTTGGTGAATTTTTTGGAGCTGCTGCATAATATTCACCGGGAGTTAAACCACTTAAATATGTCGGATCTCCTAAATCCACAGGACTAGTCAAAATAAAACTTGTTCCGTCATCATTTGTTAGTTTATACTTCTGCCAATTTAAATTACCTATCTCTTCATCTAATATTTGAGGTGATAAGAAACCATTGTCAGTTACTGTCTGATTAAATTCTGTAACTTTAGTGTCTACATGTTCTGTAGCTTCAGTTGCTTTAGCTGTAATACTATTAATAGAAGTGTCTGCTGTGTCCTCTAAGCTTGATTTAGCATTATTAGCTGTAGTAGTTATATCTTCTGTAGCATCATCTTTAACTTTAGTTAAATCAGTTTTAGCCTGAGCAATGTATGCTTGAATATCTGATTTACCATCAGCAACAATAGCATTAAGTGTTTCGATACCTTGTTGTAATACTGATTCCATTTCTGCTACATAGTCTGCACCGTTAGCTATAGCTTCTTCAATATCTCTTACTTTCTGTTCGATACGCATTTTAAGTTGGTCGAACATACGAATATACTCAATCTTAGTAAATGAAGAAATCTTGTTAATTAATGCATCTGCTACTTCAAAATTAAACTCTCTAAATACAGCTACTTCATTATATTTAGGATTACCATCTACATTATTAACACCAATATAAACTTGTCCTTTAACTTTTGTTGATGTGCTAGCTTGCAAGAACTCTTTATCTAAGGTGATTGTCACAATACCATTGAATGAATCTTCTATTTCTAATTCAATTACATCTGAAGCACTTCCATTGCTAGATTCAAAGTAAGCGTAAGCTGTTAAGTTATTTTCATGAATTAATAAAGGTCCTTTTTCATTGCTTAATTGAAATCTTAATATTGCTGTGTTTTCATCTAAATTATAAAAACCTACTCCCAAATCGGAAATAGGTTTTAAATAAGGTTCAGATTTTAATTTAAATAAGGCTTTTTTATCTATGCCATTAGCCATTTATTTGTCCTCCTTATTTGATTAATACTACTGCCACGCCATAACCTTTTTCAGAATTATAAGGCGTAGTTATTTCTAGTACTCTATAGAAACCATTCACGTTATCTTTAGTACCGATACCTTTATTAGGTTTGATATAGTCGTTCTCTGATACTGTTGAATCAATACGAGTATATACTTGCCCTACAAGACCTACTACGTTCCATTCAGGACGTTGCGAACGGTCTATATATTTATTATCTGATTCTTTCCAATCAGGGTTAGGGATAGGAAGTTCTACTTCTTCTGAGTACCAATTACCTTCGTCATCTTCCCATTTTTTAGTGGTCCATTCGGTTTGCGTAACACCAAATTCATCTTTTAAGAATTTTTCTTTGTGATGGAACATTTGGTCACCAAGAATAACCCCTGCTGTTCCTGAAATAACTCCGATAGGTGTATCATTTGAATTAGCTTTACGGACATATCTTCCATCAAGTGTAACTAAATATCCGTTAGGTATTTCTTGTCCTGATTGAGATTCAAAATACTCTGCATAGTCACCTGTACTATTTCCTGAAGTTATTTTCCCTTTGAAATATGCGTTACCACTAATAGGTCTAAACTCTATACCAGTGTTTTCAGTTGAAGGTCCATCTGTACCATAGCCCATTGCTACAGTGTAGTTTTTATCTACCTTCATACCTCTTGAGTTTAATATAGTCTGTGTATGATTTCCGTTAGTAGTCTCTGATTCCAGTGAGTTAAGTACAGCACTACGTGAACCCCATGCATGTGAATTAGCACCCGAACCAGCTACCCATGAACGAGCACTGTGTGCAAATGAACCACCAGTAGAAGCAAATATTGCAGAACGGTTAGCTAAAGCAGAAGAACCAGTCGTACCTCCGTTAAAACCACCTTTTAAGAAAGTAGGTACTGTGGCATACTCATTTCCACCAATTACTGCTGGATTTTTATAATTATCTGCATGACAACCAATTATTTCAGCAGTGTGATTATATAATTCTATGCCATTACCGGTTCCTTGACCTTGTATATTTGCATTAATAATTCGAATATCATATAATCCTGCACCACCAGCTATACCAATATTTTGAGATGAGTTCCAAATATTTGCATTAGTGACAGTGAATTTTTTACCTCTATTTTTACCACCAAATAATTTAATATCAGTAGAAGCATTTTTAAAACCAGTTACGTTAATACCATTAAACATAACATTTTCTGCCATAAATTGTACGGCGATAACAGGCTGATTTGCTGCGAATTTACCATCACCAATAGCACTAAAGTTGTTGATTTGTACATTTCTATAAGCTGCTATTACTAAAGCACGTGGCGAAGTATTTGGATAAACTTTGTTATCATAAGGTTCAATTGCTGTACAGTTGTTCAACATTAAACTGTGAGCTGTTTTAGATTTAGCATCTCCTGCTCTGTGATGTCCGATATGTCTTAAGTTATAAGCACGTGAATCGTGAATACTCATATGATTACTGATTAAAACGTTATTAGGAGCTGATGCAGGAGCATGGGCTTTAACTTCGATACCTCCATAGTTCATTTCAGTCATGTTATTATCTAACATTACATGTTGTGAGCCATCGTCAATTTCAAAACCGTTATTGTTACCTCCACCAGTAGCATGATGCGAATAATTATTAGTGATTAACAAGTATCTTGAATGGTGGGTAGTAATACCATCATCACCAAAACCACTAGCTTCACAATTATCGATATGAATATATTTACTTTCTAAAGCTTCATTAACTCTTACTCCATCACCTTGATAGAAATAATCATCGTTGGCATAAGTAATATCAAAACCATGTAATAATGCATCAATTGATTTAATGTTGTTTGCAAAGCCATGTTTAACACCAGCAAACCTAACGTTAGACGATAATGATCCTCCTGCCGCATTGAACTTCTTGTTCTGTCTCCACTTATTGCCGTTGACTGTAAAATCTTTGATACCGATATTGTGAGCATTGCCTGACATATCTTCATTAGTAATTACAATGTTCTCAGCAGGTGTTTCATCTGCAAATTTAATTGTAGTAATATCTTTACCTTCACCTGATAATACAGTGTTATTTGGTAATTTAATTCCAGTAACTTTGTAAGTACCTGCTGTCATATGAACGTGAACGTTGCCACCTCGTACAGCCTGCTTAAAAGCTTCAGTAGAATCTTGTTCACCTGTTGGATCTGCACCGTAATCATTTACGTTTACAATACGTTCAATCTTCTTATTAAGGTAGTTAAAGTTTTCTTCCATTTTGTTCTTAATGATTTCAAAATCATATTTTAAACGTTTAGATAATAGAGGTTGATTAGTACCATCTAAAGCTGTTCTACTATCTTTAATTTCTTCTATACCGTCACCATTATGACCAATAACTAAGCCCTCAATACGTCCATCTTGATAAGTTAATTCATCATGAACATTCGAGAGCTTGTAATCAATCTGTTTTGAGTTGTGAGCATGTTTTTCTTCTTCTCTATGATACTTCATATCTTCATTAAGATACTTATAGTTATCTAAGATACGTTTAAAGTTTTCTACTGTTTTATATCTAAATTTTTGACCTAGTTCAATAGGGAAGTCTATATATAGTTTCATTTATCTTACTCCTTTTTTATTCCAGCCAAGTAAACTCTTGGTAGAGCCAATTAGTTTTGGATTGGTCGTCAGGATGGATATAAGCCATGACCTTACCATCTTTTAAACATTCAACTGTTACTGGAGACCTGCTACCATTTTGTCTAGCCATGAATGACTGGTTGTCAGTGACAAAGCCTGCGGGTATTTGAGCTATTTGCATACTACTTCCTGTAATATTAGACACATTTAATCTAATAGAACGGACAAGAAATCTCTTTGGCATTAAACTATTGCCTACTCTAACCTCTCTAACACCACTTTTAAAGCCCGTTGAAACAGCATTATTTTTATTAGCTGTAGGTATTGAAATATCTACCCAACCAGTATCACCTACCGTATCCTTCATTGCTAAGTCAAATGTTTTAATAGCTTTATCATTTTCTTCTATAATTTTTTGTTGTTTTGCTATCGTTCCATTAGCTTCTGTGATTAAAGTATTCATTTGGTTAATCTTGTCATTTATATCAGTTAATGCATTATCTGTGTTTTCTTGGTTCCAACCTTGTACAGCATCTATATGTGTTACTGGATAATAAACCTCGTTATCATTATCTTTTAAATATCTGTGGTTAATCTCAGCCATCTGTTAATGTCACCCCCACAATATCCGAATAGTTTTCAGGCATAGCAAATGATGTTCCACCTAGTGAACCACCTCTTACTAAATTGTTTACTTTTTTAATATTTCTACTTATACCCTGTTGTATTTTTATAATATCTGTTGGTGAATTGCTGAAATCAACTTCCACTGGTTCATTTACTAATGGATGTGAAGCAGTGATTTTAACAACTTTTAAATCTAAGTTATAGCCTAAGGGTTGATGGATAAACCTTATAGTATTATTTTCTTTAATATCATCATGTCCAATATAATGCTTATCTTCGACAGAACCTAAATAGTTTGTTGATACTTCAACAGTTGGTTGGTCATTAAGTTCGTCTTTTATTTTTTTTAATAATTCTTCTTTATCTAACGCGTTATCATCAAACACTGTCGGCGCTTCTGAAAAACCAAAAGCGTCTATATTTGGCGATTTATATTCAGCATAAGCATGATAAATGTCAGCACCTTTCAATACCGCAGTAATATTTAAAACTGTAGACTTCTCTGTGCCAACATACATACAAGGTTTTGACTTTTTATAGTCTATACCAGGTTTGGCTCCTCTGTATACCGCTTTAAATGTGTGGTTACCTTTTGATAAATTTCTTGCAACAACTATCTTCTCGCTTGTAGCTGTTTTACTATAACATTCATATCGTCCAACTAACTCATTGTCTAAATAAATATCGAGTAAACCACCTTTAGCCATTTTTTTCAATGTCCATTCAAGTGTTTCGTTTCCCCATTTACAGTTAAATGTTTTATTGTAACTTGCCCCAACAGTTTCGGTTCTCCAAGTACCATCCTTAATAAATGTTCCTGAGTAACTTAAGTCTTTAGGTTTCATAGGTTTATAGTTCTTAGTTTCAGCTTTTGTTTTCTTCTTGCCATAACCTTGAATGTAAGTTTTAACATCAGTTGTAGTAATTGTTGCTTGCACTTCACTTGAATTATATTTGTAGATTAACGGTATATCTGCCATTTTATAAAAAGTTGCTTCATCGTAGATGTAAATTTTCTTATTGTCGGCAAAATAAATATAATTGAATAATTCAGCACCCTCTGTAAGAAATTCCATGCCATTTTTGTTACCTAATTCATCAATTTCAACACGTTTATTAAATGTGCCTTTAATCTCATAGGTAAATCCTAGCTTGTTACCTTTAAAGCCAAAATCAAGATATTGTTCGAGCGTCATTGTGGGCTTGCTTTCTTCATCCGTCGTTTCTTCACTATTCATTTTTTCATTTTCTAAATCTTTCTGAATGTAATGATTTTGAAACTCCATAAATATATGTTTGGCAGTCACATCATTAGATACAATTGCACCATCATATTTAACAGAAGTTGATTTAATAACATATTCCTGACCTTTCCAAAGTATCAACATTTCATTCAACATTGCGTCAAAAATGTCAGAATTAGATGTTGTCTTAAATATAGTGAAAGCAACAGAACGTTCATTATTCTTTTCATATTCATATTTGAATGAACCGAAATCAAAATCGGTTAATATTTCACCGTATGTGTCTTTTTTATTTTTCAAAACTAAACTTTCCAATTCATTCACCTACCTATATATGAAAGGGAATATCCATTGTGTCTGAACGTTACTGATATTCTCGCCAATGATTTCTATGTTATTGAAACCTTCATCTAATGTGAGCCATTGCCAATTGGTATCTATGCCAACGCGTTTGTTGTTTATGAACGGATGTACACCATCTAGTGTAAAACGTTGATTGCTCTTAATAGCTTTCTTGTATTCGAACACATCGCCCGTTGTTGTGTTTTTTATTTTGAAACCTTTCGGCGCATTTAGATTGATTAACACTTTCAGTTTGTGTCTAAGTAATGGATTAATCGTATCTGTTGAGCCATTATAGATTTTAAAACTTGTCGTAGTGTGTTTGTATTTGATTTCATTATCAGATAACACACCAGCCTCAAATTGCCAATCTCCGCTAGATAAACTGAATTGACTTGTGTCTTTTAATGATTCTGA
Source organism: Staphylococcus sp. GDB9P120P (assembly GCF_017893435.1). NCBI lineage: Bacteria > Bacillati > Bacillota > Bacilli > Caryophanales > Staphylococcaceae > Staphylococcus > Staphylococcus sp. GDB9P120P. The sequence goes on from NZ_JAESNB010000008.1 coordinate 710,707, forward strand.
ATAACCTTTGAATACAACGAAAGTTACTTTAAAAGTAGCAAATGAATTAGTTAAATTTTCATTATCATTACTATCACAATACACTGCGTATTTTTTACCAGGTGCATCACTGTGCCACACATAATATGGTTCACGTTGGTATAAAATGTTTCTTATTTTCTGTTTATACAGTTTCAAATCTTTAGTATCTAACCCTTTAAATGAAAAGTTTAAAACTAAATTAAAAGGACCGAACGTAGTCGGTCCCATAAGTACTCCATCAGTACCATTAATTTCAGTTGTGTTTGCTTTAACTTCCACATCTTCTTCAATGTGATCTAAGAATAATAAGTTGGGTGTATCGGTTAGCTTAATGTCAAAATTATCATTAAATAACCTTACTTCTTTTTTCAAACTAGAAAGCACCTCCCATGTTGTATGCCATCATTTGCGCTCGTTTACCTTGCGCCTTACTCATATCTTGCTCACTCACACCTGTAGGTTTCTGCTCTAAACGTTGGTTACTAGCTACAAGTTGTGTTAGTAATTCAACTTGTCTTTGTGTAGCTTCTAACTGCCTAGCCATAACATTCATCATTTCATTGTCGTTATTGTTGCTAGTAGAAGGTGTACGCATTTGATTAGGGCGTTTGTTTTTCTTATTACCTTCTATTCTTTGAGTAGCAATAGCAAGTAGTTTCATAGCATCTGATTGTCTACTTGGGTCTGTAGGTATTACAAATTCTGGATGTCCTTCTTCTGCTAAGTTATATAATCCGGATGAATTAATTAAACCTCCTGTAGCGTATGGTAGACCATGACCGATTTGGCTCAACATACCACTTTTACCGTATCTAGCTTTTGCATATCGCATACCTGCTATTAAGTTATCTAACGGATTCCAAATATTGCCATGACCAGGTAATTTATATTGATTGAACGTTCCTGGCTTAACTTGTACCAATCCAGACGCACCACTAGGGTTTTTAGCTTTTGGATTAAATGTAGACTCTGTGTTAGCTTGACTTTGCCATGCTTTAATGTATTTGCTAGTTTGTGGCAATCCAGCCATACCTAAAGCTTTTTTAATTGTGCTGCCATATTTACCACCAGCTTTGCCACCGCCGCCATCATTAGTTTTTAACCATTTTAACGGGTCAATTGGCTTTCCATTTTTTTGAACTTCAAAGTGTAAGTGTGGTCCTGATGAACGACCACTGTTACCAGATACACCTAAATAGTCACCTGGTTTTACATTTTTATTTCCACTAAATGCGTGTTTCCTCATGTGACCATAGATAACTTTCGTTGCACCTTTAACAATGTCAACCATGTTACCAAAGCCACCGTTCCAACCTTTACGAGCAGTAGCTTTACCAGCTAGAACTGAATATAGTTTGTCATATCTATATCCAATATCGACACCCATATGTGGTCCTGCAAAAGGATAGCCTGGCGCTCTACCATGTGGACTGAACGGGAAGTTAATACCTTTAGAAAGGTCTATATATCCTCCGTCACCTTCTGCAGCATCTGCCATCCATGAAGTGAATGTGTCTATAGCAGCTTTTTTAAGTTTGCCGTACATACCTTTCATCATGTTATAAGGTAGCTCTGCTGCTTTTTTAATTCCAAAGCCGTCTAAGTCTAATCCTACACCTTCAAGAACTTTGTCGAGTAATTTACCTGGTTTGTCTATCCAGTCCATTACATCGCCAATTTTATCTTCCATCCATTTCTTACCTTTGGCTGCAGTTTCCAGTGTTTTATTAACCACTGCTTTACCACTGTCTACAACTTTACCAGTAGCAACTTTTGTGCCTGCCTTTATACCAGTAGCTACGTCGCCGAAGAAGTTATCCCCTTTCTTTTTCTTCTTAGGCTTTTTGTTAGATAAAGTACCATTAGCAAATTTAGGCAATCCACTTAACATAGAATGCGTCTGCATACCATTCATAACAGATGAACCTTTAGGTAGGAACGCTGTTGTATCTTTATTAGGTGTAAGTGCCATTTTACCGTTCGGATAACGAATAGCTTCGTGTCTGAAACCACCAGGACCATTTCCACGTCCTTTATCACCAACAGTGGCAAATGTATCACGGTTTATTTTACCGTTTGTTACAACGTTTTGTGTATGCGTAGATTCTGTACCAGTGTGTAATTTGACATCAGGTAAGGGGTCCATATTTAACTTTTTACCTACCCAGTTTACCCCTTTGATTAATCCGTTTAATCCTTTTTCTACTCCACCAAGCATACCTTTAAAGAAACCTTTAATTTTTCCTGTAACCGACTTGATAGCGTCACCCATTTTGTTCATGACACCAGTTACTTTGTTCTTCATTCCAGTAACTAAATTTACTGTACTATTCTTGATGCCTTGCCACTTTTTAGACATGAAACCGCCGACGGAATTCATCGTGTTACGTGTTCCTTTAGATAAAGAACCCCAAGCGCCTTTCACACCAGACCACAAGGCTTTAGCTTTATTTACTGTGCCAGATTTAATACCATTCCATTTGGAACTCATGAAATTGCCTACTGCCTTGAATGTATTAGTTGTGCCTTTTTTAAGATTGTTCCAAGCGCCTTTCACACCAGACCACAAGGCTTTGGCTTTATTTACCACTGAATTTTTTATACCAGTCCATTTTTTAGAAAGCCAAGTGCTTACGGCAGAAATAATTTTAATTGTTCCGCCTTTTAAAGCATTCCATGTATTTTTGACACCTGTCCATAATGCTTTAGCTCTATTAACGACGCTATTTTTAATAGAAAGCCACTTTTTGATTATCCAAACAGCAACAGCAGCCATGATTTTTATAGTTCCATTTTTAAGAGCATTCCATGCACTTTTAACACCGTTCCATAAAGATTTAGCTTTATTTACAACACCATTTCTTATTGACAACCATTTTTTGATTATCCATACAGCTATCGCAGCCATAATTTTAATTGTGCCAGTTCTTAAAATGTTCCAAGTTGCTTTAACACCACTCCATAATCCTTTAACTTTATTAACTACAGAGTCTTTGATTGCTTGCCATTTTTTGCCTACCCATGTGCCTAAAACAGTAAAAATAGCTTTTGTACCTGTCCAAAGATTTAGAAATATTTGTTTTGTTCTAACCCACATGCCTTTGGCAAAAGCTATAACTTGTCCTACAAAAGACACTTTGAATATGCCTACAATTATTTTTATAAATCCACTGAATATCTGTTTTACACCAGACCACATCAATTGGAAATTACCTGTAAGTAATCCTGCGAAAATCTTAACGACACCTAGTATGATGTCAACTGCACCAGTGATTATACCTTTAATTCCTTCGAATGTGTTTCTGATCATTGCTTTAATTCCAGGCATCACAAAATCAACAATTGCTTTAATTGCATACATTACTGTTGAGAAAACGGGTTGTAATGTTTTTAGTGCATTTCCAACATCACTAAAAGCTGGGCCAAATTGTTCGGATAACATTGTTATAATTTCTTTCCCAGCATCATTTATTTGTTGGAAAACAGTTTTAACAATATCCCATATTGCAGCTAGTACTGGTTTTAGAACATTCCATAATACAATGAATCCATTTTTTATTGCTTCTAAAACTCCATTTACAATATTTCTAAATGTTTCTGACTTTTGGTAAGCAATGACAAACGCAGTACCTAAAGCAACTACACCAGCTACTATCCATCCAACTGGTCCGGAGAATAATCCGATGGCGGCACCAAGTTTAGGAAACACCGCTTTCAATCCACCTAGCAAGCTTCCTGCTTCTTTTGATGCAAATGCGACCTTACCTATTCCACCAGCTAATTGGCCAAATGTTGTAAACATACCACCAGTAACAACTGCTAACTTTCCAAAAACAGTTAATAATGGGCCAACTGCTACTAAAGTTATTGCTAACCATTTAGCAATGCCACCAAATACTTTTTGAGTAGAACTATCAAGACCATTCCACCAGTTAATTAAATTTTTAATCCCGTTTCCGATTGCAGCAAAAGCGTTTCCTAGTTTTTCTCCAGATTCAGCAGCCCATTGTTTAGCTCCTGGTGATTTGAGCATCTTTTCAAACTCATGAAGTCCACCCTTAGCCTGTTGGAATGTGCTACTAAGAAATGCCTCACCAATTTGTCCAATATAGGCTTTAGTGTTTTGCATCATACCTTTCCATGATTTAGAATAAGCATTTGCCATTCCACCTGCGAAGTCGTCCATTACAGTTAAGAACTCTTTCGAACTAACTTCACCATTAGTGACCATTTCTCTAAACGCATCATATGAAACGCCTAAATGTTTAGCCATAGCATTACTAAATCCAGGCATACCTTCTTCAACCATATTCAGTTCTTGTGTCATAAGTTTACCCTGACCTTGTACACGGTTGAATATCATAGCCATTTCACTCACTGGCCTGTTACTACCGACTGCAGCATCACCAACAAGCTTGATGTATTTCTCTAATTCTTTACCTTCTTTTACACCTGCTGCTAATGCACCTGCTGCTACGTCAGTACCTTCTGCCATTGTGGTCATACCACCCTCAATAGCTTTCGATACTTGGTCAGTGATTGAGCCAACCTCTTTCGTTGAATATCCTAGTCCTTCGAGTTTAGCCTTTGCACTATCTAAACCAACTAATCTGTCGAAACCTAGCTTAGCTGTGATACCAGCCATCGCAGTTCCAGCAACTAATGCTGGCTTAGTAATACTGTTTGTTAGAGAGCCTCCTACATCTTGTGCTTTTTGCCCTACACCTTGCATGCTAGTTCCTATACTTCTAAACGAATTACTTAATCGTCCAGCCATAGAAAAGTTTTCTCTATAGTACTGATTTAAACGACTATATTCGTCTTTCATAGCATTAATAGCATTAGCTTGCTTGTTATACTCTGTTTGCAACCTAACCGCTTTAGCACTGTTTGCACCTTGTGATTGTGCTACTTGTTTATATTGTTTTTCTAGTTCGTTTAAATTAGAAGTACCAACTTTAATAGATTTGTCGAGATCATTCATTCTTGCTTTATAAGATGATGCACTCTTTTCACCATATTTAAAGTTGTTACTAGATAATTTTAAACTAGAGTTCAATGACCTAAACTCACGCTTAATACCAGCTAGTGTTTTACTAACTCCCATGTCACGCATGGATAGGTCAATCTGTAACCCTTTTATTCTTTCTGCCATTACTCCACCTCCTTACTTGTGAGATGTATCACATGAACGCATTAATCATGCTATCCGTTTTCTTGACGTTTTTCTTATTACTTTCGTCAACTAACTCCATGAAGAAAGCAAAGGGCATATCTAAAATGTCGTTAATATCCTTGCCCCCATCTTTCATCATTTGCAGCATGAGTTTCTTCATGTTTTCTTTATGTTCTTTATAAGAGAGAGATTTTAAATTATTCTCGCTAGTTCCTTTTTTCTTTCTTCATCCATTTGTCCTTGTGCGATAAATTCAATTTGTCCTTGTAATTCTTCTACTGCATCTGGTGCATGTAATCTGTCTAGTAAGTCGTCTTTTGTGAATTGGTTGTTGTAGATGTCTACCACCATATCTAACATTTGGTCGATGTTTTCTTGTGCGGAAGCATTTTCTTCTGATGCACCGTCCATTAAGTCTGCAGCATCATAGATTTTACGGAATGGAATTTGAGTTGGAGTAATGAATGTGTCGTATTTTGCGTTGCCCTCTGTGTCAGTTACTGCGTTACCTTTTTTGTCGATTTGAGTTAATTTAATAAAATTACGTTTAGCCATATTTAATTTCTCCTTTAATTTTGGTTTTTATTTGCAAATAAAAAGAGGGCATTTAAGCCCTCGTGTTAGTTATTCTTCTATCTCTTTGATTAATACCTTGCCACGTTTGTTATCGCTTGTAGTAAGGTCTAATATGCGATCGTGTGGTACTTTTTTGTTTGCTGGTTTAGGATAAGTGTCACCAGCGTTATATACTTTGTTCTTATCCTCTAAATCGATGAATTTGTGTAAAACTTCATATTTTTTCTTAGCCATAATCAAACCTCCTGTATGTTATGCGCCTAATTCTGATTCTGCTGTGCCATCACTTGGATTACTGCTTTCTGCAGATTCACCAAAGATAGCTTTCCAAATAGCATCCTTCATAACAGATGCACCTTTAGCATCGTGACCCATTAACATAGCTTTTTCTTCTTCAAAGCCTTTAACTGGTGCTTGCATGAATTCTGCAGTAGTAGAGTCTGAACTGAATTCAACGCCATCTTCTTTCGTATTACCTTCAACTTCAGGGAATGTGAATAATCCTTTAGGTAATCCTACATATTCACGAGAACCATCTTCCATAGTTTTAGCGAACATAACTGCTACATATGGAGGCGTATCGTTACCAACTGATACAATACCTTCTTCTGATTTTTCTAAGCCAAATAAAGCCACTCTGTCCTCTAAAGGTAGTTTGTGGAAACCAGCTTCTACTTCGATAGTACCGTTAGCAACAGCCATTTCTGCTACTTGGTTATCACCGTAAGCTTTTTCAATGTCTTGGTCTTTTGATACTGAAATTTCTTGTAAATATTTAATACGTTCTGGGTCTGTAACTTGTTGTACATCTTCACCATGAACTTTGTAATAAAACTCTGTTAAACCTGTAAATGAACGGTAGTTTTTCTCTGCCATATTAAAACACTCCTATAAATTAAAATATTGTTTACCTTCAAACCGTTTAGCTTGTCGGTAGATATTGAACTCCTTGATATATTCGGGTTTCATGGAAGATGCTTCGCCAAATCCCAATACTTCCCACATTATTCTTTGCAATAAAAAAACGAGCCTATCTGATAGAACTCGTCCGTTTACGCCTTGCTTTTGCTTTACAAATACATCTATTTGATAAAAGTATTCGTAAGTAAGATTATCGTTATCGCCATAGTCAGAAGGTTTAGGTGTATCTAATGGATCTATAACAACCACTACATCTTTGATTTCTTGTGCGTTGGGATAATCGAAGAACTTTATATTGTTCTTAGGAACATGTTCCATAATTTCTTTGTTATCTATAATCGCTTGGTATATCTTCATTGTGATGTCGTCCAATAAGTTACACCCTCCTTCTTATTTCTTCTTTAACTGTTCTAAAATACGTTTCTCTGCCTTCGCGCATAGCGTTTTCAATAACACCTTTACCAGCTGTATTAACCCACTTACCAGCACGGTCAAAGTGACCATATTCATTTAAGTGGATAATCCTATAACGCTGTTTAGGACCACGCCAATGGATTTTCACTGTGCGTACACCATTTATCGTCATAGGCTTTGATACTGTCGTTTCTTCAACAGATTCACCAGTATCTTTAAACGACTTCATGTTGTTTTTGATTATTTGAGCAACCTTCTGTCCACCTTTAGTTAGTGCAAAGTCTGTTATGCGCTTTGTAGCAGATTTACCGTATTTCTTTTCTAAATAAGCGATTATTTCTTTATCGCCTTTAACTGTTACCGTCATTGTTCTTCACCTACGACTTTGACGTAGTTAGGTGACTTAGCAGGTGCCACATTTTTGACATTAAAAAACAACCCTGCGTACATACCGTTCTGTATCTCAAATACTTGATTTACATTAGGTATAAATTGAGGTTGTGCATCTCTAATATTTAATGTGACTGACCTTTTGCTAAGTTCTAAATTCCCTAACTGAACATCTTTTTGTGTAGGCTCATACAACCCAGCAAAACAACTATATAATTCGTTTCGTTCGTTCATACCAGCTTCTGGACCGTCATTAGTGTTCTCGTAAAACGTAACTCTGTAATCTAATTGGTTAAGATTCATCGGCTATCACCTCGATATTATCTCTACGCCATTTAGCTAATTTAGCTCTTAATGTTTGTATTCCAGATAGGTATGATGGGTTATCAAAGATTTGCTCATTTGAAGTTAGAGAACGATTATCCTGCATATGAGCAATAGTAATTAACACCAATCTATTGAAAGTGGGATTGTCTTTGAAAAAAGGTTCATCACTTTCATTTAAAGAAACGGCTGTTTTTACGCTGTCTATAGCGTTTGGTAGAAAGACGTGCATAATTTCATCGTCATCTATGTCATAGTCCACTCTAATAGACTTCTTAATTGATTCAACGTTGTCTATTTTAAACATTGAAGTCACCTACTTTACTTATGCTCCTAAACCATCACTAGGTTCTGCTGCATCTTCAAATGTTACGAAGAAACCAGCATTTTTATCAGCTTGTTTTACATCGAAACGGAAAGCACCCATCAAGTATTTACCGTAGATTTCGTTTTCAATCCATTGCACTGACACGTCTGTACGGTCTGCAAATAGAACGCCACGTTTTACATCACCAATGAAGGCTTTAGCATCACCGTTAGCACCTAATAGGTCGTCACGAACTACTGTTACGTTCATACCTAATACAGTGTTACCTGCAGTGTTAATAATGCTATCTTGTAATAAATAACGTCCGTTACCATCTTTCAAAGTATCTAGTTTTTGGTAGAAACTTTGTGTACAGATGATTTGACGGTCATAACCAGGGTCTAATTTAACGTTAATGATTGCTTTTAAGTCGTCCACATCAGAGATTGAAGATGGATTAAATGATTTTAATACTTCACCAATACGTTCGTTTAAAGTATTGATTTTTTGTTCATTGATGTTTTCAGAAACAATAGCAGTTAAGTTAGCAACTGAATCGTCTAATGCTTCTTGTGAAATTGGAATAGAACCACGATAAGTGTCTACTTCCCAAGCAATTGTTTCGAATTCTGGACGAGCTAACTCTGGGTTTTTCTCTAATTCAGCAACAGTGTTGAATTTAGCGTTAGCACGTTTTAAGATTGGGTATTTACCACTTGCAGTTGATACTGATGTTTTTTGTACCAATTCTGATAAGTCTTGTACTGTGTTTACTTCTTTTTCAGGAATATATTTAATATCCTCTGGGATAGTTACGCCAACATCGTCTGATTTAACGTTGTCACGTTTAGCCCCTTTTGATTTCATGTATTGTTCAAAGCCTTGTACTTCTAAGCTTTCCTCTGGATTTTGATTTAATTTCGCCATAGAACGTTTCGCTCCTTCTTTTTTCTTTTTGTCTTTTTCTTCTTCTAATTCTTCTTCAGTAGGTTCTTCTACTTTCTCGATAGCAGGTCCTTCTGGTTTTTTTTCAGATTCAGGTGGGCCATCTGGTTTTGGTTTATCATCAGGTTTTTCTTCATCTGACGGTTTCTCCTCTTTGTCGTCAGATGGTTTACTTTCTGACCCTTCTCCAGTGTCATCACCTTTGTTATCTTCGACTTCTGCACCCTCGTCTTTGGGTGGTGTTTCTTCTAACTTAGGTGCTGATGCTTCAATTTCTTGTGAAAGCTGTTCGAGTTCTTCAAACTCTTTTTTCTGTGCATCAATATCAGCTTTTAAATTACGCGCAGTTTCAAGGTCGCCCTTTTCGACTGCTTCTTGCGCTTTAGAAATCAAACTAGCAATTTCTTTTTTGCGCTCATCTAAATTGGCCATGCAATATCACTCCTTGTTAAATTTGTGCATAAAAAATAGCCTTACGTTTCAAAACGAAGGCTTTCTATGTCTAGCACGATTTTCATTTGTTCCAACTGTTTGAATTTCTTTAAATCTTTTGCACGTTGACCGACTTCAACCGATGTGTCTTTGTATGCAGGTATTGTAACAATACTGACTTCAATAAGTTCATCGATTTTATTTATGGTTTGAACGTACTCATTATCAATGTTTTGCCATGTGCGAGCTGTTGAGTCATTAGGTGGTAATGTGTAGAAGAAACTACACTGGTTTACATTGCCCGCTTTAATATTTTCATAAATATCTCTAGCGTAAGATGTGTTAGGTAAGTGGCACTTAAAGTACAATCCTTTTTCATCCACTTGTAATTCAAGCGTTCCTGCTTGTGTTCGACCTATAACATAACTGAAATCGTGGTTAATTAAACATTTCACATCGCTTACATCTACACCGTCTAAGGCATTTGGTGCTACTATTTCTCTGAACCCACCCAAGTCATCGCTCGTTGAATTAAAGATAATTGCGTAACCTTCAACAACCATGTCTTGTTGTCCAGTGTCAACGTTACTGTTCGTCATACTCATCACCCCCTTTAATGGAGTTCTTTTCGACTTCTTTGTCTATCTTAGATTCTTGATAGTTCTGTAAAGTAGAAAGTGGCGCTCTGTTAAGGTCCACAAGTGGTTGTTCACCGTGTTCAATAGGTTGATAACCAAATACACTTCTTGCCTCGTCTGTAGATATAATCCCTTTACCATGCAATTCAGTAATACGTTCCAATTGTAATTCTGGGTCAATATCAATGAGACGTGATGAATCAAACTCTAATTCATAACCAGAATCAATAAATTTAAATATCTTGGTTTCTAATTCTGAAATCATCATCTTGAATATTGGATCTAATGTACTTTGCAAATACTCAAGGTTTGCTTGTGTGATAGATGTATTGACTGTTTCAATACCTAATTTAGATACTGGCAATCCAAACGCTTTAGCAACTTGTGAAGTGCTGAACTTATAACTGTTTAAGAAGTTCAATACTTCAGTAGGAATTTGCAATCGTTTAAAGTCCATTGTGTCGTCAATAGCAACTAACCCACCATTATTTTTTAACTGGCTTTCTGCAAAGTTTTGTTTCAAATCCCTCAATTGTTCTGCGTTAATTTGACCTTTTTTGTATTGCAATACAGACGTTGATGTGCCACCGTTATCAAAGAAGTTGCGTAAGAAACTCTTTGAGCCTTGTGATATACCAATCTCATGTGCTAGTGCATATAAAGGACTGTAGCCAACATATCCATCTAATGTGATATATCTAAAGTGCAATATATCTTCACTGGTTATCTTAGCAGCATTCCCTTCCACATCTTCACTAACGTTATAAACAATTTCTCCGTCTTTCTCCTCTATTCCTACTAAATCGTTATGTAAGAAGTGGAAACCAACTGGGAAATCGTTTTTATCACGTATGATTTCAACGAAAGATTGTCCGTTAAGTAACATATTCGCAATGATTATGAATTTGAAATGCCAACCTGGTAAATCAGAATGTGGATTATTATTGAACAGATCTAACACATCATTCATAACCGTATTTGTTTCATGACCTTTAACCTTTAACTTAGTACTTGCTATGTCTGCAGATATAATACGTGTCGCAGTGAACACATCACTATTCTTCAACGCATTGATGCCAACATAACTTGCGTGTGTACCATGTTCTTGCCAATACAATAATCGTTCTAAATCTCTGTTCATCTTTTCTTGTTTACTTGTAAATCCTAAATCAAGTAATGGCATCTTTAACTGTCACCCCCTTTCTGACTTATCGAGGTATTGTCATACGCTTGATTTAAAACACCTGAGAGGCCTATGAGCAGCAGTCCACCAATAATATAAGCTAACGGCTTCCAAAGTATAAACAAGCCGTAGAACAGCCCTATTAAGCCCACAACGAATAGTAGTATTACCACAAGTGCATATAAGGTTTTCTTCATCGTCACACCTCCTATAAGAACATTGGCATAAACGTTTCTGCGTCCCATTCATGCTCACTTGCTATCACATAAGCGAATATAGTGGCCATTAATGGATCAATTTTATGTCTGTTCATTTTCTTTTCAATCATGATTGAATCGTTCACATTTTTAGCAACAGCGTTTTTTACTGCTGTATCTAACAAAGGATTTTTATGATGCTTAATATCTCCATTGATTACATTTAATCTAAAGTCTAAGTTAGGATTAGAAAGTGTTTGTGGACCTTGTCTTATTTCATACAAATCGTAATACCATTCTCTACGCTCAATCTCTGCTAACACACCGTGTATTGAATACGGGTCATAGCATATAGCTTGAACATCTAGGTTGTGTCTATTTACATACGTTTCAATGTAATCTAGCACTTGGTTAGTATTAATAATCCCGCTAGACAAGTCTGTGATGGTGCAGAAACCATCTTCTGACAATTGACGATAGTCAATAAGGTCACGTTCTATCTTGCCTTGTAGGCCGCCCTTTGTGCCTACAAATGAGTGTGACGTTATATAGTATTGTTTATTCGTTTCATCTAGGTGTATGAATGAAATTGCCGTTAAATCATCAGCGCGTGATAAGTCTAATCCGATATACACTTTGGAATAGTTAATATCAAAATCAGTTTCGTTCTTTTTCCAGTCGTTAAAGTCTAAATAGGATTCTTCGCTTGCTGCACGCCACATATTGAAATTCTTAATCAGTATGCCGTTTAATCCACTTCCACTATCTAAAGCCGTTCTAACTTCTGGTTGAATGTTTTTGGTCAGCAATTTTTTGAGTTCTGGCAACTCCATCAATGGATTAGATTTAATCCATGTTTCAGGATCATGTACTTCATCTTCATTATCTTGTTCAGCACAAAATATGAAATAATTATCATTAGGCGATATGCCGTCTAATATTTTATCTATGTACTGATATTCTTCGTACATAGGCCCGTTCATATTTGTGCCAGCAGTGGAAATAATAATCAAACTAGGGTTGTGTAATAACACTTGTCCACGCCTTAACGTTTCATATATCTTTTTGTCTTTTGCTTCGTGGTATTCATCGATAATTGCATAACTGAATTGGTGACCTTCAAGGTTGGCAGCTTCATTAGAAACAGCTTTAATCTTACTCCGGTCATTCGTATTCAATATTTCTTTAGCACTAGGCGTAATCTTAGTTAATTGCTTCATCTTAGGTGAAACGCGTCTTATTGCACTAAGTTGCGCGTACGTCATGTCATAAGCAATACCTGCTTGGTCACGACTGTTAGCGCTAAGGCCAACTAAGCGTTCGTTCACTGGGTCGTCGCCCATTAACATTTCATATAACGCTAATCCTGACACAGCTATCGTCTTGCCGTTTTTTCTACTCATACTTATATATGCTTTAGTAAATCTTTTATATCCTTCGCTGTCTTGCCAACCGTATAAACTACCTACAATAAACTTCTGAAAACCTGCAAGCTCCATTTTCTTGCCTGATTTTGGGTCGGGTAACATTTCAAGGAATTTAATAACATGATTCGCTCTTTTTACATCGAAATGATAAGGCAAATTTTTATTATTCAAATCGTCTAAATGTCTTTGACACACTTTCACGTTTTTATTACTAGCTAATATTTCGCCATTAACCACTTTTCGCGCATATTCGGTAACGAAATCTTTATTTGTCATCCATTAAATCCTCAAATGGGTCTGATTTTTCTTTATCGTTGCTAGGTGCTAGTATTTTCAAACGTGATTCAACAGTTAATCCTAGTTTAGGACAAATGGCATTCATTGTATTTACGCTATCTCTTTGTACAGTGTAGTAGCTAGATAACTTTGTTCCTCTTTCGGTTTCGATGACCATACCTTCTTCTTCTAATTTGAGAGTCGCGTTCTTGTAATTGCTATACGTTTGGCAATAAGTTGCTAATAAACCTTTATCTAAGTCTTTCACTGGTAATTCTTTAATCAGAGGTAATATTCGTTTCCATTCTTTTTTAGCATCATTATCTAACCACTCTGGTGCTTCATCTGTTAAAGGAGTAAGTTCGTTCATAGCTTCTTCCGTAGCTTGTTTTTCTTCTTGTACCTCTTTTGTACGTCTGCTTTTTTGTTGTGATAACAATTTACGTTCAGCCAACTCACTCACCTCCCTTTCAAATAATCGTCAATTAGAGTTGTGCTTTTTCTAGTGTTACACTCCCTACAAGCAACTTTTACATTGTCCCAAGAATGCGAGCCACCTTTAGAAATAGGTAAAACATGTTCGATCGTTGGGTACTTAGGGTCGTTATAATGGTATGAAAAAAGGACATCATCACCGCATAAGTAACAACATCCTCCATCTCGTTCTATTAACTTATATATATCTATATCAGCGTCGAATTGGCCATTACTTCTAGCTCTTTTTAATCGCTCACTTTTCCTAAGTCCATCTTTCACTCTATTAGCTTTATGCCTGCATTCTTCTGTACAGTATTTACCTCGAAATCCGTATCGCCATTTTTCGCAGTAGTAACACTTTTTAAGTTTTCTACCTCTTATTTTTTCTAATCGTTTATGTTCTTTCTGACATTTATTACAACAAAACGTTTTGTTGTTTCCTATTACGAATTCATTATTACACTGTTTACAGTTGCCATATGCTATTTTTTTATTATCACTATAATGAGTTTTAATTCTACATTTGTCTGAACAATATTTTTGAATTTGAGATCCATAGTTAGAAGGATAAAATGTTGTTCCACAACGAATACACACTTTAGATGAATCTAATTTATAAACACCAGCTTGTTTTATTCGTCTTGTTACACTACTTCTTGATACATTAAATTTTTTAGCTATGTTGGTGAATGTTTCACCCTTTTTGTACAAATCCAGAATTATTTTTATATCAGATTGGCTTAGTTTAGCTATTTCATCCACCTCCAATTATGTAAAGAAGTTTTACTTTACGAATATTTACATTTTATTTTCAACATTTTTCAAAGTGTAAGTCGGGCTCGTTGTTCGCTCGTCTCAGAAGTGACGGGGTTTTCTTCGCCCCGCAAAAATATTTTCAAAAATAAAAATAAATTTTAACTCGAATGAATTTTATTGTGGCAGCTAAAACACACTACCTCTAAATTTTCCATATCCAGTCTTTTTGACCAATCCCGTTTTAATTCAATCTTGTGATGGACAATTAAATCTTTGTCATTCACAACGCCATCAGCTAAACAGTGTTGACATAAGTAGTTATCGCGTATTAACACCTGTTGACGTAGCTTACGCCACTGTGTGCTATTGTAGAACGCTGTATACTCTTTATTACGTCTATTCTGCCTAACCTCTTGGTTATACCTTTTGGTATTGGCTTTCCTATAGTCTTGCAACTCGGTTTGAGTATATGACTTATTACCAAGTCGAACCTTTGGTTGAACAAACAAATGAATCAACTTCTTTCATTTGAATTTTATTTATTAATTTTGTTTTATTAATTTCATTTTGTAATTTAGTTTTAGAAATAATAAAAGACAAAACGAATTAAGAAATTATAATCTCAAATCATTTTGTCTTTAACTTTAGAAATTGTTTCATCAATCAAATGCAAATTAATCTAATAAAGTTTATGATCAATAAAACAATTCTTTTTAATATTCAATTGTTAAACAACAAACAAACTTTATATTCTAATTATGATTTAATGTTTCAATTAATCTTTATGAACTAATGAAACCTTTTTAATATATAAATGGATGTTCATTGTTCTGTCTGTCACACACTCAATGTGCAAGTGATGACCTTAAAGTATGTGACCTTAATTCACACGACCTTTATTCCCCACCTTAATAAGCAGTGTCTTTTAATATGTGCGTCCTTATTGTGTGGGTCATTAAGATTAGGTGCATACAAAAAGACACGCTACAAATGTAACGTGCCTCATATAATATAGTATTAAGTTTACATACCTACTGAATAATAACTTCACCTCTAAAGCTACCATCCAGATTTCCTATGCATATATTATATAACGTATTAATATCAAACGCCTATCATCGTTCGATGTGTTCGATTGGTTCGATGTGTTCGTTTCGTACACTAATCGAAATGACCTTGTTGTGCGTCCATGTATACATTTACTATCTCATTCAGACATCCATAAAATGTCGACTTGCTTTTAATCTCCATAAGGTCCATGACAGTTTTATGTTGTGTGCCTAATTTAATCATTTGTAGAATGTGGTAGTTCATTTCATTGGTTATATGTTCCTCGTACTTATCAATGAATTCTATTTTCTCTATCAGTTTAATATTTCTTCTCCACGCTTTATTTCTGTTCATGACCTTAAGTAATACTTTGTCACCTGTTTGTCCTTTAGCTTTAGGCATAGCAGATTCAACACCGTATTGTGCAACCGAAGTGCTATCTGCATCATAAACTTGCGATGTTACAATATTGTTCATCCACTTATAATTGTCTATCATTTCTCTTATATCTTCACGTGTATACATACGCTACCTCCCAGTTATTTATCAGCCAACGCCTGAGCCAATTGTTTTATTAACGCAATGTTTGAAGGACTAATTTGCTTTCCTTTATATGTTAATGTTTTGGCTAGTTTGTCTATATCACTTAAATCATAAGTGGTTAAACCAAAGTCATCATCACAATGTTCAAATGTCATAGCAAACATTTCTTGTATATACTTTGTATGTGATTTATATTCCTTTTCATTAGTCGACAACACTTTTATCAATTCATTCACTTTATAGTCGCTCATTTTCCCTTTACCATTCTCAAATATAGAAACAAGCGTACGACTAACACCAATTTCTCTAGCTAAATTAGTTATGTTGATACCCTTGCTCTTTCTCAACTCTTTAACATAATGGTTAATGTTCTCACACATTCTCTCCACCTACTTCATACGTTTATCTAACTCATCTTTAATCTTGCGTATATCTTCATCGTCCAGCTCTCTCTTAGGCAGGTCCTTTTCAAATATTGTGTATAACAGATAACCGACTTCATACTCTAACGCGTTTATCTTTGCGTCTTTGATGGCATTGTATATAAGCGTGAGTATCGCAACACACCCTAACACGATTGTTGTTATTACCCACATCATTCATTCACCTCATAATCCTTCGGGACCATATCATTCGCTTGCATGCGGCAAATGATTTCATACGTGATCTCTTTACTTAATTCATAGAGTGCAAGTGTTAATAATAATTTGAGTATTTGTTTCATTGGTCATTGTCCTTTCTATACATACCAGCTTTTAACGCTCTACTAATAGGACCATTATTAAAACTAGATGGTACTACTTCCAATAGTCCTTTAGGCTTCTTAACCTTCTCTTTCGCTTCTTGCTTATTCTCTGCATCCACAACAATAAATTCTTCATTCTCCTTAGCTCTAGTTACATCAAAGAATACTTCACCTGTTGTGTGGTGTGTTTTGCGTACTAGGAATTGCATTAGACGACACCTCTTTCATAAATTGAAGTGCTTGCATACATAACAAGTAATGTAAACAATTCACTGCTAACTCCTAAACTTCTAAATGAATAAGGTTCATGCACGAATACCCAAGCGTTAGGATGTTTATCATCTTTATGTGTAATAAGCAGTTTAACTTTACGGTTATTTACATTCTTATATGACCAATTCAATTTGTAGCCTAGTAGCTCGACTGATTTAATAAACTCTATTGTTGTCATCCACACTCACTCCTTAGCCTGTTTAATTAATTGTGATGTTGCACATGTGATGAATATGCAAAATATCATTCCAATATCTATTGGTTTATCCACGTGAAATGGCGAACCAATTAATTCAAAAACTCCCCTAACAAATAAAACTCCTAGTATGCCATAAGCAGTAGCTCTCATTTCCTCAACACTTCCTTAACTTTAGTTACGATGTCTTTATCCTTTGAGGTCTTCTTGTTTGATAAAACTTCCTTCACTGCTCATAACCCCCTTGCGGTCCTTTATCTCTTCATACGCCGTATTCAGACACTCATACAGCGTCATATTATTTTGTTGCGCCAATATGATTAATGTAACGACAACGTCCCCTATACCGTCTCTGAGTGCGTCTGTGTTGTTTCTACAAAGTGCAGAGGCGACCTCACCCATTTCCTCGAGTGTCTTCAATGCTTGTTGTGCAGAGTTGGATTTATGCAATCCTTTTTCTATAGACCAATACTCAATTAATTTAACCAATGTAGTAAATGTAACTTTATTGGTATTATTTTTAATCTCATCTATATCGACATATTCAAATAAATATTTTTTAGTATCCCCATTCATTTCACCAATTAACTTGTCACACCATCTATCTGAATAACCAAAATGTCTAGAGCAATCTCTAGCAGATAAAAAATAAATAATTTCATTTGTTTCTTTTACATATACCTTTATAGGTTTACAATTTTTGATATTAGAACTTGTAACCATAATATTATTTGATTTCTTCAATCCTAAATCATAGGCATGGCTCATTTGTTCTCCTCTAGTTGCCCACTCCAAATTAGTAACGCTATTGTTTGTTTTATCCCCGTCTATATGATTTACTGTTTCTTTATTTTCTGGATTAGGTAAAAACGCTTGTGCTACTAAACGATGAACCGAGAAAGTTTTTGTGCCTTTTTCATTAACTAAAGGAACTATTTCGTATCCATCTAAATCTGAGCCTGTTTTTTTAACTCTAATTTTTCTATTATGCTTATTTTTATCTTTGTATGGCAAGATAACAATATCTCCGTTTTTGCTAACAACATAATTAGGATAATTTTCAATTAATTTAAAATCTGAATTACCTTTGTCTAATTGTTTATCCTTACTCCATTGTTCTACTTGTTTGATTAATTCATTCATTTATTTATCCTCCTTGATTTTTACATATCTAACATCTTCAAAATATAAAATATGTTCTACATCTACTAAAAATTCGCTATTATCAAAATTTTCAGGGTAATACAGACTTTCTTCGAGAACTTCTGCTTTATATTCTTTTTCAAATCTTTTTTTAATTTCATCAAACGCCTTCGCTTTGCGATAGACTTCTTCAAGTTCTTCTAATACTTCATCGTCCACGTTCATATTCAACCAACGTCCATCTTCTAACCACATCGGTATCTTGATTTCATACTCATACGCCATCCTACTTAACCCCCAGCTGATCTAACTTACTTCGATATTCTCTATACATTGAACTGCCTTGATGCAGTGTTAATTTATAATCTATGAGCTTTCTAAACTGTTTCAGTAATGCGAGTTGTTCTGCATTCTCTCGTTCCAACCGTTTATTATTCGCACGCAAGACAATTAAATCGTCTACACAGTGATGATATGCTTGTTTGTATTGGTCACATTGCTTTTTTACTTTCTTCAACCTTGCATCCATAACGCTGACATGAAATTTCGTTTCTGAATTCATATTTAACACTCCTTATTGATTAGGTAATCCATAACTCATACATTCGTTGTACAATTCATCTTCTGCAATCGCTTTTTTAAGTTCATCTATGACAATGCTTATTTCGTTATGGCTCATATTTTTGATTTCTTTTTCTGTGTAATCTTCTGCACCATATTGTTCTTGTAATAATTGAACATACTTTACTTGTTTTTCTGTAGCCACTCGCCATCACTCCTCTATTAAATATTTTAAATTATCAACTAACGCTAAACTTCCATCAATAAATCTTTTGTCCGATTTTATCCACATTTTATACTTAATCATCTACTCCACCAGCTTTCCGTCACGCCAGATTAATTTAAATTCTCCATCAATGTATGCGTGGAATTCTTTGCTTTGGCCACCAATTCTTTGATTAATATATGAATGTTCCCACATTATAGAACTACCTTTTGTAGAAATTTCTACCAAGTACTTAAATTTCGTATCTTCTGTTACGGTTTCCTCGACTTCAACTGTGAAAGTGTCGGTTTTACTAATACACATATCCTCATCTAACTCAACATTTGAATTTTCATTAATCCATACGTATTCAGGAGGATTGCTGTCTGAATGTATAAACCTTTCGTTTTTTATTCCGTTATCCCACGCCCACTCAATCAACTGTGGTAAATTCATCGTTTTCTTCTGCTTAATTTTTACCATTCTCTCAACCCCTCCATTACTCTCCTGTTATGTTCCTTGTCCTCTGGTAACACTGCCATGACAATGCTACGTTGATTGACGGAGTATAAATATCCTTTAACTCCACAATCTCTTAGTAGCTTTGCCATTTCGACAGTATTTCTGTCTTTAGTATCAAGTTTGTATTTAATTTTCGAAGTGTTAGATAGGATCACGTGCTAGTCCTCCTCGATAAATTCATCATCTAATTGTGCGCCTTGTTCAATTAACTTCACTATTTGTCTTAAAGTTTCTTTGCCAAACGAATCAGTCATATTGTCTACGTTAATGTCGCCTGTATTATTTTTATTGAGGTTATAGTTTGCATTGATTAAACCTTCTATTATTGTCGTCATCTACTTCACATCCCAATTCTCAATAGCGAAGTCTAAGCATTTTCTAGCTTCCTTAATATCTTCAAGTCCATTCTTCTCCGGCGCTCTCATTTGATATTCCAATGCACTAGCAATGTTATGCGCAACAGAACCTTTATGATATTTATCTGCCACAAGCGAAACTATATCCTTAACCTCATGATTGCCTAACATATAATGTGAAGGACTGTTGACCATATCTTCTGCGTACTGTGGCGTTTCGTTCCATTCTATTATTGTGAAATCATAATTATCGTTTATAACTCTATACACGCCATCATCTACTTTTATTTCAGCAGATTTACCGTTATTGGCTATTTCAGAAACTTCTCCTGTCATTCTGTCGCCTAATATTTCAATTTTGTAACCAACTTTTAAATCTTTAATTTTAAATAACGCTGTATTTTCTTCCTTACGCTTACGTTGTTGTAAGTCGTTGGATTGATTATATTCACTTTCATACACATCATTTATACCTAACAACATTTTATTAACTTCTTTTAAATTTTCTTTACGCACTTCTTCTAACTGTTCAGCCATAGATTCTTGTACAGTTATCCAATCCGAATCTTCTCTTAAATAAACATGCACACCGTTTACTTTCTCTAGCTCTAATTCTGTCTTAAATTTGTGCATTCTATATACTTTTTTTATAAATCTACCGTACTCTGATTGACCTAATTTATTTGGGTAAGCTATCCATGTTCCTACTTTTAGTTCCTTCATCTAACGCACCGCCTCTGCTTCTATTTCTTTGATTTTCACTTTTTCAACTACAATTTGATTTGGCCCAGCTTCTCTTTTTGTTAATGAGCTTGCCATTCGAGCAAATGTACCTTCTGTAATATTCATCTTCGCTTGTATTTCTTGTCTAGTACCAGCACAAATCACTTCGTCTCCTTTATAAACAACATATTCATACATGTGTGGACGTCCACTTGGCATTTTATTCACTCCTAAACTAAATGTTGATTGCCATATTTATCTTTTTTAATTTTTGCTACTAAGTTATTTTTAGATAATTCCTGAAACCACTTACCATTACATTTTGCATCGTTAATCATCTGCAGGCGTTCCTGCTCCTTACGTTGTTTTTCTTCTGCTAATGCTTGTTTGCGTTCTTCACGCTCTCTATCCTCACGCTTTAATCTAGCTAATCCTTTTTGAACTTCGTAATCTCGAATATATTTACGGAAGTGTCTCTTGCCTTTTACAATATGCTTCTTAATCGTACCGTTGCTTATTCCAGCCATCACAGCCTCTTTATAATCTTCAACTGGCACTAATAATTCTTTGTCTCCGTCTATAATCAAGAAACAAATTTCACCTTGCTTATCTTTCGCACGTTTTAATCTCATATCAATAACCCCTATCTATAATTTTTACGTCGTCAAACTCTAATGGCTTTGCGTCCATGTAATCTTCTTTTAATGTCCACATCTGGTCGTGTATCTTTTCTTCAACAGTATTATCATCGTCATCGTGATTAACATACACTTGCTTTTCAACGTAGACTTTATATCGAATTGTTGCCGTTTCTTCATTCATTTAGATCACCTTCTATAATTTTGATTGCATCTTCCACACTGCGTGCTACTCCGTATAAAACGGGTTGTGTTTCAATGAATGTTTTAAACCTTTCTTGTTCAGGTCTTAATTTTCCTTTATCTGTTTTCACTTCAATGAATATTATTTTGCCATCTGTTTTACGAAAACCTACTGTGTCGGGAAATCCTTTGGGAAATAACTGAATTACTCGATTATCTTTCGTAATAACTTTGCCAGCGTTACTTCTCCACAATCTGTGACCCATTTTGTTAATCGCAATAATTATTTCATTTTGTATTGTTTGTTCTGATTTCATTAGTTCCTCCACAAAGTGACGGGTAAAGTGAATAGTAAAATCGCCTTCAAACCTTACGCGCTCTAGGTTTCAACAAAAAAGTGAAGGGTGACGCTTATAAAAGGTTCACATACATATATATTCTTTTATTTTTACGTATAATAACTTTTTATTACTTACTATTCACTTTTATAAATAAAGAAATAAAAACCTTGATATGACAGTGTTTATAAGGTAAAAAGTGTAATTTTTACCCTTCACTTTTACCCTTCACTATTCACTTATTTTAGGACTGATTCTAAACCTGGTATTTTCTCTGGAATTTCTATTCCTATATAATTAATACCGTCATTCATTTTTTTAGATTTAAATTTTTCTTTCATTTTTTGACCGAATTTTTTATTGTCCATTTTGTATGCACTGTTTTCATCTGCCCATTTTTTATATAAATCATAAAGTCTACTACCTTTAGCTCGACCGCCTTCAATTCTTATACATTCTTCTTGGATAAACTGTTCGATAACATCCATTTCTGTACGGTAAGATTGTCCAGCATTCTTTAATTTCTCTGGCATTTCTAATCCTTCACGCATCCACATGTATGCACCTTCTGTCATCCAATTAAGTATTGCAGGTGCTTCTCTAAGTAATTTGTACTTTAGATCTTTATCGACTTTTTCTTCGGGTATCTGTACTTCGAAAGGTATCAAGACTAAACGTCGCCATATACCGTCGTCAGTACCACGAATAATCGGTTTATGGTTAGTTGAAACCCATATTTTAAATTTAGGTGTATACTCAAATTCTTCTGCATATAGGAATCTAGCAGTTACTTTATCTCCACCTGTGATTTGTTTTATTAATCCTTCATCAAAACGAAAACCTTCGTTAGGTTCAGACGATGTGACAAACCTTGCTTTGCTTAATCTGGCAATATCTGTATTAACATTGTCATTTTTCTTAACCATGAGTGATTTCGCTTGCATGTTATTCGAGTAATCTCCGAGTATCTCTGCGATTGTTTCAACGAATATACTCTTACCGTTACGTCCTTTACCATGAAGTATGAACATTACTTGCTCTCTCGTACTTCCAGTTAATGAATAACCAAGTGCTTTTTGTATATATCGAATGACTTCTTTATCACCTGCGAATATATCGTTTAGGAAATCTAACCACACAGATGGTTGCATTTTTTCAGAATAATCAGTATTCGCTATTTGAGAAAACATTTTATTAATATCGTGTTTGTATAGTTCACGACTTGTTAAATCGATATATCCATTCGCTACATTCAGTAACATGTTATCTTTGTCAAAACTATCTGGTGTCACTGGTCTACGGTGTTTTAATTCGTCTGTAATGTTCTTTTTAGATTGTGTACCTCTCGTTTTTTTATAGAATTTTTGAAAGTATTCTTTGGCTTCTTCTTCAGTTACATCCTCATTGTGAACAACTTTTTCCTTCTTCATACTTTCAATCATTTCATCAATGAGTTTACGTATTGACCCTCTATCGTCTAGTGTCCACTTTGTGCCATCATAGATATAAAATTTCTTCTCTACATAACTAAACTTATATAGGTTGCCATATCTATCAATGAAACGATCTGCGTTACCTGTATCGTCATAACTTCTGACAGGATATTCAACTTCTTCTTTTTTAGTATCGAATATGTGGCTTAACGCATAACGTAAGGGTTCTTTTTCTTCTTTAGGTGTATAGATATTATTTGTTTCATTGATTGCTTTAAATAGTGTTTGTTCTCCGTATGTGGAGTTTTTACGTTTCTCGTCCCATTTATCTCTATATAGATTTGATTGTCTGAATATACTATCCATTTGTGAGTAATCTTTGGCACACCAGAAAGCGAGAATGTTTGCAAGTGCCATATCTGCTTCTGAATGAGAATTGTAATATGGTTCGTAAGTACCTCTCATTAAGTCATCAAATAATTTAGATTGCTTTGATTTATATATTTCGTTGATTACATCTATTTCTGAAAGATTGTGGATGTTCTGTTGGTAGTTATTTTGTGTAGGATATTGAACTGTGTTATCTGGTAGATATTTATCATAGATAGTTTTAAATACTCTATCTGATGTTTCGGTCACTTCTGTGTATTTACCTATACGTTTGCCAGTCATAGTGAAAAAGCGACCACTGTCATACATTTCAATGTTACCTTTACGTCTGCGATTGCCTGGTATTTTACCTTTAACAATAATGTGCAACCCAGTACCACTAGGACTTACTTCTGTATAACTTTTAAATGCTTCATTAAATTCACTGACAATGTTGTCGAGTTTATCCCCGTGTCTGTATCTGTGTAGATCATCATCAATTTTATCTATATCAATGCCAAGGTATGGGGGTTCAAAGAAGAACCCTATACCATCGACACCTTCTGCATTAACTGCCGTTTCATAACTAGACCAAGTACTTTTGTCATTTGATTTAGCAAACTCTCCAGTTTCAGCGTTAAAAGGAATTTTAGTTTTTTTACCGTTGCGTTCTTGAAGTTTCCATACGCACCAGTTATTAAGTTGTTTTAATTCATCTGGAATGTTGTTATACATTTAAAATCATCCTTTGCTTAAAATGGTAAATCATCATCTTGAATATCTACTGGACCACCATTTGCATTTTCAAATGGATTGCTTGATTGTTTATTGTCTTTGTCTTTCTCTTTCCACTCATGATTCACTTGTGGGTATTTAGTATTCTTGAAGTTCCAAGGTGCTACTCGATTGACTGTTTGTTTGTTACCTTTATACTCATTTTCTTCTTGCTTAACGAACACTCTCACTGGTTTACCTCTGAACATAGATAGCAATTGTTCAAAACTTTCTACTTTTGTTCCTTCTGGTACACCTACACCATTTAAGTAGTGCATGAAGTTATCCATTTTATATTTGTACTCTCCGTCAATATCACGTTTCCACTCGTCTACAAAGATGTGACGGTTTGCATATTTTCCATTTTGTTCTGCTAGTTCTGGTACTTTAGTTAAATCGTTACGTACGACTAATGTTAATTGTGTTTCTTCTTTACCATTTGGTGTTGAACGTTCAGATGCATTTTTGATTACTACTTCGTACTCTCCTTCTGGTAGTGGTCCAAAGTTTTGATTGTTTTCCTCGATATTTGAATAATCTGTTGTAAATAATGTCATAATTCATTTCTCCTTTAATGTTTGTATTTTTCTTTTATTGGTTTTAATGTTGCGTAAAACTGCGGGAAACTCATTCTTACGCATTCTGGATAGTTAAATTTAATCCATGTTTCTTTATAGTTATTTGCTTTGGCATATAAATAATAATCTTCTAAAGTTTTTAAATCTGATTGAGATGTATTCGCTTTACTGTATCTCTTTAGTGTGTAATCCACTTTAAAAGGTTTTATATCAGTAAGTTCAGCATTAACTCTATCTAAATCAGATTTGTTTGGTTGTGTTTCGTTGGTGTGTCCACATTCTGGACACTCTGGCTCTGTGTTACGATAAACTGCAAAACACTCATCGCAAGTTTTCAGTCCAATATCTTCATCATCTGTTTGTTTGTTACGGTTCTTTTTAAAACCCTTGAAGTATTTCTTCCAGTCATGATGAGTATCTGGCAATCCGTGTCTTGCATAATTACCAACGTGATCAATAATCAATGCTTTCTTACCAGGTTGATAACGCATAGAACGCATTGCTTGCTGCATGAACAAAACTAATGAATCTGTAGGTCTAGCTAGAATTACGCAAGTACAATCGGGTACATCAAAGCCCTCACTAATTAAATCAACGTTACATAATACTTTGATTGTTCCGTTCCTAAAGTCATTCATAATTTGTTCGCGTTCTACAGATTTCGTTTTTGCGTCTGCATGAATTGCGTTAATACCTTGGGCTTGAAACTCTTGAGCTATATCTTTACTAGCTTCAACACTGTGGGCATATAATATAGTTTTTTGACCATTTGCATACTTTTTATAATTACCAACAATATCTCCATAAATAGCTTTCGGTATCGCTTCGTCCATTGATTTCTTTGTGTAATCACCAGTTGACGATTTTTTCAATTTAGTGTTATCTGCCATTACAATACTTTTATAATCATAGTCAGCTAAACGATTGTTGTTGATTAACCACTCTACGCTAGGACCTTCGACCATTTCGTTATATATATCAGTGAAACCTTTGCCATTCGAACGCCAAGGAGTTGCTGTAAATCCTAAACGTAATGCTTTAGGAAAGTATTCATATATTTCTGTATAAGTCTTTGCTCTACTATGGTGTGTTTCATCAGTAAGTATAATTGTGGGTGTCTTTAATTCTTGCAGTATATTTCTAGCTCGTTTTTCTGAAAGAATATCTACATGATTTAAATCAACACCATGAGTATTTAGAGTGTGAGTTATTTGCATAATTAACTCTTTGCGATGGACAATGAATAGTATGTGTCCACCTTTCTCCACTGCTTTCTTAACGACTTCTGCAATCATTACTGACTTGCCACTACCTGGAGGGCTTTGTATTAATACACCTTGATTTTTGAGTAGTAAGTGTCTAGCTTTATCAACTAACTCTAATTGATAATCAAATAGTTGGAAGTTAGTCATGGGTATCATCCTCAGATATAGCTTCATTGTTCAATTCTTCAATTGATTCATTAATACCATTTAGCTCACTTGTAATAGCATTGCTTATTTCGACTTGACAATCCCAAGTAGGTAATTTTTGAACTGCTTTATTAATAGATATTAGTTCTTCTAATTTAGCTATTTCTATTGCCATATGAGGGATAGAATTATCATCAATACCTAACTTCATATCTTTATTTGCTTGTTTCAATCCTTTTATACAGTAGATGTAGGTTTCTAATGTTTCACTATTCATTGGAATCACCGACTTTTAATGCTTTTATCCTTTCTGGTATCTGCCAGTTAGATATAAACTCTTTGAGTTCATCTGTCATTGGTACATCATTAAGAATTGCTTCGTCACCGTATAAATATTTCACACATTTGTTATAAACTAACGCAGCTTTATCAACATCTTTGAAACGTGACACATACTTGTATTTTTTTGAAAACGGAACATATACATTGAACAATTGTTTATTTTTGCGGACGAGATATACACCTCTATATCCACTACTTCCACCTCTTGTGAAATATTGGTCTTTACGTGTTTTGTATTGCTTAATTGGTATTCTATTATCTTTACCTATATCATTAATAAAAGCTTTACCTTCATAAAATTTATATACAGCTTCGTTATAAGCTTTCCCCGCATCATCTTCTTTGTAAAAATTACCCAAAAAAATAGTTTTACCATTAAAATTTATATCGGCTCTCCATTTCTTTTTGTTTTTATCCCAACAAACTCCTTTGTATTTGGAACTGGAACTTATTTTAGGTCTCCTCCAAACACCTTTATTTCCTTTTGTAGTTAAATTACTTTTTGTGAAATTGTTATTCTTTGTTTTTTGAGTGCTGTCTTTTAAAATAAAATTACATAGGGAAAGATTAGGGCGAGAAACAATAACTCTAGTGTTGCGATTATATATTTTAACCCACGTATATTGATTTAATTTTTCATAATCTTCATCATCTACAAATATTTCTTCACCATCTTGTAAATAAATACTTTTAACCATCACCTTCACCGCCTAACTCAAACAGTTCATCTTGTTTACAATGCTCATCACTACTTAATTGATTCTTAGCCCAGACTGTATTGCTCGGTGACAGTATGAAACCTCTGTTACCACTCTTTTCATTGATAACTAATCGAGCTACTACTTGGCATAAGCCTGCTACGTTATCTCTAATTGTGTGGCGAATATCTGGCATTGTTCTAGTGAACTGTTGTCCACCTTCTGTATAATGTTCTGCTGTTGTTTCCCAAGCTAAGAATACAAGGCGTTTTTTTAATGATTGTAAAAATCTAAAGCTATCAATTGTGAAGAAATCTACTTGTTGATAATGTGACATTTCTGGTGTTCTATTATTTCTGCCGTTACGTCCTAAGTTAGCTAACATGGATCTAAAAAGTTCTGAAATGTTATCGACCACAATGTTGTCATACATTGATATGTCTTGTTCGTTTAACCATTTCATTAATTCTGACCATTCTGTCCATGATTCGTGAACATTAAAATCTAATATATCGACGTTTTCATTTTTAGATAATGGACGTTCTGATTTATCTACACTGATATATAATGTTTTGCCGGGTAGAAAGTTAATTGTGTGTGTTTTACCACGCCCTGGACTGCCATATATTAAAAATGTATCTGTATTGTTCTTCATTTCTGTTGCTGGTTTAATTTGAAAACTCATTGTCTACCTCCTCGTATTTAGTTTGTTCTGTTACAATTTTCTTAATCGCAATGTGTTCAGTCATATCGATACTGACATCATCTAAACCATTGAAATCTCTCGCTCTACTTCTGTTACGTGTGTAGCTCGTATCTTCTGCAACCATCGGTTTATTGGTGATGTATAAGTCGAAAGGTGCGTTTTTAAGTTTGATTAAGTACGTCACTGTTTCTTTCATCTGTAACCAACCTTTCGCCAGATATCACTTCTTTGATTTCATTGAATGTTTGTACTGCGTCATTCTCAGAATAATGTTCGAATATGTGGAGGCTTTTCCAACCACCAACGTAATAATCACTAAAGTGTGTGAAACAAATACCTAGTTCTCCACCATCGAATTGTTTAAAGATTACATGCCCTTCTATATCTGAATGAGCCAATTTAATGTTTAAATCCGTTAATATATTTAGCAGTCTGTGTTTCTGCATATTGATTACCTCCTAGGTTATGGGGTATACTGTTTATATAAATAATTTATTAAATTTCCGACTGTTAAGCGTTGGCGCGCTTAGCGGTCTTTTTTTCTGTGTAATATGCGTTCCAAAATGCGTAACTACCAACGAAACTTAAAATGCTAACTACAACGCTGTAATGGAAATCGAATGAGATTATTGCAAACAGTGCTGTGAATAATATTGCTGTTGACCACGCTAGTATATGTTTCATGTAATCACCTCCTTATAAATTAGTTTCTTTAATCATTATGTTTTGTTCGATAAATTCTATTGCTGGTCTGATTTTAATGTAGCGTTTGTTACCTTTACCAAATCGGTACATACACGCTTCTTGAAATTCTTTGTTCGGATAAACTTTGCTTTCTAAATCGTCCCTAGAAATGCCACTAACTTTTATAAATTCTTTTGCATCTGCAAATCCGATGAATTCCATTTGATCAACTCCTTTCTCCATACTGTATTAAGTTGTCAATTTGGAAACTCTATGTGTAAAAAAAATACCACAATCTTCTTCACTTAATTCTAGGATTTCAAATATTTTTGCCAAGTCGTCAACATTAACCCTTATTTTACCGTTTTCTTTTTTCGAATACGTTCCTTGAGTCATGCCTAACTTATCTGACATCTCTTTAAGCGAAATCCCTTTTGCAATACGCTCTGCTTTCATTCGTCTTACGTTGAATTCATACATGTTGTTTGTCACCTCGCTTTCGTTCTGTAACCAATATTAAACTCCTGTTTCCTGTTTGTCAACAAAAGATTTCAAAAAAGTTTTAAAGAATATTAAAAGTCCTAGTTGTTTCCTATATGGAAATATGGTAATATGAAATTATCAAATAACGGAGGTAACATATTATGAGAAATTCAGAACAAATCGGTAAATACATAAAGCAAATACGACAACAAAGACAAATGAGTGTAACTGATTTGGCGAAGAAAGTGGATATAAATAAATCTACTTTATCAAGATATGAAAATGGAACTCGTAAAATACCAATGGAAGATATTGCAGATTTTGCAAACGTATTGGGTGTGACTCCTGAGAGTATTTTATTTGAACAAAAAGAAAACAATAAAAACAAAAGTTCTTTCGAAACGATCGCTGCTCACTTAGACGGAGATTTAACAGAAGAAGAATGGCAAGAAATATTGGATTATGCAGAATTTGTGAAAAGCAAGCGTAAAAAGTAAGGGGTGTTATTGTGGAGAGTTATGAAAATTTATTAGCACAATATGATGATGAAATCATTATTGAAGAAACTAATTTAAAAAAGGGCCTACTCGGTGTGTATTTAGGTGAAATCATACTTATTGAAAAACGCTTAAATTCTGTAAACAAACTCGAAACTTTGTGTGAAGAAATAGCACATCATTTAATTACATATGGTGATATTAGAGATCAAACGAAAATGTTACATCGCAAATTTGAACTAAAAGCTAGGCGTTTAGGTTCAGAGTTGGCCGTTTCGCTTGATGGTTTAATAGATGCTTTTCATCATGGAGTGCAAAACTTATATGAAATGTCACAATATTTTGATGTGTCAGAACAATATGTTTTGAATGCACTCAATAATTACAAAATGAAATATGGATTAGATGTCTACCACAAAGGATATGTAATCAAGTTCGAACCTTTACAAATATTCGAACACTATAAATGGGAATAGCAACTTTTGTTGTTTAATATATAAAATATAATTAAGGAGAATGTGGAATGGCACGGAAGGAAACGCTTACGTTTAAGGAAACTATGGTGGAAGGGTATTATTTAAGAACACTAACAAAAGATCAGAAAAAAGAGTACAAGAAAAAACCAGTGGAAGAAAAAAGAAAAATTATACATGAGTTTAATCCACAGAAGTTTGAACCGTCTAATAATGAAGATAACAAAATTATCAGTTGGATTAAAAAACACAAAATTTGGAGTGGGATTATAATATTAATACTTATTGGTAGCATTGGGAACATTTTTACTGATTCCGAAAACACAGAAACAGAAGATGCTAAAAAGGAAACTGCTACCAAACAAGAGAAGAAAGAAAGTAAACAAGATACTAAAAAAGAAAAAGATACTAACAAGAAAGAAGAAACTAAAAAACCTCTGACAGACGAAGAAAAGCTAAATAAGGAACTGAAAAAAGAAGTACATTCTGCAGATGTTAAAAATGTTGATTTTGGCGTAGGAGAGTCGGATGTAACTATTGAATTAAAAGGTAAAGAAAATTTATCTGAAAAAATGACCTCAAGAGGGTTTAGAATGGGAACATCTGAAGCGTTATATGCGCTAAAGAAATCTAAAATTGATGTAAATAGTGCAGATATATATGTATATTATCCTCTGAACGACGGAATGAAAGATGAAGAAAAAATGGTTATGAGCAGTAGATGGGATAAAGATACTATTAACGAAATGAATAAAGACGCGCTAACTACTCTACCAGACGCAATTGAAACACAAGCTGAAAGCAGTTTTATGCATCCTGTAATGCGTAAAAGTGAAAAATAATTTTACGGGCAGTCCCTACTGTCCTATATATTTTTATCTTTTTTAAAAGGAATTGGTGAATATGGCAACATTTACAGTAACAAAACGTAAAAAT
This sequence comes from Staphylococcus sp. GDB9P120P, assembly GCF_017893435.1. NCBI lineage: Bacteria > Bacillati > Bacillota > Bacilli > Caryophanales > Staphylococcaceae > Staphylococcus > Staphylococcus sp. GDB9P120P. Next base: position 742,028 of record NZ_JAESNB010000008.1, read on the forward strand.
AAAACATCTACAACATGGCAATACGATGTGAAAGATCCAAGTTTTAAGTCAGGTAAAAAACGTAAATCGGGTTTTAAAACGAAAGCAGAAGCTACATTAGCAGCACAACAACTTATCAGAGATTTAGAAGATGGTAACAAAATAGAAGATAATAAGAAGTTTGAAGATTATTATAGAGATTGGTTAATAGCTAATGGCAAAAACACGTTGTCTGAAAAGCAACGATATTGGTATGAACATGCGCTTAATTTGTTTCTAAAACATTTTGGAGAAAACGTACTGATCAAAAATATAACAAGAAATGAATATCAAAAATTTATTTCCGAATACTCGATTGATAGAACATCAGAAACAGTTAGGAAAGTACATCTGTATATATCTAGTTGCATTAAAGATGCAATTTATGATGGATATATAAAAAAGGACCCGACTTACAAAGTAACTTATAAAGGAACTAAAGCGCCTAAAAAAGAAAGTGTGAAATTCCTAACGATATTCCAATACGAACAATTAAGAAAACACTTTAAATTAAAAAGTGATAAAAGTACATTGATGCTATATATACTTTTGATAACTGGTGCTAGATTTTCAGAAGTTAATAGAATGACATATAATGATTTATATTATAAACCAGGTTTAATCCATTTACCTGGTACAAAAACAGAAAACGCTGATAGAGAAATAGAAGTGTCAGACGCAGATTTAGCACATATTAAAAAAAGTATTGCTAATCATCCGTTAAGAACAGATAGAAAGTTATTCGGTTTATCTCACACAGCAGTTTCTAAAGTGTTTAATAAAGCTAAAGACAGATTTAATATAGATGATGAAATCACACCTTACTCTTTAAGACACACACATGCTAGTTACTTAATTAGTAAAGGGATTTCTATTGAATATATTAGCAAAAGATTAGGACACGCGAGTATATCAATTACGCTAGATGTTTATACACATTTACTTGATGAACATAAAAAAGAGCAGGGCCAACGTGTCAGAGAAATATTCTCTTGACACATATTTGACACCTGCAAGCTTGAAACGTTGTCATAACAACGGGTTATAGTGTCCTGGGAGGGATTCGAACCCCCGACCGATGGCTTAGAAGGCCATTGCTCTATCCAGCTGAGCTACCAGGACATTATCTTTTGAACACAAGAATAATTATATCTAACTTGCACTGATAAAGCAATACTCTATCCCTTAAAAATAAATATGATTTTTCACTATTGTAAACTTTTTATCATAATATTGCTAATTTATTTAAATTCTTTAAATTGAGGAATTCATTAACGTTAGCGTTATTTTTACAACTTTATAACGCTTAATTATTTGTTGCATCTAACTATTTATAGAAATAAGAGGATGAAGCTACGATTAAATTGTTTCTAAACGTAGCTAGACCCTTCATCTTTTTTAAATTGTAAAGTTTTCACTGCTGATGATTTCATGATTTCGATTACGGAAATTTAAAATCGCATCTAAACTCGTATCATCAATAAGCAATTCTGCATATGTTTCTTCAATATTACTTCTCGACTGTGAAATACTACCTGGATTTATCACATGCACACCATTTATTGCTTCATGTTTAGCAACATGTGTATGTCCATAAAAGGCAAATTTGCAGTCTGCTGCTTTTGCTTGTTCTGCTAAAGGTATTCTTGTACGATTCACTTGATATAAATGGCCATGAGTTAAAAATGCATTGATACCATTTATATTAAGTGTTTGTTCATTTGGAAACTCAGGGTAAAAATCGGTATTTCCTTTTACTCTATAAAAATGACTGAGTTCACTATCATCATAAGCAAATTCAGAGTCACCTAAATGAATAGCAGCATCTACATGCTCATGTTGATTTATAATATCAAACAACACACCTTGTTCAGTATGATTATCACTAACTATAATCCATTTCGACATTATTGATCACCTTCTAGGTATTGTTGTAGTTGTTCTATTGCTTTACCCCTATGACTAATTTGCCCTTTTTCTTCAGCGGTTAACTGTGCCATTGTTTTATTTTTGTCTTCTACGAAAAAGATAGGATCATATCCAAAGCCATGTTCACCAATTTTATTTAGTGTGATTTCTCCTTGTACAGTTCCTTTAAACTGTACTGTATCTTCACCTGGTGCGCTCATGCTAATAACGCAAACAAATTGTGCACTACGGTCGGTTTCATCACCTAATTTAGTTAAAAGTTTTTCAATATTTGCATTATCATCTTTAGTTTCGCCAGCATAGCGAGCTGAATATATACCAGGTTCACCATCTAACGCAAAAACTTCCAATCCACTATCATCAGCAATAACACGTTTATTTAATGCTTGCGCAGCTGCTTCAGATTTTAGTTTTGCATTTTCTTCAAAAGTGTCACCCGTTTCCTCAACATCAAAACCTTCGATGAGTTCTGATATACCTATAACATTATAATCAGGAAAAATAACTCTAAAATCGTTTATTTTTCCTTTATTATTTGATGCAATAACAATATCTTCCATTATTTACGCCTCACTTTAAACTTCTATTTTTTCAACTGTTGCTTTCATATTTAACCACTCATCAATAATGCGTTCAATATGTTCTGTTTCTCCTGTAGCAAAAAATTTATGTTCGGGTTGCTTTTTATAACCTGCATGCTCGTTACTGAACGTTAATAATGCACTCACTTCTCTCGCTGTTTCTAAACCAGATGAAATAACTACTTTTTCTCCGTGAAAGTAATCATTAATTGGCTGATACAGTAATGGATAATGCGTACATCCTAAAATAACTGTATCTGCTTTGCTGTTTCTCCACTGTTTTAATGTTTGATGTATAACAATACTCGTAATCGTTGGATCTTTGTATCTCATTTGTTCTACAAGTGGAACAAAGCCTGGGCATGCAACTCCAGATACTTCTACATTTGGATTAATTTGCTTAATATGATGCCTATAGGCCTCTGATTTAATCGTACCTTCTGTACCTAATATTAAAACATTTTGATTTTTTGTTGTCATAATGGCTGTTCTAGCACCTGGTTCTATAACACCAATAACAGGTATCGCTAATAAATTTTGTAAATGTTTTAATGCGACTGCCGTTGCAGTATTACACGCAATCACTAACATCTTGATATCAAACGTCATGAGCTTTTCAGCTAATTCTGTAGTAAATTGTCTTACCTCCGAAGCTTCTCTTGGCCCATAAGGACAACGTTTTATATCTCCTAAATAGTAGATTGTTTCATTTGGTAATTGGCGCATGATTTCTTTAGCTACTGTTAAACCTCCAACGCCAGAGTCAATAACTCCAATTGGTTTCTCCATATATTGTTCATCCTTATATATTTACTTGTCTTTTATTGTAGCATAGCTGTGTTTTCAAAATCATTTTACAAGAACTAAATTTCTAAATAACTGGCATTTCAGATATTAACTTTACAACAGCAGTGATTTAAACGTATTTAATATGAAAAGTACTTTTACTAAACGTCTAATCATGATGTTAAATTTATATCTATACCATATTTCATAAAAAAACTGTCAGCAAAGTTAGTACTTTGTTGACAGTCTTAATATATATATTAATTTACTTGGTGGTCTGAACCAAAGAATGATTTAAACATATGGAAAGAAGTTTCACGGTTTAATGCTGCAATTGATGTCGTTAGAGGAATACCTTTAGGACATGCGTTAACACAGTTTTGTGAGTTACCACACTCTTGTAAACCACCTGCACCCATCAATGCATTTAAACGTTCATCTTTAGTCATTGAACCTGTTGGGTGTAAGTTAAACAATCTAACTTGTGAAATAGCTTGTGCACCAACAAAGTCGTTATTTCTTGTAACGTTTGGACAAACTTCTAAACATACACCACATGTCATACATTTAGATAATTCATATGCTGTTTGACGTTTTTTCTCTGGCATACGAGGCCCTGGTCCAAGATCATACGTACCATCAATCGGTACCCATGCTTTCATACGTTTCAAGTTATCAAACATTCTACTACGATCAACTTGTAAGTCACGAACCACTGGGAATGTACTCATTGGCTCTAATTTAATTGGTTGTTCTAATTGGTCAACAATTGCTGTACAAGATTGTCTCGCTTTGCCGTTGATAACCATAGAACAAGCACCACAAACTTCTTCTAAACAGTTCATATCCCAAATAACAGGTGTTGTTTTCTCACCTTTACTATTAACCGGATTACGTCTAATTTCCATTAAACAAGCAATAACATTTAAATTCTCTTTATAAGGAATTTCAAACTCTTCCTCATAAGGTTTAGATTCTGCATCATCTTGTCGTTTAATGATAAATTTAATTGTTTTTTGATTTTGTTGTTGGCTTTGTTGTTCGTTTTGCGCTTGAGTTTCATTTACTTCTTTAGTATCTGCCATTTTATTTACCTCCTTTAGAACTACTTGAATAGTCACGTTTACGAGGTGGGATTAAACTTACATCTACTGGTTCGTATGTAAATTTAGGCGGTTCTGTTTTTCCTTGATATGATGCTAAAGTCGTTTTCAACCATTCTTCGTCGTTTCTCTCAGGGAATTCAGGTTTATAATGTGCCCCACGAGTCTCATTTCGGTTGTATGCACCGATTGTAATTACACGTGCTAGTACTAACATATTCCATAATTGACGAGTAAAGAAGACTGCTTGGTTACTCCATGTTTGCGTATCTTCAATGTCAATATCTTGATAACGTTCCATCAATTCTAGGATTTTCTTGTCTGTTTCCAATAATGCTTTATTATCACGTACAACAGTAACGTTTGCTGTCATAACTTCACCAAGTTCTCTATGAAGTTTATATGCATTTTCTGTACCATTCATATTCAATAAATTATCGAATTTTTCTTGTTCTTCTTTAACACGTTTTTCATAAATGCTGTCGTCCAAATCAGTATATGATTTTTCAATATTTGCAACATATTCAATTGCATTTGGTCCTGCAACTGTTCCGCCGTAAATAGCAGATAACAATGAATTAGCACCTAAACGGTTACCACCATGTTGTGAGAAATCACACTCACCTGCTGCAAATAAGCCTTTGATATTTGTCATTTGATCATAATCTACATAAAGGCCACCCATTGAATAGTGGACTGCTGGGAAGATTTTCATTGGTACTTTTCTTGGATCGTCACCAGTGAATTTTTCATAAATTTCAATGATGCCACCTAATTTTACATCTAATTCATGCGGATCTTTATGAGAAAGATCAAGGTATACCATGTTTTCACCGTTAATACCTAATTTTTGATTAACACATACATCAAAAATTTCACGTGTTGCAATATCACGAGGTACTAAGTTACCATAATCTGGATATTTTTCTTCTAAGAAGTACCATGGTTTACCATCTTTGTATGTCCAAATACGTCCACCTTCACCACGAGCCGATTCACTCATTAATCGTAGTTTGTCATCGCCAGGGATTGCTGTTGGATGAATTTGAATAAACTCACCATTTGCATAAATTGCTCCTTGTTGGTAAACGATTGATGCAGCAGAACCAGTATTAATCATTGAGTTTGTTGTTTTACCAAATATAATACCTGGACCACCAGTTGCCATAATAACTGCATCTGAACCAAATGATTTTATTTCAGAAGATGTCATATCTTGAGCCACAATACCTCTGGCCATATTGTCATCATCTTTGACAATACCTAAGAATTCCCATCCTTCATATTTTGTAACTAAACCATCCACTTCATAACTACGTACTTGTTCATCTAAGGCATACATTAATTGTTGTCCAGTTGTTGCTCCAGCATATGCCGTTCTGTGATACATCGTACCACCAAAGCGACGGAAATCTAGCAAGCCTTCATTCGTTCTATTAAACATTACACCCATACGATCAAGTAAATGTATAATATTTGGCGCTTCTTCTGCCATTGCTTTTACTGGTGGCTGATTCGCTAAGAAATCTCCACCATAAACTGTGTCATCAAAGTGAACAGCAGGTGAGTCACCTTCACCTTTCGTATTGATTGCTCCGTTTATGCCACCTTGGGCACATACGGAATGTGAACGTTTAACAGGCACTAATGAGAACAAGTCAACGTGTGCGCCTTGTTCTGCTGCTTTAATTGTTGACATCAGACCGGCAAGTCCTCCACCGACAACAATAATTTTCTTCTCTGCCATAAATAGTCACTCCCCTAAATATATCTGAAACATTTTTAAATTATACGAACGCAAGAATAGCACTTATTCCGATATACGAAACTACGATAAATACAACAAGTGATACCCATGTAAAAATCTGTTGTGATCTTTTAGATTGTAAAACACCCCATGTAACTAAAAATGACCATAAGCCATTTGCGAAGTGGAATGTTACAGAAAGTAAACAAATGATATAGAAAATTAACCAACCTGGATTAGATACAATATCATGTACCATATCGAAGTTTACTTCTTGACCTAATGCACGCTGAATACGTGTTTGCCATAAATGTATAGCAACAAAAATAAACGTTACAATACCTGTAATACGTTGCAATAAGAACATCCAATTTCTAAATTGAGAGTAATGTCCTACGTTTTCTTTTGCCGTAAAGGCAATATGTACACCATATACCGCATGATATAGAATTGGAATGTAAATTACGATAAACTCCAATGCAATCAAGAATGGTAAAGATTCCATAAATCCAGCAGCCTTGTTAAACGCCTCAACGCCTTTTGTAGCTTGGTGGTTAACAAGTAGATGCACTAATAAGAATCCACCTATCGGTATTACGCCTAACAAAGAATGTAAGCGTCTTAAATAGAATTGATTTTTCGAATATGCCAAAAGGAAGTCCCCCCTGTGAAACAATTAATTTTTTGGTATCCTTTTTTTAAAGTATAAATGTGATGACACTTATCAACTAAAACTAAACAACAACATGTTATGCAATCGCTTTATATTTATAGCAATATAAACTTCAACATGTATGTATAAAACAATGAAGTAATACCCCTAGTTGAATTTAACAATTGTTTTATTATTTAGATTTAAGTGATAATTTTTCTCAATTAGTAAACGCTTCCATATACTTTTAAAAAAAGAATTCCTGTTATTTGCTATTGTAACACTAATTCATAAAATTTTGGGCATGAGAATGATTCTCATGCCATATTCTTTTTTTCTATTTGTTATATAGTGCGTGATGAAGATTCTCAGCGACTTTTTGAGGTAAACCAGAAGACTTTAGATCTTCGATACTTGCCTCTTTCATTTTCTTTATGGAGCCAAAAGTTCGTAATAGTTTTGTTTTGCGTTTAGAACCTATACCATCTACGGTATCTAAAACTGATTGTAAACCAGTTTTCTGGCGTGTTTGTCTATGAAACGTAATTGCAAATCTATGAACTTCATCTTGTATTCTTTGAAGTAAATAAAACGCTTGGCTATTTTTTTTCAAAGGTACAATCTCTGCACTTTCACCATACAGAATCTCTGAGGTTTGGTGTTTATCATTTTTACGTAGCCCAGCAACTGGTATATCCAAACCTAATTCGTTTTCAAGCACATCGATTACTCCGTTCATATGACCTTTACCACCATCGACGATGATTAAGTCTGGTAATGGTGTACCTTCATTTAAAACACGTGTATAACGTCTACGCACAACTTCTCTCATCGATTTATAATCATCTGGGCCATCCACCGTTTTAATTTTATATTTACGGTATCCTTTTTTATTAGGTTTGCCATCAACAAATGAAACCATAGCTGAAACAGGGTGTACACCTTGTATGTTTGAATTGTCAAAAGCTTCAATACGAATAGGCGTTTGAATCCCCATATGATCCCCTAATTCTTCAATTGCCTTCACGGTACGTGATTCATCTTTAGCAATGAGTTCAAATTTATTCTCTAGCGTAACTTCAGCATTATGATTCGCTAAATCAATCATTTCTTTTTTCTTACCTTTAATGGGTTGGACTATTTTCGTATCTACTACCGATTGAATGATGTCTTTGTTTAAATTTTTAGGAATATGGACTTCTTTAGGAAGAATGTGTTGATTTAAATCATAAAATTGACCTATAAAAGTATAAAATTCTTCTTCTTCTGTTTGTTGCAATGGAATCATAGTTGCATCTCGCTTAATCATATTCCCTTGTCTAATGAAAAACACTTGAATACACATCCAACCTTTTGACACACTATACCCAAAAACATCTCTTATAGTATTATCCGAAGTTGTAATTTTTTGTTTTTTAGTTAAATTGTGAATATGTTGTATTAAATCTCTGTACTCTTTTGCTCTTTCAAAGTCTAGTGCTTCACTCGCTTCATTCATTTTTTGTTCTAAGTTATTCAATATTGTTTTATCTTCGCCATTTAAAAAGTCAGTAATTTCTTTAGTCATTTCAGCATATTTATTTAAATCTACTGGGTAAACACAAGGACCTAAACATTGGCCAATATGGTAATAAAGACACAATTTATCGGGCATTTTATCACACTTTCTAAATGGATAAATTCTATCTAATAACTTTTTTGTCTCTTGTGCTGAATATGCATTAGGATAAGGCCCAAAATATTTTCCTGTTCCTTTTTTAACTGTGCGTGTCACAATTAACCGAGGATATTTTTCTTTAGTGATTTTAATAAAAGGGTAACTTTTATCGTCTTTCAACAAAATGTTATATCTCGGTTGATATTGTTTAATCAAATTAAGTTCGAGCAATAATGATTCTGTTTCACTCGAAGTTACAATATATTCGAAGTTTCTAATTTCTGAAACGAGCCGTGTCGTTTTAGCATCATGTGCACCTGTAAAATAAGATCTTAATCTATTTCTTAATTTTTTAGCCTTGCCGACATAAATAATTTGATCATTTCGATCTTTCATTAAATAGCAACCCGGTTCAGTGGGTACGACCGTTAATTTTTGTTTAATATCTTCTTGATATTTTTCCACTTTAGTCCCCCCTTTCTTGTAAAAATATATTGCTAAAATAAGATATATATCATTTGCATCACAGTTGTATAACGTTGAAAGCTTATTCGCAAATATAAAATTTTAATTCTAATATTCATTATAGAATATACATTATCATTAAACCAAAGTATTCGTTTGAACATGAAATATGTGGCCAGTAAAAATTTCAAACATTATATATAAAGCACCTTAATCTATAAAATGCTGGTGCATCAAAATATTTTAAACACTGAAGCTTTTTCATAAACCAAATTTAGAGGATAAGCGACGTTGAATAATATAGGGTGTGGATATGCAGTCAATTTTAGTTATGAATATAATGCAAATTCGCATTTTTATACCAATGCTATAAATAATCAGAATGTAGGCCTAGCTCTATAAAAATCATAAAAACTACGATTTCAGACAAACTAACAAAAATCACAGAAAAAACCTGAGACAATCATTGATGTCCCAGGTCGTTTCGTTGTGCTTTTATAAGTGTTTCTCAATTACTTCTGCTAAGTTTTCTTTAGGTTGGAAGCCTACAACTTTATCGACAGGTTCACCATCTTTAAATAAGATTAAAGTCGGGATACTCATTACTTCAAATTTAGCAGCTGTTGACGGATTTTCATCTACATCAAGTTTTAAAATATTAGCTTTTCCATCATAATCACCAGCTAATTCTTCTAATACTGGAGCAATCATCTTACATGGGCCACACCATGTTGCCCAAAAATCTACTAAATTGACACCTGATTGAATATTTTCATCAAAGTTTGAATCTGTTACTTTTACGATTGCCATAACTGCCAATCCTCCTTAAATTTCAAATGATGAAGAAATTATAACAGACTTTGTACAAATCTGCATACCTCTTGCTCACATTTATTTCAATTCTGCAACGGTCACGCCAAATCCACCTTCACTTGGCATGCCGTTCCTATATGATGACACATTTTTATGTTGTTTTAAATGTTTTTGCACACCTTTTTGAAGTGCACCTGTTCCTTTACCATGAATAATATATACTTGTTCATAATTACTTAATACAGCTTGGTCTAAATATTGATCAACCGCAACCATTGCTTCATCATAGCGGTAGCCACGTAAATCAAGTTCCATTTTAATACTTTGACGATTTTCACGTTTAACCATTTTAGAAGGTGCTTCTTTCGTCTTTTGTGTTTTTTCTAAGTCACTGGTTGGTAATTTCATTTTAATGATGCCCATTTGAACAACCGCTTCATTATCATCTAGTAATTCTAATATTTCACCTTTTTGCCCATATGTCAGAACTTTTACTTCATCGCCAACTTTAATTTCATCCCATTTTTTCTTTTCGACATTTTGCTTTATTGACTTAGCTTCATATTGATCATCCAGCTGTTTCTTTTTATTGATAAGCTCATGTTCTTTTACATCAGCACCTTTTTTATCTCTAAGTTCGCGTAATTCTTTAATGATCTCATCTGCTTCTTGGGTAGCGGCTTTCACGCGTTGATTGGCTTTTTCTTTGGCTTCACTCATTAATTGTTTCTCTTGATTACGATATTTATCATATTCTTTTTCAAGTTCATCATGTGTTTCTTGAGCTTCTCTTAATAGACCATCTAATTCAATTCTCTGTTCGTCTACACGTTTAGAATTTTTTTCTAATGAAGCAATCATTTCATTTATTTCTTGCTCATCCTGTCCTATCATTGCTTTCGCGTTTTGAATCACTTTCATATTGAGTCCTAATTTTTTTGAAATATCAAAAGCATTAGAACGTCCCGGTACACCCATGAGCAATTTATATGTTGGGCTTAATGTATTAACATCAAACTCTACGCTAGCATTCATCACACCTGATCTATTGTAACTGTATGCTTTAAGTTCAGGGTAATGCGTTGTCGCCATTACTAATGATCCTATTTCATGAACATGATCTAAGATACTCATCGCTAAAGCAGCACCTTCACTCGGATCTGTCCCAGCACCTAGTTCATCAAAAAGAATCAAACTATTTTTTGTTGTATGCTGTAAGATTTCAACAATATTTTTCATGTGTGAGGAAAAAGTTGAAAGTGATTGTTCAATAGATTGCTCATCTCCGATATCACAATAAACATTTTCAAAAATGCTTAGTTTACTACCGTCTAAAGTAGGTATCAACATCCCTGATTGTGCCATCAAAATAACGAGTCCGAGGGTTTTTAGTGTTACAGTTTTCCCCCCTGTATTAGGACCGGTGATGATCACAGTTTCAATATCGTCTGCAAATTCAATCGTATTTGCTACAACGGTATCTCTATCTAATAAAGGATGAAATGCTTTGGGTAAATAAACCATTCGCTCACTGGTAAACTCAGGTTTCGTTCCTTTGATTGAGCGTGCATAACGTGCTTTAGCGGTTAAAAAGTCAATTTGACCCATAATATTTTCTGAAATTAAACAAGCGTCTGCTTCAGCCGCTACATAACCCGTTAACTCAGTTAAAATACGTTCACGTTCAACCGCTTCATCATTTCTTAGACGGCTAATTTGATTATTCATTTCAACGATAGACGAAGGTTCAATGTAAAGTGTTTGCCCAGAAGCTGATTGGTCATGAACGATGCCATTAAAATCTTGACGATATTCTGCTTTTACCGGAATAACATTGCGTTCATTGCGCACCGTTATTATAGCATCTGACAACTTTTTCTGATTAGCTTGACGCTTCACAATTTTGTCTAAGTTTTGTTTTATTCGTTGAGTCGTACCAGAAATTTTACTCCGGATGCCTTGTAATTCGTAACTAGCGTTATCGAATAAATCATTAGCGTCACATTTTTGATGGATATTTTGATACAACTCTGAAAGGACAGGTAATTGTTCCATCCTATCGTGAAGAATAGCATAATTCACTACTTCTTCTTCTTCTAATAAATTATTATAAAATGTCTTATATTGATTTTGAATTTGAATTAAACGTTTAATTGCATTAAGTTCTTTAACACTTAATACACCGCCGATTGTCGCTCTATGAATCAGTGATGAAATCTTAGATAATCCACTCAAACTGGGTAAACGGTGTTTATTATATATTTGAGCAATTTCATCCGTTTCATTCATTTGAAATTCGACAGTTTGAAAATCAGTTGCTGGTACCATTTCAACGACTTTCTCTCTACCTAAGTCACTCATGGTTTCTTTTTCAACAAGTGCTTTTATTTTATCGAATTCTAAGACATTTAATGATTTCTGTCTCATATAATCCCTCTATTTCTTCAATTTTATATTATTTTCAATAAATGTTTTAAAGGATGCTCTATCCATTGTATTAATCACGCTTTCTTTTTTTACAAAACCTTTTTGTGCAGTAGCTATACCATATTTCATAAATTCTAAGTGATCTACGTGATGAGCATCAGTATTAATCGTTAATTTAACATTAGGATGTTTTTTAACGATATCTGCATTTAAATCTAAGCGTTTAGGGTTCGCATTGATTTCTAAAATAGTATTTGTTTCTTCTGCGATTTCACATAATTTATCAATATCAGGTTCATAACCTGCACGTTTACCTATGATACGTCCTGTTGGATGTGCAATATGACGGACATAAGGATTACGACATGCTTGTTCTAGTCGATACATAATATCTTCTTGAGATTGGTTGAAACTTTGATGTATCGCTGCGATGACATAATCTAACTGTGCTAATATTTCATCATCATAGTCTAAACGGCCATCAGGTAAAATGTCCATTTCAATGCCTGAATATATATCAATTTCATCATATTTTTCGTTTAACGCTTTAATCTCTTCATTTTGTCGCAACAACCGCTCAACAGAAAGTCCATTGGCGACTTTTAAACTTTGAGAATGATCTGTAATAACCATAAACTGATAACCTTTTGCGATGTTTGCTTCAATCATATCTTCAATACTAAAAGCACCATCACTATATGTTGTATGCATATGAATATCACCATTGATATCATTGATATTGATAATATCTGTTAAATCTTTGTCAAATTCGCTACCATCTTCACGTAGTGCAGGTTCAATCCAATTCACTCCAAAGTGATTATAAATTTCTTGTTCACTGCTATATTGAATTAGTGCGCCGTTCTCTTTTTCTATACCATATTCACTAACTTTTTCATTGTTTTCTTTTGCCAATTGACGGATTCGAATATTATGATCTTTTGAACCTGTAAAATGCTGTAGTGTATGGTAAAAAGCAGATGGCTCGATTAATCTAAAATCTACGCCAATAGTTTCGTCATCATAAGTTAACTCTAATGACACTTTTGTTGCTCCAACTGCCACTTCTTTAACCTTATTTGGAATTTTTAATAAAGCTTTTTGAACTTCTAAAGGTTGATTCGTGCTTATAATATAATCTAAGTCTTTACTCATTTCTTTAAAGCGACGGAAACTCCCTGCAACTTCATATTTTTCTACTGTCTCAATCGATGATAAATAATCACTAATTTCTATATTTAGTCCTCTCATTTGATCAATTGGATAACGCTCTTTTTTTGCTCCTAATGCTTTTACTGCTTCAAGAATATTCTTTTCAGTTTTCTTAGCGAATCCACTTAATTCACTTACTTTTCCTTCTTCACATGCTTTTTGCAACGCTTCTTTCCCATCAATATTAAGCGCTTTATATAATTTCGCTATTTTTTTGCTACCGAGACCTTGTATTTTAAGTAAAGGAATTAACCCTTCTGGCACCTCTTCTTGTAATGTTGCTAAAGTCGTAGAATTACCTGTTTCTCTATATTCATTGATTACGTCTCCTACACCCTTACCAATCCCTTTTAATTCTGTAACATCTTCGATTTGGTCTAAAGGCCGTTCATCTATTTCTAAACTTTGAGCTGCTTTTCTATAAGCTGAAATTTTGAAAGTGTTTTCGCCTTTTATTTCCATATACACCGCAATTTTTTCTAATAATTGAATAATTTCTTTTTTAGTCATTTGTTTCACTCCATAGAAAAAGGCCAAGACAGCATCACCAAACTATTTTGGTATTTCAGTTATGCCTTGACCCCCTAGTTTTTTAAATCTATAAATTTCACATCAATATCTTTATAGTTGTGTGATAAACATTGAGATAAATGGAATATGTAATAATATATGTTCTGTTATAATCGAATGAGAAAGTTGTTGTTGTATCGTCACATTAGGATAAATTGCACAACTATATAACAAAATAGCATTAATGATTAACGATGGAATAACACTTAAAATCATACCACATAGTCTGCTCGTAATATTTGGTAGCTTTTGTTTAAGCGTATAATCAAATATAACAATAATGCCATAACATATTACTTTTGTAATCAGAGCAATCGTTACAAAGGCGACAATATGCTCAAAACGTTGTTGCAAATTATCAAATTGAAATGCAAAATTCATATCGTAAGCATGTGTCTTTGGATATGGGACAAATAACTCCAAGCGTCGTGCTATTTGTAAATAATATCGTTGAGCCATCCACAAAGCAAAAATTGTTGCGCTCAAATGTATAGCTGATAACCACACGCCTCTTCTAAAGCCAATGATGCCAATATATATAAAGATGACAGCTATCACTATATCAATAATCATTAATCTTCACTATGTTTCAATTGATTTATTTCTTGTCTTAAACGATCATTTTCTTCTTCTACTTGGACTTTTTCATGCATGATATTAACTGCAGTAAGAATGGCTTTTCTAGTTGTGTCTAAACCCGCACTTTTACTTGCTAACTCTTTGAGTCTTTCATCTACCAAATGTGCTACATAACGGATATGCTCAGGATTATCTTCTCCGACGATTGTATAATGTTGATCATTTATAGTTACATTAATCCGATTTTTAAACTCACCCATATAATAACTCCTGACTTTTGTATTTTATTTCTAATCTAAATGTTTTACTTTATTTATATTTATATGTTGGTAATTTATAATATTTATTACGAACTATTATACACGACAAGATATTTTTTTGTAAGAGGTGGGAATTGTTCTATTTGAAATATTTAATGATTATAAAACAATGGTTTTAATTCACATTCATTAAAGTCATATTGCTAGTTATATCATAAATAGCTTACTTATTTAAATTTATGATATGATATGCATTGTTAAATTTTAAAATACGTTATACGAACAAAGAGAGGTCACTAAATGACTAATATAGTACATAAATTAACAAATTCAGAGATACAACAATTAATGACTAAAATCAATTTTGATACAACTAATCTTTCACAAGGTATGAAAGCACGTGCAAAGCATTGCAATACTGCGATTACGATATATAATTCTAATAAAGTAATGTTTCAAGGTAAAGATGCTGAAGCTGTAGCAAACGCTATATTACCTAATAAATCAGCATCTCCCAAAAACAAAACAAAACATGGTAGTACCAAACAAACTAAACAGCACATCTCCTATAATCAATTTCAATGTATCGGTAGTGACGAGGCAGGCAGCGGTGATTACTTTGGACCACTAACAGTTTGTGCAGCTTATGTATCAGAAAAAGACGCTCAAATCTTAAAAACACTTGGAGTAGACGACTCTAAAAGACTTACTGACCCTAAAATTATAGAAATTGCTGAACAAATTATAACTTTCATCCCACATTCTTTATTAACAATGCATAATGAAAAATACAACGAGAAACAAAAAGCCGGTTGGTCTCAAGTTAAAATGAAAGCAGTTTTGCATAACGAAGCAATTAAAAATGTCGTTGCAAAAATTGACACAGACGAACTTGACTATATCGTTATTGATCAATTTGCTGAACCTGGCGTATATAAAAGATATGCACTTGGCGAACTGCCGTTTGAAAATAAGACAAAATTTGAAACGAAAGGTGAATCAAAATCCATAGCAATTGCTGCCGCTAGTATTATTTCACGTTATGCCTTTGTGAAAAATATGGATCAACTTTCAAAATACGCAAAAGTTATATTACCTAAAGGCGCCAGTAATAAAGTGGATTTGGCCGCTGCAAAAATCATTGATAAAAAAGGTGTCCATTATTTAGATACCATGACCAAAAAACATTTTGCTAACAGAACAAAAGCTTTAAATTTAATAAATAAAAAGCAACAATAAACGCTTTTTTGTAAATCATAACGTTACTAATGCAAAATAAAGCCTTGAATCATCGCAACATGCGACATAGATTCAAGGCTTTATTATATTATCTAATCGTTGCACCTTCTGCTTGTAAGGCTTCTAAAATACGATCATGTACTTCATTTACTTTATCATCTGTAAGTGTTTGTTTTGTATCTAAATATGATAAACGAAGTGCAATTGATTTTTCATCTTCTGCCACATGTTCACCTTCATAAACGTCAAAGACTTCCGTTTTTTGTAAAATGTCGCCACCGTTATTTTTAATCACATTAACGATTTGGGCTGATGGCGTTGCACGATTAATGACTAGTGCAATATCTCTTGATACACCAGGGAATCTTGGTATTGGTTGATAATTAATGTAACCTACTGAAACTGACATCAACTTATCGTAATTAAGTTCAAATACATAAGTTTGTTTTAAATCATAATCATTTTCAGTTTGCGGATGTAACTCCCCTACGAATCCAACGATTTCATTATTTAATTTAACCAATGCAGTTCTACCAGGGTGTAATCCAGTTATTTCACCAGCTTCATATTCAAATTGAATGTCTAAAATTTCTGCAATACGTTCAACGATACCTTTTGCTACAAAGAAATCAATTGCTTCCTTTTTACTTTGCCAAGTATTAACAGCATAATCTCCTGTTAATATACCGCTTAAATATTCTACCTCGTCTGGCAATTGATCTTCCTCATTGCCGAAGAATACACGCCCTAATTCATATAGCGCAACATGATGATTACTTCGAGCTACATTATAAGACACATCATCAATGAGATGAGGAATCAAACTCTGTCTCAAAGTAGCATGTGCTTCACTCATAGGCATCAGCAATGATATCGTTGAGCGATCTTGCAGTGCAAAATCAGTTGCACGTGCTTTATCTACAAGTGAGTAATTAATCGCTTGGCTTAAACCGGCACCTTCTAATGTCGCTTTTACTATTCTTGTTTTTGCTTGTCTATCATTTAATGTACCCGGTGTTACATGTTCAAACACAGGTAACGTTGAAGGAATTTCATCATAACCGTATATTCGAGCAATTTCTTCGATTAGGTCTTCTTTGATTGTAATATCTTTACGACGAGACGGAACCATTACTGTCAATGCATTACCTTCTAGTGTTGTTTCAAAGCCTAGTTGAACAAAAATAGCTTCAATTTCTTCTCTCGATAAATCAAAACCAATCGTTTTGTTTACTTTTTCAACAGTAATTTCAATTGGAGTAACAAATTGGCCAAGGTCGCCTGCAGCTACACGATCTTGTACCACCGTTCCACTCGCATATTGTTGTAGCAAATAACAAGCTCTGTCTACCGCTTCGTCTACAAATTCTGTTGCAATACCCTTTTCAAATCGACTTGAAGCTTCACTACGCAAATTTAAACGTCGGGAAGTATGTCTAATTGAAACTGGGTCGAAAATTGCACCTTCGATGATGACATTTGTGGTATTTTCAGTCACCTCTGAGAAATCGCCGCCCATAACACCAGCAATTGCAATAGGACTATCACCATTAGTAATAACAATATCACTTTCTTTTAATGTTCTCTCTTGATCATCTAGTGTTGTCATTTTTTCTTCTGCTTTGGCTTGGCGCACTTCTATTTGATCAGAGCCGATGTGGTCTTTATCAAACATATGCAGTGGTTGACCATATTCTAATAATACATAATTTGAAATATCTACAACATTATTTATTGGTCGAATACCTGCTTTAATCAATCTCATTTGCATCCATTCTGGTGATGGTTGGATTTTAACATTTTTCACTATTCTAGCACTGTAGTACGGTACCTTGTCTTGGTTTTGAACACTAATACTTAATTCATCAGCGGCTTGTTCGTTCGTTGTCTCGCATTGTGTTTCTGGTTTTTTCAATGGCATATTATAAAGTGCAGCTGTTTCATAAGCTGTACCTATCATACTTAATGCATCTGCTCTATTTGGTGTTAAATCAAATTCCATAACTTGATCATTTAAATATAAAGCCGTAAGGGCGTCTGTTCCAGGTTTGACATCTGAGGTGAATACATATATACCTTCTTCAAATTGTTTAGGAACTAGATTTGAGGAAATACCAATTTCTTGTAATGAACAAATCATTCCTTCTGAACGTTCACCTCGTAATTTTGCTCTTTTGATTTTTATTCCCCCAGGTAAACGTCCACCTACAGTTGCCACAATGACACTCTGTCCTGCATCTACATTAGGTGCACCACAAACAATTTGCACTGGTGCTTCTTCACCTATATCAACTTGACATAAACTTAGTTTATCTGCATCTGGATGCGGTGCTTTAGATTGAATATATCCAACCACTAAATTTTTAATGTCTTTTGTGTAATCAATAATATCATCTACTTCAATACCTGTGCGTGTAATTTTTTCTGCTAGAACATTGACAGGTTGATTAATTTCTACAAATGTCTCTAACCATTCTTTTGAAATAAACATTATAACTCACCTCTATCTTCTACTGCTTTAAATTGGTCTAAGAAACGCACATCATTCGTATAGAAATGACGTATATCTTCAATACCGTACTTGAGCATCGCAATTCTATCTGGTCCCATACCAAAAGCAAATCCTGTATATTTCGTTGCATCAAATCCAGCCATTTCTAGTACATTCGGGTGAACCATACCTGCCCCTAAAATCTCTATCCAACCCGTTTGTTTACAGACATTGCATCCCTCGCCACCACATTTAAAACAAGAAACATCAACTTCTACAGATGGTTCAGTAAATGGGAAGTAACTTGGACGAAGACGAATTTCTCTGTCTTCACCAAATAATTGTTTGGCTAACAACTCTAATGTCCCTTTCAAATCACTCATTTGAATATTTTCGTCTACAACTAAACCTTCAATTTGCGTAAATTGATGACTGTGTGTTGCATCGTCAGAATCACGTCTATAAACTTTACCGGGACATAATATTTTCACTGGTCCTTGACCATTACGTTGTTCCATTGTTCTCGCTTGAACTGGTGACGTATGTGTGCGCATTAAAATATCTTCTGTAATATAAAAACTATCTTGCATATCTCTCGCTGGGTGAGATTTTGGTAAATTTAATGCTTCAAAATTGTAATAATCTTTTTCAACTTCATATCCATCAACAATTTCATAGCCCAATCCTAAAAATAAATCTTCAATTTCTTCAATCGTTCTTGTTAAAGGATGCTTAGCACCTATTGAAATTTTACGGCTAGGCAACGTTACATCAATTTTTTCTTCTTTTAACTGTTGTTCTAATTTTGCATTTGCTAAAACCTCTCGACGGGATTCAATCTCACCCTCGATCGTTTGTCTCACTTCATTTACTTTTTGGCCATATGCTGGTTTCTCTTCGTTTGATAATTCTTTCATATGTTTCATCAAACCAGTCACAGAACCTTTTTTACCTAGATATTTGACTTTGACATCTTGTAACTCTTTTTCATTTTGAGCTTCATTTATATCAACTAATGCTTGTTGTTTAATCTCAGACATTGCCTCTGTTTGTGCCATACTTTGCCTCCTATTTAAGATCTATATTTTCAAATAAACAATAAATGCATACAAAAAAGCTTTCATCCCTTAAAACTGGGACGAAAGCTTTCCGTGGTACCACCCAAATTTATGCACACGCATACACTTGTAATCTTTGATAACGGAAATGATTTCCGACTTAAATTTCTTTAAGTAACCAAAAAGATGAAAAAAACCAATTACAGTGGATTATCTTTCAGTCTATGAATAATCTCCCTTGAACAACTGTCTCAATTAGTTTACGTCTTTTTATAGGTTAATATTTTTCATTGATACTTGTATTATATACGAAGTTCATTCAAAGGGTCAACCTTTGAGATGATACAATAATATGCTACCAGCTATGGCAACATTTAAACTTTCTGCTTGCCCATATATGGGAATGTTTAAATTCTGAGTCGTTTGTGTTAATAAATTAGGGTTGACACCTTCTCCCTCATTTCCAAGGAGCAGCGCAAATTTTTCTTGATGTTCCATTTGATTATAAGGGATAGCGTTCTCTAATGCTGTACCATAAACATTTCCATTAAAACCATCTATAAATTCACTTAAATCTCTAGTGATAATAGGAATATGAAAAACACTACCTTGGCTTGCACGTAGTACTTTATCTTGATATGGATCTGCGGTTCCTTTTTCTAGCACGATTAAATCAATACCTGCCGCATCCGCAGTACGTATTAATGTCCCCATATTACCTGGATCTTGAATACGATCTAACAGTAGTACTTGCTGATATGCGCGTTCCTCATAATGTACTTTTTCTATAATCGCAAAGAATCCTTGTGGTGTTACCGTACCAGACAATGATTCCGCAACTTTTATATTTATTTCATATACTTCTTCTGCATCATTCACTAATTGCTCATCTAGTCTATCGATATCAATTGCGAATAATTGTAATATTTTTATATTACTCTTATATGCTTCATCAATTAAATGTACACCTTCGATAAGTACATGACCTGTTTTATCTCTTTCACGTTTCTTTTTTAATTTATTTGCACTTTTAATTTTATTATTTTGTGCAGAAGTTATCATTTCCATAATATAGCCTCTTTATTTCAATTTTTAAATATATGCCTAATATTAGAACTTAATTGCTTACATCTTCTAGCTAAGTCAAATTGATTTTCTATAATAATACTGTCTCCACTATAACTTACCATATCACCTTTTTCAGGCAAAACGTTATCTAGTAACCTAATCTTATAAGTTTTGGCGAATTGTGGGTTGCTTTGATTCATAATTTGAAAATGTATGTGCGGTTCCATTGTGTTACCCGAATTTCCTACTCGTGCAATTAATTGCCCACGTCTTATATAATCTCCAACATTCACTTCAAATGTGTCTGGTTTAAGATATGCTATCATACTATACTCTTTGCTTGTATGTTTAATAATGATGTAATTCCCTTCAGGGTGTTTCATATTATTTTCACCCGATGGTGCATCTGGTATTCCGTCTACAATGTCTATTACAACGCCATTTGCTGGTGCAATCACACTTTGACCATAACTATAATAACTTTCACAGCTATTAGGATTGCCCTGATAAGTAAGATGATCCTTCACAAAAACTAAATCTAATGCATGACTTTGATTTTTGTATGAGTAATGATGGTTTAAAAGTTCATTTTCTCCGCCAGCGTAAACAAACCAACTGTTTGGAACTGGTATCGTATACCTTAATTTCGTTTCTTTATGCCTGTTTGCCAAGTTGATAGGCATAAGAACGAAACCAATAATTTCATGATATTTATTTAAAGTCACACTAATACCAGATGTTTGCTTTACATCCAACCATATGTATTCTTCTTTATAATTGAGTTGTATGTGTTTATATAATATATTTTTATGCCTAATTGTATTATAAGATTTCAATAATCTTTCTAATTCGTGATAGGAAGAAATTTCTTGGAAATAATCACTAAACTGATTATATAACCATTCGCTATCACTTTTTTCTATTTTTTCTAAAATTACTTGTGCATTTATTTCAATCATCATTTACACAACCCATCAATTGTATATAGCATTAGTATTATAAAATAAAAAATCGCTCAAAAATTATTATATGAATAATTAATGAACGATTAATCTCGGCTATACATTAGCCTTTAAATAAATGAAATTATTTAGATACAACTTCTTCACCTTTGTATGAACCACAGTTCTTACAAACACGGTGAGATAATTTGTATTCACCACAATTTGGGCATTCTGTCATACCAGGTACTGAAATTTTAAAATGAGTACGACGTTTATTTTTTCTTGTTTTTGACGTTCTTCTTTTTGGTACTGCCATGATATATCCTCCTTATATTCATACATTACTAAATTATTTTCAGACTCAATAATCTATTATACTATAAATTATTTAAATCCGCTATTGCTCTTCGTCATATAATTGTTGTAGTTTTTGAAGCCTAGGATCGATTTGCTCAGTTTCCTCTTCTTCAGCAAGCTCAACCGCTTGTTCCTCGTCAATAACTTCCCAACCATTACCTTCACGTAACATCTGATCGCTATTATTTGCAAAAGCACGCATTGGCTTTTCTATAATAACAAGTTCTTCAGCAATATCTTTTAGATTAATCATGCCGTCTGTGACATCATGATAATGCTCATCTTCCTCGTCATCACTTATATACTCGTTACCTTCTAAATCAAAAATTTCTTGTGATTTTATATCAATAGGAACTTCGACTGGTACTAACGTACGGGCACATGCCATCGTATAGGTTCCAGTTATATGCATATCTGCAATGACTTCATTTGATTTGACAGTTAGTTCACCCTCAACATCAATATCAGATAGATCTATTAAATCTAATGATTTTACTAAATGATCAAAATTCACCGTTTGATGGAACTCAAATGGTTTATCTTGGAATTTTCTTAATTGTGTTATTGACCATTTCATATGGCTTCACCTCTAACAAGCACAAAATTTATTTTAACTTTATAGATAAAAGTTGTCAAGATTTTTTCTTAACACAAATTAATCTGATACAATATCTATAATGAATTCTGAAAGGGAGAATTGCAAATGAAAAGCGTTGCACTAGTCACTGAATATAATCCTTTCCACAATGGTCACTTATACCATGCCCAGACATCAAAGTCAATAACCGATTCTGAAATATCAATAGCCATTATGAGTGGTAATTTTGTTATGAGAGGGCAACCAGCTATATATAATAAATTTATACGCACCCGAATGGCATTGAGTGCTGTCGATTTAGTCATTGAATTGCCAGCAGTAGCTGCTTTATCAGCAGGACAATATTTTGCAGAAACAGCTGTCCAAATAGCAAGTTATGTTGACGCAAATCATCTATCATTTGGTAGTGAATCAGGTGATATCGATTCATTTCATGAATTGCAAAAAGACATCTCTAAAATAGAACAAACATCTGAATTTTCAATGAAACTAAAAGAAGGCAAAAGTTATCCCAGAATATTAAGTGAACTTTTAAACAATCATACGTTATTATCTTCTCCAAATAATACACTAGGTATTTCTTATATGCGGGCAATTCAAAAGTTAGCACCACATATCAAACCTTGGACGATATCAAGAGAAAGTAGTCATCACCATGATTTCAACATTTCAAACTTAAATTTCGCTAGTGGCACTGCCATTCGCAATGCATTACAAACTCAAAATGACCTATGGAAATCGGTTGTTCCTAACTCAATACAACAGCTTTATCAAGAACCACACGCGACTGTAGAAGATACATTTCCGTATATTAAATATGCTATTTTAAGTCATACAACAAATTCATTGAAAAATATCTATACGATGAGGGAAGGATTAGAAAATCGCATATTAGATAAAATCAGATATGCCTCATCATTTGAGCATTTAATGTCGTTGATTAAAACAAAGAGATATACATATACGCATATACAACGTATATTAATGAATATTTTACTAAACTTTCAACACCAGCATAAACATAACGACATAAAAGCAGTGCATATCCTTGGTATGTCATCAAAAGGTCAACAATATTTAAAATACTTAAAGAAAAAATTTCCAGAACGTCATTTCATTACGCAACTAAATCAACAAAATGCGCATTTATTTGAGCAAGAAATCCATTCAACACACATTTATAATTTGCTTTCTAATCGTACAGAAACAGATTTTAATACACATGTATTACGCGTTTAAAATGAATAATTACTACTCGAAAACATTTAAAATTTCATTTCTAGTATAATCAGCCTGAGCATGAATTTATAAAAATTTCATACTCAGGCTTTTTTATAGTAGGACACTTTAGTATTCGGCTCGTTTATTATGATAGTATTTCAATTTATATTTCAAACAATAGATTGTTTGAATCACTTTCACTTTACTTTTCATTACAAAAAATACCTATGTATCATTTATTGTTCGCAATTAGACGAAAAAAAAAAATAGTGGATGTTTATATTAGATATCTTGCGTCAACACTATGTATATAATTCAATTATCTTTTGTTCATCAACATCATTTGACAAATCAACAAAATATTCGAGTTGCCATTTTTGACTAAGCTGCGCAGTTTTGTTTAAATCCTTTTCCCAACTTGGATAAACACGAAAAGCCATTTTCCCTTTTTTATTTTCAGAACTAATTATACCCTTGTGCATGAGTATTTCTTTTTGAAAAACGAATTGTCCTTTTTGTACACCATCTATAATATTAACAACTAATTTATCTGCTATTTCATCATAAGTAAAAGGTACATTGTTCCCTTGATTATTTTTATGCCATATTGCAACAAAGTAGCCGTGTTTCTTCGGTGTTTTTTTAGCTAATCTACTTTTAAAAGTGATGTTATTAAAAATAAAATTGATAGCTTCATAATCTTGATTCCAGGTTTCTATATTTAAATCTTTCAATGAAAATGCTAATTTCGTTTCTTTTAATTTATTAAATAATAAACTCGAGTTAAAGTTAATGATTATCACCCTTTTATCTTCAATTGTTCACCGTGAAGTGTGCAACGTTTACTTTCTTTCATTCTGCTGAATGCATAAAGAACCACTAACCCAACAAG
>NZ_JAESNB010000008.1:766823-787930 GCF_017893435.1 Staphylococcus sp. GDB9P120P
CCCAACAAGTTGGGAAGTGGTTCTTTATCATTTCTTGAATTTTTCATTCAACGCTTTTTCAACATGTTCTGGTACAAAATCTGATACATTAGCCTTATATGCAGCCACTTCTTTCACTACACTCGAACTAATAAAGGAATAATTTGTACTTGTCATCATGTACATAGTTTCTACATTACTATTTAACTTTTTGTTCATTGAAGTCAATCTCAATTCGTATTCAAAATCACTTACAGCTCTTAATCCTCTAATAATTGTTTGCGCACCAATTTCATCACAAAAATCTACAAGTAATCCATTAAAATGATGTACTGTAACATTATCAAGGTGTTTTACAGATGCTTCTATTAATTCAATGCGCTCATCAACTGAAAAGGTCCCCGACTTGTTGTTATTTTTCAAAACACAAATATGCAATTCATCGAAACGATCGGCACTCCTATCAATGATGTCAATATGGCCATATGTAATTGGATCAAAACTTCCTGGAATCACTGCTTTAGTTGTAGACATTTTAATCTCCTTTTTCTAATAACAAAGTGTCTGTTAATCCATAATGATATCTTTTAATCACATGAAATGATTTTGTATCAATCTCTTCTTTATGATTGAACTCACAAACGATAATACCATTTTCTTTTAATAAATTAAACTTTATAATTCCGTCCAGTGCTTCATCAATTAATCCTTTATCATAAGGTGGGTCTAAAAATATAACATCAAATTGCATCGCTCTTTTTGAAAGTGCTTTAAGGGCTCTATCCGCATTATTTTTATATACTTCCGCTTGGTCAGAGATGTTTAAATGTTGAAGGTTCGCTTTGATGATTTTTATTGCTTTAAAATTTTGATCTACAAAAATTACTTTTTCCATTCCCCGAGACAATGCTTCAATACCCAAAGCACCACTTCCAGCAAATAAATCTAACCCGATACCTGATACTTCATGTAGGCTGTTAAAAATACCTTCCTTAACTTTGTCCATCGTAGGCCGAGTGTTACGGCCTTCCATACTTTCTAATGGTTTACTTTTATGGATTCCAGAAATCACTCTCATTGAGAAACACTTCCATTCTTTAAGTTATTTTTATATAATACATACTGCATGAAAGGAGGGGCAAAATGAAACAAGCATTTATACAATTGGGCGAAGGCCTTACAGACTTATTTGAATTTACAACACTTATAGAATACAATCATGCAAGAATTGAGCATATCGTTTATTTCCACACCCCTACTTTTGATAAACAATTATCTTCAGTGGCGATTATTATGAAACCTACACATGGTAAACATTTCCAAGCGATGTATATTATGGTAAATGCGGTTAAATATCCATATCCTCATTCAAACAAAAAATTCGATTTAATTAATGAACAAGCAACACGTTTCAACATTGATGTAAAAGAAATTGATGTGCAACCACCTGAGCATTTTCATTCCAACAATATTTATTTCAATTATCTAATCAGTGTATTGCGACTTCAAAGATGGATACCACCATTACAATAATAGTAAATAAAACAAAGTCACGTAGCTATATTTAAATCTAAAGTGACTTTGCTTGTTAATTAAAAATTTATTTAAGTATCATATAATCAAGAAAATTCATGTTGTTCTTTGGGATATTCCTTTTTAAGATATTTATAAGGAGAACCTGCAATATGTTTTACATATTTTAAGTTCATAAGTTTATCTACAATTGTGTCCGCTTCTTCTTCATTTATATACATAATAACATTGCGTTGTAGCTTATTCGTACTGACAATATGTCCAAATTTTCTAATTTGGCGTTCGTGTTTCATATGTTTTAAATATATAACTAAACTTGTTCTAGATACAATATTCATACAATTATCACTCCATTTATTAGCCACTTTATAATATCATGTCTAATTCGATTAATAAATAACAATTATTTTGAACAATAGCTAACATTTGCTATATTACTGTATATACTCAAATCAAGGAGGATTTGCGCATGACAACAATTAACAAATTAATAAAAGGTGCATTTCTAGGTACGGTTGGTTTAGTAGGTAGTGTTATTTTCTTTTCAAAATATAAAGCTAAACCTATGAACCAAGAAATCCCGCCTTTTTTCTCTAAGCCTGCACCGTATATCTTCGCACACCGTGGTGGTATGGCAGTGAAACCTGAACTGACAAAACTCGCATTTGACAATGCTTTATCACATCATATTGATGGATTCGAAATTGATGTGAGATTGACTAAAGATCAACAATTAGTGGTTTTTCATGATGCAGATGTTGATCGTACGACAAACGGCTCAGGAAAAGTAGCAACACATACTTTAACAGAATTAAAGCAATTAGACGCAGGTTATCATTTTACGGATTTAAACGGGTTAACACCTTATCGTAATCACACTGACACTAAAATACTAACTTTTGATGAATTATTAAAATTATATCCTAACACACTTATAAATGTTGACCTTAAAGATGATTCACAAAGTGATCAAGGTAAATTAGCACCTAAAATCATTTATGATATCATTGTTAAAAACCACGCGCAAAATCGTGTTTTAGTTACTAGTTTTCAAAGCGATCAAATTGAAAGGTTCAAAAAAGTAAGCAACTACACAATAGCTATTGGAGCAAGTCAGAGCGAAGTGGCAGAAGGCTTCTTAAAATTCAAATCAGGTTTAGGTAACACATTTAAACCACAAGCACATACATTTCAAATGCCAGTGACGTTTAAAGGTATTAAATTGACTTCACCTAAATTTATACAGTGGTTAAATGAACGTAATATTGTCCCTGGTTTTTATGGTATTAATAATCTAGATTTAATGAATGATTTAGCCAAAAACGAGGTGCATACTATAGTCACTGACAGACCTGATTTAGCAGAACGATTTAAAAACACCTATCAAAATAAATAGTTATATAAAAGCTGGGTCACTACAAGTGCCCAGCTTTTATATTAATTAACATTTCAGCACTGATTTGCTATAAGGAACAGCTACAAGAACCACCTGTTGCACAACCACTTGCATCTTTTTGGAAAAATGGATTACCTGTTTCTATCTTTACATTTTCAGATACAGCATAAGCTATTTTCACTATAACCTCGTCTATTAAATCTTGTAATGCAACTTCTTTTTGTTTGTAATCCATAACTACTGGTAGCATTTCATAAGCACGTTTTCGTTTACGTGTTTCTAACATCACTTTTTGATAATCTGGATGATATTTTCCAAATCTCATTATTTCGTCATATTGCTCTTTTGATTTTAAAAAAGCTTGATAGAGTAAATGCGCTTCATCATTTTCTTGTAAATTTTGTTCTGCTATTTTAAATGAATGATATAATCGTGAATCAAGTATTTTATCACTTAAATATTCAATATCATCAAGAATGTTCAAAGTTTCTTCTGTTATCATTATATCCTCTCCTACTTATCTTCAATGAAAATAATTGTATAATAACCGTTTGACACTTCGCCGCCGACTTCATTGTATTTAGAATTTAACATCCTTGATCTATGAATATCAGAATTTAACCAACTATGGATTAAAGTTGGTACTTCGTTAAAATCATATCCTACATTTTGACTAGTAGAAACAAAAGAAATATTTTGTTCATTAAGCTTTTGTTTCAAGGCATCTTCTGTAAATTCTACACTATCAGTATCAATTGCTTCGTACAAATTATATGATGCAATATGAGCTACGTCATTATTGATTTTTAAAGGCTTAGCATCTTTTAATTTGCGCATCTCATTAGTTATTTCATAAAGTGTCATCAATTGATTTGCATTTTGTTCATATGGTATTTTTTTATAATTATTTTTCACTTTTTTATCTTCTTGCGCAGTAATCATTTGATAGGGTTTGAATGCTATTAATGCTTCACTATCTAAATATCTTACACCTACGATTTCATTAGCTTGTTGATCAATATATACTTGTGCGTAAACATTATTGAATTTTATAAGTGTCTGTGTTTTCATATCTGAATCTGAAAGTTCTATTTCATACGCTTTTCCATTAGCTTTAATCGTTGGCTCTGGATTGATACTGTACTTTTCAAAAACATGCGCTGCATTATCACCAATTTCAACTGGATTAACGTTAGCATTTTTACCAGTGGCATAAACTGATTTAATTTTATTTTTTTTCGTTGTGACAAGATAATACTGATTTTTTTGTTTATATACGTAGTTTTTAAAACCACCTTTATATGAATAGACCCTATCTGCTTGTCCATAATTATCAGTTAAATTATGTAAATCTTGTCCAATCCAAGTACCCACACCTTTTTTAAGTTTAGGATTTTCAACATTTGTTTTTTTGTTTTGAAAATCTTTGTTTTGTGTTGTTTTTGAAGTTTCTTTATTAGGATTTTCTAAAACATCAAATTTCAAACGCGGTGAGTAAAATAGATAAATTATAAAACAAATCAATAATAATACACCAATAACTTTAATTATTAGTTTCTTCATCGCTCATCCACCTACATTATTCTTTGGTTCATTGTACATGTTTATGACAGATACAAGCAAGGCATGTCCTCAAATTTGTTAATTTGTAATAAACCCTTTACATTTTCATCATATATTATATGTACATGACGTAATATACAAGAGAATTTTGGGTATAAAATAAATGAAGGGGTGACAAATATGTCAATCATTCGTATACATGGTGCGAAACAAAATAATTTAAAAGATATTTCTTTAGATATACCAAAACATAAAATTTCTGTATTCACTGGTCGTTCTGGTTCAGGTAAGTCATCATTAGTCTTCAATACAATTGCTGCCGAATCTGAACGTTTACTTAACGAAACATATTCTACATATATACAAAATCAATTAAAACAATTTAGTAAAGCAAATGTAGATTTAATAGAACATTTACCAGTAGCTATGATTATCAATCAAAAAAGGTTAGGTGGTAATTCACGGTCTACAGTAGGTACAATTTCCGATATTTATGCTTCAGTGCGTTTATTATGGTCTCGTATCGGAACACCTTTTGTAGGATATTCTGACATTTTTTCTTTCAATAATCCAAATGGTATGTGCGAAACATGTTCTGGCCTTGGATACGTAGAAGATATTAACTTGGAAGAACTGTTAGATTTTGAAAAATCTTTAAATGAAGATGCAATCCGTTTTCCCTCTTTCAGACCGGATAGTTGGCGCGGTAAACGTTATTTATATTCTGGTTTATTTGATAATGACAAGAAATTGAAACATTATGATAAAAAAGAATTGGATACACTGTTATACACAAAACCTACCAAATTGAAAAACCCTCCAGAAAACTGGCCAAAAACTGCAAAATTCGAAGGACTTATTCATCGATTTAGACGTTCTTTTCTATTAAATGACAATTTTGAAAAAAATAAATTCAAACACGATATTGAAAGAGTTGTGACATCAAAAAAATGCCCAACATGTGGTGGTAAAAGATTAAATCAAAATGTATTACAATCCAAAATTAATGGCTTAGATATCGCTGAGTTCACGCACTTATCTATTGACGAAGCAATGACTTTCATTCAAAAATTAGATTCTACCAAAGCACAATTTATAATTAGCCCTTTGTTAAAGCAATTAGAAGCTCTTAGTTATATTGGACTTAATTATCTCACTTTAGATCGTGAAACAAAAACGCTGTCTGGTGGAGAATCTCAACGTATTAAACTTATCAGGCATCTAAATAGCCCTTTAAGTGACTTAGTATATATCATAGATGAACCGAGCATCGGGCTACATCCTGAGGATATTCAAAAAATAAATGAAATCATTCAATCTTTAAAAAATAAAGGTAACACAGTTCTAGTAGTAGAACATGACCCTGACGTTATCAAAATTGCAGATCACATCATAGATTTAGGGCCCTATGCTGGAAAAAATGGTGGTGAAATTGTTTTCACTGGTAACTATTCTGATTTATTATCATCAAATTCCAGTACTGGAAAAGCATTAAAGAAAAAACATAAATTGAAATCATCCATAAGACAGACAGATGCGTTTATTGACTTAAATCATATGACGCAAAACAATTTAAAAGATATTTCAGTTCGTATTCCTAAACATGCAATGACCGTTGTAACTGGTGTAGCTGGTTCTGGCAAGAGCACACTTATACATGGCGGCTTACAAAACGATGAAGACGCTATTATTATCGATCAAAAGCCCGTACACGCTTCAAGTCGTTCTCATTTGTTAACATACCTAGATATATTTGATGATGTTCGTACCTATTTCAGTAAAAATACAGGGTTGAAGAAGTCATTATTCAGTTACAACTCTGAAGGCGCCTGTCCTGAGTGTCATGGAAAAGGCGTGCTAAAAACGGAGCTTGCATTTATGCCAGACTTCACCCAAATTTGTAATGTTTGTGGTGGTAAAAGATATAAACCTGAAGTTTTAAATGCAACTATCTCAGGCTATTCTATAGCAGAGATATTGAACTTAACAGTGGATGAAGCTTTAAACTTTTTTAATACAAATCAATCTATTGCACAGCCTTTGCAATCACTGAAAGCAACAGGTTTAAATTATATGAATTTAGGACAAACACTTGATACATTATCTGGTGGAGAAATACAACGTGTTAAGCTCAGTAAATATTTGACACACGTTGTGAGTAATCACATTTTTGTATTTGATGAACCTACTACTGGCTTACATGAAGATGATATACCAATTATTTTAACTTGTTTTGATAATTTAATTGACCAAGGTAACACAGTAATTATCATTGAACATAATTTAACGATGATGACAAATGCAGACTGGATTATTGATATAGGGCCATATGCTGGAAACAAAGGTGGTAAATTACTTTACCAAGGAAATCCAGATGGTCTATTAGCAACCACTACTTCTGTTACGGCTAAACACTTAAAAAGGTATTTATCTTAAGTCGCTTTTTTAAAATTTTTATTTAAATTATTTGAATGAAACCACACACAAATCTTGAGTTACAAAAATTATAAAAAGAATCTACCACTTAAACAGATAACATCTGCAACTGCAACTTTAAAATAAAAATAACCTGAGACACTGCAGTGTCTCAGGTTATTTTTAGATATAATGATTATTTCAGCTTAGTCCATCAATACTTTAACTAAGTATATTTATAAAACCGAAAGTTGCTTTCAACAATGATGTTGTTTCTCCGCCTGGATATAATACATAGAGCAATACATAAACCATCACTCCTGTGATAGCAGTACAAAACCAAACAATTGATGCAATTGGTCCTACAAATCTATGAAGTTTAAATTTGTCTTTGAACGCAGTGATGATTTGGAAAAGTCCTAGCAGACCACCGATGGTAGCTAAATTGATATGAAAAATTAAAAAGATTGTATAATAAATCTTAATTGAATCTGGGCCACCAAAAGCAGTATTACCAATAAATATCGTTCTCGAAGCATAAATAATAAAGAAAGTTAGCGCAAATATAGCAGCAAGTAACATAAATTTTTTATGACTTTCGATTTCTCTTTTCCATATTTTACGCCATCCTATTGCAATAAGGATTGCGCTTATCACTATACATGTTGTGCTAATTGTAGGTAAGATTGGTAAATTCATATATTCCATCCTTATTAATATTTATTAGAACATTTTAATCAATGAAACAACAACAACGAGTACGAAGAAAACTACTAAATAGTTTAAAGAGTAAATAAACATTTTTGTTGCCCATTTTGTTTGATCTGAATCTTTTTTAAAACTCGTTAAACCTAAATATAACCAGCCTAAATTTAATAATGTAGCTAATATGATAAATGTTGTACCAAGATCATTCAATAATAATGGTAGTGGTAATAACAATACTAGCCAGATAAACATACTCACTCTCGTGCGTTTGAAACCTTTAACAGAAGGTAACATTGGAATATTTGCCAAACTATATTCATCTTTACGCTTTATTGCCAATGCATAAAAATGTACTGGTTGCCAACAAAATATTACTAAGAAAAGCGCTACAGCAACCATACTAATATTGCCTTCAATAGCTGTCCAACCTATTAACGGTGGCACAGCACCAGGAAAACTCCCAATCACTGTATTCCAAACTGTATGACGTTTAGACCAAATTGAATAAAATGACACATATCCAACAATACCTAACAATCCTATTACACCAGATGGTATATTTAAAGCAAATAATAATGCTTCCCCTACGAGCATCATTCCAAAACTAAGTAATAATAAATTTCTATTTGAAATTTTTCCATTAACTGAAGGTCTTTGCTGTTTACTTGGCATGATACTGTCAATATCTTGATCATAGTAATTATTTAAAGCGCATGCGCCCCCCATAATTAATGTCGAACCTACCAACATCATTAAAATCTGTGGTATTGACGAGAGGAAGGAATGATTTGCCAACACAATTGCAAGCCATGAACCAGCAAATGCTGGAATTAAATTGCCCTGAACTAGTCCCATTTTAATAATTTGTTGTAACTCTTTAAACGTTACACGACTAGAATTATGCGACAAAGTTTGTTCTTTGTTCATAATTTCCCTCCTAATTTTTCCATATAATACAATGATATATCAATTTACGGTGATTGACTACATTTATACAAAGTTATTTGTGACACTTTATCGACATTCACAAATAGTCATTTTTGTGACACAATTAGAAGCGTATTTCTTGTTATAATAATAGTTAAGTTTTATTTAAAAATAAAAAAGTAAATGTAAAGAGTCTATGGTTCAAACTACAAATGATTGGTATCATTGTAGCTGAATCATTACTCATATCTGTTTTATTTATTTGTGGGGGGTTAATTCTTGTTTAACAAAAAAAACCTGAAATGGTTATCTGTATTGGCAGCGATAATAATGGCATTTGTACAGCTAGGAGGCGCGTTGGTTACTAAAACTGGTTCAGCTGATGGTTGTGGCTCTGACTGGCCATTA
Source organism: Staphylococcus sp. GDB9P120P (assembly GCF_017893435.1). Taxonomy (NCBI): domain Bacteria; kingdom Bacillati; phylum Bacillota; class Bacilli; order Caryophanales; family Staphylococcaceae; genus Staphylococcus; species Staphylococcus sp. GDB9P120P. Next base: position 775,753 of record NZ_JAESNB010000008.1, read on the forward strand.
TGTCATGGTGCTTTTTTACCTCAAAATTTGCCTATACAAACAATAATTGAATTAAGTCATCGTGCAGTATCAGGTCTATCTTTAATTCTTGTTTTATGGCTAGTGATTGTTGCTTGGAAACACATTGGTTATATCAAAGAAGTTAAACCGTTATGCATGATTAGTATTGGTTTCCTTTTATTGCAAGCACTTGTTGGTGCAGCAGCAGTAATGTGGCAACAAAACGATTATGTTTTGGCATTACATTTTGGTATTTCATTAATTTCATTTTCTTCAGTATTTGTTTTAACTTTAATTATCTTTGAAGTAGACCGTAAATACGAAGCTGATGAATTATTTATTCGTAAGCCGCTTAGAATTTATACATGGATTATGGCAATCATTGTATACTTAACGATATATACTGGTGCGTTAGTTAGACATAAAGAAGCAAGTTTAGCTTATGGGCAATGGCCGCTTCCATTTAATGATTTAATACCTCATAACGTTCAAGATTGGGTGAACTTCACTCACAGAGGTATGGCTTTAATCGCTTTTATTTGGATTTTAATCACGTTTGTTCATGCAATTAATAATTACAAAGAAAATCGAACAATTCGTTTCGGCTATACCGCTGCATTTATTTTAATAATTTTACAAGTGATAACAGGTGCTTTATCTATTATTACTGAAGTGAATTTATTAATCGCTCTATTACACGCATTATTCATAACAATATTGTTTGGATTGATTGCATACTTTATTGTATTGATGCTAAGAACTATACGAAGTGGTGGATAATCCACTTTAATTAACATATAAAATGGCTGTGATACATTAACCGTATCACAGCCATTTTTAGTTTAATCTTCTTGTTCTTTTTCAATTTCTATTAATAAGTCGCCTGTTTCAATGGCATCGCCATTTTGTACTGTTACTTTTCTTACGACACCATCAAACGGTGCTTGAATCGTTGTTTCCATCTTCATAGCTTCAGTGATCAATAATGCTTGTCCACTCGTCACAGATTCACCCTCAGCAATTTTAACTTCTGTAACTGATCCAGGCATTTGTGCACCAATGTGATTTGGATTTAGTTTATCCGCTTTTGGTTTAACATTTGCATTGGCTTTAACATTTTCATCTTGTATGAAGATACGTCTTGCCTGACCATTCATATCATAAAATATTGTACGTACACCTTTTTCATCAGGTTCTGTAATCGTTTTAAGTGTAATAATCAATCGTTTTCCTGTATCAATTTCTATTTCTACAGTCTCATTTGCTCTCATGCCAAAGAAAAATGTTGGTGTATCTAAAAGTGATACATTTCCATATTGTTCTTGCGTAGCAATAAATTGTTCATACACTTTTGGATATAACACATAACTGATGACATCTTGTTCAGTGACTTCTTTTTGTTGTTTTTCCTCTAATTCTTGTCTTACTGTTTCGAAATCAACTGGCTTTAAATATTCCCCTGGCCGTTCAGTTAATGGGGGTTGACCTTTCAATATTACCTTTTGTAGGTCTTTATTGAAGCCATTAACTGGCTGACCAATTTCTCCTTTAAAGAATGATACTACTGATTCAGGGAAATCTAATTTATGTCCATCTTTTATTACAGATTGCTCATCTAAATCATTTTGAACCATGTATAAGGCCATATCGCCAACAACTTTTGATGAAGGTGTTACTTTAACAATATCACCGAATAAGAAATTAACACGCTTATACATATCTTTTACTTCATTAAATCTGTTGCCTAAGCCTAAACTTTTCGCTTGTTGACGTAAATTAGAATATTGTCCACCTGGCATTTCATGCTGATAAATTTCTGTGTTAGGTGACTTAATATCACTTTCGAAATCGCTATAGTATTGACGTACAGTACCCCAATAATGTGATAACTCTTCCATTCCATCAATGTCTGCACGCATGCTTCTACCGAAACCATTCAGTGCATAATACAATGAATTAGCACTTGGTTGACTTGTTAAACCACTCATTGATGCAACTGCTGTATCAATAACATCTACGCCCGCATCAATAGCTTCTTTATAAGTTAAAAGTCCATTACCACTCGTATCATGTGTGTGTAAATGAATTGGTAAGTCAACTGCTGCTTTTAACTCACCGATTAATTCGTAAGCTGCTTTCGGTTTTAATAAACCAGCCATATCTTTAATAGCTAATATATGGAATCCTTCTGATTCAAGTGTTTTTGCCATATTTACGTAGTAATTTAACGTGTAAATATCAGAACGATTTGCATTTAAAAAATCTCCTGTATAGCAAATAGCGCCCTCTGAAATCTTACCTGCTTCTTGAACTGCTTCATTTGCTACTTTCATTTGATCTATCCAGTTTAACGAATCAAAAATACGGAAGACATCTATACCTGCATCAGCACTTTCTTTCACAAATTTTTTAATGACATTATCTGGATAATTTTTATAGCCAACAGCGTTAGACGCACGTAAAAGCATTTGGAATAAAACATTTGGAATAGCTTTTCTCAATCTTTCAAGTCTTTCCCATGGATTTTCCTTTAAGAAGTTGTAAGCAACATCAAATGTTGCACCGCCCCACATTTCTAATGAAAAACTATCTTTCATTACATCAGCTGTTTTAGAAGCAATATTCATCATATCTTTAGTACGTACGCGTGTAGCCAACAATGATTGATGTGCATCTCTGAAAGTAGTATCTGTAATTAATACATCCTCTTGCTGTTTCAACCATTCTGCAACTGCTTGTGGTCCTTTATGATCTAATAACTGCTTAGTACCTTCAAATTTTTCGACAACCTTTTTTTGAACCTGAGGGATTGGTGACGTTTCATAAATTGGTTTCGGTCTTTTTTCTACGTTAGGAAAACCATTGATAGATACATTACCAATATACTCTAACGTTTTCGTACCTCTATCTAATGTAGGCTCAATATCAAATAATTCTGGCGTACTTTCGATAAACTTAGTTGTGTAGTCGCCAGTCTTAAATTGTGTATTTCTCATAACATTAATTAAAAATGGTACATTTGTTTTCACACCACGAATACGCATTTCTTGTAATGAACGGTCCATTTTTTCATTTGCTTGTTTAAATGTCATACCATGTGTTGATAATTTTACAAGTAATGAATCATAATACGGTGAAATTTCTGCACCTTGGAAGCCATCACCAGCGTCAAGTCTGACTCCGAAGCCACCGCTTGAACGATAAGCTATTATTCTACCAGTATCTGGCATAAAGTCATTTGTTGGATCTTCAGTTGTAATACGACATTGAATTGCATAACCTAATGTTTGAATATCTTTTTGTTGTGGCATGCCAATTTCATTATCAAATAGCTTTTCACCATCAGCTACAAGAATTTGAGTTTTAACTATATCTACGCCAGTCACCATCTCAGAAATCGTATGCTCAACTTGTACACGTGGATTGACTTCTATGAAATAAAAATCGTCTCCAGATACTAAAAATTCAACTGTGCCAGCATTCACATACTCAATTTTCTCCATTAATTGAATTGCAGCGTCACATATACGTTCTCTCAAATCATCAGTAAGTGCAACAGATGGCGCAACTTCAACAACTTTTTGATGACGTCTTTGAACAGAACAATCACGTTCATATAAATGAACAATGTTACCATGTTCATCACCAATGACTTGTACTTCAATGTGCTTTGGATTATCTATATATTTTTCAATATAAACCTCGCTATTACCAAAAGATTTTTCCGCTTCAGATTTTGCTCTGTGGAATGCTTCCTCTAATTCATCTTCGGAACGCACAATACGCATGCCCTTTCCACCACCACCACTTGTAGCTTTAATCATCAAAGGATAGCCGGCTTCATTTGCAAAGGCAATTGCATCGGATTGATTATCAATTGGTCCATCTGTACCTGGAATAACTCTTAAATCAGCATTAATTGCTGTAGTTCTTGCCTTAACTTTATCACCAAACATGTCTAAATGTTCGACACGTGGTCCGATAAACTTAATCCCCTCTTCTTGGCAACGTTTGGCAAAAGTTTCATTTTCGCTTAAAAATCCATAACCAGGATGAATTGCGTCCACTCCTGCACGTTTCGCAACATCTAAGATGCGCTCTATATCCAAATATGATTCTGCTGGTCCTAAATCTTTCCCAACTAAATATGACTCATCAGCTTTATATCTATGTAATGATCCTTTATCTTCATTTGAATAAATCGCAACCGTTTTAACATTTAATTCTGTTGCAGCCCTAAAAATCCTTATTGCTATTTCTCCACGATTGGCTACCATAAGTTTATTAATTTGTTTCAAATCATGGTCCCCCTTAAATTTTGAATTTTCTAAAAAGTTGGATATAAAATTGATTATAGCAAAATACGAACTATGTATACAGTAAAATAGTTTTCACATTATTTAAAATTACAATATGACTAGTGCTTATATTTTTACCATAATACTATCTTTTTTATTGCAATGAGTTCTTAAAATTTGATACCTACCGTATTTAAAAGAGATTATATCATAAAAATAACATAATACAAAGTTATCATTATTGATAACTTTAACTTATTAAAAGCACTGTATTTGCTAAGTTTTTCAAAAGTAAATGATATAGTTAAAAAAATAAGCAAACGTTTTCAACATCAACATGTTGAATCGTTTGCTTATTATGCGCGTATTAACCATTTTTTGGAACACTAAAATGGTGCGTATGTTTACGCTGTTGTCTTTTTTTCGATTCATCGACTTTAATTTGTTTAGCGGTAATTAATAATAGCCCCATTGCAATACTTAGACTGATCATTGACGACCCACCAAAGCTAATAAATGGTAATGGAACACCAGTTAAAGGTATCGTACCTGAAATACCACCTAAATTGACAAATGTTTGACTACCTATATAGCTAGCAACACCTACACAAACTAGTTTATAAAAGTATGAACTCGTCTTACTCGCAAGTTCAAATGCTCTATATACAATAAAGAATAATAAGCAAATGACAATTAGTCCTCCAACAAGTCCAAGTTCCTCACAAATAATGGAGAAAATAAAGTCAGTATGTGGTTCAGGCAAGTAACCTAACTTCATAATACTGTTTCCCAAACCACGGCCTAACAAACCACCATTACCAATTGCAATTAATGAATTAGAAATATGGTAACCTGTGCCACCTTCATTGCTGAATGGATCTGTAAGCGTACTAAATCTGGCAGTTAAATAATCTGGCACAAGTCCTATCAGTAAAAACAAGCCACCTATGAGCACAATACCTGTGAGTATCATTAACCCATATTTTAGCGATTTTTGAACTCCAATGCCTGCATAAAATAATATTGAGAAAAAAATTATTAAAATCAATAATGTTTGACCAACATCGCGTTGTAAAAATACAAGGCCGATACAAATAGCAGATAAAATAATTGGAGAAGTCATGAGCTTAGGATTTTTAAATACTTTTGGCCTTTTCTTTTCAATCATATATGGAATATATAATATCAAGGCAATTTTCAATAATTCTGATGCTTGTAAATTCATAAAACCTAAATTAATCCAACTTTTCGAACCATTAATATTACTTCCTACTAATAGGGTTGCTACTAACAATAAGATAATGCCAAGCATCATCCACTTTTGAAACTTAATCGTTTCTAGTAACTTCACATTCATCACGAATGCCATAAAAAAAACAAGAATGATACTCATAATTACGTACATTAATTGCCTAGTATAAAAATATGTTCCTGTTACTGGTACACCACCTGTTAAAGAACCTTTAGTGGCTGCAACCATACTTGCACTATATACCATGACTAAGCCAATGAGACATAACAACAAATATGTAATTACTAACGGATAGTCAATATATTTAGCATTCTTGCTAATATACTGAAAAAATTTCTTTATGTTATTCATTCGACATATCATCCAATTCTATTTTATATATTCTTTACATATTAATCATTTTTTAATAAAAGTTTCAATCATTTTCGTTATTCTAAATACTGAAATTATTTTTAAAATTTCATTGTACCTTTAATAGTATATCAAAAAATGTATTCATTTTTCGAACAAATATAATTTGTTGTTCAATCATTATCAAACCGTAACATCATTTATTATCCAACAAAAAAAGTGGCTACGATACAATCAATATAATATTGACATCTTAGCCACTTCAAATATCTTATGTAGTTTTTTAACTACTTTAATTCGTTTTATATCATTTTATTTAGTAAAAATAAATTTATACTTTTCAAAATTAGCGAATCCAATTAAACGTTTGTAAATGCTTCGTGTAATTTAGACAATTCTTTTTCTAAACGAAGCATTAAATCTTTGCCCGCTTCTCTATCCACTAAGCCTAGTTCAACAGCAAAATCAACTTCTTTTTGTAAACCAAACATTTGTGTATCAAGAACTTCTTCATACAATGGGCATTGAGGTAATGTAAGATTATCCATTTGAACTTTTATCAATTGAAGAATCCTGTCTGCATCTTTATTTAATTGGTCATATGCCGCACTGTTTAATTTTTGGCCCTTTACCATGACATACTCCCCCTATCAATTGTAACTTTATATGTAAAAGTTTATCTTACTGATACAGAAAAAGCAAGTGAATTCAGTAATATACTAAGGCTAGTTATTTATGATAATATTGGAATTAGTGATATATTTATTTTAGTTACATATACAATTAATAAAACGAACTACACAAATCATTGTGATATGAGCGTTGAAACAGTTAGGCATTTTTAATATTATGATGCATCTTCAATAATACAAACTATTTAATTATGTTCAAATTCACAAAAATGTCAATTATCGTAACGACTGAACTTGTTGTCGAATCGTTTTATTTAAAATTTTTAAAATATATTAGGAGTGGGATTATGATTCAAATTAAGGGCGAAGTTAAATTTCCAATTACTTTAGATAGTACTACTTGGATATTTGATGATAGAAAAGTTAAATTAGAAGATTTAGAGAATGGTGTATTTGATGGCACTAAACCAATCAATTTCAATGACAACCGCGAATGGAATCGTGCAATCTTAGAAGGACAAACAAATCCTCCAACACTAAATTCAGAAATTAAATATCGAAAAAGAGCAGTTTTAAAAGATTCATTTGTAATTAATATGTCACCATTTTTCAAAAATGCTGAACCACATGATCATGCAAAAGCAATACGTTTGTTTAATGATAAAGATTCTATAGAAGTACCAATAGACCTACTACCATATCTTTTCTTCCAATTTGCTCGTGATGGCAAAAGACTTTATGACGATAACTTCGTTGATAGTTTTGTCTATATACCAGAACAAGGTTATTCATATGAGTTCAAGTATGTTACTCATATCGAGGTGATTTAAATGATAAAAGTGCAATGTATTATCTGTGATACTGAAGTATTCATTGATCAAAATACATTAGAAGCTAAAAGATTAAGAAATGATCCAATGCACACTTTTATGTGCGACGAATGTAAAAGTCGTCTAGATACACCAAAACAACGAAAACAAGAAAGCACTTTCGACCATCGATAACATATTTTTTATAAACTTAATGTTGTTTTAACCGAAAATTTAAAGCATGTCATCATAATAATAGTAATCGTTGAAAGAAGTATATGATGTTTGTCAATGATTGTTAATATTACAAATTAAACTGAGAGTTTAATTCTAAAAATTTATCCCATGAAAGTTTCTATTAATTTGAAACTTTCATGGTTTTTTTATATCAACGTTTCCTATTAGTTAACTTTCTTAGTGTGAAACAAGACTTAGTATGTAAACGCAAATATACATGCTAACGTTTATCAATGAAAATAATTTTAAATTTCATTAATCATTTCCTAGGCATCCACTACACAATTAAAGTATTTACCTACACTTTAATAAATGCAATTAAATCGATTTACCTTAGTGTAATACATATAATAGTTTTAGTTATATTTAAATGCAACACATCTCATACTAAATCCTTCAATTAGGATATTGAAATTTGAACTGACTTTATTACTAAATACAAATCATTGTATGTTTACTCAACTATATAATGTCATAAAAAAAGACAACGTCAATCTCTATATTATTCCAATAGAAATTGACATTGTCATGTGAATCAACGATATTTATCTCTCGATTATACTGATGATTTACTAATTATTCTTCTTCTTGCATTAATTGTTTGATTCGTTTCGATTCTTTTTCACGCGCTGCTTTTTCTAAAATTGTTTTTCTAATACGAATCGTTTCAGGTGTTACCTCTACTAATTCATCATCATTGATAAATTGTAATGCTTCTTCTAAAGTTAATTTTCTTGGTCGTTTCATTGTAACTGTTTGGTCTTTTGTAGCTGAACGTACGTTAGTTTGGTGTTTTTCTTTCGTAATATTTACTGTTAAGTCATTTTCACGATTGTGTTCACCAACAATCATACCTTCATAAACTTCAGTTCCTGGTTCCATAAAGTTTGTACCACGATCTTCAAGTCCCATAATCGCATATGAACTTGCTTGACCTTTATCCATAGAAACAAGCGCACCATTTCTTCTACCACCTATACGGCCTTTAACACGAGGTTTGAATTCTTCAAAAGTATGGTTAATAATACCATATCCACGTGTCTGTGACATAAACTCAGTAGTATAACCGATTAAACCACGTGCTGGAACCATGAATATAAGACGAGTTAAACCATTATCCGTTGTCACCATGTCTAACATTTCACCTTTACGCTGACCTAATGACTCAATGACAGCACCTGTATATTCTTGAGGTACTTCACATTGCACACGTTCAAATGGTTCACATTTAACGCCATCAATTTCTCTTAAGATAACTTGAGGTTTAGAAACTTGTAATTCATAACCTTCACGTCTCATATTTTCAATTAAAATAGATAAATGTAGTTCCCCACGTCCTGCAACTATCCATTTATCTGGCGATTCTGTTTGCGTTACTTTTAATGATACATCTGTTTCTAATTGTTCATCTAAACGTTCTTGAATTTGACGAGACGTAACGAAATCACCTTCACGTCCAGCAAACGGTGAATTATTCACTCTAAACGTCATTTCCAATGTAGGCTCATCGATTCTTAGAACTGGTAAAGGATCTTGATGATCACTAGGTGTTACAGTTTCACCTACGTTAATATCTTCCATACCTGAAACGGCAATTAAATCACCAGCATAAGCTTCTTCAATTTCTTCACGTTTTAATCCGAAATAACCGAAGATTTTAGTCACTCTGAAATTCTTAACTGAGCCATCTAATTTTAATAAAGATACATTATCACCAACACGCATCGTTCCTCTAAACACACGTCCTACACCAATACGACCAACGTAATCGTTATAATCCAATAATGCTATTTGGAATTGTAACGGTTCTTCTCTATTATCGATTGGAGCTGGCACATAATCAATAATTGTCTCGTAAAGTGATTGCATGTTTTCATCTTGTTTTTCAGAATCTAAACTTGCAGTACCATTAACAGCTGATGCATAAACAACAGGGAAATCCAATTGCTCATCGTTAGCTTCTAATTCAATAAATAAGTCTAATACTTCGTCTACTACACCTTCTGGTCTAGCTTCAGGTTTATCAATTTTATTTACAACTACTACAGGTTTTAAATTTTGTTCAAGTGCTTTTTTCAAGACGAAACGTGTTTGTGGCATTGTACCTTCATAAGCATCTACAACTAAGATTACACCATCAACCATTTTCATAATACGTTCAACTTCACCACCGAAATCGGCGTGTCCTGGCGTATCTAAAATATTAATTCTGTTATCTTTATAATTAATTGCTGTATTCTTAGCAAGAATTGTTATGCCTCGTTCTCTTTCTATGTCGTTAGAATCCATTGCTCTTTCATCTACATGCTCATTTTCACGGAATATTCCTGATTGTTTTAATAATTCATCTACTAATGTTGTTTTACCATGGTCAACGTGAGCGATGATTGCGATATTACGAACATCTTCTCTTATTTTAGTCATTTTATACAATTTCCTTTCTCGAGTAAATTCCCACTTTTCTTTGCAACTTTTTTATTATATCATATAATTGGTTAAAGAAAACTATAAAGGTGTGGTTGGGATGCAACAAAAAAAATCTAAATCAATATTCTGGGTACTCGCTATCATAGCTGTTATATTATTGCTTTTATTTAGCTTTAGTATCGCTGCTACAAATGTTCCAATGATGATTTTAACATTTATACTATTCATTGCAACATTTGGGTACGGTTTCACTTTAAAAAAGAAATATCGTGAAAATAACTGGCTATAATTGCTAAAATAAATAGGGACAGAAAATCATTTTGAAAATGTATTTTCTGTCCTTTTTTATATGTTGACTTAAATTTTTAAAATGATTTAAAGTTTATATTTCATTCTCTACTCGTTATCTTATTCATCGCTTTTGTCATATGTCTTTTACTTAAATATATAAAATTTTGCCTAATAGTATGAATTAAAGTAGTTATCTTAATGTTTTAAACGTTTTTGTAATGCTTCGATGATTTCATTATTTTTTTGAAAATGAAATTCTAATAATTCCGCATGTAATTGCGGATTAGCCATTACTATGGAACTTGGTTCATATATAGACAAGGTGTTACCCATTAAATCTGTACCAATGCCACCTACTTCTTGCAGGATGATTAAACCGCCAGCAAAATCCCAAGGTTGTAATCTTGGTGTAATGTAGCCTCCTAATTTACCAGTAGCTACATGAATGATTTCTAGCGCAGCTGAACCATAAGCTCTCGCGCTTCTAGCTTCGTCCACAATTGGTTTGAACACTTCACCCAATCTTGGTTTTGTAAGCCAATTAGGATTGATACCAATTATGCTTATGCTTAAAGGGCTCGATTGAATTGCAGGTAGCAAGTTGCCATTTTCAAATGCACCTTCACCAGCTTTTGCATGGTAAAGTTTATCATTTATTACATCGTATACAAATCCTGCATATGGTTTGCCATCGTTAAATATGCCAATAGAAATTGCAAAGTTTTCTTTTTGGTGTACAAAATTCAACGTCCCATCAATTGGATCAATAACCCATACAATACCTGATTCGTCTTTAAGGTCATGTCCATGTCCTTCTTCACCAATCACTAAATGTTCTGGATAAGTCTGCTTGATATTGTCAAAAATATATTTTTCTGTCGCTTTATCAACATTTGTCACTAAATCATTGGGATTTGACTTAGTTTCTATTTCTATACCTTGTTTCATGATTTTTTTTACATTGATGCCCGCTTCTAAAATAAGGCCTTTTGCAAACTCATAAACAGTCATTGTATCCCTCTCCTTTTCACGACTCACTTTTCATTAATATTTAATAAGATATAGAACTATATATTTAAAATAGTCAATTGTATGTAATATCATATTAGTTAATAATACTATGTTTTTACCCTAATTCATAGGTTTATACACGTTTCTGTACAATGTACGATTATTCAAATAAAAAAACAAAGTCACTGTTTATAGTGTTATATTATGCTAAAATATAAACGAATAGATGCACACTAGGAGGTTAAAATGGCTAAATATACATTTAAAATAAACGATTTCAAAGCATTTACTGTTGATGGTTTAGATAACAGAATGGAAGCTTTGAATAAACATGTTCGACCACAATTGCATGAATTAGGAGAATATTTTTCTCAATATTTAGAGGCAACAACTGGAGAAGTTTTTTATCCACACGTTGCTAAACATGCAAGACGAAGTGTAAATCCACCTAAAGATACATGGGTCGCTTTTGCAACCAACAATCGTGGTTATAAAATGTTACCACATTTTCAAATAGGTCTTTTTGAAAACCAATTATTTGTCATGTACGGTGTTATGCATGAAGCAAAAGATAAAGCACAGCGTGTGAAAGTTTTTGAAGAACAATTTCATACACTTAGAAATTTACCATCCGATTATAGCTTAAGCTTGGACCACATGTCTCAAGAAAAAACATATATTAAAGACATGTCAGATGATGAAATACAAAGTGCAATTGATCGTGTTAAAAAAGTAAAAAAAGGTGAATTATTTGTTGCACGTACACTTGCTCCAAATGCGGACGAATTAAAAACAGATAAAAGCTTTTTAAACTTTTTAGAAGATACCTTCGAACAGTTATTAAAATTTTACAAATAAACTAAGATATAA
>NZ_JAESNB010000008.1:788093-1045462 GCF_017893435.1 Staphylococcus sp. GDB9P120P
TTAGACTTGAAAGTAGACAAACCCTTCGCAAATTAATGCGAAGGGTTTGTTTATTTTCTAATTATATCGTTTTTTCAAATAGGACTTTTCCCCTTGAACTAATCTTTATTCTTTAATTTCATTATTTAATTCTTATTGAAAATAGAGTGTGTCCTTCTCAGCTAATTCAGTTGTATACTTATTCTTATTTGCATTTGCTTTAATATGCGTAGCATCAATAAATAAAGATGAGTAATCTATTAAATTGTTTTGATAGCTATTTCTTATATTTTCTCAAATATTTGTCTTCGACAAGTTCATATATAAAATTTAAATCTAATATCGCATCGACTTTACGTAATAAATGACTATTAGCGACTAAGTCAAAGATAGAAATCATTTCATATTGATCTCTTTTATCAATTGATTTATTCAACATAATAAACACCACCACTGCTTAATTTATATATATTATAATATTGGCAGTGATTTATACCGACTCCTGCGGGAATAGCACTAGCCGAAGACTACAGGCTAAGGTAGTGCCCGCGGAAAGCGTGCATAAAAAACTGCCAACAAAGCCGGGGACTTTGTCGCCGTTTTACGTTTATAAAAATACATTAGCATGTTGTGATATCTTTCTTATTATTAATATGCTCAAAAAAAGAATGGTATTTTAAACCCTGAATCTGTATTCTATATAAAATCAAAAATTATACTAACAACTAAACTGCTAACATAGTTAATACTTTGTTAGCAGTTAGCATATATTTTCAGTTTTTATAGATCATTAATTGGTAAGTCTTTTCACATAACTTAATAAATATAAGAATCCTCATCTTTTTTCTTTTTTAATTCTTGTTCTGGGTTCATATCACTCTTTTGTCGTTGACCAATATCTTTGGCATCTTCACTAATGTCATTTTGTTGTATTTGATTATGATATTGTGGTTGGCCTTTGTCTTTTTTCACCAATAGCATAATTCCAGCAATAATCCAAAGTATTAACGCAATAAAATTACCAGTAAAAATACTAATTAAAGCCGCTGCAATTAAAAGGCAACCAGCTAAAATTCTGTTTCCTTTAATTGTAAATACGCCACAGAATCCTAGAATCGTCGCGAATAATAAAAATCCACCTTGCATTAATATTGAAGCTTTAAGCGCATCTGCCGATATTGACATACCTTGTTGTTCATATATTTGATTTAATGCTTCCTTGGATTCGGGAAAATTCAATAAAATTAGTCCCAAAATCATGAGTATTAAAAATAATAAACTAAGACCGTTTGCAATCCAAGCAAGGATTTTTTCTGCTTTCCGATTCATCATTTTTCCTCCTATTCATTCATTATCACTATCATAGCAAATTTAACAAAATTACAAAATTACAAAGTGTTATTTTCTATATTTCAAAATATTAATTTACTAATTAAAAAATAAAAACAGTAAAACTTTATCTAAGTAATTACCTGTTATTAGGTTGACCTAATATTTTTTTTGGAGCAACCTATAAAAAGTTAGTTAGAAGTATAGGAGGTATCATTATTGGCTAATAATATAAAAATGCATAATAAAAGTTTAGAAGAAATCAACAATACGGTTTCTATTAATAGTAATGGTAAATTTAGTCAAAAGTTATTATCTTATTTAGGTCCAGGGTTATTAGTAGCAGTTGGTTACATGGATCCAGGAAATTGGATTACTTCAATGCAAGGTGGTGCACAATTTGGATACATTTTGCTATTCGTAATTTTACTCTCTAGTTTATCTGCAATGTTACTGCAAAGTATGACGGTAAGATTAGGAATAGCGACAGGTATGGATTTAGCACAAGCTACAAAATATTACTTAAACAAACCATTAGCTTTTGTTTTTTGGATAATTGCTGAATTAGCAATTATTGCAACTGATATCGCAGAAGTTATCGGGAGTGCGATAGCATTAGATTTATTGTTTGGCATTCCACTACTTGTCGGTGCACTTATCACGGTATTGGACGTATTTTTATTACTCTTTATCATGCGCTTTGGATTCCGAAAAATTGAGGCGATTGTAGGTACGTTAATTTTTACAGTACTTGTGATCTTTATATTTGAGGTGTTTATTGCCTCACCTCATGTTAATGAGGTTTTAACTGGTTTTGTACCAAGCAAAGAAATAATAACGAATAACAGCGCATTGTTTATTGCTCTAGGGATTATTGGGGCTACGATTATGCCACACAATCTATATCTACACTCTTCAATTGTTCAATCAAGAATGTATGATAGAAATAGTTTAAAATCAAAAGCACATGCAATTAAATATGCTACGATGGATTCTAATATTCAACTTTCAATTGCATTTATCATTAATTGCTTATTACTCGTTTTAGGTGCAGCTTTATTTTATGGTGTTAATACTGATCAATTGGGTGGTTTCTACGATTTATATCACGCTTTACAAAATCAACCTGTATTAGGAGCTTCTATGGGTGCAATTATGAGTACTTTATTCGCAGTTGCTTTATTGGCATCAGGCCAAAATTCTACAATTACTGGTACGATGGCTGGTCAAATTGTAATGGAAGGTTTTTTGCATCTTAAAATTCCAAACTGGTTACGTAGACTTGTTACGCGTCTACTTGCAATTTTACCTATCATATTCTGTATCATTATTTTCAAAAGTGATGAAGCAAAAATTGAACAATTGCTAGTGTTCTCACAAGTGTTTTTAAGTTTAGCTTTACCGTTCTCATTAATACCTTTACAACTGGCTACAAATAATCTTTATTTAATGGGACAATTTAAAAACAGAACCTGGATTAATACTATTTCATGGCTATTAATCATTATTTTAAGCATATTAAATGTATACTTAATATTAGAAACATTTAAAGAGCTCATGTAGACATATTACTGAAACTCAAATATTTACAGAGAAACAAAATTGACGATTTCTTTGCGAAATTGCGATTTTGTAATATGCTGACGCCCGGGGAAATGATATGAGCGAGAGACTACAGGCTCTAGCCATATCCCCAGGCAAGCATGCACGATCAAAATCGTAAGATTTTAAATATAAAGAGGACCAATCCATATTAAGGATTGGCCCTCTTATTTTGCGTATAGGATAGAGAAAATAAAATCTTTATTTTTCTTTATCTGAATCTACTGCTTCATTTTGTTTAGTTTTACTTGATTGACTTTTTTCTTCATCAATCTCTGATGATTCAGCAGTTTGACTTGTGATTTTCTTTCGTTCTTCAAAGTTCATTCTTCGCTGACTAACTGCACTTGGTTGTTGTTTACGTTTTTCTTTTTCACGCTGTTTACGTGCTTTCTTTTCTTGCTTAATTCTAGCTTTTTCTTCGGCTTTTTCTTGCTTCAATCTAGCAGTTTCCTCAGCCTTTTCTTGCTTGATTCGCTGTTGTTCTTCATAAGCTTCTTGTTGAAGTTGTTGTTCTTTTTCAAAAGCTTCTTGTCTTTGTCTAGCTTCTATTTCAGATTCTTCACTATCGATATTTGAGTCCTCTTGTTCATTTTGAAGATTTTCATCAAAATCATTTGGCTGCTTTCTTGATTTATAATTGTATTTAGCCTGTCGAGATAATACTTGAGGTTCTTCCTCTTTTGAATTAATATCCGAATTTACTTTGTCTGCAATTTCGGAACTGTACCCACCTCTTCTTAATTGTTGTTCTTGGTTTGATGGTTGTTCTAAGTCAGAAGTATCTTGTTGTACATTATATTGAGGGTTTGGTTCAGATTTTGGCTCAGGTCTCGGTTCAGGTTTTGGCTCAGATTTTGGTTCTGCTTCTCTTTCTTGACCATAGTCATTATAACTACCTTGATAACCACCAGAATAATAAGCTGGTATCATTTCTACTTTATCTTTGCGTGCAAACATCATAATTGCAACTATTAAAAATAGAATCGGTATAATGAGTGGTACAAATAATAGAACTAAAGGTAAAGTGACGATGGTAGCTATTAAAAATAAAAATCCAGATAATATTCTAATATTCATTGAAATTAACGCTAAAAATGATATTAATAAACAAACAATGAAATATACAATAACTGCCCATATACCATTTTGTAACCAAATAACAAATTGAATCGTATTTAATCCATTATTCGCCAATATTTGCTGAATAAAATCATTACCATTTAACGACGTTTCTAAATTTTGAATAGAACTTTCACTACTAAAAGAAACTAATGCAATAAACATTGTGATGATTGTTAGTAATAGTAAGAATATCCAGCTCAACCAACCCAATACCTTTTCTGCTAGTCGACTCACTGGACGCCTAACTTGAGTATATTGTTCTCCTGACATTTCTATACAACTCCTTATACTACTTATCAAACTATTATATCGAATAAACGATAAAATAACTACTATACTACGCTTTAATTTAGCGACATTTTAAAATTTAAAAAGCGTTCATTATATTCACTAAGTGTATCTTTACCTAAATCTTTATAGACTTCTAAACGTGCTTGTGTACGCTTTGAAGGATAAAAACGTTCATCATCTTTGATGTCTTTTGGTAATTGTGCTCTTGCAGCCTTATTAGGTGTTGCATAAGCTACCCACTCCGTATTTTGTTTACTATTCTGTGCATCTAACATAAAATTGATAAACTTATGTGCGCCTGCTTTATTTTGAGCTGTCTTTGGAATTACCATGTTATCAAACCATAAGTTTGATCCTTCTTTTGGAACGACGTAATCAAAATCACTATTATTTTGCACAATTGGCGCTGCTATACCACTCCACACAACCGCAATATTAGCTTCGTGTTGTTCAAGCATCATAGTTATTTCATCACCGACAACACCTTTAATATTAGGACTTATTTGTTTTAAATCTTGTTCAACTTCTGCTAAATGTTTTGATTGCTTATCATTTAAACTGTAGCCTAATTTGTTTAAACTTAAACCCATAACTTCTCTTGCTCCGTCTACTAATAAAATATCATTTTGATATTTTTGATTATATAAACTTTCCCACGAATCAAAGTTATCTTGTGAATATACATTTTTATTATATAAAATACCTACTGTACCAAAAAAGTATGGCACTGAATAATGATTTTTCCTATCAAATGACATGTTCATATAATCTTTATCTAAATTTTTCATATTTGGTATTTTCTCATGATTTAAAGGTAATAACAAACCTTCCTTTTTCATTTTTTCTATCGTATATTCACTTGGAAAAGCAACATCATAATTTGTACCACCATTACGTATTTTTGCCTCCATAGCTTCGTTTGAATCGAATGTTTCGTACACAACTTCAATACCAGTTTCTTTTTGAAATTTTTTTACTAAACTCGGATCAATATATTCTCCCCAGTTATACACATAAATTTTTTCACCTGAAGCAGAATGCTCTTTTTCAGTGAGTTTTTGGCTTACCAATAAACATAGTAGTCCAACGAAAATTGAAAGCACGATTAATTGTAAAAATCGTTTCATTATTGTGTCACCTGCTTCAATGCTTTATTTCGTTTGATAAGTTTTTGTATCAAATAATAACCAAGAATACCTATTATGATCGTTATAAAAAGTATTGTCGATATCGCGTTAATTTCCATACTTATACCTTTTCTAGCCATAGCATAAACTTCTACTGATAATACACTAAATCCATTTCCTGTAACGAAAAAACTAACTGTAAAATCATCCAAAGAATAGGTTAGTGCCATAAAAAAACCGCCAAGTATTGCAGGAAACAAATGGGGTAACATCACTTTATTTAAAACTTGTAATTCACTGGCACCTAAATCTCTAGCAGCATCTAAAGTATGCTCATTCATTTCATATAACTTAGGTAACACAATAATCACTACAATTGGAATGCAAAAAGCAATATGTGAAATTAATACAGTGATAAAACCAAGCCCTAAACCTGTAAAATGACCTATTGCCGTAAACATAATCAAAAATGATGCACCAATAACTACATCGGAAGAAACCATTAGCACATTATTTAAAGTGAGTAACGAAATTTTTAATTTTTTGTTTCTTAAATGATATAAAGCAATGGCCCCCATTGTTCCAATTACCGTTGCAATTGCAGCAGCTAATAATGCCACCGCAATCGTATTAAAAATAACTGCTAATAATCTGTCATTGTTAAATAAGGATAGATAGTGCGCTAATGTAAAATGCTCAAAGTGAATCATATTACCTGCTGAATTAAATGAATAAAACATTAAAAACAGTATAGGGATATACAACACTGCAATTAATATACCGATATATAGTTTGCCATACCATTTCATATGATTCACCCTTTTCCATTTGTAGATTTTTTATTTGTAATGATTAGGACAAAAGCCATGAAGAGAATGAGAAACAACGCAATAGTTGAACCCATCCCATAGTTTTGAATTACAAGAAATTGTTCCTCAATCGCCGTTCCAATATTAATGACTTTATTACCAGCAATTAACCTTGTGATCATAAACAAAGAAAGCGCAGGAATAAATGTAACTTGCACCCCTGTTAATACGCCACGTTTAGTCAAAGGCATAATTACTTTTTTAAATGTCATTAGTCTACTAGCGCCTAAATCACTTGAGGCTTGTAATAAATTATTTGGTATGTCCTTCATATTATTAAAAATTGGTAAAATCATAAATGGTATATAAATATAACTGGCTACAATTATAAAGGCAGGACCTGTAAATAAAAGTTCCGCTTTAGGTAAATGCAAACTATATAATATTCGGTTGATAATACCATCATGACTGAACAAGCCAATAAATGCATAGGTCTTTAGAAGTAAATTAATCCAAGTGGGTATAATTAATACCAATAACCATAAATTCTGATATTTTGCTGTACGAATAAAGTATGCTGCTGGATAACTAATAAGCAACGTAGTCATCGTAATTAACACAGCGTACAATATAGAGTCCCATATCATCAAAAAATACTTTGGTGTCAGCATTTGTTTATAATTATCTAAACTAAAATGACCATGTATATCAATCATTGAGAAATAAATTAGCAAAATGACTGGCACAACGATAAATAAAACCATCCATAAGATATATGGTATAAATAAAAATCTGTTTATTTTACGCATTATCATTAACCTCATAGCTATTAATACGTTCATCAAACTCTGCTTCGGTTTCGCCCGGCACCATAATATGAATCGCTTCTGGTTCAAAAAACAAACCTACTTTGCTACCTACTTCAGTTTTCTTTGTAGAATGCACCATCCACTCATAACCTTTTCTATCTACACAATTGATTTCATAGTGTACACCTCTAAATAACATGGAATCAACAGTCACTTCAAATAATCCTTCGTTGGGGTTTACTAACGCAATGTCTTCTGGTCTGATTACGACTTCAACTTGTTGTTGACTAGGAATTCCCATATCGACACACTTAAATGCTTGGTCGTAAATATTAACAACATAATCTTTGACCATTGTACCTTTCAAAATATTAGATTCTCCAATAAAATCAGCAACAAAACGATTTACTGGTTCATCATAAATATCAGTGGGTGTACCAAATTGTTGTATTTTCCCATCTTTCATAACAAATATATAATCACTCAGTGCCAATGCTTCTTCTTGATCATGAGTCACAAAAATAAAAGTAATACCTAATCTAGATTGAATCTCTCTTAA
The DNA here is from genome assembly GCF_017893435.1 of Staphylococcus sp. GDB9P120P. Classification (NCBI taxonomy): domain Bacteria; kingdom Bacillati; phylum Bacillota; class Bacilli; order Caryophanales; family Staphylococcaceae; genus Staphylococcus; species Staphylococcus sp. GDB9P120P. The sequence goes on from NZ_JAESNB010000008.1 coordinate 795,724, forward strand.
TTCATATTGCATTTCAGTTCTTAATTTTAAATCTAATGCCGATAATGATTCATCTAAAAGTAAAATCTCAGGTTCATTTACGATAGCACGCGCAATCGCAATTCGTTGCTTTTGTCCACCACTCATGCCATCTATCATTCTATTTTCAAAACCAGTTAATTTCACTAATTTCAAAGCTTCTTGCACTTTAGCTTTAATTACTTCCTCATTTAATTTTTTTATTTTTAATCCAAATGCGATATTATCAAATACAGTCAAATGCGGAAATAAAGCATAATCTTGAAAAACAGTATTTACTTTTCTCTTATTAGCAGGAACTTGATTAATCGATTTTCCTTGATAAACGATTTGTCCATGATCAACTTGTTCAAAGCCTGCAATCAATTTCAGAATTGTAGTTTTCCCACAACCAGAAGGGCCTAATAATGTGTAAAAATGTCCAGACTCAATATTCAAATCTATATTATCTAATATTTGTGTTCCATCATAAGCTTTACTTACTGATTGGAATGTCAATAAAGGGTTCATGTATTGTCCTCCTATAAATATGATGCTGTAGCAACAACCAGAACTTTCACATCCTGTGACGTAAGGTTCTTTAATCTATGTATTTGGTTTGCTTTAAAATATAACGCATCCCCTTCTTCAGCGTGATAATAATCACTTCCTAATAAAAGCGAAACTTCACCTTGTAGACAATATATAAATGTATCGGAATCTGATGGATCAAAACTTTTATATGACGCATTAGGTTTTAAAGTAAGTATTAATGGTTCCATTTCAAAGTTATTCGATTGTGTGATTGGCCAGTTTAGTAAATATCCTTTATCAGATTCATCATAATGAATTTGTTCATTTTTCTTATATAACACCTTAGTATTTGCTGAATCGTAAAAAAATTCACGAGGGGTAGTACCTAATACTTCTAAAATATTAAAAAAAGTTTCCATGCTTGGCGAGGCATGTTCACTTTCAATTTGAGAAACATATCCTTTAGATAAATTTGTACGCTCTGCCAGCTCACCTTGAGTGAGTTGCTTAATATTTCTAAGATTCTTTAATTTTTTTCCAATCTTCATTCTGTCACCTTATTTTATAATTTCTTATTTTGCACATTAAAGGAACAATAGTTAACCAAAACGTGAGCATTATTTATACAAAAAAACTATATTTTGTTTACTTTTATCAAACATTTTGTTTAGTGCTTAATAAAAATATCAAAATATAGCTAAGATGACAATAGTTAAATTTGTTTTGAACTAAAATATTTTTGATTTGACGCATCTTTGACTGATTTTACTACTTTGTAACTATTGTAGCCGCTTTGTTTTTCAAATTCTTTAAATATTTGCTTTTCTTGAGCTTTACCTGGAACTATTTTTTTAAATTGATTGTAACGTTCTAACAGTACTTTACCTTCAACTTTTGATTCATAGTATTTTTCAATAGCATTAAAAAAAGCAACCACTTGCATCATTTCTTCATTTGTCCATTCAAGATCAATCGGATATGAATATTCCATATACTTATCCTCCCTTTAATTAACAAATAGTTACCAAAATTTTAAAAGATGTAAAAAAAGAGCGGGACAGAAATCAAAATATAATAAATTGATTCCTTATTCCCGCCCCTATATATTTGTTGTAAGCTTTAAACATTTATACAATGATTTGAAAACACTAGAACAGTAATATCGTTCATTACTTCCATAACCATTTAAGATAAAACATCTAAAGTGTAACTATTTATACTTATTAATTTATTACATTGTATGAATTGGTAATCCTAAAGCTTTTTCAGCAGCTTCCATAGACATTTCACCTAATGTTGGGTGAGCATGTACAGTTAATGCTAAATCTTCAGCATTCATACCAGCTTCTATTGCTAAGCCTAATTCAGAGATAATGTCAGAAGCACCAGTACCAACTACTTGTGCACCAACTAGTGTATTATCTTCTTTAAGTGTTAACAATTTAACGAAACCAGTTGTGTCATCTAATGATAATGCACGACCGTTTGCTGCGTAAGGGAATTTAGAAGCTGTAACTTCTAATCCTTCTTCTTTCGCTTGCGCTTCAGTGTAACCTACTTGTGCTAGTTCTGGTTCTGTGAAACATACAGCAGGCATACCAATGTAATCCACTTCTGATGCTTCTCCAGAAATAACCTCAGCAGCTACTTTTGCTTCATAGCTCGCTTTATGAGCTAATGGTAGCCCAGGAACGATATCACCAATTGCAAAAATGTTGTCGATAGAAGTACGGCTTTGTTTGTCTACTTCTAATAATCCACGATCTGCGAATTTAAGACCTAATTCTTCTAAGCCCAATTCATCAGTGTTTGGACGACGACCAACAGTAACTAATACATAATCAGCATCAATCGTTTGTTCTTCACCTTTAACTTCATAAGTTACTTTAACACCGTTATCTGTTTCTTCAGCAGATTTAGCCATTGCTTCAGTAACAATTTCAACGCCTTTTTCTTTCATGCCTTTTTTAACAGGTTGTGTCATTTGTTTTTCGAAGCCGCCTAAGATATCTTTAGCACCTTCTAAAATCGTAACTTCTGAACCAAAGTTTGCAAATGCAGTACCTAGTTCTGAACCGATATAACCGCCACCAACTACTACTAATTTACCAGGAACTTCTTGTAAATTTAAAGCACCAGTTGAATCAATAACACGGTTACCGAATTCGAAATTAGGAATTTCAATTGGTCTTGAACCAGTTGCAATGATTGCATGTTTGAAGTTATAAGTTTGAGCACTCTTCTCGTCCATAACACGTAAACTATTGTTATCTACGAAATAAGCTTCACCTTTAACGATTTCTACTTTATTTCCTTTTAATAATCCTTCAACACCACCTGTTAATTTCTTAACAACTGATTGTTTGAATTCTTGAACTTTGTCAAATTTAAGTGAAACACTTTCAGCAATAACACCTAAATTTTCAGAGTTTTTAGTTTCATCATAACGGTGAGATGCGTGTAATAATGCTTTTGATGGAATACATCCAACGTTAAGACATACACCGCCTAATTCGCCTTTTTCAACGATTGTTACTTTTTGACCTAATTGTGCTGCACGAATTGCTGCAACATATCCTCCAGGTCCTGCTCCGATTACAATAGTATCTGTTTCAATTGGGAAATCTCCAACTACCATGTTTTACCCCTCCATTAATAATAATTCTGGATTATTTAATAAACGCTTGATATGGTTCATTGCATTTTGTCCAGTAGCACCATCGATTTGTCTATGGTCAAAGCTTAATGATAATGATAATACTGGTGCAGCTACAATTTCTCCGTCTTTAACGATAGGTTTTTGAGCGATACGACCAATACCTAAGATAGCTACTTCTGGGTGATTTATAACTGGTGTGAACCATTGTCCACCTGCTGATCCAATATTACTAATAGTACAAGTAGCACCTTTCATTTCATCTGAAGTTAATTTGCCATCGCGTGCTTTTACAGCTAAATCATTAATTTCATCTGAAATTTGGAACATAGATTTACGGTCAGCATGTTTGACAACAGGTACTAATAAACCTCTGTCTGTATCAGCTGCAATACCAATATTCCAATAATGTTTGTGTACAATTTCTCCAGCTTCTTCATTAAATTCTGTGTTTAGTGCTGGATATTTCTTAAGTGCAGAAACAAGAGCTTTCACTACATAAGGTAGGAATGTTAATTTAGTACCTTGCTCAGCCGCAACTTCTTTGAATTTTTTACGATGATCCCATAATTCTTGAACATCAATTTCATCCATTAAAGTTACGTGAGGTGCAGTGTGTTTAGAATTAACCATTGCTTTTGCGATTGCTTTACGCATAGCAGGGATTTTTTCTGTTGTTTCTGGGAATTCACCTTCACTAGAAACTGGCGCTGATTGTGCTGTTCTCGCAGAAGTTTCTTCTGCAGTTTCACTTGCACTTTCAGTTGAAGCTGCACTTGTATCTCCATTTAAGTATGCATCAATATCTTCTTTAGTTGTACGTCCATTTTTACCTGAAGCTACAACTGCTTTAATGTTCACGCCATTTTCACGTGCATATTTACGCACTGAAGGCATAGCTTTAACACGTTTATTTTCATCTACATCTTCATCAGCTGATGATTGTGTAGTTGCCGCTGCTTCAGAACTTTCTTCTTTAGCAGGTTCTGCTTCAGCTTCATCTGTAGATTCACTGCTATCGCTACCTTTAAATTCCATATCTTCTGCATCAGGCGCGTCAATTTTAACAATTGTATCTCCGACAACAGCAACTGTACCTTCATCTACAAGTACTTCTTCCACTGTACCTGACACAGGTGATGGAATTTCTACTACAGATTTGTCATTTTGGACTTCAGCTAAAACATCATCTTCTTCGATAGTATCTCCAGCTTTAACAAACCATTTTACAATTTCACCTTCGTGGATACCTTCACCAATATCGGGTAATTTAAATTCAAATGCCACGTTATTATCCTCCTAAAAATTCATATTTAGTCAAAAATTAGAAAATGAGAACGAAACTTATGATTCGCAATCTCATGCTGTTTTATTATTAATCAATGAAGTTGGGATAACATTTTAAAAGCTATCCCAAACTTATTAATATTTATTAGAATTCTAATGTTGCTTTTGCTTTTTCAACGATATCGTTTTTGTTTGGTAACCAAACATTTTCAGCTTGAGTAAACGGATAAACGGTATCAGCAGCAGCTACACGAGCAATTGGTGCTTCTAATGACAGAATTGCGCGCTCTGCTAATTCTGAAGCAACTGTAGCTCCAACACCAGCTTGACGTTGTGCTTCTTGAACTACGACTGCACGTCCAGTTTTTTCTACTGAAGCAACTAACGTTTCTAAGTCGATTGGTTGTACCGTACGTAAATCAATAACTTCCACTGAATGACCATCTTTTTCTAATTCTTCAGCAGCTTTTAATGATTCTTGTACCATGGCACCATAAGCGATTAATGTAATATCATTACCTTCTTGTTTGACACTCGCTTTGCCGATTTCAATTGTATACTCTTCATCAGGCACTTCTTCACGGAAAGAACGATACAATTTCATGTGCTCTAAATATACAACTGGGTCGTTACTTCTAATTGCAGAAATTAATAATCCTTTTGCATCATAAGGACTAGATGGGATGACTACATTCAATCCTGGTGATTGAGCTAAGATACCTTCTAAATTATCTGCGTGTAATTCAGGTGTGTGTACACCACCACCAAATGGGGCGCGGATAGTTACTGGTGCTTGTTTTGAGTTACCAGAACGGAAACGTGTACGCGCAATTTGACCTGCAACAGAGTCAAATACTTCAAATACGAATCCTAAGAATTGGATTTCCATAACTGGACGGTAACCTTGTGTAGTTAAGCCTAGAGCTAAGCCACCAATTCCAGATTCTGCTAAAGGTGTATCAAATACTCGGTCTTCACCGAATTCTTTTTGTAATCCTTCAGTTACACGGAATACACCACCGTTAACACCGACGTCTTCACCGAAAAGTAAGACATTTTCATCATTTTGTAATTCGGTTTTAAGCGCATTATTAATCGCTTGAACCATTGTCATTTGTGCCATCGGTTACTTCGACTCCTTCTCTTTATAGATTTCATATTGTTCTGCTAAATGTTGAGGCATTTCTTCATACATATTTTCCATTAAGTCTGTAACTTTTTGTTTTTCTGTATTATCCGCTTCTTTAATAGCAGTTTTAATTTCAGCTTTCGCACGATCGATTACTTCGTTTTCTTTCTCTTCAGTCCATAGACCTTTATTTTCAAGATGTTTTCTGAAACGAACTAATGGATCTTTTTTCTCCCATTCAGAATCTTCGTCTGAAGTTCTGTATTTCGTTGGATCGTCTCCAGCCATTGTATGTGGACCGTAACGATAAGTGATTGTTTCAATAAGTGTTGGACCTTCACCGTTTACAGCACGATCACGCGCTTCTTTAGTCGCTTGATATACTGCAAGTGCATCCATTCCATCTACTTGTATACCAGGAATACCTACTGAGATAGCTTTTTGAGCTAAAGTTTCAGCAGCTGTTTGTTTACTACGTGGTGTAGAAATCGCATAGTTATTATTTTGAATTACAAAAATTGCTGGCGCCTTGTAAGCTGAAGCGAAGTTAATACCTTCATAGAAATCACCTTGTGAAGAACCACCATCACCAGTATATGTGATTGCTACAGCTTGTTTCCCACGTTTTTTAAGTCCAAGTGCAACACCAGCTGTTTGTACGTATTGTGCGCCGATAATAATTTGTGGGCTTAGTGCATTAACACCTTCAGGCATTCTATTTCCTTTAAAGTGACCTCTAGAGAATAAAAATGCTTCAGTTAATGGCAGACCTTGCCAAATTAATTGTGGAACATCACGATAACCAGGAAGAATAAAGTCTTCTTGTTCTAATGCATATTGAGAAGCTAATTGTGAAGCTTCTTGACCAGCAGTAGGTGCATAGAATCCTAATCTCCCTTGTCTATTTAGTGAAATAGAACGTTGATCAAGAATACGTGTCCAAACCATTCTTTCCATTAATTCTACTAATTGCTCGTCTGATAAATCAGGTACTAGATCTTTATTAACGATATTACCGTCTTCATCCAAAATTTGGATCATTTCAAATTGAGATTCAGTATCTTTCAATACTTTCTCTGCATCGAATTGGGCTTTCAATTTCGGAGCCATTCAATTCACCATACCTTTCCCGTATAATAGAAATTCATTTTATCCTTTAACATTGTATCACAAAACTGTTTCACTGTTAAACAAATATGAAAAGTTCTGTAATACAGTAAATAGGTACAGTTTTAAAACTGTATCACTATTTTCAAACATGCTGTACTATCTTTTTTACAAGGTTCAAAGTGTCCACTCCCAAAAGAATGTAAGCGTCCTCATTTAATATGCTATAGTTATTTACCTTAAATTTCAAATTAATAGCATTTTAAGTTAGTTTAAATTATCTACATCTTGTTTTTCTTTATTTACTTTTTCCATTGCATCTTTGTATTTATTAAAAGATTTGTCCATAGTTTTATATGATTTGGATACAGCTTCTGTCTTTTTATTCATTTCTTCTTGGTTAGCTTGATCACGAGTTCCATATTCAAATAAATCTTTTTCTTTGTTCATAATATTCTTGTATGCATTTGCATAGTTATCATGTGCTTTATATTTATCTTTTAAAGCATCATTTAATTCTTTCACTTCTTTTTTCTTATCTTCATCACTAATATTATCTAAATGTTTTTGTGCTTTTTTAAATTCTTTTTCTGAATTATCTAACGCATTTTCTTCTTTTTTAAATTCTTTTTGTCTTTCTTCAACATTATCTACAATTTTTTCAGAAGTTTGTTTGGCTTCTTGTTGGTCTTTCCCATTGATTTTTTTCACTAGCTTTTGTTTCTTTTGCTCTAGTTCATTAAGTTTTTTGCCTACTGATGAAACAGGCTTTTCTTCATCGAATGCTTGTTGTATTTTTTCATTATAATCTTTTATTTCACCTTTATCAGTTGTACATCCAGCTATAAGTACTGTGGAAGCTAGTATGGCACCAATACCATATTTAAATTTCATTTTGAGAAATCCTCCTTTTTCGTGTGCTATATTATATAATAAATTTTAATAAATCAAATTTATTACTGTATTTTATTTGGTAATCTTTGGTATATTTTATATTAAGGAAGGTGTATGAACAAATGTTAACAATGAAAGATATAATTAGAGATGGACATCCAACACTACGTGAAAAAGCTAAAGATGTCGAAGTCCCATTATCAGATGAAGATAGAGAGACATTAAAATCTATGAGAGCATTTTTAATAAATAGTCAAGATGAAGAAACTGCTAATAAATATGGTCTTCGTTCTGGCGTTGGACTTGCAGCGCCACAAATCAATATTTCTAAAAAAATGATTGCCGTCTATTTACCAGATGATGGAGAAGGTAAAAGTTATGACTTGATGTTAGTAAATCCTAAAATTATGAGTCATAGCATTCAAGAAGCCTATCTACCTACTGGTGAGGGTTGCTTAAGTGTAGACGAAAATGTACCAGGACTAGTACACCGTAAATATAGAGTTACAGTTAAAGCGAAAGATATAGATGGTAATGATGTTAAATTACGTTTAAAAGGTTATCCAGCTGTTGTAGTTCAACATGAAATAGACCATATTAATGGCATCATGTTTTATGATCACATAGATTCAGAACATCCACTGCAACCTCATGAAGATGCAGTAGAAGTATAAAAAAAGAACTGTTAGTAGATGTGGCAATTGCACACGTTTACTAACAGTTCTTTTTACATAAAATCGTCTCTTCTTTCATGGTACATGATGTTCAATTCTTGTAATTCTTTCTTCAAAGCATTTAATTCTTGAATATCAATAAATACCGGATCATGATTGTGCTTTACATAATTTTGATCTTCATTCACAGTATCAATGATTTCATTGTAATTGAAAAACATGATAACTTGTTCCGCACGTATTTCAAATGTGATATCTTGAAAGACCTTATCAGTTCGTTGTTTTTCATTTTTAATATCTTCAACAATACGCTCCACTTTATCCATAGCAACCACCTTCATTTCATCTCTATTACTTTTTCACTTTATATTATTAATTATTATATTTCCTTTTAATCATAATTAATTTTTATTATCGACTCAAGCTATTTGATAATTCATTTAATATTTCAAAATGATTTGTTTAAATTTACTAAGTTAAATACCTTATATATAGTGAATCACTTTTTTCTACATATTAAGTATAAGCAGAAAATAAAACTGCTTTATTTATTCTACTACATCATGTAAAATGAGAAATAACTGAAAACATACAAATGCTTTCTATTTGTATTTTTCTATACGAACGAATTTAAAATGACCCTAGAAACATACTGGGCAAATGCTCGTATGTTCTCTTTATATAAAACGTAGTTTCAATACACTTTTAGTAAATATCATTTTATTTAAAATTAAGAAGCTCACAAAATAATATACATTTCAGGGTTTATATAAATAATTTAACCAAAATTTAGGAGGAAATAGATATAATGGCAGTATTTAAAGTATTTTTTCAACATAACAAAGAAGAAGTAGTTGTTAGAGAACACACACAAACTATTTATGTTGAAGCTCAATCAGAAGAACAAGTAAGAAGATATTTGAAAGACCGTAATTACAATATCGAGTTTATTACTAAACTTGAGGGCGCACATTTAGAATATGAAAAACAATCCGATCACTTTAATGTGGAGCAAGCTGAGTAATGAAACAAATTCATAAAAATGAAGTTGCGGTTTATGCCCTTGGTGGCTTAGGTGAAATCGGAAAAAACACTTATGCCGTAGAATATCAGGATGAAATCGTAATTATAGATGCAGGTATCAAATTCCCTGATGATAACTTATTAGGTATTGATTACGTGATTCCTGACATTACTTATTTAGAACAGAACCAAGACAAAATAGTTGGTCTGTTTATAACACACGGCCACGAAGACCATATAGGTGGTGTGCCCTACCTATTAAAACAAATAAACGTGCCTATATATGGTGGACCATTAGCTTTAGGTTTAATCAGAAATAAGTTGGAAGAACATCACTTGTTAAGAACAACAAAACTTATTGAAATTGAAGAAAGTTCCGTTATCAAATCTAAACATTTCGAAGTTTCTTTCTATTTAACAACACATAGTATTCCAGAATCATATGGTGTTATTGTTAATACACCAGAAGGTAATATTGTTCACACTGGAGATTTCAAATTTGATTTTACGCCAGTTGGTGAACCAGCAAATATAGCGAAAATGGCGAAACTCGGAGAAGAAGGTGTACTTTGTTTACTTTCAGACTCTACTAACTCACTAGTTCCTGATTTTACATTAAGTGAACGTGAAGTGGGTCAAAATGTTGAAAAGATATTCCGTAATTGTAGTGGTAGAATTATCTTTGCAACTTTTGCTTCTAATATCTATCGTGTTCAGCAAGCAGTCGAAGCTGCAATTAAACACAACCGTAAAATTGTAACTTTTGGTCGTTCAATGGAAAACAATATTAAAATTGGTATGGAACTCGGTTATATAAAAGCACCACCTGAAACTTTTATAGAACCAAACAAAATTAATAGTGTTCCTAAACATGAGTTACTCATTTTATGTACAGGTTCACAAGGTGAACCAATGGCAGCTTTATCAAGAATTGCTAACGGTACACACAAACAAATAAAAATCATTCCAGAAGATACTGTAGTATTTAGTTCTTCCCCTATTCCAGGTAATACTAAAAGTATCAACCGCACCATAAATTCATTATATCGCGTTGGTGCTGAAGTAATACACAATAAGGTTTCAAACATTCACACATCTGGACACGGATCTAAAGGCGATCAACAATTGATGTTACGCTTACTACGTCCAAAATTCTTCCTGCCTATTCATGGCGAATATCGTATGTTAAAAGCACACGGTCAATCAGGAATTGAATGTGGCGTAGAACCAGACAACGTGTTTATCTTTGATATCGGTGACGTCTTAGCTTTAACTCATAATTCAGCTAGAAAAGCTGGAAGAATACCATCTGGCAATGTGCTAGTCGATGGTAGCGGTATTGGAGATATCGGAAATGTAGTTATTCGAGATAGAAAATTATTGTCTGAAGAAGGTTTAGTCATCGTCGTCGTTAGTATAGACTTTAAAACAAACAAACTACTTTCAGGCCCTGACATTATTTCTCGTGGTTTTGTTTACATGCGTGAATCTGGTCAATTAATTTATGATGCCCAAAGAAAAATCAAAACAGATGTTATTTCTAAACTGAACCAAAATCCAGAAATACAATGGCATCAAATTAAATCATCAATCATTGAAACGCTACAACCATATTTATTCGAGAAAACAGCACGTAAGCCAATGATTTTACCAGTGATAATGAAAGTAAATGAAGGTGATGCACCTTCTCAAAATAAAAAGCCACAAAATAAACCAAATCAAAAAAAAGACAGTACTAAAAAACACAATACTAAATCTCAAAACAAAAACACAAAAGTTTCTAACAATAAAGATAATAAAAACACAACTCAGAAACCAAAAAAAGATGATAATCAATCGGATCAATCATCAGAATCGTAATCATAACCAAAAATATAATCAACTTTTTCAAAATAAAGCACTCATCCATTTGCTATGGATGAGTGCTTTTTATATTAAAATACTTGCTATTTTGAACGTATTGTTTTGCCTGTGGATGAGGATATAGTATACCTCTACAGTATCTCACATACATAATTCACATCGCGATCACCAGTTAACAAAATCAGTTAATAATTAAAAAAGAAGGGTTTGGGCACCATTGATTTGTCCCTACCCCTTCTTTAATTTATATATTATTATTTATCTAACTACCTTTTTTTCAAATCGGTTTAAGTCATTGTCATGACCAATCATAATTAAAATATCTCCAATTTCAATATTTATGTTTGGATCTGGAGATACGATAATATCTCTGCCTCTTTTAATAGCGATAATACTTATACCATATTGAGCTCTAATATCTAATTCTATTATTGTTTGGCCTGCCATCTTTTCACTAACTTTAATTTCTACTATTGAATGTTCATCTGCTAATTCTAAATAATCTAAAACACTAGCACTAGCTACATTATGTGCAATTCTTCTGCCCATATCTCTTTCAGGATGAACAACAGTATCTGCACCAATTTTATTTAAAATTTTAGCATGATAATCATTTTGAGCCTTAGCCGTTACTTTCTTAACGCCCAACTCTTTTAAAATTAAAGTCGTTAACGTACTAGATTGAATATTTTCGCCTATTGCAACAATAACGTGATCAAAATTTCTAATGCCTAAACTTTTCATCACTGCTTCATCAGTTGTGTCAGCAATTACAGCATGTGTGGCAATATCACTATATTCATTCACACGTGCTTCATCCATATCAATCGCCATGACATCCATATCTAAGGCATTTAATTCTCTAACAATACTACCACCAAAACGACCTAAACCTATAACCACATATTCTTTATCCATATGCGTCCTCCAAAAATAAGATAATTGAAATATATCAAATATTAGTAGTTTAAACAATAAACATTACTACTGTATTTAAGTATATTTGTCTACTTTTTACCTTCAACATATTTTTTATCAAAAACAAATAATCTCAATAATAATATTAGCGATGGAATTAATAAAAGTAAACCTAAAATAAACGCGATGATTAAAGCAATAGCCATACCACTATTAACAACATGTTCATCTATGCGAATATATGGATATAAAATATATGGTAATTTACTTGCACCGTAGCCGAAGAACGCAAAAGCCATTTGTAAAATTACTAAGATAAATGCAAAACCGTGCCACTTTTTCATCAATGTGAGTAACATTGCACCAGCAAAACATAGTAAGCTGAGTACAAACATCCACCAATAATCAAATACTGCTGTATAGAAATGCGTCTCATTTTGCAATCTTAATGATAGAAATACAAATAATGAAATAGCAATCATTGGCGGTCCCCAAAATAAGAACCAGTATCTTAATAAACCATAAGCAGGTTTATCATTTGCTTTAGAAGCATAATAAGTTAAAAATCCAGACGAAATATAAAGTACGGATATAATTGCAAGAAATACTACTGACCATGAATATGGACTTAACAATAATTCAAACCAATTTAAATCTAAATGGTTACTTGAGCCAGTAATATAACCACCTTCAGAAATCGTTAAAGTAGTGGCTAAGGCTGCAGGTATGAATAAACCTGCTAAACCATATAGTACAAGCCACGGTAGTTTTGTATCTGGTCCATAGTTTTCAAAGGCATAAAAGCCACCTCTAATGGACAACAATATCAACGCAATAGATGCTGGTAAAAGCAATACTGTACCGAAATATTTAGCTGTATCTGGGAAAAAACCAACCATTCCTACGAAAAAGAATACGAAGAAAACATTCGTCACTTCCCAAACTGGATTAAGGTAACGTGCAATCAAGTGATTAATTTTTTTATCTTGTTTTGTTATTTTAGCGTGTAGCGTAAAGAAACCAGCACCAAAATCAATTGATGCAACAATAATATAACAAAATAAGAATATCCATAGTACCGTGATACCTATATATGCAAATACCATCATGCATCACCTCTTTCCGATGAAGTTACTTCAAATTCTTCATATGCTGGTTTATCCTTAAACATTCTTATTAATACATAAGAAGAGGTAACAATTAATATTAAATATAATATACCAAATAATATTGTTACGAGTGTTAAGCCACCTGCTTGAGTAGCCGCTTCAGCCACTTTTAGATATCCACGTACAATCCAAGGTTGACGCCCTTGTTCCGTTAAGAACCAACCAAACTCTATCGCTAACATCGCTGCAGGTCCTGTTAATAAAGCACCGTATAGCATTGGTTTTGAATAAGTGAATTTCCGTAATTTTTTAAAGCATAATGTTAGTACAAATGCAGCTGAAACAATTAAACAGAAGACACCCATTGACACCATTAAGTCAAAGTAATAATGTACTATCATTGGAGGATGCAATTCTTTTGGAAATTCATCCAACCCTTTCACTTTAGTATTGACATTGTTGTCAGCCAAGAAACTAAGTAGACTCGGAATTTTAATTGCTCCAGTTACTTCTTGTGTCTCTTCATTTAAAGAACCAAAAAGTACTAAATCGGCATTGGATTCCGTATCAAAATGCCACTCATACGCAGCTAATTTTTCTGGTTGTTCTTGATGTAAAAATTTTGCAGATAAATCTCCTGCTAACATTGAACCTAAAGTAAAGATAATGCCAAGAATCATTGTTAATTTCAATGCTTTTTTATGATATTCTGCATCTTTTTTAAACTTATTTTTCACTAACTTGAAAGCAGCAATGGCAGCTAGTACAAAAGCCATCGTCATAAAAGCAGTCGTTACAACGTGAAAAGATCTTATTAAAAATGAATCGTTAAACATTGCTACCCAAGGTTCAACATTTATCATTTTACCATTCTTAATATCAAAACCAGCTGGTGTATTCATAAATGAATTGACAGCCGTAATAAAGAAGGCAGAGAAAGAACCTCCAATAATCACTGGTATACTAATTAAGAAATGTGTCCATTTACTCTTAAATCTATCCCAAGTGTATAAATATATACTTAAGAAAATTGCTTCAAAGAAAAACGCAAATGTTTCCATAAACAACGGTAATGCAATCACATGGCCGCCCATTTGCATAAACGTTGGCCATAATAATGACAGTTGTAATCCTATAATCGTACCTGTTACAACCCCAACTGCCACAGTAATTGTATAACCTTTAGACCATCTTTTGGCTAATGTTATATAATGAGGATCATTCTTTTTAATCCCTAAAAACTCAGCAACTGCAAACATCAATGGGACACCTACACCAATTGTTGCAAATATGATATGCACTGCGAGTGTCATTGCAGTTAGAAAACGAGCTAATTCAACTGAATCCATAATATCACCTTTTTAATTTATTTGTGACAAAAATCACAACGTCCATTCATTATAAACCCAATGGCTATGTTTTAAAATTAGTTAAACTCAGAATTAAGTGACAAATTAATGACCAATTACATGCAATTTTATAACTTGAATTTTAATTAAAAGTCACTTACTATTATAGAAAACGACTTTGTAGAAAGGATTGATGTTGAATGACTGATATCATCATTTTCACACAGAATGACTGCCCTCCTTGTACCTTTATTAAAAACTATTTAACTGATAAAGGCTTTAAATATATAGAAAAAAACATCGCTAATCAGCAATATCGAAATGAAATGATTGATTATGATGCTTTTGCAACACCTTTTATATTATTGAATGGTGAACCGATGTACCAAGTTGATATGGAAAAAATTAACCAAACCTTAAATATTGAAACAACACATTAAACCTCTCAAATACAAACACATTAACTAAATCAACTGAAATAAGGCTAATGCATCATTTTAAACGGGTTAACTAACCATAACCTAATTTCAACTGTAATAAACAATTTAGTGAGTTGTGAATTCTCCAAAACTACTCAACTTCGCATACATTTCCATACCATTCAAATAAATTTCAATATAACTATAAAAAGCGTCTAGGACATAAAGTTCTTGAACAAGTGAAAAAGACAATATCTATTGGATAATATAGAAATTGCCTTTTTCATTAAAAATCATTTCAACAATTTCATTAACATGTCATGACATATCATTTGTGGGAATAAGAATTGAAGTTCCATTGGTAGTGTAAGTTGAGTCACATTATAATCTTTATACATGAGGCACCTCGTTAATATAGTTCAATAGTGTTTATTAGATTATACATGATGACCTAATTTTTTAAGTATTTGAATGTAAAATCACATATGGATGCGACGTATTTCGGCGAGACTCTTGTGGGAATAGGACAAGCTGAAGACTATAGGCTGAAGCTGTCCCCTAAGAAAGCGAGCCAACAAAACGAAGCATTGAATAAAAAGAAGCACTCAGATGAATTGATTTAAATCATCTGAGTGCTATTTTTCTGGGATTTGTGTCCCAATCTTTTTTATTTCGTATAATTACTTACTAAGTCTTGTACTTCTTCAGAAGTAGCACAGTTAATTGCTTTTTGTGCCAATTCTTCCATTTCATTTTTACTTAACCCTTTAATTTGACGGCGTGCTTTAAGAATTGATGTAGCACTCATAGAGAATTCATCTAATCCTAAACCTAATAGTAATGGAATAGCAGTTTCATCTCCGGCCATTTCTCCACACATTCCAGTCCATTTGCCTTCATTATGAGAAGCATTAATCACTTGTTGCACTAAACGTAAAATTGCTGGATTGTATGGTTGATACAAGTATGACACTCGCTCTGACATACGATCTGCAGCCATTGTATATTGAATTAAATCATTCGTTCCAATACTGAAGAAATCTACTTCTTTAGCAAAAACATCTGCTAATGCAGCTGTTGAAGGTATTTCTACCATGATACCAACTTCTATATCATCAGATACTTCAATACCTTCACTTGTTAAATTTTCTTTTTCTTCTAATAATAATGCTTTAGCATCACGGAATTCTTTGATTGTCGCTACCATTGGGAACATAATATTTAATTTCCCATAAACTGACGCACGTAATAAGGCACGCAATTGTGGTCTGAAAATCTCAGGTTGATCTAGACATAAACGAATTGCACGATAGCCTAAGAACGGGTTCATTTCTTCTGGTAAATTTAAATATGGTAGTTCCTTATCTCCACCTATATCTAAAGTACGAACAACAACACGTTTATCTTCCATTGTTTCAAGCACTTTTTTATAAGCTTCAAACTGTTCGTCTTCAGTTGGCATTTCGTCTCTACCCATATATAAAAATTCAGTACGATATAATCCGACACCTTCAGCACCATTTTCAATTACACCTTTTAAATCATTTGGTGTACCGATATTAGCAGCAAGTTCAGCATGAACACCGTCAATAGTTGTTGTTTCTTCATCGCGTAATTTTTGAAGCTCTTTCTTATCTTCAAAGAAACGTTCGCGTTTGTTTTGGTATGCAATGACTTCGTCTTCTGTAGGATCAATTATCACTTCACCAGTCAAACCATCAACAATAATCATGTCACCTTGTTTAACTTCTTCCGTTATTGATTTCGTACCTACTACTGCAGCAATTTCAAGTGAGCGACTCATAATTGCTGAGTGAGAAGTTCTGCCTCCAATATTTGTAACAAAACCTTGTACAAATTCCTTGTTTAATTGAACAGTATCTGAAGGCGTTAAATCATTACCTATAATAACAACGCTTTCATCAATCATACTAGGATTAGGTAACTCCACACCTAATATATGTGCTAAAACTCGTTTCGACACATCGCGAATATCTGCAGCACGCTCTTTCATGTATTCATTATCCATTGCTTCAAAAATAGTAATGAATTGTCCAGTCACATCAGAAAGCGCAGTTGGTGCGTTAACTTGTTCATTTTTAATTTTGTCTTCAATCGGTTGAATTAACTCTGGATCATCCAAGACTAATAAATGTGCATCAAAAATAGCAGCTTTATCAGCGCCGAGATTTTTTTCGGCATTATTTCTGATTTTTGTTAATTCAACTTTAGATGTTTCAATAGCATTTTGAAACTTAGCAATTTCTGCGTCGACATCTTGAATCTTTTCACTATCGTATGAAAGATCAGGTTCAACTAATAAATATGCTTTAGCAATTGCTACGCCATCTGAAGCAGCAATGCCATTAATATAATTAGTCATATTATTTAGTTAATCCTTCTTTTGATAAGATATCAGTAATCGCTTCCATTGCATCTGTTTCATCACTACCGTCAGCATAGATTGTAATTTCAGCATCTTTACCTACGCCTAAGCTCATAACACCCATGATTGATTTCAAGTTAACTTTTTTACCGTTATATTCTAATTGAATATCTGAATCAAACTTTGATGCAGTTTGAACAAGCATTGTAGCTGGACGTGCATGAATACCTGTTTCGTCAATAATTACATATGATTTTTGTTCCATAATATGATGTCTCCTTCGTATAGTTAGAATCGTTAGTTTATTATAAAACCTAGCATAGTTTTATATAATAACATTACCAAATTATACATATAAATTCAATTCGTTGCACCCATGATATGACAATATTCATTGAATATTGTTTCTTTTTATGAAAACGCTCCACTATTCCATTAAAGATTTAGTAACCTTTTCACATTTTTCAATATGGTCATCGCCGATTTTTTTCATAAAGTAATAGCTGATAGAAGCTGAGATGGCTTGACCTACAAGTGGGAACCATTTCGTCTGTTTTGCAGCCATACGTTTTGCAACGTCTCTGATAACCACTTTTAATATGGCATTAGATACTTTTCTACCGACAAATTGACTGCCTTGTATTGCAGCTGCTGTAAAAATACGTTCTTTTACATCTTCTCTCATCGAATTAACTTGTTTGTGATCTAAGCCATAAATTTTATTAACATCTTCAATGATATCTCTCATTAGCTTGATATCTACACCAAAGTCAAGACCTGGTATTGGTACAATACTCACACTCGAAGATAACACTGATTTTTTTCTCACTATAGCTTGGGCACGTTGACGACGTTCATCCAATTCAATGTTCGTCGTCGGTATGGTACTTTTATTTTTTATATCTTCAATATTTAAAACTTTATTTCCGACTTTCTGTGTTACGTTATTAGTTATTTTATTCTTAAAACTCATGATATTCACTCCTTGATAAAATCTAGTACTGTAAAATGATTACCCTATTTCAAAGAAATTACTGTATATTTACAAAAATAGCTTTCAAATATTTTGAAGGTTTGTAATGTGGATGTGTTTTAAAATCTTTTGGTAATCCCATAACTTCTGATAATTCAAAATCAACTTCTGCACTATTTAGAGTGTCTTTAATCATCTTCTTAAATGCTTTTAATGAAAATGTACTATTGTTTGTACACAATAATAAAGTTCCACCTGGTGAAAGTACGTCCAAAGCACCTAAAATTAATTTATCGTAATCTTTCAATACTGAAAATGTTTTTTTCTTATTTCTAGCAAAACTAGGTGGATCAATCACAATTGTGTCATATAGTAAATCATGACGGCGTGCGTAATTAAAATAATCAAAGGTATCCATTACAAATATATATTGTGTTTTTGGATCAATTGCATTTAAACCAAAATTTTCTTCTGTTAAGGTACGTGATCTATTAGCTAAATCAACACTAGTCGTCACTTTGGCTTTTTCTGCTGAGATAACTGAAAAAGCGCCAGTATAACTAAACACATTTAACAAATATCTATCTTCGGCAAAGTGGTCTCGTAATTTCTTACGCACTTCTTTTTGGTCCAAGAAAATACCTGTCATAGGACCATCATTTAAATCAACATTATAAAACGTGAAATTTTCTTCGATTACAATAGGAAATTCCGGTGCCTCACCATCAACAAATCCACCAGCTATCTGAGCATCTTTAAATCGCATTTTTTCAAATAAAGAATTATATTTAAAGGTATTTTTTAAGGCACTTAAAATTTGATAACGATATTTATAAATACCTTTAGAATACCATTGTATTAAAAAGTGACCGTTATAGTTATCAATTGTCAGGCCACCTACACCGTCACCTTCACCATTAAAAATTCTAAAAGCATTGGTACCCTCAATGTTATAAAAATATGCTCTTTCTTGTTTAGCAATTTCAAAAAGTCTCTCAAAGAATTGAGTATTAATCACTTCGTTTTCGTCATAACTTAATACCCAGCCAAGACCTTTATGTTGTCTTCCGACATATGCTGTTGCAATATAGCTTTGTTCATCATTGATTAATGAGAATAAATCGCCCTCTTTCAAATGGTCATGCGCAAATACATCATCTTCGTCGATTAATGGGTATCCATTTAGATATTTCGTTTCTTTACCTTTATTTAATGTGGCAGTTTTCATAATTATATGTCAGCCTTTCTACTAATTTTATAATTTATGCTTTCTTATTCTATCATCTCAATAATCATAGTAACATCATTTATATGTAATTGAATGCTTTCTCAATTCACACATTGTATCGTTTTTCATTAAAATCATCAGGTGCTTTGTGCCATTACAATCATGAACAAAAAAAGAACTGGCATATAGCTAAGGCCAGTTCTTTTAAAAATATATTTACTTGTTAATCTTTTGAAGGTTCACGTAATTTAATAATGAATGATACAATCACTGCTATTAACATCACAAACAATATAGGCGTAATGAAAATAGACAATAAAAGACCATGAACCATGATATTCACAAATTCTGTGAACAATTTGAAAAATAATATACTTACCATAAATAACTGCAGATAATAGAATTTATCTCTCAAGTAGTTTGTTAATGTCGTTAATATATAAGCAATGATAATCAGCATCAATAATAATAAAGTAATCCATTCAATCACATATTGTGTTTGAGAAATTTCCCAATTACCTGAAACAAATAATGCGTTTCTATTATTAAATTCTATGATTGTAAAGAATAATAATACAACACCACAAAATATTTCTACATAAGCTGATTTAACCCACTTTGGTATTTTCATCCAATTTGGTATATCATCCTCTTGTATATCAATAATATTCTTCCATTTTTCGATAAATTTGTCTTTTTTATCTCTTAATTTTTGAATATCAACACTTCTACGTGTTTTTCGAGTAAACTCAGTTGTCTTATCTTGTAAACTTTTCAAATGTTCTTTCGTTTGGTTTGTAACTGTACCTTTGCTTGTTCTCGATAATTCAGGTCCCTCTTCACCTAATTCTTGTTTTGTTAAAGGTAGTGCCCTTCTTAAAAACAAGAAGTTCCAAATCGACATTTGACCTAATAGCCACATCAATAAAAAGAATGAATTTACACTCAAAATATCAATTGGAATGATTTCGTCACTATCTATTCTTCCATATAACACGATTTGCGTAATTAAATAGCTTATGCCATAACTGAAAATAATTAATAAATAATGATATTTTCTATGATTTGGATTTAATTCATCTTTATATACAATATACCCAATATGAATCACAAATGGGATGATAAAAATGATGGCAAAAAAACTATAAACTTGTGTCATTAAAATAAGTGTTATAATGAAGAACAGTATTCCTATAACTAAGAAGAAGATTGAAACATCATAATCGTATCTTGTTGTTCTTAATAGAGTGAATCCAAGTAGGATAACTGCAATACCAAATAAAATAATTAACACTGCACTTATAACTGGGAAATTCCCTATATAATTACTCATAACTCTTATGATTTCTGCAAAAAATGCATTTATAAAATCCCAAACATTATGAATATGTAATTCAATTTTACCTTTGTCCTTTAAATCATGGATCATAGATAAATTTATTAAAATGATGAGACCTGTGAAGAGCGAAACGATGCCTATTATATAACTATATAATATCTCAGCGTGTTTCTTTAAAAAAGACATACCATTCACCTCAAAGTTATTATATATTAACATTTAGTTCTTGTCTTTAATAAATCAATAAATAAGTCTATAGTATGATAGAAAATAGTTGTACAGTCAAGTTTCCACCAAACATAATCAATTAAACAAATATTTCAAATTCAAAGAAATACATACCGTTAAATCTTTATGGTTTAGTTTTCAAATGAAGTGGTATATTGAAAATATAAGTAATTTGAATATTGAAGGAGTGTTTAACTATGAGTAAAGAAGAATTAAATAAAAAAGCAGCTGAAAAAGCAAAAGAAGCTGAAGATAAATTAAAAGATAAAAAAGAATCTGCTGAAGAGAGTACTGAAGAAACGAAAAAAAATATTCAAGATACTCTAGATTAAAATACACGCTTTTGATTTCTAAATGAGTATTGCTTTTTAACATAAATGGACTAATCTGTGTAAAATTGGATTAGTCCTTTTTTTGATATCATGTCGTTTTTTACCGTGCATGTTTGACTGAAGATATGATCTATGATCCACATAATCCCAGTTACTAGTCACTCATAACATCTTACCTATGCGTCAAAACATACAACATCCTAGCAAAGATGTATTTGAACAACAGAAAAACTTCATCATAAGTTAAACACCACATATCATTTATCGTGATATGTAATTGACCTTAAATATTTACTTTTATTATTACAAACGTTGAACGAAACAATTTTTAACTACCAAACACACACAGCCATATCACCAAATTTTTAAACTAATGCGCTCTATTTAACCTTATGTTATGTTGTACGATTTAGGTTATAAATATTAATTTCAACGTGAATACACCTTGACATAACTAATTAAAAGTCATACATTATAGTTAAAATTAAAAATTAATATTCGCACTAGGGGTGTTTTGTGACTGAGATGAGGTATACCCTCAAACCCTTTGAACCTGATCTAGATTAAACTAGCGTAGGAAAGTGTATCGTGATATGTTTTTGGTATCCGTATGCCTATATTTAACGCGCAACTTCTAGAGGGTTGTGCGTTTTTTTATTGGAGGAGAATTTATGTCAAAAGGTTTAAAACTATCAGAAATTTTAGTAACCGTACTTATAGCTGTTGTTTTTGCAATCGTTTATAATATTTGGACTTTAGTATATAAAGCAGTGCAGGTTTCTGGTCTTCATCTAGAAGAATTAACATACGGTGCGTGGTTTATGGCCGCAATTGTTGCATACCTGATCATACCAAAAGCTGGTATTGCCATTTTAGCTGAATTTGCAGCAGGTGCAGGTGAAACGATTGTTATGGGCAGATTTGATATTCCCACAATGGTCTATGCGTTACTTCAAGGATTAGCATGTGAAATTATTTTCGCTATTTTTAGATACAAATCACGTTCGGCAATGGTAGCTATGTTAGCAGGATTTTTAGCATCTGTTGCGACACTTCCCCTTGATTTTGCTTATGGTTATTTAGGAGAAATTGCGGGTTGGAACTTAACACTTTATATCGTATTTAGATTGATTAGTGGTATTGTTGTGGCTGGATTGTTGTCCTATTATATTGTGAAAATATTAGATCAAACTGGCGTCACTAAATTATTCAGACCTGCAACACAAAAAGATTATGACAATTTATAAGGAGCATAAAAGTTGATAGTCACTGAAAATCTACGTCTTAAATATCCAAATGGACAAAAGAAAATATTCGACAATTTATCACTTCATATTAAAGATAAAGAAAAAGTGCTTATACTCGGCCCTTCCGGTTCAGGTAAAAGCACGCTACTTAATGTTTTAAGTGGTATCGTACCAAATCTTATTGATTTACCTATGAAATACGATAAATTAGAGATTGATCATGATTGTGGTGTTATTTTTCAAGAGCCTGATAGTCAGTTCTGTATGCCAAAAGTATATGAAGAACTCGCTTTTGTCCTGGAAAACTTACAAACACCCCGACACAAAATGGATGCCATGATCGAAACAGCACTCGACTCTGTAGATTTAAACGTAAATAAAGACCAATATATCAATAATTTAAGTGGTGGTATGAAACAAAAATTAGCTATTGCAGAAACATTATTACAACAAGCCGACACTTTATTTTTAGATGAACCAACAGCGATGTTAGATGTACCATCAACGGAAGACTTATGGAATAAGATTAAAGCCCTATGGCAAGACCAAACTGTTATCATAGTTGAACATAAAGTAGAACATATATGGCAACATATTGATCGTGTTATATTATTAAACTATGATGGTGTCATTATTGGCGATGCCTCACCCGCTGACATATTAAAAAACTATGAACACCTTTTATCCGAATATGGTGTTTGGCATCCAAAAGCGTGGGACAACGCACCTTCACCTATCGATTTACAACCATCTAATGTACAAAACGCCGATAATCATCTATTGCTTTTTGAACAAGGTTCTGTAAAAAGAAGAAAACAAATACTTATTGATATACCAAAATTCAATGTTACTAGCGGGGAATGGATTACAATTACTGGTGCAAACGGTTCAGGTAAGACTTCCTTATTAGAATCGATCATGCAGCTCATTAAATATGATGGCACAATGTTTTTTGATGGCAAAAAACTCACTAAAATTAAAGAAGCTGCTAAAAATATGTATCTTGTATACCAAAATCCTGAACTTCAATTTATTGCAAATTCGGTTTACAAAGAAATCTTCATCCAAAACAAAGCCAATTACCCTTCCATATCAGAAGCTGATGATAAAACTGTACAAATGCTTAAAATGTTAAATTTAGAAGATGTACAATCACAACATCCGTACGAATTGTCAATCGGTCAAAAACGTAGACTGAGTGTCGCCATAGCTCTAAGCTCTTCATCAGACTATATTTTATTGGATGAGCCAACGTTCGGTTTAGATAGCCATAATACTTTTAATTTAATTAAATTATTCCAGCAACGCGTTAAAGATGGTCAAACTATCATTATGGTTACACATGACCCTGAGATTATTGCACGCTATCCTACACGTAAATTGTATGTAAGAAAAAAACAAATACTAGAGATAGCAGGTGATAATCATGTTTGAAATGTGGAAAAAGCGTTACTCCTTCATGGATGACGTGAATATCATTACGAAATTAACATTAGCTGTTATTTTGTTTTTCTTTGTTATATTTGTACATCAATTTGATTACATGATTTATATTTGCTTATTGATGTTCCTATTTTTATTACTATTCAATGGTATAAAATTTAAAATTACATTTGCTTTTATTTTCTTTACTATTACTTTCAGCTTAATTTCAGCTTTATTCATGATTTTTTATGGTGAAGGTACACATATTTTGTTTAAATTTGGATTTATTCAAATTAGCACTGAAAGTTTGGTTAGAGGGCTACATTTAGCATTACGTACAACAACCGTCTCATTTTTCGGTATCTTAATTGCTTTCACATCTGAAATTGTAATGGTCTTTTATAGTCTTATGCAACATTTAAAAGTTAAACCCAAAGTTGCTTATGCGTTTATGGCTGCTATACGAATGGTTCCATTAATGATTAGCTCTTTAGTTCAACTTAGGAAGTCTTTAAAAATGAGATATCAAATTATCTCTCAACAAAATTACAATATATTAAACAGAATCAAACATCTTATTATTCCACTTTTAAGCCAAAACATTAGAAAAGCACATCAACTTGCTGTTGCAATGGAGAAAAAAGGTTTTAAAGATGGTCCGCGCACCTATTATTATCATGCGCCTTTCTCGTATAAAGACATTCTATTAATCATCGTTTTTAGCATCATTTTGATAGTTGCTTATTTCCTAGCACTTCACTTACCGATTACGGGTATAAACGATGTTCGTATAAAAAATATATATTAACGATTACCTTATTTTATCCAAAATTCATTACTATCCAATTTATAGAGATAAGACAAAAACTAAACCACTTTGTCTTATCTTTTTGATATAATCATTTACATAAATTTGTATGTGATTGTATATCCTTTAATAAAAATGCTATGTTAAAAACTTAAAAATCGTAATTTCTATACACTGCTAATAGAAATTACGATTTTTTATGAATATTTATAGATGTTTTATTGCTTTATTGCTAATATCTTTTCGATAAAATAACGCGTCACTTTGAATCTTTTCTGCAGCTTTATAAGCATTTGCTTTAGCGCTTGCAATATCATTGCCCTCTCCCAATGCTAAGATGACACGTCCACCATTGGTTACAAATTTATCTTTATCTCGTTTCAAACCACTGACAAAATAATTACCATTTAAATCAAACCCTGAAACTGCTTTGCCTTTTTCGTAATTACCAGGGTACCCTTTAGAAGCAAGCATTACACCAACAATCGAAGCATCTTTCCACTTAAAGGTTATTTTATTTTTAGCTTCTAAGTCTATGATATGTTGCATTAAATCGCTTTCCAATCTTGTCAGTAATACTTGTGCTTCAGGGTCACCAAATCTTGCATTAAATTCTATTACTTTCGGGCCATCTGCTGTTAAAATCACGCCAATATAAAGAACACCAAAAAATTCATAACCTTCTTTATACATAGCTTTGGCTATAGGTTGTGCAATTACTTCATTAGTAAGCTGAAGGACTTCTTTATTTATGTGAGGTACGGGGCAATACGCCCCCATCCCTCCAGTATTAGGCCCTTTATCATCGTCATATGCACGTTTGTGATCTTGTGCAATACAATCAAACGGCACAGCGTAATCACCATTTACAAATGTCATCAATGAGAATTCTTCACCTTCTAAGAATTGTTCAAAGACAACCGTACCAAGCTCTTGTGGATACAATGAGTGAACTGCTTCTTCAGCTTCATCATAATTCTCGGCTATAATAACACCTTTACCAGCTGCCAAACCATCTTTCTTTAACACGATAGGATATTGGCATGTTTTAATATAACGTAACGCATCTGTTTTATTTGATATTTCTTTGTATTCTGCAGTAGGAATATGGTATTTCTGCATTAATTGCTTTGCGAATAATTTCGATCCTTCAATCTGAGCAGCTGCTTGATTAGGACCAAATACTTTGATCTTTTTTGCGATTAGTTTGTCTGCTAAACCTTCAGTAAGTGGCTGTTCCGGTCCAATAATGACCCACGAAATATTATGCGCAACAGCAAATTCAACAATTTGATTATGGTCTGTTTCTGCTATTTCACAATGTACATTTGCAATGTCTGACATTGCATCATTTCCTGGAATTGCAAAAATTTCATTTACGAGTGAAGACTGTTTTAACTTATGTGCTAAAATATGTTCTCTTCCGCCTGTGCCAATGACTAGTACTTTCATAAATAATTTTGCCTCCAATATTTTAATGTTTAAAGTGTCTAATGCCAGTAGTTACCATTGCAATGCCATATTTATTCGCCATATCTATTGAATCTTGATCTTTAATTGAACCACCAGGTTGAATGATGGCTTTAATACCATGTTGCGCAGCAAGTTCTACTGTGTCATCCATTGGGAAGAAACCATCCGATACCATTACGACGTTATCATTAATTTCAACCGCACGTTCTATTGCAATTTTTGCTGATCCTACCCGATTCATTTGCCCCGCACCAATACCGACTGTTTGTTTATCGTTGCATAAGATAATTGCATTACTTTTAACAGAAGCGACCACTTTCCATCCAAGTAACATTGCATTCCATTGAGCTTCTGTAGGTACACTTTCTGTAACAATTGTTAAGTCATCACTTTTTATTAATACATTATCTTTATCTTGTATTAAATATCCACCTGAAACAGATACTATTTCTTGCTCATTATTATCGATTGTCATATCAATTTCTAATAATCTTATATTTTTCTTCTTACTTAAAATAGCTAACGCTTCCTCAGAAAATTTTGGTGCAATAATCACTTCCAAGAATATACTGTGCAGCGTTTCTGCCAAAGTGGCGTCAACGGTTCTATTTAATGCTACTATGCCTCCGAAAATAGATTGACTGTCTGCTTCAAATGCACGCTGATATGCTTCAGAAATGTTTGTACCAATACCTACACCACAAGGATTCATGTGCTTAACAGCAACTGCAGCTGGCGTTTCAAATTGTTTAACTAATGACAGCGCCGCGTCTGCATCTTTGATATTGTTATAACTCAATTGCTTACCATGCAATTGTTTCGCGCCACCTAACGTATGATTAGCATCTGATGTTCTTATAAATGAAGCTTGTTGTTGTGGATTTTCACCATATCTTAAACTTTCTTTATTTTCCTTAAAGAAATCAACAATTGCTTGATCATATTGATTCGTATGTTCAAATACTTTAATCATCAATGATTTTCTATAAGATTCATCTAATTGATTTGATTTTAGTTTTTCAATAACTTCATTATAGTCTGATGGATGTACGATTGTAGTAACGTGTTTGAAGTTTTTAGCTGCTGCACGTAACATTGTAGGTCCACCAATATCTATATTTTCAATCGCGTCATTTTCTGTAACATCTGGATTTGCAACAGTCTCTTTGAATGGATATAAATTTACGACTACCATGTCTATTAAATCAATTTGCTGTTCTTTTAATTGTGCTAAATGTTCTGGTTTATTGCGATCAGCTAAAATACCACCATGAACAGCTGGGTGTAATGTCTTGACTCTCCCATCCATAATTTCATCAAAATGTGTGAGTTCTGATATAGATTTAACTGCAATATTTGCTTCAACTAACGCTCGCATCGTACCACCAGTTGAATACAACTCGTATCCTAATTGTTGGAGTGATTGTGCAAAAGGTACAATACCTGTTTTATTAGATACACTTATAATTGCCTTTTTCATGTTTATTGGCACCTCTTATTGTATAATTTTTGAAATAACTTCTGGATATAATTCATGTTCAATCGCTTTTATTCTTTCTTCTAATCGTTCTTTCGTATCGTCCGGTTTTATTTCACATGTACGTTGTTCAATAATTTCTCCTGTATCCATCCCACTATCTACGAAATGTACTGTTGTACCTGTAATGTTGTCACCACTATTTAATGCTTGACCAATCGCATCTTTACCTCGATATTTTGGCAATAACGAAGGATGAATATTAATGATGCGTTTTTGATATGCATTTAATATATTTTCACCGATTAATTTCATATAACCAGCTAAAATAATCCATTCAACTTTTTCTGTAGTTAACCATTCAATGATTTTCCGCTCATAGTCTGCTTTAGAATCAAAATTTTTAAGCTCATTAATATGTACATCTAATTGATACTTTCTTGCGCGCTCAATACAAT
Organism: Staphylococcus sp. GDB9P120P; assembly: GCF_017893435.1. Lineage (NCBI taxonomy): Bacteria > Bacillati > Bacillota > Bacilli > Caryophanales > Staphylococcaceae > Staphylococcus > Staphylococcus sp. GDB9P120P. The sequence continues at coordinate 824,057 of NZ_JAESNB010000008.1, forward strand.
AAGCATTTACTTGATCCGTATATAATGCAGTCACTTCAATTTGAGGTAAATTACCTGCTTCTATATGTGACATGATACTTTCAAAGTTACTTCCAGATCCTGAAGCAAAGATAGCAATTTTCGTCACTTTTATACCCCCGTCAAATGAATTGGTTCTTCACTTTTAACAATTTCACCAATTCTATATGCATTTACTTGTGCTTCTTTTAGTGTGTTTAATACTTTAGCTTCATCATTAGCATCAACAACTATGGTAAAACCAATGCCCATATTGAATACATTGTACATTTCTTTGGTTGAAATGCTGCCTTGCTTTTGTAACCATTCAAATATTTTTGGTGTTGGAAATTGTGTTACATCAATTGTTGCACCCACGCCTTCAGGCAGCACTCTTGGAATATTTTCAATAAATCCGCCGCCAGTGATATGTGTCATCGCATGTATATGTACGTGTTCTTTTACAGCTAATACAGGCTTGACATATAATCGAGTAGGTTCTAAAAAGATATCCAAAAATGTGTGATTTTGATCAAATTTATTTTGTAGATCAATACCTGATTTTTTTATTAAATTTCTCACTAAGCTATAACCGTTGGAATGTATACCACTTGATTCAAGTCCTATAATTACATCACCTGATTTTACGGCAGAGCCATCTATATATGCTTCTTTTTCAACTGCTCCTACAGCGAATCCAGCCAAATCATATTCACCTTCATGATACATCTCACCCATTTCAGCTGTTTCACCACCTATAAGTGCTGTATTCGTAGCTTCACAACCGTCACTAACCCCTTTGACAATCTGTTCAATAACTTCTGGAACTACTTTGTTAGTAGCAATATAATCTAAGAAATATAATGGTTCTGCACCAGTTGTTAAAATATCATTGACACACATCGCTACTGCATCAATACCTATCGTATCGTGTTTGTTGTTATCAATCGCTAACTTTAATTTAGTGCCAACGCCATCTGTACCAGATACGAGCAATGGTGCTTTCATATTTAACTGTGATAAATCAAATGTTGCACCAAATCCTCCTAATCCACCTAAAACTTCTTTACGCATTGTTCGTTGAACATGGCTTGACATACGTTCAACCGCTTCGTAACCTGCACTAATATCAACGCCTGCTTGTTGGTATGCTTTAGACATTTAAATTACCCTCTCTATCAAAGTATTGTTTATGATTTGCTAAATATTCTTTTTGACGTTCGCTTAAATGTTCAAAATAATCTTTTTCATAATCATAAAGACCAGCAGGATAATCACCTGTAAAACTTTCTACACATAACCCTTTATATGGTGCATCTACTTCAAGGCCAATTGAATCTATCAAACCAGCTACAGTTAGATAGGCCAAAGAATCAGAGCCAATATGTTCGCTGATTTCTGAAGGTGATTTATTCGCTGATATTAGTTCAGCAGTTGTAGAAACATCTATGCCATAAAAGCTTGGAAACATAAATTCTGGAGAGGCAATACGTACATGCACTTCATTAGCTCCAGCATCTTTTAGCATTTGGACAATGCGTTTGCTTGTCGTTCCTCTAACAATAGAATCATCCACTAAGACGATATTTTTGCTTTGTACGATATCTTTTACTGCCGATAATTTGACCCTTACACCTTGCTCTCGTAATTCTTGTGTCGGTTGAATAAATGTACGTGCTACATATTGGTTTTTGACCAAGCCCATTTCATATGGCAAACCACTTTGTTCAGCATAACCAGATGCTGCTGAAAGTGATGAATTAGGTACGCCAATAACCATATCCGCATTATCAACAGGACTTTCTAATGCTAATTGTTTACCAGATTGTTTACGAATAGCATGAACATTTTTTCCTGCAATAGTAGAATCTGGTCTAGCAAAATAAATGTACTCCATAGCTGATATTGCTGTATTCGTGTGTCTCGTATAAGATTCTATTCGAATTCCTTCATCATTGATAACCACATATTCACCTGCATGAATGTCTCTAACGAACTCTGCACCTAAAACATCTACGGCACAAGTTTCACTTGCAATGATATAGGCACCTGTTTTCATTTTTCCTACAACTAATGGTCTAATTGCATTTGGATCAACAGCACCATATAACGCATCCTTTGTTAATAGTGCAAATGTAAAACCACCTTTTATTTTACGTAAACTTTCCTGTAATGCTTCCTCAAAGGTTGGTGCTTTACTTTTACGAATTAAATGCATAATTACTTCTGTATCTGAAGAAGAATGAAAAATAGAACCTTGATGTTCTAAAGACTTTCTTAAACTTTGTGCATTAATAAGATTTCCGTTATGACAAACTGCAACGCTCATATCATAAAAATGGTACAAAAATGGTTGTATATTTTCTATACCTTTATTGCCTGACGTAGCATATCGTACATGACCAATCGCATGTTGATAAGATTTAAATGCTTCCAACTGAGTATCTGTAATAGCTTCAGTCAAAAGACCAAGTCCTCTTTCTCCAGTAAGTTTTTGGCCGTCAGAACACACCATACCTGCGCCTTCTTGACCTCTATGTTGTAAACTGTGTAACCCCATATACGTCAATTGTGCTGCCTCGTGATGATTCCAAATACCAAAAACGCCACACTCTTCATTTAATCCGTTGTAGTCATACATTTAGGAATTGCTCCTTCCCACTGTTCATTCAATTGTTTCACATCACGTGAAATTATAGTGTCGCCATTTGAAACTACAAATTTTTCATTTTCTGTTAATGTACCAACTTGAATGGCATCTGCTATTTCTAAAGGTTGATCGCCTTTTACAGCCACAATATAACGCCCTTGTGTTTCGCTGAATAATTGCTCATGCTTAAGATTTAAAGTTACATCTAAGCCCATTTGATAATGTGCACTAATACGAGCTAATGTCATTAACAGTCCACCTTTACCAACTGTTTGGACGTGAGAAGCAATGCCACTACGGATTGCTTTTTTAATTGACTCCCCTCTTTTGACTTCATTTGATAAATCAATGGTTTCAACCTCGTGATTCACTTTACCGTAAAGTAATTTTTCAATTTGGCTCCCACCAAAATCGCTATGTGTATCGCCTACAATATAAAGCGTATCACCTGCTTTGGGCGTGAAATCATTGAAATAATCAATTTCTTCAATCAAACCAACCATGCCTACAACGGGTGTAGGGAATATTGAAGTCTCTTTTGTTTCGTTATACAGAGAAACATTACCCGAAACTACTGGCGTCTTTAATATTTCACAAGCTTCTGCCATACCTTTCGTAGAATCTGCTAATTGTTGATAAATTTCTTTTTTCTCTGGTGATCCATAGTTCAAACAATCAGTCATCGCTAAAGGCGTAGCACCAACAGAGATCAAATTACGGTATGCTTCTGCTACTACCATCTTTCCACCTTCATATGGATTATTAAAGACAAATCGTGCTTCACCATCTATCGTAGAAGCAATTGCTTTATTTGAACCTTCGACACGAACAACGGAAGATTGTAATCCTGGTTTGACAATAGTATTCGCACCAACTTGTTGATCATACTGTTCATATAAATAGCGTTTGGAAGCAATTGTTGGATGAACAAGTAAACGATTAAATATATCTTCAACATCAATATCACTATAGTCATTTTGTGGTTCATTATATAGCGGTGTTTCACCTTCAAGTATATATACAGGCGCTTCATCAGATAATGGCTGTACTGGTATATCAGCGAAAATTTCATCTTCATATGTAAGGACAAAACGATTTGTATCTGTAACTTCACCGATAACTGCACTATCCAATTCGTGTTTATCAAATAAATTCAAAAATTTAGCTTCAGATCCTTTTTCTACTACTAATAGCATACGTTCTTGGGTTTCAGAGAGCATCATTTCATAAGGAGAAATACCTTTTTCTCTTGTTGGTACTTTTTCTAATTGTAGATGTAAGCCACTGCCACCTTTAGCAGCCATTTCTGACGAGGATGATGTTAGACCAGCAGCTCCCATATCTTGGATGCCAACAAGTTCATCAAACGTAATTGCTTCTAACGTCGCTTCCATAAGTTTTTTACCTACAAATGGGTCACCAATTTGTACTGATGGACGTTTACTTTCACTATCTTCGCTTAGTTCTTCTGAAGCAAAAGTAGCGCCATGAATACCATCACGACCTGTTTTCAACCCTACATATATAACCGAATTACCCGAACCTTTAGCAGTACCTTTTTGAATTTTATCGTGATCAATAATACCCACACACATTGCATTCACCAGTGGATTGCCATCATATCTATCATCAAACTCTATCTCACCCGCTGTAGTTGGAATTCCAATACAATTACCATAGCCACCAATACCGGCTACTACACCACGTAATAAACGACGATTTTGTTTTTCTGTCAATTCACCAAAGCGTAAACTATTCAATAAATTTATCGGTCTAGCACCAATGGAAACAATATCTCGTATAATGCCTCCGACACCTGTTGCCGCACCTTGATAAGGTTCAACAGCTGAAGGATGATTATGTGATTCAACTTTAAATACCACTGCTTGATTGTCACCAATATCTACCACACCCGCACCTTCACCAGGCCCCATCAATACATGTTCGCCTGAAGTTGGAAACTGAGTTAAAAATGGTTTTGAATGCTTATAAGAACAATGTTCACTCCACATTACAGAGAAAATGCCAATTTCAGTAAAATTGGGTTCACGACCTAGAATTTCACATACTTTATCGTATTCTGACTCTGATAATCCCATATCTTTATATAGTTTTTCTAATTTGATTTCTTCCACACTTGGTTCAATAAACTTAGACATTTTGTTCCCTCCAACTATTTACCATTGCTTCAAATAATTTAACGCCACTATCAGTTCCTAATAAAGAGTCCATTGCGCGTTCGGGGTGCGGCATCATGCCACAAACATTTCCATTTTCATTGACAATACCTGCAATATCATTGTACGAACCATTGGGATTATCCTTATACTTTAAAATGATTTGATTGTTTTCTGTTAATCTGTCATACATTTCTGATGTACAATAGTAATGACCTTCACCATGCGCTACAGGATATATTACTGTTTCATTTTCTTCATATAATTTGGTATAGGGCGTTTGGTTATTTACAACTTTTAATAGCTCATTTCGGCTTACAAATAAATGTGAATCATTATGCAATAAAGCGCCTGGAAGCAAACCTATCTCAGTAAGAATTTGAAATCCGTTACAAACACCTAATACTGGTTTCCCTTCATTCGCGAAACGTTTAACTTCTTCAGTGATAGGTGCAACACTTGCCATCGCACCTGAACGTAAGTAGTCACCAAATGAGAACCCACCGGGTATTAACACACCATCAAAACCTTCTAATGATGTATTTCTATAGTCCACATATTCTGCTTCTACACCGGATTTCAATGCTGCATTATACATGTCCCTATCACAATTAGATCCTGGGAATTTTAGCACTGCAAATTTCATTATGCTTTCTCCCCTTCTTCCAATACTTTATAGCTATATTCTTCAATAACTGTATTTGCAAAAAGTTTTTCGCTTAAAGTAGTAACGACATTGTGAACTGCAGCATCAGTAGCTTCATCAACTGTCATGTACAATAATTTACCAACACGTATATCATTAACTTGTGTGTATCCTAGATCATGTACTGCGCGATTTAAAGCTTGTCCTTGTGTATCTAATACTTGTGGTTGTAATGTGATATGCAATTCAATTGTTTTCATTTTATAGTTCCTCCAATTTATTAAGAAAAGTTTGATAAGTTTCTATGATTGAACCCGTTTCTTCACGATAAACATCTTTATCAAAATTTGTATCACTATATTTATCCCAAATACGACATGTATCGGGTGAAATTTCATCTGCTAATAGAATTTGACCATCCTTGCTGCGCCCAAATTCTATTTTGAAATCTACAAGTCGTAAATCCATACCATCCATTAATTCAATTAACACTGCATTAATTGTTTTTGCTGCCTCTTTTAACTTTTCAATTTCTTCTTTACTAGCTAAATGTAATAACTGTATGTGATCTTCAGTAATTAAAGGATCATTTAAATCATCGTTTTTATAGAAGAATTCAACTAAAGGATTTTCAAACGTATGTCCTTTATCAAAGCCTAATCTCTTTGTTATAGAACCCGCAGCGATGTTTCTCACTACGACTTCTAATGGTATAATTTCCACAGATTTCACGAGTTGTTCAGTTTCTGATAGTTGCTCGATAAAGTGACTATCAATATCACGTTCTTGAATAAAACTAAAAATTCTAGAAGTAATTTGATTATTTAAACGACCTTTACCTTCTATAAAATCTTTTTTCGCTCCATTGCCGGCTGTGACTTCATCCTTATATTCAATTCGAAGCACATCCGATTGCGCCGTAGAAAAAATTCTTTTTGCTTTTCCTTCATATAACAAAGACATTAGCTATGTCTCCCTTCAAAATGATTTAGTAAAGTTTGTTCTGTTTGTTCTACATGATTTGTCAGCATAGTAAGGTGACCCATTTTTCGGTCAGGCTTGCGGCTTATTTTGCCATAAATATGTACATGCCATTCAGGATGAACATCGAATTTATGTTCCAATAAATCTAAATCTCTTCCTAATAAATTCATCATTACACTAGGTTTTAATAATTCAATTTTTTCTGGTAACCGGTGACCAGTAACTGCTAATATATGTGTATCAAATTGCGAATAATCGCATGCTTCTATTGAATAATGTCCAGAATTATGAGGTCTAGGTGCAATTTCGTTCACAAACAATTGATTGCTTGTATCGATGAAAAACTCCACCGTGAACGTACCCACAAAATGAATATGTTTGATAATTTTCTCAACTTCTTTTCGTGCCATTTGTTCAATTTGTGGTTGTACACGAGCAGGTACAACTGTCTTAAATAATATTTGGTTTTGATGTTCATTCTCTTGTAATGGAAAATACGTGATTTGATTATCGTTACCGATGGTTACTGTTAAAGAAACTTCTTTTTGTAGTTCTAAAAATTTTTCAGCAACACATTCTTGTTTATTAATTAATGTTTTAGCATTATCCAAATCTGCTTCATTTGTAATAAGCGCTTGCCCTTTTCCGTCGTATCCACCAAATCTTGTTTTTACCATAAACGGAAAACCAATATTTTCTACAGCTTGAGATAAACTGTCTGCATCGGATAACTTCATAAATGGTGCTACTTGAGTTCCGGCATTTTGCAATGTTTGTTTTTCAATCAATCTATCTTGTAATAGTTGTATAGCTTGATAACCTTGAGGAATATTATATTGGGAAACTAATGTTTGTAATTGATTCGCAGAAATATTTTCAAATTCATATGTGATAACGTCGGATAATTCACCTAGTTGAACAAGCGATTGTTCGTCATCATAGTTTGCATTTATAAACTGATGTGCTACATGTTGGCATGGACAATTTTCATCGGGATCTAACACAATAACTTTAAAACCCATTTTCTGAGCAGATTGTGCCATCATTTTACCTAATTGCCCACCACCAATAATTCCAATCGTTGATCCAAATGATAGTTTATTGAAGTTCATGTTGCATCTCACTCACTTTCTCAACCAATGATTTTTCATAATTTTCCAAATTCTTTTGGACTACTTTATTACCAATGCTGAGCATTCTGGCAGCAAGTATTCCCGCATTTTTTGCCCCAGATTTCCCTATAGCTGTTGTAGCCACAGGAATACCACCTGGCATTTGGACAATAGATAGGAGAGAGTCTAACCCTTTTAAGCTTTTAGATTCTATAGGTACACCAATTACTGGTAACGTCGTCATCGAGGCAACCATACCTGGTAAGTGTGCTGCACCACCAGCACCAGCAATAATGACATCATAGCCATCATCTCTGGCTCCTTTAGCAAATTCATACATTAATTGAGGCGTACGATGTGCAGAAACAACTTTCTTTTCATACGGTATATCTAGTTGCTCTAACATTTGACAACTTTCTTTCATAGTCTCCCAATCGGAAGAACTACCCATTATGACTACCACTTTCAAAATGAACACCCTTTCAGAAATTTGAAATGTTATGACTATTAGATGTATATTACAGATATAGCATAACAACTAAAAATCGCTTTTTCAATCAAAAATCGAACTTTAACACAAAAAAATCGTTAAATTTTCGTCTTTTGGTTGAAAAACATGATGGTAATTATGTTAAAGTTAAGTAAAGTTCATACATTGGAGGAGGATTTTTTCATGGTCGCAAAAATTTTAGACGGTAAACAAATCGCAAAGGATTATAGACAAGGTCTAAAAGATCAAGTCGAGGCTTTACAAACTAAGGGTTACACACCAAAATTATCAGTAATATTAGTAGGTAACGATGGTGCAAGTAAAAGTTATGTGAATTCAAAAAAGAAAGCTGCAGAAAAAATCGGTATGATTTCTGAAATCGTACATTTAGATGAAAGTGCTAGTGAAGATAAAGTATTAAGCGAACTTCAACGCTTAAATGAAGATGATAGTGTGAGTGGTATATTAGTTCAAGTTCCGCTACCAGATCAAGTAAGTGAACAAAAAGTATTAGAATCGATTAATCCTGCTAAAGATGTTGATGGATTTCATCCTGAAAATATAGGTAAATTATATATTGACCAACAAACATTTGTACCTTGTACACCACTTGGTATCATGGAGTTACTAAATCATGCTGACATTGATTTAGAAGGTAAAGATGCTGTTGTTATAGGTAGAAGTCATATTGTAGGTCAACCAGTTTCAAAACTATTATTACAAAAAAACGCTTCAGTTACGATTTTGCATTCAAGAACTAAAGATATGCATCAACATTTAAAAAATGCTGACATTATCGTTAGTGCTGTCGGACGTCCTGGTCTTGTTACTAAAGATGATGTTAAAGAAGGCGCAGTTGTAATTGATGTAGGTAATACACCTGACGAAAACGGCAAATTAAAAGGTGATATTGCCTATGATGAAGTTAAAGAAATTGCTGGAGCTATTACACCTGTGCCTGGTGGTGTAGGCCCAATGACAATTACAATGGTATTAAACAATACACTTATGGCAGAAAAAATGCGTAGAGGCATCGAATAACACTATTGTTTTAAGAAACATATTTCAAAAACTGAACAAAGTTGAGATACCTTATCTTTAACTACTAATAAATAAACGTCAATTTCTAGATTGTTACAATAGAAGTTGACGTTTATTTTTTATGTAATGCTGCAACGCTTTTACTCATTGACCAATATGCCTTGTATCATTTAAAGATTGTTTTAACCTTAATTAATCCTTTCAAATCACTTAGTTTAATTGTAAAAGATGCCTATTATTTCAATGAGATTTCTGCCCCACCACATATCTGCTTTTAAATTATGTTCTAAAATAATCCATCCATTTTAAAACAAACATTAATGACGTTTTCTTCGAATATCACTCAATTTTGTTTAATTGCTATTATGTTAATCAAAAAATATTACAATTAACTGAATTTTTTCAAAAAATTATCACTCAATTTACACTATTGCGTTATATTAAGACTATAGTACGATGTAATTTCATTCAAAATAACATATAGTGTATTTAAGATAAAAAATAAATGACGCTCATACGGAGGTTTACGTTATGAATAAATTAATGCAGTCATTATCAGCACTCGGTGTATCTGCAACACTTGTTTCACCTAATTTAAGTGCAGAAGCTACAGAAAATTCTATACCTGAATTAAAAGGAACAAACGATGTAATCATTGATAAAGGAAATAACTATAATTTATTAAATGGTGTACGTGCCTATGACAAAGAAGATGGTGACTTGACGCACAAAATTTCAGTAAATGGAAATATTAATACAGAAAAAGAAGGAAAATATAAAGTTGAATATACTGTAGAAGATTCAGAAGGTGCAATGAATAAATCAGTAAGATATATCGAAGTAAAATAATTTATGAATACATATGTCACTATGAAATTTACATCAAATCATTAATATTTGGTGTGAATTTATCCTATCGTCTAAAATATGACACTTTTCACAAAATGTACACATAATTTTAACAAATCTTTGAAAGCCCGTCAGACGTTGAGTTTGTTGGGTTTCTTTTAATTTTACAATAATTTTTTTTACACAAACACTTGTAAATATTGCGTAATATCTTAAAATTGATGGTAAGCCCTACAATTGTAGTATTAGGAGGTCAAAAAAGTGTCAAAATTTAAGTCTTTGCTTCTACTCTTTGGCTCACTAATTATACTTAGTGGTTGTTCAAATGTAGAAGTTTTAAACCCAAAAGGGCCGGTAGCAAGTGACTCGAAGTTCTTGATTATGTATTCAATCATCTTCATGCTTGTTATTATTGCCGCCGTACTTATCATGTTTACTCTGTTTCTATTTAAATATAGATTACACAAAACAGAAGAAGCAGGTAAGATGCATCACAGTGCTTTAATGGAAACAATTTGGTTTATCATTCCGGTGATCATCGTTATCGCTTTAGCTATCCCTACAGTAAAATCACTTTACATGTACGAAGCTAAACCAGATAAACAAGACGATCCACTTGTTGTTTATGCGACAAGCGCTGGTTATAAGTGGTTCTTCAGTTATCCTGATGAAAAAATTGAAACTGTTAATCACTTAACAATACCTAAAGATCGCCCTGTTGTCTTCAAACTCCAATCAATGGATATGATGACAAGTTTCTGGATTCCACAATTAGGTGGTCAAAAATATGCGATGACTGGTATGACAATGGATTGGACATTAACGGCTAGTGAAGAAGGTACGTTCCGAGGACGTAACTCAAACTTCAACGGTGAAGGATTCGCTCGCCAAACATTTGATGTTAATTCAGTAAGCCAAAGTAAATTCAAGGATTGGGTAAAAGATGCTCAAAGTCAAAAGGAATTAGATCAAGATACTTTTGATAAACAACTTTTACCAACTACTGAAAATAAAAACTTAACTTTCAGTGGTACGCACATGGCGTTTGTTGATCCAGCAGCTGATCCTGAGTATATTTTCCATGCTTATGATCGTTTCAATTACGTACAGAAAGATCCTAACTTTAACACACCTAAAGAAATTAAAGAGGACGTATTAGATAAACCTAATAAACCTGCACGTAAACCACAAATCACAAACGCTAACTATGAACGTCATGGTATGAAAGCTATGATTCTAGGCAATAATGAACCATATAATAGTGAATTCAAAGATGAAGAATCACATAATATGGATGAAATGGAAAAAATCTCAGAAGGTGCTAAAGATGAAGAAGCATCTAAAGCTGAGAAAAAAGACCATGAACATGGAGGTGGACATTAATGAGTTTCCCATGGGATCAATTACTCGTTCAAGGTAACTGGATGATTACAATGGCACAAATTGGTGCACCGTTTGCTATCATCGCAGTGATCGCAGTAATTACTTATTTTAAATTGTGGAAATATCTATACAGAGAATGGTTCACATCTATTGACCATAAAAAAATTGGTGCTATGTATTTAATCTGTGCTGTATTAATGTTCGTACGTGGTGGTATTGATGCCCTAATGATGCGTACACAATTAGCAATTCCAGATAATACATTCTTAGAAGGAAACCACTATAATGAAGTCTTTAGTACGCACGGCGTAATAATGATTATCTTTATGGCGATGCCTTTCATTTTTGGTTTATGGAATGTTATTGTACCTCTTCAAATTGGTGCAAGAGACGTTGCATTCCCTGTATTAAATAACGTAAGTTTCTGGTTATTCTTCTCTGGTATGTTGTTATTCAACCTATCATTTATAATCGGAGGCTCACCTGCAGCTGGTTGGACTAACTATGCACCACTTGCAGGGGAATTCAGCCCAGGACCTGGGGTTAACTACTACCTTATCGCGATACAGATTTCTGGTATAGGTACCCTAATGACTGGTATTAACTTCTTTGTAACAATACTTAGATGTAAATCACCTACGATGAAATTTATGGAAATGCCAATGTTCACGGTTACTACTTTCATTACAGCATTAATCGTTATTTTGGCTTTCCCAGTATTGACAGTAGCTTTAGCACTGTTTACAACAGATAGAATCTTCGATACTGCATTCTTTACAGTCGCAAATGGCGGTATGCCAATGTTATGGGCTAACTTCTTCTGGGTATGGGGGCACCCCGAAGTTTATATCGTTATCCTACCGGCATTCGGTATTTATTCAGAAATCATTCCAACATTTGCACGTAAACGTCTGTTTGGTCACCAAAGTATGGTGTGGGCAACAGCAGGAATCGCATTCTTAAGTTTCTTAGTTTGGGTTCACCATTTCTTCACTATGGGTAATGGTGCATTAATTAACTCATTCTTCTCGATTACAACTATGCTGATTGGTATACCAACAGGTGTTAAAATCTTTAACTGGTTGTTTACGCTTTATCAAGGCCGTATCACCTTTGAATCACCTATGTTATTCGCATTAGGTTTCATACCTAACTTCTTAATTGGTGGTGTAACAGGTGTCATGCTTTCTATGGCAGCAGCCGACTATCAGTATCATAATACGTACTTCTTAGTTGCTCACTTCCACTACACATTAGTGGCTGGTGTTGTATTTGCTTGTCTAGGTGCTTTAATTTTCTGGTGGCCTAAGATGACTGGATTTAAATTGAACGAGACATTAAACAAATGGTGTTTCTGGTTATTCATAATCGGATTTAACGTTTGTTTCATACCACAATTCATTCTTGGTTTAGATGGTATGCCTCGTCGTTTATACACTTATATGCCAGAAGATGGATGGTGGATGTTAAACGCAATCTCTACTGTCGGAGCATTAATGATGGCATTAGGCTTTATGTTCTTAGTTGCTAGTATCGTATACAGCTTCTTCAAAGCACCACGTGAAGCTACTGGTGATAACTGGTATGGCTTAGGACGTACATTAGAGTGGTCAACTGCTTCAGCAATGCCACCTAAATACAACTTTGCTGTTACGCCAGATTGGAATGACTACGATACATTTGTGAATATGAAAGAACACGGTAGACACTACTTAGATAATCACAATTATTCTGATATCCATATGCCAAATAATACACCAGTTGGTTTCTGGATGGGAATTTTCTTCACAATCGGAGGATTCTTCCTTGTCTTTGAAACAATACTCCCTGCAGTTATTTGCTTAATAGGTATCTTTGGTACTATGATTTACCGCAGTTTCCAAGTAGACCACGGTTATCATATCCCAGCTTCTGAAGTAGCAGAAACCGAAAAACGTTTACGTGAAGCACGTATAAAAGAAAGGGAGGCTGTAAGTCATGAGTCATGATGCAAACACTATTGATCAACGTTCGCATGAAGGTAATTTAAATAGACTTGGCTTTTGGATATTCCTTACAGCAGAAGTCTCATTATTCGGTACGCTATTCGCAACCCTATTAACGCTTCAACACGGTGGCGACTATGGCGGTAAAATGACAACTGAGATGTTCGAATTACCCCTAGTTTTAATAATGACATTTGCGTTATTAATTAGTTCATATACTTGTGGTATTTCTATTTACTATATGAGACAAGAAAAAGCAAAATTAATGACAATATGGATGGTTATCACTTTACTATTCGGACTTGTGTTCGTAGGCTTTGAAATTTATGAGTTTGCTCACTATGTTTCAGAAGGTGTTAACTTAACTATTGGTTCTTATTGGTCTAGTTTCTTTATTCTATTAGGAACTCACGGTGCCCACGTATCATTAGGTATTGTTTGGATTACATGTTTATTAATTCAAGTTGCAATGCGTGGATTAAATAAAGATAATGCTCCTAAGTTATTTATAGTAAGCTTATACTGGCACTTCTTAGATGTTGTTTGGATCTTCATCTTTACTGCCGTATATATGATAGGGATGGTGTTTAGCGGATGAATACAATTGTAAAACACACAGTCGGTTTTATTGGATCAATCGTATTGACTATTTTAGCAGTATTCGTAACCTTATACACATCAATGGCACTTAATGCTAAGATTACAATCATCTTTGGCTTTGCCTTTATCCAAGCTGCAGTACAATTATTAATGTTCATGCACTTAACTGAAGGTAAAGATGGAAACTTACAAGGATTTAAAGTTATATTTGCGGTTATCATTACTCTAATTACAGTTATTGGTACGTATTGGGTAATGCAAGGTGGACACTCAAGCCACTTATAAACCCAAAAAAGACTTCTCGAAAGAGAAGTCTTTTTTTTATAGTTTTATTTATTAACCTCCCCTATGCTTTCAATCTATAATTTACTTTGTAACATTTCTTTTCACAAAAGATGTAGAATATAATTGATAATGTTATTTTTGCAATAGGAGGATTAGATAAATTATGAAACAACCAATTATTATTGATACAGACCCAGGCATTGATGATGCAGCAGCGATTAGCTTTGCAATAAACCATCCAGAATTTGATTTGAAAATGATTTCTACAGTCAATGGTAACGTTGGTATCGAAAAAACGACTGCTAATGCTTTAAAACTCAAACGTTTCTTTAATAGTGACATACCTGTACATAGAGGTGCTTCACAACCACTATTATCAGATATAGTAGATGCAAGTGATGTACACGGTGAATCAGGAATGGAAGGATATACTTTCCCAGAAATCAATGAAAGTGATCTCGATTCTACTCATGCCGTTGAGGCCATGAGAGACGTTTTAGTCAAAAGTGAAACACCCATCACACTTATCCCCATTGGCCCGTTGACGAATATTGCATTATTATTAATGACTTATCCTGAAGTAAAGACATTTATTAAAGAAATTGTGTTAATGGGCGGCTCAGCAACTCGAGGTAATGTAACACCATTAGCTGAATTTAACATTTATTGTGATCCCGAAGCTGCTCAAATCGTGTTTAATTCTGGTCTGCCCTTAACAATGGTAGGATTAGACGTTGCTAGAAGTTCTAGTTTAACGCATGACACAATCAATGAGCTAAGCTTAATCAACGAAACAGGAAAGATGTTACATCAGTTATTCAAACATTATAGAGGAGACGATTTTGAAAAAGGTATTAATGTATATGATGCCTACACATTGCTTTACCTACTACATCCAGAACATTTTGATGTACAAGAAGCTGATGTGCAAATTGAAACAGATGGCAAATTAACCAAGGGTGCTTCAGTAGTTGATTTCAAATCTCAATTTCCTAATACAACCGTAGTAATGTCAGTACAAGCAAATACCTTTAAGCAGATGTTTATTGATGCTTTAAAGTATTGTAAGTAAATTTTAAATACACAAAACGGTTGTAACAAAAATATACGTTTTCAATAAAAAAGAAGTAAGACAGAAATTTAATTTTATTAAAAAGATTTCTCCTTACCACCCCAACAAAGATGACTAGAATTGGTAAAAATATAAAATGATTACCTGAGCTAAAGCTCATGCATAACTCCCACTAACTCAATAATTGAGAAGTGGGCGTTTCTATTTTCAGTTCAGTCATCCGCTAACAATATAATTGTGTCTGAGATGAATCAATGGTGCCCTAGAATCTTTTTGAATCTTGACCGTTTTAATCATGGGTATAAGTTCGAATCTGGACTTTTTCTCACATACGATTATCCAGTCAGCACCTTACAAATCATAAAAATAACTATTTTGTAGATAAACAAAGATATTTTCATCTCTTTAAATTCATAGATAAACTAATTTAATGAGAAATCTTAAATATATGAATTTAACATTAATCTCAGATTCACTCTTAGAAGCATTAATTTTATTGAACATGAAGTTTTTTTATAAAAAGTAAAAAACCGCCAATTTCTATAAAAAACGATAGAAATTGGCGGTTATGTTTTTATAAGAGATATTTATACACCTATCACCTAATTTTTCAATATAGCTGTTTCACTCTGTTATAGTGACCACCTTGATGTAATAACTTAAAGTAAATATGTTTCATTTTATATTCGTTATTAATTTTACTGTTGTCATAATTTGTTGCTAATACAATTACATAATTATCATTAAAATATACTGTGAATATATTACCAAAAAAGATACCATTAATTCTATTTTTATCAGCAAATGAATAAAATCCATATCGATATGGTTTAGGATATTGTGTAGTTAAACTTTCATGAATAAAGGGCATGGTAGTTGTTGAATCAAAAATTCTATTATCTTGCAAATTTAATACTACTTTCCCCATATCATAAGGAGACATATAAATGTTACCTGCCCCATCATATTGATTTAAAATATTAGGTTTTTGACGGATACGTTTTCCAGTTAATTTATCATTTTTATAACCAACAGCCATATATTTTTTGAAATTCACATTATTATATCGCGCTGTATATTCTAAATTATATGGCTTTATTAATCTATCATTTAAATTTTGCGTATAAGATTTATGTGTTACTTCTTCTATAACTTTTGACAATATTAAATAATTAGCATCGTTATATTGATATTTATTATATTCTAAGGGATTGATACCTCTCTGTTGTATTGCATGTGTTGCATCATTTAAATCTTTAAATTTTGGATTAGCTTTATATTTATATAATCCACTTTGATGTAACATCAGTTGTTTTATAGATAGTGGATAATTTGAGTCAAACCATTCTAAATAATGCTTCACAGGCGTCATCATATGAATCTCGTCTTCAATTTCTAACTGTTTTAACATGATGCCTGTCATAAATTTTTGTGCTGAACCTATTAAAAACATCGTATTGGCATTATTTTCTTCATTCTTTTCAAAATCTTGATAACCATAGCCTTTATTCAGTTTGAGTTTACCTCTTTCAAAAAGCGCAATGGTTCCATTAAAATGAGTTTGTTCTAAATACTCATCAATTTTATTAATTTGTGGATGTTTGTGATCAACAACCGTTTTTAACTTTTTTTGTTTTTTCGATGATTGCTTTTCATTTTCTTTGGTCAAAATCTTTGAAGGACTGATATAATCTTTCATTTGTTTATAGTGTCTGTATCCAGTAAATCCTAAAATCAAAAATATGAAAATGATCAAAACAATAAATATTTTAAATTTGTTGGCTTTCATGTTGTTGCCTCTTTGTTGTTATTTTATATGATTGATATATTCATCTTTAAATTGGTTTGTTAAGGCATCAATATCCTCTATATTTAACGAGAAGTACAATTTAATTTTAGGTTCAGTACCAGAAGGTCTCAATGCAATGAAACCTTCATCAAAAATAAAGCGAATTAAATTTGTCTCAGGTAAAGACAAAGCTTCGGTACTACCCTCTGTTACATTTTTAATGGTACCTAGTTGATAATCTTCAATTTGTTTTACTTCAAGACCACAAATTGTTGAAACATCTTCATTTCTAAATTGGTCCATTATTTTAGTGATCTTTTCAATACCTTCTGCACCTTCAAAAGTCGGTGATAAAGTTTTATCTTTATATGCACCGATATGAGCATATATATCATCTATCGTATCTTTAAATGTCATTCCATTATTCGCTAATAAATTTTTATATTTGATTAATAAAGGTACCATTTGGATTGCATCTTTATCTCTCGAAAATGGTTTTGCTAAATAGCCATGACTTTCTTCAAAAGCAATTAGTAATTGTTTATCTTGTTGTGTGCTTTCTTTTTCCAATAAATTTGAAATATATTTAAATCCTGTTAATACATTATTTACTTCAACATCTAATGCTAAAGCTAGTCTTTCCGCAAGTTCACTTGTGACTATAGATTTAATCATGTAAAGTTGCTTACCCTCTTCTACTAAATCTTGAAATCTTAATTTAGTAAGTAATATACCAATTTCATTTCCATTAAAATACCTATATGTTTCGTCATCATAACGTTCAATTAAACCTAATCTATCAGCATCAGGATCAGTTGCTATAATTAATTGTGCATCAGTATCATTTGCCAGCTTAATACCACGTTCGAACACAGCTTCATCTTCAGGATTAGCTATCGCAACAGTTGGAAAATTACCGTCTGGTGTGGATTGCTCTTTTTCAATAACAAAATTATCATAATCTAATTCTGATAATATTGTAGAAGTTAAAGGTAAACTTGTACCATGTAAACTCGTCAGTACTACTTTTGCATCTTTTTCAGGAATGTCCCCCACTAAATCTTTCACTTCACTTTTATAAGCTTCAGTAACTTCATGTGACATATATGTGATTTTTTTATCATTTAGTAATGAATTAAAATTGCCTCCATCAATTTGTAATGGACGTTCAATAGCGTTTATATATTGACTTAAATCTTCTGATTCATCTGGCAATAATTGGCCACCATTTTGATCGTATATTTTAATACCGTTATAGTTTTTAGGATTATGACTGGCAGTGATCATCACACCTGCACTTGATTTTAAATACCTAACCGCAAATGATAATTCTGGTGTAGATTTATAATTTTCTGATAAAATCGTAATAATATTATTTTGAGCTAAAACAGACGCCATTTCTTCTGAAAATGCCTTAGATAATAATCTTGTATCAAAATGGATTACGATAGATGGATTATCATATTTTTCTTTCAAATATTGTGATAAGCCTAATGCTACTTTACGGACTGTAAATGCATTCAATCGACCTGGTCCTAAACCAAAGGTACTACGTATACCAGCAGTGCCAAACGTTAAGTTCCCACTAAACCCTTCTTCTATTTCTTTGTCGGTTTGCGCTTCATAAAATGTTTTTACTAAACTTTCATCTAATTTATCCAACCATTCTGATTTCATGGTTATATCCTCCTTGAAACTCCAATATATTAAACAATTATTCACAAGGTATTATCTCATCGTCGAATTGATTTAATAAATACCAAAAATCGTTTTGAATTTAAAATCTCTGTTTAAAAATTTCACTTTAATAAAAATATTAATGTTATCAATGAACAATAACATTTAACATATGTTAATTATATCGTATGTTCATAAATAAATCATTTTTAGCTATGTTGATTTTCTTATAATTATTTCTTTTATTTTCATTAATAATATTTTAATGGTCAACTGTACGCCAATTTATAATTCAAACTTTAGTAGGATAAATTCTTAGTTGATATTTTTTAATGTTAGTTATAAAATTATAAGTTATAGTACAAATTTCTCTTTACAATATTTTAATGAAACAATCAAAAACTTAACATTAGATCAATATTGTAATATACAAAAAAATCACATACGATGGGGAGCTTCATACATGAATAAATTTTTAAAATACTTTTTAATATTTCTATCTTTAATTCTTGTAGTTGTTCCAGTTATATTTGCCGTTTTATTACTTAAATCGTCACAAGGTGCATTTGAACATTCATTGAATACGAGCGATACATCAAGAGAATCAAGTATTCGTGAATCGAAAATAAACCCGTCTAAAGATCCAATTTCTATTTTATTTTTAGGTATCGATGATAATAGTGGTCGTCAAAAAAATGGTCAAAGTACTGAACAATCAAGAACTGATGCAATGATATTATCTACTTTTAATGCAGATAAAGAACAAATTCGAATGCTAAGTATTCCACGCGATACGATTAGTTACATTCCAGAAGTTGGCTATTATGATAAAATCACACATGCACATGCATACGATGGACCTACAGCTTCTATGGATGCTGTAGAAGCTACATTGAATGTTCCTGTTGATTATTATGTAAGAATTAACATGGAAGCATTCGTGGATGCCGTTGATGAACTCGGTGGCATTGAATATGATGTGCCATATAATATTTCTGAACCAAATACAAACGATACTGGGAAAATTAAAGTGAAAAAAGGACATCAAAAGCTAAATGGAGATGAAGCTTTAGCAGTTGCTAGAACACGTCATCAAGATTCAGATTTAAAACGTGGTCAAAGACAGATGGATTTAATCAAAAAGCTATTTATTAAAGCTCAAAAGGCAGATTCTTTCAGTAAATTAGATGATGTAATTGAAATAGTAGGAAAAAATGCTAAACATAATTTAAGTTATAAAGAAGTAAAAGCATTAGCCACTTCTTACTTAAAAGATGATGTTGAAATTAAAAGTAAACAACTAGAAGGTCAAGATGATTATTTGAATGGTGTTTATTACTATAATCCTAATATTAAAAATATAAAAGATACTGCAAACCTTTTGCGCAGCGATTTAAATTTACCTAAAATTAAGGATACAGACGATTTCTTGAATAAACGTGTTATCGACTTTTATGGTACACTCGTACCACAAACTGAAATTGACAGTAGCTTATTACGTAAAAATCAAAAAGATAGCTCTGAACAAGATGAAGACAATTCAAATTCACAATCAGAACAAAATAATTCAAATTCACAAGGCACAAATTCAACAAATGAAAACCAACAAGATAATATGAATCAACAAGATAATAATCAAACGACACAGCAACCAAACGATTCATATCAACAACCTGATTCAAACCAACAAATAGATCCTAATCAACAGCAACAGGATCCAAACCAACAACAAAACACGCAAGAATTACAAACAAATTTATATTAGGCTGTAGAGAGGAGATCGCGACATGTCACGAAAAACATATGAAAAATTAGCAAATATAAACGGTATGTTTAACGTTTTAGAACAGCAATTAATCCATAGTAAGGATATGGCACTTTTTAGAAATGAATTTTTCTATGTTAATCACGCACATCGTGAAAACTATGAAGCTTTACGAATCTACTACAAGGATAGTGAAACCAATCCTGTTGTAGATGGCGCATGTTATATCGTAGCCCTACCTGAAATTTTTGATAAAGTTGATGTTTTTGAATCAGAACTACCTTTTTCTTGGGTTTATGATCAAAATGGAATAACTGAAACAATGAAAGAACTCAGTGTACCGCTACAATATTTAATTGCAGCAGCGCTTGAAGTAACAGATGTTAATTTATTTAGACCATCCGGTTTTACCATGGGCATGAACAATTGGAATATTGCACAAATGAGAATTTTTTGGCAATATACTGCATTAGTACGTCAAGAAGCTCAATAATTCATTAAATAACTACCCTATTACATTATAATTGTGATAGGGTAGTTTTATTATATTTAAAAAAGTGAGGTTTTATCATGTTCGAAGTAGTTACTACATCCGAAATGTTAGATGATGCATATGAAATTAGAAAAGCAGTTTTTGTTCGTGAACAAGGTGTGCCAGTTGAAAATGAAATAGACCAATTTGAATCATCCGCCACTCATGTTATTGGTTATGATGAACAGCACTCCCCTTTTGCTACTGGAAGATTTAGACCCTATCAAAATGGAGCGAAAATTGAGCGTGTAGCAATTTTACCGACACACAGAAAGTCAGGTTATGGCAAAGCATTAATGCTTTTTATTGAAGAAGCAGCTAAAAATCGTGGATATCAAACGTTATCGCTTAATGCCCAATGTCATGCGCAACGCTTTTATGAATCCTTAGGTTATAAATCTTCAGGTGATATTTTTTTAGAGGAAAATATTGAACATATTTTAATGAATAAAACAATTTAAGCTAAAGTATTTAATAAAGTTGTATTTAATGTACATCTTTACAATGTAATATTCTAAAGAGTGTAATATTTTAATATATTTAAAATTAGGCGTATTTCCGCCTTTTTTTAAATTATATCTTCTTTTATAGTGTCTTAATAAGATTAATTTTATATTACAAATCTATGAAATCAATTCAATTAAACTATCTTCGTATTATAATGGTATTAAATATTAATAATAAAAGGGGCAGTTAAATGACTAATAAAAAGTTGAATTATAAGGTACCTTCAATAGTTGCATTGACATTAGCAGGTACAGCTTTGACAACCCATTATGCACATGCAGCTGATAGTACACAAGATCAGAAATCAAATAAAAATGTGTTAAATGATGAAAATACCTTAAAACAAAGCGAAGAAATAAAATCTGAAGTAAGTAAACCAACGACAAATATTTCAGGAACACAAACATACAATGATCCAAGTCAAGTGCAAGAGCTTAAATCTGATGAACCTGAAAATTATGATGCACAGTTAGATGAACTTAATAAAGACACATCAAGTCAAAATACATATCTTACTCAGAATCAAGAAGACCAAAATAATTCTAACGTCAATAATTACACAGAGACTCATACTGAACAATTAGCAACTGACGCTCAAAATGAAAGTGCTCAAGATGAAAGTAATGATGCTTCTAGCGTTACAGGTAATACAGATGATAATGCTAATGTTGTTCAAAATGACGATACTTCAGATGTTTCTAATACAGAGGCACCTTCTTCTAATTCCGAAAATGAAAATCATGTTGCGTCTAACAGTTCTGAAGATACAGACGACAACACTAACGTTGCTCAAAACGATAATGATTCAGAAGTTTCTAATACAGAGGTAAATTCTGAACAACCAACTTCTGATTCGCAAAATATAAATAATGATGCTTCTAACGTTGCAGATGATAAAGATGATAGCAATAATGTTGCTCAAAATGATAATGATTCAGAAGTTTCTAATACAGAGGTAAGCTCTGACGATTCAACTTCTGATACTGAAAATGAAACTCATAATGCTTCTAACGAGACTGAAGACAAAGACAATAACACTAACGTTGCAGATGATAAAGATGATAGCACTAATGTTGCTCAAAATGATAATGATTCAGTGACTTCTAATACAGAGGTAAGTTCTGACGATTCAACTTCTGATGCTGAAAACGAAACTCATAATGTTTCTAACGAGACTGAAGACAAAGACAATAACACTAACGTTGCAGATGATAAAGATGACAGCACTAATGTTGCTCAAAATGATAATGATTCAGTGACTTCTAATACAGAGGTAAGTTCTGACGATTCAACTTCTGATGCTGAAAACGAAACTCATAATGCCTCTAACGAGACTGAAGACAAAGACGACAACACTAACGTTGCAGATGATAAAGATGACAGCACTAATGTTACTCAAAACGACAATGATTCAGAAGTTTCTAATACAGAGGTAAGTTCTGACGATTCAACTTCTGATACTGATAATGAAACTCATAATGCTTCTAACGAGACTGAAGACAAAGACGATAACACTAACGTTGCAGATGATAAAGATGACAGCACTAATGTTACTCAAAACGATAATGATTCAGAAGTTTCTAATACAGAGGTAAGCTCTGACGATTCAACTTCTGATACTGAAAATGAAACTCATAATGCTTCTAACGAGACTGAAGACAAAGATAATAACACTAACGTTGCAGATGATAAAGATGACAGCACTAATGTTGCTCAAAATGATAATGATTCAGAAGTTTCTAATACAGAGGTAAGCTCTGACGATTCAACTACTACAAATGAGTCTGACAAAGAAGCACAAACTAAAAAGGTTAATACTTTAGATTCAGATATAAATACTTCAGCTAAAACGGGTCAAATTTATAAAAGTGATGCAACACCAAAATTAAGAATGGCTAGATCAGTTAGTACTCCTACTATAGCTACAAGATCAGCTGTCACTAAAGAATCTACAACTAAAAGTTCATTACCTAAATATACGCCAAAAGTAAATTCATCAATAAATAATTATATTCGTAAAAACAACTTCAAAGCTCCTAACTATGAACAAGATATCGCAAGTTATTTACCAAAATATCAATATCGTTATGGTAAACCTGAAGGTATCGTTATGCATGATACTGCAAACGATAATTCAACAATTACTGGTGAAATTAATTACATGAAAAATAATTATAATAGCGCATTTGTACATGCATATGTAGATGGTAATCGTATAATTGAAACAGCTAATACAGATTATTTAGCATGGGGAGCTGGCCCAGCTGCAAACGATCGCTTTATTCATGTAGAATTAGTCCATACACATGACTATGATTCATTTGCGCGTTCAATCAATAACTACGCAGACTATGCAGCTACAAACCTACAATATTATGGACTTGCTCCTGATAGCTCTGAGTACGATGGTGTTGGAACTGTTTGGACGCATAAAGCTGTAAGTAATTATTTAGGTGGATCAGATCATATCGACCCTCATGGTTATTTAGCTAACCATAATTATAGTTATGATGAACTTTATGATTTAATTTATGAAAAATATTTAATTAAAACAGGTAAAGCTGCTGCTTGGGGTACCACTTCATCTGGAAGTACAAGTGGAAGCAAGAACGAATCAAATGGTTCTACTACAAAACCATCTACTAATACTGGTAAATTAACAGTATCAACTAACAACGGTGTTGGTCGTATAAATACAAGTAATGATGGTTTATATACCACTGTTTATGATCAAAATGGTAAGAAAACAAGTAAAACAAATCAAACTTTAAAAGTTACAAAATCAGCCACTTTAGGAAACAAAAACTTTTATTTAGTTTCTGATTATAATAAAGGTGATTTAATAGGATGGGTACATCAAAATGATGTAAGTTATAACTCTGCTAAGTCCGTTGTTAAAAACAACCAATCCTATAAAATCAAACCTGGTGAAGTTGTTTATACTGTACCTTGGGGCACTAGTTCTCAAAAAGCAGGCACAGTTTCAGGTAGTTCTAGTCAAACATTCAAAGCATCAAAACAACAGCAAATTGGCAAAACAAATTATGTTTATGGCACAGTAAATAATTTATCTGGTTGGGTAAGCTTAAGTAAATTAACTTCGACAAGCAAAACAGCTACTTCCCCTACTACAAATAATCATTTAACTGTCAATACACTTACAAGTCAACAAGGTACAGTGGCTAAGACAAATCATGGTGTTTATACATCTGTATATGATAAAAAAGGTATTCAAAAATCTTATGTAAATGGTAAAACTTATAAATTAAGCAAAAAAGCTACATTAGGAAATAATTCATTTTATTTAATTACAGATAATAAAACAAATACTAACTTGGGTTGGATGCAAACAGGTGATATCACTGTTAAGGAAGCAGTTACAAAAGCTACTGCTACACCAACGACATCAGTTAGTAAAATCGGACAATTAAATACAAATAATTCTGGTATTAAAACAACTGTTTATGATAAAAAAGGTAAAAATGCTTCGAAATTTGCTGGCCGTACGTATACGGTAACTAAACAACGTACGCAAGGTAATAACACTTACGTGTTAATTCAAAATACTAAACAAAATACACCTATTGGTTGGGTTAATACTAAAGATATAAATACGCGTGACTTAAGCAAAACAAAAGCTAAAACTGGACAATATACTGTAAAAGCAACGAACAATGGTTTATATGCAATTCCATGGGGTACAAAAGCTCAGCAATTAGATACTCAAAATAATATTAAGAATAGTAAATTTAACGCATCAAAATCTGTGTTTGTTGATAAAGATGAGTATCTATATGGAAATGTAAATAATAAAACTGGATGGATTTCAGCTAAAGATTTAAATAAAACTCAAACACAATCAGCTGTCACACCACAAAAATTCGACTATGTTATTTACAATGCAAGCGGTAATTATTACTTGAATCCTAACGCTACAAAATCAGCTGGATCATTGAAAGGTTTCCATGAAAGCATCTTTACTGTTTTTGAAAAACAAATCATTAATGGTGTAACTTGGTATCATGGTAAGTTATCAAACGGTAAAATTGTTTGGATTAAAGAAAGTGATTTGCGTAAAGAACTAGTAAAATATTATAAATCTAATCTTACTTTAGATCAGGCTGTCGCGTTACAACATGGTATGAAATTCAAACCTCAAATTCAACGTACACCTAGAAAATGGGAAGATGCAACAGCGAGTGAGATTAAAAATGCTATGAATAGTAGTAAACTTGCTAAAGATCCAACCCAAAAATACCAATTCTTACGCCTAGATAAATCTCAAAATATTTCTGGTACTGATTTAGATAAATTACTAGTTGGTAAAGGTATATTAGAAGGTCAAGGTGAAGCATTTAGTGAAGCTGCAAAAACTTATAATATCAATGAAGTTTACTTAGTTTCTCATGCTCTACTTGAAACTGGAAACGGTACTTCTAAGCTTGCTAATGGTGGCGACGTAGTAAATAATAAAGTTGTTACTAATGGTGCTAAAAAATATTACAATATGTTCGGTATTGGAGCCGTTGATAAAGATCCTGTAAAACAAGGTTTTGCTACCGCTAAAAATAATGGTTGGGATACTGTTAAAAAAGCAATTGTCGGTGGTGCTAAATTCATCGCTAATTCATACATCAATCAAGGGCAAAACACTTTATATAAAATGCGTTGGAACCCTGATAATCCAGGCGTACATCAATATGCAACTGATGTAGCATGGGCATCTCATAATGCTACACGTATTAAAGGGTTCTATGATTCTATGAATAAATTAGGTAAATATTTTGATATAAACACATATAAATAACAATAAACCATAATTATGTATATTTAAAAACATAGATAAACCTTAGGTGATATTTTACCTAAGGTTTATTTTTTATATAATGTAATACAATTTAGGAATTCTATTACTAACTAGAGCCTATAGTTCTGTTTATTAGTCACATTGCTTTGTTTATTTTATAGCAACACGGATTTTCCAAATTATTTTAGAAACCTTTAAAACTATAACAATAACTTCTTTTGGGTAATGCAAACTCTTTTTCAATTATTAAATATGAATTTTAACTTTCTGTTTCTAAACGTTTTGATTAATTTGAGCTTTATAACATTAAAAAGAACTAATCCTTATTCATAAGGATTAGTTCTATATTTTAATCATAAAAATTTTGTTGCAGTCATTTTTAATTTTTATTATCAGATGCTGCTAGAAATTTTAGCGATTGTTTATCGTCTATTTTATATAATTATGATGGTTGTTTAATTTATTTAATAAGTAATTTAAGTTTTCAATATCATTTAATGTTAAATTTTGACATCTTGCTTCAATCAAAGCTACCCTAACTTCGTTAATTTGCTGGACAAGGGCTTTCGTTTTTTCTGTAATCATTAAATCTTTACACCTTAAATCTTTATTTGACTGTTTGCTGGTAATATAGCCCATTTGGCATAACTTTTTGATCCACCTAGACACTATAGACTGTTCTTTATTAATTTTCATTGTTAAATCGTACTGCGATAGCACATTATAATGATACAAAATCCTTAACATTTCTAACTGTTCGGAAGTTAAATCTTTACGTTGGCCGAACCTTCTACTGACTAAATTTAAATCATTACTTGTAAGTGTAATTAATTGTTCTAGTTGTTTATACATGTTGTTTCATCTCCACTACTTTAATTAAAATGTTTAATAGCATTTAAATTTATTATTTTATTTTCTAATATTATAATGTTATTCCGTATAATATACAATAATAATCTACAAAACAGTCGGTTTTGTTGCATTTGTCATATGTTTTATAATAAATTAGAAACAGTGATTATAAATTTTTACCTGCATTAAAAAAGGAGCAACTACATGACACAGATAAAAGAAAGAGATTATTTCTTCGACAATGCGAGAATGATATTAATATTTCTTGTTGTATTTGGTCATTTATTACAACCATATACTGAAGAAAGTAAATATCTTTCGTCACTTTATTTAACTATATATAGTTTCCATATGCCATGCTTTTTGTTCATCTCAGGTTATTTTGCTAAAAAAGCAGGCAAGGCTGGTTATCTAGAAAAAGTTTCAAAAAAATTATTGGTACCTTATTTTATTTTCTTTGGCTTTTTTACCTTTTACTACTATTTCACAGGAAAAGAAGACAGTGTTAAATTTGATCCATTTGACCCTGTATTTGCATTATGGTTTTTACTTACATTATTCTTCTTCCATGTCATATTAGTTATAGTCAAAGATTATAAACCATATTTTGTATTACCAATATCCATCATTATTTCTTTATTTGCAGGTTATTCAGATGATATTGACAATTATTTAAGTTTTTCAAGAACAATCATGTTCTTCCCTATTTTTTATTT
Source organism: Staphylococcus sp. GDB9P120P (assembly GCF_017893435.1). Taxonomy (NCBI): domain Bacteria; kingdom Bacillati; phylum Bacillota; class Bacilli; order Caryophanales; family Staphylococcaceae; genus Staphylococcus; species Staphylococcus sp. GDB9P120P. Next base: position 851,973 of record NZ_JAESNB010000008.1, read on the forward strand.
AGGTTATTTATTTACTAGTGAACATACACGTTTATTAAGAAGTAAAAAATTCATGCCGATCGCTGTCAGCATCCTACTCCTTTTTTATATCATTTATACTTTACATCCTATAAACGCTGATTGGCTTTTAGGTGATTCACCGTATATGTCACTGGAAGGTAAACAAGATTTATATAGTCCAATTAAACGATTACTATTATACTTTATTATTTTAATTACAATGTTTTCTTTCCTTAATTTAGTACCTGAAAAAGAAAGATTTTTCACATACATTGGTCGTCGCACTATGTATGTATATTTACTACACGGCATTGTAATTGGTATTATACGTGGTTTTGATATTTATCCATTTAAAGATCAGATCTCTATAATGACTTATATCTATCTAATCTTACTCACAAGTATTATTGTATATGTATTATCAACAAGATTTATATCTAAGTGGACCAATCCAGTCATAAACTTGCAATCCCCTGCCAATTTTAAAGATTAATACGATATTCAACCGATTTGTAGTTGTTTCAAATATGTTATGATAGTAGTAATTTGATATTAAAAGCTAGTCATACTTATTTATCTACAGATCGGTATTTTTATTTTGAGGTGAAAAACAATGAAGCTATCTTTAAACGACAATTCTAAATTTTTAACGGCACCAAGTATTAGGCAATTTTCAAATAAAATTAAAGATATTGATGATTGTATCAATTTAACAATCGGACAACCAGATTTCCCTATGCCTGATGTCGTAAAAAACGCATATATTAATGCAATAAAAGAAAACCAAACGAAATATTCCCATAACAAAGGATTACTTGAAACACGTAATGCAGTCGGTCATTACTTTAAACAACGTTATGGTTTTCATTATAGTTCTGATGAAATCATTATTACAAATGGTGCTAGTGAAGCACTAGACACAGCTTTAAGAAACATAATTAACCCAGGTGATGAAATATTGATCCCTAGTCCTATTTATGCCGGTTATATCCCATTAATTAAAACACTTGGTGGAATTCCGGTATATATCGACACTACAAAATCAGATTTCAAAATAACGCCTGAAGCAATCAAGCAAAATATATCACCAAAAACAAAAGCAATTCTTTTAAATTATCCTACTAACCCTACTGGTGTCATTTTAACTTATGATGAAGTTCATGCACTTACAGAAGTGTTAAAAAACGAAGAAATCTTTATCATTAGTGATGAAATTTATGCAGAGAATACGTTTAGTAATAAACACTGTTCTTTTGCTGAATTTGAATCAATCCGTGATCAATTATTGCTTGTAAGTGGATTAAGTAAATCTCATTCTGCTACTGGTATTCGTATTGGTTTTTTAATAGGTCCTGAATATTTAATTGAAAAGTTAACATATATGCATGCTTATAATTGTATTTGCGCAAATGTACCTGCTCAAATTGCTTGTATAGCAGCGTTAAACGAAGGATTAGACGCGCCTCATTATATGAACAAAGCATATATTGAAAGACGAGATTTTTTAATCACAAAACTTCAAGCTTTAGGTTTTAAACTCGACGCTAAACCAGAAGGTGCTTTTTATATCTTCCCAAGTATTGAAAATTTCACTGAAAATGATTTTGATTTTTGCGTAGATGTACTTGAAAAAGCACATGTTGCAATGGTACCAGGTTCTGCTTTTACAGATATCGGTAAAGGCCATGTGCGTATTTCTTACGCCTATGAACTTGATGCTTTAAAAGAGGCTATGAGAAGATTAGAGCTTTATATAAAAGAACACTATGAATAACAATATGTTAATTTGTAGTTTAAATATTTTTATCAATTTTAACTATGGCTATATATGTATTCAATATTTGAGCCTAAAACCTAATTGAATACATACATGTTGTTTTATGCGTATTAACATCCAACATCAGACTTCAGCATAAAAATTGATGAACTGTAACATACAGTCAGTCATTATAGTGATTAAAAATACTTGTATTTAAAGTGATTCGTTGTAAGGAGGCGTATGAGGAGAACTTTACTGGTAAATGTCTATATATTTAGACAGAGGTGAATTTCTGGAAAAACATCTATGTTTTAGGAAATACGATATAAAAGAGGCTCGTAAATGAATTTCAAAGAAAATTCATTTACGGGCTTCTTTTATATTATGATTTATTTTTCAGATATATACGTTTTATTGATAGATGTTTTTTTCAGCAAACTTTTTCATTAATTTATAATATATATCTATATCTTCCGAACTCATATTAAACTGTGTTAAAACTTCATCTGAAATTTGTTCAAATTTCTCTTTTAACCCACTACCCTTTTTTGTCAATTGGACTTTAACTCTACGCTCATCCTCTTCTGTTCTCATACGTTCAATTAATCCTTTTTTTTCGAGTCTTTTAATAATTGGGCTTATTGTACCAGAATCTAAATATAATTGATCGCATAAGGTTTTTATAAATACAGGTTTCGAATTTTCAATATATAACATCACCACATAATTGGGAAAGCTAATATCATACTGCTTTAGATGTTTATTAAATTTATTTACTATCTCTTTACTAGAAACATAAAACAGAAAACACATATCCTGCATAAGGTCTTTATTTTTATATTGTGCCATTCATTACTCTCCTCTGCCCTTTTTTATTATATTAATAGAAATTTTATTTTTGGTCAAATATAATAACAAAATGTTTAAAAATTTTAACATTACTAGTATTAGTCAATAGAATATTCTGAAAACGAATTTCACTCAATTTACATGTTTTACAATTGCTTTTTAATAATAAATTTAAAAACTATATTTTCATATTATATTTCAACTTTTTTCCTTAATGAAATGTATATTTTATAAATATTGGATTTATGAGCTTGAACACTTTTTTTGATCCTAATACTTACGACTAAGTATAAAATAGTGAATAAATGGCTATAAAATTGTATAAAAAAATCGTTAATTTCTATATTATCTAATAGAAATTAACGATTTTTTTTAGCTTAGCCTCATAACTTATAGTCACAACACACTAATTTATTAATGTATTGCTTTTAAGCAATTTTGCTTACGGGAATTTAGGGAATTGATCAAAATCAGGGTTACGTTTTTCCTTAAACGCATCTCTACCTTCTTTAGCTTCATCAGTTGTATAATACAATAGCGTAGCATCGCCCGCCATTTGTTGTAATCCTGCTAATCCGTCAGTATCAGCATTCATTGCCGCTTTTAAGAATCTTAATGCTGTTGGAGAATGTTGCATGATTTCTTCACACCATTTTACTGTTTCATCCTCTATATCAGCTAAAGGTACAACGGTATTTACTAAGCCCATATCTAAAGCTTCTTGTGCATTATATTGACGGCATAAATACCAAATTTCACGTGCTTTTTTATGTCCTACAATGCGAGCTAAATATCCTGAACCATAACCAGCATCAAATGATCCTACTTTTGGTCCTGTTTGACCAAATATTGCATTATCTGCGGCGATTGTTAAGTCACACACAACATTCAAGACATTTCCTCCACCGATGGCATATCCTCTAACCATCGCAATTACTGGTTTTGGAATAATACGTATAAGTCTTTGTAAATCCAACACATTAAGACGCGGAATTTGGTCATCACCAACATAACCACCATGGCCACGTACTTTTTGGTCTCCACCTGAACAGAATGCCTTTTCACCTTCACCTGTTAAGATAATAACTGAAATACGTTGATCATCTCTAGCTCTTGTAAAAGCATCTATCATTTCTTGTACAGTATTTGGTGTAAATGCATTACGAACTTCAGGTCTATTGATAGTTACTTTTGCTATACCATTATAAAATTCGTACTTAATCTCTTTATATTCTTTAATTGTTTCCCATTGTCTAGTCATTTTGCTCCTCCTTAAAAATAAAACCTAACACTATTTTATCAAATTCTGTCATTTCTTCCACATGTACAGTATGACCACTACCATCAACTTCATATAAGCTCGTTTCTGGTATTAAATCGCACATATTATAAGCAGTTTTTATAAATTTTTCATCTAAACTTCCTACAATTATACACGTTGGAACTGTAATGTTTGCTATTTCGGGCCATAAATTGGGCATATGGCCTGTGCCATAGTCTCTTAAAGCTTTTGCTAATCGTATAGGGTTTTGTTGCAATCGCATTCGACGAATTTTTTGTTTTATTTCTGTACTTAAACCATACTGACTTTGAAATAAAGGTAATTTTTCCCAATCATTTACAAAAACTTCTAATCCAGCTATTTCTAAAACTTTTGCACGCGCTTGATCAATTTGTATTCTTTCTATGCGATCGTCTTCATCTGCAATACCTGGAGAACTACTTTCCAATATTAAACCATCTAAGTGATGTTTTCCATGGAGTACGTAATATAAAGCAATTCTACCACCCATAGAATAACCATGTAAAAAAATACGATATGATGACTTAAATGAAGTTAATGTATCATCTAATGATTCGCAAATAAATTCAAAATTCCAAGTATGATTTTCACTTGATTGATCAAGCCCATGACCTGGCAAGTCAATAGTTAATACATTTATTTCATCTGTGAACGTTTTGATATGTTCATCAAATGTCGATTGATCACTTATAAATCCATGCAATAATACGAGCAAATCTTTTGAGTTATTTGTAGTTTGATGAAATTTATAATGTAACATCGATAATATCACTCAATTTCGTATAGAGATTTTGGTGTTGATTTAAATTCTCATCACGGTTTGTAATGATTTCATATATATGCGCACCAAGTTTTGATAGCTCAGCATATTTAAAAGTCTCAATTGTTTCAAAACATCTGTAAGAGAAATCATAAAGTAATGCAGCATGTTCAAAGTTTAATCCTGTCGGTGTACCAAAAAGTCTTTCAAAATAAATATCAGCTGACGACTTTTGTGGTAGAAAGGAAAAAATTCCGCCACCATCATTATTTAAGAGTATGATATTTAAGTTGATATTATTTAATTTTGACATGAGCAGACCATTCATATCATGATAGAATGCTAAATCACCTATTAATAATGTTACGCGTTTATGTGCCGCCATTCCTATCGCAGTAGAAATAACACCATCTATGCCATTAGCTCCTCTATTAGCATAAACCTCTGCTTCACAATCTACAAATAAATTATCGACATCACGGATTGGCATACTATTGCTAACAAACAGCGCATCTTCTTTCGTTAATTTATCTAATACATTCGCTACAAAAGCTGATTCATCTGTAGCAGTTCTCAAATAGTCTTTGATTTGAATATGTGCTTGTTTTTCTAATGATTGCCATTTTTCTAACCAATTTTTACGTTCTACAGTAGGAATTTCAGAAAGTTGTCTAAAGAAATCATTGGCCGACATTTCGTAAGATACATGTGGTACCTTTGGAAATGCATCTGGTTGATCATTATTTTGCACTAATATTTGAAAAGCTTCTGTGGCTTTTAACCATTGATTTACTTTTTTAGAAATCACTGGTTTACCTACGCGAATAATAAAATCAGCATTTATAGATAACCCCGATCTATACAATAAATCATAAGTTGTCACTACATTAGGATGATGTTCTTTACGTAATTGGCTCAAAGGATCTGCTAATATAGGCATGTCATGGATCGTCGCAAAAGTAAGTATTTGATCGACATCTTGATGTTGCATATCACCTACAACAATTAGTCCTTTGCGTTTTTGCATAATCGCTTTGATTTCATTCAAACTTGCTGTCTTTTGATAATGTGGCAATATCTTACTATCTGAACTTAACCATTCTACTTTTTCTAAGTTCGGAGTTAAAGGCTCCCTAAATGGTAAATTCAAATGTATTGGCCCACGATGTGGTCCATAAAAATATTGACTTGCTTTTTGCATTTGAAAATTTATAGTGTCTAACAAATAATCTTGTTCTTCATCAGCATCCGCTATTGGAAAATCAAATTGATATTGAACATAGTTCTCAAACATATTTGTTTGATTTATCGCTTGAGGTGCACCTATTTCCCTTAATTCATGTGGTCTATCACTCGTCAAAACGACCAATGGTAAATGACTTAAATTACTTTCTGCAATCGCAGGTGTATAATTGGCAGCCGCAGTACCTGATGTACATAAAATTGCAACTGGTCTTTCACTGCCTTTCATTAATCCCATTGCAAAAAAAGCAGCACTACGTTCATCTGGATGAATCCAAGATTTTAGTTTAGGATGTGCCTCTATAGCAATAGCTAAAGGCGTTGAACGTGAACCAGGGCTTATTACTACTTCTCTTATGCCATATGCATATAGTTCTGAGACTAATGTAAAAACTTGTTTTGTTAAAGCGTCTGTGTAATTATTCATATTTCTCTACTCCTAAAGCTTTCATCATCGGATTGAATTTAACAGCAGTTTCTTCTACTTCACTATCAGCATCAGAATTTTGTACAATACCGCACCCAGCAAACAAAGTAGCTTGATTCTTTTTAATTAACATAGATCGAATCGCTACGATAAACTCACAGTTATCATACATATCAATATAACCTACTGGAGCGCCATATAGACCTCGAGTACCAAACTCATTGTTTTCAATATAAGAAATAGCTTCTTCTTTAGGATAACCACCTAATGCTGGTGTAGGATGAAGATTATCCAATAATCCAATATATGAATTCTGGATTAAATGCCCTTCAATTTTTGTATATAAATGGTATAAATGATCGTTCGTTAAAATTTGTGGTTTTTTATTAAATTTTATTTGCTCTACATAAGGCTTGATATCATTTAATATACTTTTCACAACAAAATGATGTTCATTTAAATTCTTTTTATCATTTAAAAATGCATCAATGTTTGCCTTATCTATGTCATCTCGATGTGTTCTTTTAATCGTACCAGCAACTGCTTTAGTTGATAGCACATCATCTTTTACTTCCATTAATTGCTCAGGGGTCTGAGAGAAAAAGACACTGTCCTTTGATTCAAGCACAAATAAATAGCTATTGTGTTCACCTTGCATTGCCCTATTTAATATATATGGAATGTTAATGTTTTTATCAAACATAATAAGTCTTTTTCTTGCAAGTACAATTTTTTTATTTTCATCTAAAATATCAATTGTATCTTTAACTAGGTCACGCCATTCGTCTTTATAGATATCGTCAATTCTTTTTATTTCCCCTATCTCATCACTAGGTTGAACGTCCTTTTGCGTAAGTTTGTCAATAATTGCTAAGAAAGCATCCATCTCAAACTTATCAGCTTCGACAGTATACGTTATAAAAGATTGTCCCTCTTCCATCGTGACGAGTACTTCAGGCAAGACAAAATGATTAATACCAAACTCACGCCATTCATCACCTGATTTGTGTGTTGAAAATTGGAAACCGCCACAGATTTTCAAATGATGTTTTTCAGAATTTGGATGTATTAACTCAATATCATTTTTATACTTTTCCCACTCACGAAAAATAGATTGTTTATTTTCAAAATCGTTTTTAAATCTCGTAATAGCATGATAGCCAAAGAATGAAGTTTCGTTGTCATTTTTCTTGAAATAAAAACGGTCTCCTGCACAATCTTCGGTTAAATGAAATAATAATGTAGGTTCTAATTCATAATCTAATTTTGCTTCTACAGAAACCCAAGTTTGGTTACTTTCGTACACCGCTTCGACAATTTCACTTTCCTTGACATCTAAAGTCATCTATTTCACTTCTTTCATTTCATTATCTGTTTACACTCATTATAATATTGTACCACTTTTCACAATCTGTGTACGTTTTTCAGCTTATTTCATGTAGACATTTTTTACGTAAGTTGACCTTTATAACTTCTTCTATTAAAATTAATTTGATAAAAATTAATTATATTAAAAGAATTCGAGGTAAATTATTATGGCATCTCAATACCAACAATATTCAACAGTCAGAAAATACTGGCATCTAATGCGGCCACACACTTTGACTGCTGCAGTAGTTCCAGTTTTAGTAGGTACTGCAACTGCAAAAATATTCCTCCTAGGTAGTGAAGATCATCTAAAGCTTAGCTTATTCGTAGCTATGTTAGTCGCTTGTTTACTTATCCAAGCAGCTACTAACATGTTTAACGAATACTATGATTTTAAAAAAGGTTTAGATGACCATACTTCAGTAGGTATCGGTGGCGCAATTGTGCGTAATGGCATGAGTCCAAAATTAGTCATGAACTTAGCCATAACGTTCTATATTATCGCAGCAATATTAGGCATATTTATCGCTTCCCAAAGTTCATTCTGGTTACTACCGATTGGGTTAGTATGCATGGCCGTAGGTTACTTATATACGGGTGGACCATTCCCTATTTCTTGGACGCCTTTTGGTGAACTATTCTCCGGAATTTTTATGGGCATGATCATTATTTTAATTGCTTTCTTTATCCAAACTGGTAATTTACAAAGTTTAGCAGTATGGATTAGTATTCCAATCGTAATTACAATTGGACTTATCAATATGGGCAATAATATCAGAGATTGGGCAAAAGATAAGGCAAGCGGTCGAAAAACATTACCCATTTTATTAGGAAAAAATAATGCTGTACGCTTTTTAGCATTGATGTATATCGTTGCTTATTTACTCGTTATCTACATCACTTTCTTTAAACCTGGTGGTTCAATTTTCTTCTTGCTAGCCTTATTGTCATTCCCAATGCCAATCAAAGCAGTTAGAAGATTTAAAAAGAACGACACACCTGAAACAATGATGCCTGCAATGGCTGCTACAGGAAAAACTAATACTTTCTTTGGTTTCCTTTATGCATTAGGTATCTATATAAGTGCCCTATTAGGTGGTATTTAATAACAACTAATTTTAAGCTTTATGCTTATATATACAAAATCGTTCTTCATTCATTTGATGAACGATTTTTATTTTTAACAAATATACGCTAAATATGTACTAAGTGGTAATGCATATGACCATATAAATCAAATTCGCTCGTAATTTCAAAACCTAATTTTTCATAGACGCGTAATGCTGTAAGATTATCTATATCACAATTTAAACTCCATTTTTCATCTGGGTAGTTCGCAATGACATGTTTGATCAATTTCGTTGCTACACCATTCCCACGGTAATGAGGAAATGTTGCTACAGTTTCAATATACCATTCATCATCATTAGCCTCTTTCATAGGCATAGGTGTACCATAGGATTTTATATCTGCTTCTAAATCCATGTCTAGCCACGCTTGTTCCAGTTCTAATTCCTTATTGCCTGGATATGCAATTAAACATCCTGCTACATTGCCATCAATTTCATACACCCATACATTACTAATATGCCCTCTATATTTTACATCTACCATACTTTGTTCCATTATTTTTAACAAACGAAACTTTTCGACTTCTTTTACCATATCGATGTCTAATTGACTCCAAATGAGATAACATAATTCTGCAATATCTTTTTTGTCACTAGGTTTAGCTTTTCTAATCATTTTATTTCTCCTTTATTTATAGCAATTATTAATTCTATTATATATGAATCAAATTAAAATTTCGATGTAATAACAACTTTATAACTCAAATTTTGTAACATTGTTTTGTTTGTTCAATTCCACTATTTAAGAGATAATTAAAATAAGAATCTAGATAACGAAAGGACATTATACACATGAAAGTAAACAAAGTCATTTACGTCGTGCTTGCATTTCTTTTAGGATGGTGTGGCATCCACAAATTTTACTCAAACCAATTACTAAAAGGCATTATTCACTTAATATTTTTCTGGACTGGTATTCCCTATATTATTGCTATCATTAGTGGTATCTTAACAATTTTCTTTAACAAAGCAGATGAAAACGGGCTCATCACTTTCGAAAAATAGTTTTAAACTACCGCATAAAAATTTCATATATTTTCATTACTCTGATAATAAATGGGTAAAGGTATGTATGAAGCATGTATGAGTTTCGATGAGGAGGTAAAAGTTTATGAATATTATAAAACGTGTTTTTAGAACACTGATTGTCGGTTATATTGTAAGAGGAATTAGAAATTTAATTAGTAAAAAAACAAAATAAAATTTGCACATAAAATATAAGAAAATTAAAGTCCCACTATCTCAATTAAATGAGTTAGTGGGACTTATGCATAATAAGATTGGCTTTTATTTATTTTTAACAAAATAAAAAGAACGCTGATATATCAACGTCCTTCTTGTATCCAAAATATTCATTTGGATATACTCTTATGTTTTTACGGAAACGGAGGGATTCGAACCCTCGCGCCGCTCTCGCGACCTACACCCTTAGCAGGGGCGCCTCTTCAGCCAACTTGAGTACGTTTCCAATGGCTCCACAGGTAGGACTCGAACCTACGACCGATCGGTTAACAGCCGATAGCTCTACCACTGAGCTACTGTGGATAAATAGTATCTCTAATCAAGCACAAATATTATTATATCAATTAATAACAAATTTTCAAGTCATATCACAAAAAAATATGCAGAACATTTACACTAAATTAATATAATATTCCGCATATTCTACTTTTACATTAATATTTTTAATAAACTTTACTATTTACTTTCAAATAAAGAATATTTAGCGAGTGCTTCATATATATTTAATTGAGGTTTTGTGTAATCTATGGGAGACTCTGGATCAAAAGTGGCAACTCTTGCTGCTCTATCCATCATATAATAATAATAAATGCCATTTAAATATTGATGTTGCATGCTATGAGCTGAGATATTCACAACGATAGATTGATTATCAACAAAGTTCACTCTACATTTTTTATCTTTTAGTGATCTAATACTTTGAACATAATGGATATTGATCCATGTATTTTGTGTTTTTCTATCAGAATGTGTCTGGAAAAAATAAGTGGGAAATAATGGAGTAAATAAAATTGGGGGCTTGCTACTAATGCCTGTAATACGAATTGTGTCCTCTTTTTTAAAAACATAGCTACTACCATAAAATCTACAAGAACGATCAATGATTTTGTGGGTGCGTTCTTTTATCGTACTTTCGTCTTCTTTATATCTTAGTACTCGTGTACCTTCATATTGGCCAACAGGCAAATGGCACGGTTGTAATGTCATATCACCTTTTTTAATAATATACGGTTGTATCATAGTTGTAACCTCCTTGCAGTTTTGGTGATACTCAAATAATATACTATCATCATTTTAAAATCAACTTATATTATAAAATAATTTCTATATATTCTACAATTAAATTTTAGTTGCGAATCTTTTTCTATTTTTTAATTATTGAAAGTTTCGTTTTACACTTATTTTTTCGGAAAAGTCAGAATATTCGTTGATTTAAAAATCAAAACCTTGTATAATATATTTTAAATATAGATAGAGGGGTTGTGTTGACAATGAAACATAATACACATGTAAAATACAATACTTTAGAGTCTTTTGTATCTACAATTAATGACTTAGGTATTGAATTAATTATTGATGAATCATTAAGGAATGTACGTAAACAACAACTAGAAAATCTCATCGATCATGCGCTTAAAAATAAAAACGAGAATGATTTCAAACGTTATACAGAAGAATACAAAAATTTGGAGGCATATCTCGTTGGTTAATTTAGTCATAATTTATTTAAAATAAGGTCTATTCACTAATTAATTATAGTTAGCGAATAGACCTTTTATATTGTTTATTTAAGACATTAACCTGATTAACTCATATCTATCAATATCTCCAAAGTAATGATAAATATCATAATCTGCTAAAGCTTCTTCTATACTATCAAAGTCATGCAATGTACCTTCCAATGCATGTTCTAATTCAGTAACGTCTCCTACGCCAAAGAAGTCACCGAAAATTTTAGCATGTTCAATTCTTCCCTTTTTAACATCCAATTTAATTTGAACAAAACCTTTTTCAAATTTTTCTTCTCGTTCAAAATTATATTTAGGATTTCTACCGTAATTCCATTCCCAAGTTCGATATTTTTCATTACTCAATTGCTCTATGTTGGCCCAATCCTCGTCTGAAAGTTTATATTCTTCAACTTGTGTCGCCTCACCAAATATTGTTTTTAAAATAATTTCTTTAAAAGTATCAATATCTAATGGTTCAGTTAAAAATTCTGAGATGTTTGCCACCCTACTTCTCACAGATTTAATGCCTTTTGATTTGATTTTTGCAGGGTTCACACGCAAAGCATTTTGAACTTCATTTAATTCACTATTTAGCATTAAAGTTCCATGGCTAAACATTCTGTCTTTTACTTTGACCATCGCATTGCCTGAAATCTTGGCTTTACCGACTTGAATATCGTTACGACCACTCATTTCAGCATCTAAGCCAAGTGATTTCAATGCTTCTACAATAGGTTCAGTGAACTTTTTAAAATTGTGAAAACTATTACCATCATCATCCGTTATAAAACTAAAATTAAGGTTACCTGTATCATGGTACACGGCACCGCCACCAGAAATACGTCTGACTACATCTATACCATGTTCATCAATATAAGGTTGATTAACTTCTTCAATCGTATTCTGGTTTTTACCAATAATAATTGAAGGACGATTGACATAAAATAGAAAATAACTATCGTCATTCGGCATGTGTTTTAAAACATATTCTTCCATTGCCAAATTTAAAGTTGGATCGGTAATATCATTATTACTAATAAATTTCATTTACTGCACTCCTTTTCCTTTTATTGCCCTTACCTTATTTATGCAATATTTTTGTTAAAAAAGCCAATCATTTAACTGATTTATACTAATTTTTCTAAAAAAAGAATGATAACTGTATATTTAAAGGTTATTTGTTTATTTGTCTGTAGTTTTTTTGTATAATACTATCTAGTTAGCATTTCTAGGGAGGATTCAATATGACTGTTGCAGAAGTCGGAAATATAGTGGAATTTTATGACGGTTTAAAAGGCCGCGTAGAAAAAATTAATGATAACTCTGTAATTGTAGATTTAACAATTATGGAAAACTTCAATGATCTAGACCTGCCTGAAAAAACTGTCATCAATCACAAGCGATATACAATCGTCGAACAAGAAGGATAGTTTATATGAATAGAATTTCAAACGCTTTAATCTGGTTTATTGTAAGTTTTATCGTATTTCACATTATTTTATATATAATGTGGGGTGAAAAGCAAGAATACTGGTACCTTTATACTGGTATCATGCTCATCGCAGGTATCAGTTATATCTTTTACCAAAGAGATATTGAGTCAAAAAGACTATTAACATCTCTAGGGATAGGTATTATTACTGGTATCGTGCTCATTATTGTACAGCTTATTTTAGCGGTTATCTCATCAGATATTCAGTATACAGCACTGATTAAAGAGTTAACGCGAACAGGCGTATATTTTAAATGGCAAATGTTAGTTACATTATTATTTGTAATACCATGTCATGAACTCTATATGAGAACTGTATTGCAAAAAGAACTACTCAAATTAAACATTCCCATGTGGTTAAGCGTATTAATAACAGCAATTTGTTCTGCTTCTTTATTTTTCTATCTAGATAAAATGTGGATTGTTTTCTTTGTGTTTATCGTTCAAATTGTACTTTCATTAAGCTATTATTATACGCGCAGAATTGCTACGACTGTAATAGCACAAATTGTTGCAGTTGTTATTCTATTAATTTTCCACGGTTAAATTGAAACGGAAACTCAGGCTTATGAATGATGTGAAAAAGGGTTGAGATATTAACCCCTTTATCCGAATTTTAAAAGAGATTAGCCATAAATAATCTCTGCACGAAAATAAACGCCAACTTCTATTGAAATAATATAGAAATTGGCGTTTTCTTTGGTTTCGTGACATTTTTTATAGCTAATGATGACAATCAAACTTTATGTGTCATATCATATAATAACGTTAAATGTTTGTTTTTGTTCGATATGGTAATCCTTATCTTTTAAATTTCTAGAAATTAATTCTACCATTGTAATTTCTCCAGTTTCATGTATAACAGCATTTTCTAAATATTGCTTGTAGTTTCTATAGCAGTAATCAGTCATGCTTACACGATACATGTGATCCAATTTAATATTTTCTAATGTTACACGGTGATAAGGTTCAGCATTCATATCAATGGTGTAATGAACACCTTGCCAAAACGTACATAAGGTTTCATCTACAATTGTTAAACTCAATGCGCCGTCACTAAATTCTATATGTGAATAGCAATATTCTAAAATATCGTGAATTTGTTGACCTTTCATGGTTAAATCAACAGGAACATCTGGATGAGGATAAGCATTGAATAAATCTTCATTTGTAATGATGCCTCTGAGCCCTTCTTCGCCACTCGTTGGTAAGTGCACACACGATATATCATAATCATAGGCTAACCGAATACTATCATGCAATAACTGTGTAAATGGATGTGGTTTTGTAATAACATCACTCAAACCATTTACCTCAGCTGATAGAACATTTTCGTTTATGCTTTCTTCACTCCAATTACAAACTGTTTTTCTATCATAAAAAGTCAAATCTAATAATGCTTGGTCTTCTGGATAATGATTTAGATCTACGATTTTAGAATTGACATTTTCTAATTCATATGAATTTGTACGCTTTTTAAAGTTAATTTTCACATGAATAAGTTGTTCAGCATTTTGTCCAGCTTGCACATAAAGCGTTTGATCATCTCTACCAATGAATGTTTGATGTTGATGACCAGTGATTAATAAATCAATAACGCCTAAGGTTTGCATTATTTTTTCCGCTTCATTAACATTTTGTTCACGTTCATTTGATGTTTTATTTAGTTGATTAAGCCCACCATGGTATATAACAATTAAAAAGTCAGGCATTTCACTTTCGTGGATAAATCGAATCCAGCGTTTAGAAGAGCGCAATGTTTTTTCAATCCGTACATCATTTTCCATTTCAAAATGTTCACGCTCCATTAAACCATCTGAAGTTAAACCCACAATTGCGATTTTCACACCTTCAATTTCTTTAATTGTATATGGTGTAGAAAAATATGGTTCTTTCGTACGTTTATATTCAATATTTGCGGATAACCATGGGAACCTCGACAATGATACAGCCCTCGAAAAGAATGACAGTCCAAATTTAAATTCATTAGGACTAATACCACTTGCATCGTATTGCATGGCATTCATTAATTTTATCATTGGATGACGCTTATACGGTGCTACAACTGCATAATAAAAAGCTGCTAACGAACCTGCTAAACTACCACCACTATCTAATAGAATAACGTGATCATTTGTTTCTCTAATACTTTTAACATAAGAGCCTGCTCTATAAATATTTGAATTATTTTCACCACTTTGAAAATAACTATGCATATCAGAAGTAGTAATAATGTCTATTGCGATCTTTTCACTTTTTTTCATTTGCCTCTCCCCTCATTAATCATAGTCTAACACGTTTCTAAAATAGCTTGAAATAATTATGAACATATATGATTCGCTATATATGTTCCCTTTATTTAAAAATTAAAAGCACCAGTACATCATTTGTTAGATATACTGGCGCCATGGTCTCACAAATTATTAAGTTCAGATTTACTTTTGACAATCAACCAATTTGAACGCGTTCTTTAGGATAATGGAATTTATCTGGTTCTCTACGTCCACCAATCATAATGATAAAACTGATTAAGCCAACACGGCCAATGAGCATCAATAACATCAAGACGCCTTTACTCATATCATTCACATCACCTGTAATACCCAACGATAATCCACATGTTCCAAATGCTGACATGACTTCGAAAAATGCTTGTAAAAATGATACCTTCCCATTTTCAACAACTAGTATAAAAATCATGCTCGTAAAAGTTAATATACTGGCCATGATAAATACAGCAAATGAACGTTGAACATCAGTAATGTGAATCTCACGATTAAATGCTTTGATAGATGTTTTCTCAGGTTGGTTACTAAAGTTTAAAAGGAATAATATTAAAATAGCAAAGGTCGTTGTTCTAATACCACCACCTACTGAACTTGGAGATGAACCTATAAACATTAGTATACCCATAACGATATTCGTACCTTCACCAAATCCGCTTACATCAATAGTTTGAAGTCCCGCACTTCTAGTGGTTGCTGATTGAAACAATGCATAAAATAACGATTTATGCCAACTCATATTTTGAAAAGCTTGGTTATGTTCAAATAATAGAATAATTATCACACCAAAAATAAACAAACCAAAATATGTTACCGTTGTAATTTTTGCAAATAATGAAAATCTAAAATTAGGAATTCGATTTTTTATATATGCCTTCACTTCTATTAATACAGGAAAACCAATTGAACCTAACATAATTAAAAACATAACGATTGTTTGTACAAAATAATCATTTGCATAAGGTATAAGTGACTGTCCTGTTATATCAAGTCCACCATTTGTCGTCGCCGATACCGATACAAATAATCCTTGCATGATTGCATATTGTATATCCGGGGTATCTCTATAAAAATAAAATGCTAATAGTGATGCACCAACAAGTTCTATAATGATGATTGTTCGAACAATATCTAGAATCAATTTCACAGTGCCACTCATCGTATGTTTATTATTATCTAGCATAATCAATTGACGTTCGCGCATACCGATATGCTTACCTAAGACAACCCATAACATGGTTCCGATGGCCATAACACCAATCCCGCCCAAATTAAGTATCAGCATGATTATAACTTGACCAAAGGTTGTGTAAGTATCAATAATATTAACTGGCGTTAGTCCTGTTACGCTGACACCAGACACTGCAACAAACAATGAATCAATTGGATCTACAGACACATTGGACTTATGAACAAAGGGCAAGTTCAGCATTAAAAATGCCACAATAATAGCCACGATATAATACATTACAATCCCTTGTTGAGGACTTGATTTTTTTAACAATTGGTTGAAAATGGACAACGTTTCTTCACCTCAACGTTACTTCAGTTTAATCTTAATATCCTTTTCTTTACCATCTCTATAGATTTTAGCTGGTAATGTTTTTAAATCATCTTTATGATTAAAAATAATTTGTCTGTATCTAAGATTATCTTCTAATTCTTTACCATCTAATTCTACTATGACATCATTTTTTTGCAACCCAGATTTTTCACCTAATGAATCTTTTTTAACTTCACCTATAAATACGCCTTTTTTAACGTCTTCTGGTAAATTAATAGATTGCTTTGTAGCCTCATCAATATCTCCAATATTAGCAATCTTTACGCCAGTGTTAGGATATTTGACTTCACCTTTAGCTTCTAACTGCTTGGCAATATCTTCAGCGTCATTGACTGGTATAGCAAAGGCGATACCCTCAACATTATCCATATCTATTTTTAGTGATGCTATACCTACTAACTTACTATTTCTATCGATAACTGCACCACCTGAGTTACCTGGATTTACAGGTGCATCTATTTGAAAAGCGCTCATTAATACATCATATTGATCATCTTTATTGATATCTACTGGTATGTGTCTATTCAAACCTGAAATAATACCATCAGATATACTTCCTTTAAAGTCTACACCTAAAGGATTTCCTACTACTATGATTGGTTCACCTAGTACTAAAGTACTGGAATCACCTATTTTAATCGGTTTCACTTTACTATCTGATTTTACTTTAGCCTTAACAACAGCGATATCTGAATATTTATCCGTTCCAATAACTTTTCCAATAGAATAGTCATCGTTACCATATGTAATCTTTTGCTCTTTTTTATCTCCAACCACATGTGCGTTGGTCATAATAAAAATAGAGTCGCCCACTTTTTTGTAGACGACACCTGAACCTAATTCATTTTCTTTACCTGCTTCTTGTGTCTCTTTTTCAGCAGAAGTTCTATCATCACTCGTATCATTTTCAACAGTTACTACGGAATGAATTGCACTGTTCGCACTTTTCATTGTTGTTGTATAAGTCTTATCTTTATTTTGATTATCATGAAAAACATGATCATTTGAAGTGCCATTTTCATCAACATTTTTGAATATAGCTTGTATGAGTGTCAGTAAAACAATAACTGCCACAACAATTAGAATTTTGGCCCAATGTTCAATAAAGAAAGCCTTAACTTTATCAAGTGTGTTAGTCGTATTTTGGTGCTTAGTTTCAGTATTAGAATTCGAATATTCCCTAGAACTTTTTTGTTGTGAAGTTTGCTCATCATTATTCAAATAATAATCAACTCTTGATTGTTGTGCATTTTCTGAATAAAAATTCTGTTCTTGTTCTTTTTTAGGTGGGACATGTTCTTCATTTGACGATGTACTGTTATTTTGAGTCTCGCTCTCAGTGTGTACTGATTTTGAATCTATTTTATTTTCTTCCTCCACCATATCATCGTTTTCATTATACGATTGATTGATATTATTTGCTGAAGTTGTTTCATTGTGCTGTGTGTCTTCTTGCGTATGTTTGGAATTCCGCGCTGCAGCAATTGCTTGTTGTTGCTGAATTTCTTCTTGTGTTAGCTTTTCAATACGTGCTTTTCTTAAATTTTCTTTCACACGTTCTTCATTATTTTTAGCAAGTATTTCAGCTTTTTCTTCACGCTGTTTTCTAGCTTTACGTTCTTGTTGCACACGTTGTTCCCGTTCCTCGTTATGAAAGTATTCACGTCGTTTACGTCCATACTTTACTTTTGGGATGACATGTTTTTTATTTTGCGTCACAGTAAGCCCCCCTATTCCTTTTGATTACAATTCTATTATGACATAACATATATAATTTTTCTGCTTTATTTTGTCATATAAAGTTAGCATACTACAGATTATAGTCTCTTTTAGTAAAAAATTCTAACTTTATCACATATAGAACAAAAAAGCCTGAGTCATAGATTTTATGACTCAGGCTTACATATATTATTTATGTTCTTTTTTATTATTTTTAACAGATGTTAACCAACCGATAATTACAAGTACAATCATAACCGTCCAGAAAATTGATTGCCATAATACACTGTGTGGGAAATGTTCTGGTAATATTTTAATATCAGGGTGTGCTAGCACCATGATTACTAATTTAATACCTACCCAACCTACAATCGCAAATGCAGCGCCTTCTAAACCAGGATATTTGTTCAATAGATTTACAAACCAAGTGGCTGCAAAACGCATGATGATCACACCTAGCATACCGCCTAGGAACATGACTGCAAATTGTCCAAGGTCCATACCACCAAAGTGTATACCAACAGTAGGTAAAGTTACTGCAATAGCAAGAGCAGCTAACATGGAATCAATCGCAAATGCTATATCAGCAAATTCTACTTTTAATACTGTGCCCCAAAATGCTTTAGGACTTGCATGTATTTCCTCGCCCGATTCATCATAATGATGATCATCAGTACCATCCTCTTTTTGATGGTCTTTTTCTTTAAAGAATGATATGAGATTTTTGATCGACATGTATAATAAGTAAATTGCGCCTAGCGCTTGAATCCACCAAAAATGTGCGATAATGCTTATTAAGAATAAAGAAATAAAACGGAAAATAAATGCACCTAACAGTCCATAGAACAATGCTTTTTTACGTTGTTCAGGAGGCAAATGTTTAACCATAACTGCCATAACAACAGCATTATCTGCTGCTAATAAACCTTCTAAAAATACCAGTACTACTAGAACCCATAAATAAGGTAAAATCAAACTCGGATCCATTTAGGAAAACTCCTTTAGTTTTTTTACATAAAAATAGAGACCTAAGCTAAGTAAATGCTACACACATTTTAATCATATACACTCACTAAAGTAAATTAAACTTTCGGTCTTATATAATTTGTATGTTTGTAACATTTATAAGCAAAGGTCTCACTCGACAGTGTTTTTCCTGCCCATTTTACCGGAAACATTTAACGTTTCGTAATGACGACAAAATGACTATGTTAAAAAGATATATAAAACAGATATTTTATAATGATATTACTATCTCATATATCTCTTTAAAAACAGTTGAGTTACTCCCCTCCGACTACAAAGTCATAGGTATTCTATTAATAATATAGTATTATACACAATTAATCATGTTATAACAAACTGTATAATTTAATTTCTGGAAATTTTTCTTCAAACCATCTCGTTGCAAATTCATTTTCAAATAAGAAAACGTAATTATCATAAACATCTTTAACTAATATAGAACGAGAAGAACTCATTTTATCTTTAATATCTTCTTCATTTTCAATCCATCTTGCAATTTTTGGACCAACTGATTCCATGATGACATCAACATTATATTCATTTTTAAGTCGATGTTCAAAAACTTCAAATTGTAGTTGACCAACTGCACCAATAAGAATTTGATTAGTATGCAATGCTTTATAGTATTGAATGGCACCTTCTTGAACTAACTGCTCAATCCCTTTATGGAAATGTTTCTGTTTCATGACGTTTTTCGCAGAAACTTTCATAAATAATTCTGGTGTAAACTGTGGTAATTCTTGGAAACTGAATTTTTGGTTTTCACCTACTAATGTATCTCCAATTTGGTAATTACCCGTGTCATACAAGCCTATAATATCTCCAGCGACTGCATGATTAACAGTTTCTTTGTCATCAGCCATAAATGAAGTTGAACGTGTTATTTTTTGTTTCTTTTTAGTTCTTTGTAACGTAACATCCATACCTCGTTCGAAAGCGCCACTAACAACCCTCATAAATGCAATTCTATCTCTGTGTTTGGGGTCCATATTCGCTTGAATTTTGAAAATAAAGCCTGAAAAATCTGTATCATATGGTGTAACTTCAATATCTTCTTTCGTTTGTCGAGCACTTGGCATAGGTGCATGGTCAACATAAGCATTCAAGAAATTTTGTACACCAAAGTTTGCTAGCGCTGATCCAAAGAACACTGGTGTTAAATCACCTTTTCTCAAAGCTTCATTGTCAAATGTTTCTCCCGCTTCTTCTACCAACATTAATTCTTCGATTGCTTGCGTAAAGGCGCTATCATTTTTAATTTTATGATCTTCTTCCAATTCATAATCATCATTTAAATGAAGCACATTTTGTTCATCTCTAAAAGGCTCAATCGTATGTGTATCTCGATCAATGATACCAAAGAAATTTTGTCCCATACCCACTGGCCAATTCATAGGATATGTTTCGATTTCCAATGTAGACTCGATTTCATCCAATAATTCAAACGGTTCTTTACCTACTCTATCTAATTTATTGATAAATGTGAAAATAGGAATGCCTCTCATTTTACAAACTTTAAATAATTTTAAAGTTTGCGGTTCAATACCTTTTGCACAATCTATAACCATTACAGCGCTGTCTACGGCCATTAATGTTCTATATGTGTCTTCAGAAAAATCTTCATGTCCAGGTGTATCTAAAATGTTAATTTTGTAATGATCATAATCAAATTGCATCACTGAACTTGTAACTGAGATACCACGTTCTTGTTCAACTTTCATCCAGTCACTTGTCGCAAATTTACCACTTTTTTTACCTTTTACAGTCCCTGCTTCTCTAATTGCACCACCAAATAATAGTAACTTTTCAGTTAATGTGGTTTTACCAGCATCAGGATGGGAAATAATCGCAAAAGTTTTTCTGGATTCTACTTCTTCCTTTATACTCATTTGTTCTCTCCTTTAACTCTCAAATATCGATTGACCAATATCATCAGCAATTTGTACTGCTGTTGACTCATCAAGTAACGTAAACAAGTGTATCACAAGTTCCTCCTTGATATCATCATCATTTAACGAAGTATCAATTTCTAATGACCAATTTAAGTCTGGTATTGCCAAAAGCAAGACTTCATCGTTATCATTTTTATAAATATAACTACGGACTGTTACATCATTCAGACTGATAAGCCTAATTTCCAATAGGGCCACCGCCAAACTTTTTATAAGCTGCTTCTAAACCGATTAAATCATCTCTATGTGGTACTTTTACATGACCAGGCATAATTTGGTAAGGTTCACGTCCCTTAGAAGCTAAGACAACTGTATCGCCAGGATTAGCAATTTCAATAGCATGACGAATCCCCTCTGCACGGTCTTCAAATTCTATATAATTATTATGTGTTGCGCCCTTAGCGAGTTCGCTTGTTAATTTTTTAGGATCATCATTTGCTGGGTTGTCTGGTGTAAAAATAACGTAATCCGCTCTACAAGCAACGCGCCCCATTTCAGGTGTTTTGCCCATATCTCTTTCTCCAGCCATACCGCACAAGAAAATTAATTTTTGTTTTGCAAAAGGTTTCACAGCATCTATAAGTTTATCCATACCATCTGCTGTATGTGCATAATCAATAATTAGATTAATTGGCAATTGGGGGTCTAAAACTTCAAGTCGACCTTCAACAGGTTCTAAGTTTTCTACGGCTTGAATAATTTCTACTAACGTAGCACCTTTTGCCCAAACAGCTATCATTGCAGCCATAATATTAGAAACGTTGAAGATGCCTACATAAGGTGACTTTACAGGAAATGTACCTTCAGGTGTATTAAAATCAAACGTTACGCCTTGTAATGACTCATTAATATTTTCAGCCATAAATTGTGCACATTCATTAATGCCATAGGTAAAGACTTCATAAGGTGTAACTGAAGCTAAATATTCTGAAAATCTATCATCTTGATTTAAAACAACATATTTTTCTTTTGATAAATCTTCACCTAACTGGCTGAATAATAATGATTTAGCATGACCATAAGCTTCCATTGTGCCATGAAAGTCTAAATGATCTTGCGTTAAATTTGAAAATACCGCCACATCAAAATTAACGCCACTTAAACGTCCTAATGATAAACCATGACTTGATACTTCTAAAGTCATGGCCTGTGCTTGCTTTTCTACAGCTTCATGAATTTTTTTAGTTAGCGCAACTGTTTCAGGTGTTGTGTTTGTACCTTTAGATTTTTCCTCATTAATTTGGAAACCATTAGTACCTAAATAAGCACTACCTTTATCTAATTTTCTATATATATGGTGTATCATTGTCGCTATAGATGTTTTACCATTGGTTCCAGTAACACCATATGTAGTTAGTTGTTTACTTGGATAATTAAATAATACATTTACGAGTAAACTGGCAACGCGCAACGTGTCAGGAACGATAACTTGTGTTACATCACCTTTCAACAATTGTTCATGATTTACTACAATGACTTTACAGCCTTGATTTACAACATCTTGACAAAATTTATGACTATCGACTGTATAACCTTTAGAAGCAACGAATATACTTCCTTCTTTAGCAGTACGCGAGTCTGTTGTTATATCATTAACATTCATATCTAATGTACCTATCACTTGTTTAACTCTTATTTTTTTAAACAACTCATTTGCATTCAACATTAACCGCTCCTTTATTTCCAATACTTCTATTATACACATTTTCAGTTGATTTTATAGAAACTAATATTGCTAATTATTTCTTTCTCTACTATTATATATTTTTCGTTTTCATTTAAAAAATTTTATAACTATCATGAGCATAAACTAGATTCAGTTTGTTAATCATATGTAATTAATTGTGTAGATTTTCTTTTTTATTTGTTTAGTTTCTTTTAAGGTCGCTTATTTTAATAGAAAGCGTGGTATGGTATACATATAGAACAATCTAAATTTAGCGTGATATAATTTTAAAAAATAAGTATGAATCATTTTCTATGCGTTTGTAAAATGATATAATCTCTAATAATTATGTTTTTTCTTTCGCATGACAATAAAATGCGTTAAACTTAGCATGAGCTAAATTTATACTATTGGAGGGTGACTCAAAATGGTTACTCGTAACAAAAAAATATTGATTATTACTGGTTCTTTTGGTAATGGACATTTACAGGTTACTCAAAGCGTAGTAAACCAATTCAATGAAATGAATCTAGACAATTTAACTGTCATTGAACATGATTTATTTTTAGAAGCTCACCCAATTCTGACTTCTATATGTAAAAAGTGGTATATCAATAGTTTTAAGTATTTCAGAAATATGTACAAATCTTTTTACTATAGTAAACCTGACCAAATAGACAAATGTTTCTATAAATATTATGGATTAAATAAATTAATTAATCTATTACTAAAAGAAAAACCAGATTTAATATTGTTGACCTTCCCTACGCCAGTAATGTCTGTATTAACTGAGCAATTTGATATGAATATCCCAATTGCCACAGTTATGACAGATTATAGATTACAAAAGAATTGGGTTACACCACATTCTCAAAGGTATTACTTGGCAACTGAGGAATTAAAAGATGAATTTGCTGAAATAGGGATCCCAAGACATCAATTAAAGGTTACTGGCATTCCAATTTCTGATAAATTCGAACAAGATATTGACCAATCTTCATGGTTACGTCAAAATAATTTGAATCCAGATAAACCTACAATACTTATGTCCGCAGGTGCTTTTGGCGTTTCAAAAGGATTCGGTCAAATGATTAGTGATATTTTGACTAAAAGTCCACAATCACAAGTAGTCATGGTTTGTGGTAAAAATAAAGAGTTGAAACGCACATTATCTAGCCAATTTAAAAATTATGATAACGTACTTATCTTAGGTTATACAAAACAGATGAATGAATGGATGGCATCAAGTCAGTTGATGATTACAAAGCCAGGTGGCATCACGATTTCTGAAGCACTAACCCGACAAATTCCAATGATTTTCTTAGATCCTGCACCTGGTCAAGAGTTAGAAAACGCGCTTTATTTTGAAGAAAAAGGTTACGGCACTATCGCTTATTCACCTGATGAAGCTATTCAACAAGTAGCATCATTAACAAATCATCCAACTTCACTAGTAGAAATGTCTAAAGCAATGAGTGAATCACGCATTCCATATTCAACATATAAATTATGCAAAGATTTATTAGATCTTCTAGACCATTCAACACGTTATGAAGAAGTTTATGGAAAGGTTCCTTTATATGCAAAGCTCTTCGTTAAATAATACTAACTACAATTCAAGTACAAATTTTATTATTATGTTGATTATTTTATTTTTAATGGAGTTTGCTAGAGGTATGTATGTGTTGAGTTATTTAGCATTACTTCCAACGGCAACTTCTATTGCGGTAGGTGTTACATCTATCGCTATTTCTATTCACTTTATTGCTGATGCAACAACCAACTTTGTCATAGGTTTTTTACTTAAACGCTTAGGTACAAAGCTTGTTTTGACACTTGGATTTTTATTAGCGTTTGGTAGTTTGTTTTTAGTCATTTGGTTTCCTACATCACCTATCGTGCTAATCACAAGTGCAATATTGCTAGGTATCGCCGTGAGTCCTATTTGGGTCATTATGCTTGCAAGTGTTGATGAAAATAATCGTGGTAAACAAATGGGTTATGTTTATTTCTCATGGTTACTAGGTTTATTAGTTGGAATGGTTGGAATGAACTTAATCTTTAAATTCCATCCAACATGTTTTGCTTTTATGATGTCATTAGTCGTACTGATTGCATGGATTCTATACTATTTCGTTAAAATAAGACTGACTAATTATAATACAAGACCTGTAAAACAACAGTTAGGTCAAATTGTAAATGTGACTAAACGCCATTTAATTCTGTTTCCAGGTATTTTATTACAAGGTGCTTCCATCACTGCCTTAGTACCGATATTACCTACATATGCAACGAAAGTCGTGGGCGTTTCAACAGTTGAATATACGATTGCAATTATCATTGGTGGCATAGGTTGTGCTATTTCTATGTTGTTTTTATCTAAAATTATAGACAACAATGGTACATTATTTATGTATGGTATCATTTTTAGTGGATTTGTTTTATATACTTTAATGATATTTGCGTTATCTATTATTACGGATATTAAATTAGTTTGGGGCTTGGCATTATTTATCGGCCTAATGTACGGCATCTTGTTACCTGCATGGAATACTTTTATGGCAAGTCATATACACATGGATGAACAAGAAGAGACTTGGGGCGTGTTCAATAGTGTACAAGGTTTCGGCTCTATGATTGGTCCACTCGTAGGTGGTTTAATCACAGAATTCTCTAAATCTGTTAATAATACTTTTTATTTTTCAGCATTAGTATTTTTATTTTTAGCAATATTTTATGGTATTTATTTTGTTAAAAATAAACAACAACACACACACACTTAACTATATTTAGTAATGTTCAATATACAAAAGAGTCGCTATCAAGTTTTTAGATAAATTCTAAAATGATAGCGACTCTTTTAAAGTTTCAATATTATCATTGATTGAAATGATAACTTTATATAAAAAAATTATGCAAAATTAAAATTCTCTAAGACTTTCCATTTTTCCGCACTTTCATCGTAATAAACTAAAGAAAGTTGCTCAATTGCTTCTTTATAGTCAATACCCGCTAAGTTCAATTGACCAAAAATGTCTTCGAATTCTTGACTAGTTAAACCTTGTGCAATTGTAAAATGTGGTACAAATGGATGTTCAGGACGACCATAAAAATCACCACTATTGAATTGATTAAATAATTTTTCTAAATTGTCTGTTTTGGCAACTTTAAAATAAATTACATTTGTAATTGGCGCAAAGTTTGAAGCCTTTGTCGCGTGTACTTCAATAGGTGGTATCCCCTCGATTCTTGATTTGATTGTCTCTTTGACAGCGTCAAGATCACCTTCGTTTATTTTAAAATGCTCTTTAATCGTAATGTGTGGCATTATCGTTGCATAGTGAGCATCATAACGTTTACGGTATGCATTTACTTCATCTTGAAACGCTTTTGACGGAATTAATGCTAATCCTAAAATCATTTAAATTCCTCCTTTGTTTAACATAACTACATTATATCAAATTTCACAAAAATTCGTTACTTTTAACTAAATTTCCTACAGATAATTAAAAAGAAATATTATCTGATAAAAAATATTTTAATAAATCTTCTAATAAATGTTTCCAAGATTTCCATCTATGACCACCATCAAACTCTGCATAATGATAAGTTATATCACTATGTTCGATAATCGATTTAAGCTGGCGATTAGGTGTTAAAAAATCCGCTTGCTTACCTGTCGTTGGTAAAGCAAAGTTTTTTTCTTCTAATCCAACAGTATGCCATATTGTCAATTGTTCTTGAAATTGACATCGTTCGATTAATGTTTGTATCACTTCATCATGTTGAGGACTCAATAGTCCCACTTGGCTAAAAATTCTCGGATAAGATAATGCAGTAATCAAAGCTGCACTTCCAGCTAAGCTGTCACCTAAAATAACTCTGCCATTGCCTACTTTATACGTTGGGAATTGAGCATCTATAAACGGTAAAATTTCATTCGCCATACATTTTACAGTTAAAGCTGTTTTTGCTCCTTGGGGATGAAATTCTGCTCTTCTTTTTTCAACATCTTCATAATGAAAACCTACAAATATTGCTCTTTCTACTTCATTTGCTTCCCATAATTTTTCATATGTTCTGTGTATTCTGCCAAAGCTAAAAAAGTCTAAACCATCAAAACAAAAGACGACTTTGTATTTAAATAGTTCTGTAAAATCTTTAGGTAAATAAATAGATAGTGTAATATCTCTATCTAATATGTCACTAGAAAAATTAATCTTATTAATTCGCCCTGCTTGTAAATTGTCCATAAAATAATGCGCCCCCTCGTAGTCTTAATGACATTGTATCAAGAGACGCAATATTTTAAAATAACTCGCTTTTTATTTGTCTAAGTGACATATTATTTTTAGTCGTTAATATCCTCTTTTTTTAGACGTTCAGGATAATCTTCCAGCCAAAATACAGCATTAGGTACTTTTTCAGGGTCTGGTTTATAAATAGCTTTTTTACCCGATCCTAAACGTTTTTTCTGCAATTCATAATCTTTCAATGCGCTTATAGCTGGTTTGTGTAATAGCCAAATTGCAATGATATTAAGCCAGGCCATCATACCTACACCTAAATCTCCCATTAGCCATGCAATATCTGCCGTTTTCACTGCGCCATAAACGGTGGCAAGAATTAATACAATTCGCGTTATATTGATAAATATAAAGGAAGTCCTATAATTTGCGTTTCTTGTTAAGTATGCAATATTGGTTTCTGCAATATAGTAATAAGCCAATATAGTAGTAAAGGCAAAGAAAAACAAAGCAATTGCTATAAAATAAGATCCAAATCCAGAGAACGATGGATCAAAATGATAACTTCCACCTTGTAATGCTTTGTCTATACCTGCTTGTGCGTACATTGCGGTTCCAGAATAATCTTTATCTCCATTTGACATTTCAACAAAGATACCATTATCTTTAATTAAACTTGCTTTATCACTTGGTGTGTTACCGCCATCCGTTACATTATATGTACCAGAAAGCAAGATGATTAATGCTGTTGCAGTACAAACAAACAAAGTATCAACGTAAACTGAAAACGCTTGCACTAAACCTTGTTTTGCTGGGTGTGATACCTCTGCTGCCGCAGCTGCATGTGGTCCTGTACCTTGTCCAGCCTCATTTGAATAAAGACCTCTTTTGACACCTATTTCAATCATTGCACCTACTATCCCACCAAAAGCAGCTTCCATACCAAATGCGGATTTGAAAATTAATGCAAATAAAGAAGGAACTGCTTCAATATTGAGTATGATAATAATGACCGCCATTAAAATATATAATACTGCCATAAATGGTACAACTGCAGTCGCTGCATTAGCAATCCACTTTATTCCCCCAAAAATGATTAAGCCGATAATAATTGCTAAAAATATGGCTACAATCCATGGATTTAATTGAAATGCATTTTTCATAGAACTAGAAATAGCATTTGATTGAACACCTGGTAATAACAATCCGACTGAAATCACAGTGACGATTGCAAAGATCAAGCCATATATTTTACCCAGTTTCCCCTTTATACCATATTCAATATAAAATGCTGGTCCACCTCTATATTGTCCCTTTTCTTCACGTTTATATATCTGACCTAATGTCGATTCTATAAATGCACTACTCGCTCCTAAAAATGCTGTTGCCCACATCCAAAATACGGCTCCCGGTCCACCAATAAATATCGCTGTTGATACCCCTACAATATTACCAGTACCTACACGACCTGCTAACGATAATGCGATTGCTTGAAAACTTGAAATACCTGTTGGTGACTTTTCCCCTTGAAACATAAGTCGAATCATTTCTTTAAAGTGTCTTACTTGGAAAAATTTCATAAATAGTGAAAATAATATACCAGTGATTAACAAACCATAAACTAATGGTTTGCTCCATACTATGTCATAGAGCCAAGTTAAAAAACCTTCTATCATAACGTATCCCCCTTGTTATACCATTAAAGAAAATGATATTTTTTAATATTATACACATATGTTATGTTCCGCGCAACGCATTATATAAGTTATTATTTTCACAAAATATATATTTCGCTATGAATTTTTTGCATAAATAACATTAATGTATTTAATATTTATATTATCTTATAATGCACTACGCATTACTGTTTCCCCTTTGTTATCACTCTGAAATTGTAATCAATCTTCACATGCACATTAAGTACAAAGTTTCACAAATTTATCTTTTGTTCTATCTTTTTTTAAGATATACTGAATTATAAATTAAAATAAAGTTTTATAGGAGGAACCGTTCTATGCTTAACAAAGTATGGTTTAGAACAGGTATCGCTTTATTAATCCTGTTTTTACTAATCAAACTGATTATGGAAGTACATAGTATTTTCACACCATTTATTATTATCCTTCAATCAGTATTGTTGCCATTATTATTAAGTGGCTTTTTATTTTATATTTGTTTGCCTTTTCAAAAAATACTTGAAAAAAATCATGTGCCACGTTGGGGCAGCATTACTATAATCTTCATAGGCTTAATTATTATTATTAGTATCGTTATTGGTGTGTTAGCTCCGTTAATTGCAGAACAAATTGAAAACTTAGTACATCAAATACCTGCATTACAACATGAAGTGCAGAACATCATCAATTTTGCACTAGATCAAATGGAAAGATTGCCGAATGATGTAACTGATAGAATTAATAAAATGGTACAATCTATTAGCGACAGTACTGCTGATATTTTATCTAACTCTTTAGGATACTTAACATCATTTATTTCAACGCTTTTCTTATTGATAATGGTTCCGTTCTTTTTAATCTATATGTTAAAAGATCACGAGCGTTTCATCCCTTTCATTGCAAGATTGTTTAAAGGAGATAGAAAAGTTTTTACTGTAGAATTATTAAAAGATTTAAATGAAACTGTTAAATCTTATATTCAAGGCCAAGTAACAGTAAGTATCATTCTTGGAATAATCTTATACATTGGTTATTCAATTGTAGGGCTTAACTACACACTATTGCTCGTTATGTTTGCTTGTGTTGCAAATATGATACCGTTCTTAGGTCCTTGGATGGCATTTGCACCTGCTGCAGTCATTGCGATTATTCAAAGCCCTTCAACATTTATATGGGTATGTATTATCACGCTGATTGCACAACAATTGGAAGGCAATGTAATCACACCGAACGTAATGGGTAAATCACTTAATATTCATCCTTTAACAATTATAGTAGTGATATTAGCTGCAGGTAACCTTGGTGGTTTCGGTTTAATCTTAATAGCTGTTCCATTATATGCTGTAATTAAAACAGTTGTCAGAAATGTCTTTCGATATAGACAAGATATCATTGCTAAAGCAAATAGTGATGTCAAGGAATAAAATAACGTTATAAAACAAAAAGACTATTCGTTTCTGTCGTTGAAACGAATAGTCTTTTTTAATATATAAATCTTCAATTATGTTTTAAGTCATAAATTATTTAACGATGTGATAACCACTATCTACATGGATATTTTCGCCTGTAACACCACTTGATAAATCACTTAATAAGTACGCTGCAGTTTTACCTACTTCTTCTTGGTCTACATTACGTTTTAATGGCGCACGTTCTTCAATTTCTTTCATGATTGTGTTAAAACCACCAACACCTTTAGCGCTTAGTGTGCGAATTGGACCAGCTGAAATCGCATTGACACGGATATTATCTTCACCTAAATCTAATGCTAAATAACGTACATTTGCTTCTAAACTAGCTTTAGCTACGCCCATTACATTGTAGTTTTGTACAGCATATTCGCCACCTAAATAAGTTGTAGCAACGATACTACCACCTTCAGGCATAATTTTTTTTGCTTCTCTAGCAACAATTGTCAATGAATATGAACTAATATCTTGTGCCAATAAGAAACCATCACGAGATGTATCTGAAAAACGGCCTCTTAAATCTTCCATATTAGCAAAAGCAATCGAATGATAAACACCGTCAATGTTACCTACTTCTTCTCCAATTTTTGCGAAACCATTGATAACATCTTCGTCTTTTTGTACATCTATTTGATACATTCTAATTGTTTGTTGATCTAATTGTTCTACAAGTTTTTCCATTTCTTTTTTACTACGATCTTTACGATATGTAAAAACTAAATTTGCACCTAATTTGTCTAATACTTTAGCCACACCAAAACCGATACTACGTTTATTAGCAATACCCATAATGACGAATGTTTTATTTTCTAAATTTAACATGAAAATAACTCCTTTTTTAAATTTTCATTTTAAACTGGTTCGAGAAGTTATAATCGTATTCCTATCACTTTGCTCGATGCCAATTCTAACAAACTTTATTTTAACATTGGTTTCATTGTTTAAACAATTCATATTACATTCTATATACGAATTTATCATTTTTTATAGGTTACAAAGTTAAAATGCTTACCAATACTTCACTCATTAAATAAATATTAACAACTCAAAATAGCTTTCAGAAATTCATTTACTGCCTATTCCTACATCAGTCTGAGACATAAATCATATCCCAGACATGGATGTTAATAATAAAACTCTAATTCACGTTTTAATTCATCAACATATTCTTTAGAACCCGTTACAATAACACGGTCTTTATAGCGTAATTGTGTATCACCATGAGGTACGATTGATTCATTATTTCGAATGATTCTCACAAATATAATATCACCGTCAAACGGGAAATTACGTAATTGAATTTGATCATATTTATGATTTAACATTGCAATTTCATACAACGATGTTTCCACATTACTTAAAAGATTTAGCATATTGGGCGTTTCTATTAAACCTTTCAAGAGTATTTTATTACTCATAAAACCACTAAATACTTCAATGCCTTCACTTTGTAGACCTTCATCACCCGTACTCGCCTCTAATCTACAAATAACTCGATTAACACCATGTCTTTTAGCCATTAGCGCCACTTTTCTATTAATATCATCATCATTTGTAGAACAAACAACGATATCTCTTTCAAATAAACCTAGACGATCTAATAACGGTTCTTCGTAATCTGCAATTTCAATCATCGAAATCGCATCTGATAATTTACGTTTATCACTTAAATCATTTCTATAATAAAGTGAAACTTGGTAAAGTTGTGATGTTAAATTCTGAGCAATAGGAATGGTTAATTGATTTTTTCCTATTAAACTCACTTCAATTTGTCTTGTAGCCTCATCTGGCATTGGGAACATTTTTTTAAATATGATAGGTACAAAGACACATGTAATGACTGCACTTAAAATTAAAATACCTGATATTTCCGATGATATTGTTCCAAGTTTTTCAGCAATTTTTGCAGAAGCAATGACCAATGATAAAGTAGATGTTAACAGGAATGCTGAAGATATTGTCGTTTTCATATCAAACCATCGACGTACGTAAAACACTGGTATTAATTTAGATACTACAAATGCGAGTATTAAAAATGGAATAATAAGTAGTAACGAAGGTTCTTTTATTAACATTGGTATATTTAAATCTACACCAACCATGATAAAGAATATTGGTATAAAGAAACCATAACCAAAAGAATCTAATTTCTCCACCATATCCTCATCTGGGCCTAATAAAGAAACAATCACACCTGCTAGGAAAGCGCCTAGAATATTTTCTGCACCAACGCCTTCTGCTAAGGCAACCAGCATAATGATTAATGCAAATACAGCACGTATACCTATCTGTGTGGTACCATCCATCAATTTCTGTAAAAATTGTGCTTTCTTAAATATGCCACCTAAGAAATAAAAAACAAGCGCAAATACTACTAAACTGCCTATTAACCATAGTGATGCACCACCAGAAGCATGTAGTGTGCCATATGCAGTTAACAATATCATTGTCACTAAGTCAGCTAATACTGCTACTAATAATATGAATTGTCCGATTGTAGTACGCATAATATTCATTTCTTTTAGTGTCGGTACAACAACACCTAATGAAATCGTAGAAATGATAATAATCATTAATAAGACATCATCAATTAAGCCAAACCACTTAAATGCATAAGCAAATACAATTGAAATTATCATAATAAATAAAAATACAGTAAGTGCTAATTGCAGGTGGCCTGGTTCTTTACTTTTATCCTTATCTCCAGACGATCCTTTATCTTTTTTAAATGCTTTAAAATCAATTTCTAAACCACTTAAAAACATTAAGAAGATAAAACCTAATGTAGACAAAATATTTAACATAGCATCACGCTCTACTATGTTTAAAAAAGAGTGTCCTATGAGAATACCCATTAGTATTTCTGCTACAACAACAGGTAAGAATGTAATTCGTAATCTATTGATTAGTATCGGTGTAAGGAACGCTGCCATTACAACGACAACAAGTGATAAAAATTCCATGTAACCCCCTATAATAAGTAAGACATGAATGAAGTTGCTAATCCAAAGTAAATCAACATACTCACAATATCATTGATCGTAGTTATAAATGGACCACTTGCAACTGCAGGGTCAATATTTAATTTATTCATAACTAATGGAATCATTGATCCCACTAACGTACCTACTGTCATAGCAATCGTTAAACTGCTCGCTACGATCGTAGCTAAAATTGGTTGACCATAAAGCACCAGTATAATAATAAATAACAATATAGCACAAATCAATCCACTTAAAAAGCCACTGCCCGCTTCTCTCAATGCGACTTTGAAATTACTTTGTTCATCAATTTCACCAGTTGAAATATTACGTACTGATACGGCAAGTGATTGTGTGCCAGAGTTACCAGACATACCACTGATAATTGGAATAAATGCTGCCAGCAACGATACTTGTGCTAATGTATCCTCAAATGATCCAAGTATCGTCGCTGTAATCATTCCTAAAAACGTTAAAATAATTAGCCATGGCAAACGTTTCTTAGCAGTTTTAATGACAGAATCATTTGTTGCATCAACATCAGATACCCCGGCTAAACGAGAGTAGTCCTCGCTCGCTTCTTCATCCATAACATCTAAGATATCATCGATTGTTATAATACCTAATAAATGGTCTTGATAATCGACAACTGGCATAGCGATAAAATCATAATCACGCATTTTTTGCGCTACGTCTTCTTGGTCATCAGCAGCGTTAGCACTAATCACACGTTCGCTCATTATGTCTTCTATATAAGCATCATTTTCTGCTACGATTAAATCTCTTAGTGATAAAACCCCGGCTAATTGTTTATGCTCATTCACAGCAAATATGACATAAATTGTCTCAGCATCTGGCGCTTGCTCTTTAACTTGCATTAATGCTTCTTTTACAGGCATTGTTGATTTTAAAGAAATATATTCCGTCGTCATGATACCACCGGCGGTATCTTCTTCGTAATGTAGTAATGCTTTAATTTCTTTTGCATCTTCACGGTTCATTAGTGTCAGCAAGCTAACAATTTTCTGCTTAGATAATTGATTCATAATGTCAACTGCATTATCGTATGACATATTTTCTAACACTTTGCTAGCATATGTAGCATCCATGGTATCGAATAGCGCTTCATACTCTTCTTCATCAATTTCTAATTGTTCGAAGAAATCCGCTACTTCTTCAGGGGACAATACTTCAAACATTTTTTGTCTAATATCTTCATCGCTGTCTTCAAAGTATTCACTTTGTTCGTATGTGTGCATCGCTAAGAATTCTTCTCTAAATTCACCTATATGATTTTCATGAAGTAGTTTATCTAACATTTCTTGATCATATACTTGCTCATCTTCTAAAACGATTTGATCTTTTTCATTTGCCAAAAGTCCCACCTCCATAGTTACTCAAATTATATCATATTAAATATATTTTCTATTGCATCATATCTATCCTGTATTTCAATTTTTTTATCATAGATTGGATGCATAAAAGATATTTTAAAACATCGTAATAACTGATGTTTATAGCTCGAGTGTCCGCCTCCATATAAATCATCACCCACAATAGGATGTCCTATATATTGAAAATGAACGCGGATTTGATGTGTCCGACCTGTTAATAAAGCAATTTCACATAAACTGTAATTACTGACATGGTCTAAACGCCTATATTTAGTTATTGCTTGTTTGCCATGTGAATTGACTTGTCTTGTAATAATACTAGAAGGATCCCTAGCAATAGGTGCATCTATAATTCCTTGTTCTTCCATTTCACCAAAGCATACACATAAATACGTTTTATCAATGTGTATGTTTGACATAAGATGATGTAGAAAACCATGTTTTGCAACCACAACAATACCTGAAGTGTTTCGATCAATCCTAGTGACAATATGTGGGACTATGTTTTGTCGTGATTGTTTAAAATAACCAAGAATTTGTTCAGCTAAACTAAAATGTTTGTGTTCCCTTGATGGTGCACAATTTTGATAAGGTTCTTTGGAAATAATTAATAAGTATTCATCTTCATATAAAATATTTAAAGTTTTCTCAAACGGGACCAAGTTGTGGCTTGCTGTTTCTTGAGCTAAATGTACCTCTACTATATCGTCTTTCTGTAATTGTTTACGCACAGTTTCTGTTTGTCCATTAACAATTAAAGCGCCATTATGCTTAATGGCGCTAATTGTATTCTTAGAATACCCTTGTTCCTGTAAAAAGGTTCTTAGCATTTGAGGGCCTCTAATTGTATACGTAAATTGCATTATTCGTCGTCTCCGCTTGAAATAAAGGAATCATGTACCCTTTTCCAAAATGGAAACGGTCTAAATCTAGCAAATCTAATTTTTTCATTTGCCACTCTAAATTGAATTGCATTAACATTTTTATGTTTTATACTAACATGGTCTATGGTCGTTAAAATCTTATCTTGATTCACTGGTGTAATCAGACATGTGTGATGTTTGGGTAATACTAATGGTGAACCAACCGTTCTGAACACTCTATTATTAATAGAAGCGATTTCTGCAATTTGCATTGCTTCCAAAGAAGGATGTATCAATGCGCCACCTAATGCCTTATTATAAGCAGTGGAACCTGATGGTGTTGATACACACAGTCCATCTCCTCTAAAACGTTCGAATTGGTTCCCTCTTATATTCACATCCACAACAAGTGTAGAGCCATTTTCAGTTTTCATTGTCGCTTCATTTAATGCCAAGTATCTCGTCTCATATCCATTATCGTTATAACGAACAATGATTTCTAATAGAGGATATTCTATAACTTGGAATTCTGAATTATTAATTTCAATAATTAATTTCTCCACTTCATGTGGCAACCAATCTGCATAGAATCCTAAATGTCCTGTATGTATCCCTACAAATGCACACCGTGATAACATATGGCTATACTGATGGAAAGCCTGTAATAATGTACCATCTCCACCAACTGATATGACTATTTCAGGATTTTCCGTATCTTCAACCATTTCAAAATCTTTCATGTGATTAATCATCTTATGCTTTAAAGCGTTAGACTTTGAATCACCTTTAGATAAAATTGTATAGCGCATGATTACACCTCCTAGTCATTATCATGCTTTTTAGCACGTTTTTTGGAATAGTATTTTTGAGCTTCTTGTATTTCTTCTTTAATTTCCGACATTTCTTCATCAAGTAAAAACGCTGCTTCAGCCGCACGTTCTAGTCGGTGCTGGATTTCTGGCGGATAATCTCCGTCGTATTTATAACGTAATGTATGTTCGATTGTTGCCCAAAAATTCATCGCTAATGTCCGGATTTGGATTTCAGCTAAAATTGATTTTTCACCCTCAAGTGTTTCAATTGGATATTCGATAATAACATGATATGAACGATATCCACTTTGTTTTGTATTGTTGATATAATCGCGTTCTTCTACTACTTTAAAATCTTGACGTTGTCTCAAGAGATTTACCACAATATCGATATCATCTACGAATTGACACATTAATCTCAAACCTGCGATATCGTACATTTCTTCGTGTAATCGATCAAATGAGATTTGTCTTTTATTCGCTTTATCAATAATGCTAGTCATAGGTTTAACACGACCCGTCACAAATTCAATTGGTGAAGCATTATCTTCTACGTCATACTGTTTTCTAAGCCCTTTTAATTTAACTTTTAATTCATCAACTGCTTGTCTATATGGAGATAAAAACTGATCCCATTGATTCATTGTGCTTCACTCCGCTTCACTCTAATTCGAAAGTATCTTCCACAACAGAAACAAACTCCTTACCATAGTTTGAATTACCTTGAATATTTTCTAATATATAATTAAACTCTCTGTCGAATTGTTTTAGTTCTAATTGATCATTAATGATAATCTTCTTATTTTTATTCTCATGTAACATAGACCAGGTTTCTTGAACAAAAATCAAATATGAATATGACTGGCCATCATCTAAGATATATGCAAAACTATAATTATCACTATCAACAAGCATTTGTCCTGCTTCTTGTAAGCCTTCTGTAGATTGTTCTGTATAACACTTTAAACTATCTTCTGTTACTTTAATTTCATTCACATAAATACGCATGCTTGTTCCTCCTTATTCTTCATCATTTTAACATAATTATGACGTACATAACACGTTACATGACTATTATCATGTCATCAATTGGCTTAACGTAAATATAATAATTTTTAGCGTATAATGCAATCTAATTTAAATTAACTCACAAGTACTTTAAAATGAATTATCATAAGTATTTAAGGAGTGTAACGCGTGGCAACTAATAATGAAATTGAATTTAAACAGTTATTGTCTAAAGACAATTACCAAGCAATATACAACACTTATTTTTTAGATACAAAACCATTTAGTCAGACCAATTATTACATCGATACACGAAATTTCGATTTAAAATCACATCACTCAGCTTTGAGAATTCGTATTAAAGATGATACTTACGAAATGACATTAAAAGTACCGGCTGAAATTGGCTTGATGGAGTATAATTTCGACACAAAGGTTAAACCAAAACTAAACAAACACATCAAAAGTCAGGACCTGCCCCAAGATATTTTAAACCAACTCTTAAAAATGGATGTAGATATTGATGCATTAACCGTATTAGGAGCTTTGACTACCGAACGTTTAGAAAAAGAAATTCATGGTAATTTACTTGTCTTGGATAAAAATCAATATCTGGATTTTGAAGACTTCGAACTTGAATATGAAGTAAATGATTATGATGAAGGATTAATTCAATTTAAATCAATCCTTCATCAATTCAATATCAATCATGAAATTCCAAACAATAAAGTCCAAAGATTTTTCAATCGCAAACATAAATTAAGCAATAGTTAATTGCGCGCAATATTAAGAAGTCGAATTACTTCCAAATGTAAAAATTCATGTTATATTAGTATTATATTAATAGGATATGGTGATACTATGACACAAACACCTTACGAGGTTATCGGACAAGACGCCTTATTTAAAATGATTGACCATTTTTATTATATGGTACAATGTGATGATAGAATCAATCATTTGTTTCCTGGAGATTTTGAAGAAACAAGCAGAAAACAAAAACAGTTCTTAACACAATTTTTAGGCGGTCCTCAACTGTATACAGAAGAACATGGTCATCCTATGTTAAAAAAAAGACATTTAGAATTTGTAATAACAACGCACGAACGTGACGCATGGCTTGAAAATATGTATAAAGCTATTCAACAAGCAGATTTTCCTGCAGGCGTCGGGGATTATTTATATGAACGATTACGTTTAACAGCGAATCACATGGTTAATTCCGAAAATTAATTGTAGGTGAAAAAACATGGCTGAAGAATTAAAATTAATAAATGCTAATAGTCGTGAAGATGCAAATCTTTCACCTTTGAGTAAGATTGAAATTTATTCCTTTTTCGATCCATTCAGTAAAGAGTGCTTTAAATTGTCTGCTATACTTTCAAAATTACGACTTGAGTATAAACAATATATCAGTATTAGACATATTTTAAATCCTTCCTTACGAGTATTAACAAAATGCCAAGCTCAAAGTACATCTAATTTAGATAATATCGCACTTGCTTATAAAGCTGCTGAACTCCAAGGTCGATTACGGGCTGAGCGCTTTATACATCTTGTACAAAATGAAATAATACCAAAACGAGATATTATAACTGAAGAGATGGTCAATAATTGTATTAGTAATGCTGGACTTGATTATGAAGTCTTTAAAGAAGACTTACATAAGAGTTCATTAAAAGAAAGTTTACAAGTTGACCTGCATATAGCTCGAGAAATGGAAATTGAAGAGGCACCTTCCCTTGTATTCTTTAACGAAGATATACATGAAGAAGGTTTAAAAGTTGAAGGTTTATACCCTTATCATATATATACGTATATCATAAATGAACTTATTGGTTCACCAATTGAAAAAGAACTTCCACCAAGTTTAGAAACTTACATTTATCAACAACAATTAGTAACCAAAGAAGAGTTGCTGACTATTTATGAATGGCCTGAAAAATTATTGAATAAAGAACTGAAAAAATTAGCATTACAGCAAAAAATAGAAAAACTTAGCTCACCAGAAGGTAAATTTTGGAAGTCAAAAGTTTGAAATGTTGCTAGTATTCACAACAATATATGCTTTATTTTCAAAATTATAAGTTTCATTTTATTTGAAACAGATACTGTGGCATGTATTTTATTGTTAAAAAGGACTGTCGACAAAGTCTCCGACTTTGTTGGCAGTTTTTTTGTACACGCTTTCCGCTGGCACTGCCTTAGCCTGTAGTCTTCGGCTAGTGCGCTTCCCGCAGGAGTCGGCCCAAATCACTGCCAATATCACA
The DNA here is from genome assembly GCF_017893435.1 of Staphylococcus sp. GDB9P120P. Classification (NCBI taxonomy): domain Bacteria; kingdom Bacillati; phylum Bacillota; class Bacilli; order Caryophanales; family Staphylococcaceae; genus Staphylococcus; species Staphylococcus sp. GDB9P120P. The sequence continues at coordinate 891,988 of NZ_JAESNB010000008.1, forward strand.
CTGAAAATATTACTAATTCAGAGACTATTTTGTCTCAAATCAATGAAACAAACAATCAAAGAAGCTGTGAAAAAAGTTACTTTTCACTTCCAAGAAGCATTGGACAAAGGACTAATCCATAACAAAATGAATTAGTCCTTTTTTACAAGTTATCGATTGGGATTATACTGACTTACACAGAATATGAATTAAGTCTATAACCTCACACTTAGCTCAAATTCTCATCGATCGACACGTTACAAATTTTCGATAAATGATGTATTTTAACTCAAAAAAACACCTATTCCGCACTTAACTAACTACGGGAAGATGAAACAAAGTTGCACTTATATAAATTTAGTACCCAAAGCATTTTCAAATCGTCATATAATACAAAATTTCATAAAAACAAAGAAAATGCCAACTTCTATATTATTACTAAAGAAGTTGGCGCTTTTTATTGCCTCTAGTTATTATATTTCAATTGCTTTTTGTAAAATGAATCTCTACAACTTTTTCTTATTTGCTAATTGCTAAACATTATTTTCAATATACATTAGTACTTTATATAAAATTCAATGCAAATTATATGTTGAAATATCTGAATAGTTATTCAATTTCTTATACATCTCTTAGTTATTTAAAAATGGATATAAAAAAACGCCGTGTCTGATTACACGGCGCTAAACAAAGGGGATGGGAGAAATTTTTCACTTCAAACAAAGGGGTATGTTTGTTATGTGATTAATTTCATGTATATAATATAACACGCTGTTATATACCTTTCAACCATTAAAATTAAATAAATACCCTTTGTCACAAACTTGTCATATAGTAAACGAATACATTCATACTAAGCTTTCATTAACTTTTCAAAAGCGTCTAATTTTTGTTCGAATACTTGGCAAGCTTGTTCAATTGGTTCAGGTGTTGTCATATCTACACCAGCATTTTTCAAGATTTCAATAGGATAATTTGAACTACCTTTTTTCAAGAATTCATTAATATATCGCTCAACAGCCGGTTTACCTTCTGTTAAAATTTGATGACTTAAACTTTGAGCTGCACTGTATCCGGTTGCATATTGATACACATAATAATTCATATAAAAGTGTGGTATTCTAGACCATTCTTTACTAATATTTTCATCTGTTTCAACAGCATCTCCAAAATATTTTCTATTGAGATCTGCATATTCTTCATTCATACGGTTAGCAGTTAATGGTTCTCCAGCTTCTTCTATTTGATGGATTTTATGTTCAAACTCTGCGAACATTGTTTGTCTAAATAACGTTGCACGGAAACGTTCAAGTTCTTGGTTTAATAGTAGTAATCTGCGTTTGTCATCTAAATGTTTATCCATATAGTCACTTAATAATGCTTCATTACAAGTTGATGCGACTTCTGCAACGAATATAGTGTAATCACTTAAATTAGATGGTTGATTTTGACGACTAAAGTAGCTATGTGCTGAATGACCAAATTCATGTACTAAGGTATATAAATCAGAAACTGTATTTGACCAATTCAGTAATATAAATGGATTCGTTAAGTGAGCACCTGATGAGTATCCTCCAGAACGTTTACCTTTATTTTCAAAGACATCTACCCATCGATGATTTAAACCTTCTTCCACAACTTTCATATATTCTTCACCCATTGGTTGTAATGCTTTCAACATCCAATCTTTAGCCTCTTCATAAGGCATTTCAAACTTAATGTCTTTGACAAGTGGTGTATATACATCATACATTTTCATATCATCTAAGTCTAATAGTTCTTTGCGTAATTTAGTATACCGATGCAGTAAAGGTAAGTATTTATGAACTGTTTTCACTAAATTATCATAAACAGCTTCTGGAATGTGATTATTACTCAAAGCAGCTTCTCTTGCCGTTTTATAATTATGTGTTCTAGCATTAAAGACGTTTTTCTTAACTTCTCCAGCTAGTGTCGCGCTTAGTGTATTGTTATAAGCACCATATGCTTTATATAAATTTTCATATGCAGATTGTCGTAATACGCGATCATCTGATTCCAGACATTTTATGAATGTCCCTTGTGTTAAAGCGTGTCGTTGACCTTCACTATCTATTGCATCTTCAAATTCTAAGTCTGCATTGCTAAACATGCCATACACGTTGTCAGGTGTAGACAATGCATCTTGCGCCTCTGTCAATAATCTTTCTTTATCAGCACTTAATACATGCGGTCTCTTTTCATTAATTAATTTTAAATCAAATTTATAACGTTTCAAATCATCATTTTCATCAATAAAACTTTGAATCGTTGCTTCATCTATTTGTAGAATTTCAGGTACTAAAAAACTCCATGCTGAGCTAAATTTTATAATTAATTGATGCGCTCTAGATTCATAACCTGTGTATTTATCATTCGCCGTATCTTGATCTTGTTTTAAATGGGCATACACATATACTTTTTCCAACTTGGAACCTAATTCATCTTCTAATGCTAATGCATTAAATAGAGTCGATGAGCTATCAGCTAAATGACCGACATATTGTTGTTCTTTACCTATATTATTTTCAACATCTTTAAATGCATCCTCAAAAGCATTATCAGATTCAAAGATGGTAGATAAATCCCAAGTATATTCTGGATATTGACGTTCTTGCTCTTCTCTTGTTAATTGTTGTGTCATAATATCTAGTAAACCTCCTATAAAGTCTATTAGTATAATTTTCTCACGTCATAGTCATTTTTGCACGCTATAACACCCATGATTATAATAGAATTGTTTGAATTTTTGAACAATGCTATAACTTATTTGTGTTTTATCTATTTCATTATTATAAAATTGGTTTAATTCTAGCAGTTGTTTAAAATGTGTCATATTAAATGTGTTCATTTGCCACATATATATAAGTTGTAATTGCCAATACACAGGATGCGACTTAATATACATTTGTTCTGGATAAATGATCCCTAGATATTTACCTACCCATTCATCAGTTAGCTTTAAATTATACATCACACTTAAACTTGGCTCTAAAACTGAATGCGTCTTACGACATAGACTTAAATAATGTTTTATAGCACGATTTGATAGTTTTAACGTTTGTGTTGCAGCATGATAAACATCCTTTAACTGAATTTGATTAACTAAATGCTTTAATGGTATATCATACCTTTTCGCAATAAATTGTTGTCCACCAATAAAATTAATCACTTTATAACCAAAAAGCATTTCATGTGTTGTATCCCATGATAATAACAATCTATTATAAATATTAATGAAATTTCTTTCGTATTTTGATAAGTATACAACGCTATTATTTTTATTATATTTTACATCTTTTATTATCCAATAAACTTTATAACCGGCATTTTGTAAAGCTTTACTGCGTCTTGAAATACACGCTAACGTTACTTTTGAAAATTGTATTTCGAATACAATTTCATCATCTATAATTAAATCAGGATATTGGTAACTTTGTGGTACATATGGTTCAATGCTAACTTTATGATTTAAATCTTTTAGCTGTTGAGCAATGCGGTATTTCAAATCAGAATGTGCTTGCGATTCATTTTTATGGCAATATAAACGATCATTACGAACATGTGCAAAATGAGGTGTATAGTATGCCCCCTTTTTTAATAACACTTTTCCTTTACAAAATGGGCAACGATAGTTTTCACTTTTTATTGCATTTTTTGCCCACACGGCCTGGTTTTGATCATTGTTTGCGTATAACATTTCGTCACCTCATATAATTACACGCAGAAAGTCATCAAATTACTATACCTTTATTTAAGAAAAAATTATTAATACAAAAAGCCATAAGTTAACAATTAACTTATGGCTCAGTATCTAAATAATATTACTAATCAAATCATAATCAGTATTGATAATAATTTATATTAGTTTTTAATCATCATTATTCAGTTGTATCAGGAAAATAACGACGTACTTGTGAAGCGACGTTATGACTCATAATAATTTTTGCGTAATCGTTTAAATATACTTCTGATTTATCAGTAGGATATGCGAACTCAAGTAATTGACTGTAACTATCGTTAATTGTTTCTTGTCCAACTGTTTCATCAAAGTGAACAGCGTAGTAATATACATTATTAAGACTATATAATAAATCTTCAAACTCATCTGCACTTTGATTATTATGGTAAGCATAATCAATTACTTCTTCTAAGTCATTAAATCTAACTATAACAGTACGCGTATTCTGTGGTTTACGTTTGTTGCGTTCTTGATCTTGTTGCGTTTCTTTTTGTTGTTGACGTTGTTCAAATAAATCCTCTAAACTATCATCTTGCTCAAATGTTTGTGATAATAAATCATTAACTTGATGATCTAATTGATCATTGTCTTCATCAGACATATTGATAAGATCTTCGTTTTTAGATTTAGAAATCGTTACTTCCACACCTTTTTCAAAAGCATGTACTTGAATCCATAAAGGACCTTCAACAACAAAATCTTCTTCTTCATTGATTTCTTCCATCATGTTCCAAAAGAATTCTTCTCCACGTTTGCGATTAGTCCATAAATCTTCACGTTTAAAGCCTCTTGCTTCTATATCACTATATGTTATAAATAGTTTAACGGTAGTGTCGTCAACTCGCTCTATTCTCATATCATCTCACTCCTTACAGTCGATGAATAGTAATCATTATTGTATTAGAACGTAGTAAGAATTACAATTAATTTGTTTGATTAATTTTTACTATTTTCTATTTGGTCTCTTATAATAACATATACCCTTATAAAAGGCCAAAAAACAGCACTTTCTCTAGAGTGCTGTTTGAATTCAGTCAATAATCATTCACAATTGAATAACCGATTTGTTTGACGTAAGTATATATTTATCTGTTACGGTAAATACAACAAAACCACAAAGCAACATCACAATAACGTTACTTTATGGCTCAATCGCTCTATCTATACATTAATCAACCATACGTTGCGCTTCTTGCAATTGGAACGTACGTACTTTTCTAGGTAAAAAACGTCTAATTTCGTCTTCATTATAACCAACTTGTAAACGTTTATCATCTAAGATAATTGGACGTCTTAATAAACCTGGGTTATCTTGGATAATTGAATATAAGTCTTGAAGTGGTAAAGCATCAATATCTACATTTAATTTTTGATAAGTTTTAGAACGAGTAGATATGATTTCGTCTGTTCCATCTTCAGTCATTTTTAAAATTTGTTTGATTTCATCAATTGTTAAGTGTTCTGAAAAAATGTTACGCTCCGTATACGGAATGTCATGTTCTTGTAACCATGCTTTCGCTTTACGGCAAGATGTGCAACTTGGTGAAGTAAATAATGTTACCATACATCTCACTCTCCTATTTTTCATGAATATAAATTCATTAGATTTCAATTTTATATGATTAAGAATTTTTAAAGTAATTTTTATCTCTCTTAACCTTACAATTAAAGTATACCCTATCAACATTAAAATTAAATGAGAATTCTCTAATTTTTTTAAAAAATTTCAAATAAGCTTAATTCCCAATCAATTTAGTTAGAAATATTGATATGTATACAGTTTAACATAACTTACAAATGATTGAAATACTGTTATACTATTACTAAAGTATACAAATTAAATTATTATAAAGGTAGGCATCAAAAAATGGAAACTTTATTTTCTGGTATCCAACCTAGCGGTATTCCAACGCTTGGTAACTATATTGGTGCGTTGAAGCAATTTGGTGAAGTCCAAGATGATTATGATTGTTTCTTCTGCATCGTGGATCAACACGCGATTACAATTCCACAAGACCGATTAAAACTACGTAAACAAACAAGACAGCTAGCAGCAATTTATTTGGCATCAGGCATTGACCCAGAAAAATCAACATTATTTATACAATCTGAGGTGCCGGCGCACGTGCAAGCGAGCTGGATGTTAACAACTATTTCATCGATTGGTGAATTAGAACGCATGACACAATTTAAAGATAAAGCAGTAAAACAAACTGAAGGTATACCTGCTGGGTTACTTACATACCCGCCATTAATGGCAGCAGATATCGTCATTTATAACACAAATATCGTTCCTGTTGGAGACGATCAAAAACAACATATTGAATTAACTAGAAATTTAGTAGATCGATTCAATTCACGTTACAATGATGTACTTGTAAAACCAGAAATACGCATGCCAAAAGTTGGTGGTCGTGTTATGAGTTTACAGGATCCAACGAAGAAAATGAGTAAAAGTGACGATAACCAAAAAAATTATATTTCGTTATTAGATGAACCAAATGTGGGTGCCAAAAAAATAAAAAGTGCAGTAACAGATTCAGATGGCATTATTAAATTTGACCGTGACAATAAACCTGGCATTTCAAATTTATTATCAATTTATTCAAGCTTAACAGACAAAACGATTGATGAACTCCAAACACAATATAAAGATTCTAACTATGGTGAATTTAAATCAGATTTAGCTGAAATTGTGAAAGACTTTTTAATTCAGTTCCAAGAAAAATATGAATACTATTTCAACTCTGATGAATTAGATACGATTTTAGATAACGGTAGAGATAAAGCTCAAAAAGCTTCATTTAAAACGTTGAAAAAAATGGAAAAAGCAATGGGCTTAGGCCGAAAAAGATAATTTATAAAATCATAGTGAAGATTGCATAAATCTCATTCAAAAAAGGGCCAATCTACATCAAATAGATTAGCCCTTTTTTCTATAAATTTTATGGTATTTATATTAACCTGCAAATGAAACATTTCTGTAATTTCCACTCAAATTTTCCACTTGATATAACCAAATTACAATATCGTTAAGTGTACGAATTTTTCAATAACACCACAATTTCTTGGAATATATCAATAATGCCTACATTATTAATTAACGTACAAAGTCAACTCTGCTAGAGAATAATAATAGTTCAACAAATGAACCAAAATTCTTGTCATGAGGAAAACGCCAATTTCTATAACGTGATATAGAAACTGATGTTTTTCATTAATTCAATAAATTGTACTCAGGCTTCTTTTTCACCTTTTACTTCATTTTATTTTTTTTCACCTGTTTCACGGTCAATTGATTTATCAATTTTCACTTCTTTTAACGATGTATCGCCGCCGATTTGGTGATAAATTAACCCTTTAACTTGAGGATTAGTTAAGTGTGCTTCACCTTTTTGATAAACAGGTGCTACTGGCGCATCATTGAGTAACAATTCTTCTGCTTCTTTCATTGCTGCGTTACGTTCTTCAGGTTTTTTCAATAATTTACCATTTGCATCTTTAATAAGTTGGTCATACTTTTTGCTGCTCCATGCAGTATTATTTTGCGAATTACCTGTAGTCATAATATTTAAGAATGACAATGGGTCTGGATAATCTGGCCCCCAACCTGATAACGATGCTTCAAATGTTTCAGAAGACTCTTGATTTAAACGTTGTTTAAATGGTAATTGTTTAATCTTCAAAGTAACACCTGGCAAGGTACTTTCTACCTGTGCTTTAATATATTCAGCTGAAACCTTTGCATCTGGTGTATCTTCAGTATTCATCGTAAATGTTAAATTTTTAATACCTAAATCTTTTTTTGCTTTTTCAAAATGTTGTTTGGCCGCTTTAGGATTATAAGTCAGTGGTGAATCTATGGATTCAGCAAAGTCTTTACCATCTGGTGTTTCTGCCGTTAATTTAGCAGTAAATCCATCTGTCGCTTCTGATCCATTATTTTTTACTGAATTCACATATCCCTCTTTATTGATAGATTGTGCAATGGCTAACCTCAAGTCTTTATTTTTAAATTCTGGTACGTTATCCTGATTCATTTTAATATAGAACGTGCTAGCCAATAAACGTTTTTTTAATCCTGGATTATCTTGATATTTATCTACTTGGTCAGCGGTAATGGTCGTATCATCTACAGAACCAGTGTCATAAAGTGATGCACCTGCTTGCTGATCTTTTAACACTTTATAATTTACACGATCTAATTGAACTTTTTCTTTGTCCCAATAATTTTCATTTTTAACTAACTGAATTTTATCTTCAACTTTCCAATCTTTAACTTTAAACGGACCATTAAAGACTGTTTTATCTGCAGTTGTAGCATATTGCTCGCCATTCTTTTTCACAACTTTTTCATTTTGTGGCATAAATGCTCCAAAGGCGAACATTTCATTAATATATGGGATTGGTTTTGTTAATTCAACTTTCAATGTATGATCATTCAAAGCTGTAACCCCTAATTTATCAACATCTTTTTTCCCCATATTAATGTCTTCAGCATTTTTAATATCATACATTATGTAAGCATATTCAGCAGCTGTTTCTGGATTAACAACTCTTTTCCAAGCATATTCAAAATCATGAGCTGTAACAGGGTCACCGTTGGACCACTTAGCATCTTTACGCAGTTTAATAGTCAATGTCTTTCCACCATTACTTTTCTCTGGCATCTCTTTAGCAACACCTGGTTGAGCTTTATCGTTTTTATCTAATGTATATAAACCTTCATACACTTGGTTATATATATCAAACGATACAGTATCAGTGGCTAAGGCAGTATCCAAAGAAGAAATATCTTGTGATATAACTTTTCTAAATACTTGTCCTTTATCCGAGTAAACACCTTCAGCACTACTACATCCCGCAGCGATTACAGTTAAAGCTAATAAAACTACAAATAGTTTAATCCTTTTCATATTAATCCCCCTTTCCCTTATACTGATGGTGCTTGTATTTGAGATTTTAATGTTTCTGCTTCCTCATCCGTAGTAAATACAAAATGCCCTGGTTGTATTTCGTTCAAAGACCGTTGATCGTTTTTGGACATGTCTTCTTTATACACTGTTCTTTTTCGCGTACGCTCACTTTCAGGATCTGGTTGTGGTACTGCTGAAAGTAATGATTTCGTATAAGGATGTAACGGATGATTATATATTTCATCTGCAGAACCTAATTCGACAATCTTACCAAAATGCATAACTGCAATTCTGTCTGAAATATATTTCACCATCGAAAGGTCATGAGCAATAAATAGAAATGTAATATTGTGTTCTCTTTGCAACTTTAATAACAAATTGACAACTTGTGCTTGAATTGAAACATCTAACGCTGATATCGGTTCATCTGCAATAATAAATTCTGGTTCTACTGCTAATGCACGAGCAATACCGATACGTTGTCTTTGACCACCTGAAAATTCATGTGGATAACGATTGGCATGTTCCTTACTAAGTCCCACCGTTTCTAATAAATCATAAACTCTTCTTTTACGATCTTTTGTTCCACTAGCAAGCTTATGGATGTCTATCCCTTCTGCCACTATATCCATGACTTTTAACCTTGGATTTAATGAAGCATATGGGTCTTGGAAAATCATTTGCATCTTTTTATTAAACTTCAAAGAATCTTTACGGTTTTTTATTTTTTGAATGTCTACACCGTCATAAAGAATTTCTCCACTCGTTACATCATTGAGTTTAATAATTGCTTTACCAGTAGTAGATTTTCCACAACCAGATTCACCAACTAGTCCAAATGTTTCCCCTTTATAAATATCAAATGAAATATTTTCAATTGCACGTACTTCGCTACGCTTTCCTTCATTAAAATATTGTTTAACATTTTTCACTTGTAAAAGTATGTCTTTATTTTGCATCATCAAACGCCACCCTTTCTACCTGTTGCGGCTTATCGTAATTATTAGGCATCTTACGTAAACGTTTTTGTACCATTTCTGGTGGTTCAACATGCGGTGCGCGTTCATCAAGTAACCAAGACTTTACAAAATGTGTATCAGAAATTTTGAACCATGGTGGTGGAGTTTTAAAGTCTACATCTAATGCATATTGGCTACGTTCAGCAAACGCATCTCCTTTAGGTGGGTGTAATAAATCTGGTGGTGTACCTGGAATAGCTAATAATGCTGTATCTGTACCAGTTGTCAGATCAGGCATCGATGATAGTAACCCCCAAGTATATGGATGTTTAGGGTCATAAAATATTTCATCTACATCTCCTGTTTCAACCATTTGTCCTCCATACATAACAGCTACTCTGTCAGCTATATTAGCAACAACACCTAAATCGTGTGTGATAAAAACGATTGAAGTACTTATTTTGCTTTGTAATTCTCTCATCAATTCTAATATTTGTGCTTGCATCGTTACATCAAGTGCAGTAGTTGGCTCATCTGCAATTAATACTTTAGGTTCACATGCAAGTGCTGTCGCAATGACTATCCTTTGTCTTTGTCCACCTGAGAATTGATGTGGATAGGCATTAAAACGTTTTTCAGCGTTTGGTAATCCTACAAGATTTAATATTTCTAACGCCCTTTTCTTCGCATTTGCCTTATTGTAATTTCTATGTTTCATTAATGGCTCCATGACTTGCTTGCCTATTTTCATTGTAGGATTTAACGAAGTCATTGGATCTTGAAATATCATAGAAATATCTTTACCTCGTAATTTAATCAATTCTTCTTCTGATTTTTTAGCTAAGTCTTCACCTAAGAAATTAATAACACCTTTTTTAATTCTTCCAGTATCGCCTTGGAATAATTTTGTAATAGCTTTTGTTGTCACTGATTTCCCTGAACCTGATTCACCAACAATCGCCAGCGTTTCTCCTTTATCAAGAAAGAAATCCACGCCACGTACTGCCTGCACTTCCCCTGCGTCAATATCAAAGGAAACATGCAAATCGTTCACTTCTAATATTCTTTCTGACATAAAATGTTGCCCCCTTTATTATTTACGCATTTTCGGATCAAATGCATCGCGTAACCCATCACTAAATAGATAGAAGAATAGTATTAATAAACTTAAAATAATAGCCGGAATAAATAATTCATGTGGATGAATCAATAACATTGCTCGACCTTCATTTACAAGTGACCCAAGAGAAGTTCTTGGCGCTGGTACCCCGATACCAATAAAGCTTAAGAATGCTTCGAAGAAGATTGCATTCGGTACTGTAAACATGGATGTAACTACAATAACCCCTAAAGTATTAGGTAATATATGTTTAAATATTAATTTAAGTTTAGAGGCACCTAGTGTTTTAGATGCTAATACAAATTCTTGACCTTTTAATTTTAAGAATTCCCCTCTGACCACACGGCTCATGCCAATCCAACCTGTGATAGCCATCGCTAATATAATCGTCCATATAGATGGTTCAAAAATTAAAACGAATAAAATAACAACAATCAACGTTGGGATAGACGCAACAATTTCAATAATACGCTGCATCACATTATCAATACGGCCTCCAAAAAATCCTGAAATCGCGCCATAAATAACACCTATAAAAATATCAAGCAGTGCTGCAACAACACCGATGAATAGTGATACTTGTGCACCTTGCCAAGTACGAGACCACAAATCTCTACCTAATTGATCTGTACCAAACCAAAAATTCTCTTTCACTCCAGCTTCTTTATACGCATCTTTACCTTGAGCACCTTCACCATCAAATGGTAAAAATGAAATTTGATCTAGAACAGGTATTTTTGCTGGCAAGTTACGTCTTTCAACATCTTGTTCAGCATAGTCATGTGCACTAAATAAAGGGCCAATTAACGCTAAAATAATGATAATAATTAACCCTATCATACCAACTACCGCTAATTTATTACGCTTTAGTTGTGACCATGCATCCTGCCAAAAGTTTTTACTCTCTCTTTGTATTTCTGGCTCTTTTTCAATGTCATTGTTACTTCTAATAAAGTCTGATGCTGGAATTCCTTCTGAGGTATGTGACATAACTGCATTTGAATAATCTTGATTTAAATTTTCATTTTTATTATCAGCCATTATTTTTTACCTCCTTGTACACGTATACGTGGGTCAATAACACCATATAATATATCTACAAGGAATATAGAAACTATAAATAGTGTACTGAATAAAATGGTTGTCGCCATAATTACTGGGAAATCATTCGTGGTAATCGATCTTACGAATTGGTCCCCTAACCCTGGTACACCAAAAATATTCTCAATTGTCAAAGTACCTGTTAATATACTTGCCAACATTGGCACAATAATTGTAATTACTGGAATCAGAGCATTTCTTAATGCGTGTCCAAATAATACTCTCATTGTTGAATTACCTTTGGCACGTGCAAGTAAAATATAATCTGAACTTAACACTTCTATCATTTCTGCTCTTATGTATCTTGCTACCGTCGCTAAAACTGCTGCTGATAGTGCTAAAGATGGTAAAACTGCTGTTGAAACACCTTCCCAACCTGCTACTGGGAACCATTGCAACCTTACTGAAAATACATATTGTAATAAAACAGCTAATACGAATGATGGTACCGAAACCGCTATAACTGAAATTACAGTAGCTGTATAGTCAGCCCAAGTGTTTTGCCGGACTGCTGCAATAACCCCTAAAATTAAACCGAGTATGACACCAATCACCATCGCTGTTAAACCCATTTCTAAAGATGGTAATAATCTTGGTTTGATTAATTCCCAAACTGGTTGGTTATCATATTGGAATGAGTTACCAAAGTCCCCCGTAACAACATTCTTTAAATAACTCGCATACTGAACTGGTACTGGATCGTTTAAACCATATTTTTCGTTAAGAATTTGCTTTTGTTCTTCATTTAATTTTTCATCGTTAAACGGTGAACCTGGCATAAGTTTCATCAAGAAAAATGTAATGGTAATGATAATGAATAATGACAAAATCATATAACCCAGTCGCTTTAAAACATATTTAAGCATATCGTATCCCCCTTTGAATCGAATTAAACATTCCCTTCACAATATTCAGAATATTTAATAACATTATACGTTTAGTTAAGATTTTAATCAATATTCTATTGCTTTACTTTATTAAAGAAATTAAAAATTATTTAATTTTAAACTTCTAATTAAATACTGTTGTTAACGAATTTATAGTAATTTTTATTCATTTTTTAGTTAACTTAAGTTACAATTAATTTAATTCTTTTTAGGGGGCGCCAACATGAAATTTTTAAAGCACCTAGTAATTTTTTTACTTTTTACACCCATAATTTCATTTATTTTATGGCTATTTTCAAACCATACTTGGATAAACTTTATTAATACTTTATTTTATGTCTCTATGCTCTTAGCAATTGTCTTTTTTATCATTTTGATTGTACAAGAAGGCATTTTAGATCCCACGAGTTTTGGTTTTAGAAGGCTAAAATACCAATTGACAAAAAAGAAACATAGAAGTGCGTTTGAAAATGATGAATTTTTTAAACCTACTCAACCTAAAAAAGATGTTTATATTGTCTCTTCTTGGGTAAAAATTGCTTTTCTTTGTAATCTTATTTATGTCATTATTTCTATTTTCATATCATTTGCTATATAAAAAGACTGGATTAGAAATTGTATTTAATAACAATAACTAATCCAGCCTTTTTTGTTTACGATTATCAATGTTGGGATTGCAGAAAAGTGCATAATAAAGTAAGACAAATCCTAATAAAACAATGACTGCCACATAGATTGACATCATCCATGGCAATATAAATGCGCCAATAATAAGCCCAAAACGTGCTAAAATATTTCCACCGTAAAATGATACCATCGCAAATGTGCTATACGTACTACGTTTATCTTCAGGAATCATTAAGAATCTTTGTGCATTTTGGATAGGTGAATATATTAATTCTCCTATCGTCGCTACAATTGAAAACAAACATAGAATCCAAAACGATGTTGCAGATGTCAAAATACTGTATCCTAATGTATACAAGACAATCCCAATCATAAATGCAATTCTAGTTGAAGTCGCTGCAACAATTCTGTTGACAGTAAAAGTTAAAGTTGCAACTACTACTGTGTTAATAATCATAATGACCGTGAACATTCTGACACCATCTATATAAAAACCTAAAATAGATAATGGTTCAAAAGCATCTTTCAATCTTACCACGACATAAGAATTTAAACTTAATTCAGCCATAATGACCATCATATAACCTAAATTTAGCATCATATAATACTTGTCTTTAACTACATCTCGATAACTATCAAAAAAATGTTTAAACTTAGTCGTTAAATCTCCCTTTTTGTTAATGATTTGTTCAACATTATAATACTTTTCAAATAAATACCAACTCACTAACATTGCGATAAAGAAGAGGATAAATAATAAATGTTTATGTCCCAAGTATAACAACGCACCTAGTGCCATACCGATAGCTGTACCAATATTGAACATCCAATAATTTAATTGGTATACATATTCTCTAACATCTTCATATATAGCATCCATAATTGCCGCTTCAAATATTGGTTCACTTGCAGCAAACAATAATTGAAAGATAAACACAGCAATGCAAAAAATTAGTAAGCCGATGCCATTCATAGTAACCGTAATACTTAGAATAATTAAGCAAATTGCGTATAAAAAATGGATATAATTCACTATTTTCTTCCTATTATAATTATCGCCTAAATATCCACCTAGGAAAGACACAATAAAACTCACCACAATATTAACAATTAAAAATGTCCCTGCAAAAACTGCGTTCACTTTACTCGTTAAATAAAGTGCAATAAAAGGCATGATTGCTTGACTTGCAATAATCAAGATAAAATCTGCAATCATTCGTGTTTTCAAAGTTGTTGATAAAGATGAGAAGCGTTTCATCTTGACTGCCTCCTTTTAACCTAAATATAAAGCACATTATACATTAGGTGTACGTCATAAATATACAAAATATCAAAATTAATCATGTATTTTACTATTAATTATCTGCATTATTAATTTTTCATACTTTATACTATCCAAAGCTTATTTATAAAATTTCCGTATCTGTTAAATAAATTTAGCCAAAAATAAATAAGGCTGGACAAATAAATTGTCTCAGCCTTTAACATTACATATTATTTTAGTCGTTAAATTTTTTCAAAACAAGCACGGCGTTATGGCCACCAAATCCTAGACTATTACTCATTGCATAAGTAATATCTAAATCTTCAGCTTTATTAGGAACGATGTCTAAATCACATTCTGGGTCTGGAGATTCAGCATGGATGGTTGGTGCGATACGTCCATCTCTAATAGATAAGGCAGAAAAGATTGCTTCTAAGCCACCAGTTGCACCTAATAAGTGACCAGTCATTGATTTTGTAGAGCTAATTTTTAAGTTTTTAGCTGCTTCACCAAATGTATTTTTAATCGCTTGAATTTCAGTTAAATCACCTACTGGCGTACTTGTGCCATGTGCATTTAAATATTGTATATCTTTGGCCTCAATGCCAGCATCATCAATCGCAGCTTGCATTGCACGTGAGCCGCCTTCACCTTCTGGTGCTGGCGCAGTAATATGATAAGCGTCACCTGTTGAACCATATCCAACTACTTCGGCATAAATTTCTGCACCACGCGCTTTTGCTGATTCTAATGATTCAAGTACAACAATACCTGCACCTTCACCCATCACAAAGCCATCACGACCTTCTTGGAATGGTCGACAAGCTGTTTCCTTATCTTCATTCGTTGTTAAGGCACGGCTTGCACTAAAACCTGCTATAGCCATATGTGTGATTGGTGCTTCTGTACCTCCAGTAACCATAGCATCAGCGTCACCACGTTGGATAATCTTGAAAGCTTCTCCAATAGAGTTTGTACCTGTTGCACATGCTGTAACAGTAGCACCATTAGGACCTTTTGCACCTAAATCAATAGATACTTGGCCAGTAGCCATATCTGGAATTAACATCGGTACAAAGAAAGGACTCACACGTCTAGGACCACGCTCTAGCAATTGACTATGTGATAATTCAAATGTTTCCATGCCTCCGATACCAGAGCCAATCCAAACACCAATTCTATCAGCAGTATTTTCATTAATTTCTAGTTTTGCATCTTTGACCGCTTCTCTTGCAGCAACTACAGCATACTGTGTGAATCGATCCATACGACGCGCTTCTTTTTTATCTATATAATCTTCAATATCAAAGTCTTTTAATTCACCAGCTAAATGAACTTTATATGCTGATGTATCTAAACGTGTTATTTCGTCTATACCACTAACACCATTTAGTGCATTTTTCCATGAAGTTTTTGCATCATTACCGATTGGAGATAAAACACCCATACCAGTAATTACAACGCGATGTTCCTTGCTCATAAATTATCCTCCTATTTTCCCCATCTTATAGTTACAGCACCCCAAGTAAGACCACCACCGAATCCTACAAGTACTAAAACATCATCATCTTTAATTTTACCATTTTCTAATTCTTGTGCGATACTTAAAGGAATTGAAGCTGCAGAAGTATTACCAAATTTATCAACTGAGACGCTCATTTTTTCTTTTGGTATACCTAATCTTTCTCTTGCAGATTCCATAATTCTAATATTAGCTTGATGTGGTACAAACATATCGATATCTTTTGGTTCTAAATTTGCTTTTGCAACTGCATTATTTGAAGCTTCACCCATGATTCTAACAGCAAATTTAAACACTTCTCGTCCATTCATAAATATCTTACCATTTTCTGGATTTAAATATAAATATTCTCCTCCAGAACCGTCTGACCCAAGTTCATAACTTAAAATGCCTCGGCCTTCAGACACTTCACCGATAACTACTGCACCAGCACCATCACCAAATAATATAGCTGTTGAACGATCAGTGTAATCCGTGATCTTAGATAATTTATCTGCTCCTACAACTAAAATATTTTTATAATCACCTGATTGTACGAATTGTTTAGCATTGATCATTGCATACATGAAACCACTACATGCAGCTAACTGATCCATAGAAGCAACTTTTCCGATTCCAAGTCTATCTTGTAATATATTAGCTACAGTTGGAAACGGAAAATCTCCTGTAGATGTTGCAACAATAATCATGTCTATATCAGTTGGTTCTATACCAGCATCATTGATAGCTTTAACACTTGCTTGATAAGCTAAATCAGACGTCTCTTCATCTTCATCAGCCCATCTTCTTTCTTTAATACCTGTCATTTTTGAAATCCACTCATCTGAAGTTTCTAAAAATGATTCAAAATAGGCATTCTCTACTACTTTTTCAGGCGCATATGCACCGAAACCTTTAATACCCACGTTCATGGTTGTACACCTTCTTAATAATTTTTTAATACCAGGTATTAATTTAACATAATACATATTTCCAATACAAGAACTTCACCTAGTATACTCATTAAAATCACATTATTTATTATAGTTTATCGTAAATGTTAGCACAATTAAAATCTATACTTTATTAAGTTACTACTATACAAATACTGCTTTCTTATTTATAATGAATGTATATATATTAAATTGGAGGCATTACATAATGAAATACCTCGCAGTGTTATTTTGGTCTATTGTCTTATTACAAATGGTAAATTTCGTACTTAACAGTCTTTCAGGTGGGGGCGCACTTAATTTAATTACCCCTATTATTGGTGCTATTGTATTTACAATCATTGTCGTATTATTTGACTTGATTATTAAACCTTCAAAGCATGAGACGAAAGAACAACATTAAATTTTTATCACATACAAATAAAAAAGTTCAGAACGTAAAATACCTCGAACTAACAAAAAATGACAATTTCTNNATTGTCATTTTTTGTTACTACATCCTATCTCAAATGACCTATATGTCATGACGGTTTTGCATTGATACTATTTGTTAATTAGCACTCTGAACATTCAAAATTCTGAATTATTATAATAACAGCCCGTAAAAGAACTGCTTAGTTCACTTACGGGCTTATTTTATGAGAGTTGATATCTCAAGTACTATTTATTTTCAGTTTATATTATTTCTGGTCTGATTTCTTCAAATGTTAAACCATCATCTGATAAATCTATTTTTATTAACGTACCTTCTGGTAAATTCTCTCTAATCATTTTGCGTGCAAGTGGTGTTTCAATTTGTCTTTGAACAAATCTTTTTAGTGGTCTTGCACCAAATTGAGGTTCATATGCTTCCTCACCTAACCATGCTTTAGCTTTATCAGAAACGTCAATGGAAATACGTTGTTCCATCAATCTAATGTTTAATTGTGTTAAAATTTTATCAACAATTAAACTCATATCATTTACGGATAATGGTTTAAATAATACGATATCATCCATACGATTTATGATTTCTGGTTTGAAGTATTGGTTTAAACTATTCATTACTGCTTTTTCTGTTGATTCAGTAATCACGCCTGTATCTTTTACATTTTCTAATAATATTTGTGAACCAATATTACTTGTCATGATAATAATAGTATTTTTGAAGTCTACTTCTCGTCCTTGTGAATCAGTTAAACGACCTTCTTCTAATATTTGTAACAACACATTAAACACATCTGAATGTGCTTTTTCTATTTCGTCTAACAAAATAACTGAATAAGGATTACGACGAACTGATTCTGTCAGTTGTCCACCCTCTTCATGTCCAACATAGCCGGGAGGGGCACCTATTAAGCGAGAGATAGAGTGTTTTTCCATATATTCACTCATATCAATACGAATCATATGTTTTTCTGAATCAAATAAAGTTGATGCTAATGATTTCGCTAATTCTGTTTTACCTACACCTGTTGGACCTAAGAATAAGAAACTACCAATTGGTCTATTAGGATCTTTAATTCCAGCACGCGCTCTGACAACTGCATCAGCAACTAGATCTACAGCTTTATCTTGACCTACAACACGTTCATGAAGTATATCAGATAAGTTTAGGAGTTTCTCTCTTTCGGTTTCAACTAATTTTGATACTGGAATACCTGTCCAAGAACTAACAATATCGCCTATTTCTTCATCAGTAACAATTTCACGAATGATGCGATCATTGTCTTCACTTTGTTCATTTTGGAAAGCGTCTTCTAATTCACGTAATTCTTTTTCTAGTTGTGGAATTTTACCGTGCTGTAATTCAGCAGCTTTTTCTAAATTGTAGTTATTTTCAGCATCTTCTAAAGCTTTTCGATTTTCATCTAATTCTGAACGTTTCTCTTGCAGTTTAGCTATTTTTTCTTTTTCTTCTTCAACACGTGATTGAATAGAACTTTGTTTTTCCTTTTCGTTTGCTAGTTCCTCTTGTAACTCTTGCAAACGTTGTTTACTGGCATTATCAGATTCATTTTTCAATGCTGACTCTTCAATTTCTAACTGCATAACACGACGATTCACTTGATCCAATTCTGTTGGATTTGAGCCCATTTCAGTACGTATCGTCGCACATGCTTGGTCTACTAAATCTATTGCCTTATCTGGTAAAAATCGATCAGTAATATAACGGTCTGATAATTCAGCTGCTGCTACCAATGCTTTATCCTGTATACGAACACCGTGATATACTTCGTAACGTTCTTTTAAACCACGTAAAATAGAAATAGTATCTTCTACATTAGGTTCAGATACATTTACTTTTTGAAAACGACGTTCTAAAGCTGAATCTTTTTCAATATATTCTCTATATTCATTTAAAGTTGTCGCACCAATACAATGTAGCTCCCCACGAGCCAACATTGGTTTAAGCATATTACCTGCATCCATAGCACCTTCAGTTTTACCAGCACCTACAAGCATATGAATTTCATCAATAAACAAAATAATTCTTCCGTCTGATTCTTTGACTTCTTTAAGTACTGCTTTCAATCTTTCTTCGAATTCTCCACGATATTTTGCACCTGCTACAAGTGCGCTTAAGTCAAGTTCAAAAATTGTTTTATCTAACAGTGATTCTGGCACGTCTTTACGTACGATACGCTGCGCCAATCCTTCGACAATTGCTGTTTTACCGACACCAGGCTCACCTATTAAGACCGGGTTATTTTTGGTTTTTCTACTTAATATACGGATTGAATTACGAATTTCTTCGTCACGCCCAATGACAGGGTCCATATTACCTTGACGAACTTCTTCAACTAAATCACGCCCGTATTTTTCTAATGCTTCATAATTTGCTTCTGGATTTTGTGATGTCACGCGATTGCCTCCTCTAACTTTTTTTATAATTTCCTCTATTACTTCTTTTTTATTTTCTACAAATTGTTTGGTCGTATCATCTATATCCATAGCAGCTAATACGATATGTTCCATGGATATATATTCATCTTCATATTTTTTCATATAAGTTTCAGCTTTATTTAATAAATTGTTAGCATTTTGACTTATATATTGACCATATTGAATATTATCCCCTTGGACCGATGGATATTTTTTAAGTTTTTCTTTATATGATTGATCTAATTTTTCTGTATCAATATGCGCTCTATCGAAAATACTTTTAAATAAACTTTCATTTTCTGTTAATGCTGCTGATAACACAGCTTCAATTTCAATATTTTGATTTTCATTTGTTTTAGCTAATTCAATTGCATTCTGTAATGCACTTTGAACTGCATAGGTCATTTGATTTATATCCAAATTGATTCACCTCACCATTTAATGATTGATCAATAAAGTAAGTTTGACTTTGACTTTCTTTGACCTTATCTATATTATATTACGCTTCTTGACAAGAATCAACAATAAAGGGTTAGTTTTTCAATTATTTTTTAAAGTTTTGAACGCTTACCATATCATAACATTTGCCCAACATACATTTGTTAAAACATCCATATAGATTACATAAAAACTGTTAAATTAACAGCGATTTTTTTACTTCCAACGATAGCACATATCTCATTACGTTAAAGTTATGTTAGCATTATTGTAAATATACAACAATGGAGGTTAAATATATGAATAATGTAATCAAAAGACCAACGCCGCCGTTTAATAAACAGACAGCTTTAGAAAAAGTGAAATTAGCGCAAGATGCATGGAATACCAGAGATCCTGAAAAAGTATGTCTTGCTTATACACAAGATTCACAATGGAGAAATCGTAGTGAGTTTTTTGAAGGTCGAGAAGCAATCAAATCCTTTTTATATAGAAAATGGCGCAAAGAACTTCACTACAAGTTGATGAAAGAATTATGGTGTTACACCGACAACCGTATTTCAGTTAGATTTGAGTATGAATGGTATGATGCCTCTACAAATCAATGGATGCGTACACACGGCAATGAACATTGGGAATTTAATAATAATGGCCTCATGACGAGAAGAGATATGAGTGCAAATGATTACCCAATCAATGAGCGTGATAGAAAATATTGAGTTCACTTTACCTAACAATTGCAACTCATAAATAATAAATACTTGTCATTTAATATATTCTCAACTTAATATGAGTACAGACATAGTACAAGGTTAGTAATATCGTTTCAAAACGCATAAAGACGATTGTGAATTTTCATTTAAAACACAAATAAATTCAAGCGAAAGTTTTTCGAAAAATTGTATCAATAACAAAGCAAACGCCAATTTCAATTGAAATTGGCGTTTGTGTATGATCAAACTACAATAATATCGTGTTTCTCTAACCTTCTGATTTATTTTGAATCGTTTGCTATATGTTTTAAAATCTCATCTGTTAATGCCTCTACACCTTTTGTTTCTAAATGAATACCATCTGGCGCAAAATATTCTGTATGATCTTCAGAGCGTTTGTACCAATCAATAAGCGTTACATTTTTATGTGCTTTAGCGGCATCTGCCATCAATTTATTCACGTGACCTTCATAACTTCTCGGAACGCGTGTATTCACTAAATAAATTTGTGCATTTCCGAATTTATTGATTAACGTATCTAATTGTTCTTTACTAAAGTCACCATTTGTACCTAGTTCTAGCACAATTTTATCGGAACTTTTATTATATGATTGATAGTGTTTTTCTACAAGTGGTGCAACATCATATAAATTACGTCCAACCTCACCATCAATTTTTGCGTTGGGCACCCTTTTTTTAAAATTTTCACCTATATCAACCATCACTGAGTCTCCAATAAGCAATGGTTTAATATTTGTATATACTTCTGATTTTGTTGTTTTTTTAGAATTTGATTTATCAAAAAAGTTTACTTCATCAATTGGTATAGGCCGCACTAATTGTTTATCAAATTCATCTGTTTTAAACGTTGTTTTTTTATCCGTAATCATATCTTTCCCTAATTTATCAAAGCTACCAGCTAAAACAAATAGGCTTGGAATCATAAATATTAACAAAATAGCTGTTCTTACTAATGGTAATTTTTTATTTAATTTTATAGAAAATGCTTTAAAACCTTCTTTTCTAAAAGGTGTTTCAATATAGCGATACGAGAGTTCAGCTAAAATGATTGTCAATATGATATCTAAAAAGTACACATAATTCGGTAATTGCCCAGCAACATAATATGAATGTACAAAACTAATAACTGGAAAATGCCATAAATACAAACTATAAGATCTCTTACCAATAATAACAAAAATAGGATTACCGATAACTTTAGCAAAATAACCTGATGGATGAACAGCACTCATTATGACAAATAACGTCATTGCAGATATTAAATAAAATCCACCGTTATAAATCCAATCACTATTATCATTAACTTTATAAAAAAGTAAAAGTAAGATAAAAATACCAAAAACACCAATACCATCTATGATATGCGTTAGTGTCTTTTGAGGATTTTTCTTCAACTTAAATGGCGGCCATAAAAACGCTAGTATAACACCCAATAACATTGTTTGAAGTCTCGTATCTGTACCAAAATAAACTCGAGAATGAGACATATGCGGTTGTGAAATGATAATCATCACAAGTAAAGAAATTAATGAAATTATCCAAAATATCAAAACAACATTGCGGTATTTTTTTAATGCTAATAAAAGGAATATAAAAAGGATTGGGAATACAATGTAAAATTGTTCTTCAATTGCTAAGGACCATAAATGTTTTAATGGCATAAAAGCAAATTGTTCAAAATAATTTACATCTGAAGCGATGTACCACCAATTAGAAAAATAAAAAATTGCTGCTATTGCATCCTTTTTTATATTAACAATTTCTTCTGGTTTTAATACCAATGTTGCTACTACTACAACAAATACTAAAGTTAGTACTGCAGGTATCAATCTTTTGAAACGTCGTACCCAAAAGTTTTTTAAATTAATTATCCCTGTTTCTTCATATTCTTTTAAAAGTAAGCTAGTAATTAAATATCCAGAAATAACAAAAAATGTATCAACACCTAAAAATCCACCAGTTAACCATTGCTTATTTAAATGGTAAATAATAATACCAATTACTGCAATTGCTCTTAAACCATCTAAACCAGGCATATAGCGCGTGTTACGTTTCACACGATTATTTTCAAGATTATTGTTCATTTCCCCACAAACTTTCCTAAAATTACGTAAACATCTAATTTATTCACCTAGCTATTGTAATATTAATGTAATACAACTGCAATTATTTTAATGAATTGAACGATAGAAATAAAAAATTTTAAAATAGCCTGACATAAAGCGTCCACATGTTTTCTAAAATTAAAAAAACTAGCTTAAGTTAGCAATACATATTCAAACGTATTGTTACTTAAACTAGTTATCTATCTTTTATTAACCTATGCCAAGCGCAATTTTAGCATAACGTGACATCATTTCTTTACTCCATGGCGGACTCCAAACAATATTTACTTCTGTATCTGAAATCTCAGGAATTTCTGCTAAGACCATTTTTACTTGGTTCATAATCTGTGGTCCAAGCGGACAACCCATAGAAGTTAATGTCATTTCCACTGTACATAAGCCTTCATCATCAACATCTACATTATATACTAAACCTAAGTTTACGATATCGATTCCTAACTCAGGGTCAATTACCATCTCTAAAGCATTTAGTATGCTATCTTTTAATCCTTCATCCATACATTTCACCTCTTCGTATTTAATCATACTAACAATATATCAAATATCTTACAAAACGCCAATAAAATGCTATGATATTCATACATCATTTATTAAATTTAAAGGAGATTTACATGAGTTCTTATTTAATTTGTTTAGACTTAGACGGAACACTGTTAAATGATGACAAGAAAATTACACCTTATACTAAAAAGGTTTTAACTACATTACAAAAGCAAGGACACAAACTAATGATAGCAACTGGCAGACCATACAGAGCCAGTCAAATTTATTATCATGAACTAAATATGAATACACCTGTAGTTAATTTTAATGGTGCTTTCGTGCATCATCCAAAAGATGATCATTTTAAAAATAAACATGAAGTACTAGATTTAGACTTATCACATGAGATTATTCAGTCACTAAACAACTTTGGTGTTTCCAATATTATTGCTGAAGTAAAAGATTATGTCTTTTTAAATAATTTTGACCAAAAATTATTTGATGGTTTTTCAATGGGAAACCCTAAAATAGAAACCGGCGATTTACTTAATTCTTTAAGTGAATCACCTACTTCAATTTTAGTCGAAGCTGAAGAGTTTATGATTCCTAGAATTAAGCAAATGCTTACACGTTTCTATGCTGAAAACATTGAACACCGAAGATGGGGCTCACCTTTCCCAGTTATTGAAATCGTAAAACAAGGTATTAGTAAAGCAAGAGGTATAGATTATGTAAAATCCTATTTAGATGTGGATAGAAATCATATTATTGCATTTGGTGATGAAGATAATGACTTAGAAATGATAAAATATGCCAAACATGGCATCGCTATGGAAAATGGTTTAGATGAACTAAAACATGTCGCAAATCATGTAACTTATTCAAATAATGACGATGGTATTGGTCGCTATTTAAATGATTTTTTCCATTTAAATTTATCTTATGAAACAGTAGTAGAATCACATATTTAATCATTAAATTTATAGGGGGCTATATACTATGAATAAAATTGTAGTGGTTGGGGCTGTTGCTGGAGGTGCAACCGTTGCTAGCCAAATCAGAAGATTAGACAAAGAGAGTGAAATCACCGTCTTTGAAAAAGATAGAGATATGAGTTTTGCTAACTGTGCACTGCCTTATTATTTAGGAAATGTCGTAGATTCTAGAGACAAAGTATTAGAAGCAACGCCAGAGTCTTTCTATGATTCTAAAAAGATTGTTGTTAAGCCCTATCACGAAGTAACTGCAATTAACGACAAAACTCAAACAATTACCGTTTTTAACAAACAAGACAAGACGACGTTTAAAGAAGACTATGACACTTTAATTTTAAGCCCTGGCTGTAGCGCGAATTCTTTAAACTTAAACAGTGATATCAGTTTTACATTAAGAAATATGGAAGATACTGATGCCATTGAAAACTTTATCGAGCGACAAAACGTTAAAACAGCACTTGTCGTTGGTGCGGGATATATTGGATTAGAAATATTAGATAATTTACATCATAGAGGGATTGATAGCACATTAATACATCGTTCAACTCATGTGAACAAATTAATGGATAGTGATATGAATCAACCCATTTTTGATGAAATGAAAGCAAGAGATATCAACTATCGTTTAAATGAAGAAATTGTAAAAGTGAATGGTCATGAAGTTCATTTTAAATCTGGTAAAGTTGAACACTATGATTTGATTATTGAAGGGATTGGCGTTAAACCTAATTCAGAATTCATTCAATCATCAAATGTAACTTTGGACAGTAAAGGTTACATTCCAGTAAACGATCAGTTCCAAACGAACATCGAAAACATTTATGCTTTAGGTGATATTATTACTTCTCATTATCGTCATGTAGACTTAAATGCACATGTACCTTTAGCATGGGGTGCTCATAGAGCAGCAAGTATTATAGCAGAACAACTAGCAGGAAATACTTCTGTACACTTTAAGGGTTATTTAGGCGCAAATATTGTAAAATTCTTTGATTATACCTTTGCCAGTGTTGGCGTAACGCCACAAGAATTAGATAACTTTGATTATGAAATAGTAGAAGCTAACCAAGGAGAACATGCAGGTTATTACCCAGGAAATACTAAGTTACATTTACGTGTCTATTTCGATAAATCTAGCAGACGAATCATTCGTGCTGCTGCTGTAGGAAAAAATGGCGCTGATAAACGTATAGATGTTTTATCTATGGGCATGTTGCATAAATTAACCATTGATGAACTTACTGAGTTCGAAGTTTCTTATGCTCCACCTTATAGTCGACCAAAAGATATTATCAATATGATAGGCTATAAGGCGCGCAATAAATGATTTTTAGGAACTAATTCAGAGATAGAAATCACTTCATATTGATCTATTTTGTTAATTGATTTATTCAATATAATAAACACCACCACTGTATAATATATATATTATACTATTTTCAGATTAATGGTGGCAGTGATTTGGGCCGTCTCATGCTGGAAACGCACTAGCCGAAGACTACAGGCTAAGGCAGTGCCCGTGGAAAGCGTGCACAAAAAAACTGCCAACAAAGTCAGAGACTTGGTCGACAGTCTGAGCGGAGACAATTTAATGTCTCCGTTTTTTTTACATACCAAACATTTGAGTGATTGGGCCTTGCGGTAAAATAACACCAATAATCATAGTAATTATAATTAATGCAATCGTGCCCCACATCATACCATTGCTTGATTGTCCTTTTTTTCGTTTTGTAACTGTAACTTCCATTAACGCAACTACAGCAACACCACATATCATTTTCAATGTTAATAACATGTGTCCGCCTGAATTTCCATCACCAAATGCTTGAATCCAAATCCAAAATCCTGAAATCAAGACTAAAACCATGAATAATCTTAATAGCATATGAATTGGTTTAAAATAAGGTGTTGCACCTTGTTTTTCTGAGAAATTAAAGTAAGCTGCGAAAAACAAGATAATTAATAATACCCAACTTGCAATATGCATATGTAACATATATGATACCCCCACACTATTTTTACTTTTTATAAAAAATATAAATACATAATTGCTTTTAATTACAAAACTAAAAGCGTACTTCTCTAATCATACTGAAAAAGTATATGTTTTTCAAAAAAAGTTCTGCACTTCACATTTTATCTTTAATTTCAATTTAAAGCAATATCACTACTTTATTTCAAAAAAATTAGGCTAACTTTATTATCATTAGCCTAATTCGTTTATTTTTATTTTTCTGATATGAAATTTGTTAAAGTACCAATATTATCAATCGTTACTTTCACTTCATCACCTGGCTGTAAGAACTTAGGAGGTGCCATACCTGCACCCACACCAGCTGGTGTACCAGTAGCAATAATATCACCAGGATGTAATGCTACATATTTTGAAATCTCTTCAATCAATTCATCGATTTTAAGAATCATTTCTCCTGTATTACCATCTTGACGAATTTCATTATTTACTTTGGTTACAATATTTACATCTTCAGGTGTTGGTAATTCATCTTTTGTTACAATATATGGACCAACTGGGCAACCACCAGTTAAACTTTTAGATAAGAATGCTTGGTCCTGTTCGTTTTGAGCTTTACGGTCAGTAATGTCATTAATAATTGTATAGCCATATACATAGTCAAGTGCTAAAGCTTTAGGAATTTTTTCACCTGATTTACCTATTACAATACCTAGCTCACCTTCATAATCTAACTGATCTGTAATATCTTTATGGTTTGGTATTACACTATTATCACCCGTTAACGATGAAGCTGCCTTTGTGAAGACGTATAAACGTTGTACCTCATGATTCAATTCACTTGCGTGGTCTTGATAGTTACGTCCAAAAGCAATCACATTATTTGTTGGCGTTACTGGAGGTAAAAACTCAATATCTGTAAATGCAACTTTATATTCTTCAGCTCTGCCGCTATCTTCTGCCGCTACGACTGCTTTACGTACTTGTTCTTGGAAATCTAATATTTGGTTTTGTTGAAGACCATTCAATAATGTCTTAGGATGAAAGTCTCCTTCCGCAAAATCTGCAAAGACTTTTTTCAAGTCCCAAGCAGCTTCTTCTCTTTTAACTTTCACACCATAAGATGTCTGTTCATTATGTCTGAATGATAAAAATTTCATTCAATATCAGCTCCTCATCTATATCTTATTACATATTATAACTATATTTAGTAACAAATCACAAATAAATACCCATTATTTTCAAAAAATTCAATAAACACCGTCTTGGATATCGCATCATTATTTTAAATAAGTCACTTTACGCCACAACCATTCAATAGGTCCATATCTATAAAATTTCAGATACATATAACAGAAAATAAGTTGCAAACTGTATACAATAAATACGATAATATAAGATTCATAAAGTGGCAGCTTATTATAAAAACCTAAGCCTACAAAAATAAATGTAAAAATAAAACTTTGCATTAAGTATACTGTTAAACTTAATTTTCCTGGATACTTAAAAATACGCACTACTTTAGAAAACTGGTTAAATTGACAACAATAAATAAACAATAATATGTAACTAAATGCTACAAGCGGACCACCAATCATAGCGCTAATGATAGCAAAAGCTTGGTTTCCATAATCAATTACATATGGCATTTTAAAAGCATATCCTACAACTAACATAACAAATACGTATAAAATATGACGATGACGACTTTGATTGGATTGTACTTTTTCAATCAAGTTGTATTTTTGTGCTGCTATTCCTAAGAACACATACGGTAAAAATTCAAAATATGCAGAAAAAGTTACTGTATCTATAATATTATAGATATTTTCAGCAACATTTATTTTTAAATAGTTAAAATATTCACCACTTTGCTTTAAGTTGACGATTTCAGAAACATTATATCCGCTTATGTTAATAGTACTGTATGGATCATCGAAGAGTGTCACTAAAAAAGTAGGTAAAATCAAGATAAATACTTTTATTACATACAAAACAATTCCTATCTTAAAAAGTTGCTTTGCATTTTTTTTAATAAATAATACTGCAATCATCCCAGTAAATGCATAGCTGAATAAAATATCACCTGAAAAAAGTAAAAAACCGTGTAATGCACCTAATATTAATAAAAATATTAATCTCCTATAAATAAAAGGATAGTATTTCATTGACCTTTTTAGACTATGCTTATACATTATGGCTAAACCATAACCAAATAAAAAAGTGAAAATGGGATAAAAAGAACTAATTACAAAAAGCGTAACACCTCTTAATAAACTTTCATCTATACCCTTCACTAAATCAGGAAGAAATGATTCTTCATATGGCAGACTAAAAGTCAAAATATTCATCAATACAATGCCTAACAAACTGAACCCACGTAAAACATCCAATTCAAATATTCTCTGCTGTGTCGACACTGTTTAGCGCTCCTTTATCAAAGCATTATTTTATCGACTTATCATCTATTGAAAGTTGACCAAACTTAAAGAAATATAGATAGCCTTTAACAGATTCACCAAGGATGGTCTGTAAGGTGTTTCTATAATATTCCATTTGTATTTTATAACGGGTGCGTAATTGATTTCCGACTTCTTCATCTGACATATGCAAACGTCTATTAAAAGCATCTGTTTTATAATCAACGAAGTAATATTGATCATCTGTAATAAAAATCAAATCAATCATCCCTTGAATAATTGATGCATCTGTTTCTACATCTTGCAACTGGTCTACCTTTGCTTGATTAACAACGAAAGGTAATTCTCGATAAATATAATCACTTTGCGCTATCGTAAGATACAAATCGCTTTCAACAAATTTATGAATATCTTCAAATTGAATATCAGCTTTTGCATCTTTAGGAATGATAGATTTAACAATTAACTGCTCAACCAATGCTTCAATTTCTTCTGAAGTTAACCTTTCTTGTTTAAAAGGCAAATGCTGCATTACTGTATGCATTAATGTCCCAACTTCATTTGCTTTTCTTTTAGTTTGATGACTTAAAAATGCAGGTCTTTCGTATGCAGTAGTACCAATACGATACTGTCGAACTCTATCATAATTTGTATCCGCTTGTTCCGTTTCTAATTGTCGTTTTAATTCAGAAACAGACTGTTTTGAAGGTTTTACCATGGCTTCCTGATATGGATAGACGTAACTTAATTGTTGATGTATTTGTGTTTTTAAGGTGTCATTGCCACTATTCATATTCTCAATGTCACTAACAGTTCGCTGTTCACTATCTGAAATAACTTGTTCTGAAGCAACATCTTCATAAAATTCTGTAGTCAATTTCACATAAGGTTTCATCGTAGCATCAATATCATCTATCGATTGCTCGAATCGCATTTCACTTGGTAATGACGATGATTGATATTTTGCTAATATTGGATATATCATATCAATCGGTCTTTGAGCTGTAATTCTATAACTTACTGGTAAATGTGTTTCCGAGACAGAAACCTGCTCAAGTTGTGTTAATTCTTTCTCATCTTTAACACGACCGATCAAAAATAATTGTTCCTTAGCACGCGTCAATGCCACATAAATCAATCTCATCTCTTCTGAAACCATTTCTTTTTCTGCGATTGCTTTCAAAGTGACTGAAGATAATGACGGATACGCTAAATTTGACTCAACATCGTAATACGTCATACCAAGTCCATAATTTTGGTTTAGAATTACAGGTTTGTGTAAATCGTCTCTTCTAAATTTACGTGATAAACCAGAGTAAATAACAAATGGAAACTCTAACCCTTTACTACTATGAATTGTCATCATTCGCACAACATCGTCATTAGGACCTATAATATTTTCTTCGCCGAAATCTTTTCCGCGATCCATAAGTTCATCAATAAACCGAATAAATTGATATAAGCCGCGAAAACTAGAATTTTCAAATTCTACTGCTTTATTAAACAATCCATATAAATTCGCACGTCGACCTTTGCCGCCAATAAGTCCACTAAAATATTGAATAACATAATGATCATTGTAAAATTTATCAATAAGTTGATATACAGGATGATTTTGACTGTAGTCTTGATACATAGCTATATCATTTAAAAATGATTTTAATTTTTTGACTAGTTTTTTATTGGCAACATCATTATCCATATAATGTTGTATAGATTGGTAAAAATAATCATCATGAGGACTAAACACTCTAATGTTTGATAATTCATCTTCTGTAAATTGATAAATAACGGAACGCATTAAACCAACTAAATAAATATCTTGTAACGGGTTGTCAATTGTTCTTAAAAAGGACAATATCAATTGTACTTCTGTTTGTTCAAAATAGCCTTCCTTACTATTCACATGAAACGGAATATTATGATCTTTAAATGCTTGTTGTATTTTTCGCGCTTGCCCATATGACCTTTCTAAAATAACGATATCTTTGTAATTAGGCTTTCGATATTGTTGTGTTTTAATATCATAGATTTCATGATTATTCATTATTTTTTCAACTTGTTGCACAATGTATTCTGCTTCTTGTTCTGAACCATTTAAATCAGAAGATGCATCTTCTACTAACATATTTAAATTCACATCATGTGGCTTGTTGTCAAAGGGAGCTCCATAATACAATTGTGCTGCATCATCATAGTTAATCTCTCCTACAGATTCATCCATCATATGTTTAAATAAGTAATTAGTTGTTGTTAACACTTCTAATCTTGAACGGAAATTTTGAGATAAATCTATACGTAAACCATATGATGAACCATCTTCAGTAAAGCGATTATATTTTTCGATAAACAAACTAGGATCTGCTTGTCTAAATTTATAGATCGACTGTTTTACGTCCCCTACCATAAATAAGTTGCCATCATGTTCTGCACCACGTTTAATACAAGACAAAATCTTTTCTTGTACTCTGTTTGTGTCTTGATATTCATCTACTAATATTTCTTCGAACTGTTCACGATAAGCTTGTGCAATGATTGAAGGTGAACCATCATCATTTGTTAAAATTTTCAAAGCAAAATGTTCATAATCTGAGAAATCTAAAATATTTCGACTGCGTTTTTTTTGATTAAAAAGTGTTATGACATCTTTGGTAATAAGACTAAGATAAGCTACTCTAGGTGCTAAACGTTGCATATCTGCTTTTAGATTTTCTGAAGATCTTGAAAAATAATCATTTTTAACTTTTGACACTAATTTTTTATAATTATCATAATATGCTTTACCATCGTCATAAGCATCTATCATCATTTCATTCGCTTCTTTAATCTTTTTATCTTTTCGAGGAAATGTTTTTTCGAATTCGTGTTGCACGATTGTTTCATGATTTATATGGCCATTTTCCATAGCTTTAGCTAAAAATTGTTGTTCTTTTTCGATAACTGCAATTTGCTTATCTACTTGCTCAAGCATCATAAATAAATCATAACTTTTATTTAATGACTCTAACGCTGACTCCATAAATATCATAGCCAACTCATTAAGCAATTTTAATAATGCTTCCTGTTGTGCTTTATCTTTATATGGTGTTGAAAGATGACTTAACCAATTCAAAGGATCGGGATTAGCAACACTAAAGAAATACATTTTTTTTACAATATCTCTAAGTTGCTCATCATTTCTATCTGAAGACAATTGTTCAGTCAAATCAACAAAATGAGGATCTAATATATCGTAATGTTGTTCTAAAACTTCATCAATGGTTTGTTCAAGTAGCAAAATATTTTCCGCTTCACCACTTGTTTTAAAGTTTGGATCAATATCTAATACATCGTAATGTTGCTGAATTAACTTTAAACAAAAACTGTGAAGTGTAGAAATTTGAGCTTGATGAATTTTAATGCGTTGATTCTTTAGATGTGTATTATCAGGTGATTCAATAAATGCTTCTTGAATACGTTGGTCTACGCGTTGCTTCATTTCTCTTGCACTAGCATTAGTAAATGTTACGACTAATAAACGATCTACGTCGATTTTATCTCTAAGAATGCGTTGAATGATACGTTCAACTAAGACCGCTGTTTTACCAGAGCCTGCAGCTGCTGCTACAAGTATATCTTGATCTTTTGCAAAGATACTTTTCCACTGATTATCGGTCCACCTTGTATCAGCTGGTTTTACAGGAATCTCACT
Organism: Staphylococcus sp. GDB9P120P; assembly: GCF_017893435.1. Lineage (NCBI taxonomy): Bacteria > Bacillati > Bacillota > Bacilli > Caryophanales > Staphylococcaceae > Staphylococcus > Staphylococcus sp. GDB9P120P. The sequence continues at coordinate 924,779 of NZ_JAESNB010000008.1, forward strand.
TATCATTCTTCTTCCTCACTTTCTAACTCCAAATTTTGTATCGCTTCAATTGGGTTAATTGTTTCATCTACAGTTCTATAGCGTTTACTATCAATCATGCCATCAACATGACAGACTGGTTTATAGCTACAGAAATCACATGGCAGTGTTTGATTATATTTCATGGGTGCTACTTCTGTATGACCGTCCATAATATTAGATGCTGTTTCTATAAAATTTTGTTTATTATGCTGGATTAATTTGTAAATAGTCTTTTCGTCCGCAACTTTACTATTAGACTTAATACCACCGTCTTTTTTCAAACCTAAAGGTACAATATCTGAATTATAGCTTGGTTCTATTCGAGTATCGAAAGCGTCTAATACTGCTTCATCACTATTTAATAAGCCACTTAATTTAAAAGATTGAATAAATTCTAAATCTCTTTTCGTCTCATTTAATTCATTCCAAGCAAGTTTTATACGTGGTTCATGAACATGAAAATACAATAACCCACCTGGTTTAGTCATATTAGTTAGCCCGAGTCTAGATTTATTTTGTAATACAATATCCATATAGGTCATCATTTGCATTTGCATACCATAATAGACTTTTGTTAAATCTAAAGTTCCACTATATTTTGATGATTTATAATCAATAATATTTACAAAACTTTCATCTCCATGGTTATACGTATCTATCCGGTCAATTTGTCCTCGAATATTGATAGGAACCCCTTGTGTTGTTTGTAAAGGCTGAGCATATAGCTCTTGATTGTCCCTTGGTTTTTTTCTGAAGCTAGCTTCAAAGCGTTGCGGCGTAAATTTACTGTAACTACCTTGATATTTTAACGCAGTTAAAGTTGTTTCTACTATTGAACCTATGCGCTGTGACAAATAGCGATAATAAGCTGTTGAATTTAATAAATTAAATTGTATCTCTGGGAGAATTTCAGATAATGCGTCACTCGTTAATTTTTGAATTTGCTTTACGTTTAAATTTTTGAAGTCACCATTAATTTTTTCAGAGATAAATTTTAATACTTGATGGAATATATCACCTAAATCAAAGTTTTCTAGTTTATATTTTGTACGTTCATTAAGTCGTAAACCATGTGAAGCAAAGTGTTTGAATGGACATGATTGATACCCTTCAAAACGTGATACGCTAGCATTAATGGTCGTACCATATAAATCTTTTGATAATGCTTCACTTAATTGTACTGTTTTATTATCGTAAGTGAGTGCTGATAATAAATAACTAAGTCCCGTATTTAATTTCTCATCATCTCTCATAACTTGATATGTATCTAACCATGTATCTGCGACAATTTCTTCATCAAGCCACGCTTTGAGTGATTCAAATAATGCAATTTTTGTTTGATGTGGATGTTCCATTAATGTTAGTGGATTTGCTTGATGTTGACGATGGATGTTTTGTACTTCAAGATTTGTAAACAGTTGCTGAATTTGACTTAAAAATGGACTTGCTTCTTTTTCATCTCCACTTGCGCCCATTAATGAATACGAGAATGTCACTTCTGAACGTCCTCTCGTCATAGCAATATAGCATACAAATGCTTCATCCATTTGTAATATGTCTGATGTTGGACTTAATTCAATCGCAGATTGTTCTTCGAAGTATTTTTTCTCTTCATCTGTAATTAAGCCTGAAGCACTAACAGTCTGAGGTAAAATACCGTCATTTACACCAACTAAATACACATGCTGCTTATTATCAACTTTTGCTAGGTCCATGGTACCAATGCTAACTTGATCAAGTGTTTGAGGAATCATTACAAATTCCAATTGATCCAAACCAATATCTAACAACTCTAAAAATCTACTTTTTGTTAAATCTTGAGTACCAAATACTGTCACTAAATCATCTAATGTTTGAATAAAACCGTGCCATATTTGATCAATTTCTTCTGCTTTACGGTGTTCGCCTTCAGCGTCTAACGTATCACGTTCTGTCATTAACTGGCTCGGTAAATCAAATGATTCGATTGCTTCGTAAAATGCCGTTGCAAAATCAACAGCTGTTGTTGCATTAACCATTTGATTTTCAAAGCGCATAATTTTATCTATCACATCTACTTTTAATTGGATGACCCTCTCAAATGTTTCACGTTCTTCTTCTGTTAAAGGTTGTCGTTTTAAACCCATTTTTCTAAATTGTTCAATTTGGAAATATTTATCATCTATCCAACGTTTTCCATAAATACCACGTTCTAATACAAAATTTTCTAAAATATCAATTAAGTATTGGCTGTCTTTAAATTTTTTAGTTAAAATATTTGTTTTAAACAAACGCATGAGCGGTTCAAAGTTCCAATTTGTCTGAAGTACTTCAATTAATGAACGGAACATTTCCATTATAGGATGATGTGTCATTGATGACTTGACGTCAATATTATACGGGATGTCATATTGGGGTAAAATAGATTCCATTAAATATGCGTATGTCTCATCTCTATATAAAATAGCAATATCTTGAAACCGTCTACCCAATTCACGATTTTCTTTTAGAATACGTCTTGCAACTTCATTTATTTCTTCTCGCATCACTGATGATTCTATGATAGAGATGTGTCCTTTTGACACAATGGGTTCAAATTGCAATGCATTAAAGTTTTGTTCCAAATGTTTTAAATCATCGTGAATGAATCTTTGTTGTTGATAAAATTGCTTAATATTTAAATCAATATTTAATTCACTTGCGATATCTTGCATATGTGTTAAAGATTCTGACGGCTTTCTAAATAAACTAAAAACATCTTTATCTCCATCAGTAGTTAAAGCAACCGTAACTTTTTTAGCATTTTGAACTAATGACCGAATGATTTGATATTCGATTGTAGAAAAGTTATGAAATCCATCAATGTAAATCTCAGCACGTTGCAACCATTCAGACTGATTCATCACCTCAATAAATCGTTGCAAACTATCCTCAGTAGAAACATATTCACCACGAATTCTATCTTCCAATTGTTTATATATTAATGCAATGTCTTCTAATTTATGCTTAGTTCTCGTTTGTAAATGATTGGTTGCTATATACTCTTCAATATGTTGTGGTGAAACCGCATATTTCTTAAAATCTTGTATTTGTTCATATAATTTTTCACTGAAACCATAGTATTTCACTTGTGATTGATACAATTTTAACTGTGACTGATGTTGTTGAATAATGTCATAAATCATCATTTCAGTACCAACTTTGGATAACTGTTGTTCTGTTAATCCTCCAACTTCTTGAAAAACACGATGACTTAATCGTTCAAAATGGAGCACTTCAGTTCTCAAACTACCATATAATAATGGATCGTTTACGAAAGCTTGTTCTAACTGAAAAGTGTTTTGGGTAGGTGCGATTAATATAATAGGATCCCCTAACGGATTTTGTTTCATTTTCGTTTTTATTTCTTCTATTACACTGTATGATTTACCAGTGCCAGCTCTCCCAATATAAGCATTGAATTCCATTGCATACAACAACTCCTTTGGTTTATATTTTAACATATTAAGCATTGTACTTTGTTTATTAGTCTATGTGATTTACCTACATTTAAGTTCATATATATTAATTAAGTACTGTATTGTTTTCATGTTTATAAAACATTTCTCAAACGGTTAACAAACCACAAATTGTACAATCGTTCTATATAGAAAAAACCTGAGACATTTGTATGTCTCAGGATATATGCATATATTATCTATTCATAACTGACATCTGGATTAAATCCAAATGTCATTTTATTTAGTGGCCAATATCTAAACGAAACTTTACCTACTACCTTATCTTCATCAATCAAACCAAATGAACGACTATCTTTACTTACTTCACGATTATCACCTAATACTAACAATTTCCCTTCTGGAATTTTGTTTTTACCATCAACTTGATTGATTTCTTTTGTTTTATAAGTACCTGTAATATATTCACCTAGTTTATGTTTTTCATTGTAATCTAAATAAGGTTCATCAACTTTTTTACCATTAACATATAATTGGTCTTTTTTATATTCAATGTTATCTCCAGACGTACCAATGATACGTTTTACATAATCTTGTTCTTTATTAGCGTGGAATACAATGACATTTCCCTTTTCTAAATGTCCTAGTTTTTGACCAATCATATTTACAACTACACGTTCACCATCTTTTAAGGTTGGATCCATAGAATCCCCTTTGACTGTGTATGATTTTGCAACAAAATTTGTAATCAATAATACTAACGCTACTGCGACAACAATTGACACAATCCATTCTAGTATTTCTTTTTTCACTTTTTACACCTCGTCTATTTATTTAAAGTTTACTGTGAAGTTGCTTAAAGGGTAATACCTTAAACTTACATCACCAATAATGTCTTCTTGTCGAACAAAGCCTTCTGTTCTAGAATCATTTTTTATTTCACGATTATCATTCAGTACAAAGTATTCGTCTGGTGGAATAACATCTCCTTCAGAACCTTTAATATTTCTGAGGGACAAATCATCAATACTTGACTCAGTATACCTTTCATCTACTTGTCTGTCATCTCTATACAATTGATTATTTTTAAAGGTTATAGATTGGCCGGGCTTCCCGATAATTCTACCAATATGTACATCGTCACCTTTATGGTACATGATGATATCGTTTAGCTTTAACATGTTAAAAGTTGTTTTGATTTTATTAACAATCACACGATCGTTTTGTTTCAACGTCGGCGTCATACTTTTATCTTGTATATCTGCTCCTGTAATAATAAAAGTCTGAATCAATATTACAATAATAATCGCAAATATTATAGAAATCAAATGTTTTACTATCTTACCCAAATTGTCACTCCTCTGGAGAATGCATAAAATATCGTTCAAGTTTTCTACCTATAAACCAAACGACAATAATAACAATAATAATGATAATCAACCTTAACGGCTCTGTAAATAGTGTCGTAATATCATTACCTAACCATCCAATCAAACCGATCATTACCAATTTCGAACTGAACAATACTACAAGATAAACGTGTGCTCTGATATGCGACAGGCTTACTACCAAGTTCACTAATGCACTTGGTGTAAATGGAAAACATAATAGGATAAAAATAGGGATAACCCCTTTTCTATCTATAAAATGAATTAACCTCTGAACTGAGGTACGTTGCTGTAGCTTTTTCATATAACGTGTATGGTTCAATCTGCGGAAGCCTAAAAATACAAGATAGCTCCCTAAAACAGTACCCAACCATGCTAATAATGTTCCCATCCACAATCCGAACGCATTCACATTAACAATCACAAATACAATAATAGGTAGTACTGGGATAAAAGCTTCAATAAAAGGCAATAAAAACCCTACGATATAACCTAAACTGCCAAATAAATCAAACCAATACTGCACTTGTTCTTGAGTCATTTCATCAGTCCCTACCATTGTTAGTCAACGATAATTATAAGTGTATTATAGCGATTTTAAAACAATTATGTATGCTTTTGTACAAATATCAGTCTCAAGTACCAAAAAGGTTAATGACATCTCACAGAAATGATGATGTGCATTGATAAAATAAGGCACATACAAAAAATGATTCCCGCCTGATTAGTGCGGAAATCATTTTGTCAGTCATTTTTTAAATTAATAAATAGATAAAATTATAAACGTTTTTCTAATGCTTCTTTTTTATCTTCAAAACCTGGCTTACCTAATAACGCGAACATATTTTGTTTATATGCTTCTACGCCTGGTTGGTTAAACGGATTGACTCCAAGTTGGTAGCCACTCATCGCACAAGCCATTTCAAAGAAATAAACAAGATAACCAAATGTTTCTTCATCTAATTGAGGAACATTAATCACTACATTCGGTACGCCTCCATCAGTATGTGCTAATAAAGTACCTTCAAAGGCTTTAGTGTTCACTTCATCAATTGTTTTGCCTGCTAAATAATTTAATCCATCTAAGTTTTCACTATCTTCTTCAATAGTAATGTTATGTTTCGGTGTATTTACTTTGACAACCGTTTCGAATAAGAAACGACGGCCCTCTTGTACATATTGTCCAAGTGAGTGTAAATCAGTTGTATAGTTTGCACTGGATGGATAGATGCCCTTGTAATCTTTACCTTCTGATTCACCAAATAATTGTTTCCACCACTCGTTGAAATATTGCATTGAAGGTTCATAGTTTATTAACATTTCAGTGTCATAGCCTTTTGCATATAAAATATTACGAATACTGGCGTATTGATAAGCAATATTATCTTCTAGGTTTTCAGAAGAAAGCTCTTCTCTAGCTTTAGCAGCACCGCCCATCATAGCTTCAATATCAATACCTGCAACAGCTATTGGTAATAAGCCTACTGCTGTTAAAACGGAGTAACGACCACCAATATCATCAGGAACTACAAACGTTTCATAGCCTTCATTTGTTGCTAATTGTTTTAAAGCACCTTTTTCTTTATCAGTAGTTGCAAAAATACGCTGTTTGGCCTCTTCTTTACCATATTTATTTTCTAAGATTTGTTTAAATAGTCTGAATGAAACTGCTGGTTCTGTTGTTGTACCAGATTTAGAAATAACATTAACTGAAAAATCTTTACCGTCTAAATAATGAATTAGTTCTTGTGTATATGTCGAAGATAAATGATTACCTACAAAGACAATTTCAGGATATTCATCACTATTTCTAAAAGCTGGTGTTAACATTTCAATTGCAGCACGTGCACCTAAATATGAACCACCAATACCAATCACTACAAATACATCTGAATTTTTTTTAACACGTTTAGAAGCTTCTAAAATACGTGAAAACTCTTCTCTATCATAATTAATAGGTAAATCAATCCAACCTAAGAAGTCACTACCAGCACCTGTTCCTTCATGAATTGTATTATGAATTGATTTAACAATATCTTTTTGTTGCTGTAATTCATGTTCGCCGAAAAATTCTAAAGTTTTACCATAATCTAATTGAATATGAGTCATCTAAATTGCCTCCAGTGTTTTTGATTTCATATATATTTTACTAAGTTTATTTTGACTATTCAAACAACTAGCCTATAAAACAAGATTTTTTATAAATATTTTAGCTTATTCTTTTATTATATAACAAACAGAACATCTAATTATATATTCATAAATATATACATTTCTATAAATCCGACAAAATCTCAAACAAACCTATAAATAAGTACTATAAGTAAAATTTAAATTGTAAGAAATTTCTACAATTTGCATAATTATGTATAAAAATGGTTTTATTTTCATAATTCTTCTGCTATACTTACTAATATCAAATTTATAAACAACATATTAAAAAATTCAATTGAGGTGTAATATATGAAGGAAAAAATAGTTTTAGCATATTCCGGCGGTTTAGATACAAGTGTGGCAGTAAAATGGTTGATAGATAAAGGCTATGATATCGTTGCTTGCTGCTTGGATGTTGGTGAAGGTAAGGACTTAGACCTAGTTCATCAAAAAGCTTTAGATATGGGAGCAATTGAATGTCATATTATTGATGCCACTGAAGAATTCAGTGAAGATTTTGTTTCATATGCAATCAAAGGCAATTTGATGTATGAAGGCACATATCCCCTAGTCTCCGCATTATCAAGACCTTTAATTTCAAAAAAATTGGTTGAAATTGCAAGTAAAACAAATGCAGTAGGTATTGCACATGGTTGTACCGGAAAAGGTAATGACCAAGTTCGTTTTGAAGTCGCGATAAAAGCGTTAGACCCAGAGTTAAAAGTATTTGCTCCAGTGAGAGAATGGGCTTGGAGCCGTGAAGAAGAAATTGATTATGCAATCAAACATAATATTCCGGTACCTATCCAACATGATTCTCCGTATTCTATTGATCAAAATCTATGGGGAAGAAGTAATGAATGTGGTATTTTAGAAGATCCATATGCCGCACCACCTAAAGATGCATTTGACTTAACAAATGAAATTGAAGATACACCTGACGAAGCTGATGAGATCGTACTTACGTTCGAACAAGGCTTACCTATCGCTTTAAATGGTAAATCTTATAAATTAAGTCAATTAATTTTAGATTTAAACAAATTAGCTGGTAAACATGGCATTGGTAGAATTGATCATGTGGAAAATAGACTCGTTGGTATTAAATCAAGAGAAGTATACGAAACGCCTGCAGCAGAAGTCATAATGAAAGCACACAAAGCACTTGAAACGATTACTTTAACTAAAGATGTAGCTCATTTTAAACCTGTTATTGAAAAACAATTTTCGGAACAAACATACAATGGTCTTTGGTTCTCTCCACTAACAGATAGCTTAAAAGCTTTTGTGGATAGTACACAAAAATTCGTTTCTGGTGATGTACGTATTAAATTATTTAAAGGCAGTGCTGTTGTAAACGGCAGAAAATCACCTCATACACTATATAACGAAAAATTAGCTACTTATACTAAGGAAGATGCATTTAATCAAGAATCTGCAGTCGGTTTTATTGATATCTTTGGTTTACCTACAAAAGTTAATTCTATGTTACATGGTGGTTACTTAGATGAGTAATAAAGCTTGGGGAGGAAGATTTAGTGAGCAGCCCGAAGATTGGGTCGATGAATTTAATGCCTCCATTCACTTTGATAAAACACTCATTCAATATGATGTGCAAGGAAGTATTGCTCACGCTAAAATGCTAGCCAAACAAGATATCATAACTGATGAAGACTGTAAGCAAATAGTTAATGGTTTAACAGCGATTTTAAATGATTATGAACAAGGTAATTTAACGTTCGATGTTTCTTTAGAAGATATTCATCTCAACATCGAACATGAATTAATTAAACGTATCGGTGATGCAGGCGGTAGATTGCATACAGGACGTAGCAGAAATGATCAAGTCGCTACTGATATGCACTTATATACAAAAGATGAAGTTACTCAGATTATTGAGCTCGTCAATGAATTGCAACAAACCATCGTCAATATCGCAGAACAACATGTCAATACAATTATGCCAGGTTATACGCATTTACAAAGAGCGCAGCCCATTTCATTTGCACACCATATACTAACTTATTACTGGATGTTAGATAGAGATAAATCGCGTTTTCAGGATAGTTTGAAGCGTATCGATATTTCCCCACTTGGCGCTGCTGCACTAAGTGGAACGACTTATCCAATCGATCGTCATGAAACGCAATCTTTATTGAATTTCAATTCTGTTTACGAAAACAGTATAGATGCTGTAAGCGATAGAGATTATATTGTAGAAACATTGCATAACATATCATTAACAATGATACATTTATCGCGTTTTGCTGAAGAAATTATCTTTTGGTCATCAGCAGAAGCCAATTTTGTAACTTTATCGGATGCGTTTTCAACAGGTTCGTCGATCATGCCACAAAAGAAAAACCCTGACATGGCAGAGTTAATAAGAGGTAAAGTAGGACGTACGACAGGAAACCTAATGAGCATATTAATGACGCTCAAAGGTTTACCCTTAGCATATAACAAAGATATGCAAGAAGACAAAGAAGGCTTGTTTGATGCTGTTCACACGATAAAAGGTTCCTTGCGTATTTTTGCAGGTATGATAGATACAATGACTGTGAATGTCGATCGTCTACATCAAACTGTTTATAATGATTTTTCAAATGCTACTGAACTGGCAGATTACCTAGTCAATAAAGGAGTTCCGTTTAGAACAGCACATGAAATTGTAGGGAAAATCGTACTATGGTCAATTCAACATAATGTCTATTTATTAGATGTGCCATTGGAAGAATATCAAAATGCGCATACAAGTATCGATGCAGATATTTATGATTTCTTAAAACCAGAAAATTGTGTTAGCCGTAGAATTAGTTATGGCTCAACTGGACAAGCAGCTGTGGAACACCAATTATCAGTCATTAAGCAGCAACAAGATACAAATTAAATAACTTTATAACAGAATATGAGACATAAATCTCAGAAAAATAGCACTCAGATGATTTAATTCAATTCATCTGAGTGCTCCTTTTTATTCAATACTTCTTATTGTTGGCTCGCTTTCTTAAGGGACAGCTTCAGCCTGTAGTCTTCAGCTTGCCCTATTCCCACAAGAGTCTCGCCAAAATACGTCACATTTGTTCAAAACTTTTTGTCGCAGACTCTTTTTTACACTATCCAAACCACTTCGCTTTATTACATTTCACTTACTTCACTCGATATACCATTATATAAGTTTAATAAATTATTCAACATCACCTATTTTTGAATAAAATCAATAACCCCCCTTTACTATTTAGCTCAAAACTATATAGACGAATTTCTATATAGATGTTAATCTATTTATTGTTTAGGAGGTATACTTATGTCTTATAAAAGACTTTCAGCATTGCTTAAAGTTTTATCCGATTCAAGCAGATTAGAAATATTAGATTTACTTTCTTGTGGTGAATTATGTGCATGTGATTTGTTGGAACATTTTCAATTCTCACAACCTACACTAAGTCATCATATGAAGTCATTAGTAGATCACGAGTTAGTAAATACACGCAAAAATGGCAATAAACGTATGTACCAGCTTAATCATGCTATTTTAGATGATATCAATCAAAGTCTCAATATGATTAACACATCTAACCAACACTGCGTATGCAAAAATATGAAATCAGGTGAGTGTTAAACATGACTATTTTAGCAATTATAATTTTTCTTTTAACATTAACTTTTGTCATATGGCAACCTAAAGGATTAGATATTGGTATTACGGCTTTGGCTGGGGCTATCATAGCTATTATTACAGGTGTAGTTAGTTTTTCCGATGTAATAGAAGTAACTGGCATTGTTTGGAACGCCACATTAACATTTGTTGCTGTTATTCTTATTTCATTAATATTAGATGAAATTGGATTTTTTGAATGGTCTGCAATACATATGGTTAAAGCTTCAAAAGGTAATGGCTTAAAAATGTTTGTTTTCATCATGTTGTTAGGGTCCATAGTAGCAGCATTTTTCGCCAACGATGGCGCAGCTTTAATTTTAACACCTATCGTATTAGCAATGGTAAGAAATTTAGGATTTAATAAAAAAGTGATTTTCCCTTTTATTATCGCCAGTGGTTTTATTGCTGATACAACATCATTGCCCTTAATTGTAAGTAATTTAGTAAATATTGTTTCTGCTGATTACTTTGATATTGGCTTTATTGAATATTTTAGTCGTATGATAATCCCTAATATATTTTCTTTAATAGCTAGCATCCTCGTGTTGTGGCTTTATTTTAGAAAATCTATACCAAAAACATTCGATACTGAAAATCTTACAACGCCTAGAGATGCAATTAAAGATCCCAAATTATTCAAAATTTCATGGATTGTATTAGCCATATTGCTCGTTGGCTATCTTGTAAGTGAATTTATTCATATCCCTGTATCAATTATTGCTGGTATCATTGCTTTTATCTTTGTGCTCTTAGCTCGTAAATCTAAAGCAGTTCATACCAAGCAAGTGATTAAAGGCGCACCTTGGAACATTGTGCTATTTTCTATTGGTATGTATTTAGTAGTGTTTGGATTAAAAAACGTTGGTATCACCACAATTTTAGCAGATATATTATCCAACGTTTCAAGTTATGGATTATTTAGCAGTATCATGGGTATGGGCTTTATATCAGCCTTTTTATCATCAATTATGAACAATATGCCTACTGTATTAATAGATGCTATCGCTATTGGCCAATCTAATGTAATAGGAACGATGAAAGAAGGCATGATTTATGCGAATGTTATAGGGTCTGACTTAGGTCCTAAAATCACTCCTATCGGTTCTTTAGCAACGTTATTATGGCTACATGTTTTAACACAAAAAGGTGTAAAAATTTCATGGGGAACATATTTTAGAACAGGTATTATCATTACCATTCCAGTATTATTTGTAACATTGTTAGGTTTATACCTTACACTCATCATATTTTAAGAAAAGAGGTATTTATAATGGACAAACAAACAATTTATTTTATATGTACAGGAAACTCATGTCGTAGCCAAATGGCTGAGGGTTGGGGAAAGCATATATTAGGTGAAACGTGGCATGTCTATTCTGCTGGTATTGAAACACATGGTGTCAACTCTAAAGCTGTAGAAGCTATGAAAGAAGTAGATATTGATATTTCAAATCATACATCAGATTTGATAGATAATGAGATCTTAGCGCAAGCAGATTTGGTCGTAACATTATGTAGTGATGCAGATAAGAATTGTCCAATATTACCGCCAAATGTCAAAAAAGAACATTGGGGTTTTGATGATCCAGCTGGTAAATCGTGGTCAGAATTCCAACGTGTTAGAGATGAGATTAAGTTAGCTATTGAAAATTTTAAAAAAAGATAAAACAATTAAATCACCAACATAGTAACTTTAACTACATGTAAACGTCAATTTCTATAGAAATTGACGTTTATTTTGTTGATTTGGAGTCTTATATGAAGATAGCGTGATACAAAAAATAATATTTCCTATTATATTTATACTAGAAAGGTTTTAATTGTTTTAATATATTGTTATAAAAATATTAACTTTATAAAACTTAAATTTTAATCCTGTAAATGTCATTCTCAAACACACTTTTATTTTGTAGGGTTGATATGTAAATACATATCGAGGAGTGACCCATTCTTGCAAAATTTTAAAAAAGTACTATTCACGAGTATAGCAATGTTATCTTTAACTTTAATTGGAACGACATCTATAACATCAGCTAACGAAAATAACCACAATGTTCAAACACAACAACATGCCACACCATCAAACCAAAAGGATAATAACTCACATAATCCAAATAGAGCACAAAATCTAACGGGCGAGAAATATACAACGGTCGCGCATAGAGGTGCAAGTGGCTATGCGCCAGAACATACTTTTTATTCATATGATAAAAGCCATAATGCTATGGGTGCTTCTTATATCGAAATCGATCTTCAGATGACTAAAGATGGTCATCTAGTTGCAATGCATGATGAAACTGTAGATAGAACAACAAACGGTACTGGTAGAGTTGATTCATATACACTAAAGGAACTGAAACAATTAGATGCTGGAAGTAAATTTAATGCCGCAAATCCTCAGTATGCTAATTCAAATTATGTAGGTGCTAAAATCCCTACATTAGATGAAATATTAGAACGCTATGGTACAAATGCAAATTATTATATTGAAACTAAATCACCAGATGTTTACCCAGGGATGGAAGAAGCAGTATTAAAAACACTAAACAACCACAATATGCTTAATGAACAATCACTGAATCAAGGACATGTCTTATTACAATCATTTTCACCTGAAAGCTTAAGTAAATTGCATCAGTTAAATAGCAATGTCCCGTTAATCAGATTATTAGATAAAGGTGAATTACTCTCTTTAACCCAACAGGATTTTAATCAAATTCGTCAATACGCAATTGGTGTCGGCCCTGAATATACAGATTTAACAAAACAAAATGTTAAAAATCTTAAAAGGGCTGGTCTGCTCGTACATCCTTTCACCGTTAATAATGAAGCTGATATGCACCGCTTAAATCAATATGGGGTAGATGGTGTTTTCACAAATTACCCTGATTTATATAAACAAGTGATTCAAGATGATGAACAAAAAAATAAATAAAATAAAAAGAAGAAGAAGTTCTTGCGTACAAGAACTTCTTCTTTTTCTACAAATTAAAATATTTAATTAAGCCCAACCACGATAACGTGCAGCTTCAGCAGTACGTTTAATACCCACAATATAGGCTGCTAAGCGCATATCAATTTTTCTATTTTGTGATAACTCATAAATTGTATCGAAGGCTGTGATAAGTTTTTCACGCAATTTTGTATTTACTTCTTCTTCTGTCCAATAATAACCTTGATTATTTTGTACCCATTCGAAGTAAGAAACTGTTACGCCGCCTGCACTTGCTAACACATCAGGTACAAGCAATTTACCACGTTCAGTTAAAATACGTGTGCCAGCTGGTGTTGTTGGGCCATTAGCCGCTTCAACAACTATATCAGCCTTAATTTCATTTGCATTGTCTTCAGTGATTTGATTAGCAATCGCTGCAGGTACAAGAATATCACAATCAAGTTCAAACAATTCTTTATTAGAAATTGTTTCCTCGAATAGATTTGTTACAGTACCAAAGCTATCTCTTCTATCTAAAAGATAGTCGATATCAAGACCATCTGGGTCATGTAATGCACCGTAAGCATCTGAAATACCAACAATTTTTGCTCCCATATCATATAGGAATTTAGATAAGAAACTACCCGCGTTACCAAATCCTTGAATAACGATACGTGCACCTTTCAATTCTAGACCTCTTCTTTTAGCAGCTTGTTCTATTGCAATTACTACACCTAGTGCTGTAGAGCGATCTCTGCCTTGTGATCCACCTAATACAATCGGTTTACCAGTAATAAACCCTGGTGAATTAAATTTATCTAATGAACTATACTCATCCATCATCCAAGCCATGATTTGTGAGTTAGTAAATACGTCTGGTGCTGGGATATCTTTTGTAGGTCCAACAAATTGAGATATCGCACGCACATAACCACGAGATAAACGTTCAACTTCATGTATACTCATTTGTCTAGGATCACAGATGATGCCACCTTTACCGCCACCATATGGCAAGTCGACGATACCACATTTTAATGTCATCCACATAGATAATGCTTTAACTTCCTCAACGTCAACGTCTGGATGGAAACGTACCCCACCTTTTGTTGGTCCAACAGCATCATTATGTTGAGCACGATAACCTTTAAATGTTTGAACAGTACCATCATCCATACGTACAGGAATGCGTACTTCAAGGAATCTTAATGGTTCCTTTACTAAATCATACATCCCATCATCAAATCCCAATTTATGCAATGCTTCTTTAATAATTTGTTGCGTAGAAGTAACTAAATTATTATTCTCAGTCATGATTCATTTCGCCTCTTTTTCGTTACTAATGATTTCGCTTTCACGATAATTGTAACATAAGATTTTGCTTTTTAAAGGGTTTTCAAAACTTAAGTTACAGAACATTTTTATTTAAAAACATTTCTTACTTTATCCAATGCAAAGTCTAATTCTTCTTTGGAAATAATAAGAGGTGGTGCAAATCTAATTACTGTATCATGTGTTTCTTTACATAATAAACCTTCTTCTTTTAACTTTTCACAATAAGGTCTAGCATTTTCATTTAGTTCTATACCAATAAATAATCCACGACCACGTACTTCTTTAATTGCTGGATGATTGATTTTTTCAAGTTCTGATTTAAAGTACTCACCTAATTCTAAAGAACGTCCTGCTAAATCTTCATCAACTAATACATCTAAGGCTGCAATTGATACAGCACACGCTAATGGATTACCACCAAACGTTGATCCGTGTGAACCAGGCGTAAATACGCCCAATACTTCTTCATCAGCTAATACAACTGATATTGGGAATACACCACCGCCTAGAGCTTTACCTAAAATATATACGTCTGGTTTTACATCATCCCAATCAGTAGCAAATAATTTTCCTGAACGTCCAAGTCCTGCTTGAATTTCATCAGCAATAAATAATACATTATGTTCATCACATAATTCTCTAATTTCTTTTAAATAACCTTCTGGTGGGACATTGATTCCTGCTTCTCCTTGAATAGGTTCAATTAAAATAGCAGCTGTATTTTCATTGATTGCTTCTTTAACAGCATCTATGTTACCAAAATCGACTTTTCGGAACCCATCTAATAATGGACCATAGCCTCGTTGATATTCTGGTTCAGATGACAATGATACTGGCGCCATTGTTCGACCATGGAAGTTACCATTGAATGCAATAATTTCAGCTTGATCAGGTGCAATATCTTTCACATCATAAGCCCAACGTCGCGCAGCTTTCAATGCTGTTTCAACTGCTTCTGCACCTGTATTCATAGGTAAGGCTTTGTCTTTACCAGCTAACTTACATATTTTTTCATACCATGCTCCTAAGTTATCACTATGAAATGCACGTGATACTAAAGTCACTTTGTCAGCTTGATCTTTTAAAGCCTGAATAATTTTAGGATGTCTGTGACCCTGGTTTACTGCAGAATAAGCAGATAGCAGATCCATATATTTATTTCCTTCAGGATCTTTAACCCATACACCTTCAGCTTCTGAAATTACAATTGGAAGCGGCACATAATTGTGCGCACCGTAATGATTTGTTAATTCAATGATTTCTTCAGATCTTGACATAATATCTCCCCTTTGTATGAATTATATAATAATTTATTGGCAATACTCATTCATAGCATAACGTATTTATTCACTTACGAAAACTATTTTCCGAAAATACTATAAAATCGTAGATACAGAACTCACATAGCAACTTTTAAATATTAAATTTAGAATATAGCTATCAAAATGTAAGCCTTTACATTAATATAATGACACATTCCCGACTGTTTACACAAGCCAATTTTAATAAATTTATTAATTCTTCTTGATTAAAATCACTATCACAAGATTTATGCTAATTTTAGTGTCTGAAATTTATAATATTTTATATAAAAATCGTTAAATATCTCCGATATATGCTATATCTGCCTAAAAAACGTCAGCAGCAACAACCATTGACTGTTATAAATATAAAAGGTTACTTTAACGTTCATCAAAATTTTATACAAACAAAAAACGTCAATTTCTATATATATTCAATAGAAATTGACGTTGCTTCATTAGTAAAATGTTTATACTTACCTTCATTATGAAAATATAGTGGTGTTAAATACTATAAACATCTTCATATTCAAAGATTTTATTTATTGTCTGTTCTGGGTAATGGGTAAAAGCCTTTATTAAATTGTTCCCATAATTTTGGTGGCAGATGGTGTTTATCTGCTCTTTGTGGATCAAAGTGAGATAGAATTTCATCTTCTTTTCCATCTTTAATTTTACTTACAAAATTATGATCCAACAAGATTTCTCGTCCTAATGCGACGAGTTCTACACCTGTTGATTCAATTGCTTCAATAGCCTGTTCAGCCGAAAAGATAGATCCTATACCTATTAGTGGCATGCGTCCATTAATCCACTCTAAAATGAGTTTAATACGTTCTTGCCCTTTGTACTGGCCTTCACGTGTTTGAGAGTGAATATCCATTAATGAAACATGTAAGTAATCTAAAGGTTTTTCTATTAATAGCTCAATTAGTTCTTTTGTAATTTCCATGCTTATACCCGGAGATTCAGCTTCTTCAGGAGAAAATCTATATCCAACGATAAAATCTTTACTACCATATTTTTTAACAGTTTCAGTTACTTCGTCTACTACACTTGTAGCAAATTTATAACGGTCTTCTCCCCATTCATCATTACGACGATTATAATATGGAGATACAAATTGATGGATTAAATAATGGTTTGCACCGTGAATTTCAACACCATCAAAGCCAGCTTCAATGACTCTGCGAGTTGCTTCACCAAATGCTTTTATTGTTGATTCAATTTCATCATTAGTAATTTCACGTGCTTGATGGGCTTCTTGCTCACCGAAACTTTTTAATGATATAGGGCTTGGTGCCGCAACATCACCATCAGGCGTTAAATTAGGTAAAGATTGTGCACCACCGTGATGTATTTGGACAACCGCTTTCGCACCATTTTTCTTCATAGCTTTTGCCAAACGTTTTAAGCCTTCTAAATTAGAATCATGCGCTACTGAAGGTTGCCCAGGAAAAGCTTTACCTAAATCTGTAACATTGCTTGCTGCTGAAATTGCTAAACCAACATCTTTAGAACGTTGTTCCATGTACACAACCTCTTCATTAGAAATCGTACCATCATCATTAGATGAAACATGCGTTAATGGGGCTAGTACAAATCGATTATCTAAAACAACTTGATTTGGTAATTTTAATTTTTCAAATAACGGTTGAAATTTTTTGTCCATTAAATTAAATCCTCCTAATATACAATATACTTAAGTGTCATTGCATAATCACTTTAAGCGATTTTAATTCTAACTTTCCTGATTTTAAATATAAAACTATATGCTCACGCATATAGTTTTATAGTGTTATCTTAACTTACAAATTTACCTTACAAATAAAAAACACTAACATCTTAAAATAAGATGTTAGTGTTTTTTAAAAGATGATTGTTCATCTTTTATCGCGTTTTTGGACTGTTTAATCCAAACCGGTAAGCGTTCTTTAATTGTTTGAAACCCATACTTTTCGGTTTCTTTAATTTCATCTAATACTGATTGCTTTTCTTTTTTACGTTCATAATTTTTAAAATAGTCGTTATCTTTTAAAGAAAGATTTAACTTTCCTTCTTTATCAATTGAAATGACTTTCGCTTTGACAATTTGTCCTTCCGATAAAAACTTTTTTAAATTATGGACGTAATCATCCATAATTTCAGAAATATGGATTAATCCTTCAGTATTGTCAGGGGTTTCTACAAAAGCGCCATACGGTTGAATACCAGTCACACGAACTTTGATATGTTGACCTACTTTATAGTGATTATTCAACGTGATAACCCCTTATTTCGTTTTACTTAACATGTTCATAATAGCATAAATCATTCAATGGTACTAATATTACCTAGAAAAATTTCACGATTTTTCAAAATTCAGTTATACAATACTTGCTTGAATTGGGATTGCATCTCATTATACAAAGGTATTTGAACAACTCCTAAGAATGTTACTTGATTCAATCCTTTCAAAATAAAAAATATCAAATGATTGGTCAGAAAGTGATTTTATTTAATGTGTTTGCATCGCCATGTTCTGACAAAGATAACTAAAAAATATCAATATAATAGTAAGAGGCTGGAACAATTAATTTGTCCCAGCCTCTTAGACTTCTCTATATTTTTAATATAATCGATTAATGTTTCATTAAAATTCAAAACGATAAAAGATCGTTTTACTTACTACCGTTCAAACTACGTTTTATATTATTTTTCAATAATGTCTATCGAATCAATCGTGATATCATGTAAAGGTTTATCTTGCGGTCCTACCTTTGTTGCAGCAATATCTTCTAACGTAGATTCACCTTCTAATAATTGACCAAAAACAGTATGTTTTTGATCTAACCAAGGTGTACCACCCTTTTCACCATAAGCTTTGACAATTGGTTCCGGCCAACCACCATCTGCAAGTTGGCTAAGCATAGATTCTGGTACTTCCTTCATTTGAACAATAAAGAATTGTGAACCGTTAGTATTCGGACCAGAATTTGCCATTGATAAAGCACCGTATAGATTGAATGCTTCAAGTGAAAATTCATCTTCAAACGGACCTCCATAAATACTTTCACCACCCATACCAGTTGCAGTTGGGTCGCCTCCTTGTACCATGAAGTCATTGATGACACGATGGAAAGAAATACCATCATAGTAGCCATTTTTCGCATGTGTAACAAAGTTCTCTACTGTTTTAGGTGCAATATTAGGTAATAATTTGAAAGCCATATCACCCTTATTCGTATGCATAACCATTTTTATTTCATTTTCGTTTACTTCTGAATTTAGCTGAGGATAGTTCGACATTTTTATTCTCCATTTCATGTTAAGATGATATATGTATTCTAACATAAAATGAGGGGTGTATTGAATTATGTTATATCGTTTTGCACATAAAACTGGAAGTTATGGTGTATCTGTTATAGAAGAGGATGACAATCAAGTACTTGTTCAAATTGAACAGGTCATTAAACATCCAAAGCAAGGTGACTTGCACCATCCAAATGAAACTAAGAATGTATTTTTTCACGAGCGCAAAGCTTTAAGTCAATTTGAAAAACGTTATACGTCAAAATCCAAACTTAGACCATTTAATGTAGAAGAACTGGATTATATACAATCTTTACAAATTGCAATTACAAATTTAGAGAATAAATTAAAAGAAGAAAATACTGAATATGCTAATTGCTCACTTGCTAATTTAGCACAATTAAAAAAAGATTATTCAATTCAATATAAACAAAATTTTGAATAAAAATACCGTGTTTCTTCTTATTTAAAACAAACTTTAAATTAAAGCTCCACAAGGGTTAACGTGGTTTTTCAGAATAGTCTTATTCATGTATAATGACCTTATACTATTTTAAAAAGGAGGATAAAATAATGAGTTTGATACATATAGCGGTATTATTACCGTTAATATTTGCACTCATTATTCCAATTGTATATCGCATACATAAGCGTATACATTTAGGATGGTTTGTGTTACCTATCCCCGTCGTCTTATTTATATATTTTCTATCACTCATTTCGACAACAATGTCAGGCAAAAGCGTAGTACATAAAGTAAATTGGATGCCTCATTTTGGCATGAATTTCGATTTATACGTTGATGGCTTAGGCTTATTATTCAGTTTACTAATAACTGGTATCGGAAGCTTGGTTGTATTATATTCCATTAGTTATTTAAGTCGACAAGAGCAATTAGGTCATTTTTATTGTTACCTTTTGCTTTTTATGGGTGCCATGTTAGGGGTCGTATTATCAGATAATATCATTATCTTATATCTGTTTTGGGAGTTAACTTCCTTTTCAAGTTTTCTACTCATTTCATTTTGGAGAACAAAACAAGCATCTATTTATGGTGCACAAAAATCAATGCTCATAACTGTGTTGGGTGGTCTTTCTCTGCTAGGTGGACTTATTTTACTATCACTTGCAGGTAATTCTACTAGTATTCAAACGCTCATTAATCATGCGTCTGAAATCCAAACAAGCCCTTACTTTATATTGTCTATGATCTTTGTAATCATAGGAGCGATGACTAAATCAGCTCAGTTTCCATTCTATGTTTGGTTACCAGATGCAATGGAAGCGCCAACGCCAGTTAGTGCTTACTTGCATTCAGCAACAATGGTTAAAGCTGGTCTTTATTTAGTTGCACGTATGACACCAATATTCGCGCTTTCACAAGGTTGGATTTGGACGATTACTGCAGTGGGGTTAATCACTCTGTTTTGGGCATCGTTAAATGCAACAAAGCAACAAGACTTAAAAGGTATCTTAGCTTTTTCAACTGTCTCACAACTTGGCATGATTATGTCAATGTTAGGTATCGGAGCAGTTAGTTATCATTTCGAAGGCTCAGACAGTCAAATTTACGTTGCTGCCTTTACGGCAGCTGTGTTTCACCTTATAAATCATGCTACTTTTAAAGGTGCATTATTTATGGTAACTGGTGCGATTGATCACAGTACGGGAACACGTGATGTCAATAAATTGGGTGGCTTAGTAACCATCATGCCAATTTCTTTTACCATTACGTTAATTACATCATTGAGTATGGCAGGTATTCCTCCATTTAATGGTTTCTTATCAAAAGAGAAATTTCTTGAAAGTATGATTGAAGTTACGCACGCTAATATCTTCAGTTTAAATAGTATTGGTATACTCATACCAATCGTGGCAATTTTAGGTAGCGTATTCACTTTTGTCTATGCTGTTAGGTTTATTGGTCAAATATTCTTAGGTAGCTATAAACCAAATAATTTACCAAAATCAGCTCATGAAGTTTCAAAATTAATGCTAATTTCTCCAGGTATATTAGCAATACTCGTCATTGTTTTTGGGTTCTTCCCTTCAATATTGACTGGGACAATCATTGAACCAGCAGTAAACGCAATCAGTCATAATACTAACGCAACAGCTGAGTTTCATATGTTCCATGGATTTACACCAGCCTTTTTCTCAACATTAGGCATTTATATCGCTGGAATTTTGTTAATACTTAGCTTTGGTTATTGGATTAGCTTATTAAAAGCACAACCTACAAAACTAACAATCAATTATTGGTATGATAAATTTGGAACGGTATTCCCAGGCTATTC
Source organism: Staphylococcus sp. GDB9P120P (assembly GCF_017893435.1). Classification (NCBI taxonomy): domain Bacteria; kingdom Bacillati; phylum Bacillota; class Bacilli; order Caryophanales; family Staphylococcaceae; genus Staphylococcus; species Staphylococcus sp. GDB9P120P. The sequence goes on from NZ_JAESNB010000008.1 coordinate 946,593, forward strand.
AAGTCAATTTACTAACACTTACGTTACTGGGTTTACTCGTAATAACTTATTAATCATCTTCGCGTCTTTAATCGTAATCACACTTGTGACATTATTAGTAACACCATTCAGTGTTAACTTCAAAGATGTTAGTGAAATCAGACCATTTGAATTGATCATCGTAGTCATTATCATTACAGCAGCATCTATGATTATATTTGCACGCTCTCGCCTATTCAGTATCATCATGGCAAGTGCAGTAGGATATGCAGTAGCGATCTTCTTTATTTTCTTTGGTGCACCAGACTTAGCATTGACGCAATTTGTTGTAGAATCTATTTCTACTGCATTGTTCTTATTATGTTTCTATCATTTGCCAAATTTAAATCGACACAACGAATCAACTTCATATAAATGGCTGAACATTATTATTGCCATCGGTGCTGGTACCGTTGTAACAGTATTAGGTTTAATCACTTACGGTAATAGACACTTTGGCTCAATTGGAGAATTTTATAAAGCGCATGTATATGATTTAGCACATGGTACAAACATGGTCAACGTTATTCTAGTTGATTTCCGTGGTACCGATACTTTATTCGAATCCTCTGTACTAGGTATTGCAGGTTTAGGTGTTTACACAATGATTAAACTTCGTTATAAAAACAAACCAAATGATGAAGGAGGAACTCACATTGAAAAGACAGAAAAATAATTTAATTTTCCAATACTCAGCTATCGTGATTTTCTTCTTAATCGTTATGTTTGGTTTACACCTATTTTTAACAGGACATTATACACCTGGTGGCGGTTTCGTCGGTGGCCTACTACTATCAAGTTCACTTGTGATTGTAGCAGTGGCTTACGATATTAAGACTATGCGTAAAATATACCCATGGGACTTCAAGAAACTCATTGGTATCGGGTTATTCTTTTGTTTAGCTACACCTATGGCGAGTTGGCTATACAATAAAAACTTCTTTACGCATACGCCATTTGAGATTCCATTAGGTATTTTAAAACCTATAGAAATGCACACTGCCACATTTTTCGATTTAGGTGTTTTATGTGCGGTTGTTGGCACAATAATGACTATAATATTAGCGATTGGAGAGAATGAGTAATGGAAATAGTGATGATTTTTGTTTGTGGTATTCTCACTGCAATGAGCGTCTATCTCATTCTTTCTAAAAGTTTGATACGCATCATTATTGGGACTACATTACAAACACATACAGCTAATTTATTCTTAATAACTATGGGTGGTCTTAAGAAAGGTGAAGTCCCTATTTATGAAAAAGGGTTCACTTCATATGTGGATCCAATTCCACAAGCACTCATATTAACAGCAATAGTAATTTCATTTTCTGTAACAGCCTTTTTCTTAGTATTGGCTTTTAGAAGCTATAAAGAACTAGGTACAGACAACGTAGAAAGTATGAAAGGGGTGCTAGATAATGATAGAGAGTAATCTTATTATTTCATTACTCGTCATACCAATGTTAACAATTATTGCATTAATTTTTATTGGTAAACGCCCTAAAATTAAACGCTACGTTGCATTAACAGGTACTGCAATTACATTAATTTTTGCTTTTATAAATTTAAAAAATATTCTCAGAGACGGACCTATAAAACTCGAACTTGGTTCATGGGATGCACCATATAGTATTGTTTTTGTTACAGATATTTTTAGTATTTTACTTGTGATTACAAGTTTAATTGTAACGATGTTGATTATTTTATATTCATATCAATCTGTAGGTATCGAGCGTGAAACATATTACTATTATTTTGCCATAATGTTTATGCTCACTGGTGTTATAGGGTCATTTATAACTGGTGATATTTTCAACCTTTTCGTATTCTTTGAAGTATTTTTAATGGCATCTTATATTTTATTAGTTATTGGTGGCACACAAGTTCAATTGAGTGAAACGATAAAATATGTACTTGTGAATGTGACATCTTCTGCTTTCTTTGTTATAGCCGTCGCAATGCTTTATTCTGTTGTAGGCACATTGAATTTAGCAGATATTAGTGAAAAATTAAGTCAACTGTCAACACAAGATAAAGGAATTATCAGTATTATATTTATTATGTTTATCTTTGTCTTTGCTACAAAAGCTGGTGTGTTCCCAATGTATATCTGGCTACCAGGCGCTTATTATGCGCCACCTATAGCAATTATTGCCTTCTTTGGTGCATTGTTAACAAAAGTTGGCGTTTACGCAATAGCTAGAACAGCAAGCTTATTCTTTGGTGATTCTTCTAACTTTTCACTGTACACCATTTTATTCTTAGCCTTACTTACAATTATTTTTGGTTGTGTAGGCGCAGTTAGCTACTTTGATACTAAAAAAATCATAATTTATAATATTATGATTGCTGTTGGTGTCATTTTAGTAGGTGTAGCAATGATGAATCAGGCCGGTATGATGGGAGCAATTTATTATACATTACATGACATGTTGATTAAAGCAGCACTATTTTTCTTAATTGGTGTCATGTATAAAATCACCAAGACACACGATTTACGTAAGTATGGTGGTTTAATCAAACATTACCCTGTATTAGGCTGGTCTTTCTTTATCGCTGCTTTGAGTTTAGCCGGTATACCACCGTTAAGCGGTTTTTATGGAAAATATTACATTGTTCAAGCTACTTTCGAAAAAGGATTTTATTTAAGTGGTATGATTGTTTTATTATCTAGTTTAGTTGTACTTTACTCAGTTATTCGTATTTTCTTAAAAGGTTTCTTCGGAGAATCTGAAGGTTATGAAGTCAATCCTAAACTGCAATACAAAGGTATTTTAACAGTAGCTGTTATTGCAGTTGCTATATCAGTAATATTTGGCCTATCCGCTGACTTTTTACAACCAATCATAAAAGATGCTGCCGAAACATTCTATAATCCTAGTGTTTATATAGACAGCGTATTGGGGGGCAAATAATATGGCAATTCAAATATTAGTAAATTTAATTTTATCAGTGTTTTGGCTATTTGTAACAGGTAGCTATACATTTAATAATTTCCTATTAGGTTATATATTTGGTCTATTGTTAGTATTCCTGATGCGTGGTGTCTTACCCGGTAGATTTTATATTATTACTATTTATAAAATTATAAAATTATTTATCGTCTTTTTAGTAGAATTGGTTAAAGCAAATATTGATGTTATTAGAATCGTTACTAAACCTAAAATTAACAATGAACCCGCCTTTTTTACGTATCCAACAGATTTGAAAAAAGATTGGCAAATTGTGTTGTTATCAAACTTGATTACACTCACACCTGGTACGATTGTTCTAGGTATCAGTGATGATCGCAAACAAATATATATTCACAGTATTGATTTCAGTACTAAAGAAGAAGAAATAGAAAGTATTAAATCATCACTTGAAAAAGTGGTAAGAGAGGTAGGCGAGTATTAATGAACTACAACGTGATATTAATCGTGGCATTAGTTATTGTAACATTGTCAATGTTTGGTATGCTTGTTCGTGTCATTATCGGCCCTTCTCTTGCTGATAGGGTTGTGGCACTTGATGCAATGGGTATCCAACTGATGGCGATTGTAGCACTATTTAGTATTTTCTTGGGTACTAAATATATGATGGTTGCCATTTTATTAATTGGTATTTTAGCGTTTTTAGGAACTGCAGTGTTTGCAAAATATATGGATAAAGGTAAGGTGATTGAGCATGATAACAACGATCATCATTAGTATAGCTCTTATTTTGGTTATCCTTGGCTCACTCATAAGTGCACTAGCTGCGATTGGCCTCTTACGTTTAGATGATGTATATGCACGTGCGCATGCTGCTGGTAAAGCTGCTACATTAGGAGCAATGTTACTTATAAGTGGTGTTTTCTTATATTTCATAGGTCGTGAAGGTTATGTAAATATGCAATTACTTATCGGTATATTATTCATTTTGATCACGGGGCCGTTAGCAAGTCACCTTATTATTAAATCAGCATATAATTTGAAGACACCCGCTTCAAAAAGAACAAAACGTGATGACATACAAAAAGACTTAAAAGACACAAAATTGTAATATCATTTAATTACGCATTCCAATATCAGGAATGCGTATTTTTTATTCCATAACAGGTTTCAAAGATACATTAATGCAACAGCTGATTATCAAACAAATCATTACAAATGATGACGCATCTGTGTCAGATTCAGGGCTGCCTTCTACTTCTGCTCATTTAGAATGGTTACCCTATTTATTTGTATCGGGTGGTCTAGCCGACTTAAAACTCAGCCCTTTTGAATGAAATATCATGGGTGCCTGTGAAGCAGCATCAAAAATTTCAAATACTATGTTATCAAAAAGGACTGTTGACAAAGTCTCTGACTTTGTTGGCAGTTTCTTTGTGCACGCTTTCCGCGGGCACTGCCTTAGCCTGTAGTCTTCGGCTAGTGCTATTCCCGCAGGAGTCGGCATAAATCACTGCCAATATCACACTAAAATACTACTAATTCAGAGACTATCTTGTCTCATTGATTTGAATTTCTAAAAATTGAAATGGCTAAGACTGTCGACAAAGTCTCTGACTTTGTTGGCAGTTTCTTTGTGCACGCTTTCCGCGGGCACTGCCTTAGCCTGTAGTCTTCGACTAGTGCTATTCCCGCAGGGGTCGGCATAAATCACTGCCAATATTATAATATATGTAAATTAAGCAGTGGTGGTGTTTATTGTGTTGAATAAATCAATTGATAAAAGAGATCAATATGAAATGATTTCTATCTCTTAATGAGTCCTTAATAATCATTTATTGCGTAAAGTCGATCCGATATTAGATTTGAAATTTGTATATGAACTTGTCGAAGACAAATATTTAAGAAAATATTAAAAATAATTTAATAGATCAGTCATCTTTATTTATTGATGCTACGCATATTAAAGCAAATGCAAATAAGAATAAGTATACTACTGAATTAGCTGAGAAGGACACACTCCATTTTCAAGAAGCATTAAATAATGAAATTAACGAATAAAGATTAGTTCAAGGGGAAAAGTCCTATTTGAAAAAACGATATAAATAGAAAATATACAAACCCTTCGCAAATTAATGCGAAGGGTTTGTCTACTTTCTGAAAGGACTCATCCGCTAACTGTGAATGAGTCCTTTTTATATGATTTATTTTAAGACTTAATTAGCATTTAAAAATCTGATTTCATTAAAGTAAATATCATTAATCTAATACTTCAATGCCTTACTGTCGTTTACGTGGTTTAATGGCAATTGTACCTCTCATAACACATATCAGTCTATCATTTTGATCTTTGATATCTATGTTCCAAACTTGGGTTGTACTACCTTCATGAATGATTGTAGCAGTCGCAAATATCGTTCCTTCAGTCGTCGAACCTATATGATTTGCATTCATTTCGAGACCTAAAGGAATAAAATGCTCTGTGTCAATAATGTCAGCAGCTCCCATTGAGCATGCTGTTTCTCCAAGCGCTAAGCTCGCACCACCATGTAAAAAGCCAAATGGTTGTTTTACTTCATCTGTGACTGGCATAGACATAACCATAAGTCCATGTTCTTGTCGCTCTACCTTTATTTTTAAAGCATCAAGCATATTTGCCATTGAAGACACCTCTTTTTCTTATTCTTAGGTCTATAATATCATAGCCGCAATAGTGCCAAAAATGATTAGAGGAATATTATAAAAAACAAAGTTTGGAATACATGTATCACGAATGTGATCATGTTGACCATCAACATCTAAACCTGCTGTAGGACCTAATGTTGAATCGCTCGCAGGTGACCCCGAATCTCCTAATGCACTCGCCGTTCCTATCAAAGCAATTAATGCCATGGTACTTAGTCCCAAAGATTCACCTAATGGCACAAACAACGTTGCAATAATAGGTATTGTTGCAAATGATGAGCCAATTCCTAAAGTCACGACCAAACCAATAATGTACATTACAATAATACTAACTAATTTATTTTCTCCAATAACACCACTAAGCCCACTTACTAAATTACCTATATCTCCTGTTTCATTCATTACACCTGCAAAACCATTTGCTGATAAAATCACAACACCTATAAATGACATGATTTTAATACCATCTACAAATTTTTGATCTAACTCAGTCCACTTATAAGCACGTGAAATGAAGAAAACAAGTACGCCGGCTAAAGCCCCAAATATCATAGAATCAGTGAACATCTGTACTAAAAAAGTAGCAATAATAGAAATAATCGTTACTACGAGAACATAAGGTCTAATTTCAATTTCACTCATATCTTTAATGTCTTTATGTTCAGAGTATTTTCTAGGTTTTCTATAATAATAAATACCTGCGATTAAGCCAACAATATAGCCTAATGATGGAATCAGCATTGCTTTCCATATCATACCCATTTCAATTGGATGATCTGCTTTAGAGAATCCACTTTGAATGATTTGGTGGAAAATCTGACCGAAACCATATGGTAATAAAACATATGGCCAACATAAACCAAATCCAATAATTATTGCAATTTGTCTTCTATCTATATTAAGTTCATTAAACAAACTTATTAATGGAGGTATTACAATTGGGATAAATGCAATATGTACAGGTATTAAGTTTTGACTCATTACACTCATAATTAATAGTGCACCGATAATAATAACTTTAACTTTAATACGTGACATTTTACTGTTTTCTGCATGAATCGCATTGATAATCTTATTTACTAAATAGTCTGTAATACCACTATAAGAAATCAACGCAGCAAATCCACCTAATAAAGCATAACTTAATGCTACTTCAGCACCATCAACAATATTTTTACCAAATACAGATACAATGTCTGTGACGCTCATACCTGCGATTAAGCCACCAACTAGTGCACTGATAAATAAGCTTATAACAACATTTAATCTACATAAACAGAGTACAATCATCAGTACCACTGCTATAACAACTGCATTTATCACAAAAGCACAACTCCTTTATTACGTTATCGAACTAAAGTATCACGAGATTTATAATAACAATTGCTTATCAAATTGTCAATCCTATCTTTAGATATATTTATTCAAAACTTTATACTAAAATGAGACATGCTTCATAAACTTGCCAACCTTTTTATATAAGTTAAAAAAGCTTCAAGTTAATCTACTAAAAATTAACTTGAAGCATATGTTTTCTTAACTTCAATATTGTTTATTTTACAGGTTACGTAACCATTGTACGATTGTTGATATTAGATAACCTGTAGGCCCAACTGGCCCCTTATAACTTGGTTTATTCGTAGTAGCAGGCCCTGCGATATCAAAATGTAAATGTGGTGTATTACCTGCAAAATGATTGATAAATGTTGCCGCAAACAATGCTTTACCTTGACCATTGGTATGGTTGACTAAATCAGCTACCTCACTTTTTCTTATCAGTCCTTGTTCTGTAGCAGTAATCGGTAATTCAAAGACTTTTTCATCCATAATTTCTGCTTGACTTAGAATAGATTTTAAAGTGTCTTCAGCATTTTGATTAAAAACGGCAGCTTTATCTTCACCTAACGCAGCTACAGCAGCACCAGTTAAAGTTGCAAAATCTAATATTATATTTGGCTGAAATTGATTAGCATAGAATACAGCGTCACCTAAAACAAGACGTCCTTCTGCATCTGTATTTAAAACCTCTACAGACTCCCCACTTAGCGCTGTGTAAACATCATCTGGTTTCATCGCTTCTTCATTCACCATATTTTCAGCAGCAGCAATAATACCAACAATATTTAATGGCAGCGCTAATTTACGAGCAGCTTCGATCATTCCTATTACATTTGCTGAGCCACACATATCAAATTTCATGGTCTGCATACCTGTTTTAGATTTAATTGAATAACCACCTGAATCATAAGTAATGCCTTTACCTACAAGTGCAATAGGATTTTCTCCTGGTTTGCCACCATTATAAGTCAATGTAATTACACGTGGTCCATTTTTAGAACCTTTACCAACTGCATGAATTAACCCAAAACCTTCTTTTTGTAAAGTCTTATTATCTTTGATATCAACAAATACATTAGTGTCATTAAATTGGTTTTCTATCAGTTCTGCATAATAAGCAGGTGTTAATATATTAGGTGGTATATTACTATAATCACGAGCTAAATTAACAGCAGTTGCAATTGCTTCACCATTTTCAATAGATTTTGCAATATCATCTTCTTCTGTATGTATCTCTAATTTTAATTGATAAGGCGCTGATTTATTGGATTTATAACCATCAAAATGATAAATTGATTGTTCACTTTGCTGACCAAGAATTTCAGCGATTATTTCCTTTTCGACTTTTTGAGATTTAAATGAATTAAATAACAGTGAAGCTTCAGTGATTCTACTGCTATTTAAAGCTTGAAATAAATTACCAAATATTTTTAAATAATCATTGTATCCTAATTCCTTAGTATTTCCTAATCCTACAGTAATCAACTTATGTGCTTTCTCTTCTACTTTAAAAAATGTAGTCGATATTATTCCAACATTTGTGCTAAAGACTTGATGTTCCTTTAAAGGTGATAATAAGTCTTTTAAATCTTCTTCACCTATTTTTATTGCCTCTAATTGATTTAAGTGTTCAGGTACACCAACAATGATTGTATCTTGTTCAACCTTAGCAGTGTTATTTATAATTGCTTTCATCAATCATCCCTCATTTCAGTTTATTCAGTCACATTGTATCATTTATTAATCCCTATCCATTATTAAAAATGATTTACAGTCTATACTTATAAAAACATACATATAATAATTGAGGCTGAGACATAAAATAGTCTCAGCCTCAATATTTATACTACTAGATATACATCTAGTATTTATCAGTTATTAAAATTTACCTTTTTTAAATGCTAAGCCTACGCCACCAAGTTTGAATACCGCACGTGTATCGATAACTTTTTTCATAAATGCAGCTTTTTTACCTTGGATATCTTTACCATAAACAACGCCAACGCCATCGTTAGCACCTAAAGAACAAACTGTACCACGATCAACATATTCAAACTCTTGAGTTGGTTGACCTTCTAGGATATTTTTAATGTTCTTAGCAGTGTGCTCGCCTTCTTGCATAGCAATTTGTGCTGTTGTAGGTAATGGACGTTCTTCCCCAGCTGGAATAAATGCAGAACAATCACCTATTACAAAAATATCATTATATCCATCGATTGTTAAATCTTGGTTAGTAACGATACGGCCACGTTTCACACCTTCAAATGATTCTTCCATTAATTTGCTACCACGAACACCAGCAGCCCATACAACTGTATTCGCTTCTAATTGTTGTTCTTCATCGTTAACCTTAACTACGAAACCTTTTTCATTTGCAGCAACGATTGGTGTAGCAATTTTAAATTCAACACCTTTGCTTTCTAAATAACTTACTGCATGGTTTACTAATTCATCAGAGAATTGAGGTAACATTTTTGGAGCAGCTTCTACACAAGTAATTTTAACTTTTGTTTGATCTACACCATATTTGTTACATAACTCAGGGATACGATCAGTCAATTCACCTAAGAATTCAACACCTGTAAATCCTGCACCACCAACGATAATAGCTAAATCTTTATCGTCTTTATTTTTTGATGCAGCATAGTTAGCAAATTTATCTTCAATGTGACGCGCTAATTTACGAGCAGTTAAAACATTTTCGATTTGGAAAGCATGATCTTTCATACCTTTAATACCAAATGTTTCACTTTCGAAACCTAAAGCAACAACTAAAATATCAAAATCAAAAATGCCCGCATCAGTTTCTACTTTTTTAGCATTGCGATCGATTTTTGTAACTTCTGCTTTGATGAAGTTTACTTTATTCTTATTGATCACACTTTCAACTGGGTATAAAACATCTTCATAACTAATTGTTCCAGCTGAAGCTTCATGTAACCAAGTCGCTTCATAGTGATAATCATTCTTATTAATTAATGTAATTTCAGCCTCATCAGCCGAAAGTTGCTTTTGTAATTTGGTAATAGCTTGTAACCCAGCGTAACCAGCGCCTAAAACTAAAACTTTTTTACGTTCTTGAGCCATTTCATTCACCTAAGCTTTCATAATTTTTTTGTTGCGATCGTCTTTTTTAATATACTGATTTTCATAGAAATTCACAAAAAAGACATTTTTCATCCAACACTAATTTTATAGTTTTTATAGTTTATTTTCAAGCCGAAACGCATATATTGTTTGTTTTTTCACATAAACAGATAAAAGACTATAGTTCTCACCTCACTTAGTCGAACTATAGTCTATAAAAACTCTATTTACAATTATTAACAATCTTCTGGTGACCCAGAAACTTTTGCAGTTCTGAATGAACTACCACAACCACAAGATGCAATTGCATTTGGATTGTCGATTTGGAAGCCACCGCCCATTAACGATTGTTTAAAATCAATTTTTGTACCTTCCAATACTGGTATGTCATATTTATCAATCAGCACTTTCACACCGTGAAATTCAAATATTTCATCATTCTCACTAGGTTCAGCTTCTGCAGACATACCATACGTTAATCCAGTACAGCCACCACCATTGACTTTAATTTTCAAAAAGCCATTCGGCATATCATTTTGTTCCATCATATCTTTAACTTCGTATGCTGCCGCTTCTGTCAGTTCAACTACTGCCATTAAAATTACCTCCCTAAAAAATCCATGTTTCTTCTATATGTGAATAAATATTTTGTAATAAGTCGTCTGGTGATTCTCCTTCAACAATATCACCGTTTACTAATGCATACAAGCCACTTGAGCAAATACCACAATTTTGTAGACAACCATATTCTAAAACGTCTACACCTGGATCATTTTCAAGTTGATTATATACATAATCTCCACCTTTCGCTAAATTCGAAATGCAGAACTCAACTATTGGATTCATATTACACCCTCTCAATTAATTATCAGTTTATCAATTATAACAAAATCACACCGCTTTTGACCAATGACTAGCTTATATTATTTATTCAGTTATTTTGCCGTTTTTTGTTACAAATCAATTAAAACAAAACTTATTTTCGTATGAAATGTCATTCACACAATATTTTTATATTGTTATAATCATATTGCATTTAAAAGATATATATTTACAAATTACAATTCATCATGTTTATTTGTAGAAGTATATAAAAAAGCATATAATATATCTAAGTAAGCTTATTATGAAATGGTATTTCGTTCAATGAAGACGAATATGATTTAACCACATTATATTTATTGACTTACATTGACGACAAGAGATAAAGATATTATTTATTAACGAAAATAAGTTGTATTTTTATCAAATTGCTCAATACATTTTTACTAAAGGGGTATCATAAATGAAAAATTTAGTTCTATTGGGTGGCGGATACGGAAATATGCGCATTATGTCTCATATTTTACCATCTGCACTTCCTGAAAATTATTCTATTACATTAATTGATCGTATGCCTTATCATGGTTTAAAACCAGAATTCTATGAATTAGCTGCTGGTACTAAATCAGACAAAGATATTCGTATGAATTTCCCTGATTCAGAACGTATCAATATTGTGTATGGAGAAATTAATGATATTAATTTGGAAGATCAAATTATTTCAGTTGGCAACACAAAAGTAGATTATGATGAATTGGTTATTGGACTTGGTTGTGAAGACAAATATCATAATGTTCCAGGGGCTGCAGAATATACTCACAGTATCCAAACGTTATCAAGTTCACGGGAAACATTTCATCATATTAGTGAACTACCCAACGGAGCAAAAGTAGGTATTGTAGGTGCAGGTTTAAGTGGCATCGAATTAGCGAGTGAACTCCGTGAAAGTCGTAAAGACTTACAAATATACTTATATGATCGTGGAGAACGCATCTTGCGACGTTTCCCTGAAAAATTAAGTCGTTATATAGAAAATTGGTTTAGAAAGAACGATGTAACAGTAGTACCAAACTCTGATATTAATCGTGTGGAACCTGGTAAGATTTTCAATAATGATGTACCTGAACCATTAGATTTAATCGTTTGGACAGCTGGAATTCAACCTGTGGAAATTGTTAGAAATTTACCAATTGATATTAGTAGAGATGGCCGTGTCATCCTTAACCAATACCATCAAGTTCCAACCTATAAAAATGTTTACGTAGTAGGAGACTGTGCAGATTTGCCTCATGCACCTAGTGCACAACTTGCTGAGGTTCAAGGAGACCAAATTGCAGATGTTATGAAACTACAATGGCAAGGCAAGCCTCTACCAGAAAAAATGCCAGAACTTAAAGTTCAAGGTTTCTTAGGTTCTCTTGGCGATAAAAAAGGTTTTGCCTACATCATGGACAGAACAGTTACTGGTCGTTTAGCTTCAATCTTAAAATCTGGTGTGCTATGGTTATACAAATATCACAATGGATAAATCTTAAACAAAAATAACAAAGACACGTCTTCATATACTTTACTAACTTCTGTTAAAAGTATATGAACGTGTCTTTTTCTAAATGATTAAATTAATGCGCATCCATAAATTTAGTAATATCTCTCAATTGTACATATCCATCAGTAACATATTCATCATTCATCGTTACAAGTGGATAGAACAATTCATCTTCCTGAATACGCTCAATATATTGTTGGTCATGATCAGTTAAATTTTCAGTATCCTTCTCGATATCGATATACGTAAATTCAAATTGTGTATCTGGATACTTTCTTTTGAGCAATGGTTGCAGCCAATCAAAAGTATTTCGAGCAGTTGGTGCATTAACACAGCTTGCACAAACAACATCTGCACCATAAACGACTACACTTACTTTATTCATTTTAACTATCCCCTTTTGTCTTGATTGATAGATTTTTCTTTATATATCTATTATAATAAAAAGATAGACAGAAAATGAAATAATATACTTGAAAGGAGGCATTTCCATGCCAACTGAAAACGTAACAATGTTTGATCAAGTAGCAGAAGTAATTGAAAAACTACGTCCATTCTTACTACGTGATGGCGGCGATTGCTCGTTAGTAGATGTAGAAGATGGAATTGTTAAGCTTCAATTGCACGGTGCATGTGGTACATGCCCAAGTTCAACAATCACATTAAAAGCAGGCATCGAACGCGCTTTACATGAAGAAGTACCTGGAGTAGTAGAAGTAGAACAAGTATTCTAGTTGATCAACTTAAATATAAATTAAACAACAAAAGCGTCAAATTTTATAGAATTCTTTGTTTATGAATTTGTTATATAATAACCGATTCATAACAAAATGCACTTTCATGTTCAATGAAGGTGCATTTTTATATTCAAATCAGTAATAAAATCGATGTATGCACGATGTGAAATACATTTGATTTTGTTAGTTAATTTTATTTAAGTCATCTTTTTCCTGAACAATATACTGTCTGGACTTATGTAAAGATTGGATTCATGAATCACGTCCATAAAAAAATGATAGGAAATCTATTGTTGCGATTTCCTATCATATGCTACATTTCATATATTTTTCAAATCATCCACGTTCAATTTTAAAATAACTATTTACGCATGTGCTGCGCAATGTGCTCACTAATATAAACCCAGCCTTTCCATCCTATATGGACGGCATCACTGATAACATAAGGTTCATAATCTTTATCTGTCATATCATAAATTTTCCCACCACGATTAACAACAGTTTCTCTAATTTTGTTATATACTTTCTGACGTTTTTCTTTATTTACACCTATATGATCGTACCACTTTCCATTTGATGGAAGACTGATATATTCTATATCAGCACCAGCTTCTCGCATAGTATCTACCAATAACTCCAAATCTTTAAACTCTGGAGAATTACTATTAAATTCATAATCTCTATTCACTTTACGCTTATGTTTTTTTATTAATTGCCAATACTCATCTCTAATTTTAAACATATTTGATTTTGAATGTTTAGCGCCATATTGTTCAGATTTATTGAGAAGCATTTTCCAACTTTCATCTTGAGCTGTTACTGGTTTAATATCTTCTAGCTCAGTATTTGAAAGTGGGAAATTCGACTTTATCGCTTCAATTTTTTCAAATTGATTCATTTTAAACGGTGATAAATATTGGTCTTTATTGTTGGTTTTACCTTTAGCTACTTTTTCTAAATATTTTCGGTTTTCTACATTTTTAAATCTCAATAAACGCTTTGCATAGCGTTGTTTAAGCTCTGGACTTAAATAATTTTGATTAAATAAACGATTCAATTGTGCTTTAGATATACGTGCATCAAAATTTTTATTAGTTAATCCATGGTCCGTAAACCATTGTGGTGATATGATAAGTGCCATTTTCTTTCCTTTTAAATGATCATATTGTGAAGCTAATTCCACAGCATTAATCAAATCTGTAGAACCACCTGTGCCAATTAGAAATGGTTGTTTAGCATACGTATTTTTGTTGCGCAATAACATAGATGGATTAAACGGATCATCCTTTCCAAGTTCACTAGAACCATAAATAGGATAAAAATGATTCGATTTAAACATCTTATCTTGTATTAACGTACCTTTTAACACTTGATCTGATAGTGAAGTGCGTTGATTTTCTATAGTTTTCGGAGTAATTAATCCACTAAACCAGCTAGAAGGTAATATTAAGAAAATCCCAAATAAACATAGACTGATAATAATTGGAATAAAGTGTTTTAATTTCATTTTAATTCTTCTAATGCCGTTACAATCTTATTAGGCGTTGCCCATTCATCTCTGTCAAAATCCATAATTGAAACTTCTATATCTAATTTATTTTGAATTTCTAATAATAAACCAACCGTTTGAAATGAATCTATAATACCTTCTTCAAATAATTCAACGTCAGGGTTTTCTTTCACGATATTACTTTCAGTTACTTCAGCTAATAGATCTAACACTTGTTCTTTAAATTCCATTATAATTCCTCCTCATTTTAAAAAAGTTTTCCAGAAAAAATCAGAAAACCGAATGTTACAAAGTGAAACGTTACAACAATACTTAAAGCAGTTGTAAACTGGTTCTGCCAACATGGACGATGGTTTTTTCTCCATTTTTCATAATAACCATATCCAATAAATAATGCTGCATGGTACAAACCATACAAAATATAATAAATTTCAATACCATGCCAGATGCCCATTATTAAAAAGTTTAAGAAAAATGCTATATTCGACATTGCAAATTGACTTTTCAGTAATTTTTTCTTTGACATAAAGAATAATGAACGCATATAAATACAATCTCTAAACCAGAATGAGAGTGACATATGCCATCTATTCCAAAAATCTTTAATATTTTTAGCTTTAAATGGTTGGTTAAAGTTTTGCGGGGTTTGAATACCATAAATATAACTAAATGCTATAGCAAAAAGTGAATAACCGGCAAAATCAAAAAATAAATATAAACTGTAAGCATACATATATAGCCATTTTGTGATAACACCAGAAAAATCCAGCATTAATGGATTAATTGCAAATGTTTGTATTAAATAAGCAATAATGTATTTATATAAATATCCGAGCATGATGTAATGTATTGCTTTGACTAATAAATGACTATAGTCACTTCCACTCAGAATTTTATTGTCATCTTTTACAAAACGTTTGTAACGGTCAATCGGTCCTGAAGAAATGGTTGGAAAAAATGATATAAACTGTACTACTTTCCAAAGTCTTACCTCTTTGATTGAGCCATCTCTAATTTCCATTAATAGTTGAACACTTTTAAAAGTTACATATGAAATGCCTAAAAACCCTATAAATTCAATAAATTTACTCTCATGTAGTTTTAACTGCGCAGTACCAAACCACGAACTTTGCATAACTTTCACAATAATCAGTGGCAAAATAGAAAGAAAAATAACTGATATAAATTTTGTTGTAGTATTATTTTTAGCTCGAGAATGCCAATAATATATAATAATCATCACTTGCCAAATCAGATAAAGTATAAAATTTATCAATTCTAAGCTTAAATACGTTTGCCCAAATAGGTTATGCTTAGTCGATGAGAATATTAATATAATCATAACGGCTGTACTAAGACCATTATAGATTTTGCTCTGTTTGCCCATAAATCCTAATATGATAACTGGTAATAATATTACTAATGCTATAAAAAAGAATGTAAAATCGCCATATGGAATCATTTCAATATAGCCTCAGCAATCTTCTTACGATCCAATTTCCCATTCATCGTAAGCGGTAATTTCTTCATATATATTATCTTTTTGGGAATCATATATTCAGGCAGTACAGGTTTCAACTCAGTTTTGATATCATGTGTCAAAGTTTGAACTTCTTTTACCTCATCACAATGATTCAATATTACTGCGGCATTTAAATGAGTGACTTTGTTATTTTTATAAGTTGGTACGACAATCGCATCTCTAATCTTTTCTAATTTTCGCAATTGAAATTCAATTTCTTCTAATTCCATACGATAACCGTTTAATTTAATTTGATAATCTATTCTCCCATTAATAAACCATTGATTATTAATAAATTGTGCTTTGTCACCAGTGTAATAAGATTTCTGGCCGTCTAACTTGTTAAATACTTTTTTAGAACGTAGTTCGTCTTTGACATATCCTTCACTTACACATTTCCCTGAAATAATTAGTTCGCCTTCATGAGTCAAAGATAACTTCGTTCCCGGTTGCGGTAATCCTACTGGTAAAGGATTGTACTGATTTATCACTTCTTCTGTAACTAATATACTTGTAACTGCTACCGTAGCTTCTGTAGGCCCATAAGTGTTGTAAATATAAGCAGATGGGAAACGTTGCAGCAATAGTTTTGCAGTTTTATTTGCCAATATCTCGCCGCAAAAGAAAAATTCCTTTAAATTACTGTAATATGCTTCTGTCAAGCGAGGCAGCATGAGACACATTTCCATAAATGAGGGTGTAGATACCCATACATTTATTTTTGATTCTTCTAACATTTCATTTAATAATTTTGGTTTATTAATCATTGTCTTATCAACTAAGTTCAAAGTTCCAGCAGTCATTAAACATGGATATATAGACATGACAGACAAATCAAATGAAAAAGGCGCTTGATTTAACCATTGTTGATTTGAACCAACTTGATTAAGTTCTAACATCCAATTTGTAAAAAGATTGAGGCTCTCATAACTGATTTGTACACCTTTGGGCTCTCCAGTAGAACCTGATGTGAAAATAGTATAAGCAATATCTGAATCTTTAATTTTACTTACTGTGTCCTCATTTTGTTTTACGCCTGTTAATAAATCTTTTGAAATAAAGGAAATATCCTCAATTTCTAGTTGTTCATCAGTAGTATTAAATATAAATCGAGGCTCTATTTTATTTATAATAGATAGAATACGATCTTGAGGGATAGAAGTATCTAGGGGAACATAGCCACAACCTGCTTTCATACTACCTATCATTCCCACAATCATAAACGGGGACATGTGCCCATATAAAATTAGTGGTGTTTTAGCATCTTTCAATAGGATTGCAAGTTGATTAGCAAAGCGATTGAGCGCTTCATATGTCAGAATTTCGTCATTATGTTTAACTGCAACTTGATTTGGGCAGTTTTCTCCATGCTCTATTAAAGTTCGAATGATGTCTTTCATGATAGTCTCCTTAATTAAAATTCATTGTAAATAAAGTTATTGTGTGTATCTCCTGTACCATAAATTAAATATAATGCAATTAATATAGCTAAGTACATTACTATCAATAACCATGGTTTGAATTTTTGTAAAGCAGTACATTCTTTATCGTTTTTTTGCATATTTCACCTCTAGCATTTATGTAAATTCAACATTAATTATCTTCATTAAATTATTTTTTATGTTTTACACTTTATTGTATATAAATTATTCAACTTTTTCACCAATTAATTATACAATTTTTCCTACGCCATTACAATTAAATATTTGTGCATCTATATAACAAAATTGTTAGATAGAATATAAATAAATAGAGCATTATTTTAAAAATCAAAAAAATACACATTAAATTCTTTTACAAAATTTAATGTGTATTCAATAAAACATTTTAAACCAAGATATAATGATCTAATAATGCAACAACCACAGTTATCATATGTGGCAATCATCTTTTAGTAATAATGCAAATTTAAATGACTGATATTCATTGTAAATATTTCTAAAAATTAAGCTACTCTTCACTTGGGTTAATCAAGTAATGAGTAGCTTGACATGGTATAAGTAATTTATACCACGGGAGTCTTAGGTTCTTTTTCACTTAATACTAACTTTATATTATCTACACAAAGTTGTATCATTCGGTTTCTTGTTATCACCGATGCACTTCCAATATGTGGGAGTATCGTTGCATTGTTCATTGAAAGTAACGAATGTTTCATATCAATGGGTTCTTCTCTTAAAACATCCAATCCACATGCTTTAATTTCACCATTTTGTAAAGCCTTCACTAATGCTTCCTCGTCAACGACAGCGCCCCTACCGATATTGATAAAAATCGCATCATTTTTCATCATTTTAAATGCCTTATCGTCAAACTTATCACGTGTTTCTGGAGTTAATGGTACCGTACAAATCACAAAGTCGCTCTCTTTTAATAATGTTTCAAATGAAACGTATAATGCGCCAAGCGCTTCTTCATCATCTTTATGTCTTGTTCTGTTATGATACATAATATTCGTATTAAAACCTTTTAGACGTCTCGCGAATGCTTTTCCAATATCGCCCATACCATAAATGCCGACGTTAGCATGATATAAATCTTTACCAGCAAATAAATACGGTCCCCAACTCTGCCATTCACCATTTTGAACATATGTTTCCGCTTCGACTACACGTCTTGCCACTGCAAGCATCAAAGTAAAGCCTAATTCTGCCGTTGTTTCAGTTAACACGCTTGGTGTATTCGTCACAACAATACCCTTACTTTGCATCAAATCAACATCTATATTATCATAACCTACTGCCATGTTTGCTATGACTTTCAGATTTGGTGCAGCTTCAATGACTTCTTCATCCATTGTTTCACTTAATGTCACAAAACAAGCTGTCGCGTCTTTTAAAGCAGTTAAAAATTTCTCTCTTGGCATAGGGGTCAACGATGCATCCCAAACTTCTACTTCACCGATGTCCTCTAATTGTTTGATAAATTTCTGTGGAATTTTTCTACTTACTACGATTTTTTGCATTCAATCACTCCTAAACTTCGAGTTCTTTGATTACCTCGTTTAAATCTTTAAAACTATATGTTGGCGGTATTTCTTTTTGGTTTACATCATCTAAAGTTGATACACCTGTTTGAACATGTATTGTATCAACATTAACATTGATTCCAGAAAGTATATCTGTATCATATAAATCACCTATCATTGCAACTTCAGAACAATCTAACCCCAAAATTTCTAAGGCTTTATTCATAATAATAGGTTCCGGTTTACCAATGAATGTTGGTTCAACGCCTGTAGATACTGACACAACACTTGTAATTGCGCCATTACCAGGTAAGAACCCACGTTCTTTTGGAATGGATACATCTTTATTTGTTGAAATGAATTTTGCTCCGTTTCGAACACCTAGTGTAGCAGTTGCTAGTTTTTCATAAGTTACAGCTTCATCCAAACCAATAACTACATAATCTACAAACTCATCACCTTTTATTTTTAATTGATGTTGCGTTAACGCTTTTTCTAAACCAGCGCCACCTAACATATAGATTGAAGCACCTGGTTGTTCATCAGCAATATACTCTGCAGTTGCCAGTGCTGATGTAACTACTTCATCTGCTGTAGCATCAATTCCCATCACTTTTAATTTTTCTGCTACTTCTGATGGTTCTTTAGTAGAGTTATTCGTGACAAATAAATGAGGTATTTGATGCTTGTTTAAGTATTCAATAAACTGTGCTGCACCATCAATTTTTTCATTCCCTTTGTACATCGTACCATCCAAATCAATGAGATATGCTTTGTACTGTTTCATCAAAAATTACTTCTCTCCTTTTTGACCAAATGCTGTTATAGGTACATTTTCATTATTCAAAAATTGTATTACTTCATCGATAAATTGTTGATAATAATCAAGTGTTTTATCAAAAAGTGGTTTCAATTGAATCGTATCAAGTTCATCATAAAAATGAACGAATTGCTTTCTGACATCAACAGTTTGGTTAACATTATTTTGAGTATCTTTAGAAATTACATTTTCTAATTCTAAAATATCAATGACATCTTTATAATTTCCTGGATCTCTCAAAATAAAGCCATCAATGATCATATTACCAATATCTACCGATGATTCAATCAACATTTGTGAAATTCTTTCAAATGCATAGTGATTATCTCTATAATCTGGATAATCATTAACTAATTGTTGTAAATAGTTTAATTTTTTATCTAACTTTTCTTTATTAACAAAATACATCTAAGTCACCCCTATCATTCTCATCATACCATACCTTTGCAGTCGAATTCATTTATGGTTATACTGTAAATTAAGACTTTTTAAGTTCATTGAATGATTCGAATAATAAAAACTTTAATATCTCAATGATGAAAGGGTGTTTTTATGATAGATATGTATCTTTATGACGATGATGAATCATCACAGGTACAATTTGTAGGTTTCGTCGGAGAATTTAGTCGTTATGATTTAATGCTTATACAAACCAATCGTCATTTTGGAAAAACAATTGTTTTAAACATGCAAACAAATAAATTTGGCATTATTGGTACAGATGATTTAGAAGAAGAAGGATACATTGCTTATATTTTAGGTGTAACTGAAAATGAAGGTAATGAAATCACTGAATATCTCAATCAAGTCATACAATAATTGCTGTGGCAAACGCACAAGTTCAAAATACAGTTCGTTAAATATTATTTCTATGTCATATTATTAATTAAATCGATGCACATGATAAGACACAATGTCATTGAAAAAGGCTGAGTCATTTACGATAATCAGCCTTTTTTATTTTATTTAGCGTCATGATAAATCTACATAAAAAAGCTACTATTCATTACCCGTAACTCCTCGGTTGAATAGCAGCCTAACTTGTTTTTAATATTAAACTGACGCTAAATCTACATCAACTTACTGTTCTGTATCTTGAATCGTTGGTTGAATTTTAACATCTTGTAATTTATTTTCTTCAAATGATATCTCTGCATTTTCATCTTCTGCTTCAATTTGGGATTTAATTTCATTTTCTGGAACTTTTCTAAGAATAAAATACGGACACCCAAAGTTGCAGTATTCTAATAAATAATCTTGAATTGTGGAAAAACGCTTACTTAATTCAGCTTTTTTATTCGAATCTTTATAGAATCCTTTTAATCTTAATTGATCATACCCAAAATCTCCCACAATATAGTCATACTTATCTAAAATATCTGCGTAACGATTTGCAAATAATGTTTCATCAAAACATTCTCTATAATCTTCTATAATTTCAAAATAAAAACTATTAACTTTTATCATTATACTCACCTAATCTAATTTTCATTACTCAATTTAACCGTACATTGTCTGTCTTTAATAGGTTAGTAATCAATTTTTATTATTTCTAATAAAAGACTTAGCCCAAAGTGAGTTAACGCGCGTCGTTAATATCCCTAATTGAACTAAGTCTTTAAATGCAATATCTATGTTTTAACTATTAGAATCTGTACTAAGTTTTTCTTCACCTAGACGATGTCTTTCTTTTGCAGCTTCATTTACTTGCTCATCTGCATGATAAGAACTTCTCACAAGCGGTCCAGCTTGGCAATGTTTGAAACCTTTATCCATTGCAACTTTTCTTAATTTACCAAATTCTAAAGGTGTATAGTATTTTTCAACTTTTAAGTGTTTACGTGAAGGTTGCAAATATTGACCAATAGTCAAGATATCTACGTCATTCGCACGTAAATCATCCATTGTTTCATAAATTTCTTCATGAGTTTCACCTAGTCCTACCATTAAACTAGATTTTGTTGGTATATCAGGTTGTAATTCTTTAGAACGTCTTAAAAATTCTAAAGTACGGTCATAAGTCGCTCTAGCACGAACTCTTGGTGTTAAACGACGAACTGTTTCAATATTATGGTTTAAAATATCTGGTTTTGAAGCCATTAACGTTTCTAAAGCTTCAAAGTCACCACCCATATCAGATGGTAATATTTCTATTGAAGTGTAAGGGTTACGCTCACGTACTTTACGGACTGTTTCAGCATAAACATTTGAACCAGCATCTCTTAAATCATCACGTGCAACCGCTGTTATAACAACATGTTTTAAATTCATTAATTCAACAGATTCTGCCACACGCTCTGGCTCATCTAAATCTAACTCATTAGGCAATCCGGTTTTAACCGCACAGAAACGGCATGCACGCGTACAAACTGCGCCTAAAATCATAAACGTAGCAGTACGACGTTCGCCCCAACACTCATGTATGTTTGGACATTTTGCTTCTTCACACACTGTATGTAAGTTCTTTTCTCGCATCATTTTCTTAAGACCAGTGTAGTTTTCGTTAGTATTCAGTTTTATTTTCAACCAATCTGGTTTACGTAAAATTTCTTCATTTTTAGTAGCCATAACCGCACAATTCCTCCTGATTTCAAATCTGTAATCATTATAACGAAAATCGGATTAAATTAAAACGTAAAATGTAATATTTTAGTATTCGAGCATTTTTTCTTTATAAATATCTCTTAAAAATTCTGGCATTAAGTAATCTATAGATTGTTCTTTTAGTGTAGGAAAATAACGACCAAATGTATACATATCAACGGTACCTAACACATAAATTTTATCGTCTTCAATTTCTTCTCCATTGATGAAATATCTTGATTCTGATTCGATCAATCCTAAATTATATAGTATATAGCCACCAAAAATATCTCCTCTAAAACCTAAACCTTGTGCATGTTCATGTAGATATTCTTGTTTTTGGCTTTTAATAATTATATTTTTTAATTCCAGACCATTTAAACGGATACGAACGGCATTGATAGGATGAGGTAACATTTGATGAATGTCAAACTCTGTCATTTGATTCGCTGAGATACCTTTTACAATCAAACCTGCGTTAATGATTGTACAGTCAGCATTTGTAAATTCAAATACACTTTCAGCTAACATATAAGATGTCTTTGTTATAACATCTGTCCTTCTTGGTAATTCAACTGGTCGATTAATAATTGGATCGCTTAACAGTGCTTTACCTTCACTTTCGAAATGTGTTTCAACCTCAGGTAAAGTGTCTACTGGATAAATCACCGCTTGCTTATCTACAACTCTATTACGGTCTATTTCTAATGTCACTTCACCTAAAAAATGACCATATTTACCTGCAGCTGCCATTAATACACCATTGTTCATTTCTCCATTTTCAAAATAATGATGTGTATGACTCCCTAGTATTAAATCTATTTCAGGAATTTCTTGGCATAATTTCTCATCAAAGAATACGCCTACATGGCTCATAATAATCAATAAATCATAATCACCTTCGTTCACGCTGATTTCGTCTTTAATGGCTTCTAATGGATTGGTAACAACCCAATCCAATGCTCTATAAAATGGCGTGAATGGCGCAGTTGCTGCAACAAATAAGATTCTCACACCTTCAATTTCCTTAATGATTGATGATGTGATATTTCGCGGTAAGTCACCCTGTTCGTCAAAAACATTTGCACAGGTTACATCAAATTTTGCATTGTCATAAAGTGTATTTAATGCATCATGTGAAATGGTCATACCTTCGTTATTACCAATAGTTGCTATATCACAACGTGCTTTATTTAATAGTTCAACATTTTTTATTCCCATAGTAGCTTCTGTAACAGGTGCAGATAGATCTACATGGTCTCCAATATCTAAATAGAGCGAGGGGTGATTTAATTTTGGTCTCTCTTGAGCTAAATATTCGGAAATGCGGGCATACTCATGCAAATGACTATGGATATCATTTGTATGGTAAATAGTTAATTTCACCTTGGTTCCCTCCTCTTAGTTTATAAAAATGACTTAATGATTAAATATAGTCCCATTATAAGCATAACTGTTCTCAATAACATAACGACAGTATTTGATTGTATGGATTGATTTACTTTCACGCCTATTTTAGCACCCAAATAGCTAGAGATGATTAATACAATAGAATAAACCCAAGCCACATGTCCTTGGGCAATATGCCCAACAGAACTCATTACGCTAGAAAAGAATATCATCATCATGCTTGTACCGACAGCAACATGTGGTGGAAATCTGAAAACAATTAACATTAAAGGTGTCATTAATGCGCCACCACCAATACCAAATAATCCTGTCAAAACACCTATAAATAACGTTGATACAAATGCTACAACTGGCGGAACACTATAATGATGTGTCTTTCCATAACCATCTACATATGTACGTGCATACTTTGGCTTATTAAACATTTTCATCGGTTTAATATTATTTCTTATCATGAGCAAAATTGCTACAAATATCAAAAAGATACCAAAATATAAATTAAAAGAGTCTAAAGTTAAAAAACGACTTAAAATAGACCCAACCAAAGAACCTGGTAACAATCCAAATAAAAAGATAGAACCGTTTTTCACATCAACTTGTTTTGTTTTCAAATAACCTAATGTTGATGATAATCCTGTCACGATTAATATCAGTGAAGATGTCCCTATGGCAATTTGAGGTGTGATTCCATTTAGTAAATCGTTTTCTACACCTAAATAAACTAAAGTCGGAACGATAATAATGCCGCCACCAATGCCTACAAGAGAACCTAAAACAGCTGATAAACCACCAATTAAAATCAAAATAATTATTGTTAACATATACGATCGCTCCTAAAATAATTTTAATTGTTGTGGTGCTAAGCCTTCATAATCAATGCCTAGTAATGTTTGATATATCTTAGCATTTTGTGCAGCATGACCACCTGAGTTATTATTAAAAACTACATAAATATTTTTAGCTTTTTGTTCTAATAGCTTTACTTTTTGTGCTAAATCTTGAAGTTCTTGTTTATTATAATCGTACAAGTACCTTACATCTCTCCATGCTTCATCCGTCATATCTTTTTTCGTCCATCCATGTTCATTTCTGCCATGATAACGCACAAATGCTGTCTCGTTTGTAATACGATTGACTAAGGGTATGGAACCTTGTCCAACTTGTGGTTCATCACATACTGCGTGTATCATGTCATATTCAGTTAAAAAAGCTAATGTTTCTTCTTTAAATTGATCATTAAACCAGGATTGATGTCTAAATTCTATACAAACAGGAAATGCTTTCAACTGTTCTCGTACATATCGAATATATCTGATGTTCTGTACTGTGCAATCAAACCAAGGCGGAAATTGTACTAATACCATCGCTAACTTTTGTTCAGATTTTAATGGCGTTAACATCGCTTTAAACTGATCAAAAAGTATTTGTCTTGATTCTGCAAAATCATGATAATCTGCATGAAGTGTTAATGCCTGATGAATTTTAACTATAAATTGGAATCTCTCAGGCGTCTCTCTTATCCATTTTCTAATATTTCTTTCAGGTTGTATCGCATAATAAGATGCATCTAATTCTACGATGGGAAAGTGACTTGCATATGTAATTAACTTATCTGATTTACGCTGTAAATCTTCGTACAAAGTATCATGGTCTCCCCAACCTGTTAATCCAATATTTATCATAGTATCACCAGTTACATGATACCATAGATGATTTATGAGATTCACTAGATTAAATTATATTCTTCAATTGTTTCAACGGTTAAGGTTAGGATAAAACAACGATGACTGTAGTAGATACACGAAACATAAAACAAAAAAGTTGCTATCATTTTAAAAATAGCAACTTTTCTTAAAACAACTTAAGTTCATTACTCGTTAAGTATGCGTTTAGTTTCTTGTATGATACCAGCTATCAATTCAGAAGCTGAACTAGGTTGTGATAACCTAGGACTTTGTCCACTCCATAGATGTGTCCATTGCTCATTACCTAAGTCAGCAGCAGTTTTACGAATACTTTTTGTCAATTGGTTTTGTATAGGATAATCTGGAATGTCATCATCATATCCTTCCATCTTGTGTATAAATTCATTATCGATACCTCTAGCTGGTTTACCTGTAAAAGCTTTTGTGATGACAGTATCTGTTTCTTTACTTTGTTGTATTGCATTTTTATATAAAGCTGAAGCACCACTTTCTTCTGAAGTTAAAAATGCTGTTCCCATTTGTACAGCTTCGGCACCTAACACCATACTTGCAACAACGCCACGTCCATCCATAATGCCACCTGCTGCTATCACTGGAATAGATACATTATCTACGACTTGTGGTACCAGTGACATGGTACCAATCAATGGTGTGTGATCACCTGAAGTTACAGTGAAAGAACCTCTATGTCCACCTGCTTCACTACCTTGAGCGATGACTGCATCCATACCAGCACTTTCATTAGCTTTCGCTTCTTCAACTGATGTTGCTGTTCCTATCACAGTAATCTGACGTGCTTTCAATTTTTTGATAATATTTTGATTTGGTATTCCAAAAGTAAATGAAACTACAGGAACCCCTTTTTCGATTACCATATCTATGGATTCATTAAATTGCTGTTCCTCACTAACATCAATAACAGGTTCCTCTAAACTCAAAGCTTTTCTATAGGGTTTTAACCATGCATTCATGTGTTCTACACTTTCTGGAATATATAATTGTTCACTTGGAACAAATAAGTTAACTGCAAAAGGCAAATCAGTTAATTCTTGAACATATGTTATTTCTGAATCTAACTTCTCTGAATTAAAATACCCTGCCCCAATTGTACCAAGTCCTCCACTATTACTCACAGATGCTACTAATTCAGGCGTTGTACTACCTGCCATACCTGCCTGAATAATAGGAAGTTTGATATTCAACATTTTGGTCACTTTTGATGAAAAGTGCATGCAAAACACTCCTTTAATTAAAAACAATAACTTAAATATTGTGACTATAGTTTTTATTTTTTATTATAAGCTTGCATTTGCGCGTCTAATTTCTCTTGCTCTTGTTCGTCCATCTCATCTTCAATTTCCATACCTAGCATTTCTTCAATCAAATCCTCATGAGAAACAATGGCATCTGTCCCACCAAATTCATCTAATACAATCGCTAAATGTTTACGTGACACAGTCATTTTTCTCAGCGCCCATTCTGCTCTATTATGCTCATTCACAAATAAAGGTTCTGAAGTATATTGTAAAATATTGTTTGACTTTTCTTTACTCCATGCTAGCAAATATTTTGAATGGAAGATGCCTATAATATGGTCGATATCACCATCATAAACTGGATAACGTGTATACGGATTCGTCACTACCGTATCGTACGCATCTTCGTAAGATATATCAGCCGGAAATGCAGTCACATTAATCCTTGGTGTTGTATCGATATTTGTTATTTTTAATTGTTCAAAATCCATAACACCTTGAATTCGATTTCGTTCCATTTCATTGAATGCACCCTCACTACCTGCAATCGTAACCATCTGTCTAATCTCTTCTTTTGATAATCGTTGTTGATCTTCTTGCCCTTTAGAAAGTAAATTATTGATCATATCTGTTAACCAGTTTAACAATTTCGTAATTGGTTTAAATATTGTGACGAAAAATGAAATCGGTGTATAAACCAATCTAGACATACGATCTGGATAAGTTGCAGCAACAGATTTTGGAATTACTTCAGAAATGATGATAATAGCAACCGTTGTAATTGCAGTAGCTACACCAACGTTCATTCCAATATCCACTGCTAATACTGTCACTAATGTAGGCAAAATAATATTAGCAATATTATTTCCAATTAAAATTGTAGTAATAAATTCACTGGGTTTTGTAAGTAGCTTTGATAATTTAGCAGACTTTTTATCTCCATTTTCAGCTTCAGTTTGTATTTTCATCCTATTTGCAGCAGTTAAAGCTGTTTCACTACCAGAAAAGAAGAATGAAGCAAATAAAAGTATGATTATAGCTATAATCATATCAGCATAACTCCTTTTTATATTCTATAAAATTTTAAACGATATGTATCAATTCCCTTGTTTTACAATACATAAACGCATTTCCAATTATTAAAACAGCGTTTTCAAAACAACTATAATAAAAAAACACGAAGTGATACATATTTGAATGCCCATATATATAAGGGAATCAAAATCGCATCACTCGTGTTTTTAAAATTTAATCACTTACTGTAAAACTAAACTATTTATCATAAATACTTTAGCCGATTGAACCTTCCATTTCAAATTTGATAAGACGATTCATTTCAACAGCATATTCCATTGGAAGCTCTTTAGTAAATGGTTCAATGAAGCCCATAACAATCATTTCTGTAGCTTCTTCTTCTGAAATACCACGACTCATTAAATAGAATAATTGCTCTTCAGAAACTTTTGATACTTTTGCTTCATGTTCTAATGAAATATTATCATTAAATACTTCATTATATGGAATTGTATCTGAAGTAGATTCGTTATCTAAAATTAACGTATCACATTCAATGTTAGAACGTGCACCTTTAGCTTTGCGGCCAAAGTGTACGATACCACGATAAATAACTTTACCGCCATCTTTAGAAATAGATTTAGATACTATTGTAGATGAAGTGTTAGGTGCTTTATGAATCATTTTTGCACCAGCATCTTGAACTTGCCCTTTACCAGCGAATGCAATTGATAGCGTACTACCTTTAGCGCCTTCACCCATAAGCACACAGTTGGGATATTTCATCGTTAATTTAGAACCTAAGTTACCGTCAACCCATTCCATATTACCATTCTCATGCACTAATGTACGTTTTGTAACTAAGTTATAAACGTTATTAGCCCAGTTTTGAATTGTAGTATAACGCACATGGGCATCTTTGTGGACGATAATTTCAACTACAGCTGAGTGTAGTGAACTTGTTGTATAAACCGGTGCAGTACAACCTTCTACATAGTTAACTGAAGCACCTTCATCTGCAATGATTAGTGTACGTTCAAATTGTCCCATGTTTTCAGAGTTAATACGGAAATACGCTTGTAAAGGCGTATCTAGTTTAATATTTTTTGGTATATAAATGAACGATCCACCAGACCAAACAGCTGAATTAAGTGCTGAGAATTTGTTATCTCCAGCTGGTACAACTGTTGAGAAATATTGTCTAAATAATTCTTCGTTTTCTTTTAATGCAGTGTCTGTATCTTTAAAGACAATACCTTTATCTTCAAGTTCTTTTTCCATATTGTGATAAACAACTTCTGATTCATATTGTGCTGAAACACCAGCAAGGTATTTTTGTTCTGCTTCAGGAATACCTAATTTATCAAATGTACGTTTGATTTCTTCTGGCACTTCATCCCATGAACGTTCAGTTTGTTCAGATGGCTTAACATAATAAGTGATATCATCAAAATTCAATTCTGATAAATCGCCACCCCATTGAGGCATTGGCATTTTGTAGAATTGTTTTAATGCTTTCAATCTATAATTAAGCATCCATTCTGGTTCTTCTTTCATATTTGAAATTTCACGGACGATATTTTCTGTTAAACCGCGTTCTGATCTAAAAATGGAAACATCTTCATCATGGAAACCATATTGGTAATTGCCCACATCAGGTGCTTTTTTAGCCATTTAAATCACTCCTTTTATATATTAAAACGACTCGCGTCAAGACAACTTCATTTGTAGTTACATCGTAATTACATCCTAATCTTGATGTTATGTCTAGTGTGAATGGAAATTTACACAATGTCAACGTATCAACATGGATTAGTCTTCTGTATTTCCTTCTTTTTCAACTGTGCCTTTTTCTAAAGCTTTCCAAGCCAAAGTAGCACATTTAATTCTAGCTGGGAATTGAGAAACACCTTGTAGTGCTTCTATATCTCCCATTGCTTCACTGATTTCATAATCTTCACCAAGCATCATTTTTGTGAATTCTTGACTCATTTGCATTGCTTCAGCTAAAGAGTGACCTTTTACTGCCTCTGTCATCATAGAAGCACTTGACATTGAAATTGAACAACCTTCTCCATCAAATTTAGCATCTTTGATAAAACCATCTTCAATATCAAACGTAAGATGGATGCGATCCCCACAAGTTGGATTATTCATATCTACTGTCATTGCACCAGTATCTAGACTCCCTTTATTTCTAGGGTTTTTATAATGATCCATAATGACTGAACGATACAACTGGTTTAAATTATTAAAATTCATATGAGAAAAACTCCTTCGTTTGATTCAAGGATTCTACTAGCTGATCAATATCTTCTTTAGTATTATAAATATAGAAACTTGCACGTGCAGTTGACGATTGATTCAACCATTTCATCAACGGTTGTGCACAGTGATGCCCTGCTCTAACAGCAACGCCTTCTGTATCAACTGCAGTCGCTACATCATGTGCATGAACATCAGTCATATTGAAAGTTATAACACCAGCACGTCTGTCTTTTGGTGGACCATATATTTCAATACCTTCAATTTCAGACATCTTATCGTAAGCATACGTCGTCAATTCATGTTCATGTGCTTGTATCGCATCAAAACCTAGATTTTCAATATAGCGAATTGCTTCAGCTAAACCAATCGCTTGCGCAATTAATGGCGTACCAGCTTCAAATTTCGTAGGTAAATCTGCCCAAGAAGCATCATATTTTTCAACGAAATCAATCATGTCTCCACCAAATTCGACCGGTTCCATTTCGTCAAGTAAGGCGCGTTTACCATAAAGTACACCGATACCAGTAGGTCCTAACATTTTATGACCACTAAAACTATAAAAATCAACATCTAATGATTGCATGTCTAAATCCATGTGTGGCGCTGCTTGTGCACCGTCCACACTCACGATAGCACCATGTTCATGCGCAATGTCTGTGATAGCCTTAATGTCATTAATTGTACCTAGTACATTTGAAACGTGCGTGATAGCTACAATTTTTGTATTATCATTAATTGTCGCTTTTATATTTTCAATTGTAAGTTCACCTTCATCTGTCATTGGAATGAACTTTAAAGATGCATTCTTGCGTTTCGCTAATTGTTGCCAAGGCACTATATTAGCATGATGTTCCATTTCAGTGACTACAATCTCATCACCTTCAGAAATATTCGCATCTCCATAACTATGTGCTACAACATTAATGGAAGCTGTCGTTCCACGTGTGAAGATAATTTCTTCAAAATATTTTGCATTAATGAAACGTCTGACTGTTTCACGTGCGCTTTCATAACCATCAGTTGCTAATGATCCAAGTGTGTGTACACCACGATGTACATTAGAGTTATAACGTTTATAATAATCAGCTATAACATCAATGACTTGTGTTGGTGTTTGACTAGTAGCAGTTGTATCTAAATAAGCAAGGCGATTATTGTTAACTTTTTGGTTAAGAATTGGAAAGTCTTTTAATATTTCGTTAACATTTAGTGATTGGGTCAAATTATCCACAGACCTTTCTTAATTTAAAAAATCAATAAAGAAACCGTAGCAATTTAAGAAATACAACAAACTAACGTATATTAATTCATTTAATCTGAGCATTTTATAATAATGTTCAATCACATTCTCTTAATATTATTTTGCTGCGGATTCAATTGTATTTATTATTTATTATTTATTAACTTTTAATTCGATTACTTCACGTAATTTACGTTGAACATCTTCAATTGGCAATTCACGTACAACTGGATCTAAGAAACCATGAATAACGAGACGTTCAGCTTCATGACGAGAAATACCACGGCTCATTAAATAATATAATTGTTCAGGGTCAACACGGCCAACGGATGCAGCATGTCCAGCCTCTACATCATCTTCATCGATAAGTAAGATAGGGTTCGCGTCACCGCGCGCTTTTTCAGATAACATAAGAACACGAGATTCTTGGTTCGCAATAGATTTCGTACCACCATGTTTAATATAGCCAATACCATTAAATACTGTTTGCGCGCCTTCTAGCATTACACCGTGTTTTAAGATGTAGCCATTTGTTTCTTTACCATATTGCACAATTTTAGAAGTTAAATTAATTTTCTGACTACCAGTACCTACAACCACTGATTTGAGTTCACTTTCAGAACGGTCACCAATTAAATTAGTTGTATTATCAATGATTTGACTACCTTCGTTCATTAAACCTAACGCCCAATTTATAGTAGCATCTGATTCAGTAACACCGCGGCGAATAATATGGCCAGTGAAACCTTTATCTAAATAATCTACTGAACCGTATGTGATTTTTGAATTAGCACCAGCACTTACTTCTGAAACAATGTTAAGTTGGTTACCTTCTCCACTTGCGATTGATAAATAGTTTTCAACATAAGTTACTTCAGCACTTTCTTCAGTTGCAATAATGACATGGTTGTAGAAACTTGCATTTTCATCATCGTGTAATACTACATATTGGATTGGATGCTCAACCACTACATTTTTGGGAACATATACAAATACGCCACCATTTAGCAATGCAGTATGTAGTGCTGTCAATCTATGTTCATCAACTGTAACAGTTTCATTCATGAAATATTTTTTTACTAAATCAGGATGGTTAATCAAAGCTTCTGCTAAGCCTTCAACGACAACACCATCATTTTGAGCTGAATCAGAAACTTTTGTGAATGCTAATGTATTATTATGTTGGATAACCAAATTCTCAGTGTTTTCAACATCAATAATCTCTCTAACTTCACTTGGTAATTCTTCTAATGATTCATAAACGTTACCCTTTGTTTCATGTTGTTTAAATGAATCAAAGTCCCATCTCGTGATTTTTGTTTTATCTGGTTTTGGCATTTCTAAAGTTTCAGTTAATTGCAACGCTTCTTTACGTAATTCAGTTAACCAAGAAGGTTCATTATGGGCTTGTGAATATTCAACAAGTTGTGCTTCAGAAATGTTCAAAGTTTCAGTCGTCATACTTTTTTCCTCCCATTTGATGATTGTATGATTTAACTCATCGGTATAAATCAAAACCTAAATCTTCATCTATAATATTATTTTTCATATGAATTAAGACTTATTCTGCAGCATTAAACTCTTCTTTAACCCATTCATAACCTTCTTCTTCAAGACGTTTCGCTAATTCAGGTCCTCCTGAAGTAACAATTTTACCACCATACATAACGTGTACATGATCAGGTGTAATATAATTCAATAGTCGTTGATAGTGCGTAATGATTAATGAACCAAACGTTTCTCCACGCATTTGATTGATACCTTTTGAAACTACTTTTAATGCGTCAATATCAAGTCCTGAGTCAATTTCATCTAAAATAGCAAATTTAGGTTCTAGCATCATTAACTGAAGAATTTCATTACGTTTTTTCTCCCCACCTGAAAATCCTTCATTTAAATAACGTTGTGCCATATCTTGATCAATATCTAAAAAGTCCATTTCTTTGTCTAACTTTTTAATGAACTGCATTAAATTAATTTCTTCGCCTTCTTCACGTTTCGCGTTTATCGCAGAACGCATAAAGTCTGCATTCGTTACACCAGTGATTTCTGATGGATATTGCATAGCTAAGAATAATCCAGCTTTGGCACGATCATCAACATCTAGTTCTAAAATGTTAACGCCGTCTAATAGTACTTCACCTTGTGTTACTTCATAGCTTGGGTGTCCCATGATTGCAGATGATAATGTTGATTTACCTGTACCATTAGGCCCCATTACTGCATGTATTTCTCCTGTATTAATTGTTAAATTAACACCTTTAAGAATCTCTTTATCTTCAATAGACACATGTAGGTCTTTAATTTCTAATGTTGATGGCATACATATTCCCTCCGTATTATATGATATGTTTTTCCTATCTAGTTTATAATAATTTTAATCTACAGTCAAAAGACTGAGCCCTTGTTACACCTTCTAATTATAACGCAGTTGTGTTGGAATATAAACCTTTTCAAGTGCTAAATTAAAATTGTTATCAAAATACAATGATTTTTGATAGTACGTTAATCATTTCTTTAACTGATAATATAAGATATGATGTTCTCAACTCAATTATTCCTATAACTATCTATTATAAGCAAAGTATATTCTATAATCATTCACTCATTTTAACTTTTGTTTTAATATAGTTCTAAGAAAAATTGTGATATCATTTTCAATATATTTTAGATAGAAAGGATTTTGGTATGTCAAAAATTAAGTGGTCAAATCTATGGAAAGGATTTGCAATGGGTACTTCCGATTTAGTACCTGGTGTAAGCGGAGGTACTATCGCTTTGCTTCTAGGTATTTATGATGATTTTATACGGTCTATTAGCGGAATATTTTCAAAGAAGTTTTGGGAAAGCTTAAAATTCCTGATTCCTATTGGATTAGGGATGATAATTGCTATTGGCTTATTGAGCAAAGTAATTAATTATCTTTTAAGTGAACACACCGTACCAACCATGTTTCTATTTGTTGGACTAATAGCAGGCATCATACCCTATTTATTAAATACAGCAAGAGTTAAACAAACATTTCAAACTTCTCATTATTTACTCGTTTTACTTGGTATTATAATCATTGTAGTGATCACCTTGTTAAATAATGGTGATAAACATGCAGGAGAAACACTTGAATTATCAACTGGTCTTATTATTAAATATTTTATTGCAGGTGTTTGTGCTTCTAGTGCAATGTTACTACCAGGCATTTCAGGATCCTTTATGTTATTAGTATTTGGTGTATATGGTACTGTAATGTTTTCAATTTCAGAATTTATGTCTTTAAATTTTAAAGCTGTACCAATCTTAATGGTCGTAGGTATTGGGATTATTTGCGGATTCTTATTTTCTAGTAAATTGATTCAATACCTTTTAAACCATTACACTTACTTAACCTATGCACTTATCATTGGTTTTGTTGTAGGATCGCTGTATGCAGTATTTCCTGGTCTGCCAAATGATGTTTTCACTTGGATTATTTCTATTATTACAGTAATTTTAGGCTACTTTATTAGCTACAAACTAGGACATATTACAAGCGATGATTTTTAATTTTTCTATGTATAAACCATATTAAAATAGGATTGTGTATTTATCGGAAGCTTACATAAGCATTTTGACAACGCAATCACTATATAATATTTGATTTCTGCCCTTATCAAAAACATAAAGCCCGGAATGGTAATGATTCGTTGCTATAACTAACTAAGTAGTTTAGTAACAAATCCATACCACATCCGGGCTATTTTACATTCATGCTTATACATCAATAGCGAAATGATATATGATGAATGCCTATATATAATGACGCAGCCTATATTCTGAAATAAGGTGCGCCCAATTTTAAGTTCTCCCTATCACAGTTTGAATGATATTGTGGTATTAAAAAACACCATCAACATTTTCGTGCTTTAAAGCAATTCACTCAAACATAATTTAATTTTACGCCATAAAACTGTGAAATTCAAATATGTAATTTTTCTATTTAAAATCATCTTGTAAGCAAAGTAAATAAATATAACTTCATCTCAAAAAGCAATGATCAATCCTTTAGATTATTAAGCTCATCGAGCAACACCTCACTACACAATTGCATAATACACTTGTTGATGAGGATATTATGAACAAATTTGTGCATCTGCAACCGAGTTAATATATCCTAAAGCATTCGTATTTTTATATGTCTTATTCCACACACCGCTACTTTTTTATGCCCTTTTTCTAAAATTAATCAAACAAAAACAACCCTTCAACTATTAAAGTTAAAGGGTTTGTTAATATTTTCGCTATTATTTAGCTGGTACTACTGCACCGTCATATTTTTTATTGATGTAATCTTTAATTTCTTTAGACTGTAATGCATCCATTAATGCTTTGATTTTTTCATCGTCTTTATGACCTTCTTTGACACCAATCAAGTTAGCGTATGGATTGTCTTTTGCTTTTTCTAAAACAATTGAATCGTTTTTAGGACTTAATTTTTGATCAATTGCAAAGTTAGAATTAATGATTACTGCGTCAGCATCTTCTTTTTGATAAATCTTAGGTAGATATTCTGCTGATTGTTTATTGTTAAATTTGATATCTTTTTTATTTTCTACGATATCATCAAATTTAGCGTCTTCAGTTTTAACACCTTTTTTAATTTTGATTAATCCTGCATCAGAGAAGAATTTTAAGAAACGACCTTCTTCTGCAGGGTTATTTGAAACATAAACAGTAGCTCCTTTTGGTAAGTCTTTTAAACTTTTATATTTCTTTGAATAAACAGCCATAGGCTCTAAATGTACGTTCCCTGCTGATTCAATTTTATAATTTTTGTCTTTCTTTTCAGTATTTAGATATGGTGTATGTTGGAAGAAGTTAGCATCTAACTCACCTTTATCTAATAATTTATTTGGTGTCGTATAATCGTTAATCGTTTTAATTTTTAAGTCATAGCCTTTATCTTTTAAAATTGGTTTTGCTTTTTCTAAGATTTCAGCATGTGGGGCTGGAGAGGCACCAACTGTAATTGTCTTATCTTTACCTCCACCGCCATTACCACAAGCAGCTAATATTAATGCTAAAGCTATTATTGAAGCTAAACTAAATATTTTTTTCATATAATTGTCCCCTTTAACTTAACGTTTATCTATTTTATTTGTAACTTGGTCTCCAATGAATTGGATGATAAAAACAATAATTAAGATTAAAATTGTAGAAACGAATATGACATCGTTTTGGTTTCGTGTGAAGCCAGTTAAGTATGCTAAGTTACCTAAACCGCCAGCTCCAATTACACCAGCTACTGCAGTAGATCCTACTAAAGCAATTGCTGTTACAGTTATTCCAGATATTAACGCTGGCATTGCTTCAGGTAAC
Organism: Staphylococcus sp. GDB9P120P; assembly: GCF_017893435.1. Lineage (NCBI taxonomy): Bacteria > Bacillati > Bacillota > Bacilli > Caryophanales > Staphylococcaceae > Staphylococcus > Staphylococcus sp. GDB9P120P. The sequence goes on from NZ_JAESNB010000008.1 coordinate 983,387, forward strand.
AACACTTTTTTAACTACTGTCCATGTTGTAGCTCCCATTGACCAAGCAGCTTCAATAACACCCTTGTCAATTTCTTTAAAAGCGATTTCCACTAATCTTGCGTAGAATGGTGCTGCACTGATGATAAGTGCTGGCAAAGCACCTGTTGGACCACTAATCGTTCCAAGTACTAAACTCGTAAATGGTATGAGTAGTAAAATTAAAATAATAAATGGTATTGCTCTGAATAAATTCACTACAAATGATACAACGCTGTAAAACACTCTAGCCACAGGCGATTGACTTTTAGCAGATAAAAATAAAAGCACACCAAGTATTAAACCAAAAACAAAAGCAAATATTGTAGATATCACTGTCATATAAATTGTTTCATATGTAGCTAACCAAACCTCGTCCCAACTTACATTAGGCATCGTTAGCATTTCCTGTAGAATCTCGCTGAATGAACTACCCATGCTTTAACACCTCCACAGAAACATGTTGTGCACCTAAATCATTTTTGAACTTTTCGAATTTTTCAGAATTTACATCTAATAAATGCAATACTAAAAAGCCCAGTGCACCATCTTTAGTATGTTTAATATTTGCTTCAAGAATATTGACATCAATATTATGTGTCTTTGTTATGTATGACACTAACGGTTCAGTTGTATTGTTTCCTGTAAAATTCAAACGTACGACATACGCACTTTCATCTAAATCGATCAATTCAGAAATGGATTCGTCAAATTCATCATTTAAATCTTCTTTGACAAAGCGTTTTGTTACTTCGTGTTGAGGATTTTCAAAAACAGTTGACACATTTCCTTGTTCAATAACACGACCATTTTCCATTACTGCCACTTCATCACAAATGCGTCTGATGACTTGCATTTCATGTGTAATAATAACGATCGTTAAATTTCTTTCTTCTTTAATTTTTAATAATAATTCTAAAATTTCATCTGTTGTTTGAGGGTCTAATGCACTTGTCGCTTCATCACAAAGCAAGACATTAGGCTCATTTGCTAACGCACGTGCAATACCCACACGCTGTTTTTGTCCACCTGATAATTCTGATGGATAGGCATTTTCTCTACCTTTTAGTCCTACCAATTCCACTAATTCCATCGCTCGTTTTTTTGCTTCACTGCGTGATACACCAGCAATTTCTAATGGAAAAGTAATATTATTCAAAACATTACGTGACCACAATAGATTAAAATGTTGAAAAATCATGCTCACTTTTTGACGTTTTTTTCTCAATTCTGATTTCGATAATTTCCCTATGGTATCTCCATCAATGATGACGTCTCCTGAAGTTGGTTGTTCAAGATGATTTAAAAGTCTTATCAAAGTACTTTTACCTGCGCCTGAAAAACCAACCACACCAAAAATCGAGCCTGATTGAATGCTTAAATCAACATGATCTACTGCTAACACATCGTGTTTTTTCGTTTTATATCTCTTAACGATTTGATTTAATTCAATCATTGCCGTTTCCTCCTTGTATTGCTCATTCAATTAAAAAATGCTCTCTCTTTTCACCGAAGAATAGAGAAAGCATACCCGCTTCTCTCATCTTCTAAAGTTTATCTACTTTATGTGAATTGGCACCATTTCTATTAAAGACGGTTGCCGGGCTTCATAGGGCACATCCCTCCACCTCTCGTGATAAGAGTTCATTATTTAATTATCCATAATCCTACCATTGTACTAAAGATTCGTCAATAATTATTTTAAATTTTCTAACAAATAAGGCACTGATTGAAATGCATAAATTCTTTTTTGTTCTTCGCCTTTGGACATAAGCATAAGTATCGGTACTGATTGTATCTCATGTTGTTGGCTAAAATCAGCATGGAAATTTAAATCTATTTTAGTAATTGGTAATTTTAAAATTTCATTCGCAATATCTAACATTCGTTCCGATACTTTACATGTACCACAGGTTGGTGTATAACCAAAAATTAGATATTTTTCTTTATCTACGTGTTCTAAAACATTAACACGTGTTTCACTCTTTACATTCATGTTAATAAACTGACCCTTTCAGCAATATAATCTAACTTTGCTTTTGCTACTTTTTCTTCATCTTTCACTAAAAATCCATGTTTTGCTAATACTTTTGACAAATAGGCTTTAGGGCATCTCGCTACTTCACCATATTGTTTGTCTATGTGAATGTGTTTACTTTCACTTAAATATTTTTTAAACCATTTACGTATCTTTTCACCCTCATCATCTGCATCTGCAAGTACATAAACTTGCTTGTCGTATAATGATTCAATCATTTCATCTAACTTATCAATCCCCATAGTACCGTTAGTACAAATGATTTCAATAGGTTGGTCAATCACCTGCTTCACCCGTTTCTTGTCTGTTTTCCCTTCGACAATGATAACTTGGTTTAATATCGCCATGACATTCACCTCTAAATGTGATAGTAAATTCAATTTTATATTTAGTTCTACACCAGACATTATCAACATAAACATTTATTATAGATTCTTATTATAATCTTAATAATTGAATATTCAATTTATCATCAATGATATTATTAACGATACTTTTTAAAGTAATTTATACTTCAAAAACAACTTGAATTTTGAATTAAAATTTAGCCTTTCATTATAGGATAAAATAAAAACTCCATGATATATCGTATCGTGGAGTTTGATTTCATATTATTCACCAATCATTTCAGAATATTGGTCAGCTGACATTAACTCGTCTAATTGACTTTCATCACTTAACTCAACTTTAACCATCCATGCTTTTTCATATGGTGATTCATTAACGAATTCTGGACTATCTTCTAGTTCATCATTTGTTTCTACAACTTTACCTGAAACAGGCGCATAAAGTTCTGAAACTGTTTTTACTGATTCAACACTACCAAAAGATTCACCTTCGTCAATATCGTCATCAGTTTCAGGTAATTCAACGAATACGATATCACCTAATTCACTTTGCGCATACTCAGTGATACCAATCGTCACTGTATTTCCATCAATTTTTACCCATTCATGTTCTTTAGAATATTTTAATTCACTTGGTACTGCCACGAGAATCCCCTCCTAAATGTTTTTACATATTCATGATGCCATATGAAAGGCTTACAATCAACTATTTAATTGATTTTACAATACTTCTCATGTTTCACAATTCATCGCACAAAACTTTTTCAAAGCATATAACTATTATTCTCAAAAGTTGTTAAAAATGAATTGTAAAAGAAAATGTGTTTACAACCAAGTTTCCTTGTATTGTTCCTCTTTAAAACCTACTGTTACTTTATCACCTAATACAGCGAGTGGTCGTTTCACTAACATGCCATCCGAGGATAATAAATCTAGTTTTTCTTCATCGGAAAGGTCTTTTAATTTATCTTTAAGGCCTAATTCACGATATTTTGCACCATGCGTGTTAAATAGTTTATTGATATCAATACCTGTAGTATTAATGATTTCTTTAAACTCATTTTTAGTTGGTGTATGTTGCACAATATCGATAGGTTCAAAACTTACCCCGTATGCTTGTAAAAATTTTGCAGCTTTTTTACAAGTTGTACAATTAGGATATTGGTAAAATTTTATCATTTTTCAGGACCTCCTATGCTTAGTTAACACTAATATAACAAACTTATAACAAAAACGCTCTAATTATTAAGCTGATTTTTTTAATAACTGCAAATTGTCGGTTATAATGTTTACAATAATATCTTTTATAAAGGAGTCTAATTATGGAATCAATTAATACTAATGATCAATTTAAAAATACAGTACAAAGTGACGAACCAGTCATCGTTAAGTTTGAAGCAGGATGGTGTCCAGATTGTAAAGCAATGGACATGTGGATTGACCCAATTGTAGAAAAATATAACAATTATAACTGGTACACTGTTAACCGCGATGAATTGGAAGACGCTGTAGCTGAAAATGACGTTATGGGTATTCCAAGTTTATTAGTTTTTAAAAATGGAGAGAAATTAGCACATTTACATTCAGCAAATGCTAAATCTCCTGAACAAGTTGAATCATTCCTAGCTGAAACGTTCGAGTAATTATTGGTTTAATTCTATTAACTTTAACTTTTAAACAATCAAAATTTTGAAATAAGCATTAAAAAGGTGTGGGACATAAATCCCATTCTCAAAATAAGAGGGCAAATCCTTAACAATGGATTTGCCCTCTTTATATTTAAAATCTTCCGATTTTGACCGTGCATGCTTGCCTGGGATATGGTTCGAGCCTGTAGTCTCTCACTCATAATATTCCCCCGGGCGTCAGCACGATACAAAATCAGTACAATTTGCATTTTTTATTCAAAAAATAAGGCCCTTTCGTATAATTTAATAAACACTACTAAACCAAATTAACGAGGTGCTTTATGTATAAAGATTATAACATGACTCAAATTATACGAATGTGATGATTGTTTAAAATGTCCACTTAAAAATTTATGTATAAAAAACAATTCAAAAACGAATAAGAAGATAATGAAGCATTTTAATTGGGAATATTTTAAATCTCAAATTAATCAACAGCTTTCATAACCAGAGGCTAAAAAATCTAAAGTCAAAGAAAAATTGATGTAGAAGCAGTTTTTGAGTTCATGAAGGCTATTTTAGGTTTCACTCGAATGTCAATTCGAGGGGGAGACAAAGTCAAAAGAGAATTAGGATTTGACCTAACGGCATTAAATTTAAGGAAAATAGTAGCTCGACGAACTACACTACTTGATAAAAATAAAGAAAACGACAATTTCTACATTATTTCAATAGAAATTATCGTTTTCTGTTTGGTCAGAGACATTTATGTCCCGAATTGTTCTATTTAAAACTTATCAATGACTTGATTTTGTTGACGTTCTCGATGTGGCATTTTTTCTAAATCTTCCAAATCAGTCAAATATAGTAATCCAACTAAACGCTCATCATCTTTCACACCAAATATTTTGCGTATTTCAGGATTGAAAATATAAGCCGGTGACTTCCAACAGGTACCTATACCTGATTCAAAAAGTAATAGCATAAGATTTTGTGCAAATGCACCAAATGCCATATTATTCTCTAAACTTTCTTTTTGTCTTGGATCTTCTTTAACAATTAATGCAAGCATACCACCTAAATTGGTAGCAACTTTATAGTGATCTTCCTGCTTTTTTCTCAGATTAGGAAAAGCAATTTCAGTTAATTGTTTACTCATATCTCCCAATCTATCTTTTGCGATATGAACCACTCTCCAAGGTGCTCTCAAGCCGTGATTGGGTGCATCTGTAGCACGCTGTATCGCTTCATATAAAGCATCGTCATCTATGTTCATATCTCTTCTAAAGACCTTTATACTTCTTCGTTGCGCTATTGCATCTTGTAGTTCCATCTAATATCGCCCTTTCACTATTGATAACTATTTTCAATTATAAGATAGTACGATTAGATTTTCAAACTACTGATATAGCTTTAATTGCGCGCGCAAAGTTTCAACTTGTATCTGTCCAGGTGCTTTAGGATTATCCAAACAACCATATGATACTGCACCACCAAAAATACCTTGTGCAGTTCTTGAAATGATGCCTAATTTTGACATAGCAATGCCAATCACTTGTTGCGGCACTGTATCAACTGTTGCTGATAATGCTGATAATAAATTTAAGACATCTTCTTTACTATAAGGCATGACCGCAACTTTTAAGTAATCTGGATTCATTTGATGCATTTTAAAATACAAATGTTTTAACTGAACCAATGGTGGCGTTTTTTGAAAATCATGATAAGACAATATAACTTCAATATCATTTTTATGGGCTTGATCAATCAAGTTCGCTATATAATGAGATTGATGGTTAATTTCAAATTCAACATCAATCATATCCACATGGTCTATTTCAATTATACTTTCAAGTAATTTAATGTACGCATCAATCGGCAAATCACCTTTACCGCCTTGTGATTGTGTGCGATAAGTAACTAAAATTTTCTTGTTTAAATTTAGCTTATATAATTTATCAATGACATTAGCTATGTCATCAACTCTTGGTGTTGCCCACTGATCAACTCTTAATTCAATTATATCGATAGATGTTTGATATTTTATTAAATCGTTTAAAAAAGTTTGTGAAATTTCACTTTCTGGTTCTATCGTTACTGCAATTTTTACTTCAGACATTTAAAAAACTTCCTTTTCACTCAACATTAAAATTATTGTATAACAATATTGAGAACGAACACAATCTTAAAAGAGCATCGTTTAAGTAAATAATAAAAATCTATTCACCTTTTTATATGATTTAAATTTAATTTACAGGGTATAGTCGTTATATAAGTAATTTAGGAGGTAATATAATGGCAGTAAATTATGAAACAAAAGCAACGAATACAGGTGGTCGTAACGGTCACGTTCAAACAGATGATAAAGCAATTGATGTAGCAGTCATTCCTCCAGCACAAGCTGATGCTGAAAAAGGTACTAACCCTGAACAATTATTTGCAGCAGGTTATGCGTCATGTTTTAATGGTGCATTTGATTTAATTCTTAAACAAAATAAAGTGAGAGGCGCTGAACCTGAAGTCACTTTAACTGTACGTTTAGAAGATGACCCAGAGGCTGAAAGCCCTAAATTAAGCGTTTCAATAGATGCAAAAGTTAAAAACGTTTTATCACAAGAAGATGCAGAAAAATATCTACAAGATGCACATGAATTTTGTCCATATTCAAAAGCAACACGCGGTAATATTGACGTAGATTTAAATGTACAAGTAGTAGAATAACGATAATGCTAAACCCCCAAATTCCTAATCGAATTTGGGGGTTTTTTGTTGTTTTAATACTGCTTATGCTTATGTCATGATGTCTTTTGATCGTTTTCTCTTTTTTATTAATTGTCTTCATCTTTATAATTAATCCAGATGTAAATCATTAATATGGCAAAAGAAATCAAGATAAGCAAAATTAGCGAAACTATAATAGTCATTAAAGATTCCACTTATCGTGCCTCCGCTCATAATATATCATCCACCATATTATACCATAATTATCATATCCATTCGCGTTACTTAAAAATTAAATTAAATGCAATTAAACACTTAAAAACTTCATATTTTTTGTTTTTTAAATTAAAAATGATTCCATGTTTTTGAATAAAATTAAATATAGTGTTGCTCAATTATCCTTTTTCCCTTAAAATCAAATTTAATACGGCTGTAAAATTTATTAATCTATTATATAAATGGTTTATAAAGTTTAGGAGGCATACAATGACAAATATACGTTATCTATCAATCGATGATTTACCCAACTATAGAACATTATTAAAACGTGGCATTCATGAAGATCTTGACGTATTTGCTTGGAAATTACAAAATGATCGATGCTTAGCCGAACTCAATTTAAACGATTTACTTTCTACTAATTCAAATCAATCAATTGTCATTGGAGCCTTTCGAGATAGTGTTTTGATAGGTGCTGTAACACTTATATTTAATCAAAATTACAGCCTGTCACACAAAGCAGTAATCGAAAATATGTGTGTTATGGGTAATAACCATGAACTCAAAGAACAAATTGCCAAACAATTAATGAAATATGTATTCCAAATCTGCCATGATAAACAAATTGAAATTCTAATGACTTCACTTATATCAAATAATATTAGTGGCAAAGTCTTTTTTAGTAATTTAAATTTTGAATTACTTGCAATAGAAAAATTTGCCAGAAAATATGATGTAGATTATGTTGATGAACATTGGTTGATTTACTATTTCAATGGTGAGGATATGACTTTATTCGAATAAACAAGTCTTTTATACTACTCATTCACAATACAGACGCCTCCTTACTACTATAATTTGACGCTTTTCGTTAATCATCTTTTTGATAAACGTTACGCCATATATAAAAATGACTTGCAATTAAATTGTTAAGCAAATATTATTTTATTAAGCTATCATTTATAACATTAGATTAATAAAAGTATTTCTTAGAGAGGACTGAACAATTTGAAATATGCAACGACATTATTATCACTGTTCTTGTCATTAATTACATTAGCAACACCATTATTGGCAGTTAATAAAATTTTAGAAGGAGACATGCAAATATTAGCTGGTCTGTTATTCATATTGGGTGTACTACTTATTAATTTATATGCATGTTTACGCGGGGATCGTATTGCTAATATTTTTGCTATGTTGGTATCATTATTTTCTTTAGCACTACTAAGTTACCCTTTTTGGAAATAATATGTAATAAATTTTTTCATTTAATTTTATGAATACATATTTATTTTATAATATTTAATAATCGCAAAACACTTCATAACTATTTATTTTAGTTATGAAGTGTTTTTTTAGCATATACTTTTTAAAAAAGAGTAATATTTTATTTTCAAAAAATTTCTGAAAAGTATATAATGATAAAAACAAAGGGGGAAAATTGAATATATGAACTTAGCAATTCTCGGTTTTATTATGATAATCATCTTTATGGTATTAATTATGACACGTAAAATGTCAGCTTTAACTGCGTTAATTGTTATACCTACCATTTTGCTTTGATTGGTGGCTTCTATGCAGGTTTAGGTAAGTTTATGTTAGATGGCATAGAAACTGTTGCACCAACTGGAATTATGCTGACTTTTGCCATACTTTATTTTGGCGTTATGATAGATGCTGGCTTATTTGAACCAGTCATTAATCAAATTATAAAAGTCGTTAAAGGGGATCCAGTAAAAATAGCAATAGGCACTGTAATTTTAGCATCCATGGTAGCACTAGATGGTGATGGTACCACTACTTTCATCATCACCGTAACTGCAATGATGCCACTTTATAAAAAGATTGGCATGAGTCTATATACTTTATCTACATTGGCGCTTCTATCTATCGGTGTAATGAACATGTTGCCTTGGGGTGGCCCCACTGCACGTGCGATTTCATCTTTGCAAGTAACTACTGAAGAGGTCTTTGTGCCTATCATACCTGCAATGATTGCTGGTATATTATTTGCTTTTGGAGTTGCTTACATACTTGGAAAGCGTTCAAAAAAGTATATTACATCAAATACAAATATTGATTTAAATGATATAAAACCTACCGATACAAAAGAAGAATCTTTATTAAAAAGACCAAAAATGCTTATTCCAAACGCAATACTAACAATTTCATTAATCGTCTGTCTGGTTATCGGCTTAATGCCAATACCAGTCTTGTTTATGCTATGGTTTGGCTTTGCAATATTACTAAACTATCCTAATTTAAGTATTCAAAATTCTGTTGTAAAAAAACATGCTGGAGATGTACTTTCTGTAATCAGTCTTGTTTTTGCTTCAGGTATATTTACAGGTGTAATGAATGGAACAAAAATGGTTAACGAAATGGCTAATACTTTGGTACAAATCATACCAGATGCTATGGGCACTCATTTTGCGTTAATCACAGCAATTTTGAGTGGACCATTTACATACTTTATGGCAAATGATCCTTTCTATTATGGTGTATTACCTATTTTAGCTGAATCTGCGCAACAATTTGGTATTTCCAAAGTTGATATGGCGAGAGCTTCAGTTTTAGGTCAGCCTTTACATGTGTTAAGTCCATTATATGCTGCTGGTTACTTACTTGTAGGTATGCTAGATATAGAATACGGCCAAAACCAACGCATAGTAATAAAATGGGCTGTTGGATCTAGTCTATTTATGATTTTTGTAGCTTGTATTTTAGGAATTATACCGTGGTAAAAATGCATATCTCAACTTACTTCAAGAAAAATATGCACAGTAAACAAAAATGTTAGCTTTTGAATACAAAAAGAACTCATCCACATCAAATTGGATGAGTTCTTTATTTGTATACGAGTTTATAATTTATATCGCCAATTAATTAGTTGATGAAATGCTTTTAGTACTGTACTTATATTTATATATTAATGATTATCAACAAATACATATTATTATTCATTAATAGACAAACGATTGTAATTATACACTTTGAAATACTTTAAAATAACAAATTTCAATCATTTATTATTTTTTCATCAATTAGTAGACAAATAAAATAAAATTGTCGTTTTATTTTATTTGTACTTGGGTAAAACTTAACGTCGGATTTACAATGTTAAGGAGTGTTTTTATGAATCAGATTAATGAGTGTGTATATATTAATCCTTCAAAAATTTCTCTCGATTGGGAATGTTTTGTTCTAAGTAAAAGTGACATGGAATTAGATGGCCTACCTACAGAACTTATTAATACCTGGATGGCTCAAGATATCATTGAACCTTTTTCAATTAGAAATAATGAAATTAACTTTAGAACGGAAGACATTAAATATGCTCTAAAAATAAGAAACTGGTATTATGAACAATGAATCTTTATGCTAATTGACACTTAAGTTATTCAGATATAAACTTAATGCTCTTTTTGCAGACGTCATTATTTCATTATAATTATAATTCGTTTTAAAGTATGCATATAATTCATGATATCCTGTTGCATGTTTAGGGAAATTCTTATCTTTATTTATAAAATAGGCAAGTTGACCAAGTGGCGTGTCGTCATTAACAAAGTCATTTATAAAATCATAGAATGTCATAAGCATTACCTCGATTATTTAAATTTTAATCGTTACATGTCTTACTATTTAAAGCCTTTTCATAATCATAACAAATAATATTTATTTGTCTATCACTGTTCATTTTTAAATTTAAAAATGAACAGTTTAATTGTTGTTTTCATAGTATTTAATCAAAATTGTAAATATTGTAAAGTTTATGAATTCTATTGCTAAAGCAATAAAAATTAAATACTTTTTTATTTTAATTTGGTTGATGTCATTATATTTTTCAATATAAAAACGAGTTCAGGACATAAATGTCTCTGACTAAACAGAAAACGATAGTTTCTATTGAAATAATGTAGAAATTGTCGTTTTCTTATTTTTATCAAATAGTGTAGCTCGTTGAGCTACACTATTTTCCTTACATTCAATGCCATTAGGACAAATCCTAATTCTCTTTTGACTTTGTCTATCTCTCGAACTGACATTCGAGTGAAACCTAAAATAGCCTTCATGAATCCAAAAACTGGTTCTACATCAATTTTTCTTTGACTGTAGATTTTTTAATCTCTGGTTATGAAAGCTGTTGATTAATTTGAGATTTAAAATACTCCCAATTAAAATGCTTCATTATCTTCTTATTCGTTTTTGAATTGTTTTTCATACATAAATTTTATTGTACTGATTTTGTAACGTGCGGACGCCGGGGGAATAGTATGAGTGAGAGACTACAGGCTCGAACCATACCCCAGGCAAGCATGCACGGTCAAAATCGCATATTATTCTCATATCAAAAGGTCCAATTCTTTATTACTTATGATTTCTGGCTAATTCATGTTATTAATTTTATAAAATAAGAACTTCATCAATATATTAGAGGTAATGAATTGTTTCTAATGAGCCTTTGCTTTTGTATCTTGATAAATATTTCAAACGATTTTGCATTGTGCTGACGCCCGGGGAAATGATATGAGCGAGAGACTACAGGCTCGAGCCATATCCCCAGGCAAGCATGCACGATCAAAATCGGAAGATTTTAAATATAAAGAGGACAAATCCATTGTTAAGGATTTGCCCTCTTATTTTGAGAATGGGATTTATGTCCCAGCCTCGTTTTATTTTATATCATAGTTTTAAACTAAAACATTGCCATTTTGATCTGCAGGTTTAAATACTGTAATAATCGCACCTATAATAGCTAAAATTTGTGGAATACCTGTCCAACAAAATACGAGGAACAAAAGACCCATACCAGTTTTTCTAGCATAAAACTTATGAATTCCAAAACTTCCTAAAAACACCGCTAAAACAATATAAATTATTTTATTTACTTCATTCATAATTTTCTATCTCCTTACTTATTTGATTCACTGCTATTATACACCGTTATAATTAATAAAATCTAAAATTTTAATGTTTATACGCTAATTCTTTTTAATTGGCAAATGTTTTTTCGAAATATGCTTTTTCAATTTTCAATATTTCTGTATATTCGGTTGGCATTATTTCTACACTCAGTTCAATTAATTTTTCTAAAATGTTATTAATTAACTTGGCGTTTTGTGCTCTATCATCAAAATGTACTTTCACTTGTTCTATCATTTCATTTTCTTCAATTAATATTAATGCTCTCCCGTACGTTTTATCTTTTTTACCACGTTGAAAAGCTGACTCTAAATAATGACTTATATCCTGAGGTGTATGAAAATTTTCAAAACCCGTTTTAATATGTGTATTTAATTTGCTTGCAATGTCTTTTAATCTTTTGTCTTCTTGCTCAGTTTGTGGCATTAAGTCATTTCTAATTGCTTGCTTCAATTCTACAATTAACTGTTCTGCTTCTTGAAAATCTTTACTGTTACAATCTTGTATTTCATTTACTGCTTGTCTTGCCCTATCCAATTTTACTTTAAAATTGCTCATGCAATTCCTCTTTTCTACGTTAAACATAATCATGCTGATATTCTATTTCCACAATTTAATTTTTATAACCAAATTCGTGAAAATATCTTACACTATGGCATCTTATGAATAAATGATAAAATATAATACAAACGAGCTTACAAAACTAAAAACAATTAATTTTTAAGTTATTGAATAAAATCATCAAATATTATAGCTAGATGACATTACAAAGGAGGGACAAGAATTTGAGTTTACATTTCATGATTGTATTTTGGCTTTCACTCATATTTTTAATTTGTGGAATTATTTCTTTAATATTTTATAAGTTGAAAGACACACAACAAACCAAAGAATCTTTACTCGGACTGACCGTTATGTTAATTATTTTTGGTGTTGTGGGTATACTCTTTACCATTATTTTCAGTTAGATTATATTTAGGCGTTCAATATCAATTCAATGCGTATACGATCAAACAATCTTAGTTTAAACTAAACGATACCATAAGCTTCTGAGGTGCCACTTAAAATCAATTTATAAGTGGCGCTTTATTACAAGCTTTCACCCATGAATCACTTAAAAAGCAACATTTCCTCCTACTTCTATAACATAAGTCATTTAATTTAAAAAACGAATCAAATATGCTCGCACTTATGTTTGTATTTTATACGTATCAATTCAATTTGTAATGAAATGAAAAACCATTAACAAAATAATAATTAATATAAAAAAATACACAAAACGTTTAATCGCTCTTATTTTTTCATGGCGTATCTCTTCCTTAGAGTGATTAACATTTTCATGCAACCTCGTATTTATAAATAAAAATGGCATTGTTGCTAGAAAAGCAAAAATTAATGCTAATATAATAGATAATAAAACAATCATGCTATCACCTCTTATTCTTATGTATTTGGTGAACTTATTCCCTTTCACAATCAATTAATTCAAAATTTAATATTCTTCTTTAGAAAAATATTAAAAATGTAGCAATATTAAGGAGTGACAATTATGAAATTAACCTATTTACCTAAATGGCAATTAATAAATCAAAGTCAAAAGCAATTTATGATACAAGAAGATACAACTTCTATTTCTCTTGTAAGTCCAATTAATGATTATGCGATGGGTATTTTAAGCCAAATTTTCTTTACGATTGAGCAAGGAAATGTTGTTAATACCACAATTGAAAATAATAGTGATGAATTAAAAGTAACAGTCGATGAAGAAAATTCAACACTTTACGTCGTCGACCTTTAAATAACCCTTATATAAAGGAAACAAACACAATAGTATTTTTTATTTAATCAGTGGATTTTAGTGTATGATGTATATAAATATAATTATTTTGTAACAAACATTTAAATTCATACAAGTGGGTGAAAATATGAAACTATTAAAAAATCTGTTATTACTTATATCTGGTGTTTTAGTTATTCGTGCATTACTTCTAAGTATTGATAGCACAAATGATGATAAAATTGAAAATAAAGTAAGTGTTCAAGATAAAGACAAAAAATAAAATCGAAACTAGTTCATATAAAGAAGTGGGACTTGAAATCAAAATGGCATACATGATTTCTCTCCACTTTTTTTATTTCAGGTTATTCTGTATTACTGACTGTGTATGAAATAAATCCATGAACAAAAATTGATAAATGAGAGGTTATTATGCAATATATAAAATCCATGATTGAAAAGTACCAAATTTACATTTATTTTATAGCACTTTTAAGCGGTGTCCTTGTTGGCTTAATATCAAATATTTTTGCCAACATATTAGAATCTATAATTTCTGCTAGTTTGTTTCTACTTATGTTTAGTATGTTTTCACAAATTCCATTTTTTAACATCAAACACAGTTTGCTTAATATAAAGTCTATTTTGGCATTATTAATATCAAATTTTATTGTTATTCCTTTATTTGTTTATGGCTTGATCCAATTGTTTGATATTTCAGATGCACCTATCCTAATCGGGTTGTATCTTGTTCTACTAACGCCTTGTATTGACTACGTTCTTGTTTTTAATGCATTAGGAAAAGGAAACGAACGACTCATGTTATTTGCTACACCACTACTGTTTATATGCCAAATTTTATTATTACCTTTATATTTCACACTATTTCTAAACACTGATATTTTTTCACAAATAGATATTTTACCATTCTTTAAGTCGTTTTTGATGTTTATAATTTTCCCTTTATTATTAGCACTTCTATTGCAATATTCTAGTAATAAGTCCAAAAACATAAATCAAATATTAAAGTTCACATCTTGGCTTCCCGAAATTTTTATGGCTCTCGTTTTATTTTCAATTGTAGGATCACAAATAAATAAAATTATCCATAATTTAAATATTGTCATTACAGTTATACCTATTTATATTTGTTTTTTAATCATTGCTCCTTTAATAGGTACCTTATGTGGTAAATTATTTAAAGTAACACAAGAAACCAAAAGGACCATTGCATTTAGTTCTAGTACAAGAAATGCACTAGTTGTCCTACCTTTAGCATTAGGTTTACCAAACCATTGGGTAACCATTACAACTACAGTCATTATTACACAAACATTATGTGAATTATTAGGCGAACTTATCTATATCAAAATGATACCTAAATACATTAAATAATCACATCACTATATCAGAAGCTAATTATTATTCATTTCACCTCAAATATATTAAACTTATATCAAATTAACATTTTACACTATGTTAATTGAATTATCTCATTAATACTGTTTAGTTATACGTCAAACGATAATTCTGTAATTTGAAAACGGGGTGATTAAGATGCAAATATTAAGAAGCGTATCTGAAAATAACCTTACGACTTTCCATATTAAAACGGATTTAGGCTTAATTATCAAAGTTACTGCTGATAATGAATTAACTTCAAAAGATATAAAACAATTATTATTAAAAATAGCTAATGACATGGATCAAAAACTTCAAGGCAATATTGAATCATTTAAAGCTTAGTTATTTTTGATAAAATGACTCATATAAAAAGGAGTGAAAAGAAATCATTGGTAAACATAGATTCCTTTTCACTCCTTTTATTATTTATTAATTAACAATTACAATTATAAATCCAATAAATAGCACTAACATTGACAATCGTGGTTTACTTTTTCCAAACAAACCACTCAATAATACAAATGCTAGACCTACAATTAATAATTGATTATTAAATGTTGTTAACCCCATTAAGTCACCAGCCATCATGATAACGCCATATATAATAACAACTGTTATCGCCAGGCTACATAAAAATGACAATATACTCAATAATCTCACAATATACATCCCTTTTTTAAATAGTCATACTATATGCAGTATAAAACAAAAACGCCGCTTCGAAAAGCGACGTCAATCTCGAAAATATATTCCACACTAAAGTTTGGAGGACTTTTTGTGCTTGGTTAGTTATACCCTTCTTTATAATATAAAAACACAAAAAACTAATTTTCTCAAAAAATTATCATAAATTATAATTAACAGTTGAAAATGTATTATTTTAAATAAGATTCAACAAAATAATTAAATTAATTAAATCATACCAATGGAAATGAATTTAATAAAAAGTTATCCTATAGTTAAAGTATTAATCATTTCAGTTATAAAATAAGAACTTATTCGTCTTATGAAAGTAATGTTTCTATTTAGACATTATTTTATATTATCGTGAATTGTTTTATAGAAAAAAGGGTGATGAGATGAAAGTATTACGAAAAGTTTATAAAGACGAAGAACCGATTTACCATGTTAAAACGGATAAGGGTTCTGTCATTAGAATTAAAGGTTCTGATGAGTTAACCGACGCAGAAACTGAAGAATTATTAACAATTGTTGCGGAAGATATTGATAAAATGAAAAAATAAATACTCATGTTTTTGAACGATGATTAATACGGCGGATAAAGGGGTTATATCGTATTGATCATCGTTACTTTACTACTTAGTTTACATCGTTATTGGATTGTAATTCATATAAGAATGCATTTTGCAAACTCATAACTTTCTGTAAAGTTCCCTCCAATAAAATATACTTCATAAACATATCCAAAAATTTGTTAACCAGCGTTTAATTCAGAGGGCTACAAAAAATGATTATTCATTTTCATCGGTGATGAATACAGAAATTATATTTTATAAAGTGCTTTAATATAATAAGTAACAAGCACCAAATTTAACTTATATCATAAAAATTGACGATAAATTAAATCTAGTGCTTAGAAAAATATATACTTATTGCTCAATTAATTGAATTAAATTACCACAAGTGTCTTCAATGATTGCTAATTTAATTCCTTCAACCTCTTTTGGTGCTGTATGAAATTTCACATCTAAATCTGACAGTGATTGGTGTGTTTGTTCTAAATTAGAAACGCCAAACATCGTTACGGGAATACCTGCATTAAACAAATCATCTTGATATGCTTTTGCTATAGGATTCTCATTAGGCTCAAGAACGATTTCTACCGGATTGTTAGAATTGTTTTCTTTTACAGTTAACCATTTAAACCCGCCACCAATCTCCATGTCATGTACAAGTTCAAAACCGAGCTTTTCTGTATAAAATTGTTTTGCCTTTTCTTGATCATCTACAAAAATACTCATAGCAATTATTTTCAATTTATTTTCCTCCTTATTATAAATATTTTTAATATTTTAATACCCTATCCTTATATCCTGACACTTTATACAATCAACAAATGATTTATATTTTATTCAAAATATTAAAATTGTTGGAAATAACATTTCAATTAATTCTAAATAAATATTTAGTTATTTGAACATACAGTTTATCTGTACTAAAATAATTAATATACGTATTATACATTTAAATGATGGAGGTTTTAGATTTTGGAAATTTTAACTGAGCTACGTGAAAAAGAGCATTTAAGCTTGTCTAAATTAGCAATTAATTTAAACAAAGACTACGAGAAAAGTTATAGAATATGTCAAATATGGGATTGGGAACATGGATATAGAGAACCATCAGAAAATGACACTAAAATTTTAGCTGATTATTTCAACGTCCCTCAAAAAACATTTAGTCACTAATTATATGAATTTAGTACACATATTGAATTTATATAATTAGTGATTAGATTGATATCATGTATCACAATTTATATATGGACGAGATAAACATCATTTTTTTAATAATCTAGTCGACTTGCAATAACAGAAATGATTAGAATGTGAGTGATTGATTAAAATCATGATTATCAGACATTTTCTGATTAATTACTGTCTATATTATGTTTAAGCCTGAAAAAGTTTTCAGGCTCTTTTTTTATCGTGTTATTCATTACTTTTTATAAATAATTGTAATAAAATAATCTACGCCTTCCACAGTGTTTGTAACTGAAGGTGTAACTGAAACAAGTTCCCAATGCTGTTTATCGTCAACTTCATGTAAAAATTGGTTCACTCGTGTATCAAATTCTTCGAAACTCTCTTCGTATTCCATGTGCAAGGTTTTAATAAACATATTTGTCTCCTTCAATTATTTTGTCTTAATTATTTTTTTATTATAAATCCTTCAAATTACTGAAACAAACATTTTAAAATATTTGAGGACTTAATCAACAATAAATTTGTAAATCTACTTTAAAAATTCATGTGAATTATATTTCATTATCTAACCAATCAACAATTTCTTTAAAAATATTCTTGTTAAAAGAAGATTCATTAAATATTTCGTGTTGTAAACCATCATAAATATGAATTGATTTATGTTCAGAACCTATTTCATCAAATAATTGTAATGAATCTTGGTAACTCACCAACCCATCTTCCTTACCATGTAATATAAGTGTATGTTCAATAAATTTAGATGCATTTTCTTTTAAATACGCTATACCATCCATTAGACTAACTATTAATCCCATTGAAATTTGCTTTGCATTCAAATCATCTAATGCATATTTTTCAACAACATTTTGATCTGAACATAGTCCTTCACTAAGTTCGTTATCAAAATAACTATACTTATCTACATGATTGTCTACTTCACCAAACATTTTCTTATTATATCTCGTTAAAGCGCCAGATGTTATTATGCCGTCTACTTCATTAGGATATTGTGTACCGAATAATGTTACTGTATATCCGCCCATACTATGACCAATTAAATATATCTTCCCTTTATAGTCTGCTTTAACTTTATCAACCACAGCAGTCAAATCTTCAACAATCTCATCTTTATTACTATAAAATGTCTGCTTGCCTTCTGATCGACCATGTCCCCGCTGATCATACCTAATTACATTGAATTCATTTTTATTTAAGTAATTAGCTAATTCATCATAACGATCAAGATGTTCAGCTAATCCATGGACAATAATAATATTAGCTTTAGCCTTTTCAATTTTATTTATTTTTGCATAAAGCTTCGTGTTATCTTTTGATGTTATATACTTTATATAATTCATTTTTATTTCACCCCATAGTATTAAAAATAAAGTTACCTATATTATTAAAATCCCCTTCCAAAATAAAAACAAACTTAATCCGCCTATAATATTCCATAAATTAATAAATGGTGTTTAAACCCAACCTTCTTTCAACCTTTAAATCTTAGTTAATGATATGCTTATATCGGAGGGCGATATAAATGGCGAAATATATATTATCCTATAATTTAAATGCTATTTCTTATGGGTATGAAAAATTACCTTCTAAGTTAAATCTTGTTGGTAAACCTTTGTACATCTACAAAGGATTGTGGTTGTTAAAAAGTGACTTAGATCAAAATACGATTTGTGAAAATATAAAAAGTGTATTCAATTCAAATGATGATTTTTTAATATTTGAAATAAATCAAAGTCCTTTAGGTACCTTGAGTGAACAAAAGTACGATAAAATAATAAATTTACTTAATGATTAAACATATTCTTAAATTTGAATGTGTTTTTTATTTGTATTATTTAAGTTTATTTCATAAATATGTTATACTTTTTATTACTTAAAAGATTTATGTATAGTACAATTATATAAATGGTCAACTTTGTACTTCAACCTATTTCACAGTTTCATTTGCAATTTCATAATTTTAAAACAATGACCATTGTTAAGGGGATATTTATGAAAATTATTGATTTCAAAATTAGTAACTATGATATAATCTATACTGTTAAAACGACAAAAGGTAATACGTTTTCTCATGCACTACCTAAAGATACGACTTCGCATAATGTTCATCGCTATTTGAATATATTGTGTAGTAATGTTGATCGAGCAATGTAATAAACACTTATAATTAAAGATAGTGCCTTGTTACTGTCTTTAGTTATCAAATAAATAAAATGTTTCTAGTAAAATCTAGTAAATGAGCTGCACAGTTCAATTACTAGGTTTTTTATTTTATATTAATTCACACTAAATTGTTTAACTAAAATCATATTTATTTAATAATTTTATAAAAATTTTGTTATAATTATGTTTAAATTAAAATTTTCAGAAAATTAAGATTTTAATTTTTATATAACCATGATATATTTTCATTATTTATGTTAGCTAAAAGGGGTGTAGCAATGAAATTTTCAAAAAATAAAGGGAAAACAACAAATAAAGACAGGAAAAAGGTCGAAATGCCACATATTTATGTCATATTATTTATATTTGGTGTCTTAGCCACCATTTCAACTTACCTCATTCCTTCCGGAGAATTTGATCGAATTAAAGGACCAGAAGGTAGAGAAATGGTTGATGCAGACTCATTTCATTACATAAAAGCTACACCAGTGAATATCATTGACTTTATATCCATTATTCCAAGAGGTCTCATTGAAGCAGGTGAAATTGTATTTTTCACACTGATTATTGGTGGTATGTTTATAGTATTAGACGTACGGGCATTATTGAAATTGGAGTTGATAAACTCGCGCGTAGGTTTTTAAATCATAGTATCTTTATCATTCCAGTACTGACATCAGTATTTGCAATTATTGCTACTCTCATAGGTACTGCTGAACTTTCACTTGTATACATACCCGTTATCATTCCATTAATTATTGCTTTAGGTTATGATTCTATAACCGCTACTGCGATTGCGCTATGTGGTACTGTTGTAGGCTTTACAGTCGGTGTATTAAACCCTATCAATACTGGGTTAGCACAAAAATTATCTGGTATTCCTGTTTTTTCTGGTATTGGCTTACGACTAATAATCTTTGTAGTTGTGCTTATTATAACGATATTATTTATAATGAGATACGCACGAAAAGTAAAACAAAACCCACATATTAGCTTAGTTTACCAAGAGGACACTGAAAAAAGACAAACCTATAAAGACATTACGAAGCACGAACCGCTAGTTGCAACTCAACGTCAAAAAATTGGCATTGCAGTTGTATTAGCCTTTTTTATTGTACTTGTTTATGGTGTTACTACACAGGGTTGGTTTATGGTTGAAATGTCCGGATTATTTATCATTATGGGAATTGTTGTTGGATTAATTACTGGATTGAATACGCGTGAAATTTGCGAGTCATTTAATGACGGATTTAAAGACGGATTGATGGGAGCTATCATTGTAGGTCTCGCACGTTCTATCGCAGTAGTTCTTGAAGACGGTAAGATTATGGACAGTATCGTGCATGGCTTAGGTTCTGTTATTGACGGTGCAACACCGACTGTCGCAGTCATCGGAATGTATCTCGTTCAGGTATTAATTAACTTCATCATCTCATCAGGAAGTGGTCAAGCACTTGTCACTATGCCTATCATGGCACCATTAGCAGATATGCTAGGAATTACTCGTCAAACAGCTGTTTTAGCTTTTCAATTAGGCGATGGCTTCACACATGTATTCTATCCTACAAGTGGTTATTTCATGGCAGCATTAGCCATTGGTGGCGTTTCTTATACTAAGTGGATCAAGTTTTTCTTCCCTTTATTTATTATGTGGGGACTTATTTCAATTATTTCATTAGTAATTGCACAATTAATTGGCTGGTCATAAATATACAAATGCTGGCAAACAGACAATTCAGTGGCTTTCATAAAGCTTTAGTCATATAAAAAAAACGTCTCTTTCTATATCTGTCCAATAGAAAGGGACGTCTTCTCTATTTTTATAAAAAGTCATAAGTCATTGGACGCTTATTTCCTTTATGGTAATAAACCTATAGAATCATTCTAAGTTGAGGTTGAACCTCATTTATATTGCCAACCAACATTCATTAAAACATCTAAAAATAATTGCTTAATTCTAAAAATATTTCGTTATCAATTTGCATAGATTACCGATTTTTAAATTCCCCTACTTAAAACTTTTGATAAATTTTTAAAAATTAGCGTTTTATTTTAATGTGTATCATTCCCTATCACTTTTTCCATTCTATAATTAGTAGTTTGAAACCCTAATTTATTGTATAAGGATACTGCCCTCTCGTTGTGACCAAACACATGTAAACCAATACGATGTATATTTCTTTTTTGGCAATAATCTTCGATACAAAGCATCGTTTTTTCACCTAAGCCTTGACCTCTATAACTGTCAAAAATATGTACATCATAAATAAAACATTTAGTTTTCTTTTTAATCCCCTCAAAATGTAACCAACAATATCCAATCATTTCATCCAAATAATTAACAGAAAATAAATCCTGATTTTCAGTAGCTAATCCATAAGGCAATAGTTTTTCAAAATCTGAACGTGCCCTCTCAATGGCACCTTCTGCTTCCCAATCACCACTTTTTATATGTTCATGCGCATATTCATGAATGCTATTTTCATAAATTTCATCAAAAGTTTTTTGCGTCATAGGCTCCAGTTTTAACGACATGTCATACCCCCTTTTTAATTAGCACTAGTTTAGCATAATTCATTTCTAGTTTACTAATTAAAAAAAAGTGGAACAAACACTTTACCTTTAAAAGATTGTGTCTTTCCACTTTATTCAAGTCATTATATTCGTACGCGTTCATTCAAAATTTTTGTGGTTCTACTTCAATTTTAATGTCATTGCATTAATTGCAACAATAACCGTACTTAAAGACATCAAAATTGCTCCGACAGCAGGAGATAATATTAACCCTAAAAATGCTAAAACACCAGCTGCGAGTGGTACAGCAACAATGTTATATCCAGCTCCCCACCATAAATTTTGAACCATTTTTCTCATAGTATTTTTAGAAAGTGAAAGGAAATGAATTATATCTGATGGTGTACTTTTAACAAGAATCACGTCTCCTGATTCAACAGCAACGTCCGTACCAGCACCAATAGCCATACCTATATCCGCTCTAATTAAACTAGGTGCATCATTGATACCGTCACCAACCATCATTACTTTATGTCCATTATTTTGATAATCTTGAATAATTTTTTCTTTATCCTCAGGTAATAATTGTGCATGGACATCATTAATACCTAATTCTTTAGCCACTGTAGTTGCAACTTCATTATTATCTCCTGTTAACATCACTGGCGTAATATTTCTTGATAATAAATCTGAAACCATTTTTCTTGAACTTTCTTTAATTTTATCCCCTTGTGCAATAACTCCTATTACTTCTTCGTTATTAATTAAAAAGCTAACTGAGTTACCTTGTTTCGCAAGGTTTTTAAATTCTTCGATATTATATTTCAAGTTGTTATTTTCTAAATAGCTTACATTTGTAATTTTATATTTTTGATTTTCAATTACACCTTCTAATCCAACACCTGGTATATTGGTAACTTCTTGAGGATTTTTAATTTTGATACCTTTACTTTTAGCAAATGTCACGATACCTAAAGCGAGTGGATGATTGGAATTACTTTCCAATGAAGCAAATAAAGATAAGATTGCTTCATTATCACTTTGATCTATATAACTTTCATAATGATTCACTGAAAAATCACCTTCTGTTAAAGTGCCTGTTTTATCCATCATAATATAGTCAATATGTTGGGCTAATTCAACAGAAGATCTATTTTTTATGATTAATCCATTATGTGCGCCAATAGAAGTAGAACGCGCCGTAACTAGAGGTATAGCTAACCCCAGTGCATGAGGACAAGCTATAACCAATACCGTCACTAATCTTTCCAAAGCAAAATCTATATTATTATGGATAAGCATCCACACGATAAATGCTATTAAACCAACACTTACTGCAAAATAAAATAGATAACCCGCTACTTTATCTGATAATAATTCCGCATCAGACTTATCATTTTGTGCTTGATTTACTAATCCCATCACTTGTGATAAATAACCATTCTCTCCTGTAGCAGTTACTTTGACATGTACCGTGCCTGAACCATTAATTGAACCACCGATAACTTCATCTTGTTCATTTTTAATTACTTGCTTAGATTCTCCTGTTACTAATGATTCATCTACTGAGGTACTTCCTTGAGTTATCACTCCGTCTGCCGGTATGCTTTCTCCAGCTTTTACTTCCACAATATCATTCGCTGCAATTTCAGATATAGAAACCTCTTCTTTTTCTTCCGAATCTATCACTCTTATCGCTTTATTAGGTAAAAGTTCAGCCATTTTTTTCAAAGCATTACCTGCATTACCAACTGCATTCATTTCAATCCAATGTCCTAGTAACATAATCAATATTAATGTAGCTAATTCCCAGAAGAAATCCATAACATGACCAGATGCATGGCTAAAATGGTTCATATAAAATGCATATAAACTATAAATATATGCTACAGAAATACCTAACGCAACAAGCATCATCATACCAGGCTTTTTAGATAAAAGTTCATCTTTGGCACCAGTTAAAAAAGGTTTACCACCATAGAAAAACAACACTGTGGCAAGCACTAATACAATCCAATCGGAACCATTAAATGAGAATTGAAACGGTAATTTTATTCCCATCATTGGTGATAAAATGACGATTGGTATAGCAAATAACAGTGATATAAAAAATTTACGCTTAAAATTGCCATGGTGATGTCCATGGTGATCATGCATATCATGTCCTTCATGATGCTGTGTATGATGTTCCTCATGCATCCCATGATCATGATGATCGCGTGATTCATGATTATTTGAATTTGTCATGTTTTATCCTCCTTATAGAGTGTAACGTTATTCTCTTAACATTAATGATTATAACATATACCCCCACAAGGTATAATAAATATGCTTACGATTATTAAAAAGGACCAAAACCAAACGAATTTCATCGATTTGGTTTCAGTCCTATTGACTGCAGTTATTTATTTCAAGAAAATAATAAATGCTATTCACTTACGGCGAAATAGTTACCTTGTCCATCTTGAAAATTAAATACCCGAGTTCCTGACATTTCAATAATATCATGTCCAGTTAAGCCTTTAGCTTTTAACTTTTCATAAAGTTCATCGAAATTTGATGCTTTAAACATAAGTGATGGTGTACCCAAATTAACTTCTGGACTATATTTTTTAATAAATGCTTTTTCCATAATAGAAATCGATGTTTCGACCTCATTATTGGGTGCTATTTCTACTGCTTTATATCCCTCTGCTAATGCTTCTTCTGATAAAACGACAAATTCCATAATATTTTTCCAAAAATCAACAGCTTTTGACTGATCATCTACATATAACATGACCTGATTTAATTTCTCCATTTTACAATACACCTTTCCAATTTCAGACTTTCTTAAATATAACCAAAACAATATACATATAAACGATTTATGCTAAAATAATTTTCTTTTCATTGTGAATAATCACCTTTAAAGGTGGCTTCAAAATAGGTATAATTCTATGTAACATAATATAGAATTAGATTTTACAACGCTTTTATAATAAAATTCGATAACACTGTGACATATATACATCATTATTATATAATATGAGCAAATAATACATTTATCATACATGTTTCATTATCACGATACGCTATATCAAATGAGGTGCTTTATGAGATTTAAAAAAAGTGTAAAATATTCTACTGTTTTTTTCTTGATAATAACATTTATTACAATTTTAATCAGACCATCAGAAACAGGAATTAACAAAATTATGAACGCTTCTAATTTCGAAACATTGATTTTAATAGGCAACGAATTTTTAAAAACAATATCTATAAGTTTACCACCCTCAATCATCATATTTTTGGTTTTTTATTTTTATATTTTAAGACCTCAGAAAGATTAATATGCCAAATGAATTTTAGACAAACGTTCTTACCTCTTACTACAACGCATAAAAATTGTTAATATTAAATTTATAATTAAAAATTAATTCTTTCTCAAAGAACATGCTTAAACCTTTACTTCCAAAATTATGTATATAATTATATTCTTAACCTATTAGAGTCACACTAAAAATTTTTTTATTACAAAAACGCCCACCAATTGGTGAGCGTTTGTTTATTAGAAATTTAGTTTTATAAAAAGAACCACTAGCATTGCCTATTTTCTATTAATCACTTTTTGACTTGTACATTTATAAAGTACACACTGCTAAGAAATTTAAGAATGACATATATGTGATAAAAATACACTTTCATTAACTACATTATTTATTAAATTCGATGGATTGTTTAGTATTACCTTTATATTTCACTTTAAGTATTAATTTGTACCTTGGTTACATAGCCATCATTTACATAAAATTTAACTGATGTACCGTTATAATTACGTTCATACATATGTCCTGCTGGTGTGTCGGTTACCTCTGAAGGACCATATACTGTTAATAAATCATTTTTTGAAACAGATTTACCATCTAAATCAAAAGTAACAGCATCTGCTTTATTTTCGCCAGTTTTACGAAACGATTGATCATATATATCTACCATCTCAGCTGTTTCTGCGTCACTATTTGTAATTTTATAACCATTAATTGTTAAATTACCGTATTTAATTGCATTAATAAAATCTTGATCCAAAATAAATTCACTATTTGCTGATGTATAACCTGTATAGTTATAATATGGCGTTTCTGCTGCTTGGGTTTGTGATTGATGTGAATCGATTGCTGCTGCACCTACTGCTGTACTAAATACGAGGCCGCAAGATAACATTATCTTTGACACTTTATTCATATTAAACACTCCCTGTAAAAATTTTGAATCTTGGTTGATTCAATTGTAATATTACACTAGCATTACAAAAAGTCAATTATTTATTACTTAAAGTCGATACGATATTAGATTTAAATTTTGTATATGAACTTGTCGAAGACAAAGGAAGAATTACTATAAACATGGTCAAAGTAATTCGTTTCTGAAAAATTGAAATGTGCCTTATCCATAGTAAAAATACAACTTACTATAGAATTCTAATTCATGTTCATCAATAAAAATAAAGGAACTGTTTGAAAGTCCCTTTAAAGTGAGTTATCAAATTATCATTTTTTACTTTTCAATTTCTTCAATTGCTTTTTTAGGTATATCCTGTTTGTTAACTTCTTCATATGTAGCTACATGAGCTCCCTTATGCGTTATTTTCAAATATTTATCTAGCTTTAAACTTTGAGAGGCTGTGAAAGTAAGATTTCTACTTTCGCCTTGTTCATCATAAGCTTTTTGTGTGTAACTGACTCTATCATATTCCAAAAATTCATCAGGTTTTTTTGTTTTTACATAACTGCTTTCCTTTTTAACTAAGGGGTTAATGTGATCAATTAAACCAGCTATTTCTCCTTCTTGTTTTTTTCCATTTGATACTAAATACATTCCTATTAATATTATTGCTAAAGCTAGTATTACAACTGGCATTAAAATCAATATCTTCTTCATTTATAATCATTCCTTTCGTTATATAAAATTATTTTATCAACCAAAATGAATTAAGTGTACTTACAATATTGTTATCTTTTTTCACTTAAAATTCAGTTGAATATAAAATGTTATTAATTTATTTTTGGAAATGATAATTAAATGAAGGAAATCAACTAAAACACATCAAAATAACACAGAACAACCTAATCGTGAACAGCCACAACCGATTACAAAAGTACAAGAACCACAAGAGTATGACTATGAAGGGAATGGTGTTTATAGAACACCTAAGGAAGAAAAAACGCATGGACAATGGATAAATGAGCAACATAAATGGAAAGAACAACGAATGAAAAAAGATAGGATGAAATACTAGATGAAGTAAAACCAATCAATTAATACTTTTACGGGCATCTAACTCTATCCTATATATTTTCATCAAAAAAACGCCTAACATAGTTAGACGTTTTTGATGATATGTGTGATTGAGAAGAAATCAAATCTTGATCTCTTCCAAACTTTATTGGATTAATCTAATGAAGTTTTTTTCAATAAATATAATGCTATGATTAACACAACGATTGTTAAAGATAAAATCATTGTCTCTATTGCATTATAGTGTTCCACTATAATAAACCTTATAACTGCTGTTATTCCGACATAAATAAAAAACTGTAATGAAAAATGATAATTTCTTTTGAAATATTGAATAATCAATATTATAAACTCAATATGCATAAATGCTACCAACATTTTTTCTACTACATAATTATATTTAACTGTTTTATTTATTAAAAAGCTATTAATCATTTCGATAATTTCTTTAAATAAAAATACTATTAAAATTATTGCTAATAACGCTATGCAAAGATTTAATAATAAAAATAACAGCTTTGTAAAATAACCAACTACTTTTTCATTAAATTCATTCAATTAAAGTATCCTTTCTACAATACTACTTTTTTAGTTCTATTATAAATTTATTAATATATTTCGAATAATCTTTGCCAGTTTTCTTCATTATACTGTCATTCACTTTATGAAGTAACTTTTCCATCTTCCCATTTTCAGCATATTTTTTTATTAGCTTTTTTATTTTATATTTCATAGTACGATCACCTTCTAACTTATATTCATTTTAAATTAAATTTGTAAATTCAATGCAAGATTCATAATAAGTTTTTGTAAATTAACCACCAACCAATGTGATGCTTGGATGATGTAGATACAATATACTATAAATATCAATGAATATATTGCGTTTAGTGAATATACTAAAATCATTTTAAAAAAACAAATAATTTATGTTAGTTAACTAAGAATCACTTGCTGTCGTCCCTATTGCCGTACTATTTACGAGACCGTAAGATATCATAAACTTTGACACTTGTTCAAATTAAATACTCACAAAAAATTTTGAAACTTAAGTTATTCGCATGTAATATTATAGCTTCCCTTTTTACTATAAAAACAGAGCAAGCACATATGCACTTGCCCTCCAATCAATAGACATAAATATAAGAAAAACTCGTTTCGAACACCTGAAACAAAAATAAGCTCTCAACCATCATAGATGAAAGCTTTTTATTGGAGTTGAAGTTAAATTTAAAAAATAACTTAAACTCGTTTACTCATAATATATTCAATTCCTTAAATACATGAATTGTTTACTTTACTGTTTCTTCAAAATTTCTCAATCATTTTTATAATTCAACTTATATTTCACACCGATAATTAATAAACTATGCTACTATATATAAATTAAACGTTGTCATTCAAAAGTTCTACGTCGATTGAAATAATTTTACTCACATTAATATATCTACCACTATCTTTTAAGTAAAAGTATTCATGCTTTTTAATCGCTTTTTCAAACCTTTTCAAAGCCACTGCTTCACTAATTTGCCAAATATTTTCTACATATTCACGAAACATATTTCCATCGTTCGTTTTTATTTTAAAAACAAAAATTTCGTCCATCTATATTCACCCTGTGTAAGTATTATAAATTAATTATCCAACTAATTACTTAGCATTGCAAATTAGATACTTTATATAATGTTCTCCGTGAATAAAATTCTAAATTTTTCCGTTACATTCATCCAATAATTCCAAATGATATAACGCTTAGCGTAAGCCTTTGCCATTGAGTATATATGTTCCTAACATTCGTCTGTGTTGCATCCAAAAATGTATAAACATATAAGCTATTCGTTTGATCTACAATAATCGTATTTGATTTACATATAACTATAAGTATTTTCACAAAAAATAATAATCATCATAACTTTTTGTTATCACTTTTATTTTTTAGGTATAGTACAATTAAGTTAATAATTTATTTTAAAACCAATTTAAAAATTGTATCACCAAAATTTTTTACGGTAACTTAAGAATTATTTAGAACACTACATAATGGTTATTTAATTCATTTTACTCCCTTACGTGTGTTTGAATATCATAATTCAGAATAACGACTTTTGTTGTTCATATATATTATAACTTTAGGAGGATTCACTTATGTCAAAGGAAGCAAAAGAATTAACAAATGAGGAATTATTAGAAAGGCAAAAACAACAGTTCGAAGAGTATAAAGAACTCGAAAAGAAAAAGAAGAAGAAAAAATGGTTTTGGGGCTGCGGTGGTTGTCTAGCATTTATAATTATTATGGGTATTATCTTTGCTGCATGTTCTGCAACTATGGTTAATGAAGTTGATAAAGGATTGAATAATGGAAATTCTGAAGTTGAAAAAGATGACAATGCATCTAAAGGACAAAAAGCAGCATTAAACTCAGCTAAAACGTATGCAGATACAATGCACATGTCTAAAGATGGAATTTACGAACAACTAACATCTGATGCTGGAGATCAATTTTCAGAAGAAGATGCTCAATATGCAGTTGATCATTTGAAAGTAGACTACAAGAAAAATGCATTAGAATCAGCAAAATCATATCAAGATGACCAAAGTATGTCTAAAGATGCAATTTATGACCAACTAATATCTGATGCAGGTGATAAATTTACAGAAGAACAAGCACAATTTGCTGTAGATCATTTAGAAGATTAATTTTCGGGCAGTTAACACTGCCCTATATATTTTTACTTTTTTTATGGAGAAATTCTATATAACTTAATTTAACATTTTAATTACCTTTTACCTTTAAGATTACTAAAATGTCACGTAAAATAACTCACCTATTCATTTAGCTGAGTTATTTTGTTTTCATAATATACATTAAACTAATTCAACTTAATTCATCTTCTTCATATGTCTTATTTTTAATTTAAAATTATTTACTTCCTTTATGTTATACAAAACAAATATATTTTTATCCATTTCTACTTTTCTAAACCTATCCAATAAAAATGGTTTTCAATATTTATGATAATTCCAAATATACTTCAAAAACGTGAAAGCTATTCTTTCTTTACAGTCTTTTTTCATATCAGGTCTAGTTTTAACAATTTAGACTTTTTGAAAAACCAGATGATCTGTTCACAAACCCATTATTTTTATAAAAACTATGTGCATTATCTCTATCTAATCTATTACCACTATTTAAAGTGATTGTTTTGCATCCTAATTGAATTGCTAACATTTCTGACTCTTTTAATAAAAGTGTTCCATAGCCTTTCCCTCTATAACTAGAATTAATAACGAACGCTAGTAAACGCATATATTCACCATTTTTTTCATAGAACAACATTTTGCACATACCACTTAAACCAATTATCACGTCATCTTTTATTAAAAGTAATAAATAATAATCTTCATGATTGTATATCTTGTTCAAACGATTGAATAAATCCTCTGCTATTGTTGGATAACCTAAATCTTCATATAAAACTAATAATTCATCGATTTTATTTAAGTCACGTTCATCAAATAATCTTGTTTCTACATTCATAATATAACCTACTTATATATAAAATTTCATATGTGGCTTTTCTTCTTTATAATAGTCTAACCTGTTTTGTAATGTACCTGTATGTAGTTCTAACTTGTGTCCGTCTGGATCAGTGAAGTATATTGATTTCTTATCTCTTATATCTCTTGTACGTCCTTTCAATATGTTCACATTTCTATCTTTTAACCATTGATACCATTCTTCAAATTCACTTTCATCAATTGTAAATGCCATATGCGTATAGGAATATTGAATTTCGTTTCTCGGTATATCCTTTTCTTCATTCAATGCCAGCCATAGTCCACCTAAAGTAAAATAAGCTGTCTTATTACCCTCTACTAGAATGTTAGCTTTTAAAATATCTTTATAGAAAACAATAGATTGTTTAATATCTGATACTGAATAGGTTAAGTGATTTATAGATTGAATCATATAGTACCACCTTATACTTGAAATTTAGTTAATAAAATTTTTTCTATAGCCATGAAAAATTCTAAAATCTTGTTTTTCGTAAAATTTTGCTGAACGCTTGGTTGCTAATAAATCTATTCTTGTATTTTGATACTGCTTATATAAATGATTTATCAAAGAATTACCAATACCCATACCTCTTTTTTGTTCCATTATAAGTAATTCACAAATAAACAAAGTAGTATAGTCATCTGTTAGACCTCTAATAAAACCAATAACATTATAACAATTATCACGGCAACAATTGTTATGAAATTTTCTAAAGATTTCTTGTAGTTATCTTTACTTTCAACAAGCTCTGGCCATCCCTCAAGTTTATTCAACTCATTAATTTGTTCCCAATAACGTAAATGAAATTCTACTAATTTAAATTCAATGATAAATGCACATCCTTTTTATAATTCACAGAATATTCTAACATATATAAACACAAAAATAATCTCTACTTTAAATAGATAATGTTACGTAACCTTTTTATCGAAATGTAATATAAGTATATTCATAATAAATAGGTTTAACCTTAACTTTTTGTTATAACTTTTATTTTGTAAGTATAGTACACTTAAGTTATTAATTACTTTTAAGGGGATGTATAAATGAAAAAAGTCTTATTTTTATTATTAGCCAGTTTCTTAGTTTTAGCAGCATGCGGGAATAAAGAAGAAAGCCGATTGGATGATAAAAAGGAAACTAAATCATCTGAAAAAGACGACAAGAAGAAAAATGATAAGAAGTCTGACGATACTAAAGAAGATAAATCTGACGATGAAAAATCTAACGAAGATACTAAGCAAGTAGCAGAAAACGAAAATAAACAAGAACAACCTACTGCTCAAGAAAATGTACAGTCACAAGAACAACAAGCACCAGTGGATTCTCAACAACAAGTTCAATCACAGGAACAACAACCTGTACAATCACAAGAACAGCAACCTGTACAATCACAAGAACAGCAACCTGTTGTTGAGGAACAACCTACACAGCAAGCACCAGTACAACAAGAACCAACCGACCAAGAAAAAATGGAAGCAAATGCAAAAGTAGCTAAACAAAATGGTTACACTGGTATACCAAACGGCGATGTTGGATTACTAGAACCATCCGATGAATATTACTCAGACGACCAATTAGACCCAGACACCGGTTTACCTATGGATGATGCTATACCACATAAAACAAACGAATAACTATTAAATAAAATTACGGGCAGTCATCACTGCCCTATTTATTTTACTTTATACTTAACTTCAATAATATTATATTCTTTCTATATCACAATTCAAGTTCCATCATAATTCCGTCATTCGTTTTTATGAATCCATTTTTTTCATAAAATTTTGTTGCTAGTTCTCCACCTGTAACTAGAAAAATATTATTTATATTATCACGTTTCATTACATCGGAGACAAAACTTATTAATTTTTTACCAATACCTAATCTTTGTTGATTCGGTACTACATTGAATTCATCAATACAAAATTGATTTAAACCACTAAAATAATAATCTATTCTACCTAAACACATGGCTATTATTTTTCCCTTTTCTTCTATAATGTATCCCCTTGAATTAAACCCACTCATTGTTGCTTTAATTCTAAGTAATGCTTCATTTTCAGTCCATTTGTTATGCCATGGTTCCCCAGCATATGCTAAAACTAAATTTTTAGCACAATTCTTATAATCATCAGTATGAATTTTTCTAATGTTCATAGTTATCCCTCCGTTTTTCTATAGCTGACAGAATACTTGATAAAAATTTATAATTCACAGAATATTCTAACATAAATGAAGAAAAAATATTCACCTATTTAGGAGAATAACTTGTTCAAACAAATTTCATATAATTTGACTCAATAAGAACCTCATTTCAACGAAAAAACAAAATCTAATTGCTTTTCATCACTTTTTCGAATTGTATTTTTTCTCTACAATATTCCAATTTACAACAACAAAATGCTATATTTAAAATACAAAAAGTGGGATTTAAAGTGACTTATTCTTTTCAAGGTATCGACCATGTACAAGTTGCAGCTCCACCTAATCAAGAAGATATAGCTAGAGAATTTTATTCTAATAAATTAGGATTCCATGAAGTTCAAAAACCTGAAAATTTAGCTAAAAGAGGTGGTGTATGGTTTCAAGTAGGTAATCATCAACTGCATATAGGCGTAGAAAATGATTTTACATCTGCCAAAAAAGCACACCCAGCATTTGAAGTTAAAAACATAAATGATCTAAAGACAAAGTTAATAGATAAAAAAATAGATGTTACAGAAGACGACAATCTAGAAGGTGCAGAACGATTTTATCTAAAGGATCCTTTTGGTAATAGATTAGAATTTTTAGAATGGCTTTAGCATAATTACTTTATTGATTTTGAACCTTGGATCCCACCTATTCATTTAGGTGGGCTTATTTTATCTCTACAATATCCATTAAACTAATTCTACTTAATCTAGTTCCTACATCTAAATATAACATTTGTTCATAATCATCCACTTTGCGAATGTAACCTTCTATATTTTTAATAAATCCACCTTCATAATAACTAATAATTACTTCTGGATCATTGAGCATTTTGAACATTAAAGTTTCATTCAATTCATATAATGGGTCATCACTTAATAAAGGTTTATCTATTTTGTTTTGGTCCTCAACATATTGTTCTAACCTCTCATACTGTTCAGGCATTGTCTTGATAGGCTGCTATTTAACCATGCCACGTCCTTGTGGTATGCGTGGATTAAGATATTCACGTGGTATTTTACGATAGTCAGTTTCGTTTTTATATTTATCTGACATCATATTATCACCTTAATAAATATAATAGAACATTCGTTTGTGTATGTGAAATAAAAAATAACCACCCAGTGACATGTGTGGGTGGCTTAATAGAAAGACAAAAATATTCACTTCACTATACCAAACTTTTATAAACTGCGATTATTTCTAATTTTCATTGCTTTAATAACTAAGTATATTGAATTCACACCCATTACAAGAACATAAGGTATTAATACAACCAAATTTTCTAATTGTGTAATAAAAATAAGACCAAACAAAAATAAAATATTTAACCAAATAGATATAAAAAAATTTGTGTCTAATTCTGAATTAATATTCAAAAAATCACCCATTCTTTAAATTTCAATATAATTGCTTTATTGACGTTGAGCCACGAAACAATTTTATTTTAACATAAAAAATAAAGCAAGCACATAAGTGCTTACACTCGATAATCAATCCATTACCTTATCCAACACCCTATCAAATACTTGTTTTACTCTCTCATCTGATACTTCAAATATACGTCCCACCATTACAATTTAATAATCTGTTGTATTTTATATATCACAATTGTTGTACAAATAACCTAATTAAATCACTTAAACTTCTATTTTGTAAAAATGTTCAACTACAGGAAAAGGTTCATAATAACAATGCAATAAAGTCTTCCACTTTGTATATTCTTCAGACTCACGAAAACCTATTGTATGATCTTCTAATGTTTCCCACTCAACCAATAACAAATACTTACCTTCTTCTTCAAAACACTTATTTAACGAATGATTTAAATAACCTTTCATCGAACTAATAATAATAGAGGCTTCTCTAAAAGATTCCTCAAATTCATTTTCCATATTCTTTTTAACTTGTAACATCGCTCCTTCAAGCACCAATGCAAAATCCCCCTTTAGATATATTATGAAAAAAAGTAATTCAATTTTTTTATATTAATCACTTTTATATCACTAATTTATTTTGCTTTATTCCAATTTCTTTATTGACGTTGAGCATCGGAATAATTTATTTAAATGATAACATAAAAAATAGGGCAAACACATAAGTGCTTACCCTTCCACTATTTTATCCTACACCCTATCAAATACTTGTTTCACTTTCTTATCTGATACTTCAAATAAACGCCCCATCTATATATTTAGATGAGGCGCATTTCACTTAGTATGTAGTTTAAACTTTATTAAATATGGTCTTTAACAAAGTTCACTACTTTCACTACAGTGTCTGGATTGTTCGCAACCCATTTAACTGCAGATCCTACTGCATTTATTACTGTCTCCATTTTTACTATCCCCCCTGTCATTTGAACATAAACAAATATTAACGCAATTTATTTGTTATAAAATTTATTTTCCTAAATGTTTAATTTATTTTAAAAATTGTATAATACAATAAATTGATTTTAATTTTATAAAATATGTATTAAAAAGCCAAAAATAGGGCAAGCGCATATTGCCTATACTAAACAGTATTATTAGAGAGCACTCTATTAAGGAATGGTAAAACTTATTCTAGTATACTAAAATCATTTTATTGCTTATTGGTTTTAGCAAATACTATCATCTTGGAATTATATTGTATCACTTATGAAAAATCCCATTTTATTTTACATTATTTTGTTATGTTAGTTATATAAATCAAAGAAGGTATTCATTATGAACAATTATGCGAAGATCACTAGTACTGTATTAGCATCAATATTTACGTTATCTTTAGCAGGTTCACCTATCACACAAGCGAGTAAAGAAAACAGTAATGTCCATCAAAAACAACAATTGAGTATAAATAACATACCAAGTGATGCACAAAATGAAGGAGACCACTACGTTAAATATATTTCAGATCAAGAGTTAAAATCAGAATTAAATAAAAAAGGATATGATACTAGCGGTTTTGAATCAGCTGAAAGTAATAATAGTATCAATACTTATGCCGCTAAAAAAGGCGGAGTAACAAAAGCAGTATATGGTAAAGGCAAAAATTCGGATAAAGTAGACTTATACCTATCACATAGTGCAGCAACAGGTATAATAAAAGCTGGAGGGTCTGGTGCAGCTGGTGCGTTAGGAGCTTTAATTGGCGGTGTATCAGGTGGTTTTACGGGTTCGTTTGCAGGGTATTTAGTTAATGCATTTGGCGGTAATGCAGTTCCTAAAAATGGCATTATAATTAAAGGTAAAGTTGATGGCACTGTAGATAGTGTTGTAAATCAGTAGCAAATGAGGTGTTTTCTATTATTAAAATTTTAATTGTTTTTTTATCAGCCTTATTATCCACGTTGTACACGTTGCTAATTTTAAATTTAGTTACCAATCAGACATTAAGTTCTATCTTAATAGGAATTGGTCTATTTATAATAGTATTTACAATTACTACATTTGGACAAAAGATGAATAATAGCAAAAATAAATAAAAAAGGGGTAGTTTTCAGCCCCCTTTTATTTACTTCATTTTATCCAATAAACTATTTAACATCTGCCTAATTCTTTGTGACTGCACACCAAATATACTCCCAACCTCTTCAAAATTCACACCATTACTAAGTAATAAGAATAAATTATGTTCTTCTTCAGTTGCCTCATTCTCTATAACAGCATCTATTTCATTATAAAATATACTTTCTTCAATATTACTATTATCTATCTCATGCGATTCAGCTTGATCATCCACACTAAAAAAGTCACCCACAGTTACATCTTCGTCACACTCATTACTATTATTCATTGTCTTGTGGTAATTTAATATAAACTTTTTAACTGTTTTCTTGTCATACATCACACATAGTCAACTGCTTTCGCAACACGTTTTAATATAACTTCTTTTGCATGTCTTAGTGTTAATTCACTTACACCTATCACATCAGCTATCACTTCATCTGTATACCTCTTATCGTTCCAATATGTGAGTTTAATAATCTGCTGTACTTTAACTTCACTATCGTTATATACTTCTGTAATACCCTTTACAATTGATTCTAGGGTCATATATTGAAGTTCATCCATATCACTAGGTTGATTCTTATAAGAATCAACCTAGTGATAATTACGCAGTTATCTTTCTAGAACAACTCTTAATAAACTTCAAAATTTTCATACATGAAAAAAGCACTCAACCACAATGGTTGAGTGCTCTAATATGGAGACGGCGGGAGTTCATTAAAGCAATTATGTATACATTTAAAAATCGCTATAAACATTGCCATATCAATGTTTATATTGCCTTACCGATTGGGTGTAAAATGTTAAAATTGAAAAAACAACAGCTATTTGTGCACTCTAAGCTAATTCATTATCGCATATTTAAGAATTACAGTTTAGCAAATAAAGTTATTAATAAAACTCACAAGTTCAAATTACTTTTTTAGCAAATTAGACATAATTATTCTGTTCACTAACTAGCTTGATTTTTAAATATGATATATCATTATCTACAATACCAATTCTTGACAACTTTATAATTTCATTACTTTCGCTTTTATTCTCAATTTTATTTAATGTATCATTCCATATTTTAATACAATGTTCTGGCATACTCATAAATATTTTTTGCATTGCTAATAAAAAAGATATTAATCGTTGCTGATAATTAGAATTTTTTAGCTTAATAAACATTTCTTCATCAGAACTATGTTCCTTACACGCATTTGTTAAATTTATACCATAAATTATATCAGTATGCGCTACTTTATTTCTTAAATATCGAATACTATTTAACCAACTAGACATAATTCGCTCTGGAATTTTAATATTTTTACCAGTATTTTGTTCAATCAATTCTTCCATTTTTTTACTAACTTTATTTTTATTTGCTGTTAGCGATAACCTGTAAAACGTGGCTAAATCTCCAAAATTTAAATTTTGAAATAAAACCCAAGCAGGTATCACATCATATTTGTTTTGGTTATGACGAACATTTTCGTTACTACTTTTTTGATCTATTGCTTTCCAAAACGTATTTTGCAATCTGTTAAATTCTTTTTTTCTGTTATCTGATACACGTCATTATTTTTTGAGAAATATATACTTTTATCTAGGTAAAAAAGTGCCGGATGAAGATCTCTCGAATCAACTTCTAACATATAAACATCTAATATTAAATTTCTTATATGCACTTCTAAGATATTTATCAAACTATATAATTGTTTTAATAAGTATCTATCAAACTCATAAAGTGCATATACTAAATCAAAATTTTTATTTTCTTTTTTACCAAATTCACTATACATAAAATGTTTCAAATTATAATAACCAACGCTGTTTAATAAACCAATACATTTTTGCTTTGAATCGTTTTCAGGAAAAAATAAATTGTTAGATTCTAATTTTTTTAACATTTGATCTATAGTAAATGGGTAAGTTAAGTCTTCTTTACTTTCATGATTTAAAAATTTTAAATCCAATTCTAGATTTTTGTATGGTTCTATATCTATTGCTTTTTCATTATACATTGCTTTTTCTAGTTGTTTTAATTCCATTTGTAACGATTCAGACATGACTACACTCCTAATATATAAAAAAAAGGCCAACTGTGTTTCGCATTTCAATAAGAGGCGTTAGTTGACTACTGATAAATTAATTATAAGTAAGTAATGTAACTCTATCAACTTTAAATATTCCTTTTTAACAACTTATCCATTTTATTAATTGAAATATACTATAATTTAAATTTATTAACTCTGACATTCACTCTGTGCTGCATCGAGAAGTGAATATACGTATAAGTATTCGTTCAATCCTAACAATGACTATTCTTCTTGCCAAATATATAAACAACCCACCTATTCATTTAGGTGGGATTAATATAAGCTGTTTTTATTTTTCACAAATTTCTTTTCTTGTTTATTTAGATATTGCAATACCTTTGTAGCTTCTCTACTCAACATGAAAAAATACTCCTTGTCATTTATTTTTATTCATTTAGATGGGCTTTTGTTTTCCATATTTAATAAGTGCTATTATAAAAATGTATCTTTTGTTTCAATCATTTAATATATAATTTTTCAAGGAGGCAAAATTATGAAAAAACAAGCTCTAATTGTTGTTTCATCAGCCAATCAGTTACCCTTAAGCGAACCTAAAAATACGTCTGTAAATATCGGATTCTTCCTTCCAGAACTAGGGAAAGTTTTGGAAACGTTTAAAGATGAATATGAATTCATCTTTGCTACACCAGACGGTAGAAAACCAACCTTGGATATAAACGGAGAATCTTTATCTATGCAAGCTGGTGAAAAATTAGGTTACTTTAGTGCAAAAGAAATGTTATCGAAAAACATTTATAAATACAGAGAAAATAACAAAAATCTATTCGATAGAAGACAGAAAGAACTTAATATCTTATATGAATTAATGGGGAAAATTCCAGTATCAAGTAACTTACCAGCTACAAATAAAGAGGCTGCAGATTATAGATACAGAATCATAAAAGAAATGGAACCTCTAGAAGAGAGAAACTTTTACTCATTTAAAGAACTTATAGATAAAAATAGAGATCCGAATAATAACTTTGCTTTTACAAACTTAGATTTCGTTCACCTACCTGGTGGACACGCACCTATGGTAGACTTTTTAGACAATCCAGAATTAGGTGAAATATTAAATATATTAGCAGAAAATCAAATATTAACTTCTTTCATATGTCATGCTCCAATCGCTTTAACATCAACAAAATACAGAATCGATGAAAATAATCAAAAATATCTATATGCAAACTCTAAATATAAAAATGCCAAAATAACGACTGTTCCAAAAACAGGAGAACTTTTTATGCTTAGCACTGGATACCCTAAAGTTAAAAATCATAAAACCAGACTAACTTACTACGTAGACAAAAAATTAGAGTCAGAGGGATTCAATGTTGAAACAACCAAAAATTTCAGTAAAGCACATATTGTTTACGATTCTAACCTAAATTTACTAACTGGAAATGGTCCTCAATCAATTGATATACAAACTAATAAAATAAAAGAGATTTTACAAAAACAGATATAACTATTTCATTAATATGTTAAAACCCACCTATTCATTTAGGTGGGCTTATTTTATCTCTACAATGTCCCTCAAACTAATTCTACCTAACCCAGTTCCATCATCTAAATATAACATCTGTTCATAATCATATACTTTTCGAATGTAACCTTCTATATTTTTAATGTATCCACCTTCATAATAACTAATAATTACTTCTGGATCGTTGAGCATTTTGAACATTAAAGCTTCGTTCAATTCATACAGTTGGTCATCGCTTAATAAAGGTTTATCTATTTTGTTCTGGTCCTCAACATACTGCTCTAATCTCTCATACCGTTCAGGCATAGTCTTAAATGGCTGCCATTTTACCATGCCGCGTCCTTTTGGTATGCGTGGATTAAGATATTCACGTGGTATTTTACGATAGTCCGTTTCATTTTTATATTTATCTGGCATCATAGTATCACCTCAATAAACATAATAGAACGTTTGTTCGTGTATGTAAAATAAAAAATAACCACCCAGTGACATGTGTGAGTGGTTAGTAAGCAAACAAGTATTAGGAAACAAGGTTTGAAACTGCATTTACAGCAGCTTTGACTGTATCTATCATACCAGTAAGTGAAAAAGGACCAGTATACATTTTTATCACTCCTTAATTGTTTGACTTGAGTATAATTTAACACAATTTTCTAACAATTAATTATAAATTCCCTAGACGTTTAATTTTACTTCCAAACTGTATAATAAAATAAATTGATTTTAATTTTATAAAATGTGTATTAAGACGTGAAAAATAAGGCAAGCACCGCTATGTGCCTATCCTAGATAATTAATACGCTATCTTATCCAACAACTCATTTAACATCTGCTTAACTCTAGGTGCTTTAACTCCGAATATATTACCTATCTTTTCAAAACTCACACCATTACATAGTAATAAAAATAAATTATGTTCCTTTTCAGTCGCTACTCTTTCTATAACAGTTTCTATTTCATTATAAAATATACTTTCTTCTACATTATTATTATCTATCTCATGAGTTTCTGATTGATCATTCACATTAAAGAAGTCATCAATCCCAACATCTTCATCTCATGAAACACTATTATCTTGTATCTTGTGGTAATTTAATATATACGCTTTTACAGTAGCTTTATCGTAAGTCATACCTATTCTACTGCTTTTGCAACACGTTTTAATATAACTTTTTTTGCGTGTCTCACTTATGCCCATCACATCAGCTACAACTTCATCTGTGTGCTTCTTATCATCCCACCATATGAGCTTAATAATCTGCTGCACTTTTACATCACTATCGTTATATACTGCTGTAATTCCCTTTACAATCGATTCTAGGTTCATATATTGAAATTCATCCATATCATGTGATTTATTCTTATAAGTATCAACCATGCTATGATAATTACGCAGTTATCTTTCTAGAACAACTCTCAATAAATTTCAAAATTTTTATACAAGTAAAAAGCACTCAACCACAATGGTTGAGTGCTCTAATATGGAGACGGCGGGATTCGAACCCGCGTCCAGAGGTCCTGATACTAATCTTTCTACGTGTGTAGTCTATCAAGGTATTTCGCATAATGTTAGGTGATAGACAGCCGACATTATGCTAGTTCGATTAATCTCTTCTAGGCAGACTTCAAACGGCAGTGCCTAGCGTATCCTATTAAGGTTGAATCGCGTTAACTGCACATAGGAAATGCAGTTAGGCGATGCAGAGTGCTATTAGGCAGCTACTGCGAAATTATTGTTTGATTTGTCAGTTAATTTTTAACTGTGTGTGTTGGTGCGGAGACAGCCCTCCGACACGCTTAACTAGCTCGGGGACCCCTGTCGAATCCAAAAACGCCCCCGTAATAATATAATGTACTTTCTGCAGATTTAATCATCTATCTTTTTCAGAAAGCACATATTATATTACCAAAGATCAATGTCTTTGGCAATATTTTCGCTTAATAACGCGCTTTAAGTGCTCTATCTACGTCACGTTTCATTGCTTTTTCTTTCAATGCTTGACGTTTGTCATGTTTTTTCTTACCTCTTGCAACACCAAGTAAAACTTTGCATTGACCGTGTTTTAAATAGAGTTTTAAAGGAATGATGGAATAACCAATTTCTCTGGTGCGTTCCCCTAATTTTTCTATTTCACGTTTGTGTAATAGTAATTTACGTGAACGACGTGGATCATGGTTAAATCGATTCCCTTCTTCATATGGGGCAATGTGCATATTATTTAAAAACATTTCGCCACGATTTACTTGCGCATAGCTATCTTTAAGGTTTGCACTGCCACGACGAATGGACTTAATTTCTGTCCCTTTCAACACAATGCCCGCTTCAATCGTATCTTCTATATTAAAGTCATGTCTGGCCTTACGATTTTCAGCTAATGTTCCTGGTGATTTTTTCTTTGGCATTGAGTTTCACCTCTTTGTTGAATTATTTTTTCTTCTTACGAGCTTTATTTTTCACTTTTTTATCTTTGTAAAATGGTTTATGTTTTGTATTACCACTTGCTGGCTTGTTTTTATTGCGTTGGTTTTTACCTTTACGTTGGTTTTTCTTGCCCTTTTTATCATTATTTGACTTATCTAATGACTGACCGCGTGGTTTCGCTTGAATGGTCTTACCACGTGAAGGTCTTGGGCTGCGTTCTTTTTTCGGTAATGGCATACCAACAATTTGGAAATCAATCATACGCTCATCAACATCTACGTTAACAACTTTGATTGTAACTGGATCACCGATGCGAAAGACTTTAGCTTGACGTTCTCCAATCATTGCCATTTGACGTTCATCGAAGTGATAGTAATCGTCTGTCATCTCTGATACATGTACCATACCTTCGATTGTATTCGGCAATTCGATAAACATACCAAAATTAGCCACAGAACTAATGATACCTTCATATTCTTCTCCAATATGTTGAACCATATATTCTGCTTTTTTCAATTCATCTGTATCACGTTCTGCTTCGATCGCTCTTCGTTCTCTTTGTGATGTATGATCAGCAATTTCTGGTAATGCTTCTTCCCATTTATTAAGTGTTTTATCATCCATTGTTTTATCAATAAGATATTTACGAATGAGTCTATGCACGATTAAATCTGGATATCTACGAATCGGTGACGTGAAGTGTGTATAGTGCTCTGCTGACAGACCGAAGTGACCTAGATTCACATCATCATAACGTGCTTGTTGCATTGAACGTAACATCATTGTAGAAATGACCATTTGCTCTGGTTGGCCTTCTACTTCTTGTTGAATTTTTTGTAAAGTTGATGGGTGAACTTCTTCACCAGTACCTTTAATCATTAAACCAAAGTTAGTAATAAAATCAAAGAATTGACGTAAACGCTCTGATTTTGGTTGCTCATGAACACGATATATAAATGGCACATTTAAACGATCAAAGTGTTCTGCTATCGTTTCATTGGCTGCTAACATAAACGATTCGATGAGACGTTCACCTTCACCGCGTTTTCTTAATTCTACGTCTGTTGGGATACCTTCATCATTGACAAGTACTTTGGCTTCACTGATATCGAAGTCAATTTCACCGCGGCGTCTGCGCATATTGATTAAACGTTCTGATAAGTCTTTAGCTAAATCTAGCATTGGTGTAACTTCGTTATATTGTTTACGCGTGTCTTCATTTTGATCTGTAATAATTTCATTCACTTCATCATAAGTCATACGATAATTTGAATGAATCACACTATCAAAGATTTCATGATTAACTACATGCCCACGTTCATCTAATTCCATTTGACAACTCAAAGTTAGTCTATCCACTTGTGGATTTAATGAACAAATGCCATTACTTAGTCGATGAGGTATCATTGGAATCACACGGTCTACTAAATAAACACTCGTTGCACGGTCGTATGCTTCTTCATTTAACGCTGACCCCTCTGTTACATAATAACTGACATCGGCGATACTTACCGTTAATTGCGTATGTCCATTATCTAACTTTTTCACACTAATCGCGTCATCTAAGTC
Source organism: Staphylococcus sp. GDB9P120P (assembly GCF_017893435.1). Taxonomy (NCBI): domain Bacteria; kingdom Bacillati; phylum Bacillota; class Bacilli; order Caryophanales; family Staphylococcaceae; genus Staphylococcus; species Staphylococcus sp. GDB9P120P. Next base: position 1,027,696 of record NZ_JAESNB010000008.1, read on the forward strand.
TTTAGCGTCTGCACCATCAATTGTAATGGTTAGCTCATTTCTTAAATCACGACGTCCTTCGATTTCAGATGGTTTAATTTCATCTGGAACAGCTTCAGCTTCCTCTAACACTTTATCTGGGAATTCAATTTCAATACCATGTTGATAGATAATCGACAAGATATCGACACCTGGATCATTTTTATGGCCTAAAATTGCAGAAACTTGGCCTTCTGGATTATCGGTACCGTCGGCATATTTTGTAATTTGTACTAAGACTTTATGTCCATCTATCGCACCTAAATTATGCCCTTTGGGAATAAAGACATCTTGCATAATACGTTTATCATCAGGTAACACGAAACCAAAATGTCGAGCTTCACTATACGTACCCACTACTTGAGTAACAGAGTGCTTTTCAATTGATTTCACTTCACCTTCTAACTTACCTTTATGTTCACCTTTAGAGTTTTGTAATTCGACAAGTACGGTATCTCCATCCATTGCACGATTAATTTTCGTAGGTGGGATAAAGACATCATCCATATCATTGTCTTCAGGACGTAAGAATGCAAAACCTTTTTTATTTTGGCTAAGTGTACCTTGTATTAATTTCGATTGCTTTGATTTTTTAGATTCCTGACGTTGGTATCTGTCTGTCTTTGTACGTTGAATTAATCCTGTTTGTTCTAATTCAACAAGTACCTTGATTAAGTCTCTAAATGAGTCGGCACTATTTAAACCTAATGCATCTTGAAAATCTGATACAGACATGGGTTCATAATCTGGTTGTTTAATAATTTCTTCAATGGATTGCTTTAAATTCATTATGCCCCTCCTTTCTTTTATTAAATACTGTAAATTTATTTGGACCAATCTAATGATTCTAAGAATTGGTATATATCTTCAAAAACTTGTTCTTTTTCTTTATCAATTGTAATGACATGTCCTGAATTCTCATACCATTTAATCTCTTTATCATCTGAGTCGCTTTCATTGTATATAATGTTAGCAGAATCTGTATTAATCATTTGATCTTGCTCACCTTGGATAACCAGTAGCGGATCCATAACCTCATCTACTTGATTACGTATACTTTGAATTTGACCTTGTAAATCTTTTAAAGTATCTGTTGGATGAAACGCATCCATTTCTCTTTCTACTGTTGTTTCATCTTTGCCTTCGTATTTTTTAAAATTACGTGCATACGTTAAGACACCATCAAACATTGCACCTTCAGTCTTAATATGCATAGGTGAACACATTGTTATAATACCCTTTACATCTCTATCTAAGCTTATTTTCAATGCATAACAACCACCAAGTGATAAGCCAGCCACCACAATTTCATCATATCCTTTATCCACAAGGAATTCATATCCATCTATCGCATCTTTATACCATGCAAATGGACTAGATTGAAGTATCTCTTCTGGTGGTGCTGCATGCCCATCATATTGTGGCGCATAAGAAGTGTAACCCTTTTTTTGTAAGAATCTCCCTAATTGTCTTACATCTGAAGAATTTCCTGTAAAACCGTGTAAAAGTAATACAGCACGATTACCTTCTTCAAAAAAGAATGGTTCTGGTAATCTAATTTGCATCGTGATTCAATCCTTTCGTCCAAGCTATTAAAATAAATATGATATCAGTTGTACTCAAAATATATTCCCTACTTTGAAGCATTTAAAAGCCGAATACTTCTATTATAAATAAAAAAGCCCGACTTTTACATTGTCGGACCTTATAAACCAAAATAACTTATGCCTAACATTAACAAGAAGAAAATGACAGACAATACAATTGTTAATCTATGCAAGAATAAATCAACGCCACGTTGTTTTTGTTTACCAAATAACTGTTCAGCGCCACCGCTTATCGCACCTGATAGTCCATTACTTTTACCTTCTTGGAGTAATACAACAGTCACTAATGCAATACAATCTAAAATTAAAATGATCATGAAAAATGTATGCATAAAAATTGTCCTCCATTCATTATATACGAACCGCATTATATCACACGTTTAACTTATTTAGCAAACTTCTATCTATTAAAAGTGCTTTTACGTTTGATTGAAACAACCAACATATAAATCGCTAAAATAAGTGACATGATCAATACAATTGTTAACGGTAAGATATTTATCATTGATTTTGTATCTAATATCGCCTCATAAACCGAACTGATATTAACTAAATTATATAAAATTTGTGAAGTGAATACTGCAAACATAAACCACCACAAATACGTGTGCCTATTCCAAATCGCAATAATCCCTGTTAAATTAGCAATCACATACATGATACCTGTAAATTGGAAACTGTTTTTTATAACACCAATTGCGTTTTCAGAAGGCTTTTGTCTACTATTTATTAACATTTGTTTTATCACACTGTCATCTAAAATAACAAATAAATGGATGGCATATAATATTGCTATGATAAGTGAAGTGTAAGCAAGAAAATGACCTGTTCTAATTTCTTTTGTTTTAGGTTGTGCCTTCATAATCAGTCAATACTCCTTCTATAATTTACACTTTTAATTATATCAGTTTCACTGACAAAGATGAACAAATTAAATAACGTTGACGATGTATTTATTGAATCTTATCTTTGTCTGACACAATTTTGAATCATAAATGATATTAACGTGTCTTGCAATAAAAAAACACGCAAACCCATTGGGCTTACGTGTTAGCGCGTGAACTCTTTTTCAAGATAAATATTATTTATCTAAGTTGTAGAAAGATTTAATACCATCGAATTTGCCTGTTTCAAACAATTCATCTTCGATGCGTAATAATTGATTGTATTTAGCAATACGGTCAGTTCTAGATAATGAACCAGTTTTAATTTGGCCTGCATTTGTAGCAACTGCGATATCCGCAATAGTTGTATCTTCTGTTTCACCAGAACGGTGTGATACTACTGCTGTATATCCAGCTTTTTGAGCCATTTCAATAGCATCAAATGTTTCAGTTAATGTACCAATTTGGTTAACTTTAATTAAGATTGAGTTACCAATGCCTTTTTCGATACCTTCTGATAATTTAACAGTATTTGTAACAAATAAATCGTCACCAACTAATTGAACACGATCACCGATGCGGTCAGTTAATACTTTCCAACCGTCCCAGTCATTTTCATCCATACCATCTTCAATAGAAATGATTGGATATTTATTAACTAATTCTTCTAAATAGTCAACTTGTTGTTCTGCTGTAAGTTTTGAACCATTTTCACCTTCAAATTTAGCATAATTATAAACGCCATCTTCGAAGAATTCAGATGAAGCACAGTCAAAGCCTAAGAACACATCTTTACCAGGTTCTAATCCAATTGCTTTGATCGCTTCTAATATTGTTTCAACAGCATCTTCTGTACCTTCAAATTTAGGAGCGAAACCACCTTCGTCACCTACTGCTGTTTCTAAACCACGGTTTTTAAGGATTGATTTTAAGTTGTGGAAAATTTCTGCTCCCCAACGTAATGATTCTTTAAATGTTTCTGCACCAACTGGTAAGATCATGAACTCTTGGAATGCGATTGGCGCATCAGAGTGAGAACCACCATTTACAATATTCATCATTGGAACTGGTAATTGTTTACCATTAAAGCCACCTAAATATTTATAAAGTGGTTGACCTAATAAATCAGCTGCTGCACGTGCTACTGCAATAGAAACACCAAGAATAGCATTTGCACCTAATTTACCTTTATTTTCAGTTCCATCTAATTGAATCATCATTTTATCAATTGAGACTTGTTCTAATACTGAAAATTCACCTTCAATTAATTCAGGTGCAATAATTTCATTTACATTTTCAACAGCTTTCGTTACACCTTTACCTAAATAACGTGTTTTGTCTCCGTCACGTAATTCTACTGCTTCGTGTTCACCAGTAGAAGCACCTGATGGTACAAGTGTGCGTCCAAATGCACCACTTTCAGTTAATACTTCTACTTCCACTGTTGGGTTACCACGTGAGTCAAGGACTTCGCGAGCGTAAACATCTGTAATAATTGGCATGTTTGTAATCTCCTTTATAATAAGTAGTTTAGAAATATTAAATTTCATCTTCATTATAGCTATAAATGCTATAAATACAAATAATTTAATTACTTCAATTTGATTATGGGTGTCATCAGTCTTTTAAGCAAATTTTAAACTGTGACACGCTTTTATTTTGCTAATTTTAGTCCATATTTTATTTATATCAAATTAATGCTTGATGAGTGATTCGCCAGTCATGTCTTCAGGTTGTTTTACTTGTAACAAATCTAACAATGTAGGTGCTAAATCACCTAGTCGACCTGTTTCACGTAAAGTTGCACCCTCTTTAGTAACAATCACTGGTACAGGATTAGTCGTATGTGTTGTCATCGGTTGCTCATCATCAGTCAATACCATATCTGAGTTACCATGGTCAGCTGTAATAATGGCATGACCACCCATATCAACAATTTTATCTACGACTTCACCTAAGCATTCATCAACCGCTTCAATTGCTTTAATCGTAGGTTCAAGCATACCACTGTGACCTACCATATCAGGGTTGGCAAAGTTTAATAAGATTAAGTCTAAATCACCTTTATTTAACTCTTCAATGAGTGCGTCTTTAACCTCATAAGCGCTCATTTCTGGTTTAAGATCATAAGTTGCAACTTTAGGTGAGTCAATCAATCTACGACGTTCGCCTTCAAATTCATCATTGCGGCCACCACTCATAAAATAAGTGACGTGTGGGAATTTTTCAGTTTCCGCTATACGTAACTGTTTCAAGCCATTATCTTGTGCAACTTCACCAATTGTATTAGTTAAGTCAACTTTTTCAAAAACAATTTTTGCATCAACATTATCATTATATTTTGTAAATGTAGCGTAGAATAAGTCATTTACTTGATCCACTTTAAAGCCTTCAAATGCTTTATCTGTAAAGATTTCAGACAGTTGACCAGCTCTATCAGGACGGAAGTTATAGAAAATGACTGCATCTCCATCATTTACACCATTATTTTGATCTTTGATGATAAATGGTTCAACAAATTCATCAGTTAAGTCTTTAGCATAGTTTGCTTCAACACCAGCTTTAGCTGATTCAAATGTTTCTCCACCAAAGTTACGAATTGCGTTATAAGCTTTTTCTTCTCTATCCCAGCGTTTATCACGATCCATTGCGTAATAACGACCTGAAACAGATGCGAATTGGCCAATGCCTAATTCTTTAAACTTAGCTTCTGTATCTTCGATATATTTAAGTGCAGATTTTTGATCTACATCACGTCCATCTAAAAACGCATGTACATAAACTTTGTCAACGCCTTGCTTTTTGGCTAATTCTAATAAAGCAAATAGATGTTTATAATGACTGTGCACACCACCATCTGACAATAAACCAAAAATATGAAGTGCTGAGTCATTACCTTTTACGTGTTGAATGGCGTGATTCAATACATCATTTTCAAAGAAATCGCCATCTTCAATAGATTTATTGATACGCGTTAAACTTTGATAAACAATACGTCCAGCACCGATATTCATATGTCCAACTTCTGAATTACCCATTTGACCTTCAGGAAGTCCAACATCCAAGCCACTTGCTTCGATTTGGGTTGTTGGATACTGATTATAATAACGATCAAAATTAGGTTTATTAGCTAGTTTTACAGCATTACCATGCTCACTTTCTCTATTTGCAAAACCATCTAAAATAATTAATGCAGTTGGTTGTTTAGCCATATTATTTTGCACCTTCTAACAATTGTACAAAATCATCCACTTTAAGTGATGCGCCACCTACTAATGCGCCATCAATGTCTGATTCTGCCATGTATTCTTTTATGTTGTTAGGTTTAACACTACCGCCATATTGAATACGTGTTGCATCAGCAACTGCTTGTCCAGATAAATCTGCGATTGTTTCTCTTACAAATGCACACATTTCATTGGCATCTTTTGCAGTTGATGATTTACCAGTACCGATTGCCCAAATTGGTTCATATGCGATAACAACTTGTTTCAATTGTGCTTCTGACAAGCCTTCTACAGCTTTTTTAACTTGGTTGCCAACAACTTCATTAGCTTTGCCACTTTCACGTTCTTCGTCTGTTTCACCAACACAAATAATTGGTGTCATACCGTGATTGAATACAGCATGTGCTTTTTTGTTGATATCTTCATCCGTTTCATGGAAGATTTCACGACGTTCTGAGTGTCCAATAACAACATATTTCACACCTAAATCAGCTAATGCCACTGGTGATGTTTCACCTGTAAATGCACCGTTATCTTCATAAAAGGCATTTTGTGCACCAATTTGTAAGCCTTGTGCTTTACCTTCATTAACTGATGTTACTAAAGCATCTAATTGAATTGTTGGAGCACAAATTACTGATTCTACCTCTTTAGTATCTGGTAATGCTGGTAATTCATTAATAAAATCTTTAGCCTCTTGAACCGTTTTGTTCATTTTCCAGTTACCCGCAATAATTGGTTTTCTCATTATATACACTCCTATTAGTAAATTATGATTATTGTTTAATCAAGTTTTGCTCGTAAATTAGCGATTATTTATTAGCAATCGCAACTACACCTGGCAGTTCTTTACCTTCAAGATATTCTAATGATGCACCGCCACCAGTTGAAATGTGACTAAAGTCATCTGCATATCCTAATGAAATCGCAGCTGCAGCTGAGTCGCCTCCACCGATGATTGTGTTTGCATCTTTCATCTCAGCAATTGCTTCACAAACACCAATTGTACCTTTTGCAAAATTACTGAATTCAAATACGCCCATAGGTCCATTCCATACTACCGTATGTGCACCTTGTAATTTTTCTTTGAATAATTCCACAGTTTTTGGACCAACATCCATCGCTTCTTGATCTGCAGGTATATCATCTACAGAAACTTCTGTAATCTTCGCGTCATTAGAAAACTCTTTTGCAACTTTACAATCTACAGGTAATACGATTTGATCTCCTGCTTTTTCTAACAATTCTTTTGCAAAGTCTACTTTATCTTCTTCTAATAAAGATAGGCCAATCTCTTTACCTTGAGCTTTGAAGAATGTGTATGACATACCGCCACCAATAAGCACTTTATCTGCAATTTTCAATAAGTTAGTGATTACACCAATTTTATCTGAAACTTTAGCACCACCAAGAATTGCAACAACAGGTTTATCTGGGTTTTCTACAACGCCACCGATATATCTAATTTCTTTTTCCATTAGATAACCTGCTACAGTTTCTAGGTGTGCTGCAATACCTACGTTTGACGCATGTTTACGGTGTGCCGTTCCAAATGCATCATTTACGAAGACATCACCTAATGATGCCCAGTATTCACCTAATTCAGGATCATTTTTAGACTCTTTTTTACCTTCTAAATCTTCAAAACGTGTATTTTCAACTAATAGCACATCACCTTCATTTAACGCTTTGATAGATTGCTCTAATTGTGTTCCACGTGTTTCAGGAACAAATGTCACGTCTTTATTTAATTTTTCAGCTAATGCATTAGCTACAGGTTTTAAAGTTAATTCTGCTTTATCACTTTCTTCTTTAACTTTTCCTAAGTGAGAGAATAAAACGACTTTACCACCTTGCTCTATAATATACTCTATAGTTGGTAAAGCTTGAACGATACGGTTGTCATCCGTAATTTCCCCGTCTTTCATAGGTACGTTAAAATCCGCACGTACAAGTACAGTTTTACCTTTTAACTCTATATCAGATACAATTTTTTTTGCCATGTAATCTTCCTCCTTTAGATGGATGAATAAAGTAAAATAAGCGGAGAAGCGTTGAGCTCCCCGCTTACTCCTAAGCTTATTGATTCAATTTCACAACGCTATACTTGTTAAACTAAAGTGAACATCAAATTATTTAGCATGACTTGCTAAATATTCTAATGTACGTACTAATTGTGAAGTGTATGACATTTCGTTATCATACCAAGCTGCTACTTTAACTAATTGACGATCTCCAACAGTCATAACACGTGTTTGAGTTGCATCAAATAATGAACCGTAAGTCATTCCGATTACGTCAGAAGAAACGATTTCATCTTCAGTATAACCGAATGATTCGTTAGATGCATTTTTCATTGCGTTATTTACGTCTTCGATACTTACATTTTTATCTAATACTACTGTTAATTCAGTTAATGAACCAGTTGCAACTGGTACACGTTGTGCTCCACCGTCTAATTTACCATCAATTTCAGGAATTACTAGGCCGATAGCTTTAGCAGCACCTGTTGAGTTAGGGATAATGTTTTCAGCAGCTGCACGAGCACGACGTTTGTCACCTTTTCTGTGAGGCGCATCTTGTGTGCTTTGGTCACCAGTGTATGCATGGATTGTAGTCATGAAACCTTCGATTAAACCGAATTCATCATTTAAAACTTTAGCAACTGGTGCTAATGAGTTAGTAGTACATGAAGCACCTGAAACAACATCTTCTGAACCATCTAAAGTATCGTGGTTAGTGTTGTATACGATTGTTTTCAAATCACCTTTAGCTGGTGCTGAAATTAATACTTTTTTAGCGCCTGCATTGATGTGTGCTTCTGCTTTTTCTTTATCTGTGAATAAACCAGTACATTCTAATACTACATCGATATCTAAGTCTCCCCAAGGTAATTTACTTGGATCTGGCTCAGAAAATGATTTAACTTCTAGTCCGTTAACGCGGAAACCATTCTCTTCAACTTCAACTTCTCCTGTGAAGCGACCTTGTGTAGTGTCATATTTTAATAAATGAGCTAACATTTCGTCATCTGTTAAGTCGTTTACTGCTACTACATCGATTCCTTCTACATCTTGAATTCTTCTAAATGCTAAACGACCAATTCTACCAAAACCATTAATTGCTACTTTAACTGCCATTATAATGGCCTCCTTTAAAATGATATTTAAAAAGTGGAATCACTTTTTATTACTATTATTTGCGATAATACTTGCCGCGCCTTCATCTGTGATTAACACAGTGTTTTTAGGTGCTATCGAAAGATAGGCTTTAATTGCCTCTCCTTTTGATTTACCCCCAGCAACGGCAAAGATAAACTTTTTCGATACAAGATCTTCTAATTGAAGTCCAATCGTTTTTACTTTGTGAACGATTTGTCCTTGTTCATCGAAATAATATCCAAATGCTTCTCCCGAGGCATTGTGATGTTGAAGTTTTTCAATAACTTCACTAGGTGATTGACGTCTTCGCGCCATCTTCAGCGCATCACCAATGCCGTGGATTGTAATATTCGCTTCTCTAATTTTCTCTAAGGTGTGTATCACTGACGGTTCTAACATAAGTGTGTTATAGGTTGTTTCACTGACATTATCTGGCACATAAAGCGTTGTATAATCTCCATCTGTTTGCTGTGCCATACTGGCAGCAATCGTATTGGCTTGATATACAACATTTTCACCAAGTCCACCTCGAGCGGGTACAAAAAATACATCGTAAGGTTGGCGATGCATAGATTCGCTTACGTATGCCATCGTTGAGCCACCTGTAACTGCTACAGTTGCGTGATCATATAAAACATCTTCAACTAGCTGTCCCGCTTGTTTAGATAACTCAATTTTAACCGTTTTATCAGTGTCTGAATCACCAGGAATGACATAAACATCTTTAATGCCATATTTTTCTTTGATAATTTGAGCAAGGTGATGATCATCCGAGTAAACGTTAAAATAACTGTTTAATTGGCGTACTGTCGTTTCACCAGCTTCAGTGATTTCCATGCCTGTAGGTTTAACTTTGATAAGCGCTTGTTTCTTTAAAACATCTGTTTCAGAACGCAATACTCTTTCAGTTAAATCCATATATTCACTTAAACTACGTCTACCGACGGGTTGATACTGAGCGATAGTAGTGAGTATTGAAAAACGACGATACATCTTTTCAACAATTTCTGGAACTAACTTTTGTTGAATTTTTATCAAGTCTTTCACTACTATCCTCCTCCGTTTCTATATACAAGGGTCAAGTTCTAACCATAGATTGACTTTTTTCGTCCCTGCTGGGACAAAAAAATATAACCTCTTATATTTGCAATAATACTACTATACATTTAAAAAAGCAAGAGAAATACTTTTATCTTAAATAAAGTAAATTCTAAACTTCTATAAATCTTTTGTCTATAGAATAACTATACCCGATTCCATATTTCACTAATCATTTACCATTAATTTTTTTGATGATATGTTTTAAAATCATTTCATCAACATGCGTTTCATTGAATCAATCACTATTTATGCTTAAAATAAATATAAATTTAAATAGTATTTATCAGGAGGAATATACATGTCTAACAATAAACACCCAGAAGTGATAGACCCAGAAGATAAGAGATATAAAGATGACGATTACTTTAAAGAAACAAAAGAAAGTTCTCAAAAAAACCCATATCAACCCTTTAATTACAACAAACACATTGGCTGTCATTTAGGACCTTTTGGTTGTTTAGGTGGTTGCTTTTCCATCATACTGCTATTGTCATTCATTTCATATTTAGTAAGCCTGCTATTTTAAGCTTTCTTTTTCTTTGTCTTATATGATTCGTATTATAAATAATATACGATATTTCATTTCAGTGCTTAAGTTACATTAATTATTACAAAAAACACGCACTGTCATATGACAGCACGTGTTCTAAGAATGTATTTTTCTAATTCCATTTAATCTTCATCAGAGGATTGCGAACTTCCTTCTGAATTTGAATTATTGTTTTGTGTTGAACGTTGTTGGGTATTTTGTTGCGTACTTCGTTGTTGGGTAGAAGGTTCATCGGTCTTCTCTTCTGTGGAAGGCTCAGATGTGCGCTCTTCAGTTGATGGTTCGCTCGTATTTTCTTCAGTTGTTTCTTCCTCTGTGGATGGTTCATCGGTCTTCTCTTCTGTCGAGCGTTCTTCAGTAGTACGTTCTTCTTTTGTTTTTTCAGGTGAATCTTTTTCTTCCGTAGTTCTTCGTTCTTGTGTTCTAGGCTGCTGTGTTTGTTGCGTTTGTTGCGTTTGTTGGGTCTGTTGTGTTTGTTGTGTTTGAGGAACTTGTTGAGTTTGCTGTGTCTGTTGTGTTTGTTGGGTTTCTTCAGTTGACTTTTCTTTTTTCTTGTCTTTTTGTTCCTTTGTTTTTTCTTTCTTTTTGTCTTTTTCTTCTTGTTTTTGGTCTGCCAAACGTTCATTGGCCTTATTTGAATGATCTACGAATGCAAAAATTGCAAAAACTAATCCACCTATAAGTAGTAGGACAATCAATCCACTGATAAGTTTTGCGAAACCACTCATTTTTTTATTATCTTTATCATCAAAATTATTATTTTGATTATGCTTAGGCATATGCTCCCCTCACTTCAATTTATATCAAATCATCATTTTCAAATGGCATTTAACTTCATGTTAGAACTATATTTTACACTATTTCATTGATTAAACAACCATATTAACCACATTTTAATGTAGTTGTTACTTTGTGGTCCAAACTATAGTAAAATAATCATATACAACACTTTTATTTTTAACTTCAACTTAAATAGTAATCTAATTTCAAATGTTGTTTCAACACTTTCACTTAAATTATTCTACTATTGTCAGTAATATCATAACAGGATGTGACTAGATTTTGAAAAACTACGACTTATTTAACGAAACAGATCAATCACAACAAAAACCTAAAGGTTTACGACATATGATGACCGAAAATGACAATGATGAATTAAAAGTTCCAATCAAAACACGCTATAAACTTTTTATACTCGTTCTTTTTTTACTTTTACTCGCTTTTGGCATTATTGCCTTATTTATTTTATAATATGTAGTACTTCAAATTCCCTTTTTAAAACGACATCAAAATTATTTCTTATTATTCAATAATATATATTATAAGGTATAAAAATTAGACCTACACGAAAATCGTATAGGCCTCTACTAAAGGGAGTCAAAATTTTACCTTCGCTAGTATATTATGGGGTATACTCGAAATAATTAAGAGATGATTAATTAATATCGAAGGTACCTTTATTATAACGACATATGATTTTATTTTAAATACATCTTAGATGTAGTAAATGACATATTTTTGAACAAAATTCGAATAAATTTTGTCATACTAAATCATGAGATTTTTTACTTTAAAAGCCTGCACGCTTCAATACTACAATTCTATGAGGTGATACTATGAAACACTATCTAATTACGGGCGGTACTGGTCTAGTAGGTACTCAGCTAATCGAGGCAATTCAACAAAGTGATTCGAAAATCACGATATTAACAAGACAAAGACACGCTACATCACATCCTAAAATCACATATGTTAATTGGACAGAACCAAATTGGGAAAGCCAAATTCCAGATATTGATATCGTCATCAATTTGGCCGGTGCTAGCTTAAATAACCGCTGGACTTCCACACACAAACAAAATATAATGCTAAGTCGATTACAATCTACACAGGCATTATACGACCTTTTCAAAAACAGAAAGCAAAAACCTTCTGTATTCTTTAACGCCAGCGCAGTCGGTTATTATAAACCCGATTTAACACGTACATATACTGAGTTGTATCAAACATTACCATTTGATTTTTTATCTGAAGTAGTTTATCAGTGGGAACGTCTAGCACGTCAATTTGAATCCTTTGGAACACGTGTAATTATAGGTAGATTTGGAATGGTATTATCAAATAAAGGCGGTGCATTACCATTAATGAAATTACCTTATGAGTTAAATGTCGGCGGTAAAATTGGTAGTGGTAGACAATGGTATTCTTGGATTCATATTGAAGATCTAACAAGAGCGATACTCTATACCATCAATAATGATAAAGCGCGAGGTGTATTTAATTTCACATCACCTATCGCAGAACATCAAAATATGTTTGGTTATACCATTGCAAGAGAAGTACATCGTCCACATTATACGTGGGTGCCATCATTTGCGCTCAGACTTATCTTAGGAGAAATGTCTACAGTTGTACTTGATACTCAAAAAGTTTTACCTAATAAATTGCAAGCACTAGATTTCAAATTTAAATATCCTAACCTAAAACTTGCATTAGAAAATTTAGTTCAATAAGAAAGGTACCATTAAAAATGAAACAAGATAGTTTTAGCCATATCTTATTATTCATTGCAGGCTTGCTCCTCATTACCAATGGTATTTTAGCATTTGAAAAACCTGCAATAATGATCTTTATTTCTATAACTTTGTTAATCATTGGTTTGTTAACTTTAATCGTTTCCATCTTATTATTTTATAAAAAAACAAAATCTATTAAATAAACACAACTCATAATTTCAATATATTCAAAAAAACAAGTCACGCATGCCAACCATTTCCTTATGCATCATACATTTGGAAATAGTCATACATTGTCGTGACTTGTTTTATAATCTGTTTATCATAATTTACTTATGCGAAATATTATGATTCTGGCACCATAACTTCGTCGATTAATCCGTATTCTTTAGCTTCTTCTGCTGATAAGAAGTTATCACGGTCAGTATCTTTTTCAATTTGTTCAATTGATTGACCAGTACGTTCAGCTAAAATTTTGTTTAATTTAGCACGTGTTTTTAGAATATGGTTAGCGGCAATTTCAATTTCAGTTGCTTGACCTTGTGCACCGCCTAATGGTTGGTGAATCATTACTTCAGCATTAGGTAATGCAAAACGTTTACCTTTTGCACCTGCTGAAAGTAAGAATGACCCCATTGATGCTGCCATACCGATACAAATTGTTTGTACATCTGGTTTAATGTGTTGGATTGTATCATAAATAGCAAATCCAGCAGTTACACTACCACCTGGTGAGTTAATGTAAAGATAGATATCTTTTTCAGCATCTTGTGCTTGTAAGAATAATAATTGTGATACGATAGAGTTTGCTACGTTATCATCAATTTGTGAACCTAACATAATAATACGGTCTTTTAATAAACGTGAGTAAATATCATAAGCACGTTCCCCACGGTTTGTAGTTTCAATTACTGTAGGTATTAAATTCATTAATATTGCCTCCTTATTTCTAACTGATAAATTTATTTTAACCTAAAAGTCAAATATGGTCAAAAAATAACGCTTAGAATTTCCTTAAACTGTATAAATTATTGTTGACCAACACTTATAAGATTTGTACACTAATATTATTGTTATTTACCCCTCGTAGTGTAATGGATAACACATAAGATTCCGGTTCTTAGGATAGGGGTTCGATTCCCTTCGAGGGGATTAGTAAGTCATTTTCTCATTTTCACCCGATATCACTAGTTGTCAAAACACTTGTGGTGTCGGTATTTTTATATTTTATAGTGTCATTCGTTTTGATACGTTTTGAATTTCGCGTCCCCATTTAGTCCCCATTTTCATTTTAAGTCTAATATCTATTTCCAAAACTAGTAGCTTCTCCGACTATATCTCTAGTCTTTCCTTTTTTTACCTGTGGACCGAGGTCCACACCTTGTTTTTTTACCGCCATTCTATCTTTAGATTTTTTGGCTTCTATTCTTTCTAACTGTTGTGCATAATCCATTCGTTCAGAATACGTAAATTCTTTGCGCTCTTCGTTTTCACTTATATACAATCAGACTTTTTTGTCCGTTTGCTGTCGTCTTTTTTTTGGATAACAGTACGTGGTCATTTTTGACCGTGTACATTGCTTGCTCTTTTTTTTTGAGAAACCAAACCTCATACTCATTTTTGAGTAATAGCACATAAACTTTTTTGTGTGTGTACTTTTTACACACTCATTTTTGAGTACATACTTTTGGTTAAACATTTTTGTACGACCAATGTTACTGATTTTTTTACTTTCTTAGCTCTTTTTAATGTTGTTTCAGAAACGCCTGCTAATTTAGCCAATTCAGCGTTTTCTTTTACTGGTGTTTTGACTTTTTTACCGATAGGTTCAACTGGGCTTTTCGGTTTGTTTTGTTTCAAATTTGCTAATCTATTTTCTTTTGATTTCTCTTGCAATTCTTCTATTAAATCTTTGGTATTAAGAACAACATTTAACTTTTGATTTTTATTTAAAGTTCTTCTTTTAACAGCAGTGTCTCTTACGAATTTAAGTGCTTCGCTCTTTGTCATATCTTCCTTTATAGCTGATATTTCGTTTTGATTTAATTCCTGTAACGCCCTAACTCTGTAACGCTTTTTTATTACTTTTATCAAACCGTTTTAAAGCTAAACTTTCATCAATTTTCCAAACGTTTTCTACATACTCACGAAAAATGTACCGTCATTTAATTCTATTATAAAAAACAAATCTCATTCATTTACAATTCATCCTATATAAGTATTGTATATATAATTATCCATCTTATAACTTCTTAATACAACACAAATCTTCTCTCAGAACGCAAAATACATCCCTACCTTTTATAAGATAGAGAAGTATGGGATTTACAAACTTATTATTACATTTATTACCATTTTTATATTGCTAAACATATATTCATATATATAGAAACATAAACAATATTAAAACTAGAGTTTTCATTAGTACATGCACTTTTTTGAGCTGTTACTCAATTTTAAGTAATAGTGTAATAAAGAACAGGTAAAAAAATCACCGAGTCTACAAATCTGGGGGGGGGCAAATTGGATTTTGGCCTGCCCTAATGATTCATTCACTCCTTATGGGTTAGCATTTTACGTCCTCTCTATTTTACAAGTATTGCTATAGTTATTACCAGTTGGATAATCTAAATCACTCAGATATGAGTAAATTTTTTACAGACTCTTCAATTTAGAGTTCTCTAATATATTCAAATCCAAATGTATAACATCACACTTAAAATTTGCTCAAAGTTATCAAATAACCTTAATGTATAGTTTTAACATTTGGTCTGCGTTGCATCAACTAATTAAAATACATATATTAGGGGATATTTAATGCGTCAATTTTGTCTAACTCGAAAATTATTTTTGTTAATAGAATCCCTAAGTAAAATGACAATCAACGAACATGTAATGATAAATTTAGTTACTAACGCTCACCAACAGGTGAATGTTTTTATTTTGCTTGACCAAACTATGAGGAAATGATAATTTTTAAATAGACATACAATTCACATTCCTTTATTATTATTATTAAAACACACAAGTAAGAAAAGACAGGCTTTGTGCTTGTCTTTTCTTATTAAATTGCATAATTTAAAATAATGTGTCAAATTGTAAAAATGGCCATTAAACATATAATTATAATTAACATACTATAGATTATAAGGTCTTTCTGGTCTGGATTTTTTCTTGTAATAATATAATCAAATCAGTCAACACACTTAACAAATTTATATGAAATAAGCCTATAGGTTTTTTATTTATTTAAAAATTCATTTAGTGTAGAGTTATCACTTTCTTTTTCAATAAGATTCTCTATATTTTCATTGTCATTTTCTTTTGAACTTATAAATCCATCATCTATTAAACTTTCAATTCTATTTTCTACTTCTTTCTACTTCTTTTGAGTTCCAACCTATTTTGTTGATTTCTTTTTTGTAATCCATATATAATCTCCTTGGTTATTTATTTGTAATATAATCAAATGTATAACATAAATAGCAATAAAGATATTAAATTAATTTAAATATTAAAAAGTAGATCAAAGTTATAATAACTACCTATAAATTATACTCACCTATTTAGATTTGGATCACTTATAATAGAGGACTGTTTTAAATAAGAAACTTCATATAAATCTGCTAACCTCTTAATAAAATCAATTAAATTTCTTTCATTTATTAATTGATTTTCAAAATCTGTTTTTAATTGTATAAATTTCTGTTTTTCTTGTTCGGTGCTTATCTTTTTGAAATACCCCCACATATGACAAAAGGCATTAATTATTGAACCTTTAGATGGTTTCTTACTTAATGCGTATTGAATTTTTTGCTGAACTAATTCGATTTCAGCATCGTTATTCATCAAATATCTAATGTCATTATAAGTATTGTGATCATGCCACAAAACTTCATATTTATATCTACTCCATAGTTTTTCTTTTTGAAGTCGTTTATTGATTTTAAATACCTACTTTCAATATTTAATTTAATAAAAAGGAATTCTTTTACTGGCTTCAATAATATCTTTAGTAAAGAAAAATTGTTTCCCTTGTCCAGTATATGCTGGATTAAGTATCAAATTTGCTTTAGCATTATATAACCATTCGGGATTTATTCCTGAATTCAAAATATCTTGAAACTCTTGAAACTCTTTATTCCAGTCTAAATTGGGTTTCATTTATAATCACCTCGTAAATATAATAGAACTCTAGTTCGTATATGTAAATAAAAAAAGACAGACTAGACCGTCTGCCTTATAAATTAAGAGTTATAATGCTAAAAACTGATAAATACATTTTAACATGACATTGAACTATCAAGCAAATAACCATCCCATAACATACTTGGGAAATTGTTATATGTAAAAATTAATAATTATAAAATAATATATATAGCTGTATGTAAGTTTACTATAGCATTAAATATCAGAATAAGCCTATTTTATACTCACTCTAATGTGATTAAAAGAAAAAATTTAGTTGTATAATAACCAAATAAAAAAGACGACTTTAAAAGTCGTCTAGTGTGTATTCGTTAGAAAGTGATAAGTGAGTCCGTTACCTATTATATACAATTTTAGTTATATTGCAAATATTTAATCATTTTAACTATTAACTTGTCTAACATCTGCTTAACTCTCTGCACGCCTACTTCGAATATACGAGCCATATCTTTGTAAGTTTTCCCCTCTACCAACAGTAAAAACAAATTAAACTC
>NZ_JAESNB010000009.1:0-95881 GCF_017893435.1 Staphylococcus sp. GDB9P120P
TCAGTTTTCAATGTTCATTTTAAAATTTCTCAATGGAGCGGGTGATGGGAATCGAACCCACAACATCAGCTTGGAAGGCTGAGGTTTTGCCATTAAACTACACCCGCATATTTTTATAAATGATATGTAAAGTATTTTGATGCGGCCGAGAGGACTTGAACCTCCACGGGATAAATCCCACTAGGCCCTCAACCTAGCGCGTCTGCCATTCCGCCACGGCCGCTCGGTTGACGCTAAAAACTTTCGTTTATCAAGTTAACGTATTTCATTGTAATATGTTTGAAATGTTTTGTCAATAAGTTTTTAAAATTTCTTTAACAAACTTAATAACTCCTTCATTTAATTTCATATTATTTTCGCAACGTTTAATATCATATAACATAAATTATACAACGTCAACACATACAAATAATAAATTAGAGTAAATATTCATTTTAAGGTGTTTTGTCCACTTAAATACACAATGTTCATATAAATTTGGTTACTTTCATTTAAAAATATCAAATGATAAGTGATTCATAATAAAAAGAGAGTTGAAAAGTATCAACTCTCTTTTTAATTAAATTCACGATTTTAAACACGTTTTTTTTCTATCAGTTTACCTTTACAACGTCCACAAAACATCTTATTTATATTTACTTTTCTTATTCTAGTATATTTCGCACCACAGTTTGAACATTTATAGATGTATCTAACCCTATCTTCATAACTTTCAATTGCTGAACAAAATCTCGGAGAACCTGTCTGTGCACTTAACACCTTGAAATCTTTATCTCTATGCTTATATCCCTTTCCTTGAATATGAAGATGGTAATGACATAATTCATGTTTAATAATATCAATAACGGCATTTTCTCCAAAAGCATCATATTGTTTTTCATTTATTTCTATATTGTGTGTGTTTAGTATATAACGGCCACCTGTTGTTCTAAGTCGTTTATTAAAATAAGCGCTGTGTTTAAAAGGCCTTTCAAAAACTGTGATAGAAATATACTCTGTCAATTTTTGTAGCTTTTCATTATCCATAAGGATCAATCATAGTTAATGAAACTTTCCCTTTCTTGTCATCGATGTCTAATATCCAAACATCGACAATATCTCCAACGCTGACAACCTCCATAGGATTTTTAACAAATTTCTTAGATAATTTTGAAATGTGTACAAGTCCATCTTGTTTAACACCTATATCCACAAATGCTCCAAAGTCAACGACATTTCTTACAGTACCACTTAATTTCATATCTTTTGATAAATCTTCTATTGATAAGACATCTGATTTTAAAATTGGTGTCTCAAATTCATCACGAGGATCTCTATTAGGTGCAATTAATGATTTGATAATATCTTCAAGCGTTGGTTTTCCAATGTTTAGTTTTGCAGCCATGTTAGTCAAATCCACATGATTTAATGCCGCTTTCAAATCATCATTTCCTAAATCTTCTGCACCAAAACCGATTTCATTTAACAATTGATAGGTTGCGTGGTAGCTTTCTGGATGAATTGATGTATTATCTAAAGGTTCATTGCCATTTATAATTCTTAGAAAACCAATACTTTGTTCAAATGTTTTAGCACCTAATCTTTTAACTTTGGCAATATCCTTATTATGTTTAATAGGTCCATTTTCTTCACGATATAAAATTATGTTTTGAGCTATAGTAGAAGACAAACCAGAGACATATTGCAGTAATGAACGTGAAGCCGTATTTACATCTACCCCCACTTGGTTAACAGCTGTTTCAACAACAAACGTTAACGCGCCTTCCAATGCTTTTTGATTAACATCATGTTGATATTGACCAACTCCAATTGATTTTGGGTCGATTTTCACAAGTTCACTTAATGGATCTTGCACTCTTCTTCCAATCGAAACAGCACTACGTTCTTCTACTTGAAAATCTGGGAACTCTGAACGAGCGACTTCTGAAGCTGAATAAACGGAAGCTCCAGCTTCGTTAACAATAATAAATTGTGTTTTTAATTTATGTTTCTGAATCATTGAAGCTACAAATTGTTCTGTTTCTCTACTAGCAGTACCATTGCCAATAGCAATTAAATCAACGTCATAATTATTTACAAATTGAACAAATGTTTTTTCCGCGTCTTCTTTTTTATTTACTGGTGGATGGGGATATATAACTCCCTTAGCAATAAAAGTTCCAAAAGGATTTATTATAGCCAATTTACACCCTGTTCTAAAAGCAGGATCCACTCCTAGAATTTGTTTACCTTTCATTGGTGGTTGTAATAAAAGATTTCTTAAATTCTCACTAAATACATCAATAGCATGATTTTCAGCTTTTTCCGTTAAATCCCCTCTAATTTCCCTTTCGATCGAAGGCATAATTAATCGTTTTAAACTATCAGAAATCGCATTTTCAATGATATTCGAACCATCGTGATGATATATTACTTCATACTTACGAATAAAATTTTCAATTCCCTGAATATCCATTTCTACTTTGACGGTTAATATTTTTTCTTTTTCTCCACGATTGATTGCTAATGTTCTATGGTTAGCAATTTTCTTTATTGGTTCTGAATAATCGTAATACATTGAAAAAATTTCTTGTTCATCTTCAGCATTCTTTTTCTTTTGTGTAACGATTTTCCCGTGTTGGAAAGTATCTTTAAGAATTTTAGTTCTATATTTTGGTTCATCTGAAATTTTTTCAGCGATAATGTCTTGTGCACCTTGTATTGCTTGTTCTACATTTTCTATTTCTTCATTTAAAAATTGTGTTGCTTTTTCTTCTATTGTCATGTCTAAACTAGAGCTTTTAAGCCATTTTGCAAGAGGTTCTAAACCTTTTCTCTTAGCTTCCGTAGCTCTTGTTTTCTTTTTCTGTTTATAAGGTCTATATAAATCTTCAACTCTTTGTAGCTTAGTTTGCTTTAAAATGTCAGTTTTTAATTCTGTAGTCAATAGACCTTGTTCTTCAATATTATGTATAACTTCTTCTTTTCTTTTTTGAAGATTGACCATATATTGGTACTCATCATTAATTTGCTTTATTTCTACTTCATCCAAACCGCCAGTCTGTTCTTTACGATAACGCGCAATAAATGGTACCGTATTTTTTTCTTCAAGCAAAGTTAATACTGCATTTATTTGTTTACTTGAAAATTTATATTTTTCTTTTATAGATTGTATTAAATTACTATCCATAGTATCCTCCACTCATAAATAAAAAAATTAATTACTATTACTAATATATTCTAACATATTACGTAATATTGATTCTTTTTATAAAAGTAAACGAAGTATAAAAAAGCAGAATTCATTAAATGAATTCTGCTTTTAGCATGTATTTTATTGATTTGCTGCTTCTTGCAGTTTTTTTATAGCCGTTCGTTGTAAACGAGATACATGCATTTGACTTAAACCTATTCTTTCACCTGTTTCTTTTTGACTCAAACCTTCAATAAATGTGCACTGTATAATTTCTCTTTCACGCTCAGACAAAATTGGAAGTATTTTTTCTAATATCATACGCTTTTCTGTTAAATCATAATTATCATCTTGTTGCCCCATAATATCTAATAGTGTAACAGTCGAGCCATCTTTATCCGCTTCTATGGAATGGTCTACACTTAAAGCATTGTAACTTTGCCCCATTTCCATAGCTTCGAGCACATCTTCTTCATTGACTTCTAACCTATCAGCAATTTCAGCAATAGAAGGTGAACGCTCTAACTCATTTGTTAACTCATCAGTAACTTTCTTAATACGGGGTCCGATTTCTTTAATTCGTCTTGGAACGTGCACACTCCACGTTTTATCACGTAGATAACGCTTAATCTCACCAATTACAGTTGGTACTAAAAAAGCTTCGAACTTTCTATCAAAAGATAGGTCGAATCGGTTAATTGCGCCAATTAAACCAACCATACCAACCTGAACGAGATCTTCGTGATGAGATTGACCTTTTGAATATTTATATGCCAATGATTCAATCAACTTTTTATAATGTTTAACAAGTTTATCTTGTGCATCTGTATTCTCATTATTTTGATGCTCCATTATCCACTGGTTGATTTGTTCAGGTGATACGTCATTAACTGATTTCGACTCTCTCGCCATTATTTCGCACCTGCTCTTTTTTTATATACTTAATCATACTAATGGTTACACCAGAGTTTTTATCTACTGTAACTTCATCCATTAAAGATTCAATTAAAAATAAACCAAGACCTCCTTCTCTAAGGAAATCTATATTTTCATTATCTTTGTATGGTCCTAATTTTGCTTTAGTTTCTTCATAATCAAAACTTTCACCTTGATCGGAAATAACTATTTTAATTTTATCATCGAAAATTTCAAAACAAAGGTTAATCATACCTATATCTGTAGCATCGTTTTTATATGCATGTTTTACTGCATTTGTTACTGCTTCACTCACTGCTATTTTGGCATCTTCTATATCGTCATATGAAGCTCCAGCACGAGAAAATACACCTGATAATGTCAAACGTATTAAGCTTACATACTCTGCTGATGCTGGTAAACGCATTTCTATATAATCTTGTTTAAGTTGCATGTTATTCGACCTCCGTTCCTTCATTAACATGCATCAAATCTTTTAAACCTGTGATATCAAATAGTCGACTTATTCGATCTGAAGCACCTAATATATATAATTCTTTATCATTTTGATTTAAAGCTTTTAATGTTCCTACAAATAGCCCTAAACCAGTTGAATCCATATAACTTACATTTTCCAAATTTACATATATGTCATGCGTTCCCTCTTGTCTCATCGGCACGAGTAC
The DNA here is from genome assembly GCF_017893435.1 of Staphylococcus sp. GDB9P120P. NCBI lineage: Bacteria > Bacillati > Bacillota > Bacilli > Caryophanales > Staphylococcaceae > Staphylococcus > Staphylococcus sp. GDB9P120P. The sequence goes on from NZ_JAESNB010000009.1 coordinate 4,774, forward strand.
CTCTTCAAGTTCTGGAACAGTATAAACATCTAATTCTCCGCCAACTTTGACTTCATAATGTGTATCATGTGATATTGTTTCAATATTTAGATTCATAAATTACACTCCTAAGCATAGTCTCATTAATAACCGTTATACCCTTTTATTTTAATCATTAATCTTCTCTAATTCACTCTTTTTATAATCAATATTGTTAAATCATCTCTTTTTTCTGGATTCTGTATTTTTAAAATTGCCTCATATAAAAGTTGAACGATATCTTGTGGATGCATATGTTTATACTTTTTTATCATGTCGAGTAGATAACTTTTATCTAAAAAGTCGCCTGCTTCATTTCTAACTTCAGTGACACCATCTGTAAAAATGATGACTAAGTCATCTAAATGAACTGGTATTTCTTGCTGATTGTATCTTGTTTGTTGGCTGACACCTAAAACACGACCTCTCACTTTAATTTCTTCGAATGTTTCAGTTTCAGCTCTATAAATATACCCCGGTTCATGGCCGGCAGAACTACAATATAACAAGTGATTTAACTCTTCATATAATCCATAAAACATCGTTACGAACATATTTTGATTCACATTTTTTTCTACTACGCGATTCAATCTTTTAAGCCCATCGCTTGGCAATTGTGAATGTCCATATGAATCCATACCAAATTTGATCATACTCATAGCTAAAGCAGCAGGTATACCTTTACCTATAACATCTGCTACCGCAAAGCTCATTGTACCATCTTTATGATCTATTAAATTAAAGTAATCACCGCTCACCTTTTGCGCCGCTACAGAAATTACACCGATTTGTATACTATCAAATTGAGGAATATCAGTCTTAAGCATAGTTTGTTGTAAACGAGATGCTAAGTCGATTTCTTTATCATGATATTGTAATCGATTTACAAGATCTTGATAATCTCTATAATTATAGCCAAATCCTTTTACTACCTCTTTAAGCACATTGAATGTTTGAGTAATTTGTTCATTATCTAACTCTAAGACTTGAACATAATTTTTATGAATTTCAACGATGTCTTCAGGTAGTAAGTCTTTTCTTTTCACTTCTTCAGTAAAGCCTTCACACTTTTTTAATAAATCTGTCTCATTTACTGTGTGTAGACTTTCGTCAATTAGCGCTTTATATTGATTTTTGAACTCTTTCACTCAGTATTTCCTCCTCAAAATGCAAATATAAATCGCATACATCGGTTTTAACATGAATATATTCTGTTATATGTATGTGTATTAAATGATTAAACAAGCAATACAGTTTTTATTTCTAGCAAAACAAAATATTTTTAAATATATGATTTACGTTGATATCGAAAAAAGCTTTAGGATAACCTAAAGCTTTTCAACTTAAACATCCTATTCAAAAATATTTGATTACAAACACATGATATGTTTTCTCTGTTCTATTTCAAATTATCTTGCGATTAAGTGTTTGTTGCATGTATAAGGAATTGATGTCTATCATTCGTTATTTTATTACGCTCGCTTTTAAAAATTATGTTCTATGATTTCTAATATTATGTAAACCTAGACTAATATCTATAGCATTATTAACTTCTTGCATTTTTTCTTCAGATAAATATGTCAGCTTTTCTTTTAATCTATTTTTATCTAAAGTCCGTATTTGCTCTAACAATATAACAGAATCTTTGTCGAGTTTATACTTGCTTTTTTCTATTTCTACATGTGTGGGTATTTTAGCCTTATTAATCCTACCTGTAATTGCAGCTACAATTACGGTAGGACTATACTTGTTACCAGTATCATTTTGTATAATGACTACGGGTCTTATTCCCCCTTGTTCAGAACCCTGTACTGGTGACAAATCAGCTAAATAAACGTCTCCTCTTCTCATCATTCATTGTTATTCTTAGATATAATGTAGACTTCATTGCAATCGCAAGCTTCACATTCAAATGGAAATGCTTCCGCCGCAAGGGAGAGATTCAAGTCAGCCATTTGAGAATAGCCTTCTTTTAAAAGTTGTTCAATACTATGATTTCTGTTTTGATTAAAACTTGCCATGAATAAAGACCTCCATGTGACTAAAATAGAATATATTGAGATTTCTTGTTAGATATATAATAACAAATTTTAAATACAGTGACTATACTATTTTAGTAATTCATTGAGGATTTCTAGGTCTTGGGTACCATAATATATACGTGGTAACCTTCTGTTTAAACGACATAAAACTTCATAATTGATTGTATGTTGTTGATATGCCAGCGCTTCCACAGATTGTTGACTGTCTGAATGATGATCCAACAATATCACTTTATCTCCTGTTTGAATTTCTTCTGGAATTTTAATAATTATTTGATCCATGCAAACTTTTCCAATAATTTCACATTGTCTGCCATTAACATTGACAGAAAATCCGGTCATCATTCTTGGAAAACCATCTGCATATCCAACGGGAATGATACCTATTTTTGTAGGTTCTGTTGCTGTATAAATACTGCCATAACTTACAGATTCTCCATGTTGTAAGACTTTTGTTTGTACAATTTCACTAATCCATTGTGCGCTTGGTTTTAAATGTATTTTCACACTGTCTTTGACATATCCTGAGGGATAGTAACCATATAATGATATACCCACCCGTACTGTATTACAGAATTGGCTATCTTTCATCAATGCACCTGCAGAATTTTGTGAATGTATATATTGTGGTTTTTCATCTTCTTTTACAATTGATTCAAATAAACTTTGTTGCTGATTCATCGATTCTCCAGGTTCATCTGCACATGCAAAATGTGTAAACACGCCTTCAAATACTAAATGCTCATGATTATTAATCAGCTCAATAACTTCTTTGTACTCATTTGTATCTTTAATACCTAATCTTCCCATACCAGTATCTATTTTTACGTGCAACCATAAATCTTTGTCGTTATCTACTGGAATTTCTTCTAATGCTTCAACTAACCATGCTTTTGATGGAACAGTAATGGCTACACGGTGTTGTATAGCTTTATTTATATTATATGTAGGTATAACTCCCAGTATTAAAATTTTGGCATCTATACCGTGCATTCTTAATTCTATCGCTTCATCTAAAGTTGCTACGCCAAAAAAATCAGCCCCATAATCCATTAGATGACGCGCTATTTTCACACTACCAAGCCCATAAGCATTTGCTTTTACGATTGGCATCACCGTTTTATTTGGATGTAATTTTTGAAAAACCTGAAAATTTGCCACAATTGCATTTAAATCTACGTTTAAATAGGTGGATCTATAATACTTATCAGTCATGAAACGAGACCTCCATTTCAAAAAATAAAATTACGCTTTGACATACATTAAGTTAAGTTTATAACAATTAAATAGAGATAGCCAAATCTTTATATTAAAATAGTTTTATTTTTCTATAATGACTTGACTCATCGCGTAATGTTCTGTGTGTGTAATACTTACATGAACTGTAAAACCATCATAATTTATACATGGTTTACCAAGTTCATCATTAAAACAGTCAATTTCATTTAATGCAATCTTTTTTCCGAGTCCGGTACCGAGCGCTTTGCTAAAAGCTTCTTTACAGGTAAACCTTCCCGCTAAAAATTCTATTTTACGAGCTTCGCTTTTAAACTGGTGAAAGCAATTTTGCTCATTTTTTGACAGAACACGTTCTACTAATTTGTCTTGTCTGTGGTAAAGTTTTTTTATTCTATCAATTTCAATTAAATCAATGCCAATACCATATATCATTAGCTGCTCCTAACTTTCTATGACAAGTATTTATATTATAAACTTTGTTGCATAGAATGATTACCATTTTTTATTTCTTGCTTTAAAGCATTTGCTTTATTTTTGTCAATTAACTTTATTTCAGTATTCCCACCAGCTGTAGACAAGGTTAAACTCGCTAAATTATATTTTCGCATTAAGATACCTTCACGTGTATCTACATTTTGAATACGAAACAAAGGGATGTTCACTACATTAACAAACCACAAACCATTTCTAACCGTTATTTCTTGGTTTTCTAGCTTATATCTAAATATTTTATATCTATAAATTGGTGCTATAATCCCACCAACAATTATAACAATTAATGCAAGTGTGATATTTATCGTCCATAACCAAAACAATACTTTAGAGCTTATGAAATGTAGCCATATTTTATCAATTATTGTAACAATTGATAAAATTAAAATTAATAGGATTACTGTAATTATAGAACTAATACGCATTATTGTTTTACCAGATTTATCCATATAACTATATTCATTCATCAAAATCACCTCTCAAATACCACGACTTTAGTTTCTCCACATTAGTAACCTCACTATATTTCAATCCTATTTCTGCGCTACCAGCAGCTTTAGCAATTATAAACTTAAAGTTCGATAGACTACTACGAATTAGAAAAGGATTTTCTGACATTTGCATCCCTAATAATTTATTGTGTTTAAAGTATGTGCTTTTAAAGCCAAACATGGTTACATTCCGTACAACTAATTCATCACGATTTAAGTTTAAGCCTGAATACTTAATAACGATAAAGCTGTGAAGAATCATTAATAAAATTAAGCACCCTGCAATGACAAACGACCAGACAGACCAATAATAAGTAGCAATCGCTGCACCGATAAGTAATACAAGTGACTCTCTCCAAAAATATCTATGAAACCCTCTCCAAGGCATGCCTAGTTTCGGTTTAGTGAACTTCATGTCTGGAATAAGTTGCTTTATAAGTTCAAATGCTTTTTTTCTCTTAATAAATGGCAAGATCATAACATTACCACCTAGTGTAACATCATCTTTATCTAGACTGTCCATGTCACTGGTAATAACGAAATGAATTGAAGTATAGCCGAATAACTTCCTTAAAAATGATTGACGTTCTACGATTGCTTGCACTCGGTCAGTGGGTACAGTAATGCTTTTAACATTAAACAAACCATATTGAATATTTAATTGTGTACCTTGCTGCGTAACCGTATAATTGAAATTTCTTATTATCTCAATGACAGTTCCAAAAATATAACTTGCTACAATGACCAATACAACAATCATTAAAATAATCATAAACGTAGCTTGAAAGATTTCAGAAAATGTATCTGTAATTTTGTCCCAAGGTATAATGTCATTAAGTGCAAACATAATTGGTGAAAGTGTTGCAAAAGCTACACCAATTACACCACTCGTTAAAGCCATAAATAAAAGTTCTTTAAAATTTAATTTATAGATATTAATAGCGGGTGACTGCATATTTTGCTCTTTTTCAGTATCCTGCTCTGCAAACGAACTATCAGTGTCACTGATTTCGCTATTTTGAGTTAAGCTTTGTTGTTTTTCTTTTAAGGTTTGCTGGATAAAATCACTTTGCTTTTTTGATACAGTATCTAACTCTATACCATCACTTGGTGTTTTAATTTGAAGTATTACCCCACCAACAATTTGATTAATAATACCTTGTGAGGTATCTAGCGTTTGAATTCTCCGTATATTTAACTCTTTTTTTTCTTTGCTAAAAATACCTGTAGCCAAGATAAAATGATCATTTTCAATCCAGTACCTAGTGTTATAAACCTTTAATATTTGTAATACAAACGAGATTAAAAAAATAATAGTAACAATTCCTGGATAAATATATGATTTATAATCAGTAAAATCAAAGTTACGTAAATTAAAAACTAAAAAAATGATAATTAAAATAATATTTTGTTTAATCGCTTCTATTATTCCAGTAATATAAGAAATTGGATGTAATTTTTGAGGACTATACATCGTAATCAGCTCCTCGTAAGTATTCTAAAATGTTATGTTCAAATACTTCAATTTCCTTTGTTAACATCAATGGGAAATCGAGTGAATGTCCAGCTGTCATCAAAGTTAGCTTTGATATATGTAATTGTCTTAATAATGGATTGCTTTTTCTTTTTAAAAATTGTGTACGCTCAAATTTAACAATTTCATACTTTTTAAAAAATAATCCCTTTTTTATTTCAATATAGTGGTCTTTTACACAATAAAATGTGTATTTATACTTCAACCAAGGTCTTAATAGCATATAGATAACATCAAATAGTATTATTGCAATAAATATGTAAATTAAAAAATGCCACCAATTATAATGACTCCATAAAAACACTAATGCCACCATAAATATTAAACTAACAATCAATTCAATAACTTCAAGTATGTAATAATATCTCATTGCTTGCTTAGGGCTTCGCCTAAATTGTTGGTCGTTAGTCATAATTACACTCCTTAATAAAATTTTTCAATTCATTATAACATAGCGATATGCTTGCTTCATTATAGTCTTAGAACTAGATGATCATTCAAATAGTTTCTAATTGTTTTTATAGTTATATACATTTTCTAATCGTTTTTAACACGTCTGGGTTACTTTAAGATATAAAAAAGTCACCCCAATAAATTGGAGTGACTAAACCTAAAATTCATATATGATAAAGTATTTTATTTTTTATGGTCGGCGAATGTGCGACCCTTCATTGATTTTTTGTTGTTTCTATCTGATGATCTATCATTTTTCTTTTTATTGTTGAAGCCGCCTTTATTTGGACGACGATTTCTGCTATCGAATTTGCCGCCACCACGTTTATGGTTTCCACCGCCACGTTTTGGTCCACCTTTACCTTGACGACCTTTGCCTCGAGATAATGGTTTTTCAAATGTTAATTGAACATCAACTTCATCGTTTGATTCAACTAACTCTTGTAGTAATGCTGCTACTAAATTCACATCATTATATTCTTCAAGTAATTCTGTTGCAATACGCTCTAATCTTGGTTCGCTATCTCTTGACATCCAGTTTTGAACTTTACCTTTAATGTCGTCTTCACGTGCTTTAAGCACTTCTTTACGATGAGGTGGTCTCAATGCTGTCATTTGTCGTTTGTTTGCTTGTTCAATTTGACGGATATAATCCATTTCAATTGGGTTAACAAAAGTGATTGCTACACCTTTTTTACCAGCACGACCTGTACGGCCAATTCTGTGTGTATAACTTTCTGTATCTTGAGGTATATCAAAGTTGTAAACATGACTCACGCCAGATATATCAAGGCCTCTTGCTGCAACATCTGTAGCAACTAAGATATCCAATTGATCGTTTTTAAATTTTTTCAATACTTCTAAACGTTTAGCCTGTGTGATATCACCATGTAAACCTTCAGCTTTATAACCTTTTGAAATTAACGCACTTGTTAGTTCGTCAACACGACGTTTAGTACGACCAAAAACAATTGCTAACTCTGGTTGATGTACATCTAAGAAATTTGTAAATGTATCAAATTTTTCTAATTCTTTTACAATTGTGTAATATTCATCTATTTGAGGATCTGACATCTCATTATTCATAGTTTTAACAATTTCTGGTGATTTCATAAATTGTTGCACTAATGTTTGAATAGCTTTTGGCATTGTTGCTGAAAACAGCATTGTTTGACGTTGTGATGCTGGTATTTTATCCATAATAAATTTCATATCATCAATAAAGCCCATATTCATCATTTCATCAGCTTCATCTAATATTAATGTATGAATATCGTTTGTTTTCAATGTACGACGATTTAAATGATCGATAACACGTCCAGGTGTACCTACAACAATTTGTGGTCCCTTTTTAAGTGATTTAATTTGACGATCTATTGGCATGCCACCAAATACAGTTACTATTTGTACATTTTGACCTGTCGCAAACGTTCTAAGTGATTCAGCAACTTGCATCGCCAATTCTCTTGTTGGTGCTAATATTAATGATTGAACTCCATCTTGTCCTGCCACTTTCTCAATAAGTGGAATACCAAAAGCGCCTGTTTTTCCTGTACCTGTTTGCGCTTGACCAAGAACATCCTTACCTTCTAAGGCAAGAGGGATACTCTCTTTTTGTATAGGAGTGGCCTCATCGAACCCCATTGATACTAGGGTTTCTACCGTTTTATCTGAGATCCCTAATTCTTTAAAATTTTGCAATATAATTCTCCTTTATTTATCTGTATTTCTCTACATATATGTTCATCTAAGTTTCTTCAACTTCTTTATAGTACCACCTCAAGTCTATAATCGCAATAAACCAAATTTATTATAATGGTCTAAATTTCCACATTTATAATCACATTACACTGATAAAATACTGTGATATATAGGTTGTAAGCGTTTAATTTTATTTTTCGGTATTTATTTTTTTCTTTTGAAAAAAATTTGTAGATTAATTTATCTTGATAATTATTAGCAATTTTCAAATATTTAGTAACTTAAATATACTGATTCAAGTTATTAAATATTGCTACATACTATTTTTTAAACAAACAAAAAATAAAACACCACTATTTTCATTATTAAAAGTGATGAAAAATGTGGTGTCTATAATTTTAAATTAGTGCTTCTACAACTTCTTCTAATTGCATCCCTCTTGAACCTTTTATTAATATTTTATCTTGTGGTTCAATATTTGCTTTTAATGACTTAATCAATGCTATTTTATCTGTATAGTGTTCCGCGGACTTTACAAATGTTTTACCTGTATGATGAATGTGGGCCGCTTCTTTTCCATAAGTATATAACGCATCGATTTGTTTATTAACTAAATAATCTCCAACCGCTTCATGCATTATTTGGCTGTCAGGACCCAATTCTAAGACATCACCCAATACAAGTATTTTTCGGCCTTCCATACTACTGAGTGTATCAATTGCCGCTTTCATGCTAGTTGGACTAGCATTATATGCATCATTAATAACAAGTATACCTGAATCAGTATGATGTTGCTCCATTCTCATACCTGTGAGTTGAACATCTTGAATATTTTGATATATCGTTTCGTAAATCAGATTCAATCTTTTACCAACAGCAATAGCTATAGTCGCATTTTTCATATTATGTTCACCTAAGATAGGTAATTCATAATTTTCAGCTCCATTAATATTAAAAACAATACCTGTATCATCTATATTGTCAATTTGACAGACCAAATCATTATTTTCTTTTTTACCTATACTGATTAAATCTAAATCCACTAATTTATCAACATGCGGCTTTAATAATGGTTCATCACCATCATAAATAAATAAGCCATGAGGTTTAAGGCCAATTGTAATTTCGGATTTAGCTTTCGCTATACCTTCACGCGATCCTAAATCTTGCATATGTGATTCACCAATATTAGTAATGATTGCAATATCTGGATTAACTAATTGTGATAATGCTTCAATTTCATGAAAACCTGACATACCCATTTCTAAAATAGAAATTTCTGTGTCTTGATCTAATTGCAAAATGGTTAATGGCATACCGATTTCATTGTTATAATTTCCTTGCGTTTTTTTCACTTTGAATTGAGGCTTCAATACACTTTCAATCATATCTTTAGTCGTTGTTTTACCGTTAGACCCAGTAACAGCAATCACATGCGGATTAACAAACGCCAAATATGCTTTGGCTAATTGCTGCAATGCTTCCAATGTATCATCTACCCAAATAATCGGACCGGAAATTTGAGGATCTAATACACTGTCTTTCTGATAAAATGCTGCACCAGCACCATCTTTCAATGCTTGATTCACAAATTTATGTCCATCTACGTGTTCTCCTTTAAATGGAATAAATAAATTTTGTTCGTCAATTTTTCTTGAGTCTATAGAAACACCTTTAATTGTGTAATCTAAATAATCATTATTAATCTCACAAGGAATCCATTCTTGGATTTGTTCTAAAGTTACTTCAATCATGATTTAACCGCCTCAGTCAATTTTGTATTTATTTTTCTTTTTATCTTCGTGTTTTTCTTTTGCTAATTCAATTAATTTACTTATGAGTTCTGCATAGCTGACACCCATATTTTCCCATAAACTTGGATACATACTATAAGCAGTGAAACCAGGCATTGCATTTGTTTCATTAATAAAAATTTGATTATCTTCAGTTACAAAGAAATCTGCACGTAATAATCCTGAACAATCGGTTGCTTTAAAAGCTTCTACAGCCATATTTCTTACAGTCATTTTCACTTCATCATTTAAGTCAGCTGGAATATCTAATTTGATTTTCCCATCTTTATATTTAGCTTTATAATCATAAAAGGCAACATCTTTAACTACCTCGCCAGGCCATGTCGTTTCAGGATAATCATTACCTAAGACAGCAACTTCAATTTCTCTAGCATCGATGCCTTGCTCAATCACTAATTTACGATCGAATTGAAATGCTTCTTCTATACCTCTTTTTAATTCTTCCTCATCGTTACACTTACTAATACCTACGCTTGAGCCTAAATTCGCAGGTTTCACAAATACAGGGTATTCTAACTTATCATGTACTAATTTAAGAATATTGTTTTCATATTTTTGATATTCGCTTCTTAAGAAACTTACATAGGGTAACTGAGGTAATCCTCTATGTGCAAATAGTTGTTTCATCACAAGTTTATCCATTGAACTTGAGGCTGCTAACACACCATTACCAACATATGGTATATCTAATACTTCAAATAAACCTTGAATTGTCCCATCTTCACCATTCGGTCCATGTAATAATGGGAAAACTGCACTATATGCTGTGCCTAGGCTTCCTTCATTCAATAATTTGGAAATTTCTCCAGCAGGAACTTCAACTAATCGTAACGTATCTATGTCATCTATAGGATCTACGATATTTTCTTTCTTTTTCCAATCACCATCGTTTGTTATGTAAATAATGTCCACTTGATATTTTTCTTTATCAATCGCATTTAAGACATTTTGTGCTGTTAATATTGAAACATCATGTTCAGCACTTTTACCTCCATATACGATACAAACATTTTCTTTAGCCATATTTTAGCCTCCATATAGAATTCTTAAACTACATCATATCACGATTTATTAGCATTTTGCATTTGTTATGTAGTAGTAAAATCATTGTTTTTTATTAGTATATTGAAGTTTTTTAAGTATTTAAAGTGAAAACTTTAAATACTCGCATAATAATTATTTAAGTTTTACATACCCTACTTCTAGCAAAATCGTATAAAGTTCGGTAAAATCTATATATACTACATATTATTGAAATAATAGTTTTCCAAAGGAGTAAGAAATGAATACTTCACGTCAATCAAAAAATAATCATTGGATCCGAAAAATAGACTGGATTTTAGTTGGCTTCATCGCATTATTCGCTATCATTAGTATTACATTAATTAGTTCTGCTATGGGTGGAGGCCAATATAGCGCTAACTTTAGTATACGTCAGATATTATATTATGTTTTTGGAGCAATCATCGCATTGTTAATAATGTTAATTTCACCTAAAAAACTTATGAAATATACATATTTACTTTATATTATACTTTGTTTCTCATTGTTATTATTACTGATTATTCCAGAAACTCCCATCACACCGATTATTAATGGAGCAAAAAGTTGGTATACATTTGGTCCAATCAGTGTCCAACCATCTGAATTTATGAAAATAGTTATGATTTTAGCATTAGCTAAAATTGTAACAAAACATAATCAATTTACTTTTAACAAATCTTTAGAAACTGATTTTAAATTATTCTTTAAAATTATCGGTATAGCCTTTATACCAATGGTACTTATATTATTGCAAAATGATTTAGGTACGACACTAGTTATTTTTGCGATTATTATCGGGGTTATGATAATCAGTGGAATAACGTGGAAAATACTAGCCCCTTTATTAATAGGTGCAGTCGTTATCGCGTCGACAGTAATATTATCAATAATTTATAAACCTTCTATTTTAGAAAATAGTTTCGGCATTCAACCTTATCAATTAAGCCGTATCAATTCTTGGCTCGATCCTTATACTTATAGTAGTGGGGATGGATTTCATTTAACTGAGTCACTTAAAGCGATTGGATCTGGTCAATTATTTGGAAAGGGATTCAATCAAGGTGAAGTTTATATTCCAGAAAATCACACTGATTTTATTTTCTCGGTTATCGGGGAAGAATTTGGTTTTATAGGATCTGTCATTTTGATATTGATTTTTCTAGCGTTTATTTTTCATCTAGTACGACTTGCTACTAAAATAGAATTACCATTTAGTAAAATTTTCATCATTGGATTTACGACTATGATACTATTCCATATCTTAGAAAATATTGGTATGACTATTCAACTATTACCAATTACTGGTATACCATTACCATTTATTAGTTATGGTGGTAGCTCATTATGGAGTTTAATGTGTGGTATAGGTGTTATATTATCAATTTATTACCACCAATCTAGACAATATACAACACAAAACAAATAAATACTTATCTCAAACTGTCGACAAAGTCTCCGACTTTGTCGGCAGTTTTTTGTACACGCTTTCCGCGGGCACTGCCTTAGCCTGTAGTCTTCGGCTAGTGCGATTCCGCAGGTGTCGGCTCAAATCACTGCCAATATTATACGAAAAATATTATAATATATATAAATTAAACAGTGGTGGTGTTTATTTTGTTGAATAAATCAATTGATAAAAGATAGATCAAGATGTTTCCAACGCTTTTATTTATGAATTTGAACTTACCATTCAATCACACGCACTAAATGAGCTATGAAGCAATCTAATTTATTTAAAATGATTGCTTCTGTCCAACCATTTAAGACTGGCTGTCAATATAACAATAAGAGGCTGAGACAATAAATTTGTCTCAGCCTCTTAAATTTTGCATATATGCTTTATTCTTAGTACGGGTAACTCACTATTTCAATTCGTTAGCGGCTTTCACAGTCGTTGGTAAAGTATGCATGACTTCTAATCTTGATTTAGTTTTCTTTATGTTTACCCCTAATGATGATAATAGTTTAACTACATTTTGAATCTTTTCGTTATCTTTACTCATATCATCACTCCTAACTTCTAGCTTCTATTCTATTTTACCCTATTTATTTACAAATTACTACATGTTATTGAAATTTTCTTTATTTTTATAAAATAATTTTTGTTTTATTACGTAGTTTTAAAATTTTCACTTAATAATTATTTTAACTATTAAAATTCAAAAATAGAATATAAGTTAGTGCGAGTTTATTGATAATTTCATACCAATCTTATATGACATGATATGCGTAAGATAACATTTCAATAGCATTGGCAAACTTAATATAAAATTTCAAATCCTAAATCATATATGTCTTTTTCTAAATTGTTTAAACTCGCTGGTGTTTCAAATTCTATAAACACTTGAGCTTTTTCAATATCAACTAAGACATGGTTCACACCGATGATTTGTGATAATTTATTTTCTATTTGAAGCTTATCTTGTTTATGGTTTATTTTACTTAAATAAATAATTTGTGATTCCATTAACGTCACCTGATCTAGTCTTTCATTAACTTTTGAAAAGTCACTAATAACTCATCCATCGCTTCTTGTTGTTCACCTTGATTTACTTTATCCATGATACAACTTTTCATATGATGATCCAACAGTTTCGTAGCAACACTGTTAAGTGCTGATCTTGTTGCTCTTATTTGTGTAAGTACATCATCACAATATACATCTTCATCTACCATACGATTGATTGCTCTCACTTGTCCTTCAATGCGGTTCAAACGAGATTTTAAATTTGATTTAATTTGTTCAGAATGATGCGCTTTTTGCAATTCGGCCATGGTTCAACGCCTCCTCTTAATATAGTTTTTATAATATACCCCTGTCAGGTATTAGTCAAGTGATAAAAACGTGGTACCATGTTACAATGATTAAGAATTTATCAATTGTAAATTAATTGAATAGCAATTTGGAGGTTTAATATGATAGATATTTTTGCTATAACTTACAACCATACGAACGTCATCATTAATGTCATTCTGATTGGCGCATTTATATTAAACCTAATCTTTGCATTTACAATTATCTTTATGGAGCGACGATCTGCAGGTTCTGTTTGGGCATGGATATTGGTTTTGGGTCTTATACCTATTTTAGGTTTTATCGTATATTTACTTTTTGGTCGCCAAATCCAACGAGAACATATCTTTAGTTTAGATGAAGAAGATAAAGTCGGCATTGAAATGATTGTAAATGAACAACTAGAAGCCTTGAAAAATGACGACTTTTCTAAAGGCAATCATCAGATCGTGAAATTTAAAGATATGGTGCAAATGTTATTGTATAATAATGCGGCTTTCTTAACTACTGATAATGATATAACCATTTTTGTAGATGGAAAAGAAAAATTTGATTCACTCATTGAAGATATATATAATGCCAAAGATTATATACATATTCAATACTATATTTTCCGTAATGATCATTTAGGAAAACGAATATTGACAGCATTAGAACATAAGCTTAATGAAGGTGTCGAAGTGAAAATGCTTTATGATGATATGGGCTCTAGAGGTTTATCAATTAAAGACTTTAAAGCTTTTAGAAAAAAAGGTGGACTCGTAGAAGCATTCTTCCCTTCTAAATTACCATTAATCAATTTGAGAATGAACAACCGTAATCATAGAAAAATTGTTGTTATCGATGGACATATCGGTTACGTAGGTGGTTTTAACGTCGGTGACGAATATTTGGGACTTAAGAAAAAGTTTGGCTATTGGAGAGATACACATCTCCGTATTGTTGGTGATGCTGTTAACGCTTTACAACTACGCTTTATGCTAGACTGGAACTCACACTCAACACGTGATAACTTAAAATATGAAGAACGCTATTTCCCAGATGTAGATTCAGGTGGCACAACCGGTGTACAAATTGCTTCAAGTGGTCCTGATGAAACGTGGGAACAGATAAAATACGGTTATTTAAAAATGATTGCTTCTGCAAAGCATTCTATTTATATACAATCGCCATATTTTATACCCGACCAAGCATTTCTAGACGCTGTTAAAATTGCGTCATTAGGTGGCGTGAATGTTAATATCATGATACCCAATAAACCGGACCATCCTTTTGTTTATTGGGCAACATACAATAACGTTGCTTCTTTATTAGATGCTGGTGTGAATATTTTCCACTACAATAACGGGTTCTTACATTCTAAAACTCTTGTGATTGACGATGAAGTTGCCAGTGTTGGTACAACAAATATGGATCACCGTAGCTTCACATTAAACTTTGAGATAAATGCATTTATCTATGACACACATATAGCTAAAGCTTTAAGAGTGGCTTTTGAAAATGATTTAAACGTTTCTTATAGACTAACGAAAGCATTATATGAACAGAGAAGTTTATGGGTCAAATTTAAAGAAGGCATCTCAAGATTATTATCCCCTATTTTATAGAATAATTAGTAGTCCGAGGCTTATCATATGTCTCGGACATTTTTAATCTTAGTAATTGTACGTGTCTAAAATATGTTTCTTTATATATGAATTTTTAAAGTATATACATACTTTTGGGTCATTCTTATGTATCCATACGGCGTTTTATCTTAGAAAATCTTAAAAATTTTGATTTTTTCTCACTACTTGAACATATTAAAATATTTTTCAAAAATATTTTAACCTCAAATTTTATTTACTAATTTAATTTTCTCAAAATGGAGGCAATTTTATATGACGGATAATGACATAATCTCTAAAGCACAAGACTATATGACATCTTTTCACTGTGATGATACAACTGGACATGATGTTGCACATGTAAAACGTGTTACAAGATTGGCAAAATATATTGCTATGAATGAACAACAAGGTCATTTACTCACCATTCAGTTAGCAAGTATTTTACATGACACCATAGACGAAAAACTTACCAATACCAAAGAAGCAAAAATAAAATTAGTACAATTTCTTAATCATTTGGAACTTGATTTTACGGTACAACAAAATATATTACATATCATTGAACATATAAGTTATAAAAATGGTAAGAATGATCATATTCAATTGTCAATTGAAGGACAAATAGTTCGTGATGCAGATCGTTTAGATGCTATTGGTGCAATTGGTATAGCACGCACGTTTCAATTTGCAGGTTATTTCGGTGAACCTATGTGGATTGAGCATCAATCCTATAACATAGATGAATCTAATCAACCATATTTTGATTGGAAGCCTTCTGCAATTAAACACTTTTATGAAAAATTATTTAAACTTAAATCTCTTATGCATACTAAAACTGCAAAAAATTTGGCACAACAACGCCATGAATATATGAAAAATTATGTAGATACTTTTTTTAAAGAATGGTATTTTTAAAATTTTAATAATGGTAGTTACAGATTGACTTTTAAAATTTGATGGTTTATTAACTATCGAAATTAAATTACATTTATTTAAAATAAACAGAGGATATTGAGACATAAATTCCAGAAAAATAGCACTCAGATGATTTTTTTAATTCATCTAAGTGCTTCTTTTTATTCCATACTCCGTATTGTTGGCTCGCTTTCTTAGGGAACAGATTCAGCCAGTAGTCTTCAGCTTGTCCTATTCCCTCAAGAGTTCCGCCAAAATACGTCGCATTTATATGTATTTATCACGACATGTTAATGAAATCTTTGTAACAATCCCTAAAAATGTACTTGATGAATGCAAACATCATTGTAGTGTTACATCATATCAAAATGATATTAAAAATTATTCTATATATTTACTCACAATCCGTATGCTCTGGTAGTAAAATAGAAAAACTACTTTATAATCGTATCCGAATGATGTAGCTGTCACAAAATCAATCACAAAATGAAAAAGGCAATTTCTATATTATTTCAATAGAAATTGCCTTTTTTACTTATCCAAGAACTTTATGTCTCAGACGCTTCTAATGCTTTATACCTGCTATTTATTATGTACCAGGTTGTCATTTTAATTAATGATATGACGCACTATTTCTTTTTAGATTTCTTAGGAGCTACTTGTGTATTCTTGCCTTTGCTAGGTTTATCAGAATCATTATTCTTCATTGCTTCAATCATTGGAGCAACTTCCTTTTTAGCAAGGTTAGAATAATACATGTTGGCAACTTGAGTTTGTACAATCAAGAATGCCGCACTGACTGACCAATAAAGACCTAATGCAGACGCAGAACTTAAAGAAATCCAAACAATCATAATTGGAGAAATAATCATCATCATATATCCCATTTGACGTTGTTCATTCGGCATACTCTTACTTGATACATATGCTTGTAAGAAGTATAAAATACCAGCGATAATTGTAATCCAAATATCAGGTTGTGACAAATTGAACCATAAGAAATTTGGGTGTTCAGTAAATCCACCACTTGAAGGGTATTTTAATACGAAGAATAAGCCCATAATGATTGGCATTTGAATTAAGATTGGTAAACAACCTAACATGCTCTTCATTGGATTCATATCGTATTTTTTATATACTTCCATCATTTCTTGGTTTGCAGCCATTTTTTCTTCTTGCGTTCTTGAACGCTTAACTTTTTCTTGAACTGCATCGATATCTGGTTTTGCAACCTTCATCTTTTCTCGCATCATATGACTATTTTTATAGTTTGATAACATGAAAGGCAATAATACAACACGTATTGCCAATACAAGTACTACTATTGCTAAACCATAATCATTGTTAAAACTTGTTCCCAACCAATGAATTAATTTGTCCATCGGTTCTACAAACGTATTAAAGAAAAATCCATCTCTATTTTCAGGTTTAGAATAGTCACAGCCTGCTAATAAGACCATTACACCTAATAATAAAGGTAGTAGCGCTTTCTTTTTCATTTTTCCACCTCTAATGATATATTCACATAAAATTTATTTTATCATACTCAAAGGAAAGTAGAAAACAAAAAAAGAAATTTTCCGCATTATTCAACAGTTTGTAAAAATTGTTGTACAGTTTCTGGGATATTTGAACTTTTCGCGATGGCTGAAATGATTGATAATCCATCTGCACCATGCTTCATAATTATTTCAGCATTTTTTGTATGAATACCTCCAATTGCAACGATTGGAAAACCTTGAACTTTAGTTCTTAATGTTTGAATCATTTCCGGCCCTACTGGAGTTTTAGCATCTGATTTCGATTCAGTATGATACATCGGTCCAACACCGATATAATCAACGTTGGATAAGTCAGATGCTTGATATTCTTCTAAATCACTTACACTAAGTCCTATTATTTTATCGGTAAATGCACTAGCGAATACATCAACATTTGCATCATTTTGTCCTACATGTATTCCATCTGCATCTATAGCATTTGCTAAGTCTACATCATCATTAACAATAAAAGGAACACTGTAACTTTTACATAAAGAGAATAACTTTTGTGCAAGCTCTATTTTAGCATTTCCAGTTAATGAACCCTCTCCTTTTTCTCGAAATTGAAACATTGTAATCCCAGATTCTAAAGCTTCAGTCACAACATCTATGATTGATTTATTCTTTGGTATATCTTGCGTTCCACAAATAAAATATAGCTTTAAATACTCCTTATTAAACATAGTTACACCTCTTGCTTATTATGATATTGTAGATATGTTTCAAAAGTAATGTTGTATAATGCATTTAATAACTCCACTTTAAAAGTACCAGGTCCTGCTGAAATTTGTTCAGCTTGTTCAGCAGCGATATTATATATAGATACCGCTTCTATTAATGCATTTATAGATGGATCTTCTGATTCAACAAAACTTGCAACTATAGCTCCTAATAAACAACCAGCACCAGTTATTTTTGCCAACAATGAAGATCCGTTAGATAGTTTAAATATGCGTTCATTTTGAGCAATGACATCCTCTTTGCCAGTGATAACAATCGACGTATTAAAATGTTCATATGCCTCATTTGCAATCGATACTGAATCTAAACTATTATCACTATCAGTTCCTTTCATTTTTGTATCACTGTTAATTAACGTTAAAATTTCAGAAGCATTACCTTTAATAACAGTAACTTTTATTTCATTCAGAAATCTTTTGCAAAAATCTTTGCGATATTGTGAAGCACCTACAGCAACAGGATCAAATATAATCGGTTTGCCAAGTTGATTCGCTGTTTTTGCGATTTTAAAAATATCTTGTTCTCTTTCTTTTGTTAACGTACCGATATTTATTAACAATGCTTTTGCAGCTGTCAGCATATCATATGCTTCTTCAGGTGCCTCACTCATTGCTGGACTAGCACCAAGACTTAACAAACCATTCGCAGTAAAATTTTTCACTACATCATTCGTATAACATATTACAAGCGGTTGATCCGCTCTTAATTTTTCCAAATTATTCATCATCTAAACCAACTTCCTTCATATATGCAAAATGGTTTACTGGTCCTCTACCAAAACCAATTTCAGGTGTATGTTTAATACTAAGAGAAATAAATTTTTTTGCTTTTTGAACTGCATCAAACATAGATTTCCCTTTAGCTAACTCTGCGGTAATAACGGCTGAAAAAGTACATCCAGTACCATGTGTATGTTTGGTATCATATCTTGGTTCTTCAAAAGTATACACATCATCTTGTGTAAATAAATAATCTATAGATTTATTTTCATCATTTGAATGCCCACCTTTTATAACTAAACCTTTGCTACCAATTTCATTGATAAATATATTGCCAGCTTGATAAATCGATTGTTGATCATTAATAGTAATGCCAGTAATTTCCTCAGCTTCTGGTAAATTAGGTGTCGCTATTGTAGCATAAGGCAATAAAATATTTTGTAAGTTAGCTTTAGCATCATCATCCATTAGTGAATCACCACTTTTCGCTAACATAACCGGATCAATTACATAAGGAATATCATCATATTTTTTTAAATATGTTTGAATAATCTCCATCATTTCTTTTGATGCAATCATACCAGTTTTCAAAGCATGTGGCAGTTCATCGGAAAATACACTTTCCATTTGCTCTTCTAACCATGTTGAATCTAGATTATGAATGTGCTGTACGCCTTTTGTATTTTGTGCCACAATACTAGTTATTGCTGCCATACCATATACACCACATGCATGAAATGATTTCAAATCTGCCATGACACCTGCGCCACCTGTAGGGTCTGTTCCTGCAATCGTTAATGCTATTTTAGGTTTATTCATTTGTTTGACCTCCATATAACCAATTTTCTTGTATATAAGCCATATTAAAGAAATTTCGTTCATGTATCGTACTTTGTAAGAAACAAGATTTTATTGCCTCTTTTTCTTCAACAGAAATATTTTGAGTTAACCGGTCCATTAAACCATCGAAGATATTTACTAATTCATCCATTTCTGTGCTATAAAATTCAAACCATTTTGATAAAATTGAGTCTTTATTTAATTCATTATCTTTCAATGCTTCTTTAGCAATCACCTGATACACATACGGACATGGTGCCATTGCTGCAATTAGTATATGCTGCATTTTCTTTTGAATAAGCATTGAAATACATATGTTTGATATAATGGTCTCCACTTGGTGGCCAAACTTTTTCTTGGACGATTTCATCATAGTTTTCTTGTACGTATGCCGCTAATATTTCATGTGCTTCTACTTCACCATCAACTATAAATTGAATTTGTTCTACTAAAAATTGGACTTCTTCCAATCTATTCATTTTTGGTATTAGCAATGCATATATATTTGCAAATTCTTTTAAATACGAAGCATCTGCTCTTAAGTAAAATTTCAAAGCTTCGTTAGAAATCGTACCGTGTAACATTTCTTGAATAAACGAATCATTATAAATATCCTCAATAATTGGTTTTGAAGCTTCTTTTAATTCCTGTGAAAACAACAAATTTAGCCCTCCTAATTAAAAAAAACTACATCCCCGTAGGAATGTAGTTTATTAATAAATATATTAGAGCAATTTTCCAAATATTAATGAACGCTACTTTCCTACGTTGGTCTTAACCAAATCAGGTTATAAGGGTCTGAATTTCTCATCTCAGCCATAAGGCTCCCCTAGTAGTTTTTATAATGTATTTATATAAAACATATCAAAGTATACCACCTATTGCAATAAAATGAGTTATATCAACTATGACCATTTGAAAAATATTTAACAAAAGAGAATTCATGGTATGAATTTTCTCCAAACATTTATACAGAAATATGATTATATTACCACTTATATACTTCCGATATTTAAGATAGAAAAAATGAGTTAGTCTCTAAGTTTACCTGCACTATTTCCTATATAATAAAAAAAGCTAAGACAATTAAATTGTCTTAGCTTTGTATAATAATATATTACATTATTGTTATATTATGCAGTAACCCATTGTGAAGCGCCAACTTCGTCATATAATTTTTGAGCTGCAGCATCTTGAACTGATTCTGGTGCGTTAGCTGCTGGTTGACCTTGATATTCAGCTGGAGCTACTGAATCCCATGTACTTTGTAAGAATTGGAACTTACCTGAAGCACCTGATGATGGATTTGTAGCATGAATATCGCCACCTGATTCACGTTGCGCGATTTGTTGTAAGTGTGCATTCACACCTGATGAACTATTTGAAGCTTCATTTGAACTTGATGATTGATTTGAAGCTTTTGTAGTTGCTTCTTGTTGTGGTTGTTGTGTTTGTTCAGTTTGTGGAGCAGCTTGTTGAGCTGGTTGCTCAGTTTGTGCTTCTTGTGCTGGTTGTTCAGTTTGTGTTTGTTGAGGTTGTTCAACAGAAGTTGTTTGTTCTGATGAAACATCTTCACTAGAACCTCCACCAAAACTCCATGACCATGTTTGGCCATCTGATTCAAAATTATAGTTTGTACCATTGAAATTAAAATTATAGTTATATGCACCCTCTTGTACAGGTGATGCATTTAATTGTTCTGGATTAGATTGTGCTAAGTTTGCTAATTCTGCTTTGTCAACACCTTGTTCAGCTGCGTCTGCTGAGTTTCCTGCTGCGAATCCTGTTACGCCTAAGCCTACTGCTAATGTTGAAGCTAATACTGTTTTTTTCATTTTTAAAAATTCCTCCTATAAGGTAAATAATTTTTTTCGTTATGATTAATTTGCAAGTACAACTATAACATCTAAAAAACAGTAGCAGGTTACAGCCAAATAAAAAAGTACACCTTTTCTTTACACGGGTATTACATTTTCAAAATAGTATAAAAGCATAACTTTTCACTTTAAAAACTGCTATGAAAGTTTATACTAGTAATAATAAAAAGTATGTTGTGTAATGATATTGTAATTTATCTGATTATTCTGTATTATATTAGTATGAATTTTGGCTTTTTTATAATGGATATGTTTGCTATATAAGTATGTATATTAGCTATTCCTATTGAATCATTTTTGAGTTAATAGGAATAGCCTGATAGAAGTATAATTCAATAGTAGGATTAAATGTATATTAGATTTGATGGGTTAAATTAATGGGGAGTTGGAAATGCCTGAAACTTTATACAATTTCATAAATATCGTTTTCCTCTAAATGAAATTTATTAATAAGTTCTTGATTTGGGACTATTGGAAGTGGGTCAAAAAGTGCTTCATCTTCATTTTTAGAGCGTGGGGACATAAATTTAATAGTTTCAATAAAAACTTCTGATACAAAATGCATCTGTCCTTCTTTTTCAAATTTTCTCGATTGCATTTGTCCAGTTATACCAACTAATGAGCCTTGATTGATATATTTTTCGACATTATTAGCAATTTTTCCGAATGCTTTACAGAATAAATAATCACAAATATCTTTTTGATTTTTATCTTTATAATTTCTTGAAACAGCTACGCAAAATGTAGCTAGTTTATTTCCCTCCTTATCATAAATTTTAGGGTCTTTTGTTAGTCTCCCTACAATGACAATACTGTTAATCATATGTCACCTCCTTTATAAGCTAATCATAAAAAATTCACATGATTCCGTCAAAACACATTTTTTAAAATTTAAAATAGTAATCGAATACTTATTTCTACTTTTTTCACCTTTCTCATAGAAAATTACGTTATAATAATAATATAAATGCATTTTTTGTAGAGTTTAAATTAATTAAATGGATGTGAGACGATGAAAACATTTAAAGCCGTTCGATTTCAAATCGTATCAGAGAATGGTGGCGTGACTGAGTACGAATTAGAAGATGGTGTCATTATCAATAAGGAAAACAGTGGCACTGGCTGGTTGCTTGAAATCGTCATATCAGATTATCACTATGAAACTATGAAAGCATATATGGAAAACGAGACATTACTAGACATACGTGTCGTTATCACTAGACCTGCTAACGATCCAGCTTTGTTTGATGCGACCATTAAACATATCATTCAATTAGAAGATACAATTTCTGTTGTTTGTGAATGTCATATTTACACATTGAGACAAGTTTACGCTGAAAGTTTATTAGAACAATTAATAGATGAAGGTTTAACTGGCGACGACTTGAAGAAATCATTTAATAGATTGATGCAATCTAAACCAAGACTTAAAGATGAAAAAATTGATAAATAAAAAATAGTGTTACATTCTGTTGAAAACAGTCTGTAACACTATTTTTATATACTATTTATCTTGCAAAGCAAATGTTAACTCACAACTACATGCTAATTGTCCATCAACTGTTGCTTTAGCACTACCCTTACCTATAGGACCTCTGAGCTTCGTTATTTCAACTTCTAAGCGCAAAGTATCTCCTGGGGTTACTTGTTTTTTAAAACGACATTTATCGATACCAGCAAATAGTGCAAGTTTACCTTTATTTGCTTCACTATTTAACATAGCAACTGCACCTGTTTGGGCTAAAGCTTCAGTAATTAATACACCAGGCATTACAGCATATTCTGGAAAATGACCTTGAAAGAATGGTTCATTACCTGAAACTTGCTTAATGGCCACACATCGTTGACCTTCATCGTATTCTACGACACGATCAATTAATAAAAATGGTTGCCTATGTGGAATAATCTCTTTTATTTGGTTGTAGTCAAAAATTGTTTCCATAATTTGCTTCCTCCAACTATACTTCTATCTATTTCCAATTTATTAATATATTATAACATTAATCTTGTGTTCTTTTGATATCAGCACCTAATGCTTTCAATTTACCATGTAAATCAACATATCCTCTGTCTAAGTGTTTTAATTCAGTAACATATGTTGTACCTTCAGCCACTAGGCCTGCTAAAATTAGTGCTGCTGCAGCACGTAAATCTGTTGCTTTAACTTGAGCACCTTGAAGTTCACTTTTACCTTCAATTTTTGCACTTCTACCTTCTACAGTAATTTTAGCATTCATTCTTTTAAATTCACCGACATGCATAAATCTATTTTCAAACACAGTTTCAGTTACTACTTTGTGCCCTTTTGCAGTTAATAATAACGCCATCATTTGTGATTGCATATCTGTAGGGAAACCAGGATGCGGAAGAGTTTTGATATCTATTGGTTTCAATTCGTTTTCGGCACTTACACGAATTGCATCATCAAAATATTCTAGATTAACTCCCATTTCTTCTAGTTTATAAACTAAGCTCGTCATATGTTCTTTGATTGCACCGTTTACTAAAACATTTCCTCTTGTAATTGCACCGGCAATTAATAATGTACCTGCTTCTATTCTATCAGGTATAATTGAATGCTCAACGCCATATAAAGCTTCAACGCCTTCAATCGTGATCGTGTCCGTACCGGCTCCTAATACATTTCCACCCATTTCATTGATATAATTAGCCAAATCAACGATTTCTGGTTCTCGTGCGACGTTTTCTAAAACAGTTTTACCATCAGCTAAAGAAGCTGCCATTATAATATTTTGTGTCGCACCTACGCTAGGAAAATCTAAGTGAATCGTTGTACCTTTCAATCCATTAGTTGTGTTTGCGTATATAAAACCACCATCCATATGGATTTCTGCACCAAGCTCTTCAAAACCTTTAATATGCTGTTCAATCGGTCTAGAACCAATAGCGCAACCACCAGGTAAAGCCACTTTGGCATGACCTAATCGTGCCAATAATGGGCCCATAACAAGAATACTTGCTCTCATCTTACTTACATATTCATATGGTGCTTCTTCATTTAATTGTTTTGTTGCATCTACTGTAACTTCTTCTTGCTCTTTATTATAAGAAACATCAGCATTTAATGTTGATATTACATTATTAATTGTTTCTACGTCACTAAGTGCTGGTACATTTTTTAACTTGCTCACGCCTTTTGATGCTAATAGTGATGCTGTCAATACTGGTAATACTGCATTTTTTGCACCTGAAACTTTCACTTCACCAGTTAATTTTTTACCACCATTAATTTCTATCTTATCCATCTTAAATCCTCCACTTAACTACTTATAAATTGCCTTTAATTTTCAATCAAACTTACTACTAAATTATATCGATAATCATGCGTAATATACAATTATTTGAATTATTGTGCCAAATATTTTATTTGTGTAGAAAATTGTAACAAATCTACAATAAAATTGCTGACTGAAGTCCCGATTAATATTGCTAAAAATATCATACAAATTTGAACTTGTACTGGAAAACCTTTTTTAAAAAATTGTTCCAATCTCACTGCATTCAATGCCCAATAGGCAATGCAAATACAAAGGACATGTAAGATGAGATGTACAATTGAAAACTGTCCCAAATATTCCATAATTATTCTCCTTGCTAAACACTATTTATATATTTTACACGAAACACTATGCAAAAGATACTTAATAATGAGATAACTGACATTTAAATAATAAAGCGTCAATTTAGTATTATTTTCCCATTATATATGACATATATGCATAACAATTAAAATTAAATACTTTTAATTATTTTAGTCATTTATCAATTATTTTCTTCCTTTATAAATGATTATGAAAAATCATATGTAAATGTAAGTCTTCATAAAAATATTTTAATATAGTAAATACAAGCTATTACTTAAATCAATATGTCATTGATAATCATACGCTAAAATTTTGATTTTAACATGTCTTAATCAAAAAATAGAAAAAAGTCGACAAAGTTTTATACTTTGTCGACTTTTTTGATAAACATAATAGAATATCTTATATTCATTATTGTAATTGAGCGACACGAAGACGGTTATTAGCACGATCTAATGCGCGTTTGGCTCTATTTATGTCACTGCTATCTTCTTCATTGTTTAAATGAGATTCTGCTCTTGATTTTGCTAATTCTGCTCTAGCGACATCAATTTCATTCGCAGGCTCTGCAGTTTGAACAATGATTGATAATTTATCTTGTCTTACTTCAACAAAACCTTCACTCACTGCAATATATTCTGAACCACCGTCAAAATTAATTTTGGCATAGCCAATTTCAAGTGCTGCAACTGTTGGAATATGTCCATACATGACACCGATTTCTCCAGCAGTAGTTTGTAATACTGCAAGAGTGACATCTTCTCGGTCGTAAACAGAACCATTAGGAGTGACAATATTTAGGCTTAATGTATTCATTATCCATACCTCCTAATTTTAAACTTCAACACCCATATCTTTAGCTTTTTCAATTACTTCATCCATACTTCCAACTAGACGGAATGCGTCTTCTGGAATATGATCGTAATCACCATTTAATATTGCTTTGAAGCCTTCTACTGTTTTTTGAACAGACACATAAGATCCTTTTTGGCCAGTAAATTGTTCAGCAACGTGGAAGTTTTGTGATAAGAAGAACTGAATACGACGTGCGCGTTCTACAGTTTGTTTATCTTCTTCAGAAAGTTCATCCATACCTAAAATAGCTATAATATCTTGTAACTCTCTATATTTTTGTAAAGTAGATTGTACTTCACGTGCTACTTCATAATGTTCTTGGCCAACAATTGATGGGTCAAGCGCTCTAGAAGTAGATGCTAAAGGATCAACTGCAGGATAAATACCCATTTCAGTTAATTTACGTTCTAAGTTTGTAGTTGAATCTAAGTGGGCAAATACTGCAGCTGGTGCTGGGTCAGTATAATCATCGGCTGGTACGAATACCGCTTGAATTGATGTTACAGAACCTTTAGTTGTAGAAGTAATACGTTCTTGTAATTGTCCCATTTCAGTTGCTAACGTTGGCTGGTAACCAACAGCTGAAGGCATACGACCTAATAACGCAGAAACTTCTGAACCAGCTTGTGTAAATCTAAAGATGTTATCTATGAATAATAGAACATCTTGTCCTTGTTCATCACGGAAATATTCAGCCATAGTTAAACCAGAAAGTGCTACTCGCATACGCGCACCAGGTGGTTCGTTCATTTGTCCAAATACCATTGCTGTCTTTTTAATAACACCACTATCACTCATTTCAAAATATAGGTCATTACCTTCACGAGTACGTTCACCTACACCAGCAAATACTGATATACCGCCGTGCTCTTGAGCGATATTATTGATTAATTCTTGAATTAATACGGTTTTACCAACACCGGCACCACCGAATAATCCAACTTTACCACCTTTAATATATGGTGCTAATAAATCAATGACTTTGATACCTGTTTCTAAAATTTCAACTTTAGTAGATAACTGATCAAATGCAGGTGCTTCTCTATGAATTGGATCACGACGCACTGAGTCATCTATGTTTTCATCTAAATCTATCGTATCACCTAATACATTAAATACTCTACCTAATGTTTCATTACCAACTGGTACGCTAATACTATTTCCGCTATCTCTAACTTCTGTACCACGTTTAACACCATCAGTTGAATCCATTGCGATTGTTCGTACTACGTCATCGCCAAGTTGTAATGCAACTTCTAACGTTAATTCAACATTACCTTCTTCTCTTTCTATATCGAGAACTAAGGCATTATTAATTTCTGGAACTTCATTGTGCTCAAAGCGAACATCAATTACTGGACCCATAACTTGTGTTACACGGCCTAATCCCATGCTATTTTCCTCCTTTAATCATTATTCAAGTGCAACTGCGCCACCAACGATTTCAGTAATTTGTTGAGTGATTGCTGCTTGTCTCGCTCTGTTATACTCGATAGATAAATCATCAATGATATCTGTCGCATTATCAGATGCATTTTTCATAGCCGTCATACGTGTAGCATGTTCACTTGCTTTTGCATCTAAAATCGTTCCATATATTAAACTTTCAACATATTGAGGTAAAATAACACTTAATATTGCTTCTTTGTCTGGTTCAAATTCATATGAAGACATTTGACCATGTCCTAAGCTTGAATCTTCAGGAGACAATGGAAGCACAGTTTTCATCGAAGGTGTGTTTTCTAAAACACTTACGAA
This sequence comes from Staphylococcus sp. GDB9P120P, assembly GCF_017893435.1. Lineage (NCBI taxonomy): Bacteria > Bacillati > Bacillota > Bacilli > Caryophanales > Staphylococcaceae > Staphylococcus > Staphylococcus sp. GDB9P120P. The sequence goes on from NZ_JAESNB010000009.1 coordinate 32,857, forward strand.
GTGACTGTAATAAATTTTTACCTCATCCACAATCTCGTCGTTATACAAATCTATCGCTTTTTTAGCAATTGCTTGTATCTCTTTAAATGAAGGTTGATCAGGAACTTCTGTTAAAGAATCATGAATCTCATATCCTTTATTTTTAAGAAAATCAACACCTGTTTGACCTAAAACTAAGATGGAATATTCATCACTACTACTATGTTTGCGTTCAATATCTTTCATCAGATGTTTCAATACATTTGCATTGTATGCACCTGCAAGGCCTTGGTCACTAGTAATTACGATATAACCACTTTTCTTCACTTCTCGCTGTTGTAACATTGGATGATGTGAATTTTTGTCCGCACCAGCAACGGCTGTAATTGCATCTTGCATTTTAGCCATATATGGTCTGAATTGATTCGTGTTTTTTTCAGCACGACGCAATTTCGAACTAGAAACCATGTTCATTGCTTTCGTAATCTGTTTCATCTTTTTTGTTGATTTTATTCGTGTATCGATTTCTTTAAGAGATGCCATTATCTCACCACCTTTTATCTACATTAACTATTATGCTTCCTCTGATTTGCTAAAACTCTTCTTGAATTCATTGATTGCTGATTCAAATGATTCATCATTAGGTAAAGCACCCGTCGTTTTGATTTCATTTAATAAATCAGATGCTTTCGATTTAGCCCATTGATTCAACTCGTCTTCAAAACGCGTAATATCAACTACTGGGATATCATCTAAATGTCCTTTTGTTAAAGCATAAATAATTAAAACTTGATTTTCTACAGGTAGTGGTTTGTTTTTATCTTGTTTTAATATTTCAACTGTACGTTTACCACGTTCTAATTTTTTAGCAGTAAATTCATCTAAATCAGACCCAAATTGCGCGAATGATTCTAATTCACGATATGATGCTAAATCTAGACGTAAAGTTCCGGCAACTTTTTTCATCGCTTTAATTTGTGCAGAACCACCAACACGTGATACTGATTGTCCTGCATTAATCGCTGGTCTAACACCAGAGAAGAATAAGTCAGATTGCAAGAATATTTGTCCATCTGTAATAGAAATTACGTTTGTAGGAACATAAGCAGCAATATCGCCTGCTTGTGTCTCAATAATAGGTAACGCTGTGATTGAACCGCCACCTAAATCATCATTTAATTTAGCTGCTCTCTCTAATAATCTACTATGTAAGTAGAATACGTCACCAGGATAAGCTTCACGACCTGGAGGTCTACGTAATAATAGTGATAATTCACGGTAAGCTGCAGCTTGTTTTGTTAAATCATCATAAACGATTAAAACATCTTTGCCAGCAAACATGAATTCTTCAGCCATTGCTACACCAGAATATGGCGAGATATAAAGCATAGGTGCTGGATCTGCTGCTGAAGCAGAAACAACAATTGTATAATCTAATGCACCTTCTTGACGTAATTTTTCAACATTTGCTCGAACCGTTGAGTCTTTTTGTCCGATAGCAACGTATATACAAATTGTATCTTGATCTCTTTGGTTCAAAATTGTATCAATGGCAACCGTTGTTTTACCTGTTTGACGGTCACCGATAATTAATTCACGCTGCCCACGACCAATTGGTACAAGTGCATCAATTGCTTTGATACCTGTTTGTAATGGTTCATCTACAGATTTTCGATCCATTACACCAGTTGCTTTCTTCTCTACAGGACGTGTTTTTGTAGTATTGATTGGTCCTTGACCATCAATTGCTTGTCCTAATGGGTTAACGACACGACCAAGTAACTCCTCACCAACTGGAACTTCCATGATACGTCCAGTTCGTTTTACTTCGTCTCCCTCTTTTATATCCGCGTAAGGGCCTAAAATTACTACACCGACATTGGATTCTTCTAAGTTTTGTGCTAAACCTAGAACGCCGTTATTAAATTCAATAAGCTCACCAGCCATAACGTCATTTAATCCGTGGATTAAAGCGATACCATCACCAATTTGCAGAACTGTACCTACATCAGTAACAGCCATTTCTGACTCATAATTTTCTATTTGTGAGCGAAGTAATGCACTGATTTCTTCAGCTTTAATGGCCATCTATGTCACTCCTTCAATTTTTATTTCACTCTAATAAATTGCTTTTCAAGTTTGGCAAGATCATTTTTAATACTTGCATCCATCACTTTCGTACCGACTTTAACTCGGATGCCACCGATAAGATCTGGATTTATTTCATTTGTTATCATTAGTTTTGAAAGTTTTGTACGTGATTTTATAATTGAATCAATACTTGCTATTTCATCCTCAGATAGTTTATAAACTGATTCAATAACTGCAAAGTCTTGATTATGATATTCATTATATAAGGTTTCAAAAGCTAAAAATATTTCATGTGTATATGTAAGGTGGCGATTACTTGCAAGCACCATAAACATATTCTGTAAATATTGATTTGCATGTCCAAAAATAATAGCAACAAAACGTTGACGTTGTGTTACATCTTTTTGCGGATCTGTGTCTAATTCTTTTAATTTTCCAACTTCAGGTTGTACTGCTTCGTCAATTGTTGAAAATTCTTCATACATTTGATCGAGTAACGCTTTTTCTTTAGCAGTATCAAATAACGCTTTTGCATATTTTTTTGCTACATTAGCCATTATTTATCGCCTGCCTCTTTAATGTACTTTTCAACTAATTCTTTTTGATCTTTTTCTGAAATTTCTTTTTGAAGTACTTTTGAAGCAATAAGTACTGAAAGTTCAGAAACCTGATTGTTAATATCCGCAAGTGCACGTTCTTTTTCACTGTTTATTTCATTTTGTGCTGTTTCAATCATACCATTGGCTCTAATGTTGGCTTCGTGAATGATTTCTTCGTGCTGTTTACGGGCTTGTATTTTAGACTCTTCTAAAATTTTATGAACCTCTTCTTGTGTTTCTTTTAGTGTTTGTTTGTTTTGTGCTTCTAGTTTTTGAGCATTTAATTTAGCTTGTTCAGCATCGTCGATATCTTTATTAATATCGTGTTCACGTTTGTCCATCACTTCTTTAAGTGGGCCCCAAGCAAACTTTTTCAATAGTAAAAGTAAAATGGCAAATGTAGCAATCGTAACAATGATTGTTCCCCATTGTACACCGCCGCCACTAGCCGCACCTAGAACGAACATATTAGTCGTAGCAGTCACTTTCATAGACACTCCTTTCATCCAGTATAATCATAAGGTATTTTGATAAAAACGAACGGCGAGAGCCCAGAAGACTTCGCCATAAAGACTAGTTTACTTATAGTGACATGAAAGCGATAACTACACCTATAATTGGTAACGCCTCAACTAAACCGATACCGATGAACATAATACCCATTAATTGACCACGTGCTTCTGGTTGACGAGCGACACCTTCTACTGTTCTTGAAACGATAAGACCATTACCAATACCTGCACCAAGTGCTGATAAGCCGATTGCGATTGCTGCTGCGATTAAATTCATTTAAAAATCCTCCTAATTTGTTCTTTTTATTTTTTAATTTAATGACTCTTTTGTACTTTGTGTGACATATATACCATCGAAAGCATTACAAATATATATGCCTGAATCGTACCGATAAAAATTGAGAACCCTTGCCATACGATTAGGCCAGGTATTCCGATTAGCCAACCCCATGCTGGGAAGTTGAATACTAAACCTGCTAATAATCCTAGCAATAATTCACCTGCAAAAATATTTCCGTAAAGTCGTAATCCTAGCGTCAATGTTGAAGTGAATTCTTCAAATACATTGATGGGCAATAGGAATATTGGCTTTGTATAATTTTGGAAATATCCTTTAGTTCCAACCATTTTAACTCCATAATAATGTGTTAATAGTATTATCAGAGTTGATAATGTTAGTGTCACAGTTGGATCGGCTGTGGGAGATTTCCACCACAGGGTGTGTCCCGAAATTAATTGAAACGGTAATCCAAGCATATTACTAACAAATATGAAAAAGATTAATGTAACGGCTAAGAAATGGAACTGACCGCCTTTTGACCAAGCCATGTTACTTTCAATAATCCCTCTTACGAAATCAAAAACCCACTCAATAAAGTTTTGTTTGCCTGTTGGACGTTTCTTGAGGTTACGTGTACAAATAATAGCTATTACAAAAACAATAAACGCCGTAATCAACATCATCATAATCGATGATAGATTAAACACGATGTCTAGACCGAACACATTCCAACTGACTAGAGGGTCTTTATGATCCATGCTTTCTCACCTCTTTCATTATAAATTTTATTTCTTGTGTAAAAATGGTTTGAAAACAATTAAAACATAAGAAATCATTAAACCAACAACTACTCCAAAAATGTTTATATAGTCCTTATAAAAATACCATGTCGTACAAGCTAATATCACTATCAAATATCTCCAAATGTTGCCCGTTGAAATATGTATGTTATCCTTTTCTTTTGCTTTCGCCAAATAATATTCAAAAGTAAAAGTATTGATTAGCGATCCGATCATACCAATTATAAGACCTAATATAAATGTAGAGTATGTGAAAATAAACACAATTACAAGTACAATAATACAATATAAATAGTATTGTATGTACTGATTAAAAATGATGTTGAAACGTTTCATTTCAGTGCCTCGCTTCACCTTATCTTTCATATATGAAAACCATTCCAATCATACAATTCTAATAATAATATAGGGTACTTTACGTGTCAATTCTATTCAAATTGTAATTCAATTTTTTACAAGAATGTCACAAAAATGACACATAAATACATAATTATTTGAAAGAAGAAGGTTTTTTATCAATTAAACCGAAAAAATATTTAATATTTTGACAAATTCTATATGATGCATTGCCATCTCCATATGGATTTTGAGCTGTGCTCATCGTCTCATATAAATTTTTGTTGTCTAATAGCTCTTTGGTTGCTGCAAAAATGTCCTTTGTATTTGTACCTACAATTCTTAATGTACCCGCTGCCACACCTTCTGGCCTTTCTGTTACATCCCTTAGTACGAGCACTGGTTTGCCTAATGAAGGCGCTTCTTCTTGTACTCCACCAGAATCAGTTAAAATTAAATAAGACTGGTGTGCAAAATTATGAAAATCAACAACTTCTAATGGTTCTACAAGCTCGATTCTCGTGTGGTTTGACAAATAATAATCTGCAATTTCGCGTACTTTAGGGTTTTTATGTATTGGATATACGACAACAACATCCTCGTATGCTTCGACAATATCACGTACTGCTTTGAAAATATGTGCCATAGGTTCTCCAATATTTTCTCGTCTATGCGCAGTTAAGAGAATAATACGTTTGTTTTTATGCTTAGCTATGATTTCTGATTGATAACCATTATGAATTGTCGTTTTCATAGCATCAATCGCAGTATTGCCTGTCACTACGATCGTGTCTTCTGGTTTGTTTTCAGCGATCAAATTGTTTGCAGCATTATTGGTAGGAGCAAAGTTTAAATCAGACATTACTCCTACCATTTGTCTATTCATTTCTTCAGGAAATGGAGCGTATTTATTCCAAGTTCGTAAACCAGCTTCGACATGTCCGATTGGGACTTGATTATATAATGCTGCTAAGCTTCCGGCGAATGTACTCATAGTATCTCCGTGAACAAGTATCATATCTGGTTGCGCTTCCTTTATCACATCCTCTAATCGAATGAGTATGCGAGAAGTTATATCAGACAATGATTGACCCTGTTTCATAATATTCAAATCATAATCAGGTGTTATGTCAAAGCTCTTCAAGACAGAATCTAACATTTCTCTGTGTTGCGCAGTCACTACAACGATTGGTTGTAATTCAGAATCTTTCTCCAACTCTAAAACGAGCGGTGCCATCTTTATCGCTTCAGGACGTGTCCCAAAAACAGTCATAACTTTTTTCATACTACTCCACTCCTGGGTTAAACTATTTTGTACCGAATAAACGGTCACCAGCGTCACCTAAACCAGGTGTAATATAAGCATGGTCATCTAATTTCTCATCTAATGCTGCGATATAAATATCAACATCTTCATGTGCTTCTTGTAATTTTTCTACACCTTCTGGAGCTGCAATCAGACACATAAATCTGATGTGTTTAGCGCCACGTTTTTTAAGTGAATTAATCGCTTCAATTGCGGAAGCACCAGTCGCTAGCATTGGATCAACTACTACAATTTCTCTTTCTTCAATATCTTGTGGTAGTTTTACAAAATACTCAACTGCTTCTAGTGTTTCGGGATCTCTGTATAACCCAACATGACCTATTCTTGCTGCCGGCACTAAATTTAAGATACCTTGTGTCATACCAAGTCCCGCTCTTAAAATGGGAATAAATGCTAATTTTTTACCTGTTAGTCTCTTAGCTATCATTTTAGTGACTGGTGTTTCAATTTCTACATCTTGTAACTCTAGATTTCTAGTTACTTCGTATGCCATCAACATACCAACTTCATCTACGAGTTCTCTAAATTCTTTTGTACCTGTATGTACATCTCTAATGTAACTTAATTTGTGTTGAATAAGTGGGTGATCAAAAACATGTACGTTGCCCATAATTACTTCCTCCAATTTAATTATATAAAGGATGTTTCGTAGTTAATGCTTTAACTCTTTCTTGTCCTTCTTTTAATGTTGTTTCATTTTCAGGATCTTTTAGCACTAGGCTAATAATTTTGGCTACTTCTTCAAATGCCGCTTCATCAAAACCACGTGTTGTAGCTGCTGGCGTACCAAGTCTTAAGCCACTTGTTACAAAAGGTTTTTCTTGATCAAACGGAATTGTATTTTTATTACAAGTAATACCTATTGAGTCCAAGGCTTCTTCTGCTACTTTACCAGTAATATTGACTGATCCTTTTACATCTACGCATACTAAATGATTATCAGTACCACCAGATACTACTCTAAAACCTTCTTTATTTAATGTATCAGCTAATGCTTTTGCATTTTTTATCACTTGTTGTTGATATGTTTTGAAATCATCTTGAAGTGCTTCACCAAACGCTACAGCTTTAGCAGCAATAACATGTTCTAAAGGGCCCCCTTGAATACCTGGGAAGATTGTTTTATCAATTTGCTTTTTGTATGCTTCTTTACATAAAATCATACCACCACGAGGGCCGCGTAATGTTTTATGTGTTGTCGTAGTTACAAAATCAGCGTATTCTACTGGGCTTGGGTGTAGACCCGCAGCTACTAATCCGGCGATATGCGCCATATCCACCATCAATTTAGCGCCAACTTCATCAGCAATTTCTCTAAAACGTTTGAAGTCTATTGTTTTTGAGTATGCAGATGCGCCAGCAACAATTAATTTAGGTTGATGCGCTTTTGCTACTTTTAAAACTTCGTCATAGTCTATTTGTTCACTCTCTTTGTCGACACCATATTCGACAAAGTTATAAAATTGACCACTAAAGTTTACTGGTGCACCATGAGTTAAGTGTCCACCATGACTTAAATTCATACCTAATACAGTATCTCCGTGTTCTAATGCAACGAGATAAACAGCCATATTTGCTTGTGAACCAGAATGTGGTTGAACGTTAACATGTTCTGCACCAAACAATTGCTTAGCTCTTTCAATAGCTAATGTTTCAGATACATCTACGTATTCACAACCACCGTAATATCTTCTGTTTGGATAACCTTCAGCATACTTGTTAGTTAATACGGAACCTTGAGCTTCCATAACTGCTTCCGACACAAAGTTTTCTGATGCGATTAACTCTATATTGTTATTTTGACGGTTGAACTCGTTTTGAATCACTTCATAAATTTCTTTATCTTGATCTTTAATAAATGACATTAGTAAACCCTCGTTTCTGTATTAGTTATATTTTGCTCTTTCGCCACCAATTTTCTTAGGTCTTGAAGAAGCGATTGTAACAATTGCTTCGCCAATTTGCTTCACGCTTGTACGCTCAGGTATCGCTACATGTTTAATATGCATACCGATTAATGTTTGGCCAATATCAATACCTTTTGGAACGTTAATTGTTTCAACGACTATAGGGTCAGCCATATGTTGATATGCATATGTAGCTAAACTACCTCCAGCATGGACATCAGGTACAACGGTTACTTCTTCCATCGTTAGGGGATCGAAATTTGCTTTTTCAATAGTAATTGCTCTATTGATATGTTCACAGCCTTGAAATACAAAAGAAACGCCTGTTTCCGTTTCAATCTCTTTTAATGCTTCAAATATATCTTTTGCTACCTCCATTGATCCAACACTACCTATGCGTTCGCCAATCACTTCTGAAGTAGAACAACCTATAATGCAAAGCTCATCGTCTTTAAAGAAAGATTTAGATTTTAATTCATCTAATAACGCTTTTAAATCCTCCATGTTCAACACCCCTTATTTATTTTGATATAAAGTAAGCCAAAATACATAAGTCCAATCAGACAAATTTAATTGCTAGCAAATTTGCTACACGTTATTATTATAACGTATTTAATGAGTTACTCATACTAATTTCACATATTTATTTACTCTAATATTTTATTTTTTAATTTTCCAATCAATGAATTTAATTCATTATAAATTTCAATATAATCTGATTTAGTTCCTCCGAACGGATCAGCGACATCATCACCATGCAATACATACTCACTTAAAGTGAATATATGTGTACCTTTACCATACATTTGTTTAATTGCTTCTTTATGGCTTGTTGACATGGTCAAAATAAGATCCGCATTCATATCAATTTCAGTGAACTTTTGAGCATTTTCTGGTATTGGTAATTGTTTTTCTCTTACAATAGCGCGTGTATATTCTGATGTAGGTGCACCATCTATTGCAAACAAGCCACGTGATGCAACTTCAATATCTGGCATTTTAGCTTTTGCAATACTTTCTGCCATCGGACTTCTGCAAGTATTTCCAGTACAGACAAAAACGATTTTCATAAAGTTTCTCCTTTAACAATGGTATAATTTGCTGCCTTTTGCATACGATTCATGATAGCAACTGCATCATCACGATTTTCAAATCCAAATATATAAGCCTCTTTAATATTTTCATTTTGATCTATATCATGCAATATTTGATACAAATTATGATTTGCACCTTTAATATCTCTTTCATTTTCACATAGTGGAATGAAAGTTGCATTTTCAGGAATATATTTCAGTTTATCTTTTGGAAATATAAAAGCGACATTACGCCAATCTTTACTTGAGGATAGTTGTTGATGAACCGCGTATACAATTGTTATTGGGGTATCTGGTGCATAATGTTTATATTTCATTCCTGGAGCTATGGGCTTTTCTTGATTCAAATCCTCTTTTGTTGAAATAGATCCAGGCAACACATTTTCAATCATAGATTTGGTAATAGACCCTGGACGAGCTATCCTAAACGGATATTGTGTACAATCTAACACTGTACTTTCTAGACCTTCTTCACTTTGGTCACCATTGACAATACCATCAATTCTTTGGTTTAAATCACGATATACGTGTTCAAAATTAGTTGGAGAAGGTCTACCACTTAAATTAGCACTGGGCGCAGCGATCGGTATATCTACAAACTCTAATATTTTCCTTCCAATCGGGTGACTCGGCATCCTAACTGCTATGGATGAAAGTCCACCACTTACACTTTCACATAAAAAACCTTTTTTCAGTGGTAAAATAAATGAAATTGGACCAGGCCAAAATTGATTCATTAGCATCCTAACTTCTTGTGTAATATGCTTTGTAAATGCATCTAATTGTTTAACATTATGTATATGAACGATTAGAGGGTTATCTGAAGGTCTACCTTTTGCTGCATAAATATTTTTTATAGTCTGTTCATTTCTTGCATCGCCACCTAAACCATATACTGTTTCAGTTGGTATAGCGATGAGTCCACCAGCTTCAAAAACATTTTTTATTTCATTATAAGTATCTATATTAACATCGTCTGTCAGATGATTCCTCAAATCCCATATTTTTGTTTCCATCTATACACACCCTTTCATCTTAATTTCAATTTTAAAACAAAATAAGAAGTTATGCACCTTCATGACTTATCATGTTCAGCACACAACTTCTTAAGTTACCATTCGAAAGAAATAATTCTATCATTATTGTTAATATCTTTTATTATTTGAACACAAACAGCAGGATATTTTTCTTCAATTTTTTTCTTTAAAGTAAGGCCTTGTTTATAACCAATTTCAAACACAACTATTGCATTGGGTAATAATACATCTGGCAATTGTTCTAAAATCTTATCATAAACTTGAAAACCATTATTTTCAGCAAATAAAGCACTGGTAGGTTCATATTTCAATACTGTATCTTCCATTAAAGTTTTTTCGCTATCAGCTATATATGGTGGATTTGAAATTAATCCATTCACTTTAATATTTTTCTCTATTAAAGGATTTAAGGCATCACCTTGTAAAAATGTAATATCTACATCATGATACTGAGCATTGTCTTTTGCCACCGATAAAGCTGCATCATATAAATCTGTAGCTAAAACGTCCAAGTATTGATTCATTTTTTTAAGTAAAATAGGTATGTTGCCACTACCTGTGCCTATATCTACAACTTTATCTCCAGACTTCACCAAATTATAAAAATGCAGTAATACTTCTTCTGTTTCAGGTCTCGGAATTAAACAGTGTTCATTCACTTTAAATATTTCACCATAAAAAGATTGTGTGCCTACAATATATTGAATAGGTTCACCTTGTAACATCCTTGCTTCCGCATTATCAAACAACACGTTGTGTGCTTCTGTCATAATTTCGTCAGCATGCAACAAATAATCTGTTTTTTGCCATTGAAATAAATCAAGCATCAACCATTCAGCTCTTGTTACTTCAATACCTTTTGCTTCACATTTGCTTTGTGCAATCTTCAATCTTTCTCTATAATTCACCGTCATTCAGTTCTTTCAATTTATCTGTTTGTTCAGCTAAAGTTAGTGCATCAATAATCTCATCTAACTTACCTTCCATAACTTGCTCTAATTTCTGCAATGTCAATCCAATACGATGATCCGTTACACGACTTTGTGGGTAATTGTATGTTCTAATTCTCTCTGAGCGATCACCTGAACCGACAGCTGATTTACGCTGTGCTGCATACTTTTGTTGTTCTTCTTGTAATTTCATATCAAACAAACGTGCCTTTAACACTTTCATTGCTTTTTCACGGTTTTGAATTTGAGATTTTTCTGATGAAGTAGCAATAACACCCGTTGGCAAGTGTGTGATTCGAACGGCTGAATCTGTAGTATTTACGTGTTGCCCACCTGCCCCACTAGAACGATAGGTATCTATTTTAATATCTTCATTACGAATTTCTATCTCAACATCTTCAACTTCTGGTAATACGGCAACTGTAGCTGTAGACGTGTGAATACGTCCACCTGACTCTGTTGCTGGTACACGTTGTACACGATGTGCCCCATTTTCGTATTTCAATTTACTATAAGCGCCTGTGCCTGAAACAGAGAAACTAATCTCTTTGTATCCGCCATGGTCACTTTCAGTAGCTTCTACTATATCTGTCTTATAACTATGCGCTTCAGCGTATCTAGAATACATTCTAAATAAATCTCCAGCAAATATTGCAGCCTCATCTCCACCAGCAGCTGCACGAATTTCAACAATTACATCTTTTTCATCATTTGGATCTTTTGGAATTAACAAGAATTTTAATTCTTCTTCTAATTCTGGAATTTTTTGGCTCAATTCTTGCTTTTCATCTTTGAGCATTTCAACTTCTTCTTCATCTTTTGTTTCCTGTAACATTTCATCTATTTCAGTTACATCTTCTTTAACTTGTTTATATTCGCGATACACTTCAACTGTTTTTTGCAAATCAGCCTGTTCTTTTGAATATTTTCGTAAATTATCTGGGTTATTTACGACTTCAGGATCACTTAACATTTCGTTTAATTGTTCGTATCTTTCTTCTACAATGTCTAATTGATCAAACACTACATTTCCTCCTTCTCATGATTACTTGGTGCAACGATATGATGTGCCCTACATCTAGGTTCATAGCTTTCGTTTGCGCCGACGAGAATCACAGGGTCATCTATTTTTGCTGGATTGCCATCAATTAACCGTTGTGTACGGCTTGATGACGAGCCACATACTGCACAAACAGCTTGTAGTTTAGTCACTTCTTCACTTACTGCTAATAAATGAGGTATCGGTTCAAATGGTTCACCTCTGAAATCCATATCTAAACCTGCAGTAATCACTCTATGTCCCTTTTCAGCTAATTCTTCTACAATATGAACAATGTTGTTTTCAAAAAATTGAACTTCATCGATTGCTATAATATCAAAATTTGATAAATCGTGTTTATAAATCTCAGCTGCTGTTGAGATATTAATTGCCTCAATTGCATTGCCATTATGCGAAACAATTTTATCTTTATGATAGCGGTCATCTATTGCTGGTTTAAATACAACCACCTTTTGTTTAGCATATAGTCCACGTCTTAAGCGACGAATTAATTCTTCAGATTTACCACTAAACATGCTTCCAGTTATACATTCTATCCAGCCGGAATGATAAGTTTCATTCATTATGCGTTCCACCCTTTTTCAAAACATAATCGGTTTATTATATCATATTTTCCATCTTAAAATATCAATTTCTCTTAAGTTATTTGTAATTTAATATGTAATTAATGTACTAAAACATCGGCACTCTTTTGGTTTTACCTTTCCATCATCCATGTTAAATAAAAAAGCATTCTCATAAAATGAGAATGCCTTATTACAACAATTATTCGTTGCTTGATTTGAATCCGAATTTCTTGTTGAAACGTTCCACACGACCATCCGCAGCAGCGAATTTTTGACGTCCTGTGTAAAACGGATGTGAATCAGAAGAAATATCTAAACGAATAACTGGGTATTCATTTCCATCTTCCCATTCCATCGTTTCTGATGAAGATTTTGTTGAACCACTTAAGAATTTAAAATCTGTAGTTGTATCTAAAAAGATAACTTTGTGGTATTCAGGATGAATATTTTGTTTCATTTTTTTCAGCTCCTTTGCCCTGAACCATCTGGAACAGAGTTGTTTGTGAGTTTTTTTACCCAATACTTGATAATTATAATTGTTATAAAACTAAAACGCAACCCTAAATCACATTTTTAAATGATAAGCCGCTTTAAATAATTGGCTTTCCAGTTTTAGTACTCTCCTTGGCAGCTTCCTGTAATTGTTCAAAGAATTCTTGATTCGTTTTTGTTCGTTTTAATTTTCTTACAAATCTTTCTGTAAAATCAAGTGAATCTGTAAACATGTTACGCAGTTGCCAAAGTGATTCTAAATCTTTTGGTGATATTAGCAATTCCTCTTTACGTGTAGAACTTCGACCAATATCAATAGCTGGAAATACACGACGTTCAGCTAGTTTACGATCAAGATGTAATTCCATGTTTCCTGTTCCTTTAAATTCTTCATATATCATATCATCCATACGAGAACCAGTATCCACTAACGCAGTAGCTAATATCGTCATACTACCACCAGCTTCAATATTTCTTGCTGCACCAAAGAACGCCTTAGGTTTGTGTAATGATGCTGGATCTAAACCACCTGAAAGTGTACGTCCACTTGGCGGGATAACCAAGTTATATGCACGTGCAAGTCTTGTAATGGAATCCATTAAAATAATGACATCTTTACCTATTTCTACTAAACGCTTTGCACGTTCTAATAGTAATTCTGCTACTTTGACATGATGCTGTGGAGGTTCATCAAATGTTGAGTGAACAACTTCTGCCGATTCAACAGAACGCTCTATATCAGTAACCTCTTCTGGTCTTTCACCCACAAGTAGCACAAATAATTCTGCATCAGGTTTATTGATTGCGATGGCATTTGCAATTTCTTTCAATAATGATGTTTTCCCAGCTTTAGGCGGGGCAACAATCAAACCACGTTGTCCTAAACCGATTGGAGTAATTAAATCCATAATACGCGTAGAATAGTTTTCTTTTGTTGTTTCTAACTTGATGCGTTCTTCTGGGTATAATGGTGTTAATGCTTGGAAATGTGGTCTTTTCTTAACTTCTTCTGCATTCTCATCATTGACAAAATCTACTTGTAGCAAACCATAATACTTTTCATTATCCTTTGGTTTTCTTACTTTACCAGTTACTTTATCGCCTCGTTTAATTTCAAAACGACGTATTTGACTAGCAGATATATAAATATCTTTTTCACCTTTTGAATAATTGACAGTTCTTAAGAAGCCGTAACCATCTTGTTGGATATCATCTAAGATACCTTCCATATAATAGTTTCCATCTTTTTCCATTTGCGCTTCCATAATTGCAAGAACTAACTCTTTTTTATTTAATTTACTATAATTTGTTAATTTCAGTGATTTTGCTTTTTGAGTGAGATCTTTAGTAGTGTAATTTTTATATAACTCGTGGAACGATTCGTACTGAGGTGATGTTCGTACTTTTTCAGGCATTATCTTGCACCCATTTCATAAATAAGTTTTAAATAACATAATGAACTACGCTATTTACTTTTATAACTATAGCAAATATTTTATTTAATTACAAAATGTATTTCAATAATTGAAATTTATAAATACTGCTTTAAAGCTAATTAGTTAATAAAACAGTATATTAAATTGTAAAACTTTACTTTATATTTCAAATTTTCTAAATATAATAAGCCCCAAGATATAAATATCTTTAGCTCAAGCGTAATTATCAATTGCTATTGAAACAATACAGAAGTTGTTATTTACATATTGCGATGTACTTATATTAGGAATTAAAATTTCAGTTTCAACGAATAATATAAGTTAAGTCTTAGTTTATAGCGATTTAAAAACGTGCTGACGCCCGGGGAAATGATATGAATGAGAGACTACAAACTCGAATCATATCCCCAGGCAAGCATGCACGATCGAAATCGCAAGATTAAAAAAGTGACTAATCCATCATTTATACTCATGTTCAGTTGAATTATTTGGTGAATTTAAAAATTCAACTTTCCATTAATTGTATATGATAAATCATGTTTTCTATTGTTATAAAATAGTTACTTCTTTAAATAATACGGAGATGTTTTTGTATGATGACACATCACTTATAGCGATTTGGAAACGTGCTGACGCCCAGGGAAATGATATGAATGAGAGACTACAGGATCGAATCATATCCCCAGGCAAGCATGCACGATCGAAATCGCAAGATTAAAAAAGTGACTAATCCATAGACCTATGGATTAGTCACTTTTAAGCGTGAGATTTTTGTCTCAGTTTGTTTTGTTACAACATCTCGCTTAGTTTTTATAATAGATTATGAATTATAATATCCTGCAATAGATTTAACTTCTAAGAATTCTTCTATACCATAATCTCCCCATTCGCGTCCTAAACCTGATTGTTTGTAACCACCGAATGGTAAATCTGGTTTACGTCCAGCTTCATTAATTTCAACTGTTCCAGCCTCAATTGAACGTGCTACTTTGTGAAGTTTTTCTTTATCTTGTCCATATACATAACCAGCTAAGCCATATTTCGTATCATTTGCAATTTCAATAGCTTCGTCTAAATCATTATACGTAATTACAGACATTACAGGACCGAAAATTTCTTCTTGTGCAATTGTCATATCATTTTCAACATTATTAAAAATAGTTGGTCTTGCAAAATAACCTTTTTCTAAGTTTTCAGGTTTTCCAGGACCACCATATAATAATTCGGCACCTTCTTCTACACCTTTATCAATATATGATTGAACCTGATCAAATTGTTTTTTGCTAATAATTGGTCCTACTTGTGTACCTTCTTCACGAGGATTACCAACTTTAACTTGGCTGAATTTTTCTTTAACAGCTGTTAAGAATTCTTCTTTTATACTTGCTGGTACTAATGTTCTTGTTCCTGCAGTACAAACTTGGCCTGTGTTATTAACGACTTTGCCAGTAGCTGCACTTGCAGCGCCATCGATATCAGCATCATCTAAAATTATATATGGAGATTTACCCCCTAATTCTAATGATACTTTTTTGAAATCTTCAGCTGCTTTTTTCATAATACTCGCACCAGTTGGACCAGATCCAGTAAAGGACATCATTCTCACTTTTGGATGTTCGCTAAGCGGATTTCCCACACCTTGGCCGTCGCCATTTACTAAGTTAAACACGCCTTTAGGTACGCCAACTTTATCAAATATTTCTGCTAAAATAATTGCTGCAAATGGTGTTTCTTCTGATGGTTTTAACACGACCGGACTTCCCGCTGCAAAGGCTGCAGCTAATTTTAATGAAGTTTGGTTAGTTGGAAAATTCCATGGTGTAATTAATCCTGCAACACCAATCGCTTCTTTGACGACTAAATCGTCACCGCGTCTTTCTTCAAATTCAAAATTATCTAATGCGTCTCGTGCTGCTTCAAAATGATCTAATCCCATTTGGTAATGGACATTTTCAGATACTTTTAAAGGAGCTCCTAATTCATCGGTTATTGCGTCAACGATATCATCTTTTCTATTTTTATATTCTTGAACGATTTTATCTAAGAGTTCTTTTCTTTCTTCTACAGAACTGTGTCTAAATTCTAAATATACATTATCTGCCGCTTCTACCGCTTTATCAACATCTTCTTTATTACCTTTAGCAATTTTACCTGCTACTTCTTCTGTTGCTGGGTTGATAACATCAAGTGTTTCTCCGCTTGAACTTTCTACCCATTGTCCGTTGATATATTGTTTAGTGAAGTTTCTCATCTATTATTCACTCCTTAATTTGTGTTCATATTTTTATTCTAACCTAGATTTTTAATTTTAAAACATATCTGCTCATATCAAATCTTTTCAAACGTTGTTATTACAGGCTTTCACGCATGATAATTGCACATTGTTGTAAGAGCATTAACTATCTATACGACGACATGAAATAACAGTGATAGCCTAAAAATTATAATTATTAAGCATAATACGATATGTCAATCACCTAAGTCATTTTAAATTATTGCAAAAAGATGGCTCAACAATAAATAAAAAAGCTATAAAGAAATCTTTAAACAAAGATTTCTTTATAGCTAACCTAAGTATGTTAAAAATAACCTCGAAATAACATTTATCTGTAAATAAATATTACGTAGAATATCAAATTAAAAAGCTAAAATCTTTAGCTTTCTAACTCAATATATTCTTGGGCCCATTTTTCCATAGGAACCAATGCCGTTGCCAAGGCATCACCTTTATCTGTAAGTTGGTATAAAATGTTCATAGGACTAGTAGAAATAATCTTTTTCTCTACAAGCCCCCATTCATTTAGATCTGTTAATTTTATGCTAAGCGCACGAGGCGTAATTGTTTTCAAATCACGCTTCATATCAGAAAAATGAGCAGATTTTTCTGTGCATCTAGACAAGTAATTAATGATAAGACCGTTCCAACTTCTGCCTACTATTTTAAAGGTCTCTTCTAGATAAGGGCAAACCTCCATGGTCATCACCTCATATCAATTATATTTCCCACTGCATAAACTATAATTATGTTTTATTCATTCAGTATAATTATTATACCACATGTTTTATATTTTTTCAGTCCAAATGTCTGCACCAAGTGATTTTAGTGTTTTAACAATGTTAGTATAACCACGATAAATATGCTTTACATTGTAAATTGTAGTAACACCTTCAGCCAATAAACCAGCTACAATAAGACAAGCACCTGCACGTAAGTCACTCGCGTATACTTCTGCACCAGTTAATTTTGATGGTTTGATAGTAGCAGTACCATTATCTGATGTAATATGAGCACCCATTTTTTTAAGTTCTTCTACGTGCTTGAATCTAGCAGGATAAATTGTTTCAGTCACAAAAGATACGCCATCAGCCATAAATAATAACGGCGTGATAGGTTGTTGTAAATCTGTGGCGAAACCAGGATATACTAATGTTTTGATATCTACACTAGCATATGGTGCACTCCTCTTAATTGTTGCACTATCATCGCTGACATTAATGTCTACACCAAGCTCTTTCAACTTAACAGTTAATGGCTCAACATGAGTAGGAATAATATTATTAATTACAATATCTTCACCACAAGCTGCTGCAATACACATATAAGTTCCTGCTTCGATTCTATCTGGAATCACCTGATGATGTGATCCATGAAGATGCTCAACACCTTTTATTTTAATAGTACTCGTACCAGCACCTTTAATATTAGCACCTAAACTTGTTAAAAAGTTTGCTACATCAACAACTTCAGGTTCTTTCGCTGCGTTTTCAATTACAGTTTGCCCTTCAGCTCGAACTGCTGCCAACATAATGTTAATTGTAGCACCCACACTAACAATATCTAAAAATATGTTAGCTCCTATTAAACGATCAGCTTCAATTTTCATAGATGTTTCACTGGATTCATCAATATGCGCACCTAATGCTTTAAAACCTTTGATATGTTGATCAATTGGTCGTGGACCTAATGGACAACCGCCTGGTAAACCAATCACGCATTTTTTAAATCTACCTAACATTGCTCCCATCATATAGTATGATGCACGTAATGATTCTACTTTGTTATTAGGTAACGGCGCATTTTCAATTTCATTTGGATCAACTTCAAGGGTCATACCTTCTAAGTTTGCCTTAATGTTCAAATCACCTAATAAACTCACAAGCGTTTCAACATCTGAGATTTGTGGCAACCCTTCTATTGTAACTTTATCTTCCGCTAATATTGTCGCTGGAATAATTGCTACAGCACTATTTTTTGCACCATGATTATTAACTTCACCTTTTAGTGTTTGACCGCCTCTAATTTTTATTACTTCTTGAGCCATTCGCTTGATCTCCTTTGCCTTTCAATCAGTATTTCAATTTAATTACATTATTTGCATTATAAAGTAAAAAAATACAGTTTGCAAAACACACCAATGAAACAAAACCTTTTTAATTTAAATTTATGTATTGCTTCACTTTTATGTATACTATAATGATATATTCATTCCCGATTTAATAGGATTCAAATCCTACTTGTCTTATTTCTGTTTAAAAATTATATTAATTTTTTCAATTTACTTAATTTTAATGCTCATAGATTATAACATAAAAAAATAAGACTGCGACATTAAAAATTGTCGCAGCCTTCTCAGTTTATTCATCAAGATTGTTATATAATACTAACCTTTTTATTATAAGCCGATTATTTAGCTCTATTTGATGTACCAAACTCTTTAATTTTACTAATTACTGTTGTTTTAATTGCTTCACGTGCTGGTCCTAAATATTTACGAGGATCATACATTTCTTGATCATTGTCTAAAGCTTCACGTACTGCTTTAGCAGAAGCAATTTGGTTTTCTGTATTAACATTGATTTTTGCAGTTCCAAACGGAATCGCTTTTTGAATGTCTTTAGTTGGGATACCAGTTCCACCATGTAATACTAATGGTAAACCTGTTGAAGCACCAATCTCTTCCATTTCTTTAAATCCTAATTTTGGTTCACCTTTATACGGTCCATGAACTGAACCTAATGCTGGTGCTAATGTATCTATACCTGTTTTTTCAACAAGCTCTTGACACTCTTTAGGATCTGCATAAATAACACCTTCAGCAACAACATCGTCTTCTTGTCCACCAACTGTACCTAATTCTGCTTCTACTGATACACCATGTTCGTGAGCGTATTCAACTACTTTTGATGTAATTGCTATGTTATCTTCAAATGATTCATGAGAAGCATCAATCATAACTGAAGTGAATCCAGCATCAATAGCTTCTTTACATTTATCAAAACTTGAACCATGATCTAAGTGGATTGCAACTGGAATCGTAATTTCTTTATCGTGCATTAATCCTTCTACCATTTTAACTACTGTATAGAATCCACCCATATAACGTGCTGCACCTTCAGAAACTCCTAAAATAACTGGAGCATTTTCTTCTTGTGAAGCTTCTAATATCGCTTGTGTAAATTCTAAGTTATTTAAGTTGTATTGACCAACCGCATAACCATTTTCTTTTGCATCGATTAACATTTCTTTCATTGAAACTAAAGGCATGAAAGTTCCTCCTTAGTGCATTAAGCACATATTTTTACAATTTAATTATATCAAAATCCCAAACAATTTGCATTCTTCTATTCAATTGTAAGCGTTTTTAATTTATTTTTTCAATTTATTACTTTTAAATCAGTCTTTAATTTTCATGTTTTTATATAAAATTGCAATATTTACTACCATTATTTACAATAAGTTGAGTGAATAGAACGGAGGTACATATATGTCTAAAATTTTGAACACACAATTAAATGGTGTTTTTAATCGAATAGAAGCACAAGCTTTAGATATTCAAATGGCAGCTCAATGCTTAATTCAAGCAATTGGCGGTGAAGGTAATGTATTTGTTAAAGGTTATGGAGATTTGAATTTTTTTGAAAGTTATATATTAAACAGTAATGAAAAATTAGAGTCTAGTATAGCGCTACGCTCACTCAATACATTTGAAGATATTGATACAACAGATAGAGTGTTTCTCTTTTCTCCTTATTATACTGAGGATGTAGAAAAAGACGTTAACGCATTAATTGCAAACGATGTAGATTTTGTCTTAATTTGTAATAAGCCAAAGACAGAAAACTTTCAGGATCATTTATTTCATTTTATTAATTTAAGTACGCCTAGACCTATTGTCTATACGGAAGATTACGATAAAATTGTTATACCACATCCTATTGCATTTAATTATATTTATTATGATATATATACACAAATGGTTGAAATGGTTAGAGATTTAAATCTTTAGCATTTCATCAAATTTAATAGACAATCTGATTTAAAAAAAGGCTGAAACGTATGTTATCGTTTCAGCCTTTTTACAACTATATTTACTTAATCTGTTGGTGTTTCAATGATGCTTCTATAAACGCTTTGAATATAGGTTGCGGTCTATTAGGTCTAGATAGGAATTCTGGATGGAATTGACATGCGACAAAGAAATCATTTTCCGGAATTTCTACCATTTCGATTAATCTACCATCTGGACTAGTTCCAGAGAATATCATGCCTTTTTCTTCTAATTGATCTCTATATTCATTATTGAACTCATAACGGTGACGATGTCTTTCTTCTATATCAACTTCGCCATAAATTTTATGCGCTAAAGTTCCTTCTTTTATATGGCATGGATATAGACCTAATCTTAACGTACCACCTAAATCTTCAATATCTTTTTGTTCAGGCAATAGGTCAATAATCGGATGTGGTGTTGAAGGATCTAGTTCTGCAGAGTGTGCATTTTCAAAGCCAAGTACATTTCTAGCAAACTCTACTGTAGCAAGTTGCATACCTAAGCAAATACCGAAATATGGTACATTATTTTCTCTCGCGTATTTGATAGCAGAAATTTTTCCTTCACTTGCTCTGAATCCAAATCCACCAGGAACTAAAATGCCATCAACATCATTAAGTATATCATGTACATTTTCATCAGTTACTTCACTAGAATCTATCCATTTAACTTCAATATCTTTTTTAAATGGATAACCTGCATGTTTTAATGATTCAACAACCGATAAATATGCATCTTGAAGACTGACATATTTACCAACTAAACCAATAGTTATTTTGCCATCTAAACTATTGACTGTATCCAATAAATATTGCCATTCATCTAATTGAGTATCGTATTTAGCGTTAAGTTCTAAGCGTCTAATTACGATATCATCCATGTCCTGTTTACTTAATTGTAAAGGGATTTCATAGAGTGAATCTGCATCACGACATTCAATTACACTTTCTTTGTTAATATCACAGAATAAAGCAATTTTATCTTTTAAATCTTGTGTTAGTTCATATTCTGTACGTACTACGATTAAGTCAGGTTGAATACCTAAACCACGTAGTTCTTTAACACTGTGTTGCGTTGGTTTTGTTTTCATTTCACCGGCAGCTTTTATAAATGGTAAAAGTGTACAATGTACGTACATGACATTTTCACGACCTAAATCACTACGAATTTGTCTAATCGCTTCAATAAATGGTAATGATTCAATATCACCAGTAGTACCACCAATTTCAGTAATAACTACATCAGCATTTGTACTTTCTCCCGCTAATAGTAAACGTTCTTTAATTTCATTTGTAATATGAGGGATTACTTGGACCGTACCACCAAGATAATCACCACGACGTTCTTTTTTCAAAACATGTGAATAGACTTTACCAGCTGTAACATTTGAATATTTATTTAAATTAATATCAATAAATCTTTCATAATGTCCTAAGTCTAAATCTGTTTCCGCACCATCATCAGTAACAAATACTTCACCATGTTGGTATGGACTCATTGTACCTGGATCAACATTTAAATATGGATCAAATTTTTGTATTGTAACTTTTAACCCTCTATCTTTTAATAAACGTCCTAAAGATGCTGCTGTGATACCTTTACCTAATGAAGATACAACTCCACCAGTTACAAAAATAAACTTTGTCATTTTCTGCCTCCTATTATTAAAACAGTCATTCTCACAATACCAACAAAAATTTATGGCATGTTTCATTAATCATTGAAATGGTTATAATTTATCTAAACGTCAAAGCTTTATAATTTTTAAATATCATTATATTCACTATAAATAACGTCATAAATTAAAATTTTATAAAATTTGTATAGTAATTCAAATAAAAAAATCGCTCCCTCTCACAGCATTTGCAAGGGGGAGCGTATAATATTTATACACGTCGTCCTAATTAAAGGAGCCCGAATAAAATTTTATCATTTTCGCAGAAAAAGTCAAATGAATATTGATAGATTATTGATTAATTTTCTTTATCTTCGTCCTCTTCATCATATTCTTCTTCATCTTCTTCTAAATCTTCATCTTCGTCATCATCTTCATCAATAACGATTTCATTTTCAGGAATTTCTTCGTCCACTTCTTCTTCATCAGGTTCTTCGATTGTCTCTTGGTCATCAGTAACTGCTGGGATGTCATCATCGTCGTCAGCTTCATCTTCACCAAGTAATTTTAATGTCTTATCTTCTTCATCGTCGTCGTCTAAAATGTCGAATTTTTGGATAGTTGGTGCTATTTTTTCTTCAATATCAGCTACTGAATACCAATCACGTAAGCCCCATATATTTTCTCCAACATTTAGGAAACGACCATCTGTATTTAAGTCTGTATAGAATTGAACAATTCTATTCTCAATTTCGTGGTCTTCGTAATGACCTAATGCTTTAAATTCATCAATAATATCATATAAGTTCATTGTATCGCCTTTTTCAAGTAATAATGTATAGGCCATATCAATAAATGATTTCTCGTCAACCATTTCTTTAGTGTAATCTTGAATTCTCATTATTTATTCTTCCTTTCAGAGACATTTATGCATTTATCCAAATCAGTACTATTCATCTTAAGTAATAATAACAAAAGTAAATTATAAATGACAATCCCTGATTTCGCAAACACTATTAATAATTTATATATTTTTCAAATACAGAAAAATCTTCAGCTGTTTCAATTTCAACAAAATTACTATTTATACATAATGGTTTTAATTCATTATTTTCCCCATAAAGTGTAATCGTTATAAGTTTGATACCTTCAAAATGCTTTCGAATATATGTAGGTAATTGTCTTAACGCACTTTCTGCTATACCATTATGTCTCTCTGATTTATCAACTTCAATTGAATTGATATTCATACGTTGCCCGTGTTGCTCAATTGCTATAAAACCTACTTTATCATCATCTTTCATCATATCAATGATATAAACATCATAAGATGACGTATCTCCATTTGCTGTTAATTTTAAAGAAGACACATGTTTAGAATCTAAATCTAAATAATAGAGACGTTCTTTACCGATAGGCCCTTCTTCTTTCGTAGCAGCATGCATAAAACCTGCACGTTCATATACATTCCATGCACCTTTATTTTCTGCGTCTACGACTAAGTATAAATGATTAAAATTTGGAAATAGCTTTTGGACATATTGTGGCAAATACATCATCATTTTTGTACCATATCCAAACCCTTGAAAGTCTTCATTTACAGATAAAGAACGAACATATATAACCTGTTTAGGTGTATCGTAACCTTCATGTTGATAATATTGATGTAATACAAAGAAACCGACTACTTCGCCTTCATCATTTAAGGCGATGTTAGCCACTCTGTCTTCGTCCTTTAACGCATCATCAAGCACGTCTTTGGGCAAAGAAGAATATATCTGTTGACGCTCGCTCAATTTAAAATGATATAAAGCTGATTTATATTTTTCTTCAAAAACTTGAATTGTAATATTTTCAAATGATTCTTTAATAAACATATTTTATCCCCTATTGTGATTAGCTTTTATTAGTTATTAATACCACTTTTACATTAATATAATCGAAATTTGAACATTTTATCTTATTAGTCTAAGAAACAATTCATGAGCCAATTGACTTCAAACTGATCTTTCACTTGTCCATGCATCGCATTAAAAAATGTTTTAGACAGAGGCATATGAGGGTCTCCTGCTTCACTTAATTTATCATACACTTGTTTTTGAGTAGCCAAATCATCGAAAGTTAAAATAATGTTCGTATTGTCATTGCTCCATTCACGACCATATGTACTGGAAATATGTAATACAACTGTTTCATTAACATGAAGCTCCGCATGTAAGGTTTTCCCGTTTGTTTCATTTAATATTTTTTCGTTACCACCAAACGCATTTTTATAAAATGTAAGAGCCTGTTCTACATCATCTACTTTAATAAACGGGCTTAAATTCATTAAAACCATCCCTTTCAAATTTTCTATAGTTGATTTTCCCTCATTTTATTATAATATAAGTTATAATGTAAATTTTTTTAGGAGGTACACAGATGAAAATAGGCATTGATGCCGGCGGAACACTTATAAAAATTGTTCAGGAGGATAATGGCAATCGACAATATACAACAAAATTAACTACTGAAATTAATGAAGTCATTGATTGGTTAGGACAACAATCATGTGAAAGTATTAGCTTAACAGGTGGTCAAGCTGGAACAATTCAAAATAAGTTAAAATGTGAATCACGTATCTTTGTAGAGTTTGATGCTGCTGCAAAAGGTTTAGAACTCTTGTTAGAAGAACAAGGTCATCATTTAGATAATTACATTTTTACTAATGTTGGTACCGGAACATCACTGCATTATTCAAATGGCGAAAAGCAACAACGTGTTGGCGGTGTTGGAGCAGGTGGTGGTATGATACAAGGCCTTGGTTATTTATTAACTGGATTAAAAGACTACAAACAATTAACAGATACTGCCCAAAAAGGTGAGCGAGAATTTATTGATTTGAAAGTAAAACATATCTATAAAGATAGTGAACCTCCGATTTCAGGTGATTTAACTGCTGCTAATTTTGGGCATGTACTGCATAATTTAGACAAAGATTTTTCAGATTCTGACAAATTAGCTTCATTGATTGGTGTCGTGGGGGAAGTCATTACTACGATGGCTATCACAGTAGCGAGAGAATATGGTACTGAAAACGTAGCTTATATTGGTTCTTCTTTCCATAATAATCATTTACTGAAAGAAGTTGTTAAAGATTATACGATATTGCGTGGTTTCAAACCATTTTATATTGAACACGGTGCCTTTTCCGGCGCATTAGGTGCAATACATCTACAATAAAAATTACCATGACATAAGTATAAAGAATTGAAGTTTCTATACTTATGTCATGGTAAAAAATGGAAACAGTTATTTCATTTGATGGTGACTATTTCTTCAAAATAACTACTTCCATTAGTTCATATATTCATTTACATTAAAACGGTAATTGATCTAATACTTTTTGAGCTGAGACTACAGTGCCTACAACACCTGATTTCAAATCGATTGCTACTGCTTTATCATCATCTCTTAAAATATCTAACCATTCTGCGAAGACTTCACCTTCTATTTCAATGATATCGCATTCTTCAAAGTCTTCATTTCTTACTTTTTCTGCTCTATTTCTAATACTCCACACCGGCATAATATGTGGTTTTTGATGTTCTTCATCACTAATCATGATAAATTGTTTTTCATTTTTATTTGTTAAACCGAACACAGCGTCTTCTTTCGCCACATCTATTATAAATTCTTTGAGACGAATTTCATCTAAATCTGACATTAATTCATTTGTAAAATCAATAATATTAACTAAATCACCATCTGTCTGAGATGACGCATTCATCAACACTTCTTCACCTTGTTCAAACATATCATCCATTTCATAAGTTACAAAACGATCAATATCGATTTTTTTAAGCTTATCATAATCGGTGTCATGTTTATTTAAGAAAGTTTCAGCTGTTTCTTTTTGTGTCCAAACACAAATGACGTCCTTTCCTAAAATTTCATGTCTAATTAATTGTTTTGACTTTGTTGCTATATAAAAATATTCATTTACTAGAATATCTTGAAAAAATGAACTTGCTTTATAAGACATAATTACACCTTCAATTCATTAAAATATTTAACTATATTTAAAATATAAATGAGTATATTACTATAGTCAATTAACGTCATACAATAAATATTAAAATTTTAATATATCTATACAATAAACTTAAGTTATCAAATCTTAATTAAATGAAATTTTCACTATATTTCTGATTATATTTTTAATTCTTCTAAAAATTGCTGTTCTAACTTTTCTATATGTTCTTGTGATTGTCCATGCCAAATACATGCAAATCTCGAAGGCACGTTTTCATTTTTATACCAATCGCCATCATAATATGATAGTGGAAATAAGCAACCCATGTTTACATATTTTATAATTGTCTGAAAGAAATGCTCATTATCGTTAGGTGCAATATAACTATAAAACTTTTGATATCCAGATTGCATTAATGGATCTAATAAAAGCATACTTGTCGATCCATTTTGTCTAAAATTCAAATCAATCGCAAATATATCACCATGTTTATCTAATAGTAAATCAAAACCTGCGATTCCAAAATAACCTTTGGCCACGCCTATTTCCATAATTTCTTTGCCAGCTTGGATGACTGATTCAGGTACATCTTGTACATTTTGATTGCCACTATAATGGCCATATTTGTCTGTAATTTGCTCTGATGTTCCAATATAGTGAATTTCCCCGTCCTTTTTACATGCAAATTGCACACAATAATTAGCAATTTCTTGAATTTTTTGTTCAATAATAATTGTGTCAGTTTCTGCTCTTGCTTGTTCAATACGGGATTTTGCTTTAATTAAATCAGCTTCGTCATAACAAATCATCACACCGTAACCACCTGCAGTTGGTAAATCATCACCTGGCTTCAAGACAAAAGGGAATTCCCAATCTGCAATCGCATCTTCGAAATCTTCTATTTTTACCACTTCACGTGCAGGTAAATATTTTTGATTAGTCCATTCTGGAATACGTGCTTTATTATTTAAAGCAACAAAGATATCTTTATCCATAGCGTAATATTCTTTTTCTAAAATAGACTCACTATGAATATATTGAAAATAAATACGTTTATTATCTTGTTTAGCGAGTTTCCTTATTATTTGTTCGTAAGAAGCTTGGTTGTCAAAAGTATAAATATTTGTGGGCATTGGCTTGCCAATCATTTCCAATAATATTTCTAATTTCTTTGTAGCGCTTGCTTTATGAACAATAACAGGCATTTGATCAGCAATAATCAATTCTCTACCAGTCAAGAAATTAGATTGATGTTCTTCCGGTTCTAACCATGGATTTGATATATAAGATGGTCTAGAACTATATACGACATCATCATTGTATAAATCACTAAGTGTTAATTTAGGGCGTTGAGTACTTAGTTTTTTCATTTTTTGTTCCCCTTTATATAGTGGTGCTGTTCAATTATTTCATTTAATTCTGCTTGATTTTCTATTAATTCCAATCCCATTAATGCAAGGACTTTAGCACCTCTTATTAAAGCTTGATCTCCATGAGCACTTCCTGCTGCTTCACGAAAACGATGCGTGTGCCCCACTAAATTCCTAGAACCTATTTTAATATGGGGATGAATCGTTGGCACAACGTGACTTACATTACCCGTATCTGTCGAACCAAAACCAAAATCATCATCTATGACCGATTCTCCCATTTTCGTCGCATATTTTGCAAATAAATCATCTAATTTAGGCGTCTTAATAAATTCATTGACACCATTTTGTATAGGGCCAAATTCAAAGTCGCAACCTGTTTGAATTGCAGCACCTTTTGCAATTTGCCCTACTCTATCAGTTAATATATCTAATTCTTTACGTGATGTTGCACGTGTATAAAAACGCGCATGAGTATAGTCTGGAATAATATTAGCAGCTTTTCCGCCATCTAATATAACACCATGAACCTTTTGACTTTTTTTGATATGTTGTCTTAACTGAGCTACACCATTAAAATACGCAATCATTGCATCTAAAGCATTTCTTGCTTCTTCAGCATTTTCAGAAGCATGCGTACTTTTACCATAAATTTTAATATCTAAAACATCTACCGCTAATGTATTAATAGTTTTATAAGTTTCATTACCTGGATGAACCATTAAAGCAACATCCATTTCATCTACAATACCTTCTTTAACGTAAGCAGCTTTTGCGCTACCATTGACACCGCCCTCTTCGGCTGGACAACCAAGTATTACTACTTTTCCGCCTGTTTGTTCAATCACTTGCTTCAAAGCTATACCAGCAAATGTACTTGCCGTACCTATAATATTATGACCACAGGCATGTCCTAGACCTGGTAAGGCATCATATTCTGCTAAAAATCCAATGGTTGGACCATCGATGTCTGAATCATAACGCGCAATGAAACCCGTAGCATAACCAGCAATGTTGGTTTCAACTTCAAAATCATGCTTTTCCAAATCTTCAATTAACGTTCTTGAAGCAAATATTTCTTCATTGCCTAATTCAGGTCTTTGATGGATGAGGTGGCTCATCTCTATGTATGATAATTTTTCATTTTCTATATAATCTAATATGTTTTGTTCATGTGTCATTTTCAATACAACTCCCTTGTACTACAACATTTTACACGTATTATTATTAAACTTATAAAAATGCATGTTCAATACTAAACGTGCAAAATACATTTTGATTATTACTTATTCTATCCGTTTTGATTAATTCTGTCATTATTTTTCTGAAATTTTAAAAAATGATAATTCCTTCTGTTTTCTAAAATTTATAGAAATTGTAAATACCACTACGTATTGTTACAATTATGATAATT
This sequence comes from Staphylococcus sp. GDB9P120P, assembly GCF_017893435.1. NCBI lineage: Bacteria > Bacillati > Bacillota > Bacilli > Caryophanales > Staphylococcaceae > Staphylococcus > Staphylococcus sp. GDB9P120P. The sequence goes on from NZ_JAESNB010000009.1 coordinate 62,069, forward strand.
ATTATTTTAGGAGGACATCGTATGCCAAAAATGAACGTTGAAAGTTTTAATTTAGATCATACCAAAGTAGTAGCACCATTTGTTCGACTTGCAGGTAAAATGGAAGGTGCTAATGGGGATGTTATCCATAAATATGACATTCGTTTCAAACAGCCCAATAAAGAACATATGGAAATGCCTGGTTTACATTCATTAGAACACTTAATGGCTGAAAATATTAGAAATCATTCAGATAAAGTGGTTGATATCAGTCCAATGGGTTGTCAAACTGGATTTTATGTATCTTTTATAAATCACAGTGATTATGACGATGTGTTAAATATCATTGAAAAAACACTTCAAGATGTATTATCTGCTACAGAAGTTCCTGCGTGTAATGAGGTACAATGTGGTTGGGCTGCTAGCCATTCATTAGAAGGTGCAAAAGAAATTGCACAGACATTTTTAGATAAAAGAGATCAATGGCATGATATTTATGGTGAGGATAAATAATATCTAATTACCATTATAAAGTAAGATATCAAAAATCGAATTTATTAAAAAAGGTTAAGATAAAAGGCTGAGACAATTAATTCGTCTCAGCCTTTTTAATGTTTCCAACTTTAAACATACATGCTCGTCAGAAATCTATTGTGGTAAGGAATGAAGATGCGATCTCCCACTTATATTATTCCACCGATGATTCATATGTTTCAACATCGCTATAATTATTGTAATTTGTAAAAAATGATATTTTCGTATAATTCTAGCACTTTCAAGTTTTTATCGTAACCATGATATATAAAACAGCGTAAACGCCAATTTCTAATTTAGCTCAATAGAAATTGACGTTTACGCTTTTACTGTAACATTTCAAACACTTATCGTTTTATAATTTATAAACCAGTCACACAACGATTGATTGTTTATTTTATAATTTGTTCACAACTTTTATCAGGACAAATTGTAGTGGGATTCTACTGTATAACAAACTTTCTGGTAGTTGTTTGTCACCTAGTGGCAATTTTTTTCTAGCCATATAAATATTTGCTGGTAATACAGCTAATAAAAATATATTAATCATTTTCTTTAGGCATAGGCTTGGTCTATTCACTATTAAAAGTATTCCAAAAATCATTTCAACAAATCCAGAAATGATAACAGCCGATTTTCTAAACGGTAAATAATCAGGCACAATTTTTCTAAAGCGCGACTCATGTTTAAAATGTAAGACACCGATGGTCATGAAGCCGCAACCTAATATTAGGCTTAATAGTCGTTTCACTTATCGACACCCATTTCTTTCAAATAGCTTCGACCAAATTCTGGTAATTTAACGCCAAAATTATCCGCTATAGTAGCACCTATAGAACTAAAGGTATCATCCATAGATAACTCATGATAATCATTTATTTTAGGACTAAACATAAGGACTGGGATATATTCTCTTGTATGATCAGTTCCTGGTGCTGTAGGATCATTGCCGTGATCTGCAGTAATAATGACTAAGTCATCATCCTTTAGATGTTTGATAAGTTCTGGTAAACGCTCGTCAAAATCTTTTAACGCCTCAGCGTAACCGTCTTTATCACGTCGATGTCCATACAGTGCATCAAAATCCACTAAATTCAAGAAACTTAAACCTTTAAAGTCACGTTGTACAGTTTCTATTAGTTTATCCATACCATCCATATTATTTTTAGTTCGAATTGCTTCAGTGACACCTTCACCATCGTAAATGTCATTGATTTTCCCTAAAGCAATCACATCAAATTGATTATCTTTCAACTCATTCATCACTGTTCGTCCAAATGGTTTTAACGCATAATCATGTCGATTAGAAGTTCTTGTAAAAGCACCTGGTTCACCGACATATGGTCGCGCAATAATTCGACCAATTAAATATTTTGGATCTTTTGTTAATTCTCTTACTTTTTCACAAATATCATACAATTCTTCAAGTGGAATAATATCTTCATGTGCCGCAATTTGAAGCACTGGATCTGCTGATGTATAGACGATCAGGTCCCCAGTTTTCATCTGATGTTCGCCCCACTCATCAATAATTTGTGTGCCGGAAGCAGGTCTATTTGCAACTACTTTACGACCTGTCATTGTTTCAATTTCACTAATCAGTTCTTGTGGAAAGCCATCAGGATAAACTTTAAAAGGTTGCATAATATTTAATCCCATAATTTCCCAATGACCGGTCATTGTATCCTTGCCTACAGAAGCTTCACTCATCTTAGTATAAAACGCGGCAGGTTTAGACACTTTTTCAATATTAGGTAAAGCGGCAATATTACCTAGACCTAAGCTTTGTAAATTAGGTAATGATTTATCAAAATCTTCTAGCGTATGCTTCAAAGTGTGACTGCCTTCATCATTAAAGGCTTTTGCGTCAGGTCCTTCGCCTATACCCACTGAATCCATGACAATTAAATGCACCCTCTTAAATGGTATCGTCATCATTCCATCTCCTATTCAGTAATTATTTTATGAATCAACGTAGGAACTTCACCTTGTGAACTAATCGCAATACTTTGATTTAATTTTTCCTTAACATCATCAATTTGCTCACGGTTACTATGAATCGTTAATAAAGCTTCGCCTTCATCAACTGAATCTCCTACTTTTTTGTGCAAGACAATACCTACACTTAAATCAATATCGTCTTCTTTAGTTTGTCTTCCTGCACCTAACATCATAGATGCAACACCGATTTCATTGGCTATAATTTCAGTTACAGTACCTGTTTTTTGCGAAAGCAAATCAATTTGATAGCGTGCTTGTGGTAGTTTATTGACATCATCAACGACAGAACCATCACCATCTTGATTTTCTAAAAATGTACGGAAACTTTCTAGCGCTGAACCATCTTGAATTGCTTTTTCTAATAATGTTTGAGCCTCATCTAAATCTTTAGCTTTACCGCCAACAACTACCATTTGCGAACCTAAAGTCATAACTAGCTCAGTTAAATCTTTTGGACCTTGACCTTTCAATGTTTCGATCGCCTCTTTAACTTCTAAGGCATTACCTATTGCATTACCTAATGGTTGACTCATGTCTGAAATAATCGCCATCGTGTTTCGGCCAACATTATTACCAATACTAACCATCGCATGTGCGAGTGCTTCAGCATCTTCGATTGTTTTCATAAAGGCACCGTTACCAGTTTTTACATCCAATACAATAGCATCAGCGCCAGCAGCAATTTTTTTACTCATAATAGAAGATGCAATCAGTGGTATTGAATTAACTGTTCCAGTCACATCACGTAAGCCATAAAGCTTTTTGTCTGCCGGTGTTAAATTCCCAGTTTGTCCTATTACAGCTACTTTTGCTTCATTTACAAGTTCAACAAATTTATCTTCACTAATTTCAACGTGAAACCCTTCAACTGATTCTAATTTATCAATTGTGCCGCCAGTATGACCTAATCCTCTACCACTCATCTTAGCCACAGGAACACCAACAGAAGCTACTAATGGAGCTAATACTAGTGTAGTTGTATCACCAACACCACCTGTAGAATGTTTATCAACTTTAATCCCATTAATCGCTGATAAATCAATCACGTCACCTGAATTAACCATTGCCATTGTAAGTGCTGCTCTTTCTTGGTCATTCATATCCTGGAAAAAAATTGCCATCGCTAAACTCGACGCTTGATAATCTGGTATTTCACCGCTGGTATAAGCATTAATAAAGAATTCTATTTCTTCATTTGTTAAAGCTTGACCATCACGTTTCTTTTCAATAATATCTACCATTCTCATTTGAGTTGGCCTCCCCCTATTAGACATTTATGTCTTTATATGTCTCATTTTAAACTTAAAGATAGTGATTAATAATCTGAATTACTTTCTAATCCTTGGATGATTTGTACACCTGCACTAGCGCCAATTCGAGTCGCACCAGCTTCTAGCATTTTGTTGAAATCTTCTAAGTTTCTGACACCACCTGAAGCCTTAACTTCTAAAGCATCTCCGACTGTATCTTTCATTAACTTAACATCCTCAGGTGTAGCTCCACCACCGGCAAATCCAGTTGATGTTTTCACAAAGTCTGCGCCTGCTGCTTTGCTTAACTCACAAGCTTTTACTTTTTCATCATCAGTTAAAAGGCAAGTTTCAATAATTACTTTCACTGTCTTACCGTTTGCTGCTGCTACAACACCTTCAATATCTTTTTGAACTTCGTCATAACGTTCATCTTTTAAGGCACCAATATTGATAACCATATCTACTTCTGATGCGCCATTTTTAATAGCATCTTCAACTTCAAACACTTTCACTTCAGTATTTGTAGCACCTAATGGGAAACCAATTACTGTACATACTAACACGTCAGTGTCTTGTAATTTATCTGCTGCGTATTTTACATGCGTTGGGTTAATACATACTGATTTAAAATGGTACTCAATTGCCTCATCAAGAATTTTATCGACTTGGTCTCTTGTAGACTCCGGTTTTAGTAAAGTGTGATCTATATATTTTGCATAATTCATTCTAATTCCTCCTAAAATATTATCTGTATGAAATTATTCTCATTCTTGAAAGTCATTACTATTCTAAAAAATTAATAACATCACAACAAGTGCTTTACCTCTATATTACAAAAATTCGCAAAAATAATAAACAAATGTTATCTTTATTTTGATAAAAGAATTTAAAGGAGAAGAAGTCTATGACAAAATCTACACCACATATTCAACCTAATGGAGTTAAAATTGCTAAAACTGTTTTAATGCCTGGCGATCCCTTAAGAGCAAAATATATTGCTGATAATTATTTGGAAGATGTAAAACAATTTAATGAAGTTAGAAACATGTTTGGTTATACAGGTACTTACAAAGGAAAAGAAGTTTCTGTAATGGGTTCTGGTATGGGTATTCCAAGTATTGGTATTTATTCATATGAACTATATAATTTTTTCAATGTCGACACAATCATACGAATTGGTTCATGTGGCGCTTTGCAAGAAAATGTTAACTTATATGACATCATAATTGCTCAAGGTGCTTCTACGAACTCTAGTTATGTAGAGCAATATAATATTCCTGGACATTATGCACCTTTAGCTGATTTTGACTTAATGTTAAAAGCGAAACAAAAAGCAGACGAAATTGGTGCTACTACACATGTTGGTAATATTCTTTCTTCAGATACATTTTATAATGCTGATCCAACATTTAACGAAAAATGGCAACGTATGGGCATCTTAGGTATTGAAATGGAATCAGCTGCTTTATACTTAAATGCAACTTATGCTAATAAAAAAGCATTAGGTGTCTTCACAGTAAGTGATCATATTTTACGTGACGAAGCAACAACTGCAGAAGAACGTCAAAACTCATTTACTCAAATGATGGAAATTGCGTTAGAAATTGCTGAATAATATTTGAACATGTTTAGCTTACTCACAAAATAAAACAGCTTGGGATTAAAAATTATAATCCCAAGCTGTTTTTGCACAATTTTACTAAAATTACTGAACACAAAATTTTATAATGCTCATGTATGAAGTATCTAGCTTTTATGTTCTTATAGCTTTATCACAAAAAAGACANNTGTCTTTTTTGTGATAAAGCTGTTTGTCTATCTATATTTTTATTTTCCTAAATAAGATTTTAACATCCAATTATGTTTGTCAATATTTGTTTGCATACCGATAAACATATCTTCTGTTACATCATCTTCAGCTTTAGAAGCTACTTCAATCGCTTCTCCTAATTGTTTAGAAATATTATCAAAATCTACTGATAATGCTTCAACCATTTGTTCAGCTGTATAGCCTTTGCCAGCTTCATCTATAATTGATAACTCTAAACTTTCTTTCAATGTTCCTACTGGATTACCGCCTACTGCTAAAATACGTTCTGCTAAATCATCTATATATTGACTTGCTTCATCATATAATTCTTCAAATTTTGTGTGTAGTGAGAAGAAATTTGGCCCTTTTACATACCAATGAAAATTGTGTAATTTGGTGAATGCAACTGTCCAGTTTGCTACTTGCTGATTTAATACTTTTACAACTTCTTCATTATTTTTTGACATATCAAAAATCTCTCCTTTTAATTGTTGTCCTAATTAAGCGACAATCGATTTTCTATTACAATAATTATTATATTATAATAATTATAATCTGTAAAGTGATTCCCTCTTCTAAATTATAATTATTATAATTTAGAATGTAGCTTAATTATCTACTTACATTATACCCTGAATCATACGCTTTAATCTAGTTCTTTTCTGTATGGCATTGCACCTTGAGCGCCTAATCCTGTAACTGAAAAACTAGCAGCTAAATTGGCAAAATTAACCGCTTCTTCTAATGACCTATTTTCAATTAGTGCAACTGCTAATGCCCCATTAAATGTATCTCCGGCGCCTGTAGTATCAACTACTTGTTTTTTATACCCTTTTACAAGTTGTTGAGAATCACTGTAAAACAATGCCCCCGAAGCGCCTTTAGTTACAATTAATTTTTCAGGATACATCATTAAAGCTTTATCAACCTTATTTTCAAATAATAATTCACTTTCTGATTCATTTGGTGTCAACCAATTAACTTTTTCAATTATTTCTTTGTCTAATGCACGAAATGGTGCAGGATTTAACATTACTCTCATTTCATGTTTTTGTGCAAAGTCCACTACTTCTTTTATGGTCTCTGCCGGTATTTCATGTTGCATTACAATAATATCGCCAGCTTCAAAAAATTCAAGTTTTGGAATTACTTTATCTGGCGTTACATAATTATTTGCTGCCGGCACTACAATAATACGATTATCATCATCAAATAACGTTATATGGGCAGTTCCAGACGCTTCATTTTCAATAACATCCATATACGCTGTATTTACATTGTTGTTGTTAAGATTTGAAAGTATTTGCTGGCCATTATCATCATCGCCTACAGCTCCAATCATATAAACATGATTGCTTAAACGCGCAGCCGCAACAGCTTGGTTAGCACCTTTACCTCCAGGATTTGTAAAAAATGATTCTCCCATTACAGTTTCTCCTACTTTAGGTAAAATATCTGTTTTCACCACTAAATCGATTGATGCGCTACCAATCACAATTATGTTCCCCATATTCTTTTCCTCCATCTATTCAATCAATCAATAAAAAATGATCGTTCATAATCATTAGGTTTGTGCCAATGTGTTTTCCACATTCTATTTCTATTATCTGCAAAAAGTTGATAACCAAAATCTCTCAGAAATTTAGGCGTTAAATATAATAATAAACCAATCCATTTATAATTTGTTAAGGATGAAATCAGTGATGCTATTGCATCCGACTTATATTTAAATTGATCTCCTTCTTGCAAAATAACACTATCGTGTTGCTGTGTTTCAGGATAATTGGCAAACATATTTTGAGCTGTAGCACCTTGAAGTTTTGCAAATTGGTAACGACTAGACAACCCATTTTGTATAAGCCAAATTGCGTAATTATAACAGTATACACAATTACCATCGTAATAAATTATTGGCATACGTTCATCTCCTTTTTATGATTAGTTATCATAAAATATAAATTATTTATTCACAGTTATATTATATCCTAAAATGATAAAAATAAATCATGATATGAATTATCTTATTATGTATCACTAAATATTACATTTATATACAAAAAAGGATGAGACAGAAATCTAATTTTATTAAAAAGATTTCGTCGTCCCACTCCGGCAAGGATGACCAGCATTGAAAATGTATAAAATGATAACCTGAGCTGAAGTTCAGTCATCTTCTGACAATATATAAGCGTCTGGGGCACATCAATGATGCCCCAGACGCTTTTTCGTAATTTTAATCTTGATTAACCTTAACAATTCTTGTGTACTTTAAAAATTGTTCAGTATATTTTTGCTTTATATCATTTATGCTATCGTACGTGATACCAACGATATGCCAATTCGGATTAAAATGATAAAATGAGTCTTTTTTTCTGGACCACTTCACCATGCTACCGTCCCTATTATATCTTGGCAGTGTCATTTCATAACCTTCTAAAACGTTAATATATGTTTGAAAAATGTCTGGGTCTATACGATTAAAATTATCTATGACTAGATAACTTTTATCATTTCTTGGCATAAGATTAGTAATGAAGCCCTCTCTATAATACAAAGCACCAGCCTCATTTGGTAAATACTTACCATAAAGCATGTCTTCTGTAAAATCTGGATGACCTGCTGTAATTACTGGATTAGCATTCGTCTTTTGTAACAAGTTTTCTGCAGCTTTTAAACCTTCACCTTTATCAACTACTAACAGAATAAATGGTTTTATATCCTCATCATCTGTTTTATCGATAACACCTTGACTTTTAACCGCTTCAAATTGAGATTTCATGCCATCATTTTCGCTCATTTCAAGAATTGCATCAAACTGTGTGCGTGACATGCTCGCAATAGCTTGTTTTGCATTTTCTTGTAAATAATATAAATTTTTCAATTTGGGGTGTTTATTTAAAGTACTCAATGTTACAGGTTCGATTTCTTTTTCAAAATAAACTTCTATCGCAGTACTGTTTGTGCGACCAGGGATTGGAGATTTTTCATGTAAATGTTGACTTACTTCACCTACACCAATCACTGATTGTTCTCTATATTTATTATAAAAAACGAGTTGATCACCAATTTCAAGCTGTTTATAAAAATGGTATCCATTTCGTTTAATGCCATTATATGTGTGTGTAAACAAGGTATTATAAGAATTGGGTTCGAATTCTTGTTCCTCTGATATAAAGAAATATCTAGGTATTTTCGTTTCGCCTTTACCTAAACTCACGATTAAGTCAAATTCATCTTTTGTAATTTGATTAAACAATGTTTCTTTCATATTAGTAATTCGAAATTCTAATTGTTCACTTCTTTTTAAGTAATCAGCAGTTAATGGTTTCAATTGTTCTAATAACTGAAAATGCACGCGAATTTTATTTTGTGCACCTGTTTGTACACTAGTGATTTCACCAAATCCTAGTAAACCAGTATCCATCTGTACTTGATAAAATACAACTTTATCTCCTACTTTAGCTTGTTTAAAAGATCGGAAACCTTGTGACGGATTAAATTGTGCACCTGATTCAAATAATGTTGTTTGACCCACTAATGGTTCGTTATGATTCCAGCGATTATATCCGCAATTCAACCAAAAATAACTTGTTTCCTCTGCCATTTAGATACTCCTTATCTCATATAAAAAATTCTATTTTCTCATTATATTTAAAAATCAGTTCTCAAACAATGATTATAATAAATTAATCAATTTCATTGATATTAAACTTGTTATTATTACTACTATCCAAGTCACTAAACCTAATAAAATCGGCTTTGCACCAGCCTGTTTAAACTGTTTGAAATCTACATTTAATCCTATACCTGCCATTGCCATCGTTATTAAGAATAATGATATTTGTTGGAATATATGAATAACTGTAGGTGAAAAATTAAAAATTGTACTAATCAGTGAAGCTACAACAAACCAAACAATAAACCATGGAAATATTTGTTTAACCGATGTGCCTGTTTGTTTTGATTTTTCTTTAAGTATCGTTCTATATGTAAAAAATAATACTACTGGAATAATCATTAATGTACGTGTCAGTTTTACGATAGCACCAGTTTCTAAAGCCTTACTTCCGTAATTAGATGTGGCAGCAATAACACTAGATGTATCGTTAATTGCCGTACCCCCAAAATAGCCAAAAGCAGTTTGGCCCATGTTCATTAAATGACCAAGTGGTGGGAATATAAAAACTGCTATTAAATTGAATAAAAATATAGTTGAAATTGCGAAAGCTACTTCATTTTCTTTAGCTTTGATGACTGGGCTTGTAGCAGCAATTGCAGAGCCACCACAGATAGAAGTACCGACACCAATCAAAATACTAAGATTTTCATTAATTTTAAATATTTTCATCAATATAAACACGATTATAAATGCTGCTAATAAAGTTATGATTATAATTGGTAAAGATTTCCAACCAATTGAACCAATAGATTGAAAACTCAATGTAAAACCAAGAACAATAATACTATAATGCAATATTTTTTTACTACTAAATTGGATACCGGCACGATATTTTTTTGGGATTTCAATAAAATTATTTAAAAGAATACCTATAACAATTGCAAATATTGCACTTCCTATTATTGGAAATTTACTTCCCATAATCGTTGCAATAAGTGCAATAATAAATGTCATCAGTATACCTCGAGATTTCGACATTTAGCCCACCTCCAATTTAAATTCTATTTTACCATAAATAATTTATCGCTAAAGAATATTTTATAATCTTTTAATTATAATCACTAATATCCATTCCGTTAAAAATAAATTTGATTTAGTTAATGACGCAAATGATTTTTTACATATAAAAAAAGTACCTTTTACTTCAAAAGTAAAGATACTAAATTTATTGACTATTGAACCATCGTCAATGCACCCAAAATTGGCATTAAATTAATGAGTACACCACCAAGTTTTAATAATCCATTTATTTCTTTGTTAGGTATCGTAATTAATGCAGCAATGATACCAATTGCACCAATGATAACTGGTAAGAAAAATGAAGGAAAAATAGGTATTTTTAAAAATATTCCCGCACCAGCTAATAAACCGCAAATTAATGATACATATAAATACTTATACATTTTGAAACACTCCGTTTTTTTATCTATAAATAACTTATAATTAATTCATAATTCCCTTCAAAAATTGTATCTAAATCGTCTGAAGTTAGTATGAAATTTTGACCTTGTGTTACATCATAAATGTCACCATCAACAATGACTTGTCCAGAACCTTTTAATACGGAAACTAAAACAAATTCTCTAGGTTTCATATAATTTAATGTACCAGATATTTCCCACTTAACCATTGTAAAAAAATCATTTGAAACAAGTTGGATACGTTTATGATTTTCAACAATTTCGGTGTCTGTTGCTATATTAATATTTTCTTGAGTAACTTCGATGACTTCTTTCGCTTTTGCTTGATTCAATCCTCTGGGATCATGTGCTGCCTCTTCTCTATCAAAATCATAAACTCTATATGTGACATCAGAAGATTGCATTGTTTCATACACAAGTACACCAGCCCCTATAGAATGAATCGTGCCTGCTGGTATAAAATAAAATTCACCTGGTTTGACTTTAACTTTATTAAATAAATTTTCATAGTCTGTTTCATCGATTTGATCAACTGCAGTATCTTTACAATCTACGTTCACACCATATATGATTTCTGCGCCCTCTTCAGCATCTATAATATACCAACATTCTGACTTACCATATTGTCCGTTTTCGTTTTCATAAGCGTAGGCGTCATCAGGATGCACATGAATCGATAATGATTCCTTAGCATCTACAATTTTTGTCATTAACGGAAACTCTTGACTCGGAAAATCACCAAACAATTCCCGATGATTTTTCCATACCATATCTAATGTTTGTCCTTTGTATGGTCCATTCAACACTTCACATCTTCCATTTGGGTGTGCTGAAATCCCCCATGCTTCTCCAATATTTTCAGCGGGCAAATCATAACCGAGTGATTTCAACTTTGTGCCACCCCAAATTTTCTCATGTAATACTGGTTTTAAAAATAATGGCATTCACCACACCTCCAAACTTAGTTTTTATATTGTTTAATCTGATATATACAATTTAGAAAAAGATAAAATTATACTATTTATATTACATTTTAAAATTAATTTTACAGAACTATTGAAATTGTATCACATATCTTAATGCTTTATAAACTGTCACTTCAACGTTTGGTCATATTCAAATCATTAATTATTATATCAATACGTTTAATAGACGTATAGTTAAATTAATGCTACCCCATTCCATTCAACTAAATTTGACAATAAAATTATTCAATTGTCATAAATTTTTTAAAATAAAGACTTGCCTTCGCAACATTTTTAACATTATAATGACACTAGAGTCTTCAAAGGACTCATATTCTTTTACATATAAGGTAATAAATTATGATTATTTTGACCAGATGATCACTGTTCAAAATATAAAATTTGCAAAAAAGCCCAAACTATTGTAGTTTGGGCTTTTTATTCCTTGAAATTTAATTATATGTGCATATACTTTAAGAACTTGGAAAGCATTAAACTAAATTTGAAGATTATAAGTATCTTACGTTCTAAAATCTATTTTTTTTTGAAGTTAGCTAAAATTGTTTCTTTAACTTCTAATAAATGTGTCTCCATGGCTTTAACAGCTTCTACATCATCTTTGTTAGCAATTGCATTATAAATGACTACATGTTCCTCTAATAATTTATTCATTGTTTTTTGTTTACTATAAATAAATATTTTTCTTGTTTCTTTCATAGAATCTTGCATAAGTTCAGATATATTATTAAGTAATTCAACTAACAAAGAATTGTTACCAGCTTTTGCGATTAATAGATGAAATTCTAAATCAGCTCTTTCTCCTGATGTACCATCTGTTATTGCTTCCCCCATTCGATTCAAAGCCTTTTCCAAATCAACTAAGTTCTCTTCTGTACGGTGACATGCAGCCATTTTGACGGTTGCACTTTCAACAATCTCTCGTAACTCTAATAATTCTTTTATCTGAACTAACGAATTAAATTTATCTCCTAATTCAAAAAAAGTCGGTTCAATTTGCTTTACAAATGTTCCATAACCTTGTTTTATTTCCAATACACCTATCGTTCTTAATGCATTTAAAGCTTCTCTTACCGAAGCCACACTCACACCATATTCTTTACTGAGTTTTTGTATAGATGGTATTTTATCTCCAACTTGATAATTTCCAGATTTGATGCTTTCCAATAAAGTATCTGCAACTTGTTCATAAATTTTAGTGTTTGAAATCTTCATAGTTACCTCCAAACGATATCTATTATTGTATCAAATTTTCATCATAAAATTTATTAAAATAATAGATATTTCAATTAAAAATGGACCAAATTACATTAATTTGTAAATTGGCCCACATTTGTAACTATCGATTATTTATTTTTAAAGCTATCTAAAGCTTGTGATATTTCTACATCTCCACTAATAATTTGGAATTCAGTATTTAAATAGTCGTCACTTGTGACAACTTCATTGAGGACTGAAGCAACATCTTCTCGTGGAATTGAACCTCTGCCTTCAAAAAAGGCACCTACTTCAATTTTGTTTGTACCATCATCATTTAATAAAGCACCTGGATGTACAATCGTATAAGGTACTGATGCTTGTTTTAAGTATTCATCAGCATAATGTTTGGCAATTGTATATGGTTTCAAATCTCCACTTGCGTCAAATGCTTCTCTTCTAGAATCATATGTTGACACCATCACAAATTGTTTCGCATTATTTACCTCACTTGCTTTAATAGCTTTAACAGCACCATCTAAGTCTACAATAATTGTTTTATCGGCACCTGTACTACCTCCTGAACCAACGGAAAATACTACACGGTCAAAGCCTTTAAATTTTTCAGTTAAAGTTTGAACATCATCTGACTCAACATCAATTAAAGTTGCTTTGATATTCTGTTCTTTCAGTTGTTCAACTTGTGATTCTTTTCTAACTCCAGCGGTAAAATCTACCTCTTTTTCTTTTAACTGTTCTATTAAGTGATGACCAACGCCACCATTTGCGCCAATAACTAAAATACTCATATTGGTACCTCCTTATCGAGTTCATATTAAAAGTCTACCACTTTTATAAGAATTTAAAACAAATATGCATTTTCAATTGACATATTAGCACAATAACATTAATATATGAATATATATTAATATCTTCATATGATAGGAGGGTTAAATTTATGAATACGCCAATAAATACCGAAACTTTAGAGCATGTAACTGATATTTTCAAAGCGTTAAGTGAGAGGAATCGTATACGCATCATGCATTTATTATCACAAAATTCTAGCAGTGTAGGTCATATTGCGCATACTTTAAATATGGGGCAATCTAATGTGTCGCATCAGTTACGCATATTAAAACAAGCCCACCTAATCAAATCTAACCGCGAAGGCCAATCAATGATATATTCAATTGATGATACACATGTGACTGATTTATTGAAACAAGCAATTCATCATGCAAATCATAAACTATAATGAAAGGTGTGAACTTATATGTCACAACATCACGAACACAATCACACACACAACCATACACATGGTCATGTACACACCAATAATAAAAAAATCTTACTTATTAGCTTTTTAATTATTGGTATATTTATGATAGTTGAAATCATCGGAGGTTTTTTAGCACATAGCTTAGCATTATTATCAGATGGTTTACACATGTTTAGCGATTCTGTTTCATTAGGTGTAGCATTATTAGCTTTTATTTATTCTGAAAAACATGCTACTCAATCTAAGACTTTTGGCTACAAACGCTTCGAAATATTAGCAGCATTATTTAATGGTGTGACATTATTTGTTATCGGCATTTTTATCATCATAGAAGCAATCGATCGTTTCTTTAATCCAATAGCGGTAAAATCTACAGAAATGTTTATCATCAGTGTAATTGGCCTCATTGTTAATATCGTTGTTGCTTCTTTTATGTTTAAAGGTGGAGATACAGATCATAATATAAACATGCGTGGCGCTTTTCTCCATGTAATTGGAGACTTATTAGGTTCTGTCGGAGCAATTGTAGCAGCTATTCTTATTTGGTCATTTAATTGGACTATTGCAGACCCAATTGCAAGCATTATCGTCTCCCTACTTATTATTAAAAGTAGTTGGGGCATAACGAAATCATCTATTAATATTTTGATGGAAGGTACACCAAGTGATGTCGATATGGATGAAATCATTAACGCTATTACAAGTGAAGTGCAAATAAAAAATGTACACGATTGTCATATATGGACTATTTCTAATGAAATAAATGCTTTAAGTTGCCATGCAGTAGTACCTAATGACATGACAATCGAAGAAGGCGAACAACTTTTAAACCAACTTGAACATCGCTTAACACATTTAAATATTCAACATATGACGATACAATTTGAAACAGAATATCATAATCATGACAGCAATACCTTATGTTCAGCAATTTATACAGAAAAATAACGTGAGTTAAAAAAGTAAAAAGTGACTAGATTTTAAAGCTTGAAACAAGCAGTATCATTCAATCTAGTCACTTTTATGATTTTAATCACTATTAAAATATATAACAAATCCGAAACATTTTACACATTATAAAAACTTATCAAATATCAGTTCTTTAGCTGGCACTTGTTTTTCTTTAAAACCTCTTATAAATTCTTCATTATCATAAGGAACTTTAACTCGTTCAAATGAAAATTCATTTTCTTCGATAGTAACAATACCATATACCGCGTATGCGCCGTTATTTAATCCAACAGAACCAGGATTAAAATAAACCTTAGATTTATCATCAAACAAATGAACTGTATGATTATGACCGAAAATAATTAAATCAGCCTCTTTATCTTCAAAAAGTGATTTTATATTTTCTTCAGTAGGTTCAACAATAGGACTAAATGGCTGGCCATCAATCGGCGTATTCAATTTATCGTTTGGAATTTCGTAATGGATGAACATGACTTTTTTATGATTCATTGTTTTTTCAATAACACGAGGTAAAGCATTTAATTTATCGTAATAATCTTCGTCTAAGTGACTTTCAATCCATTGGTGGTGTTCATAAAATTTATCTTTTAAGTCTTCAGGATAAGGCGTATCGTTAACAATTGACATCACCGCTTCATCATGATTACCTGCAATAATTTCCATATCATCTCTTTCGAATATTTCATCAAGAACTTTATTTGTTTCATGGCCTACACCAATATTATCGCCTAAGTTATATATTTTATTTATATCTTTTCTTCTATCAATATCATCCAATACTGTATCTAACGCATCAAAATTGCCATGTACATCAGTAAGAATTGCAAATTTCATGATGATATCTCCTTTCAACATTTTCTCATTTGGTCATTTTAACATTTTATAGCCATTTTGTTACCTATTAATTTTAAAATCTCTAATTTTTTGATAGCATATGCTTATCACTAAAAAGGAGTGCTTAAAATTTGTTTAAATTTCATAAACTAGCATTACAAAATGCAAAACCGCAAAATGCTAAAATTTTACTATTCACAATTGTAAGTTTTATCATATTGTTTGCTTTGACTGTACTAACTTTTATACCAGTTCAACCAGCAATATATAAATTTTTAATGTCAATGGCAATGCAACAACCTATTGGAAGTTCATTAATTACATTGATACTAGCAATATTAATTCCATTAGTGGTTTTTATATTTGCAGGATATCAACTTATTGCTGGAACTATATACACTATAGACAATGCAATTAATAAAGACAAGGTTAAATTCAAAGATTTATTTTCAATATTTAAAAAGGGTAAATAT
Organism: Staphylococcus sp. GDB9P120P; assembly: GCF_017893435.1. NCBI lineage: Bacteria > Bacillati > Bacillota > Bacilli > Caryophanales > Staphylococcaceae > Staphylococcus > Staphylococcus sp. GDB9P120P. Next base: position 78,487 of record NZ_JAESNB010000009.1, read on the forward strand.
GCTAAATCATTAAAATTATCTTTAATCACATTATTAAGTATTATTATTATATTATTACTTAATCTTTTAATAAGTAAGCTATTGCAATTAGGAATTGTACAATTATTCACTGCATTACAAGGACCGTTAAGCAGTTCTGATCATGCACTTGGATTGTCATTAACATTCCAAATTATTGCAGCTACTTTACAAGTATTTATATTGTCATTTGTCTATTGGTTCTTTACAATCCTAATCATCAACTTTACACTAGCCTTTGTTAAAGAACCTAATAGAGGTGCTTGGTCTTCTGTAAAACGTGGCTTTAAAGCTATTAAAAACGGAAATAAAACTTGGTTTAAATTTTATCTAGGTATATTACTATTAAATTTACCTGTTATAATCTTAGCAAATCCGGTGAGTCAGTTAGTTTCAATTAGTACCGGTGGTATTTCACAAACATTAGCTATGACTATTATCTATATTGTGTCAGTAATTGTTATAATAATTAGATTGATTGTTTATTACACAAACTTATTAGCAATTATTCAATACTACAATAAAAATGGCGAGAACATTGATAAATCAGAAGTCAAAAAATCAAAAGCTTCTAAGCAATCTGATCAAACATCTAAAGTAACTAATAGTGTTAATCACACAACTGAGAAAGCTACTGATGAAGTTAATCACACAACTGAGAAAGCTACTGATGAAGTTAACCACACAACTGAGAAATCTACTGATAAAGTTAATCAAAATACCGATCAGTTTACAGATAACACAAAAGAAAAAACTACAGACATCAAAGATCAAATGAATAATAAAGATAAATAATATATTGGAATATAAATTGCAAAAGGACTAATCCGCAATAAGTGGATTAGTCCTTTTTAAATTGTAATTATGATACTACTTAATTTTTTATGCTTATACTCAAACGATTTTCTTATCGTTACAGAATGTAATTAGTAAATTTTCAGTATCAAAAAAGACACTTCATCTCATTTAATAACCATTATTAACCGAGAGAAGTGTCTTTTTAATCAATTCATCTATGCATACAGATTATAATAAATGCTTTTTCAAGTATAATGCAGCACCATTTTCTTCATTTGTGAATGAAGTGACATCATCTGCTAAAGCTTGAATTTCTGGTCGAGCATTCTTCATCGCCACAGTATAATTGCCAAACGCAAACATCGCTCTGTCGTTATCACTGTCACCAATGACTAACGTTTCTTCTTGTTTAATGCCAAAGTAGTCTATCATTTCTTTAATTCCAGTTCCCTTATCAATGCCAAAAGCCATTGTTTCTGCGTTAAAGCGCGATGAATTAGATACACTGATTTGAAGTGTCGTTTGGTCATCGATTAACTGGTTTCGAAATTGAGTAATCTTATCATAATCTGGCGAAAATAAATAAATTTTTGAAAATGACGTGTCAGGGATACTTGTTTTCCAACTTACTTTTTCAACGATAGATTCTCTTCTGGATGTCCATTCACTGTATCCTACGTTTTCAGGTGGTGTTGATTGTTTAAACATTGCTTCTGCCCACGCTTGATCTTCATTAAGAATAATTCGATTACCGTCAAAAGGAAAAACTTCATAATAAATTGCTTGTGCTTTTGCTCTTTTCACAATTTCATTTACCGTATCAAATGTTAAACTATGTTTAAAAATAGTTTCATTGTGAACGACACCATTAGTACCGTTAGAACTAATAATACCATCCACTTTAAAATTTTCTGGTACAAGGTAATGAATCTCATCATGTGCTCTACCAGTAGCTAAAAATACTTTATAACCATGATTTCTTAATGTTTGAATAATCTCTGTCGTTTCTTTATCTACACGATTATCTTTATGTAAAATTGTACCATCCATATCTAAAAATATTGCTTTAACATTTTTCATGTAATTAAAATCCTCCATCATATGTTATCATATTAAATTATGGCACTTTATCTATGTTTCTGCAATGTCTCCATCTTTTAAAAACAATGTGTATCGCCCATTGTTACATGCTATGTTGACATTTCTTTTAAAGAAATCGCTCAATGTTGTACTATTAAGAATTTCAGATATTTGACCTTGTTTAAAAGGTTGCCCATTTTTCAATAAAAACCCATAATCAATATCTTGTGTAATTTCTTCTACAAAATGCGTTACATAAATCACTGCTAATTTAGGATTTTGCTTATACAATTGTGTCAGCGCACTTAATAAATCTTCTCTTGCAATAAAATCTAAACCTGAAGCTGGTTCATCTAAAATTAAAAGTTTAGGGTTCCCCATCAACGCTCTTGCTATCAACACTTTTTGACGTTCTCCAGTAGAAAGATAACCATAATATTGATTTTCAAATTGAGCGATTCCCATTTGTTTTAAATATTGTTTAGCCAAATCTATGTATTGTTGTTGTACATCTTGAAACAGACCGATTGACTTAAATATCCCACTAATTACAACATCTATAACAATTTCACCATCCTGAAATCGATCCATTAAACTACTAGATACAAATCCAATTTGTTGGCGTACATTTTCAGCAGAATACCCTTTTTTACCAGGCTCCATACCAAATAAAGTCATTTCACCAGATGTGTTTGGCTCATATGCATTTAAAATATTTAATAGTGTAGTCTTACCTGCGCCATTTAAACCATAAAGCATCCATTTTTCTCCCTCATTGATTTGCCAACTCACTCCTTGAACAATTTCTTTTCCATCTTTTCTTCTTGCTATATTGTTCAAATCAATTAGCATATATATATCCCCCTTTTTAAAATTGTCATTTATTTTTGATTTTGTCTAAATATCTTTTCCAATGTCTTCCCTTTAGCCAATTCATCAACCATTTTGTCTAATATCTAATTTCTTTCATTACTGAGTCTTCCATATTTTCAACACGAATACCACATATAACACCAGTCACTTTAGTTCTATGTGGATTTAACCTTGGTGCTTGTTGAATAAATGCTTCATAGTCTGTGCCATCTTCAATCATTTTATCTATTTGCGACTGACTATAGTCAGTCATCCATTTAATGACAGTATCTACCTCATTTTTTGTTCTACCTTTTTTTTCGACTTTTTTCACTAAATGAGGATAAACATCTCCAAAAGCCATGGTATAAATTTTAGGTTTTGCCATTATTTTATAAGACCTTTCTTTATTTATAAATTGTAAGCTTGTACATAGCATATTAAATTTTTTATATTTTTGAAAATATTTCACTTTTACTATACGTTAAAAAATATCATAAACGTTATCATTTTTTAACTTCGAGCAATCGTTTCATCGCTAACTGATAAATCAACTAATATGTCAGAAGCTTGCTTTAAATATGCTCTATCTTGAGTTTCTCCCGCACATTTAATTAACTTTATCACCTCTTCCCACATAATAACTATTTCAGAGAATAAGTGATATGATTGTTCTAAAGCACTATCTTTGATTAATAATTGAGCTTCTTCAAGAAAGAAAAGATACATTTTTCTAAACAATGCCCCTCCAGTCCCACCATTTTCCATTAAATTAGCAGTCAGTAATAAATCATATTGAATGTTCGAACTTCTTTCAAACCATGTTTGTATTTTGTCGCTTGTTTTCTTTATCCCTTTATATCCTATATTTTTAATAGGAGGATTTAAATAATCTTGAGCATTATTATGTATAGCATTTAATATGGTTGTTTTCATATCAGGTAAGGGATGGTTTTGTTTTATTGTATAAGAGAGGTTTTTAGATGACATAGGCCCTTTAGCATTTCTTGCTTGCGCTAAGTGTTCTAATTTTGTTTTAACAATGTTGCCTTGCTGTTTTGTATCAATCAAATAGGCATAAGCATCATCATAATCATACATAGCTACATAGTGCCCTGCAAAATGCACTTTATCCGAAAAATAATCTAAATAATAACTGTCTAATTTCAAACCAACTGGGTGACCAGCATCAAGTGTCTTTTTGATGTTTTGCCAAGCCTTTTTTATGGATGTAGTTTCTTCTAAGAAAATTTCTAAATTCAAATTTTTTACGATATTATTTGTTAAATAATCTGGTTTAATACGACCGCCAAGAAATGGGAAATCCATATTTTTCATATCCCAATAAATATATCCAAGTCCTTCTCCGATACCAAATAACATCGGTTCGGATAACTCTATACCAATATGTTTTAATAATGTGCCAGTCGCTGTAGTTTCACAATGGGCGCCATTTAAATAATTAGGTTCACTATCCATATATTGTATTCTCCTTCTAAGTATCATTTCATTCTCATTGGATGCATCATCTCAATTGTTCAACATAACTTCATTAAACTATAAAATTTCCACAAATAAAAGCTGAGACATCAAAATGTCTCAGCTCAATCTTATATATTAATTTATTCTACTGTTACAGATTTAGCTAAGTTACGTGGTTTATCCACATCTAAATCTCTGTGTAGTGCAGCATAATATGAAATTAACTGCATTGCTACAACAGCAACTAATGGTGTTAATAACTCATGGACATGAGGGATAACATATGTGTCACCATCTTTATTTAATCCATCCATAGAAATTATACAAGGGTTTGCACCACGTGCTGCCACTTCTTTCACATTACCACGAATTGAAAGGTTTACATTTTCTTGTGTTGCTAAAGCAATCACTGGCGTACCCTCTTCAATAAGTGCGATTGTACCGTGTTTAAGTTCGCCACCTGCAAAACCTTCTGCTTGAATGTAAGAAATTTCTTTAAGCTTCAATGCGCCCTCTAAACTAACATTATAGTCAATTGTACGACCAATAAAGAATGCGTTTCTTGTTGTTTCTAAGAAATCTGTAGCAATTTGTTTCATTACATCTGCATCATCCACAATTGTTTCAATAGCAGTAGTCACTTTTGCAAGTTCGCGTAGTAACTCAACATCGGCTTCTTTACCGTGTTCTTTCGCTACAATTTGTGACAAAATTGAAAGTACTGCAATTTGTGCTGTATATGCTTTTGTAGATGCAACCGCTATTTCAGGACCAGCATGTAATAATAAAGTATGATCCGCTTCACGTGATAATGTAGAACCAGGCACGTTTGTAATTGTTAATGATTTATGCCCTAGTTTTTTAGTTTCTACTAATACAGCACGACTATCCGCTGTTTCACCTGATTGTGAAATATAAATAAATAATGGTTTTTCTGAAAGCAATGGCATATTATATACAAATTCTGAAGCAACATGCACTTCTGTAGGAACGCCTGCCCATTTTTCCAAATATTCTTTACCAACTAAACCTGCATGATAACTTGTACCTGCCGCAATGATATAAATTCTGTCTGCATCGGCTACATCTTTTATAATATCTGCATCCATTTTTAAATTGCCATCAGCATCTTGATATTCTTGAATAATACGACGCATTACTGCAGGTTGTTCATGAATTTCTTTCAACATGTAATGATCATAAACACCTTTTTCAGCATCAGCAGCATCAATTTGTGCAGTATAAGCTTCTCTATCTTGTACTTTACCTTCTTGGTCTTTAATAATTACTTCGTCACGTTTAACAATGACAATTTCATGATCATGAATTTCTTTGTATTGGTTTGTAACTTGTAACATTGCAAGCGCATCTGAAGCGATAACATTAAAATCATCACCTACACCAATCAATAACGGTGATTTGTTTTTTGCAACATACATAGTGTCACGATCATGACTATCAATAAGGCCTAATGCGTAAGAACCTTCTAATAACGATACCACTTTTGTAAATGCTGCTTCTGTAGAAAGTCCAGTATTTGAGAAATATTCAACTAATTGAACAATAACTTCTGTATCCGTTTCAGATAAAAATTTTACATCTGATAAATATTCATTTTTTAACTCTTCATAATTTTCGATTACACCATTATGAACTAAAGTAAAACGTTCAGTTGCGGATTGGTGTGGATGTGAATTTTCATAATTTGGCACACCATGTGTTGCCCAACGCGTGTGACCAATACCTACGTTTCCATCTATATCTTTACTATCTGCAACTTTTCTTAGCTCCGCAATACGTCCTTTTGATTTAAATACATTTGTGCCATCATCGTTAACAACAGCAACACCAGCAGAATCGTATCCTCTATATTCTAATTTTTCTAATCCTTTTAATAATAATTCTTTGGCATTATCATGCCCGATATATCCAACTATTCCACACATATACATACTCCTCCAATATAATGGTGAAGGGTATTGAACGTTCGGCGTACAGGAACCTGTTCAATATATGAGGCCAATTTAAATAAATTTCTTAACATTCATTTTATCGTAAGAAATTTTAAAAAAAGGCACAGAAATCCCATTCACCTTTAATCTTAATTTTTATTTAATTTGGCTATCTTATTAACTTTGTGCACCAGGTTGCCCTAATGTTTTCCTTAATAAGTTTACGAATGAGCCACATCCGGGATAGCATCCGCCGATGGTTCGATAACTATCCTCCTCGTCTACAAGCTTCGATTTCATATCTATTAAGATTTCTGTTTTAAATCTTAAATGCTAAATATTTAACCTTTTCACTTGCACAGGCGCTTTAATTGATATATTTATGTCAAACTGTCCTCCTTTCCTTCAATACCACTAATTGTACAATGCTTTTGCAACCAAATGCAAATTTTTTATTAACTTCATCCTTAAAATAATTGTAAAATTGTTTTATTATTTAATATTCAAAACTTTCCATATATTAATAGTCATAAACTTGTCAAAAACACTGTGACAAATTTGAGATTACTATTTGTTGTTTATTTATGTAAACACACCTACAATAATAGTTAAATACAGAGAAAAAGAGGTGCAAATTATGTCACAAACAGATGCTCAAGATAATAAAGGGATTGGTCGTAAAGTTCAAGCTTTTGGTTCGTTTTTAAGTAGCATGATTATGCCTAATATTGGTGCATTCATTGCTTGGGGCTTTATCGCGGCAATATTTATAGACGGCGGTTGGTGGCCAAATAAAGATTTAGGTGAATTGGCTGGACCAATGATTACTTATTTAATACCATTATTGATTGCTTATAGTGGTGGTCGTTTAATTCACGAGATGCGTGGCGGTATTATTGCTGCTGTAGCAACAATGGGTGTGATTGTAGCATTACCAGAAACACCGATGTTACTAGGCGCAATGATTATGGGACCACTTGTTGGTTGGTTAATGAAAAAAACTGATGAATTCATTCAACCAAGAACCCCACAAGGTTTCGAAATGTTATTCAATAATTTCTCCGCTGGTATTTTAGGTTTTATAATGACAATCATAGGTTTTAAAATATTAGCACCAATTATGGAATTTATCATGCATATTTTATCCGTTGCTGTTGAAGCATTGGTACATGCGCATCTACTTCCATTGGTAAGTATTATTGTAGAACCTGCTAAAATCGTATTTTTAAACAACGCTATTAACCACGGTGTATTTACACCACTGGGTGCAGATCAAGCTGCATCTGCGGGACAATCTATTTTATACACAATTGAATCAAACCCTGGTCCAGGTTTAGGTGTATTAGTTGCTTATATGATTTTTGGTAAAGGCACAGCTAAAGCTACTTCATATGGTGCTGGGATTATCCACTTCTTAGGTGGTATACATGAAATTTACTTCCCTTATGTATTAATGAGACCGTTATTGTTCGTCGCAGTAATACTAGGTGGTATGACTGGTGTTGCTACTTATTCATTATTAGACTTTGGATTCAAGAGTCCAGCTTCACCTGGTTCATTTATCGTATATATGTTAAACGCACCTAAAGGTGAGTTCTTACACATGATTATAGGCGTATTATTAGCAGCAATCGTATCATTTATTGTTTCATCAATTATTTTAAAATTCACAAAAGAAACAGAAGAAGATTTAGAAGCTGCAACAGAGAAAATGGAAGCATCAAAAGGTAAAAAATCAAGTGTATCTTCTAAGTTAACAGGGAATAGTGATGATAACACTTCAACAACTGCTACTGATGCAACTGACAAAAATAGCGATAGTCAAACAGAAGATGATTTACTAGATAACTATGATACTGAGAATGTAGATGCACATGACTACAGTAAAGTAAGTCACGTTATCTTCGCTTGTGATGCAGGCATGGGATCAAGTGCTATGGGCGCAAGTATGTTACGTAACAAATTCAAAAAAGCTAGCATACAAGACGTTGAAGTAACAAATACAGCGATTAACCAATTACCTAGCGATGCTCAACTTGTCATTACTCAGAAAAAATTAACAGACAGAGCAATCAAACAAGTTCCAAATGCAATTCATATTTCAGTAGAGAATTTCTTAAATTCCCCTAGATATGATGAATTACTAGAAAACCTTAAAAAAGAAGAAAACTAATCACTCACTAAAAAGATATAAATTGGAGGGTATGGCTATGTTTTTGAGTACACGTGAAAAAGAAATTATCGAAATGTTAATTAAGTATCACGGTCAATATGTCACTATTTACGACATTGCTCAACATTTAGCTGTATCCTCTCGTACTATTCATAGAGAATTGAAATCTATTGAACCCTTTTTAGCAAGTTTTAACATTGAATTGGAACGCGTTACGAAAAAAGGATTACAGTTATCTGGTAATTCATCTGCGGTCCATTCATTAAAAAATGAATTAATTCAACAAGTCACGATTGATTTGTCTCAAGAAGAACAAAAAGTAATTATTTTATATGCACTTATCCAAGCTAAAGAACCAATCAAACAATACAGTTTAGCACATGAAATTGGTGTTTCTACTCAAACACTAGCTAAATTACTAGATGAATTAGATGATGAACTAGACCAGTATCAATTAACACTTCAAAAAAAACGTGGTGAAGGTATCCACCTTTATGGTGCTGAATCAAAAAAAAGAGAATTATTAAGCCAATTAATGGTAAATAATTTAAATAGTACGAGCGTTTACTCTGTAATAGAAAATCACTTTGTGTATCAATCCATTAATCAATCCCAGTTACCAATGGTTGATTTAGATAAAATTTTCCAAGTTGAGAGAATTCTTATGGATCATTTGGGACAACTGCCCTATTCTCTTACAGAATCAAGCTATTTAACCTTAACAGTACACATTGTACTCAGCATTGATCGAATGCTTAAAGGCGAATATGTAGCTTTAAATGACGATATTTATAACAGTGTCAAAGACACCTTTGAACACCAAGTGGCTTCAGCTTTAGCATTACATTTAGAGCACATCTACGGTGTTCAGTTCAACCAAGCGGAAGTAACCTTCATCACGATTCATTTACGCGGAGCCAAACGCAAAGAAACTACTGAAGTATTTAAGAATAACAAAGATGATCAACGCATCGAAAAACTTATTCATATGGTTTCAGAGGTTTCCCAGCAAACATTTAAAGACTGGAGAACACTCAGTGAGGGGTTAAAGCTGCATATTATACCAGCAATCAATCGATTAAATGCTAATATTGAAACCTATAATCCTTTAACTGAAATGATTAAACATAAATATCCACGGCTATTTGAAAGTGTGCATCAGGGGTTAATAAAAACGTGGCCGAATTTTAAATTTCCAGAAAGTGAAATTGCGTTTATCGTATTACATTTCGGCGGTGCAATTCAAAAACAAGCGACACCTTTTTATAATGTACTTGTCGTTTGTAGTAGCGGCATAGGTACAAGCCGTTTACTCGCTACTCGGTTACAACAAACATTTAGTGAAATTCAACAAACAGCACAAGCGTCTGTGGGTGATCTTAATTCCATTGATATTCAACAATATGATGCAATTATTTCAACGGTTAATTTAGATATAAGCTTACCTTACCTCACAGTTAATCCATTGTTACCAGATGCAGATATCAATCATGTAGCTGCTTTTCTAAACATGCAACAAGACAAACCACAAACACAAATATTTGATGGCACTGGTACAACTTTTGCAAATCCTGAATATCAATTAGAATATATCCGTAAAGGACTAGAAGTCATTGATTCAATTTATCTTGATTATGCACATACTCAAGATTGGATTACGTATTTAACTGAACAATTATTTAAACATCAAATTATTGAAGATAAGCAGTCATTCGCTGAACTTATTAAGCAACGCATGGATGAACAAGGTTTTGTTTTAGACCCTTATCCCATTGCTATGCCACACTTAAAAAGTGATTTAATTAAGAAGCCATTTATCTTAGTCACTATTTTAGAAAAGCCACTTATGCTTAATAGTAATCAAAATGACAAAGTTTCTGTAACATATTTATTAAATATGTTCATACCTCCAGATGATATCATGGCACAATTTATTAGTGAATTATCTGGAAAAATTGGTGAGTATCTCGATGATATCGACCAATTTATGAAACAACCGGAACAATTAACAGATTTACTTAAACAAAGTTATCTGAAAGCATTACAAAATCAATTAAACATGGAGTGAATGATATGAGTGAATTATTTAGCAATGACAATATTTTTATTAATCAAACAGTGAAAGATCAAAACGAAGCAATTGAAAAAGCAGGACAAGCACTTGTATCAAGTGGTGCAGTTACAGAAGACTATATTCAAGCTATGAAAGATCGCGAGCAAGTTGTAACAACATTTATGGGAAATGGATTAGCTATTCCCCACGGTACAGATGAAGCTAAAACAAGTGTTTTAAAATCAGGCTTAACTTTAATTCAAATTCCTGAAGGTGTTGATTGGGATGGAGAAGAAGTTAAAGTTGTTGTTGGTATCGCAGGTAAAGATGGTGAGCATCTAGATTTATTATCAAAAATTGCCATCACATTTAGTGAAGAAGAAAATGTTGAACGCATTATCAATGCTTCATCAGCTGAAGAAATTAAGCAAGTATTTGAGGAGGCTGACGCATAATGAAAGCATTACATTTTGGTGCAGGTAACATTGGTCGTGGTTTTATTGGTTATATTTTAGCTGATAATGATATTAAAGTTACATTTGCAGATGTCAATGCTGAAATTATTGATGCTTTAGATTCTAAACAAGAATATGACGTCATATTAGCAGACGAAGCAAACACAACAACTCGCGTACACAATGTAGACGCAATCAATTCAGGGCAACCTTCTGCTAAATTAAAAGAAGCCGTATTAGAAGCAGATTTAATTACTACTGCAGTCGGTGTCAATATTTTACCGATTATTGCTAAAACGTTTGCGCCTTATTTAAAAGAAAAAGAAACACCAGTAAATATTGTTGCTTGTGAAAATGCCATTATGGCCACGAATACATTGAAAGAGGCAATTCTAGATATCACTGGACCATTAGATGAACATATTCATTTTGTTAACTCAGCAGTTGATAGAATTGTCCCTCTGCAAACAAACGAAAATATTCTAGATGTTATCGTGGAACCTTTCTATGAATGGGTTGTAGAAAAAGATGCATGGTATGGTCCAGAATTAAACCATATTAAATACGTATCAAATTTGACACCATATATTGAAAGAAAATTATTGACGGTAAACACTGGCCATGCATACTTAGCTTATGCTGGTAGATATAATAATCAACCGACGATCTTAGATGCAATTAATGATAAAATGATCAAACATGATCTAGAAGAAGTCTTGAAAGAAACAAGTCAGTACATTACCAACCAATTTGATTTTTCAACAACTGAACAAGCACAATATGTTGATAAAATTATTGAACGCTTTAAAAATCCGCACCTTTCAGATGAAGTGACTCGTGTAGGTCGAGGTACGATCCGTAAAATCGGACCGCAAGACAGAATTATTAAACCATTAAATTATCTTTATCAAAATAATTTGAAACATCAGGCGTTAATTAAGGCAGCTGCATTACTGTTAAAATATGATGACATGAATGATCAAGAAACAGTAGAAAAAAACAATTATATTAATGAATATGGTGTTGAAACATTCTTAAAAGATTACGCTAAAATTGATGATCAATTAGCATCTGAAATTAGCAAAGAATACAACGTCTTATAGTATTAAATGATTAAAAGATAATATATTTAGTTACAGTATTGAACAATACAATATTTCTAAGTCAAAGGCTGATCCGTTTAAATACGGATTAGCCTTTTTTATGGTTAATTTTTTATAGCTTAGACTGTGCTTGTTAGAGATAAGTTATGATTGTAACTCAATCTTGTAGTTTTTTTATATAGTATTCTACTAAGCATACAACTTATTTTATATAAATTTAAAATATAATTTTATGAACTATCCTATGTTTTTGATACTTTACTAATAAAAAAACTGTCAATACATGTACTAACGCTACCATTAGTACTTGTATTGACAGTTTATAATAAATAAAAAGCTTATTCATTTAGACCCATTTTGTCTTTAACTACATCAGCAATTGTTTGAGCATATCGTTGCGCTGCTTCATCAGTTGCTGCTTCAACCATAACTCTTACTAAAGGTTCTGTTCCTGAAGGTCTAACTAAAATACGTCCTTCTCCGTTCATATCAACTTCTACTCTAGTCATGACTTCCTGAACATCTACATTTTCTTCCACGCGATATTTATCAGTCACACGTACATTGACTAAAGATTGAGGATATTTTTTCATTTGTTTTGCAAGTTGACTTAAGCTTTTACCAGTCATTTTAATAATACTTGCTAAATGCACGCCTGTTAATAAACCATCACCAGTAGTGTTATAATCCATTAACACGATATGACCAGATTGTTCTCCGCCTAAATTATAATTACCTCTACGCATTTCTTCAACTACGTAACGATCTCCAACTTTTGTTTTATTAGATTGAATGCCTTCATCTTCTAAGGCTTTGTAGAACCCTAGATTACTCATGACTGTTGAGACTATCATATTATTATTTAATTCTTGATTCTTGCTCATTGCTTGACCAATGATGAACATAATTTGATCTCCGTCTACGATGTCCCCATTTTCATCAACGGCAATTAATCTATCGCCATCGCCATCAAAAGCTAAACCAAAGTCGCATTCTTCCTCAACTACTTTTTCAGACAGCGTTTCTGGATGTGTTGATCCTACATTATCATTAATATTATAACCATTAGGATTACAACCAACTGTAACTGTATCGGCCTCTAAATCTCCAAATAAAAACGGTGCTAGTGATGAAGTAGAACCATGGGCGCCATCTAAAGCGATTTTCATGCCATCTAAGTTAACATCAATAGTAGATTTTAAATAACTTATGTACTTCTGTGCACCTTCAAAATAATCAGAATAATGCACGATGTCATCCCCTACTGGACGTGGTAATTCTGGGTTTTCTTGATCTAATAATTGTTCAATTTCTCTTTCTTGATCGTCAGAAAGTTTGAAACCATCAGAGCCAAAAAATTTAATACCATTATCTGGAACAGGATTGTGAGATGCAGAAATCATAACACCTAGTTCAGCTTCCATCTCTTTAGTTAAATACGCTACGCCAGGTGTTGATATAACACCTAAACGCATCACTTCTGCACCGATTGAAATCAATCCAGCAATTAATGCAGATTCAAGCATTTCACCAGAAACACGAGTATCTCTACCAACGAGTACTTTAGGGTGCTTTTCACCTTCATTATGGGCTAACACGTAACCCCCAAAACGCCCTAATTTAAACGCAAGTTCTGGCGTTAATTCTTTATTTGCAACGCCCCTTACGCCGTCTGTACCAAAATATTTTGCCATGATTTATATCTCCTTTATAAAAAACTATTTAATATTAATTTTTGCTGTTGTTTCTTTTGGATTAATTTTTGAAACGTCATCTGGTAATTTAAATTCTACATTTTTTTCAGTTGATTCTGTAACACCATCTAAATCGATTTCTGCAGTAATTTCGTCAATATCTTGAATGTCGTTTCTATTACCGAAAATTTCCACTTCTTTTTCATCTAATTTTATATCATCTATTTCTTTACCTTTAGGTAAAGCACCTATTGCTTTAGTTTTAACTTTTACTTTCTTGCTATAATCTTCTACTTTTACACTCAAATTAACTTCATTCGGTTCAATTAATACTTTAATTTTATTAAGGTTTCTGTCAAAAGCAGTGATACGTGCAATATCCGTAGTATCTTTGCTAATTTTATCTTTATCCTTAAACGTAGCTTTTAAATATGCAATTTTATCAATTTGTTTGCTACCACCAGTCACTTTAACTGTTTCAGGTGATACACTTTGATCACTAACTTTATAATTAGCATTTAAATCGTTATCACTCACGTCAGGTTCTACCTTAAGTTTTTTAGTAACTTTTTCTTCAAGATTAACTGTTGTTTCTTTTGGCTTAACTGTATAATCAATGTTTTTATTTAAACCATTGACTTTGAATTGTGTGGTATGCTTTCCAGCTTTCTCACCACTCAGATCAAGTACTGCCTTAATATTTTCACCGTTTTCAGCTTTTAATACTTGAGATTGTGGGCCAGATATTTCAATATCTACCTTACTCGGCACATCGCTAGCATATAACGATTTACTATCATAATTAACTTGCACTGGTACATCTTGAAGTGTTTCCGTAGATTTATGTCCTAATTGGTCAGCATTAAAGATATTACCAAACATGTTATTGACAGATAAGAAAAATACTAGTGCTAAAACTAATGCTATTAATCTTAAGCCCCATTTACTTTCTAACATATTAATTCACACCTTTCTCTTGAAAGTGTGTGCCAAACCAATGTTCAGCCAATAATTCTTCAAATGCTTCATTTGATATATCTTTTCTCAATTTTCCATCAAATGTGACTGAAATAGATCCAGTTTCTTCAGATACTACTACTGTAAATGCATCTGAAACTTCTGAAATACCTACAGCTGCTCTATGTCTTGTTCCTAAACTTTTAGCTATTTTAGCACTGTCTGATAGTGGCAAATAACTGGCAGCACTTGCAATTTTGTTCGCTTGAATGATCATAGCACCATCATGTAAAGGTGTATTAGGTATAAACACATTAGTCAATAATTCTTGAGAAATTTCAGAATTCATTGCTATACCTGTTTCAATATAATCTTGTAATCCTGTTTCTTTTTCAAATACGATTAATGCACCAATACGACGTTTAGCCATATACTGTACTGCCTTAGAAACAGACGAAATAAGTTTGTCCTCATCACTATTCAAACTTGTGGAATAGCGTTTAAATAGACTTCCTCTACCCAGTTGTTCTAAAGCGCGTCTAATCTCCGGTTGAAATATAACAATTAAAGCTAAAACACCCCATTGTATTACTAAATCAAACAAACGAGATGTCGCTGTTAAATTTAACATTTTACTCACTTGTTGGCCGATTACAATTACAACAATACCTTTCAGTAATTGAATCGCTTTTGTACCTTTAAATACTGTAATGAGAAGATAAAGTACATACCATACAATGAGCAAATCGAGTACACTAGCAATTATTTTGACTGTACTCCAATCATCAAAAAAGTTGGATAAATCCATAACATCTCCTCCGGTTATCTGTTCCCATGATATATATTATACCAATCATAACACTAACTGTCATATTAAGTATTAAATTTTTATCATAAAATTAAAAGGAATATAAAAAGGAATAATATGGAAATAATGCCATATTATTCCTTGTTTTTTATAATAATGTTTCACCAAAGAAACTACCTACTAAAGAAACTGCCTGTTCTGCTGTGTGATTATTCATATCTATCAATGGATTGACTTCTACTAAATCCATTGAAGTGATTAAATTTGACTTATGTAATAATTCAAGTGCAAAATGACTTTCCCTATATGTTAAGCCTCCCAGCACTCGTGTACCAGTTCCTGGTGTTTCAGCTGGATCTAAAGCATCTACATCTAATGATAAATGAATGCCATCTGTTTTAGATTTCAAATAATCTAAAGTTTGTTCCATCACTTGTTTAATGCCTAGTTTATCAATATCTGCCATTGTATATGTTTTAATATTATTTTCTTTAATGTATTGACGTTCTCCCTTATCTAAATCTCTCATGCCTATAAGCACGATATTTTCTGGTTTAACTTTAGGTGCAAAATTAGAGATATTCACTAAACGTGAATCACCTTCTCCGGCTAATACCCGTAGTGGCATTCCATGTATATTACCAGAAGGTGATTCCTCAGGTATATTTAAATCACCGTGAGCATCATACCAAATGACACCTAAATTCTCATAGTGTTTACTGATACCCGAAATAGAGCCTATTGCTATGGAATGGTCTCCACCTAAAATAAGTGGAAAATTGCCATTATCAACACTTTGCCCTACTGTTTCACTGAGTTGATTAGATACTTCTACTATTTCATCTAAATTACGTAAGCCTTTTTGAACTGAGTTAAACTTCTCTAAACGCATTGCAGGAACATTAATGTTACCTGAATCTTTAACATCAATTCCAATATTTTGTATTCGTTCTACAATACCTGCATATCGAATTGCATCTGGACCAAAATCTACCCCTAATTTTTTTTGGCCATAAGTCGAAGGTGCACCAATAATCTCTACTAATTTATCCATAAAAAAACCCCTTTGTTTGCGTTTGATATTAGGATAATCTAAAGTGATATGACTTTCAAGTTAATACAAGCGCCCTCAATTGTAAGATTTTAAGCAAATTACATAAAGAAACAAAAAAACGATTTTTAATTCAAAATAACTAAATATAGCAATGTAATTTTATAGTTTTAAACAAAAAAATGTATATACTAAATATCAAAAAATTTTTCATTTATAAAAAAACAAAAAAGCATTCCCAAAGGAATGCTTAAAAAGTGAGCCATAGAGGATTCGAACCTCTGACCCTCTGATTAAAAGTCAGATGCTCTACCAACTGAGCTAATGGCTCTAATGGCTGGGCTAGCTGGATTCGAACCAGCGCGTGACGGAGTCAAAGTCCGTTGCCTTACCGCTTGGCTATAGCCCATTAATGGTGGAGGGGGGCAGATTCGAACTGCCGAACCCGAAGGAGCGGATTTACAGTCCGCCGCGTTTAGCCACTTCGCTACCCCTCCGCATTATTAAATTAGCAATGGTGGAGGATGACGGGTTCGAACCGCCGACCCCCTGCTTGTAAGGCAGATGCTCTCCCAGCTGAGCTAATCCTCCAATATGTATAAAATGACCCCGACGGGACTCGAACCCGTGTTACCGCCGTGAAAGGGCGGTGTCTTAACCGCTTGACCACGGGGCCATATGGCTCCACAGGTAGGACTCGAACCTACGACCGATCGGTTAACAGCCGATAGCTCTACCACTGAGCTACTGTGGAATAATGAAATATTGCCTGGCAACGTCCTACTCTTGCGGAACGTAAGTCCGACTACCATCGGCGCTAAGGAGCTTAACTTCTGTGTTCGGCATGGGAACAGGTGTGACCTCCTTGCTATAGTCACCAGACAATATCATGTATAACTATTATACATTCAAAACTAGA